>JBJMTV010000026.1:0-49677 GCA_045811525.1 Xanthobacteraceae bacterium | reverse complement strand
TGTTTGAAGTCGCGAATTGCCGCGCCCTCGCGCAGGAACTCGGGGTTCGAGACGACGGCGAACTCGGCGTTCGGCCGCTCGTCGCGCAGCACTCGCTCGATCTCGTCGCCGGTCCCGACCGGCACGGTCGATTTGGTGATGATGACGGTGAAGCCATCGAGCGCCGCGGCGATCTCTCGCGTGGCGGCGAACACATAAGACAGATCAGCGTAGCCGTCCCCGCGGCGCGAAGGCGTGCCGACGGCAATGAACACAGCTTCCGCCCCGGCTGTCGGCCCGGCAAGGTCGGTGGTGAAATGCAGCCGTCCCACCTTCGAGTTCGTGCGGACCATGCGATCGAGATCGGGCTCGTAAAGCGGAATCTCGCCCCGTTGCAACGCGGTCACCTTTTCCGCGTCCTTGTCGACGCAGGTCACCTCGTGCCCGAAATCGGCAAAGCAGGCTCCCGACACGAGCCCCACATAGCCGGTACCGATCATCGCGATGCGCATTTGAGAGTTCCAACCATCCCGTCAGAACGTTTGATCCGATCCGCTGCGCCTTGTCGACCCTGGATCGTCGCAGGCCGCCGGCGGGCACAATGAACGGCAAGTGGACGGCGCGGAGTCACGAGAACGACATAGAACGTGTTCTGCGCGCGGGAACGGTTAACTTGTTTCCCTTCTCCCTCGCCGCCATGGTTTAGCAGAGTCGCGTTACGAACACATGGCACCCTGGCGGATATGCGTTCGGAACTCACACGCAACTCCTCGCTTGAAGTCCTGTCCCGCAATGAGCGCAGGAGTGCCATTTCCCCGTGCGGCCGCAAGTTGAGGAGCAAAAGCACCTAACGCGCATCGTCGAGCGCAACATTAGCGCCTTATGGGAGCGTCGGCGCCAGGAAACGGAAGCGCTCTCGCTGCAAGACCGCATCGCCGATGCGATCACACGATTCACCGGGAGCATGACATTCGTTTATGTGCACCTCGCCATATTCGGTCTGTGGATTGTTGCAAACCTGCACTGGATCCCGGGGATTCCCGCCTGGGATGAGTCTTTCGTCGTTCTGGCGATGGTGGCCTCGGTCGAGGCGATCTTCCTCTCGACGTTCATTCTGATCACGCAGAACCGTATGGCGGTAGTGGCCGACAAGCGAGCCGACCTCGATCTGCAAATCAGCCTTCTCGCCGAGCACGAGATCACCAAGCTCGCGCAGCTGGTCGCAGAAATGGCGCGCGTTCTTGGCGTCGGCGCGGCCGTCGATGAAGACCTCGAGGAGGTCCAGCAGGATATCAAGCCGGAGGCCGTGCTCGATGCCATGGAGCACCAGGACCAGGCCATGAACGAGCGCTGATCACATGGGATTGCTTCCGCGCGCATGCCTCAGCGCGGCATGACTGCGACCACTTCCGGCTGGATGGCCACGCCGGGTCCCGCGGCCGCGGGCGCCTTTTTTCCTGGTATATAAAGATGCGGAGAAAAGTTCCTGAGGAACCGCTTTCGACGAGGGGCCGAAATTGCATCAGGTAACACTCCAAGCCATCAGAGAAGCCGAGGAGAAGCGCGACGAGCGCGGCTGGACGCAGACCTGCGACACCCGTGGCGCCATTCTGGGCGTATACGAAAACGTTGCCTGACGGTCGCGTGGTCCTTGTCGGCCGAACGCAGGCGCTCGCGTTAGCGAGGCGCTCGAGCGTACAGCGCGAGATGCTGAAACGCCGGAGAAACTTGCCGAGTGGGATGGAGAGCTCGGCAGCGGCTCTGCGGATCCAGCAGAGCGCGCCACCAGATAAGCAGGAAGGATGCGGGCGAGCGCACGATCGCCCTAGGCCTTGCCGCAACGCCTGGAACCAATCCTGGTGCACCAGCTCGATTATCGCTACCGGCTCTGCGCGGCAGAGCGCGGCGCCGCGGTGTGACGTCACGGGCGTGTACTGCGATTCCAATCTCTTTCCCCGTTTTGACATTGATTACACGCAAATATCGGGGTGCTGAATAGGCAGATCGGGGCGCGGTGGTCCCGCGAATGGTCAGCCGTTATGCAGTGCACGCAGGGCGCACGGCGGAGCGCTGCTTCTGGAGCACGGCTGGGGAACTTTGCATCTTGCGGAGTTGCGGCCGCGTGCTATCCGCACAGCAGAGCTGCAGCAAAGGATTTTAGAGGTGCGAACATGCGCAGGATTCCGCGAGTAACGCGTTCTAGTACTACCGATGACGCTGGAAGGCGCGGCCGACCGTTTGCGCGGGGACAGAGCGGCAATGCCGCCGGGCGCCCGAAAGGCTCGAGAAATAGAAGCACCATCCTGCTCGAGCGCCTTTTCGAGGGCCAGGCCGAAGCGCTCGGCAGAAAGGCCCTCGACAAGGCTATCGTCGATGGCGACTCCGCTGCAATTCGACTCGTCATGGAACGCGTGTACCCCGTTGTAAGGGACCCCTGTGTTAATTTCGAACTCCCGCCAATCCGAACTGCCGCCGACGTGGTCAGCGCTAATGACTCGGTTCTGCAAGCGGTATGCAAGGGCGAGCTGTCGCCGAGCGCAGCCCGCGACATCATGGAGCTGATTGCGACGCAGGCGAGGGCGATCGAACTTGTGCAAGTCGTGGAGCGGATTGGCACGCTCGAGGCCGACTGCGCCAAAACGAATACACCATCGCTGCAGTTGCAGCAGGCAATATGGAGCGTGCTGCAAGCGCAAGTGCACAAGGTTGACGGCGACAGGGACGCATAGCGCGATGAGCATCACACCTGCGACGCGAGCGCGATTAGTGCGAGTCGAGAAGGAACTCGACGGGCGGAAAGAGCGCCGGTGGGTTGATGATCACCGCGTTTCGGAGGTGCGGCTCTTTGAGGTTGAGCCGCGCCTCGCCGCGTCTATCCTTAAGGACTACGAAGAGCTTCACAATTTCCGCGAGAAAACGGGGGAAAACCGATTCGTCCGCGGTGCGACGCTCTCCAAGGCTGAACAGCGCAGGGTGCAAGTTTTAAAAGATAGGATCAGCGCCCAAGTTGCGAAGGTGGCTTATTCCCCTGACTACAATGGCGCTTTTGAGGATCTGATGCTTTTGATGGCGCTTTTGTTCAAGCGGCCGCTCAGCGCCGCTGAAACGCGTGAGCAGGCACAAGCGATCGCGCGACTTCTCGCTCACGAGCAACGGCAACATGCCCGGGAGGTCGCCCGGTTGCGCGCACTCGAAAACTCACCAAAAGCGTTGAGCCAAGCGGAGCAGGTTGAACTTGTTGGCCTGCGAACCACGGTTGCCATGCATGAATGGCCACCCTGCCTGATGTGATGATCGGCTAAGATCAGCAATGCGCTAAGAGCGAGTTATGCGCCAGAGCGTGGTTGCAGGGGGATTAGAAACGCTCGTGAGCCTGCGCACCTGCGCATCCTTGCGGCTGATTGCTCCGCACTTGCATCAGCAATTCGCTCGACGGCCTTGAAGTGAGAAGTGCTTTCACCTACTCACTTCGGCAGCTTAGCTGTTCCCACGATACCTAATAAGCAGCCGCCGCTCTTTCCTGTTTCGTTAATCCAGTTGCCGGGGATGTTGAAGGACGGGTTTCGCGCAGTCGCTTCGTTTATGTTCGCGACCGGCACAGGCGACTTGCCGGCCGGCTGTGATGCTCTAGGAATAGATCGTTGTTTCCGCTTCATAGATCCCTGCTAACCGCAGATCTAAACCGCCAATCATGCAATCGGAGTGGCTTGTGCATTTGCGTCAGCAGCGTCAGCACGGATTGCCCCGTAAGCTTTGATAGCGTGCTTGGAGTTAAACGGCGGGCTGGAAAGCTAAGCGCGGCTGTCCTCAGCACGATCGCTGTTCCTGCAGTCACTCTGATCCACAACAACCCGTGCGCGACACTTCAGTGCTGACGGCTCACCAAATGCCGGCTTCAGTTTTCACTCTCGCGGAAGGCGAGCTCTTCCGCAGTCGGTGTTGATTTTCGTCACGGCCAGGTGTCTGCTGGGTGACGCTGGCTGCCGCTGGTCTCCTAATGCAGATGATCCTGCTGCCGTCGTGTCCTTCACGACTGAATGTGATTTCCATCCCGAGCGCGCGCAGGCAGGTCTGCGCCCGTCGCAGCCGCCCAGCCAAAACGCGGGCGTTCGCCGGCCAGCCGGCAATGGCAAGCGCGGCGCCCTCGCGCTGCAGCCTGCCCGCGCTACCTTCCCATGAATTCCGCTCGGCCATCATTTTGCGCACATAGGAGGCCACTGGGTCAGCCTCGACGGCATGATTGATGGCGTCCTTGCGATTGCACTCGTAGGCGTGAATGAAGGTGTGGCCGGGCCATAGCGCCGTCTCGCATGCCGTGGCCCAGACGGCGAAGTCCGCCATGCGTGGCAGCACCTTCAGCTGCACCCTGGACAGCTCCTGCAAGCCGCGCGCAACCGCATCGAAAAGGACGCCGAGGATGTACGGTCGCTTCAGCTCGAAGTCGCGCCAGAGCTCGGACTCGGCTCGACGCTCCTCCTCGGGGATCGGCCCAAGGTTTAGAAAGATCGCGCGATCGGCCAAATCGGCCCGGCCGATGATGTCCTCAATGCCATTCAAGAGGATGGGGCGCGCCGCGTCGAACAGCACCTCGTCATCATCAGTATAAAGCTGCCGAACGGCGAAGCTGCCGCCGCTTGCGAGCCGGCAAAGCGCATCGGAGAGTCCGGCCGGCACAGCAGAAAGATTGTCGAAGGCAAGCAGATGCCCGTTATTGGCAGCGATCATAAGCTCGCGCTGATCGCGGGAGAGCGCCCGTACAGGCGCCATGTTCGGGTCGACCAAGGCTCTGAGCAGTTTTGAGAGTGTCGTCTTGGCCGAGCCCTGCTCGCCCGAGATGGCTAGCAGCGGGTAAGGACCTACGCCCCGAAACGCTGCGAACAGCCAAGACACTAGGAGCACGAAGTCAGTGCGGCTCTGCAGGTTGAGTAACGAAGCGAGGTCCTCGATTGACCCTCCGCGCTCGGGGCGGGGCAGCGCCAGCATGCCCGGGCGCCGGGAAAACCGCACCAGGGGAGCGGCAATGACCTGCCAACCGTCCGCGCCGATCTCGACCGCCTCCCAGCGGTCATTGGCGAGATCGAGATAGATGCGGCCGCCATGTTCAGCGACCCGGAGATGGACGGCCCGCTCCGGGCCGTCGAACTGGGCGCGAGCTTCGAGCAAATCAAGTGCGGCGCGAACCGTGCCAGCGCTCAGCGCTTCGCGCGTTGCCTCGTAATGCATACGGCGAAGCCAGCCGCGAAACACCGCGCCGCGGATCGGCCAGGTCTGCCGGTGATTTTCGATCCTGAGATCAGCGTATGCGAGGCCGCCCGAGGTATGAAAAACCTCGAGGCCCGCCAATACGGCCGTGAGCGCCTCTGGAAGCATCGTGGTGCGCTGCTAGGCCGATGGCGCGTTGCCCCGGCCATGATCATCATGGCCGGACGCAGCAGCCGATGGGCTCGATACCCGGCGCTCCGGTGGATCGCCGCACGGCTGTGTCGGCGAGATTGGCTCACCTTTGCACCTGCTCTGCTTCCACAGCGACTGAGCGGTGCTCACTGGGTTAATCCCGGCGTCCTGCCACCAGGCGGCTTCATTGCCCACCCGGTGCACCAGGCGGTGGTGGATGCGGCAGAGCGGGACCACGAATTCGTCGCTCGACTTGCGCCCAAGCGCGCGTGGCTGGAGGTGCCGCAAATGATGCGCATCCGAGGGCTTGCGGCCACAGATTAGGCAGGCTTGCTTGGCCACATGTCGCAGATGGTCGCGGTCGCGATAGCGGCGCGGAGCGGGTAGGGCGAGGGTGCTCTTGTCGATGCCGCCGGAGGCCTTCTGCTCGAGATCGAGAGTGCGATCACCTGCACCGACCGGTGGGGCGTCACTCCCCTTTGCCGTTGCTACACCATCAGACCTGGGCTTCTCCTCAGCGCTTCCGCTAGGTGGTACGGGAAGCTCGTCGGTACTGGCTGGTTGCGGCGCTTCTAAGCTCGACAACACGGTAAACCACTGTTCGAAGGCGTCCTCGACCAGCTTGGCATCGGCGGCCACGAGCCGGTTTTTGCTCGCAAGCAGGCGCTGCGCCCATGTCGCTGCCTCAGCTGTCGTCTTCAGGCCTTCGAGGAAACGTGCTGCGTCGTGTTCCGGATGTCACGAGCGAGCATATTGTGCTGATCGGAGCGGGCGAGCTTACGGCACTTTATCTGAAACTGCTCGAGGCCTACCTTCCTGGACAACACCGGGCCATCGGTATTCTCGACGAGAGAGCAGAGTTCATCGGTCGCAAGGTACGCGGGGTGCCCGTGGTCGGGACCCCCGAAGATTTAGAGGCACTGATCAGCGAGTATGCGATACATGGGGTCCGCGCGGACCGCGTACTGGTTGGAGGTGATCCAGACCTTCTATCTGCAAACTCGTTGAAAGAACTTGACCGCGTTTGCGCGCATTGGAACCTGAATCTCGATTTTATTCCGCGATTGATGGGACTTTGGGACCAGCGCATGGCCCAGCCTTTGGGTGAGTTAAGCGCTGTTCCGGATGAGCTGCCGCGCCCAGGTCGGTATATAGGATGGAAGGTCGTTTTCGATTTTTACGCGGCTTTGGTTTTGCTGATCGTTCTGTCGCCCCTGCTCCTGCTGGCGGCGGGGCTCGTCTTTGTCGATGTTGGAGCGCCTGTGTTGTTCTGGCAGCAACGAATGGGATTAGGAGGGCGGAGTTTCCTGCTCTACAAGTTCAGGACACTTCGACCGCCGTTCGACTGGAAGGGTCGTCGTATTCCGGATGAGCAACGTCTTTCAACTTTAGGGCGCTTTCTGAGAAAAACCCGGTTGGACGAGTTGCCGCAACTCCTGAACGTTCTCATCGGTGAGATGGGGCTGATCGGGCCTCGTCCGCTTTTACCGGAGGACCAGCCGCCTAATGCAGCGGTCCGACTCACGGTCCGTCCTGGAATAACTGGATGGGCTCAGGTAAATGGCGGAAAATTGTTGACCGCAGAAGAGAAGCATCACCTCGACGAGTGGTATATTCGGAACGCATCCATCAGGCTGGACCTCAAAATTCTGCTTGCTACAGCCATGGTTGCTCTCGTTGGCGAGCGTCGATCAAAGCCGACGAACGAAGACATTGAGAAACTTAGCCCGCCCAGCTTTGATCAAAGGGTGCCGGCTTACGCGACGCCGGTGGCGAACGACGGTGGCGACCGAACAACAAGAAGGAGAAGAATAACATGAGATCGGCACTCGTGTGTGGGGCAGGAGGGTTCATTGGCAGTCATTTGGTGAAGCGCCTCAAGCGGGAAGGCTTTTGGGTGAGAGGCGCCGACTTGAAACGCCCGGAATTCTCCGCGAGCGCCGCTGACGATTTTGTCAAATGCGACCTTAGAGATCAACAACATGTGGCAGAAATTATCGATCGGCCCTTCGACGAGGTTTATCAACTCGCTGCTGACATGGGCGGTGCCGGCTACATCTTCACAGGCGAGAATGATGCGAACGTGATGCGCAATTCCGCGTCAATCAATCTCAACGTCCTGGAAACATGCCGTAAACGAGGTATACGCCGGATTATGTACTCTTCGTCCGCATGCATGTACCCCGCGTATAATCAAGAAGATCCGGACAATCCGAAGTGCAGCGAGGACAGTGCCTATCCGGCAGCTCCCGATAGTGAATACGGTTGGGAGAAGCTTTTTTCTGAGCGGCTCTACCTGGCTTACAACCGGAATTACGGCATGCAATGTCGTATAGCTCGCTACCATAATGTCTTTGGTCCGGAGGGATCTTGGAACAATGGTAAGGAGAAAGCGCCGGCCGCCGTTTGCCGGAAGGTTGCAGTGGCGAACGAAGACGATGAAATCGAAGTCTGGGGTGACGGCAAACAGACCCGCTCGTTCCTCTACATCGACGAGTGTCTTGAGGGCACCCTGCGCTTAGCCCGTTCTGACTTTACTGGGCCCGTCAACATTGGGTCCGAGGAAATGACATCGATCGATGGCTTGGTCCATCTGGTCTCGAAGGTTGCTGACAAGCGAGTTCGGATCCGCCACATTCCCGGTCCCACTGGGGTGCGGGGGCGGAACTCCGACAATCGGCTCATTCGCGAAAAACTCAATTGGGCGCCAAAGCAGCCCTCTGTGAGGGGATAGCTCTGACCTACGAGTGGATTGAGCGGCAGACCAGACCGACGACCTGCCCGAGTGTTTCCAGTGATGCGCATCGAGCTCGCGCAGATGCACCAGCCCCGGCGTGAGCCTGAGCAGGATCTCCGGAGCGCTCGTACGCTGCTGGTAGCCCGCCCCACAAACGCGGAGCAGGTGACCGTCTCGCCATACAATGATCCGAGTGCCTCGGGCGAGCGGATCGTGCAGCTCACCGATTGGCTGCCACCTGAATTCAGTGCGGTGAGCCAATATGCTATCTTAATTGCGGAGGGTTTTGCACTTAAAGGCGCTCACGTCACCATCGTCGGATTGAATTCCTCGCGAAAAGACTATCACGTCCGCAAGTGCGGCTCTGGATCTGTTGCAATCGTTTCCGTGCTCCGGAGCCATTTCAACCGGAACAGCTGGGCCAAGAGGCTCATCTGGACCTTCGGCACAAACGTTGTCCTGCTGCGCGCCGCATGGATGCACATGCGGCGTGCAAACACCATTCGGTTTCTAGGTTCGCCACCCTTTTTATTGCATTTTCTGATTCCGGCGAACTTATTACTTCGGAAAAAGCTGGTTTATCGCATCACAGATTTTTATCCGGAATGCATCATAGCGGCCGTAAAGAAACGCAGTGTACTGCTTGAAATTTTTCTTAGGGTAACAAACTGGCTCCGGCGCCGTGTGGATGCGTTTGAAGTCATTGGTGAGGATATGCGTGCTCGACTGATCGGCTGTGGCGTTGACCCACAGCGTATCACGCTTCGTCGCGACAGTTCTCCCGTTCTTGTATCTGCCGAAACAACACCGTTGCCTCGGCCTCCCGAGCTTGGCGGACGCAAACTCCTGCTTTACTCCGGAAACTGGGGGGTTGCGCACGAGATGGATACCTTCTTCGAGGGCTACCGGCGGCATTATAAGGATGGATCCGGCTCCGTCATGCTTTGGCTTAATGCGACCGGGTCGGGCGCCGAGGAGATCGATGCGAGGCTCCGTCAAGAAGGTTTGCCCTATTATCGTCAAAAGCTTGTTCCCCTCGAACAGCTGCCAAATCTCCTGGTGACCGCCGACGCTCATTTGATCACCCTGCGCCCTGAATTCGCGGGGTATGTCCTCCCGTCCAAGGTGTATGGCTGCATAGCGTCGCGCCGGCCGATCCTTTTCATCGGTCCGAAACAATCAGACGTTCACATACTATGCGCATCCACTCCGCGGCTGACGTATACTCATATTGACGTCGGCCGGCCTACAGAGCTCCAGGCGGCGCTTGAATCGTTAGGCTGCAGCCGCCATCCGCTTGCATGAGCCCCGCATAGCGCGCGAGTTCCGCTACGCGCACCGCGGTGTACTACAACGACCTTCCACGCGCTCCTGCGGCGCCGACCAGCAAGAAAGTGCGTCACCCGAGCGCGGGGGGTGTAATCGGCCGCGGTCGCCCTATGTCATTCACAAGGGCGGCAGGAGATATGGACAAATTCTTACTCTCTGCCGCTCGTGTTTCGGTGGTCGTTAAATAGTCGGGTGAGATGTTCTCTTCATTATAAGCCAGCAAACTCTGGATGTTGCTGCAGGAAACTATGCAAATGAATATGGATGAGTTCGAGCGCGCGCTGAACTGGAAGCTCTTGCGCGGCTGCCACGAATTTCCCGGACCGGACGGGGGAACCTGCGTCAATGAGGTAGCAGTGGTTGCGGCTGGCTACCCATATCGCCCAGTCTATTCCGTGCATGACATGCCGGTGACGTTCTCGCGGCCGCTCAGCATGTTTGCACTCTGTCTCAACGATACACTCGAACGCGAGCTGCGCCAGGAGCTGCTGAAGCCACTCGTTACGCGGTTCGCGGCAACCGCAAACACAGCAGAGGTGGAGCTTGAGCGAGTGGAGCTGATGCTGCAGCGGACGATTGTAGATATCATCGTGCCGGCGCTTGAGCGTGCCGGGTTTAGTGATCTTGCGCGCCGCGCTCGGTCTCCCCGCACGCGCGCCAGCGTCGTCGAGATCGCACGCGAGTTGCGCATGGGCGAGCAGCGGGCGTTTGATCATGGCCTGCTCTCGGCCCTCGAGCACACAGATGATGCAGCCGCGCAGCTACGCCGCGGCCACGCGACCGAGGCCGTGCTCTGCACTTTCTCGGCGATACGCGACATTGCATCCCTCGACGGCGAACGTCACGCCGAGACGGTCTATCGTCACGCAGTCGAGATTCTCTGTGCCGCACTGGAGATTGGCAGCCCGCGTGAGCCTGAGCGCCTCGACGTCATCGCCAGACGAATAGAACGGGTCAAGCGCACCGCTGGTCTCCTGCTCACCAGCGAAGATGAACCTGCGACTGCCTGAGTGGGACTTCTGCCACTGCGAACTTCCGGGAGGCGCGATTGGGCCAAGGAGTGGCTGGAATTTGGGTTCCTGGTCGAGAACTGGCATTGGCGGGTCTACCGATTTTGGAGTCGTCCATGGTTGGTGACGAAGTAAGGCGGCGCTGATTTGGGCCAGCAAAGCTTTTCTTTTTCTGATCTTCCTTGCATCTGATGGAAGTCATGGGCGGTCCCAACCCGGCCGGGATCGAATCAATCCGGTTCGCTCGTCGATTTCGACCCTGTGTGGCATCGCTGCAATTGGAAGACCGCGTCCGGGCGGATAACCTTCGTTGCGACTAGCCGATCGCTAAGTGTCATTGCCCTTGAGGTCTCGCGATGCTGTGTCTGACATGCGGTCTAGAGATGCAGTTAACGCAGGCCGTCGCGCGTACGACAATGCTCGTGCAAGGCTTCGAGCACCAGACTTGGCGCTGCGCGACTTGCGGTGATGTGGAGGAACGGACTGTCTTTACCAGTGATCGGTGTGGGGCTCAGAAAGTTAACGCCACGTCCGTGGCACAGCATCCTGCTGCTATGCACCACCCCGGCCATAACGGCGCCAACCGAGGATGGACGCATGCTGTTACCAAGCTGCGGCAAACGCAACGGCGCCTCAAGGACCAATCCGTGGCGACCAGACGCGCAGAGTGGCGTGCCGAATTCGACCAAGCGTGGGAAGCCTTGGTCCAGAGGTAGGAGATCGCGCGTCACTCACCCGTGGCAAGTCCCGCCGCGTCGGACTCACGGTGGCTAAAGTCTGGTGCTAGCCGTTGACGAAAGGCCGCCACGGCCCAGCCGCGCGCCGTAGTGCTGCCCGCAACTCCGACGACGAGTTCAGAGGATGTCGATCCGCTGCATCCGCTCAACGCGGCTTTTAGAACGGAGCTTTGCGGAAACCGTCACGCTCGATCAGGTTGCCACCAGCGGCGCCGTTGGTCAGGACTTCAGTGATGTGTGTGACACGCATAACTGATGCCGTTTCATTCCTTACTATGGCCTTTGGCCCTGGGGAGATCGGACCGGCGTAACCCGAGCGCATCGCACACCTGATGCAGCGAATTGGGATCGAGCTCATGGCTCGAGCCGACGAGTGGCAGCGTGGCGGTTCGCCCTTCCCGATGAATCGTCACCGATCCGTGACCGTGTCCGCGCTGTTCTTGCTGCGTATCAAAACGACACCCCTGTTCTGTCAGCCACTTTCGGAATGTTGCGTATTCCACAGATCTTCTCCGTTCGGGTGATGGTCCAGGGTTCAGGCAAGGCTATTTGGGATCTCGATGTGAGGGAGGCAACGGCTCAGGGGAACGCGGCCAGAAGCGTGAAATGGTAGTCGCTCGTCAATCACAAGCTCGGACGGTGCAGACGACATATGCGGTTAACTTTGGTCGTTCAGCGGGATGCGATCGCTGTTGGGCATGCTCTGCAACCGGACGGAACAGCTTGGGGCGGAGAAGCCAAATTCGAGGGCCGACACATTCTGCGAGCTGAGGGGTCGGGCCGCAAATGCAGCTCGACCCTTTCGCTCCCGCTCGATTCTGTTCGCTCGCTCAGCCAGGGCTTGCTAAAGACGCGCCCACGATTGTCATCCCTGTCGGAAGTGACGTCGAGTGCGAGCTTCTTGAGTGCGCCAGTGATCGCGCCGCGCACCTTGTGAGGCTGCCACGGCTTCGACCACCTCGACGATCGCCGCTCTGTCCGACGACGCAGCATCGCCATCAATTGCGCCTGCTTGGTTCCAGGCGTTGGTCAAGCATGCTGAAGACTCGTCGGCACCACCCCGCCGGTCTCTGCAAGCTTGGTAATGACCTGCTTGTGCAACCAGATGTTCATTTCTGCCGAGCCATCGCGAGCGCCAGTATAGCCGAGCTCCTGCGCCAACTGCTGACGCGCGACAAGGCTGCTGTCGAGCTTGAGCAGCTTCATCAGATCGACGATAGACTCTTTCCAATTGTATCGCTCGGCGTGCGTATCCGCGAGCTTCCCGATCATTTCCTCGACTTGCTGCCGTGTCATTGGCTTTCCGGCCGACGGAGAGCCTGCGACTGTAGGCGTGCCTTTAGCGGCCGGACCCCCTGGCGCCGCAGCCGAATGCCCGAAAACTGTCGACACGATGTTTCCGAAAATGCTCATTCTTTTCTCCTGTCAGATGTGACCGTTAGACCAATCATTGGAGGGGCGGCCCCAATTTGAAATAGACGAAATCCTTTTTGACGATCTCCTTGCAGTGACCAAGAAAATAGCGAGAGAGGTGGGGCAAAGCGGTTCATTATTGCTCACCCCGCTAAATAATCTGCAGCCCATTGGCTGTCACTTGGCCGAAACACTGACGCGCATCGAAGCCTCCCGAGCATCGTGGTCTGTTACTTCATTGGGCGACCCAAAGAGTCAGCCCGAAGGAAGATGGACCGCCTTTGGCGTACGTCGCCCACCTATCAAGCGGCGCGCTGACGGACATCACGCTATGCCAGCAACGACTGCTCACGCTCCCCATGGCAACGCAATTGGGCAAACGAATAAAGTGCAATCTTCGCCCGAAAAGAGCGCCTGCGGTCTACGTTGCAGAGCCAGAGCGGCCAACGGTCCGCCTTTTCGATTTTTCGCCTAGGACAGACAACTTCCTGCCACCCGCGCTAGCGCAGAGTGTCCGATAGAACTAATTACAGCCTCGCATCCATCAAGTAATTCCGGAATAACAACGGTATCATCTGGAAAGCTAGTTGCGGTTAGCTCGCCTGTCCGGGGAGGGAGCAAAGGCGACCGATCACCTTTCAACGTGCGGTTGATGTTTTGCAGAACTGGATCGCTTGCTGGCCAGGCCGGCGTGGCCGATATTTTCAGCCCGATGCACAGTACAGCTAAGGAGATAGCCAAGCAAAGGCCGGCCGCTATAAACGAGTGATTCCGCATTGATCCCCCGATCCTGGAGTGTCAACGCGAGAAGGAGGCAAAAGTTCCATCGGCCTAGAGATGGATTTGTCGACCCGTGCAATGGCTGGTCAGGGGTGCGCGAGCGCTGCGACAAACGTCTCTGCGTCGCCGACACCGCCAAGCTTCCGCTTCAGGCTCACCTGCGAACTCGTTCGTAGCGAACTCGCTTGTGCATCGCTTGCGGAACCGTGCGCAGCGTTGCCGGGGTGCAACAGCGCCCATGCTTTCGTAAGGGACGGCATCACCTTCCCACCTGGGCAGCTGTGCGGCCCCACGGTCCCCGTGTAAGCATAGGTCACCGGTGCACGGAGAGCGCACATGCGCAAGACAGTTTGGACATTGGCAGCCCTGCTGGTGCTTGTCGGCACGCAGCTGAGCAGTCCGGCGGCCGCCGACGGGGTGCCAGTGGTGCGCGCGAAGCGGGTGCAGGTCTGTCGCGGGCCTCACTGTGGGCCGTACGCGCCCTGCGGCGTCAACTGCAGACGCGTCTGCCCTGACCGTTACTCCTGTGGTCCCCTCTATGGGGCTTATGGCCCCTATGGCGGCACCGGCTATTTCGGGGCGTTCACCTTCACCGGATGGGGGGCACGCTGGTAGCGTTCCGCGATGGCTTTTGAGGTCTGAGGCTCGCCGCGGTGTTAGCGCTTAAGTATGTTGCGGGAGGAAGATGCCAGAGCGCAGGAGCCGCACACGGCCTCTGCCAAGCCGTCGGACCAGATTGGCTTCCACGGCCGTGATCGTCCGGTGCCCGACCAGCGCCGACAAAGCGACTTGGAGGAGGAGGGCCTGAGTCACGCCGTGACGCCGGGGCAGCGCCACGTCGCGGCAGGTGAAGTTGTTGCGGACGATCTGCACCAGCTTCACTGCCGGGGTATCACTTCGAGCTATCCGTTACATCCCCACTCAGTTTGCGAGGCTGCCACTGTGAGCGGACGAGCTTGGTGATGGGCTAGCCGCTACGGCGTATAGCACCACTGATAGCCGCTCGGTTCGGTCCTGCACCACCTTCCAGTCACAGGATTAACGACTACGGACTCAGGGTCTGGCCCCGGGCAGTAGCCATAGCCGGGACCGCCATAAGGCCCCGTGGGGGCAACTGCAGGTGCGGGGCCATACCCGACACTAACCCCAGCAGCAGCGCCGGCAACGACCGCGGCCCCAACTGCCGTTCTACGGACTGCACGTCGGTTAACTCTACGGGCGGCCCCAGCGACGCTCGTTGCGGTAAGGGGTCGCCCCACTCTGCCTTCCGCTGTGTCCAGAGAGAATAGTGTTTGTTGTGCCGACCACTTAAACGAGGCCGGTACCGCTGCACAGACCAGGGTCGCACCAGCGCAAAACGCGAAATGGATCATCTTGTTCATGTAATTAGCTCCTCGAGCGGCTGAACGATTGACCGGCAGAATAGGATCTCGCGATTCTGTTCACTTTGAATCTGCTCGCTTATTATCAGCGTGCGATAAAAAAACTCCGTGTGCAAGGAGACCGAAATACCGTCGGCCAGATTGAGATACCGGATCGTTCTCGAGATTGGTTGGAACTGCCTGGCTCGCCTCACGAAGCGTGCTAGGGAGAAAAGGCGATAACCATGAGCCGCCAAGCTGGGCTCAGCGCGTGATCCGCGTTTAAAGAAGACTTAGTGCGTAGCTGTTGAGCCGGAGGGAATGCGCGCTCCAGAAGCGAGCCACTGTTCGTAGGTTTGAAAGGGGACGCCGAGCTTCTCGTACAGCACGCGGAAATAGCCGTCGCGACCACGAACCACCGCGTGCGGCATGACCGTGCGAACTTCCTGTGCGATCAGCCCGACATGGACTTTCTCTTCGCCGTCATAGACGAATCGGTAGAGACCTAAGCCATTGTTGAGACGGCCGAGCAACACAATGTCGTGCTTGAGCCGGATATCGGAGCGCCGTCCGCCTCCGCGCCCACCGCCACCAGCGCGAGCGCCCCCTCCGCGCGATCCCATTGACCGGGGCGCACTGCGAGCAGCGCCAGCACCCTGTCGTTGCGAGGGTGGTCGGGCGGTCTGACGACGCGGACTGGAGTGTTGTCGTGCAACCTGCTGGCGCGGCGCGCTGGTCTGTCGGCGTCCCGCCTGCTGTCGCTGGTTCGCCGTCTGCCTGTTTCCGGCCCCCTGCTGAGCTGGGCGGGCGTTTTGCCTGGGCGTCTGGCTCTGTCGCGGCTGTGCCCCGGCTCCTGCGCGCGGTTTGTTCGCTGTACCTGCTCTGTTTCCGGCACCTCGTTGTGCAAGGGCACCGGCTGCGGCGCCCGCCGCGGCTCCTGCGGCGAGGCTCCCAGCTCCGCCCTTCGAGCCAGCGTTCCCTGCGCCCTGGCGCGCCATCTCGCGCCGGCCGGCGTCGGCCTTGCCACGGAATGCTTCTCGGCTTGTGGCCTGTCCTGGCCTGCCGTACTGCTGCGCGACATTGCGGTCGCGATAAGGCACTGCGCCGCGGTGAGCGGGATTATGCGACCAGTTCCTGTCCACGATGTTGGTGCGGTTGAAATTGTTGTAGCGCAGCGGGTTGATCTGGACCCGATTGCGCGCCCAATCTATTCCACCCCAGATCGCGGCCCCGGTAATTACTCCCGCGGCGAAACCGAAGGCCCCGCGCGCGACCCACCCTGACGGGTACCAAGAGAACGGTGCGTATCCCGGATAGGGCCATTCTCCGTAGACAACCCCCGGATCGTACACTGGAACATAGTACTCGTCTGGATTGACGGATTCGATCGCGTAGACAGGACCTCCAACGGGCGCAGTGGACGGCTGCGATGCCGTCCCTGCTGGTGGCAACGGTGGTTCGACGGGGCCTGGGGCCGCCGTCTTGATCACCCTCTGTTGTTCGGTCGTCTTGAGATTGCCGCTGTTGTCAGCGCGCTGCCGCAGCTGCTGCACGGCCTTGAGCACGTCATCCTGCTGAGCGAGAAAGGCGTCGCCGAGGTCGCGCGTCCAGTCGAGCTTGTCATTCATCATCTGCAGGGTCTGCGGTACTGCGGCAAGCGCCTTCACGCTCGGATCCCACGCTTGCTTCTGCATCGCATCTTCGAGCGCCTTTCCGGTTACGCCGGGGTTGGCTTGAACCCACCGCGCTGCAGCCACTATTTCGAGAGGATAAGTGGACGCCATCAGGATTTGAGAAAGAAGTGCGTCGGGATACAGCGCAATCGGCCCCACCAATTGCGCGAGCTGGGCCGGGGTTCTCGGTGGCGTATCGGTTTGCGCGCGCGCGCGGTCGGGGACCGCTGCCGCCAACAACAAGGCGAAACATACACTGGCTCGGCAGAAGGCTATCCAAACGTCTTGTCGTTTCGTCATCGCTTATCTCGGAGAAAGATACTGCTGCTGCGCTGCAAGGCGGCCGGCGCTCCATCTGATCAACGCGCATCTGGGCAAATGCTCGCATTGCGAAATGTCAACGCGCTTCACACAAGCCGCCTTCGTCAAGGTCAACCGAAACACACGTTTATTGACGAAAGAGCGCGCCCACAGCTGCTCGGCTTCAAATCCTTTGTGCACATCCAACTGCTTGACCACGGCACCATTGTTCCAATCGCACTGTTCCGATGGCGCAGTGGTGGAGCTTCACGTGAGCCCCCATGCACCAAGCCGTCGCATGGGATGGATACGCACTCACTCGCAGCAACATGCGCGGCATCGCTATGCCCGAGCGCAAGGCGGCTCGCTTAGCGCTTGTCGGTAAGCGGATCTGTCAAGGCGAGGGGGCTGTGGACGTTCGAAATGACAATGAACAGAAAAAGAAGCCGCCAGTGAAGGCGGCTCCGAATCATTTTCAGCCCAAGTACAAGCGGGTAGGGAAGATCAAGGTCGTCGCACTTCCAGTTTTGGAGTAAATGTGCCGTGTTGGTCTTTGCGCTGCGAACCAACCAGCGTCAGCTTGTCCCCGCTTCCCTGTACCGTCCAATTGGTATCAGTATTAGCGCGCGCAGAATAGCTCGCCGCCTCAATCTTCGCGTTGATCTTTTTTCCTGATTCATCAACCGAGTATGTGCCGTAGTAAGAGACTGTCATTGCATCCGGCTTACGCGGGTCGTCGGTCTTCATTGATGACACCGCCGGGCCAACGAGAATTTGGGTAAATCGGCCTGTCCTTCCAAACGTTAGCTGACCTTGGACCTGACCTCCCCAATTATCCTTCTTCTCACCGTTTTGATATTCGTCGAAGACCGACGTAACAATCCAAGCCCCTATAATTGCGTCCTTAAAGCTTTTCTCCTGGGCCAGCACTTGGCTGGTTCCGGCCAATGCAATGCCTAAGACCATAGCGCTGAAAGCCAATCTTTTGTTCAATAGCATGATGTCTCCTACAACGAATGGTTGGCGTGCACGTGTGCCCGCCAAGCGAGGTTGAGGTTAAACGATGGGAAGAGCCCGCTAGTTATGAAGGAATTGGGAGTAGCCGGCCCTGCGAGGCCACAGTATGCGCGCACAAAAAAGCATTAGCAACCCGATCATACTCCGCGGCGCACGCGAAGTAGCGCGTCTGAGCGCAGGGTGAATGTCAACACCGCTCCGCCCGCACTCGCAATGGCCGCTACGCCGGGGTAACCCGGCTGAGCCTGAAACAGCAGATCGGCAAGCTCCTCGGCAGACGAGATGGGATGGCATCACTCCACATCGCCAAAGCGACCGGGCGCAATGGTCAATTAAGCCAAGCTTTTGGGGGGAGGCTATTGTGCTTGGCCTCTGGGCACCCCATGTAGTGTGCAACGGACAAGCAGCGTCTTGTCCGAGAGCTGCCCGTAAAACGGGGACCACCGAAGTCTCCGTTCCCTCCAGTAGGCAGCGCCTCGTGCCATCGGCGGGCACAATATCCTCATCACTCAAGTAGAGCTGCGTGCAACGGCGGTGCTCAGCCATCTTGGCTGTGGGTCGCGCCAGTGTGCGACGCGCGTTCCTCCTCATCGAACGACGAGCTGGAAACGAAGCTTAAGAACAATATCGGTCCGCGCCGCAAAACTGTCTAAGTGAAAAATTGGAGCACATTTTATGAAATTCCGCCCACTGCATGATCGGGTAGTTGTCGAGCGTATTGACGCCGAAGCGAAGTCCGCCGGCGGCATTATCATTCCGGATACTGCACAGGAGAAGCCGTCGCAAGGCGAGATTGTCGCTGTAGGCCCGGGCGGCCGCGACGAAGCTGGCAAGCTCATTCCGATGGACCTGAAGACGGGCGACCGCGTGCTGTTCGGCAAGTGGTCCGGCACCGAGGTCAAGCTCGACGGCGTCGATTACTTGATCATGAAGGAGAGCGACATCATGGGCGTGCTCGATGGCTCGGTGACCAAGAAGCTCGATGACCCGGTGGCCAAGAAGAAGGCCGCCTGAACATCCCCATAAGTGAAAACATAACTCAAGGAATAGCAAAATGTCAGCCAGGCAAGTACGATTCTCAGTGGATGCGCGCGACAGAATGTAGCGCGGGATCGATATCCTCAACAACGCAGTGAAGGTGACACTCGGCCCGAAGGGTCGCAATGTGGTGCTCGACAAGTCTTACGGGGCACCCCGCATCACCAAGGACGGCGTGACCGTCGCCAAAGAGATCGAGCTCGAAGACAAGTTCGAGAACATGGGGGCTCAGATGGTGCGCGAGGTCGCCTCGAAGACCTCCGATCAGGCGGGTGACGGTACCACCACCGCTACCGTGCTGGCGCACGCGATCGTGAGGGAAGGCGCCAAGGCGGTTGCAGCCGGCATGAACCCAATGGATCTCAAGCGCGGGGTCGACCTCGCGGTCGAGGCAGTCGTCGCCGACCTCCAAAAAAGGTCCAAGAAGGTCACCTCCAACGAGGAGATCGCCCAGGTTGGTACCATCTCAGCCAACGGCGATGCTGAGATCGGACGGTTCCTCGCGGATGCCATGAAGAAGGTCGGCAACCAGGGGGTGATTACGATTGAAGAGGCGAAGTCGCTCGTGACCGAGCTTGAAGTGGTCGAGGGCATGCAGTTCGACCGTGGCTACACCTCTCCTTATTTTGTCACCAACGCGGAGAAGATGCGGGTCGAGATGGAGGATCCATACATCTTCATTTACGAAAAGAAACTATCAGGACTCCAGGAGCTGCTGCCGTTGCTAGAGGCGGTGGTGCAAACCTCCAAGCCCCTGGTCATTGTGGCCGAGGACATTGAGGGCGAAGCACTTGCGACACTTGTGGTCAACAAGCTGCGCGGCGGCCTCAAGGTCGCAGCCGTGAAGGCTCCTGGTTTCGGGGATCGCCGCAAGGCGATGCTTGAAGATATTGCCATCCTCACGGGAGGCCAGGCGATCTCCGACGATCTCGGCATCAAGCTTGAGAATGTCACGCTCGCCATGCTCGGGCGGGCCAAGAAGGTGACGATCGAAAAAGAAAGCACAACCATCGTGAGCGGTGCCGGCAAGAAGTCCGACATCGAAGCCCGCATCACGCAGATCAAGGCGCAGATTGAAGAAACCACCTCCGACTATGACAAGGAGAAGTTGCAGGAGCGGCTCGCCAAGCTCGCTGGCGGCGTTGCAGTCATTCGTGTCGGCGGGGCGACCGAGGTCGAGGTAAAGGAACGCAAGGATCGCGTCGACGATGCCATGCATGCGACCCGGGCCGCAGTCGAGGAAGGCATTCTGCCGGGCGGGGGCGTTGCGCTATTGCGCGCCATTGCGGTGCTGGAGAGGCTGAAGGTCCAAAACGACGATCAGAAGGTCGGAGTAGAGATCGTTCGAAAGGCGATCAGCGCACCGGCTCGCCAGATTGCGCTCAACGCAGGCGAGGACGGGTCCGTCATTGTTGGCAAGATCCTGGAGAAGGATCAGTATGGCTATGGTTTTGACGCACAGAAGGGCGATTACGTTGACATGATGTCGAAGGGCATCATTGATCCGACAAAAGTAGTACGTGCTGCGCTGCAGGGGGCGGCATCCGTCGCCGGTCTCCTGATCACCACCGAGGCCATGGTCGCCGAGTTACCGCAGCAGAAGGGCCAGGCGATGCCCGGTGGGGGCGTTATGGGCGGTATGGGCGGCATGGATTACTAATGATTTGGTTCGAGTAAGACCAGGCGCGGCGCAAGTCGCGTTTGGTTCCCGATGCATCGAGCGCGCATCGACGGATCGTGCTCGATCTGCACAGTTGCGAGACGCCGCTTTCACTCTGTAAAGATTGCGAGCGCCTCTCCTCAATATCCGCGATTTCGCGACAGGCTCCCTGAGATGACCACGCGCTCACTTCGCAAAACAGTTGTCTTCAACCGACCGTTTCTGCTGAAGGGAGTGGACCGAATGCTTCCGGCCGGAGCCTACCAGGTGGTAACGGACGAACAGCTGATTGAGGAAGCTTCTTTTCCGGTTTACCGTCGAGTTGCCACCATGATGTTCGTGCCTGGGCCCGGAACAGCGTCCATAGAGATGGCGACGATTGATCCGGTCGAGCTACAAGCAGCCCTGGAGCGAGATGCGGCCGCATGACAGAGAAAGTGGCCGTGCCTCCTTGTTCACCCGGCATATGGGCCCGGTGCTCACACTGGTTTACAACTCCGACCAAGGGCACGTTGCCTGCGCCGCGCAGGAGTGGAGTACTAACGCAGGTACACAGCCCGGCTGCGCGCTAAGCTGGGGATCTGAAGGTTGGATTCAGCCGTTCAGCGAATCTCGTCCACGGCACAGTTCTCAGAAGGGGAGAGGGCGGGCGCAATCACGGATTGGGACGCAAACTCATTCGGGAAAGGCGCCGCAGATCGTTTCCCGTCAGCTTCCAATTTCGGCTTTGCAGCGTCAGTTCAGCAAAGGCACGATGGAGCGCATGCCGTGCTGCTCGAACCATTTCAGTATCATCGAAATCCTTAGAGTTAAGTGGTACCGGAACCTTAAAGTGCAGAGGACCCCCGTCGACCTGGAACGTGATACACACCTCGCCCTGCTGTTTGCGTTGACCGCTGGACTCGATGCGCGCGACTTTGATCCTGAATTCGGTCATGGCTGTGCTTTGATCAGCAAACTCCGAACTCGTTGATGCATCACCCCTACAGCCTTC
Source organism: Xanthobacteraceae bacterium (assembly GCA_045811525.1). Classification (GTDB taxonomy): domain Bacteria; phylum Pseudomonadota; class Alphaproteobacteria; order Rhizobiales; family Xanthobacteraceae; genus VAZQ01. The sequence continues at coordinate 28,255 of JBJMTV010000026.1, read as the reverse complement.
AAAAACGAAATCCTCTCACGCCTACAGCACCGCCCCCATTTTGAAGCAATCCCGATAGAGCCGTTCTCGACCCAAAGTACCCGGCATCCGGAGGAGCTTAGAAGGTGAGCCGGTGAACAAAACCAATGCGATGAACACAAGGGCTGCAGCTGCCAACGAGGCATATGCGAGCCCAATAGGGCGGCGTGGACAACAACCTCTTTCATCCACTTGCCTCCCCTAAGAAGTCCGTCAGTCGTACGTGGCACATGTGGAGCTTGTCGCGCCGATTTACGAGGTTCGGCCTGGCAATTTTGCTTTGAAACACCGTTTTGAGTCCGGATCTCCTCAAACCGCGATTTTGCGCGGTACGGGGTTGTTGTTTTGAGATGGCCTCAAAGCAAAACCGTTGCGGCCTCTTACGCTCAGTCGCACAACCGCCTGCTAGTCGTCAGCCAGTGGTCAACTAAAAGCATGGACATTCGTTGTGGACAGGCCCAACATCAACAGTACCGGACCGCTAGTTCAAAGCGGACGACCCTTCACACAACTTGCCGAGCCCGACCCATCCGGGTGTGGGTAGCCGTCTCGCCCCGAGATGTCGGGTGAAAGGAGCGCTCATGCGCTTACCTGCAATTATTCAAGGGGTGTCAGGGGTCAGGCTGCTGCAAGGAGCTGCGATGGGGGCCCTTGCAACCATAGTGATAGGATTCGATTGGGGGGCTGGACCCTCGGAAGTACCGCCAGAGAACGCTCGGTCAAGGAAACGAGTGCCGCCCTTGTAGCCGTGCTCGCGCCGATGTGCGCCGAGAAGTTCAACAGCGCGCCGGATGCGGCAACAAACGCAGCCGATTTCAAGAAGGTGAGCATTTGGCAACAAGATACATTCATTCAGAAGGGAGGCTGGGCTAACTTTCCCGGCTTGAGTTCGCCAGAGTTAGGCATTGCTCAGGGCTGTGCAAAAATAATTGCGAAAGTGTCTTAGCCCCGCTTGTCTGTTGCCGTCGCGCGTGTCGCACGAGGGGGTCTTGGCGGCAGGCGAAACACTTTCGGCCGCACCCCTGGGGGGTTAATCAGGCTGCGGCAGGCCGTTCGCGGGGAGGGGTGATGCTTAACAACCTGAATGGCGTCCGCAGTCTGACCGATTTGAGCTCGGGCTTGCAGCTGGCCGGCGGTTCCGGGGTGACCATCCGGTCGCTTGCCGATGCGGCCATTTTCTTGCGCGGATATCGCGGACGTTGGCGGACGACTGAGACCCTGGTGCTACGCCTTCTCGAGGCTGCATCAACCGATACGGAGAAAGGTGCCGCCGCGGACACCTTTGTATGGTGGGCGCAGCTTGAGGGACTATTGCGCAAATCCGAGTAACTTGGGCGATACGCAATAGTGCTTCAACATTCCCGAAACCACTTGCCTGCTCGGCATGCCAGGCGGGGGCGAAAATCTATTACACTGGTTGCCGGCTCCCTACTCATTCGACTGATGAAGTTTTATGAAGATCGCACAGATCGCGCCACTGTATGAGGCGGTGCCGCCCAGCCTGTATGGCGGCACCGAACGCATTGTGGCGCACCTGACCAACGCTCTCGTAGAGCTTGGTCACGATGTCACCCTGTTCGCGACCGCAGAGGCCCATACACGAGCGACGCTGGTCCCGGTCCGTGATCGAGCCATTCGGCTCGACCCGTTTCCGCTGAAATCAGATTTGGCCGCTCACCTGTCCATGCTGCACGAACTTCATTTGCGCCGCCACGAATTCGATATCCTGCATTTCCATGTCGATCTGATCCATTTTCCCTTGTTTGAAGATTTGGCCGCGCGAACCGTGACCACGCTGCACGGTAGGCTCGACCTGAAGGACTTACCTGAGGTCTATTCTCGTTGGCACGACTATCCTCTTGTCTCGATATCAGATGATCAGCGCAAACCGCTCGCAAGCGCTAACTGGTTGGCCACCATTCACCACGGCGTCGCCGAAGGCGTTTACTCGTTCAACGAGACGCCTAGCGATCCTTATCTCGCCTTCCTTGGCCGCATCTCGCCCGAGAAGCGCCCCGATCGGGCGATCTCGATCGCGAAGCGCCTGGGCTTGCGCCTCAAGATTGCGGCGAAAGTGGATGCTGTGGACGTTGGCTATTTTCGCGACGAGATAAAGCCGCTACTGGCCGATCCCCTGATCGAATTCATCGGAGAAATAGGAGACAACGAAAAATCCGCTTTTCTTGGAAATGCCAGTGCTCTCCTGTTCCCGATTGATTGGCCTGAGCCATTTGGTCTGGTTCTAATCGAAGCGATGGCATGTGGAACGCCTGTCATCGCATGGCGCTGCGGCTCCGTGTCAGAGATCATCGAAAATGGGAAAACCGGGTTCATCGTGGATAGTGAGGAAGAAGCTGTCCAGGCGGTCCTCAAGCTCGATCAGCTGGACCGCGGGACGGTACGCAAAACGTTCCAGGAGCGGTTTACCGCGGACGTGATGGCGCGCAATTACCTACGCCTCTACTGGCGGCTTTGCGGAGCAGTGGGCACACGCCGCGGTCCCCCCTTCGGATGCAATCGAACGCACTGAGCAGATGCGATCACAAGAGCGCATCTCTTCAGGACGTGATCGACTTCTGAGCGTTACTGCAAGACGCTGGGATTTTCGATCGCTCTAAAAGTCTCTCGGGAAGAGCTCATAGGAGCCGCGGCGGCCGCGCGCGTAGACCTTGACTGCCGTGGCGCAGATCAGGTCGCGGTGGCGATCGAAGGCATTCAGCAGGCCGGCTTCGTCGAACCGCATGTCTGGATCGATCTGTTTCAACGCGTCTTCATTAACGAAGAAAGATGCCTCCATGGCGCTATCGTAGCCCCAGAATCGGACAGCACGGCGCGTGGCGTCATAAGCGCGGCTCTGGTTGGGGAAGACAATGGTCATGATCCCATTCCTTTGGGTAGGGGCGCAGTTTCAGTGATCCTCTTCCCAAAAGAATCAAAACGTCTGGACTGAGAATCGCCCCTGCTTCACGGGACGATTAAGACGTTCGGCCCTGGCGCGGGCTGCTGCGCGCGCCCCCGCCAGTGCCCAAGCATTGGGCGGCCGATCCGCCACTCAGCAGGGAAATGCATTCACGTCGCCTCATGCAGTCTTCACCCGGTTTCGGAGGGGTGCCGATATTACCAGGTTGCATCATGGGCGCACGCCAGCTCGATTGATATAGCGCACAGGAGCGAAAAACGGCCTCTCATCAGTTAGGCCTATTCTCCTTTCCAGCACGTTAGCAATGACTCGCGATGATCGCCGCCCTTGTGTTGCCGATTTGTAACGTGATCGAGCGACGCAACGCGGGTAGTCAGCCGCGCGAACAAGAATAGTCCTGACCGACGGGGTCACCACAATGCATACGAGGAATGTGCCCCAAATAGACGCGGGGTACTGGGCGGCAATCGTCGCTGCGAGCATGTGCGGCACGAATGCTGGCGATCTCGCTGCCGGCCCGCTCGGACTCGGCCACGTCCGGGGGATCATTCCGATCGCGGCCGTCTTTTTCGTCATCGTTTGGGCCGAGAAGGTCCTCAACTGGACCACTGTCGCGTTCTACTGGCTCGCGATCATCCTGCTCAGGACGATGGCTACTAACATCGCCGACTTCGCCACTCACGACATGAAGGTCTCCTACCCCGTTTTTGTGCTCGGGCTTGTCCTATTCATCGCCTTTATGCTCTGGGCTGACCGCTTACGTGCCCAAGAGAACGACTCTTTGGTCAGGGACGGCATACAAGTTCCGAAGACTGATTGGCTCTACTGGGTGACAATGCTAAGCGCGGGGGTTCTGGGCACCGCCCTCGGTGACTGGCTCGCGGAGGATAAGCCGTTCGACTTGGGATTCATTTGGGCATCGGCTATAGGCGCTCCGGTCTTCGTTGCCGCTCTCTGGCTTGGGTACCGCTTTGGGCTCACCAAGGCGTGGTACTGGACCGCCATCGTGGTATGCCGGACCTGGGGAACCGATCTCGGCGACATGTTGGTCACTTTATTCCGCAAGGTGACCACCCGACCGACAGCGCTTTGGATCAGCACGGCTCTCACTGCCGCGCTGCTGGCTAGTGTGATCGTGTTGTGGAGATCGGCACGCTCGCGAAATGAAGCGCCCGGGTTCGTGGAGGGCTTCGACTGGACCGGTCGTCCACCGCCACCGACATCGCGCTGATACATTTCAGCGCTCTCGCATGCTCGATGCGAACTTCCAATAGCAGCCCGGTCTGGTAATTGGCCGAGAGTGACAGCGCAGTGTTTTCGCGCCGCTACGGTGTTTACATGGATGGGCCCAGACCTCCTGCGGCCCCCTCTGTCGGGCTTATGGACCTGATGGCGGCACCGGCTATTTTGGGCCCCTTCACATTCACCGGCTGGGGCGCACGCTGGTGGGGCCTGGGCATCGGGTCTTGCCGTGAGCCGCTGTTGCACCGCCCAGGCCCGGCCCTGCGCCGCCTGCCGTACCCGGCTCCAGCCCAGCGTGGCCGCCGGGACTCACCCGCCAAGATTTTTGCGGCGTGCGCAATCACGCGCAGGCAATTGCCGCTGTTGACCTGTGTGTGGTTCCGACCGTTAGCTTGAGCGCTTATTTCTGCTGCTGGTGCTGAGCCATGGCGGCCCGCAAGTGCTGTGGTTCGCGGTGACGCGCCATCCGACAGCCGAGTGGCTGGCCCGACAGATCACCGAGGCTTTCCCCTGGGCCTCAGCGACGGCTATCCCTTGTGCCCCTTCAGTGCGGCGCAGAGGTTCTGCCACGCCCGTTTGACCGGTGTGCACCGCATGTCCCTTTTAGTAAGCCCATTGAGATACGCAGCGGCGCCTTGGACGATGCCGTCCGTCAGGCCTGTCTTTGCCGAAGGCTGAAACAGCGGAAAGTTGTCAAGTTCATCATCGTCGTCATCGATTACGACGAACCGTTCCACGTCAGGATGCCGATGCAGCCACTCGCGAACCTCCACAGAGCGGGGTTGACCGGGCAGATCGGGCAATACGCCGATGAAGGGAATGCCAAAATGTTTGGCGGCGAGCAAACCAACCGGATCGTATCGCCAAGTAGACGACAGTACGACCTCTGCGCCTGTGGCGCCGACTAGGGTGCGCAGCTTGGCGCAGAGATTCGGATCAACGATATACGGAAACTTGCGGGGGTTCGGCGTCGTTGTACAATTCAGAACACCATCAATATCCAAGAAAATGACCTTCATCTTCTATCGGCACCTCCAGCGACATTAACCTCCGCAGGCACTAGTCGTTCCACCGCGCGCGCGCAGCAATCCTCCGCGCGTTCACGGCGCGATTACAGCCAGGCGTACTTCACCTGGCAGCGGTTCGTACTGCAATTCCTTTGCGATCACGACCATCGGCTTTCTTGTACATCCCGCAGGTTCCCGCGACTGCCTTGCCCATGAGTTCTTGCAGTCAACCGGGGCCGACGTCCGGGAGCGACATGGCGAGCCATGATTACTTGCCGAGCCCCGATTTCATCTCCCTCCCTGCGTTCACCGCATTCAAACGCGCCGATCACGTCGCTCTATATGAGCTGACACACTGGACGGGACAGTAGGTCCAGCTTGCTCGCGATCTCCAGGTCCGCTTCGGCTCGCGCCACTATCCCGGCAGAACAGTTGGTGGCAGAGCTCCGTGCTGCTTCCGTCCGCCGAGTTCGGCTTCGGACGGCGAGGTGCGCAACGCCGGCTAGATCTGCAGTTGGATTGAGATGCTCAAGGCTGACAAGCGGAACATGCCCGGCGGAGAGCCGAACGGTCGCGCATTCAACATCACGCGTTAGGCTCGACTAGGGACCGCGTGAGCAAGATCGCAGTGCAGAGGGGCAGTGGCCGGGCTGAGTATCCGAGGGACGCCGGTACCTGACAGGGCTACTCGATCTCGGCGCGCCTCAAACACGCAGAGGGATCATTGACCAACGGCACGACGTGGGGCCTTATGGCCCGCCGAACCCGCGAACCAGAAGTGACATCGGTGATCTGGTTGGCGAGCGGGGTGTTCGTGGAGTGGCGGCCGAGCGAGCCACAGCCGTGACGGTCTCTGCCGAAAATGCGAGGGAGGCACCCCAGCAGGCCGGCGATCAACGCACCGCCGGCATCGTTGCCTGCGGCGCGCACGCGCTACACGATGGCTATACCGATCTGATCTACCTCATGCTGCCGCTCTGGCAGGCCGAATTCGGGCTCAGCTACGCCGAGCTGGGCATTTTGCGCGGCATGTTTTCCGGCACCATGGCGGCATTCCAGATTCCGTCCGCTCTCGTTGCAGAACGTATTGGCGCAGCGACCATGCTTGCGCTCGGGACGGCGCTTGCGGGCTTCGGTTACTGCATCGCCGGCCTGAGCGGCGGCTACGCCACCCTGTTGGCGGCGCTGTTCATCGGTGGGCTGGGCGCATCAGCTCAGCATCCCATCGCCTCCGCGCTGGTCGCGCATGCCTACGCCGGGCCAAGCTCGTTCAAGGCGATCGGCACCTACAACTTTGCTGGCGATCTCGGCAAGATGATCGTGCCAGCCGTGCTGGCGCTCATGCTGACGACCCTGGCGTGGCGCCCGTCACTGGCCCTGCTCGGCGGTTTCGGCGTTGCGGTCGCGGCCGCGATTTTGCTGATCACGCCCCGCTTCGCGCCGACCACCGTGAAGCCGGCGGCTGCGGCGGATGCGTTGGGGAGCGCGCGGCCGAAACCGTCGCGAGCGCTCTTCTGGCTGCTCCTGACGATTGCCATGATCGATAGCGCGACGCGCATGGGGTTCTTGCTGTTTTTGCCCTTCCTACTCACCGCAAAGGGCGCAAACCTCCCCACGATCGGCCTGGCGCTCACGCTTGTCTTTGCGGGGGGCGCCGCAGGTAAGCTGGTCTGTGCCTTCGCCGGAGCGCACATGGGACCGGTCGGCACCATCTGGCTCACGGAGGCCGTCACCGCCGCGGCGGTGCTCGTGTTGTTGCCGCTGCCGCTAATCCCTGCGCTGATCCTGTTGCCGGCCATCGGCGTGGCGCTCAACGGCACATCCTCTGTGCTGTATGGCTCGGTACCCGCTCTCGTGCTGGAGGACAAGCGGACGCGCGCGTTCAGTATCTTCTATACCGGCACGATTGGCGCGGGCGCGGGCGCTCCAGCGCTTTACGGCCTCCTGGGCGACATGTTCGGCATCACGGCCGCGGTTGTGCTGCTCGCTCTGATCGTGCTGCTGACTTTGCCGCTAGCCGTGCTCATTCGACCGCACTTGCGAATGGCCGCCTGAGCCCAAGGCCCATTTTTTCAATCGAGCGTAAGCGCTGCCATCGCTCTCCACCTCCCATCAATTGTGCTGATCTGCTCTCTTCATCGCGCCGCAGCTTTGCGGCATGTTGGGTGTTGGGTGTGACAGTCGTGTCCCGCTGGGTCTGGTGGAAGCCCTTGCACCGAATGACTGACTCTGTCCAAGCCTCCTCTCTTCCTGACCGGCGAATTGTGGTCCCGGCGCTCGGGACAACGCAGACCCTGGCATGGGCTTCCAGCTATTATCTGCCCGCCATTGTTGGTGACCCCGTTTCGCGCGATCTCGGCTTGTCTAGCAATTGGTTCTTCGCGCTGTTCTCGCTTGCGCTCGTGATCGCTGGCACGATCGGCCCCCGAGTCGGCAGACAAATTGACGCGTTTGGAGGCCGTGGTGTGCTGTCGCTCAGCAACGTCGTGATCGCCATTGGGCTCGTGCTCCTCGGCTTCGCGAATGGCCTCGTGCTCCTCGCCCTCGCATGGGCTTTGCTGGGCGTCGGCATGGGACTGGGTTTGTATGACGCGGCGTTCGCGGCACTCGGGCGCCTGTATGGCAACACTGCGCGAGGTGCCATCACTGGGATCACGCTGTTTGCAGGCTTCGCGAGCACCATTGGCTGGCCGCTTACTGCATGGGGGCTGGAGGCGATTGGCTGGCGCGACACATGCTTTGCATGGGCGGCCGTGCATATCGTCCTGGGACTGCCGCTCAACCTTCTCTGTATCCCGCGGACTGCGATCGTCGAGCACCAGAACGGATCACCCGCGAAGCGCCACATCCCGACGGACAGGCGGATGCTGTTGATTGCGTTCGCATTCGCGGCCGCGTGGATGGTGACGGGTGCCATGGCAGTGCATTTGCTGCGCATCCTCGAAGCAGCGGGTGCAACCACCGTCCAGGCGATTGCGGCCGGTATGTTGATCGGTCCCGCCCAGGTGGCTGCCCGAATCGCCGAAGCAAGTTTGCTGCGCCGCGCACATCCGCTCCTGTCAGCGCGGCTCGCTTGTGTGACGCATCCTGTCGGCGTTCTAGTCGTGCTGTTTGGGCTTGGAAGCCTCGCCTATCCGCTGTTTGCGATCCTGCACGGGCTCGGCAATGGCGTGCTCACCATTGCGCGGGGCACGGTGCCGCTCGCGATCTTTGGGCCGAAGGATTACGGCTATCGCTTGGGCCTCCTAGGTGCACCCGCGCGCGTACTGCAAGCTCTGGCCCCCTTCGTCTTCGGCCTTCTGATCGAAGATCTCGGCTACAGGGTGCTTCTCGTATCCGCCACGCTCATGATCATGGCCCTTGCGGCGCTGTTGCTTCTGCACGGCGAGCACCATACCGGCGAGGCGCCCACGTAGCGGATGAAAGAGTCCCGTTGCCACATCCCGGCCCTTATGTGGTTTGAGCCAGTTGTGTTGGGTCCTAGACTTCTCGCGCCGACTGATTTTTTCTGGAGGCACCAATGCTCGGCTGGTTCAAGGCGCTCATGCCGAAAGAGGAGCGCTTCTTTCCGCTGTTCGCAAAGCATGCGACGATCGTCGTCGCGGGCGCGGAGGCGTTGCAGGGCGCGTTGCGGGGCGGCGATGATGTCGAACGCTATTGCCGGATCGTGTCCGACCGGGAGAACGATGCCGATGCGGTTACGCGCGACGTCCTCATAGCGGTGCGCCGGACGTTTATTACCCCGTTCGATCGCAGTGATATCCAGGACCTCGTCTCTTCGATGGACGACGCCATTGACCAGATGAACAAGACCACGAAGACCATCATGCTGTTCGAGCTACGAAAGTTCGAGCCGCAAATGCAGCAGATGGGAGAGATTATCCTGAACGCATCCCAGTTGATGCTGGAAGCGATGCCTTTGTTGGCGGCGATGGGCAAGAATGCCGCCAGGCTGCAGGCGATCACGGAAGAGATCATCCGTATCGAGGATCAGGCGGACCTTGTACACGACCAAGGCCGCAAGCAATTGTTTCTGGCAAATCGGAACGGACTGGGCAGCGCAATGAACTTCACCATCGCGTCAGAGCTCTATGACCATCTCGAATCAGTGGTGGACCGTTTCGAGGACGTTTCCAACGAGATCAGTGCACTTATGGTCGATCAGCTCTGATTGGAGACCTGCAATGGACGTAGTCCTTGGTCTTCCTTTCCTTGTCGCTCTTATTGTTGTCGCGCTGATTTTCGACTTCCTAAATGGTCTACATGACGCAGCGAATTCGATAGCCACCATCGTATCAACCCGCGTATTGCGGCCGCGCTATGCCGTAGCTTGGGCAGCCTTCTTCAACTTCATCGCTTTTTTGCTTTTCGGCCTGCATGTTGCGCGGACGGTCGGCACCGGCATTGTCGCAGCGGACGTGGTGAACGCGCGCGTGATTTTCGGCGCACTGATGGGGGCCATCGCCTGGAACCTGATCACTTGGTGGGCCGCCATCCCGTCTAGCAGTTCGCATGCGCTAATTGGCGGGTTGTTAGGCGCCGGCATCGCCAAAGCCGGTAGCATTTCCATCGTGTGGACCGGTGTTCTGATGACCAGCGCGGCTATCGTGCTTTCGCCGATGACCGGCTTTTTCCTCGCGCTTATGCTCATTCTTGTGGTTTCTTGGCTTTGCGTCCGCGCCAGTCCACGGGCTGCCGACAACACCTTCCGCCGGCTGCAATTTGTCTCCGCGTCTTTCTATTCCCTGGGGCACGGCGGCAACGATGCTCAAAAGACAATGGGCATCATTGCGGTGCTGCTCTTTTCACAAGGGGAGCTCGGCGCCGAGTTCTACGTGCCGTTCTGGGTGGTGATAGCTTGCCAGGCAGCCATGGGGCTCGGGACCCTGATGGGCGGTTGGCGCATTGTTAGAACCATGGGCTCCAAGATTACCCGGCTGACACCCATGCAGGGCTTCTGTGCCGAAGCCGGAGGCGCCATCACGTTATTCATGGCAACATCTCTCGGCGTCCCTGTCTCGACCACCCATACGATTACCGGGTCCATCATCGGCGTGGGAGCCGCCCGCAAAGTGTCGGCAGTGCGCTGGAACGTGGCCACGAATATCGTCATCGCATGGATCATTACCCTACCCGCATCGGCTTTGATCGCGGCCCTCTTCTATGCGCTATCGGGACTCCCCCGGTGAATAAAACCCAAGCGCTTCAATACGCGGCTCTTCCTTACCGTCGCAATGACGAAGACAAGCTGGAGATCATGCTGATCACGTCGCGCGATACCGGACGTTGGATCATTCCAAAGGGGTGGCCGATTCCAAACCTTGGTCCAGCCGATGCCGCAGCGCGCGAAGCATACGAGGAGGCCGGCCTGATCGGGCGGATTGGTGATCAACCGATTGGCCGCTACTTTTATGATAAGCGCCTTGATGATGGATCTAAGGTCCACTGCGCCGTAGTTGTTTTTACACTCGAAGTCGAAAAGCAAAGAAAATCCTGGCCCGAGCGAGACGAACGGCGCACGCGCTGGTTTATTGGCGAGGAGGCAGTCGTTGCGGTGGACGAGCCTGAGTTGCGGGCAATCATCGAACGGTTAGCGGGAAGTGGTCGGTTTCGGAGTTCAAGCGATTAATTCGGCATTGACCTCCATGGTCTTTCAAAGCCTCATGAACCTGATTTTTGCATCCTTATACGATTGGCTGCATGCGGCAGCATCCTTGTTCTATTCGCCAGCGTAATCGCAGTGGCGCAACAGTTTCCCTGAGCGTGTCTGATGGCATTAGCTCCTCCCTATACGCCGACGCTCGGTTGCCGTCGTTGGGCAATCACGAACATGGGCAATGATGGCGGCACCGGCTATTTCGGGGCGTTCACCTTCAGCGGATGGGGGGCGCGCTGGTAGAGTTCGCGATCGCCCTTTGAGGTCTGTGGCAAACAGCATCACCTGATGCGAGCGTGGCCGGCGGGACTCACCTCCCAGATTTTTGCGCCGGAGCTCGCGCGAGCAGTTGCGGAATCAGCCGGGTCGATTCATTGTTGCCGCCGATGCGGCACATCACCTCGATCCCACCCATGGGAGCGAGCCTTGATCGATTCGGTCAGGGCCGGCCTCGTGTCATCGGAACAGCTTCCCCATGAAGCTCACGCGACTGCGCCTGCTCGGCTTCAAATCCTTCGTGGAGCCGACCGATTTCTTGATCGAGCCAGGACTCACCGGAGTCGTGGGGCCCAATGGCTGCGGCAAATCGAACCTTGTCGAGGCGCTGCGCTGGGTCATGGGCGAGACCTCGCACAAATCGCTCCGCGCCGCCGATATGGACGATGTCATCTTCGCCGGCACCAACAACCGGCCAGGGCGCAACAACGCCGAGGTGGCAATCCGGATCGATAACACGGACCGCAAGGCACCGGCCCAGTTCAACGAGCATGAGATGCTCGAGATCGCGCGCCGCATCGAGCGCGACGAAGGCTCGACCTATCGCATCAATGGACGCGAGGTGCGCGCGCGGGACGTGCACATCCTGTTCGCCGATGCCTCCACCGGCTCGCGCTCACCTGCGCTCGTGCACCAGGGCCGCATCGGCGAGATCATCCAGGCCAAGCCCGAGCAGCGCCGCCGCGTGCTCGAGGAAGCCGCGGGGATTGCCGGATTGCATGCCCGCCGCCACGAGGCGGAGCTGCGCCTGCGCGGGGCCGAGCAGAACCTGCTGCGCCTCGAGGACGTCATCGGGCAACTCGCCGCCCAGATCGAGGCGCTGAAGAAACAAGCGCGGCAGGCCATCCGCTATCGTGCCGTCGCCCAACAGGTCCGCAAGGCGGAGGCCACGCTGTTTCACCTGCGCTGGCTCGAGGCCAACAATGAGCTTGCGCAAGCAGAGCAGGTGAAGAACGCAGCCCTGCTGCTGGTGGCCGAGCGCACCGGTGCGCAAGCGGAAGCTGCAACCCGACAGACGGCGGCCGCCGCTGCCCTGCCGGCGCTGCGCGAGGCGGAAGCTCGCGCCGCCGCTGCCCTGCAGCGGCTCACGCTGGCGCGCGAGACCCTCGACAGTGAAGAGGCGCGGGCGCGCAGCCGTATTGCCGAGCTCGATCGCAGGCTGGTCCAGCTCGAAGATGACATCGAGCGCGAACGCCGTCTCGCTGCCGATGCCCAGGCGGCGCTGACCCGGCTTGGCGCCGAGCAGGATGCCCTCACGGCGGAGACCTCGCACAATGCCGCAAGGCGCGCGAGCATGGACGGCAATGTCAGCGAGGCGGAGGCCGCGCTCCATGCATGCGAGCGCTCGGCCGATGCCCTGACCAGCGCGCTTGCCGATCTCTCGGCGCGGCGCCACGCGCTCACCGGCGCCGTGCGCGAGCATGACGAGCGGCTTGCCCGCGTGCAGGAGCAGATCGCCGCGGTCGAGGCCGAGCGCGAGCAGCTCGAGGGCGAGCTCAGCCAGCGGACCGACCTCGCCACCCTCGCGGCTGCGGTCGTGCAGGCGCAGGCGGAACTCGCCGCAGGGGAAGCCGCGGCGCTGCGGGCGGAAGCGGCCCATTCCGCCGCGCGGCAGGCCCTCGACGTGGCGCGCAGCCCCCTTGCCGAGGCCGAGCGGCGCGCCCAGCGCCTCGACACCGAGGCGAAGACGCTCGCCAAGCTCCTCCACATAGATACGAAGAGCCTGTGGCCGGCCGTGCTCGATCATGTCACCGTCGCCAAGGGCTATGAGGCGGCGCTCGGCGCGGCACTCGGCGACGACCTCGAGGCTCCGATTGATCCGTCGGCGCCGATGCGCTGGGCCGGTGCCAACATTGACCCCTTCGATCCGGCGCTGCCCGATGGCGCGGAGCCGCTCGCCGCGCAGGTGACTGCACCCCCCGAGCTCTCGCGCCGCCTGGCGCAGATCGGCGTCATCGCACGAGAGGATGCCGTCCGTTATGTGCCCCTCCTAAAGAGCGGCCAGCGGCTCGTCTCGCGCGAGGGCGATCTCTGGCGCTGGGACGGCTTTTCCGTCGCCGCCAATGCGCCGACCGGCGCGGCGCGTAGGCTCGCCGGTAAGAACCGCCTGACCGATATCGAGGCCGAGCTCGAGATCGTGCGGGGCGAGGTTGAGGCCAAGCAGCAGGTCGTGGCCCTCGCCGAAGCGGATGTGGCGGCGACGGCCCAGGGCGAGAGCGCCGCTCGTGCGGCGCGCCGCATGCTGCAGCAGGCGGCCGATGCCGCGCGTGAGCGCCATGCCCAGGGCGAGCGTGAGGCGAGCCGCAGCGCCGCCCGGCTCTCTGCCTTGAGTGAGGCGATGACGCGGCTCGCAGCGAGCCGCAGCGAGACCGAGGCTGCGCGTACCGAGGCCGCGCGTGAGCTCCAGGCGCTCGCGCCCTCGCTCGAGACCGAGACGCAGCTTGCGGCTGTGCGCATCGAGGTGGACAGCGCCCGCCGGCGGCTTGCCGAGGCGCGCGCGGAGGCGCAGGCGCTGGCCCGCGAGATGGAGCTTGCGGCGCGGCGCCTCGCCTCGATCGGCGCCGATCACCGCTCCTGGAGCGAGCGCAACGACGGCGCCACCGCCCAGATCGCCACGCTGGCGGCGCGGCTCGAGGAAGCGACAGCCGAGCGCGCCGGCCTCGAGGAGGCGCCGCGGCTGTTCGAGGAGAAACGCCGCGCTTTGATCGGCGAGATCGAGGGCGCCGAGGCTCTCCGCCGGGCCGCCGCCGATGTGCTCGCGGACGGGGAAAACGTGCTGGCGCAAGCAGACCGCGATGCGCGCAGCGCGCTCGAGGCGATGGGCACAGCACGCGAGGACGCCGCGCGCGCCGAGGAACGCTGCGAGGCCGGCAAGCGGCGTGTCGTCGATGTGGCGCACGAGATCCGTGAGATGCTCGAGGTCGAGCCGCAAGAGGCCGCGCATCTCGCCGGCGTCGACGGAGAAGCCGCGCTTCCCGCGGTGAGCGAGGTCGAGGGCACTCTCGAGCGTTTGCGACGCGAGCGCGAGCGGCTCGGGGCCGTCAACCTGCGGGCCGAGGAGGAGCTGCGCGACGTGGAGACCCAGCATACCTCGTTGACCGGCGAGCGCGACGACCTGGTCGAGGCCATCAAGCGCCTGCGGCAAGGCATCCAGAACCTGAACCGCGAGGCGCGCGAGCGGCTGCTCGCCTCATTCGAGGTGGTGAACAATCACTTCAAGCACCTGTTCACCGAGCTATTCGGGGGCGGCACCGCGGATCTGCAGCTGATCGAAAGCGACGATCCGCTCGAGGCGGGCCTCGAGATCATCGCCAAGCCGCCGGGCAAAAAACCGGCGACCCTGTCGCTCCTGTCAGGCGGAGAGCAGGCGCTGACCGCGCTGGCCCTGATTTTTGCGGTGTTTCTCACCAACCCGGCGCCGATCTGCGTGCTCGACGAGGTCGACGCGCCGCTCGACGATCACAACATCGAGCGGTTCTGCGACCTGCTCGACGAGATGACCCGCTCGACCGATACACGCTTCGTGATCATCACGCACAATCCGATCACCATGGCGCGCATGAACCGGCTCTACGGCGTCACCATGGCTGAGCGTGGCGTCTCGCAGCTTGTCTCAGTTGACCTCGAAGGTGCGGTGAAGTTGCGTGAAGCAAGCTGACGCGCGCTAGACCGGTCGAGCCTAGCCTAGCCTAGCGACCTGCTGACGCTGTCCGCGCGCCTGAGCCGCAATCCATTTTGGGCCCGGACCGCGCATGTAGTGCAGCTCCGGCCGGTAGCGATCCGCCAAGCCCGCGAGCATTTTTCGCAAGTGCTGCCATAATGCCATTTACGGTACTCCCCACCCGTTTGCACCGGGGCGGAGTACCCCCGCGATGAGACCATCGCAGGGACGCGGTAGGGCAGTAATGTGAAATGAGCCGGGCGGTTATGCGACGGCCAACGCCGCTGATGCAGGAACTCGCAACGGGACCGCCCCCTCAAAATGCCGCCCAAACCGAAGCTCGGCGCATATCGTGCCGTGCCAGCGCGCTGCGTCTGCAACCGCTCTCCGTCAAGCTGAACGAATGGTGTTGCTCAAGCGGCCGGCAGGTGCGGCACTGGGCCTGCAGGATCGGTGCGGCCGATGCCCGGCAGCAGCTCCGATTCTTGCTCGCGTTGCGATGCCTGGTGGAACTGACTTTGGTTGGCGACGGCAATCCACGCATTGCGCATGCGGATGAAGAACTCGCGCTCCGCCATGTCGGCGGTCGCTTGTGCGCGTTCGCTACAGTATGCCGCCGTCGACCAGGCCTTCTCTGCTCTGCGGTCCATCGGACGCTCCTACACGTAAGCTTGGCATTGGATTCCCTTTCTGGAACCGGGTCTGCCTGTCACACGACACAGCGCGATCTCGTGAACGTGCAGGTGGTGCAGTCGTGTGGGGTCGCTGCGCCTGAGGCCAGGGAAAGGTAGCGTTTCACCGCGCTATTGCGCCGGCCCGAGAAACTGCGCAGCTTTCGCGTGGTTTTCACGGCCCACTAAATCGCCGGAGGCGTGCGACTCGCGCGTCGGCTCGATTGAGCGCGCGAGCCGCGAAGTCGTCACATTGACCTGCGCAAGTGCTGCGCAGGGACTGGCGTTCAACAAAAGGATCATGCGTATGACCTCCTTCCAGGCGGATGACGGCAACGCAATCGAGAAGATGTCGGAGGTTGAGGACGAAATCCGCGCGCTGGTGCGCCGCGAGGGAACGGCCGCACGGCGCGCCGAAGCGCGCAATGACGCGGAGCCGGTCGCAGCGAGTGTCAGCTCGCTCGTGCACCGGGTTTCCGGGACCTCGGTCCAGGAAATCGACCGGCTGATCAACCGCCTTCATAGCCTGCGTGACACTCTGCATCAGCAGGGCGAGCGCGTAGCACGTGAGATCGCGCAATACGCCGCGTTGAGCGAGGCCGCCCGGAAATCGACCCTGCTGTTGTCGGAGACTCTCGCACCACCGCCGACCGTTGAGGCGCCCAGTATCAGCGAGTGACACGCATTTTGCTGCCGCGTCGTGTTTGCAGGGTGCTGCAAAACCGCTTGCAAATCACTTGTCAACCGCGTGGAAAACGTCTCAGGATGGCGGGCGCACTTCGCCATGCCCCGCCTGGGAGACCTCCGATGCGCACGTGGCTGCAAGGCCTGACGCTGTCGACACTCGCCGTGCTGCTGCTCGCCGGGCCAGGACGCAGCGCCGACGACTGGACCTTCGTCTCCGGGAAGTACGCGGTGAATGCGGCTGACTGCAAGCACCTCGGGAAAGGCCAGCCGTTCTCCAAGGCCCTCGCCAAGCTCATCGAGGCCGAGGTGCTCACGCGTGAAGGAATTACCAGCGCGCGCGAGACGCATTGTCGTTTCCGCAGCTCGGCGAAGAGTGCGGACGGCAAATGGAAGGTGAAGGCGCAATGCGAGGAAATGGGTGAGCGGTCGCCCGATCTGGAGGACGTGCTGGTCACCAAGAACGCCGACGGAACGCTCGCCGTGCTGGCCGAGGACACGTTTGGTCCGGAAGCATTGACGTTCCGGCTCTGCCGCTAGGGGCGCTGGTTTATGTCGGTGAAAGGACGTCGAGGGCGTTGCCGTACTCGCCCGCACTCGAATAAGTGACGCCCATGTTCCGGTAGCTCTTGGCTGCGCTGGCGACGCCATCGGCCCATTTGCGCCCAGAGCCGAAAGCCACGAACCATACCGGCAGGTTGGGCTTGCCGGCCTTCTTGCGCAACGCTTCCATCTGCGCTGGGCTGCCGGCACCCTTTTCGACGATGATGCCGTAGACATTCGGGTGGGCGACGTAGGCGAGGGCGCCCTTCATCAGGCCTGGATTCTTGGCGATCACCTTGAGCCCGTAGCTCGCTGCAAGATCTATCGCGCCGATTACGTCGCTGATCGAATAAGCGTCGGGATTATCAAGCTCGACATGTTCAAAGCCTTGCTTTTTGCGCCGCTCGAACTGCTCGCGCAAATTCTTCTGCCAGCCGGGACCACGCGGATCGATCTCGCCCTCATGATATTTCGCCGCCGTGTCGGAGGAGTGGAGATAAGGGCCGTAGCGGCCCGTGTTATTCTCATCGAACAGGTTGCAATAGGCGATGCTGATGCCCTGCTTGACCGGGGCAGTGGTGCTGTAGGAGACCATCGTGACGTCGCTGTCGCGACCTGGTCCGGCCGAGCTGGCGCCAATGAGATAGCGCAGCGGCTTGCCCTCGAGCGGATTAATCACGCTGTGCGCCCCTCCTGCTGCCTTGTGAACATCCCGTGGCTCGGGAGTTGCGGTCAGGGCGGCAGGTGCCACCGCAGGCGTCATTGCAGGTGTCATTGGAGGTGTCACTGCAGGCGCTGTGTAACGTACGGTCTGGATGCGGCGGGGAAAGTTTTCCGGCGCGCCCCGCTCCCGTACTAGGTCCCTCTCCGCGGGTCGCTGTGACTGCTCCTGCACGATCGTTCTTGCCTCGGGAGCGGGCGGCCCAAGCTCGATGCTTTGTCGCTCCTGCGGCCATAACAACAATGCCACGGTACTGGCCACCAGGATGCTTACGGCAAGCGTGACGCCAAGTATCGCGGCGGAGGGCAATGCCACCGGCTTCGATTGCGCGTTGCTGCGCGGCGGGGCCGGACGGCGTGGCGGTGAGGCGGGCCGGTGCAGCGGCCGCGCCGACGGCGACACACGAGCAACAGCAGAGTGCCCCGATCGCACCCCGACCGCGCGAATTGCTACAGCCATGAGCCCCCAACACGTCCGCCAACCCGCGGCGGATACTTCCCCTTATCCAAATGCCCGTGCCATCGTTCCCCCGACGGCAAGGCCAGCTCCCAGGCCCAGTGTATGGGTGATTGCGGAAAAAGATTGGTCGAGCGAGGCCCAATCAAAGGCGGGCGGAGGACGCCTACTCCCCTCCAAAGAAGGCTTGGTCGCCCCCACCGGGGAGCGGCCGGGGATCCCACCCGAAAGTTCAGCGCGCGGGGGAGGGTGCCTGACCGGTTGTGGTTTCCGGTCGAGGCGCCGGAACTCCGGTTGCCGGGGCTGGCGCCGCCGTCACCGCCGGGGGATTGGCTGTTGGCGAGCCGGCACTTTCGTTCCAAGCCCAATAGCTCACCCCGAGCAGCGCCAGGATGGCCACAAGCCCAATGGTCCAGCCGACCGTGCGCCGGTCCCGCGTGGCGAGATGGTGAGCGGAATCGCCAGGGCGGTCGCGAAAAGGATCTGACATCTCACGTCCTCGCATGAAAAGACATGGAGGGAACGCTCCAGGCAAAGGCTGGGTTCCCGGCTGCCCCAGTGCCGCCCCGTAATTGGGAGGCAATCGACGCGCGAAAGAGCCGCCCCAGCGGACCGGGGCGGCTCTTCTATCGTTGCGCTGCGCGGTGCTTACCGGGGTGGCGCGTTCGGTGGGAGGGCGCGTCCGGTGTTCTCCGGGGGAACCACTGCGCCGCGGGCGCCACGGTCCACCGGCGCCACTATGGTGCTTCCAGTAGTGGGATTGGCACCAGGGCCGGCGTTCAGCGGCGGAATCACTCCGCGCGAGGGATTGACCTGGCCGCCACCTTCTTGCGGGGCAGTGCCTTCCAGAATGCCGCCGCCGCCGCCGACCGGCTGTTGCTGGGCGGCTGCCGATGCGACGCCTAGCGCAAGTGCCGCGACAGCGGCGAGAGTTGTAACGATCTTCATTCTTCTAGACTCCGTGGAACGAGCTCTCTGCTGCAAATGCAGGCAGGAACGAGAGCCCCTTCGCATAAGGCGCAGTGCCGCAGTTGGTTCCTGTTCGCGCGTACTGTCCTTCCATTCCGGTGCCGCACAATGATGTGAACGTCGGAAACGAACACTACCCGACATCACGGCGCATTCGAGCTCTTCACCAACACGCCGGACACTTTGAAGCGCACGTTCCCCGACAAGTGAAAGTAGTCAGGAATTGTGGAGGGGTTCGCATAGCACCTTCTCGCGCGTACGCGACCTGCTCGCTAGTGCGCTGGTGGTTTCGAAATCCATCTCCGATGCAAAAGTTGCCCGACACGGATGAGCGTCTGTCCGATTAAAACCCCAATACATGCGCTCCCACCGTCAACTAGAAAATCGAGCAGTCGGGCGTGGCGACCGGGAGCCCAATACTGCGCCACCTCTACGAGAGCGGCGAAAAGAACGAGGCCGAGTGACAGAAGCAGGTATCGAGACGGATAGCCGCAAGCAAAGGCGGCTCCGGCCGCCATGAAAATCGCGGCATGCTCAAAGTCGTGAGCAAAGGCGGTGGTCGGCCGCAGCGAGGCCGGCAAGAGCGAGAGGATGACGATCGTGACCGCCACGGTCCACGCCATCGCCTGAAAGAAGTTGGGCAACTTACTAGACAAGGGACGGAGACAATGCGGCTCGCGAATATCCTCGCAGCAAAAGCTCTGCGGTGCGGCATTGCTGTTTGCAGCTGGGTCTCGGTGCTGTGGGAATGATGGCGACGGATCGGCTGCTCACGCGCAATTGATCCTCACCCGAATGGTCGAGGGGGTCATGCATTGGGACAAGTGCTGCTCATGGTTTGTGCGAGGTTTCAACATTCTTTTTCCCGCTGCTACGGTAGGAACGATCCCTCACGGAGTGACAAGTCGTTCCATGGCTGCCGCCGAGACTCCACAACAGGCGCCGCAAGGCGAGCCGGCGCTGCGCGCCATTGCCATGCCCGCTGACGCCAATCCGCAGGGGGACATCTTCGGCGGCTGGCTGCTGTCGCAGATGGACCTCGCCGGCGGCGCCGCCGCGCAGCGCCGGGCCAAAGGCGGCACGGTGACCGTGGCAATCACGGCCATGACTTTCCACCGCCCGGTCTTTATCGGGGACGAGGTGACCTGCTACGCACAGGTGATGAAAGTTGGGCGCACCTCGATCACCATGAAAGTCGAGAGTTGGGTCCGCCGCGGCATTGGCGATGAGCAGATCGCGGTGACCGAAGGCATTTTCACCTACGTGGCAGTGGGTGACGACCGGCGGCCTTGCCCGATTCCCTCGCAGGCCTGAGTGTCTGATTATGGTTCCTCGCCGGGCGGGTGCTATCATCAAGAGCTGTAGCTCGAGTCATGTGCTCGGGTGAGCACCGGAACCATCATGCGCGCGTTTTCGTTTCGCCGCGATTTCATCTCGAAACCGCTTTTCCGCTGGGCTCAGCGCGTGCTGCCGCGCCTCTCCGATACCGAGCGCGAGGCAATCGAAGCAGGGGACGTGTGGTGGGATGCGGATCTTTTCACCGGTAATCCGTCCTGGCCGAAGCTGTTAACCTTTCCGCGAGCCACCTTGTCCGTCGAAGAGCAGGCCTTCCTCGAGGGACCGGTGGATGAGCTCTGCCGCATGCTCGATGATTGGTCCATCAATTGGGTGCTGCATGATCTTCCGCCGGAGGTTTGGCAGTTCCTGAAGCGGCACAAGTTTTTCGCGATGATCATTCCCAAGAGCTATGGCGGGCTTGGGTTCTCCGCCTATGCGCATTCTGAGGTGATCCGCAAGCTGTCGACGCGCTCGCTCACTGCGGCGGTCACGGCGATGGTGCCGAACTCGCTTGGTCCGGGCGAGCTTCTGCTGCATTTCGGTACCAAGGCGCAGCAGGATTATTGGCTACCGCGATTGGCGGACGGGCGCGAGATCCCCTGCTTTGGCCTGACGAGCCCGGAAGCGGGATCCGATGCTGCTTCCATGGTGGACAATGGGGTCATCTGTCGCGGCAAGTGGCAAGGCCGCGAGGTCCTGGGGATCAGGCTGAACTGGCACAAGCGCTACATCACGCTGGGGCCAATCGCGACGGTGCTCGGCCTTGCATTCAAGCTCTTCGATCCTGATCACCTCCTCGGCAGCGAGGAGGAGCTCGGCATCACCGTGGCGCTGGTGCCAACGAGCTTGCCGGGCGTGGAGATCGGCCGTCGCCATCTGCCCTCGCTGCTGTCATTCCAGAACGGTCCCACCCAGGGCCATGATGTCTTCATTCCCATGGACCACGTGATCGGCGGGCAGGCGCAGGTCGGCAACGGCTGGAGAATGCTGATGACCGCGTTGGCCGCCGGCCGCGGCATTTCGCTCCCGTCGCTTTCGGCGGCGGCCGCCGTATTCGCTGCGCACACCACGGGTGCCTATGCGCGCATCCGCGAGCAGTTCCACGTTCCAATAGGCCGCTTCGAGGCCATTCAGGAGCGTCTCGGCCGCATGGCTGCCGGCGCCTATCTGCTCGACGCGGCGCGCCGCCTCACCTGTGCTGCCATCGATCAGGGCCACAAGCCGGCCGTTGTGACGGCAATCATGAAGTCGCAGGCGACCGAGCGCATGCGGCTGATCGCAAACGACGCCATGGACGTGCATGGCGGCAAGGGTGTGCAAGAAGGGCCGCTCAATTATCTCGGCACGCTTTACCGCGGTGTGCCGATTGGCATCACGGTGGAAGGCGCCAATATCGTCACGCGTGCGCTCATTCAGTTCGGGCAAGGTGCGATCCGCTGCCATCCCTATCTGCTCAAGGAGATGGCCGCGCTCGAAGACCCTGATCGCGCGTGCGGCCTTGACCAGTTCGATAGCGCTTTCTGGGCTCATGTCGGGCATAGCCTTGCCAATGCGTTCCGCGCATGGGTGCGGGCATGGAGCGGCTCGCTTCTTGCCCCCGCACCTGAGGCAGGAGCGACCAGTTGGTATTATAAGCCGCTCGGCCGCTATGCAGCAGCGTTCGCGCTCGCCGCTGACATGGCCCTGCTCACGCTTGGCGGTGCACTCAAGCGTAAGGAGATGCTATCCGGCCGCTTCGGCGACATTCTGTCCGAGCTCTACCTGTTATCAGCCGTGCTCAAAAGGTGGGAGGACGAAGGACGTCAGCCCGCGGACCTGCCGCTGGTGCGGTGGTGCATGGAATCGGGATTTTCAACGATCGAAGCGCGCTTTGACGAAATCTTCGTGAATTTCCCCAGTCGACCGACGGCCTGGTTGTTGCGCTTCTTGCTGCTGCCACTGGGGCCGCGCCGGCGCGGTCCATCCGACCGGCTGACGTACGAATGCGCGGAGATCCTGCTCAAGCCGTCCGCTGCTCGCGAGCGATTGATTGTGGACATCTTTCATGGCGCGGGCGACGATCCCATCGTGCGGCTCGAGCGTGCATTCACGTTGCGAGTGGCGACCGAGGAGTTGCGCGATCGTCTGCGGCAGGCGCGCGTGCGCGATTTGAGCAAGGCCCGCGAGCAGGGGATCATCACCGAACTTGAGGCGAGCGCGCTGCGTGCTGCCGCCGACGCGGTGTCTGCTGCGGTTGCCGTGGACGACTTCGCGCCCGAGGAATTGGCGCCCCGCCAAGCGTTGGGAGAGGTGTTATCGCAAGCGATGTCACGACCGACGGCCGCCGAGTAGCAGGTCGGCCGGTCTATATTATCGACGGCAGTCGCACGCCCTTCATTCGGGCGCGTGGTCGTCCTGGGCCGTTCACGCCGGTCGATCTCGCGGTTGCTTGCGGCCGTCCCCTGCTGTTGCGTCAGCCGTTTCCAGCCGATGCGTTCGACCAGGTCATTCTTGGCTGCGTGAATGTCATCGCCGACGAGATGAACCCGGCGCGGGTCGCGGCGCTGCGCCTCGGCATGGGCGAGGCCATGACGGCGTTCACCGTGCAGATCAACTGCGGATCGGGGATGCAGTCGATCGACACGGCCTACCACTACATTCGCGAAGGACTGTCCGACCTCATCCTCGCCGGCGGCACCGATGCGCTCAGCCATTCGCCGCTGCTGTTTCGCAAGGGCGCCGTAGACTGGTACGCGCGGCTCAACGGCGCCCGTGATGTCTGGTCGCGAATGGCTGAGCTTACCGGCTTTCGCCCCTCATTCCTCAAACCGGTGATGGGCCTCGAGCGCGGGTTGACCGATCCTCTCGTCGAACTCAACATGGGTCAGACGGCTGAGCTTGTCGGACATCTGTTTGCGATATCCCGCACGGCCGCCGACCAATACGCGGTCGAGAGCCAGCACCGGCTCGCCACTGCGCAAAAGGAGGGATGGTTCGCCCGCGAGCTCGAGCCTGCTTTCGCTGCGGATGGTACAGTCTACGATCATGACGACGGCGTGCGGCCCGACACCTCGGTCGAGAAGCTCGCCGAGCTGAGACCCGCCTTCGAGCCTCCATGGGGGCAAGTCACCGCAGGCAACAGCTCGCAAATCACTGACGGCGCCTCGTGGGTGATTGTCGCCTCGGAAAAGGCCGTCGAGCAACACCGGCTGACACCGCGCGCCGTGATCGTCGATAGTGAGTGGTCAGCCTTGGATCCTTCGATCATGGGACTGGCGCCAGTCCTTTGCGTGACGCCCATCTTGCGCCGCCATGGTCTGGGGCTGAGCGATGTTGGGCTGTGGGAGCTCAACGAGGCGTTTGCCGCCCAGGTGCTCGGCTGCCTCGCCGCTTGGCAGGACGACGCATTCTGCCGGGACGTGCTCGGGCTTGCCGGCCCCATGGGCCCAATTGGACGGGACAAGCTCAACGTCGACGGCGGAGCAATCGGCCTTGGTCACCCAGTGGGTGCCAGTGGCAACCGCATAGTGCTGCATCTCGTCAATGCGATGAAGCGGCTTGGTGTGAAACAGGGGATCGCCACCGAATGCATTGGTGGCGGTCAGGGCGGCGCCATGCTGCTCGAGACGGTGTAAATGGCAACAGCTTGGGACATTCTCGGCCCGCGTAATCTCGAGCTTGGCCCGCTCGGCCCGCCCGGCCGCGGGGGTCTCGCTGCGGCTGCGGCCGAGCATGCGGGGCCGGGCCCGTGGACGAACTGGCGGCTGGCCCGCGATGAGACCGGGATCGCTTGGCTCCTCGTGGACACTGCGGGCGGCGCCAACACGCTTTCAGCAGAGGTGATGGCCGAGCTCGACGACGTGCTCGCGCATCTCGAGCGGGAATTGCCCAGAGGGCTGGTGCTGCGCTCCGCCAAGCCTGCGGGGTTCATCGCCGGGGCTGATATCGGCGAGTTCGGCGGCATGGGCGATGCTGGGCAAGTCGAAGCAAAGCTCAGCCAAGCCAACGCTGTCGTCGACCGACTGGACCGACTGAAAGCGCCAACTGTCGCTATTATCCACGGCTACTGCCTCGGTGGTGGCCTCGAGATTGCACTGGCTTGTGACTACCGCATCGCCGTGGAGGATGCGCGGCTCGGGTTTCCCGAAGTCATGCTCGGGCTGCATCCGGGACTAGGCGGCACAGCGCGGCTTTCGCGTTTGGTCAATCCCGTGCAGGCGATGAGCGCCATGTTGACCGGGCGCAATTTGCGTGCCTCCCGCGCCCGCGCGCTTGGTTTGGTCGATGCGGTCGTCCCAGAGCGCCACGTTAAGGGAGCAGCCTTGGCCGCCGTGAGCGGTCGGCTCAAAAAGCGCGGCGGCGGCTTTGCAGTGCCCCTGCTTAACAGCCTGCCCGCGCGCTACATCGCGGCGCGTCGCATGCGCAGCGAAACCGACGCCCGGGCGCCTGTCGAGCACTATCCTGCGCCGCATGCGCTCATTGATCTCTGGGAAAACCATGGTGGCGATGCGCACGCCATGCAAAAGGCGGAGGTCGCCTCATTTGCCCGGCTGCTCGTTGGCGATACTTCGCGCAACTTGGTTCGCGTCTTCTTTCTGCGTGAAAAGCTCAAGAAGCTCGCGAGCGGCGAGTTTCGCGGCCGGCGCGTGCACGTGATCGGTGCCGGCGCCATGGGCGGCGATATCGCGGCCTGGTGCGCTTGGCACGGTTTCACCGCGACCCTTGCCGACATGAAACCGCAGGCGATCGGCGAGGCGGTTAAACGCGCGGCCCAGCTCTACCGCAAGATTGGCAGCAGGTCGATCGATACCCGCAATGCCCTCGACCGCCTGGTCCCGGACGTAAACGGGGAGGGGGTGCGCTCCGCCGACCTCGTGATCGAGGCGGTGCCGGAGACGCTCGAGCTCAAGCGCAAAGTCTATGCCGCCATCGAGCCAAAGATGAAACCAGGTGCCATTCTTGCGACTAACACGTCGAGCATCCGGCTCGAGGAGCTCCGCACGGGCTTGGCGCGCGCCGACCACTTCATCGGACTGCACTTCTTCAACCCGGTCTCGCGGATGCAGCTCGTCGAGGTGGTGACGCACGACCAGCTCGCGAGCAACGTGCTTAATCAAGCGAGTGCCTTTCTCGGTCGCCTCGACCGCCTGCCGGCGCCGGTGAAGAGCGCCCCCGGTTTTCTCGTGAACCGCGCGCTCACCCCTTACATGCTCGAAGCCATGCTGATGCTGCAGGAGGGGACCAGGCGCGAGACGATAGATGCGGCGGCGCTCACGTTCGGAATGCCGATGGGCCCCATCGAGCTCGCCGACACCGTCGGACTGGATATCTGTTTGCACGTGGCTGAGACACTCAAGGCTACTCTCGATCGTCCCTTCCCTGAACTGTCTCAGGAGCTTTACGACAAGGTCCGAGCCGGCCAGCTCGGACGCAAAACCGGCAGGGGACTTTACGATTGGAACAATGGTGCTGCGGTCAAGCAAACGGATGTCCCCGCTCCGACTCCGGAAATGATTGATCGTTTGATTTTGCCAATTCTCGACGTGTGCGTGGCTTGTCTACGCGAGGGGGTCGTCAACGATGCCGACACAGCGGACGCGGCGATGATTTTTGCGACTGGTTTTGCCCCTTTCCGAGGTGGACCACTGCATTACGCAAATGCACGCGGCCGCACCGACATCCGCCAGACGCTCTGGCAGTTCTCGCAGCGTTATGGCGAGCGTTTCCGCCCGGATCCGGGCTGGAACGAATGACACCGTCGACTGGCTGCTATCAACACGTCGGATGCAAGCGGGCGCAGCGTCAACCCGGTTAGAATGATGCTGCCCTGATGCGCCATGATGTGCGCCCCAGCTGGTTCGAGGATGCCGACCGCCTGGTCGATGCGCTCATCGCCCGGGTTGGCAAGCACATCGTGCTCGCCCTGCCGCTCGGCCTGGGCAAGGCCGTGCATGTCGCCAATTCGTTGTTCACGCGCGCGCTTGTGGATTCGTCGCTGCATCTGCGCATCTTCACGGCACTAACTCTGGAGAAGCCGCGCGGCCGCAGCGAGCTCGAACGCCGTTTTGTAGAACCATTGGCGCAGCGCCTGTTCAGTGGCTACCCCGAGCTTGCCTACGCCGCGGCGCAGCGGGCCGGAGCATTGCCGCCCAACATTGAGATTGACGAGTTTTTCTTTCAGGCCGGGAGCCGCCTGGGTGTGGCCACCGCGCAGCAGAGCTACATCTCCGCCAACTACACCCACGCGCTGCGCTACGTACTCGACCGCGGCGTCAATGTGGTTGGCCAGCTCGTCGCCAGGCAGGAGCGCGATGGGCAAACGCGTCTGAGCCTCAGCTGCAATCCCGACCTGACGCTCGATCTGCTGGCGCAGCGCGCCCGCGGCCGCTGTGACTTCCTGCTGGTTGGGCAGGTCAATTCCGAGCTACCGTTCATGCCGGGCGATGGCGATCTCGCGCCTGCCGAGTTCGATATGCTGCTCGAGGCACCGCAGGCGCAGTTTGCACTGTTTGCGCCGCCACGTGAGCCGATCGCTTTGAGTGAGTATGCCGCTGGCCTGCACGTTGCGCGCATGGTGCCCGATGGGGGGACCTTGCAACTTGGGATCGGCTCGCTTGGTGATGCGGTGGCGCAAGCGTTGATCTTGCGGCACCACCAGAATGCACATTTCTCGAAGATGCTGGCGCGGCTCGATCCGGCAGACCGCACCGCGCCTGCTTTACGCGAAAGCGCGCCGTTCGTTGTCGGCGTACACGGCTTGAGCGAAATGTTCGTGGAAGGCTTTCTCGACCTCATGCGTGCCGGCATTCTCGCACGTGAGATCGAAGGCTCCATCCTGCAGGCCGCGTTCTTTCTAGGCTCACGCGCCTTTTACGCCGCCCTGCGGGCGATGCCGGAAGCGGAGCTCAAGAAGCTGCGCATGACTTCGGTTTCATTCGTCAACCAGCTTTACGGCGGCGAGGAAGCAAAGCGGCGCGAACGCGTGAAAGCGCGCTTCGTCAACAATGCAATGATGGTGACGTTGTTGGGCGCCGTGGTTTCCGACGCTCTCGAGAATGGTCAGGTGGTGAGCGGCGTCGGAGGACAATTCAACTTCGTAGAGCAAGCATTCGCCCTGGACGATGCGCGGTCCATCATCATACTTCGGGCGACCCGCACGGTGGCCGGACGCACCACCTCGAACATCCGCTGGAGCTATGGCCACGCCACTATCCCGCGGCATCTGCGCGACATCGTCGTCACCGAGTACGGGGTGGCCGACCTGCGCGGCAAGACTGACCGCGACGTGATCGCCGCGATGGTCACCATCGCCGACTCTCGCTTCCAGGATGAGTTGATCCGTCGCGCCAAGGAGGCCGGCAAGCTCGAACGCGGGTTCGAGCTGCCGCGGGAATTGCGTAACAACACCGCAGAGACTGTCGCGGCCATGCTCGGCCCGGCTCGCGACCAAGGCCTGTTGCCACCTTTTCCATTCGGGACTGATTTCACAGCAACGGAGCAGAAGCTCATCCCTGCGCTCGAGAGGTTGCAGTCTGCTTCAACATTCCAGCGCGCGCTGTTGCTGGCACGTGGAGCTTTCCGTCGACCGGGGTCAAGCGACGTTACTGAATGTCTCGATCGCATGGCTTTGGCGAAGCCCAAAGGCCCGCTGGAGATGGTCTATGCCGCCCTGCTGCGTGGCGTGCTCGAGCCGACTTTCTGAAAAGCAGTGTCCGGTTGCGAAGCTCGCATTCTTGCGCGGGGCCATGGTTTGGACCTTCTGCATGCTGGCCCAAGCCCGCTGCGCGATCTTGGCCCGGCTCGCTCCGGAGTAGTATGAGCATGCATCTCCACCCGTTGCGAGGACCTCACAGATGACAATCTCGATGTATCAAGTGTCGGCGCCCATATTCATTCAATTCCTCACCAGTTTGTCGGCCGTACTCGACAAAGCGGCGGCATTCGCGGATGCCAAGAAGATTGATGCGTCCGTCCTGCTGAACACGCGGCTTGCGCCTGACATGTTTCCGCTGGTCCGGCAGGTGCGCGCGGCAACCGATCACGCCGTCAATGGGTGTGGCCGGCTTGCCGGAGCTGACATGCCGAGCTTCTCCAACACCGAGGCGACGATCCCG
>JBJMTV010000025.1:0-13957 GCA_045811525.1 Xanthobacteraceae bacterium | reverse complement strand
GCCCAGCGGGGCACGCTCGCCTCTCGGCGCTCCACCTACGGCGTCTTTGCGGCTCCAGGTCCAGCGCTTCCGTCCCCGGCATTATCCACCGGAGCGCGTGCAGCGGGTTCTCCCGCAGCCAGGTCATAGTGCCCGGCGGGCGGATCCCCAGAGCCGCCCGGGATCACGGTTGCGAGCCATGACCGCGGGCGCCGCCCGTTGCTCTCGCCTTCAGGATCGCCTCCGGAAGGCGCCCCTCGTATTCGAGCAACGATAAAGCCGCTTGGATATGACACGCGTCAGGTGGTCAAGTGCTGAATTCGCTGGGCTCCGGCCGCGGCAAAAGGTGCGCGTCACCGGCGGCCCACCCGAGACGTACGCGTGTGCCCGGCCGGACTGCATCAGTCGCTGCGCTCGAAATGCGCGCACGCAACGGCACTCCATGCGTCGTTCCAACGACGAGAAGGGAATCGCCATAGTTGATACAGTCGTCGGCAACGAC
The DNA here is from genome assembly GCA_045811525.1 of Xanthobacteraceae bacterium. Taxonomy (GTDB): domain Bacteria; phylum Pseudomonadota; class Alphaproteobacteria; order Rhizobiales; family Xanthobacteraceae; genus VAZQ01. Next base: position 13,476 of record JBJMTV010000025.1, on the reverse strand, counting down.
CTCGAAGACGTTCTCGGCCATTTCCCCGCTCGCGAGCAGCCGCAGTCGTTCCGGCCTGATCAGAACGTCGACTGCCCCAGGCGGCAGCGGCCGATCCAAGATATGCATGCGACCGATGCTGGTGAGGTCTACGACGCCGGGAGATGCGCGATCATAGCGGCCGGTGAAGAAATTGCTGTCGCCGATGAACTGCCCAACAAAACGGTTGGCCGGCCGGTTGTACACCTCGAGCGGAGAGCCCGTCTGCTCGATGCGCCCATCGTGGAAAACCGCGACGCGGTCCGACATGGTCACGGCCTCGGTCTGGTCGTGAGTGACATAGACCATGGTCACCCGGAGCTCGCGATGAATGCGCTTGATCTCGACCTGCATCTGCTCGCGCAGGTTCTTGTCGAGCGCGCCGAGGGGCTCATCCAGCAGCACCACGTCCGGCTCGAAAACGAGCCCGCGCGCGAGCGCAACGCGTTGCTGCTGTCCGCCCGAGAGCTCGCGGGGATAGCGTTCGGCAAAGCGCGCGAGCCCGACGAGTTGCAGGATTCGGCTGGCGCGGGCCTGCATCTCGTGCCGGGGAAAACGTCGCATTCGCAACGGGAACACGACGTTCTGGATCGCTGTCATATGCGGGAACAGCGCGTAGCTCTGGAACACCATGCCGATGTTGCGCTGATAGGGCTTCCTCGTCGCCAGATCCGTTCCGGCTAGCTCGATCACGCCGCTGCTCGGCGTTTCGAAACCAGCGATCATCATCAATGTGGTGGTCTTGCCTGACCCGCTCGGACCAAGGAACGTGATGAACTCGCCGCGCTCGATCTCGATGGAGACGTCATCGACGGCGTTGCTATTTCCGTCGTAAGACTTGGTCAAGCTGCGGAGGCTGAGATAGCCCACGGGTCCCGCGCTAGGTCTTTTCGGCCCGCACCACGATCAGCGCATCGACGACGACACAGCCGCGGCCCTGCGGCAGAACCTTGATCGGGTTGAGGTCGACTTCGGCGAGTACCTCGGAATTGGCGCAAGCAAAGTCGGCAAGCGCGTAGAGGCAGTCGAGCAATGCCTTGACGTCGGCGGCCGGGCGACCACGAAACGCGCCCAGCATCGCCGCTGCGTGCGTTTCGGCTAGCATCGCCTCGGCGTCACCCTCACACAGCGGCAGCATGCGCAAGGCAAAATCTTTCGTGACCTCGATGGCCGTGCCGCCAAGCCCGCAGGCGATAGAGAGACCAAAATCGGCATCCCGCGAGATGCCGGCGAACAGCTCCACCCCGTCCTTGACAAATTCCTGCACCAGAAAGGCAGCGTCGCCTGGCCGGGATGCGAGCCGCGACAGGCGTTCCTCGAGCTCGCTGAAAGCGTGTCCGAGCGCGTCCTCGTCCTTGAGCCCGATCGCCACGAGGCCGAGCTCGGTCTTGTGCGCGATCTCATCGCTGACCACCTTGAGGACCACTGGAAAGCCGATTTCCCGCGCCAATTTGAGGGCTTCGGAGAGCTTCGTCACGCGCTGCTCGCGTGCGACTGGGATCCCGTAGGACGCAAGGAGACGCTTGGCGTCGAACTCGTTGAACACGCGCCGCGCGCTCTGATCCCCTAGCCGCGCCTGCGCCGGGACCGCAACCTTGCGTAGGGGTTTGCGACCGATCACGTAGCGGGCGACACGATCGATGGCGCCGAGCCCCTGACGCGTGCCGCCGATCTGCACCAGGCCGGCATCGCGCAGTGCCTTGACTTGCAGATTGTTCATGCAGCCCGGGCGAGAGCTCATGAGGTAATACGGCTTTTGCGATTTGTTGAATGCCTCGATGAGCATTTTCACATTTTCCAGCACTCGGCCGGGATGGCCTAGCTGCCCCTCATTGCCGGTGTCGGCGCAATAGGCGACGGCTGAGATGGCGTCGCTCTTGTCCACCACGGACATGGCGTGCGGCAGGTTGATGAGGTAATTGCCGTTCCCCCAGGCATCAAATGGATTGCCGTCGCCGGTGATCCGGCCGAGGACGCGCTCGGCCTCGGTGCGCTCCTCGCGCGAAAGCGGCGGCAGGTTGAGCCCGAGCGCGGCGGCATTATCGAGGATGAGCTCGGCGAGCCCACCTGAGCCGGTGATAACGGAGATGCCGCGGCCCTGCGGCCACCGTTGCCCGTGGCAGACCGCCAGCACCTCGGTCATTTCATCGAGGTCGTTCACCTCAATGGCGCGATGGGCCCGCAGCACCTCCGAGAACACACGCGAGGACCCGGCCAAGCCGCCGGTATGACTGGTGATCGCCTTTTGCGTTCGCTCGCTCCGCCCAACCTTGAGGACGACCACTGGTTTCCCGGCCGCCGCGGCGCGATCGAGTGCGGCCACATAGCGCTCGGGCTCGCGTACCGTCTCGGTGAAGGTTGCGATCATTTTGGTTGCCGGGTCATCGACCAGGTATTCGAGGTAATCAACCGTGCGGGTGACCGCCTCGTTGCCCGCCGAGACCGAGAGGCTGATGCCAAACCGGCGCAGGTCGGAGAGCATGGCAATGCACACCGATCCGCTCTGCGAGATGATCCCCACATTCCCGGCAAGTCCTTCGGTGCTCATGACGGTCTGCTTGTACGTCGTCACACGACCAGGTGGATTGAGAATGCCCATACAGTTTGGGCCGCAGACCGGCATGCGTGCTTCGCGCGCCAGCCCGGCGATCTCCTCCTGCAGCCGCGCACCGTCCGCACCAAGCTCAGCGAAGCCACTGTCATAGATGACGGCAGCGCGGGCGCCGCGTCGCACCGCGAGCCGCATCTGCTCGGGGATGAGCGGGTTGCGGATGCTGAACACCACGATGTCCGGCGCTTCCGGCAGCTCCATCAAGGTCGGATAGCAGGTGCGGTTGAGGACAGTCGTATATTTCGGGTTCACCGGGTAAATCGGTCCGGCAAAACCAATGGAGCCAAGCGATTCCATCAGCGAGCGGCCCGGTCCCGGACGGTCAGTGGCTCCGACAATCGCGACCGAGCGCGGCTTCACCAGGGGATCGAGCTGCATCGCGGGACCTTGTCGGCTGATAATGAAGGCTGGTGGTGGCACAGCAAAGCTGGTGTGGCGGTGCAAAAGCCCCGCATCATTCTTGCCGCAAGCTCGTCATGCGGACTTCTGAACCAAAGCCACACCAGCCCCTGGATTGCCAAATTAGCAGCAGAGACTTGGCCGGACCAGATGGGTTACGCTAGCAAAACATTGGCGAGGCGTGCGCAGCGAGGGGAGAGCATTCATGGCCCTTGAAAAGGTTCAATATCAAGCCGGCAGTGTCACCGGATACGGCGCACTGGTCTGGAATGAAAAGGTGACTGGCAAGCGTCCGCTTTTGCTCGTCATGCCGAATTGGCTCGGTGTCACCGAGATCACGATCAAACGCGCTGCCAAGATGGCGGGAGACAAATACGTCGCCTTCGTCGCCGACATGTATGGCAACGGCAGAACATCTGCCGGCCCACCCGAATCGCAGGATCTGATGATGGCCGTGCGTGCTGATCGCGTCGAAGGCCGCAAGCGTGTGGCAGCCGCTCTCGACACAATGGTGAAGGAAGCCGAGAAGCGCGGCATCGGCGATGCCAGCCGCAAAGCTGCGGTCGGGTTCTGCTTTGGCGGTGGGAACGTGCTCGAGCTGGCGCGTAGCGGGGCTGCACTCGACGCCGTGGTCTGTCTGCATGGTGACCTCGCCACCACCATGCCCGCCAAGCCTGGCGACATCAAAGCGGCAATCTTCGTGCTGCACGGGTCCAAAGATCCGGTTGCACCCAAGGCCGACCGTGATGCACTCGAGGCCGAGCTTGATGCCGCCGGCGCCAACTGGCAGATGCTCGACTTCGGCGGCCGGCTGCACTCCTTCAGCGAGGAGGAGACAATGATGAAAGGCATGGCCGAGTATCACGCCGGTGCGGCGCACCAGACCTACCGCATGCTGGACGACTTCATCCAGGACGCCTTTGCCAAGCGATTGTGAGTCGAGCGGCGAGGATCAGCCAATCATCATCGCCGCTGCTGCCGCAACAGCAGCCAAGCGAGAACGCCGACGAAAATCGAACCGGTAAGCAGGGTTGAGACCACTGCGATCACCGGGTCAGATTCCAGCCGGATCGCCTCGAACATCTTTTTCGGCAAGGTCGAGGCATCGCGCCCGGCGATGAAGATCGCGACGACCGCCTCGTTGAACGAATGCAGAAAAGCAAACAATGCGCCGACCAGAATGCCCGGCCGCAGCACCGGCAGCGTCACATGCAGGAAGGTGCGCAGCGGGCCAGCGCCTGCGCTCATTGCCGCCCGCTCGAGGTTGCGATCGAATCCTTTGAGTGCGGCTGAGATCGCCAGAAAAGCCACCGGGATCGACAACACGCTGTGGGCGATAATCATGCCGGCGTGAGTGCCGACGAGGTGGGCACGGCTCAGAAAGCCGTAATAGCCAAGCGCGCTCACCACGGCTGGCACGATCGCCGGCAGCATCATCAGCAGATTGCAAAGGCTCTTGCCGCGGAAGCGGTAGCGCACCAGGCCGAACGCCGCCGGCAATGCCAGCATGAGCGTGAACACGGTGGAAAGCGTGGCAATCAGAAAGCTGTTCGCCGTGGCGGTGAGCCAAGCCTCGCTTGCGAAATACTGCCGGTAGTAACCAGTCCAATAGCTCGGTGGCGGAAACTCAAACGAGATCGCCGTCGAGAACGACATGGGAACAATGATCGCCATGGGCGCGACCAGGAACATTGCGGCGAGCCAGGCAAACGCAAGCGGGATGTACCTCGTCATAGTGCCTTGCCAACGCGCGCGCGAGGTCGCAATTGCAACACTAGCCCCAGAGCCGGTCCAGGCCCGCGAAGCGATTGTAGAGGGCGAGAAGGATTAGGGTGAAGGCGAGGAGAACCACAGCGATGGCCGAGGCGAAACCCCACGCCAAAAGGTCCTCGATTTGCTGGCTGATCAGTTGCGAGATCATCATGTCCTTGGGCGTCCCGAGCAGAATGGGTGTGATATAGAAGCCGAGACACATGGTGAAGACGAGGACGCAGCCATTCACCACGCCCGGCATGCTCAGTGGCAGAAAAACGTGGCGGAACGCCGCGAATGGCTTGGCGCCCAGGCCCTGTGCGGCACGCAGGTAGGAAGGGTCGATCTTGCGCATGATCCCGTATAGCGCGAGCACCATGAAGGGGAGCAGCACGTGGATCATGCCGACCGTCGAGCTGAAGGACGTGAACAAGAGCTGCGGCGGTCGCCCCCAACCTGCGAATGAATAGATTGCCGCCAGAGGTCCCTTGTTGCCGAGGATGATTAGCCACGCATAGGTGCGAACGACGAAGCCGGTCCAGAAGCTCAGTCCTACAGCTGCGAGCAGAATCACCGCGATGATGTCGTTGCGCCGCGCCATCACATAGGCGAGCGGATAAGCGATGAAGAGGCAGGCGAGAGTAACGACGAGCGAGGTCTTGAACGTGTTGAGCATCACTGCGGTGTAGAGCGGTACCGTGAACAGCCGGCGGTAGTGCTCGAGCGACATTGTAGGATCGCTGATGCTGAGTACGAGCACATAGCCGACCGGCAGCACGAAGAGGAGCATGATGGTGATCACCGCGGGAGCAAGAAGCAGCGCTGCAGTCAAGCTCTCGCGCGAGTTCCGCGCTTGCGTCACTGCTGTGCTCATGAGCTTTCTGCGCGATCTCTACAGCGTCGTGTGAGATGGTGTAGCATGAGGGTTGCTCGGGAGAAATGAGGGAAAGTCGTCATGTCCGCTCGCTTTAGCCGTCGTCGCCTGCTGACACTTGGCGCCGGCTCCGTGGTCGCCATGCCATTCGTGCAACCGGCGCGCTCCCAGAGCCGCACGGTCTACGTCAATTCATATGGCGGGGTGTGGGAAACTTCCTGGCGCAAAGCGTTCTTCGAGCCTTTCACCGCCCAGACTGGAGTCCAGGTGAAGGCGGTCCCGGGCGTCTCGTTTGCGAAACTCAAGGCTCAGGTGCAGACCCACAACTATGAATGGGACGTGATCAATATCGGTGATGTTGAATACGCGCAGGCCGTGCACGAGAACCTTCTGGAGAAAGTCGACCCCGCCGCTGCCAAGCTGACCGAGCTGCCGACCTCGATGGTTCGTGAATACGGCATCACCAGCTACTCGCTTGGCACCAACATCGTTTATCGGAAGGATAAATTTCCCAATGGCGGTCCCCAGAGCTGGGCTGATTTCTGGGACGTCAAGAAGTTTCCGGGTCCGCGCTGCTTTTATGATCGGTCCTTCAGCTGTCTCGCTTTCGCGCTGCTCGCGGACGGGGTGCCGCGGGAGGAGCTCTATCCGATGGATCTGGACCGCGCCTTTCGCAAGATGAGCGAGCTCAAGCCGCACATCAAGGTTTGGTGGCGCGAAGGCTCGCAGTCACAGCAGCTGATCCGTGATGGCGAGGTCGACATGATCGCGATGTGGAGCGCGCGTGCGGTGGATTTGATGGCCGACAAGGTGCCGCTCGAGCTCGTCTGGAACGACGCCGAGCTCTACAATGCCAACCTGCTGGTGGCGCGCGGCAATCCCAACGCGAAGCTTGCTTGGGAGTTCTGCAGCTTCGTAGGGCAGCCGAAGCCGCAGGCGGATTTTGCGATGCTGTTGCCGTACGGCCCCGCTAATCCGGACGCGCGCGCACTGATGGCGGAATGGCGGCTGAAACAGACGCCGGCATGGCCGGCGAACGAGCGGGTCTCGTTCCAGCACGACGCGGCCTGGCTGGCGCCGCGACTTGCACAGATCCGCGAGCGCTGGACGCAGTGGCTGACGACGTGAGCGCAAGCTATGCTGCGCAAGCCGCGCTTCGGCTAGCCCACCACCGTTTCTCGCGCGTGATGGTGCGCACGGTGCTTTGCACCTTTGCGCACCCTATGGTGTAGCCGATGTGCGGATCGATGGCGGCAATCCAAGCGCGTGTTGTGTAGGGTGCGCAAAGCCGCTCTTCGGCGTGCGCACCATCGTTCCCTCGGAGTGATCGGTGCGCACGGCGCGCTTGCTTATAGCTCGCGCGTTGCAACGTCATGCCCCGCGCCTTTGCGCACCCTACCGGACTCGCTTGCGCCCAATGGATCGGGTCGGCGGTCGTGCAATGAAATGAGACCATCCACAAACAGTTTCTCGATCCAATCGCGATCCCTCTCTGCGCTCGCGTCACCGCCGCACTCATTCAGGATCTCTTGAACAGTGCGCGTTCCATCGCTCAGGTTCAGGATGCGGGCCGTGAACGCATCGATCACGAGAGGGTTACGCTCGTCATTCGGGAGGCGCCGGAAAGCAACCATGAAGCTTGGGCGCTCGTGCGGGGAGGTGGGGAGCTGTGCAAGAGTGCGCGCGCCAAGAAAATCGGCGACATCGAAGGCAAACTCCAGAATGCGAACGCGCGGATCGCGTCGCGGTACCAGGTGCACGATATCATTTGGCGCCAAGGCCCAGCGCCGTACGGACAAACGGAAGAGCGGATCGCAGGCCTCTTCCGCCGCCGGCCCACCACGATCGAGCTCAGCCGCGGCAATCGCAGTTTCGATGCGCACGCCCAATGCGAGAGGCCTGAGGTTCGTTTGCCCGGCGCGCACCGAACGTTCAAGTGCCGCCAGGACGTCGCGTACCGCGCGTAGATCGATCGATCCTCCCTCCATGTCGTTGCCACGCGCCGCGCCGCCCTTCATGGCAGCCCTCGCCAGCCGAGTGACAGCAAAACCGTCCTGGCGCTCTCGCGGTTGCCGCACCGACTTCGCACCGCGAACCCGCCGCCGCGCCGCAGCTGCCTGCAGAACCTGCTCGAGCGCGTGTGGAAACTCCAAGGCACGCTGTATCTCCCGGGCAAAGATTCGCCCGCGCAGGCCCACCGTCGTCGTCAACGCGCTGTCCTGCGCAATGGCGGCAAGGCGCCCGCTGAGCTCTTCGACATCGTTGACATCATGAATGGCTACACAACCGTATCCGTGCGGCAGACGCGCATGCGCCGGCAGCTTCCTCAGCACTTCAGTCGAGGCGATCAGGCATGTGCCGGACAGGAGCACCTCGAACGGAATAATCGGCGTATGAAATCCGATCGGGAAGTCCTGCTCGAGGCAACATACAGCGAGGCAACTGCGCAGAAATTCCGGGACGCGCCAGTGCGGCAGAAACGGGATTTGCAGAATGTTCTCGACAAGACCGAGCTTTGTTGCCTCGGCTCGAAACTTGTTCTCGATGTCCGGCGCACCATGCGCCAGCGCAACGAGCCCGACGTCCACGCCGGCAGCCTTGAGGCGCTGCATCGCGGCGAGCAGGGCGAAGCTGCCCTTGTTCGGCCCAAGCTTGCCGCAAATCCCGAAATGCGGGCGATCACCCGCGAAGCCGCCCCACAGCGTTCCCCGCAATTCCGGGTCGTGATTCACGGCTGTTCTGAGAGTGGGCAAATCCAGTTTTGGGCCGGAAGGACTGAACAAATCTTCGGGAAGGACGAACTGCCCGCCGCCAGCAATGCGCGCGCGACTTACCCCGTGCTCGACCGCGCGCTCGGCGACAATGCCAGAGGCGATGACGACCTCGGTCGAGCGCAGGACATGATCATAGAGCGCCTCGAGCTGCGCATGGTGCCACAACCGGCCAGCATCGCTTCCGGCCAGGCGGGCGACATGAGGAGTGCCACACGCTTGCGCCGCGAGATGCGCCGCAACCCCGTATGGCTCGAGGTAGTGCGAGTAGATGACGTCGAAAGGGTGCTCGTCGTGCAGGCGAATGGCCATTCCAGCAAGCTTGCTCACGAAAGCGCTGGCCAGAGGAATAGTGCGCTGCGACCGGTCGAGCGGATCGGTCCAGTGCACCTTGACTGACCCCGCACCCAAGCGGGCCTCGCAGCGCTGCCAATCCGCGCTCTGCATGAGCATGCGGAAGGGCGGCTGCACCTCCTTGGCATTGGTGACCACATGCACCTCGTGCCCGCGCGCGGCGAGAGCGTGGGCGACACAATAGGTGCGCATGCTGACGCCGCCCTGGATCGGAGGGAACTTGCCGATCACGCATATTCTCACGGCGCCACCTCGAGGAGCCCATTCTCCACCAGGCTCGTCATTAGCGCCTTGGCATGCGCGGTAGCTCCGAGCACGCTCGGATCGCTCCAGGTGTTCAGCGCGGCGAGCAGCTCGAAGACTACCGGCGGCAACTCGAATATCTGCGGCTCGCGATCTCGCGCCGGGCGCACGATCACGACCGGAGTGTCACGCGCAACCGGGCAGACGGAGCCGGTCGGCCCCGCCTCGAACAGCGGTCTCACGTCATGCGACAATCGCAGCAATGCCGCTTCTGTTGGGCGCCGAATCCATCCTCGCCGTCGCGGGGTTCGCGCGCTCGCGGCCGCGCCAGCTTCTGTTCCCGCGAGCAGCTCCGCCAAGGCGAGCTCACAGGCCGACACATCGGTCAGATAAGCGGGATGGCGCCGATGTTTTTTCGACGCGACGCAGAGGAAGTTGTGGAACTGGCGGGCGTTGGTGATGCGGTCGATGTGATCTGCCGGACAAGCCTCGACAAAGGCGCGCACTGTCGCGTCACTGTGCGCGCCGAGCAACGCGAAGGTCCGCGGAAATACTGCTGTGATCTTGGCCATGCGCTTCTCATGCGAGAAGCGGGCCTCGAGCCGAAGCAGCGCGGGAGGGATGCCGATCAGATCGGAGCCACTGTCTGTCTTGGCGTGCCCATAAATGGCGGCGAAGCTCGTGAGATATTCGAGCAGCTTAATTTGCCGATGCAACAGCCGGTTCGCCATGAAGCTCCTTCGCGCGAGCTGCGGCGGCACGAATGCGGGCGACATCCTCAAGAATTTCACCCGTGGCGTCGAGGCGTTCATCGCGCTCGAGCACGATGAATGCGGGCTCCTGCCGCTCCAGCATGTACTCGAGCAAGCTCAGCGTCTCGTCCGGTACCGGATGCGAATGAGAATCGGCGAGGAAAGCTGGCGCCGCACCCTCCTGGGCTACGCCCACTCCACCTGCCATATGCACTTCCTGGACCGATCCTGGAAGCAGCGCATCAATGAATTCATAGGCATCGAAGCCATGGTTCGTGGCGTTCAGATAAAGGTTTTCGACATCGAGCAGGAGTCCGGCCCCGCTCTCGCGGCAGATCAGATTGAGAAAATCTGCGTCGGAGAGCTTGGAGTCAGGCCACTCGAACAGATAGGTGATGTTCTCCAGGAGGAACGGCACTGAAATCCGACTCTGGACGGTCCGCACCTTGTTGATGATGTCTTCCGCGACCGCTTCGGTCTTCGGCAAAGGCAGAAGATTGGCGAGCTCGCGGCCCGGTGCGCGCGTAAAGGCCAGGTGCTCGCTGTAGGCTGGCGCGTTCAAACGCTCAACCACTTCGGCAACCCGGTCCAAGTAGGCGAGATCGAGGGGCACATCCGTTCCGATAGAGAGGGCTACCCCGTGAGCCGTCAGCGGAATGCGGCCGACCAGATCGAAGATGGCGGAGCGCTGCCGGCTTCCCCCAAAAATGCAGTGATCGACCGTGATCTCGAGAACGTCGAAGCGATCGAGACTGGCGCGGATCCAGTCGTCAATGGCGGCCCGGTAGCCGATGCCTATGCCAAGGGCGTTTGTTTTCATCGCACGACGATTGAGCGGCATTGTTCGTTTTACATCAGCGGGGAGCCTATTTCACTTTGGCCGTAGCAGCAAAGCACGGCTCACGCGCCCGCGGGGCAGAGAAAGGGCGAGGTTTATCTGCGATTAATGAGAATGACAAAGAGCTCACACCGACTGCGAGGCGGCTTGAGCCGGTGGATGATATGCGACGAGTGCAATCGGACTGAGAAGCTAGTCCGTCACCACCAGCCCCGTCGGCCGCCGCCCCAGAAGTAGCCGGGATCAGCGCGCCAATCGGAACGTCCACCCCATTGCGACCAGCCACCCCAGGAGTCACGCCACCCGTTCCCGCGCTCGTCACGGTCGCGCGCACGTTCGACGCGCCGCCGCGGCCGGTCTTCCTCCTGCCGGTGGGCATAGGCGCTTTCACGTGAGATCAGCTTGTACTGGGTGTCGATCACTTTGCCGCGCGCGTCGATGCGCAGGCACTCACTCAGCGCGCCAGCCCGGCGCTGCGCCGCCTCCACATCGGCTGCTTTGCACGAAAGCTGCTGCCGCGCCTCGGGTGAGGGGGGCGCCAGCGCCGTGCGCGGCGCCACACTGGTCCATACCGATTGGATCACCTTCTCGAAGATCGGCACCGCCAAGCCACCGCCGGTCACGCCGCCCCCAAGCGTGCGGCGCTTGCCGTCGGCATTGTCGTAGCCGATCCAGACCGCCACCGTGACCTCATTGGTGAAGCCGACAAACCAGGCGTCATTCTCGTTGTCCGTGGTCCCGGTTTTCCCGGCCACAAATGGCGCAAGCGAAGCAATAGAGTGCGCCGTGCCGCGCGCCAGGACCCCCTGCAGCATGGTCTTGAGCTGATAGAAAGCAGGGCGATCAACCGAGCCGATCCAAAAACCTGCCTTCGGATCGTGGCGGTAGACGACGAGGCCGTTGCGCTCGACGCTCTCGACCACATGCGGAGCGGGATGGAATCCTTCATTGGCGATCGCCGCATAGAAGCCGGCAAGATCGATCGGCCGCACCGGCTGCGCGCCCAGCACAAACGGGTAATACCGCTGGCACTCGCGATAGATCTGCGCCTCGAGCGCGAGCGCGCAGAGCCGTTCGAGGCTTGCTTCCGGCTTATCCTCGACGCCGCCGTCGAGCAGACGTGCGGTCGCGAGGTTGCGCGAGTTCTCCAGGGCTTGCCGCAACGTCATCGTGCCGCTCTCACCACCGTCGTAGTTCTTCGGCGTCCAATAATCCTGCTCGCGGATGCGGCCGCCGCCGATGGGTGGCAAGGTTATGGCTTCGTCCTGCACCAGCGTATTGGGCTGCAATCCACGCCCGAGCGTGGCGAGATAGGACAACGGCTTGATGGCGGAGCCCGGCTGGCGCGCCGCCTGGGTCACGCGGTTGAGCTGGCTCAGCGGATAGGAAAAGCCGCCGGTCATTGCCAGAATGCGGCCGGTCTTGTTCTCCAGCACGACAATCGCGCCCTGCACCTGCGGACGCACGCGTAACTCGGCGCGTCCCACAGGTGCCGGCTTCGACGGCTTGCCGGCGCCGGCTGGCGCAGCGGGAGCAGCGGCAGGCGCCTGCACCAGGATCACGTCATTCAGCACAAGCTTGCGTTGCGCCGCGGCATTATCGATGCTCAGTGGCAGAATGCGCCCGTCGGCAAGGCCTACACGCCACGCATTCTGGCCCTTCTTGCCACCCGGCTTGTCCACAATGACAGCCGGCGTCCAGTGCACGTCGTAGAGCGGCAAGCGCGCACTGGCGAGAGCGCGTTGCCAGGCCGGGCGCCGGTCGGTGCTCTTCTGGTCAGCCGCGATCCGCTCGATCGCCTTGCCCAGATTGGCTTCCGCAGCGCGGAACTGCAGCCGCCCGGAATTGCGCTCATAGCGCCATAGCCCGTCCTGCAGCGCCTCCTCGACGGAGCGCTGCAGCTGCGGATGAATGGTCGAGCGCACCGTGTAGGAATGCGCCGTGATCGCCTCGATCCCGGCAAGCGCCTTGGCCTCGCGCGCCACCTGATCGACAAAATGAAAGCCGACGTCGCGCCGCGGCCGCTCATAGGCGACCATCACCGGCAATGCCGGCAGTCCGCGCTCGGGCGGCTCGGCACCGGCGACCCCTTCCTCCTTGAGGCGGCTCAGCACATAGGCGAGGCGCTCCTGCGCCCGCCCGGGGTGGCGATCGGGGCTGTAATAGTTCGGTCCCTTGGTCAGGCCCGCCAACAGCGCCCCCTGCTCGAGCGTGAGCTCCTTCGCCGGCTTGCCGAAATAACTGCGCGCCGCAAGCTCGATGCCCCACGAGCTGCGCCCGAGATAGACCGAGTTGAGGTAAAGCTCGAGGATCTCGTCCTTGCTCAATGTGCGCTCGAGCCGCGTCGCCACGATCATCTCGCGGATCTTGCGCTCATAGGTGAGGTCCTCGCCAACAAGCAGGTTCTTGACCACCTGCTGGGTGATGGTCGAGCCCCCCTGCGGACGTCCGGAAGCCGCCAGGTTGCCGATGAAGGCACGAATGAGCCCGCGCTCATCGATTCCCTTGTGCTGATAGAAGCGCTTGTCCTCGGCCGCCACGAATGCCTTGCGCACCTGCTCGGGAATCTCGGCGAGCGTCACCCAGACCCGGCGCTGGTTCTCCTCGAACACCTCGGCAAACCGCTCGCCGCGGCGATCGAGCACCACGCTGGCGCCGGGGAGCTTTAGCCCCTTGAGCTTGGCAGGATCGGGAAGATCGGTCGTAGCCTTGTTGTAGAAGTCGATCACGGCACCGAGATCGACCGCCGGCGTCGGTACCTTCTCGCCTTTGCAGAACTCGCGATAGGCGGTGTGCAGGTCGCTGAAATTGATGCCGCGAAAGACCTTGGTGTCGCCGATCGCCTGCGGATCATCAAGCGCAGT
>JBJMTV010000024.1:0-54155 GCA_045811525.1 Xanthobacteraceae bacterium | reverse complement strand
GGCCCAGGGCTTGAGCCGCGATTTCGGTCTCGTTGAACTCGATTTGCGACTGCGGGTTCGTGGGATTCGACATCACTGCCACCAAAGAAATCCCGGGAATGAGCTCCTTCAGCAACTGCAGTCGTTTCCCGCTGAGGTCCGTTGCGACGATGCTGAAACCCGTCGCATTGCCACCTGGACGCGCAAGGCTGTCGACAAGTCCTACGGCAACCGGATCTCCAATGACTGCCATGATAATGGGAGTGGTTTGCGTCGCACCTTTAAGCGCTTTTGCGGCGGGTGTTCCTCCCGTCACGATCGCGTCGAGCTTGAGTCCCACCAGTTCGGCGGCGAGCTCGGGTAGTCGCTCCGCGTTGTCCTGCGTCCATCTCCACTCGATCGCGATCGTCCGTCCCTCGACATAGCCATGATCCCGTAGTCCTTCCAGCAGCACCTTTACACGCGTTGAATATGAGGCAGGCGTGCCGGAGAGGAGAACGCCGATGCGCGGAATTTTCCGCGACTGCTGCGCGCGCGCAGCGAGCGGCCACGCAGTGGCCGTGGCGCCGAGAAGCGTTATGAACTCGCGTCGTTGCAATTGACCGACTTGCATCGGCTATCCCTAGTCAGGGTGGCAGCATAGCAGATTGGCCCAGGATCAGATTAGAGAAGCTCGCTGCATTGCGGGAGTTTGCTCCGGGCCGAGGCCCGCTTCGGGCCAGTTCCGGACTCATGCCGTGCAGCAAAAAGATGCTGAGGCCTCTGAGCATCTATTCGATCAAGGCGTCGGCGCGCACCAGGATCGACGCGGGTACGTCGAGACCGAGCGCCTTGGCGGTTTTCACATTAACGACGATCTCGAATTTCGTCGGCACTTGAACTGGGAGATTGGCTGGGTTTGCGCCGCGCAGAATGCGATCGACATACGGCGCGGCCCGACGAACAATGTCTTCAAGGTCGGGGCCGTACGAGAGCAAGCCGCCCGCCGTCGGGACCTCGCGCCATGGATAGATGCCCGGCACATTGTTTCGCGCTGCCAGCGCAATCATCGACATGCGATGATTCAACAAGAAGAAATCCGCCATGGCGATGAAGCCGCCCCCCGGCTCGCGTCCCAAGTCGCTGATTGCGGCTTCGAGTTCATCGAGGCTGTGCACGGGCGCGGCGATTGGCGTCACGTCGAATGATGGCGCAGCAGCCTCGAAATCGCGCATGTAATACTTGCCGTGGCCGGGCGCGGTCTCAGGATTAAAGATCATCGCCGCGCGTTTGATGCGCGGCGCGATCTGTGTCAGCAGCTCCAGCCACTTGCCTCCGATCGACGCTTCCGAATTGTGAAAGCCGGTGATATTGCCGCCAGGATTCGAAAGGCTCGCAACGAAACCTTCGCCGACGGGATCAGAGACGATCGCAAATACAATGGGGATCGTTCGTGTCTCCCGCTGCAACGCGGCAGTTACCGGAGTTCCGAATGCGAGGATCACATTCGGCTGCAGGTCTACCAATTCTTTTGCAAGCAGCCGCATCCGATCGATGTCATCGCGAGCCCAACGGACGTCCATCCGCAGATTACGGCCATCCGTCCAACCCAGTTCGGAAAGCGCCTTGCCGAAGCGGGAAAGCCAACCCTTTGCCCGGGAATCGCTCTCGTCGAATGCCAGGAGCACACCGATGCGCCGCGTCAGTTGACCTTGCTGCGCGTGTGCCGCGAGCGGCCACACCGCCGCGCCACCGAGTAGCATGATAAACTTGCGCCGGTTCATGGGCTCGCCTTGCCGAGGGACCACAGGCTATCACATTCATTAAACGTGAGCCTGGTGTTCGCACTGACGATTGCCGCCGATTGGCCGCTTCGGGTCATTGGCGAGCGGGTCGAGCCAGCAGTGACGAACTCGCGTCAATCCGAATTTGACTGCGTGCTAATGAGTCCGCGCCCTGGCAAAGCTATGGGTCTACTATGGCTTTGGTTCGGAAGTCCGCATGGCGCAGTTGCGGCAAAAGGATGCGCACTTCTGAACCACACAGTACCAGGTACCCCTGCTCCGGGCGCGGCGCACCTGCCGGCTCATGCCTCGTCGGTCACGGTGTTGCGCAGCACGCCAATCCCAGGTGCCTCAACCTCGACCACGTCGCCCGGCTTGAGCCACACCGACGGATCGCGATGCACGCCGGCGCCGGTCGGCGTTCCCGTCCAGATGTAGTCCCCCGGGTTCAGCGTAGCGAAGGTCGAGATGTAGCTGATGAGCCAGGCAAAACCCCAAGTGAGGCGGTCGGTGGTGTCCTGCTGGCGCACCTCGCCGTTCACCCGCGTTGTCACGCGCAACGGCTTCCCAGGATCCAGCTCGTCTGTCGTGACGACCCATGGGCCAAGGCTGCCGGACTTGTCGAAGTTCTTGCCCTGGGTGACGTTCAAGCTGCCGTGCCGCAGCCAATCACGCACACTGCCTTCGTTCCCTAACGTGAAACCGCCGATCATGGAGAGTGCCTGTTCCTTCGCCACGTGGCGGCCGCTCTTCCCGATCACCAGCACGATCTCGCCCTCGTAATCGAATTTGTCGGACACCTTCGGGCGCACGATCGGCTGCTCGCTGCCGACCAGCGATGTCGGGAAGCGGCAGAACAGATTCGGGTATTTCGGCGCGGCGGTGCCGTCCTTGTATTCGGCGCTGCGATCGGGATAGTTGATTCCGACGCAAATGTTCTTCTCCGGCGCGAGAATAGGCGGCAGCATCTGCACATCTTTGATCTGGTGGTCCGGCCGGCCGTTCGCGGCGGCGCGGGCCTCGGCAAGCGCGTCGGCGCGAAAGAGATCGAGCAAGGTGGGATACTTCGTGAGCTTGCGGCCGAGGTCGATGATGCCGGCATCGGTCACGACGCCATAGCTCACGCGCCCATCTGCTTTGTAGCTTGCCAGTTTCATGGAGAATACCTTGTCAGTGACTGCTGCAACCGGAAAACACTACTACGCACGTTTATAAGGGGGCTGCTGGCTGGCACAAGGCTGCCAGTTTAAGAGGACGTACGGCCTCAGTGGGTTGGCGCCGCGCCCGGCTGCTTCAGCGGATGGGCGCGGGCGAATGCATCGTGCTGCATGCACGCCTCGACAATGCGCCGCACCGTCGGATAGGGCGCGAGATCGTATTTGAAGAAGTTTGCCCCGGTCGCCTGGCTCACCAGACAGATGTCGGCGATCGTGATCGCGTCACCCTGGCAATAGCGGCCGGTCTCTCTGCTGGTGGAGAGGTTCGTCTCCACTGCCTCGAGCGCAGCACGGATCCAGTTGTGGATCCATTTCAGCCGCGTTGGCTCGTCGAGCTTGAGCTCATGTTCGAGATATTCGCGCACGCGCGGTACCAGCAATGGATGCGAATCACAGGCGATGATCTGCGCCAGGCCGCGCACGCGCGCTCGTGCGCGCGGCTCGCGCGGCAGAAGCGGCGGCTGTGGATGGGTCTCGTCGAGATACTCGAGGATGGCGAGTGATTGGAAGAGGATCGGGCCCTCGCCATCGAGCAGCGCCGGCAGGACCATCTGCGGATTGACCCTGCGGTAAGCCTCCTCGCGTTGTGCCCCCTTGATGAGGTCGACGTTTACCACCTCATCGGGCACGATTCCCTTGAGATCGAGGGCGATCCGAACGCGGAAGGTCGCCAGCGAGCGCCAGAATGAGAAGAGCTTCACCACGGGACCATTCCTCCGCCAGGGATCATGGGTCGACCTACCACAGGAACTGCGTTGCCGAACAGGCTGCTGCATGCGGCGGCATTGCAGTACCCAGTTCGCAAACGGTGGGGTAAGCTCCGCGCCATAAAGCCTGACAACAAACGCCAGGGTGAGGAGCGCGTGATGAGACTTGATCGTCGTACCATTGTGAAGGGGGCTGTTTCGGCCGGCGTGGCGAGCGGAGTGCTCGGATGGTCGCCGGGCAGGGCCCAGGCCGGGCCGATCCGCATAGGCTTCCTCACCATCAAGACGGGTCCGCTCGCCTCGGGCGGCATTCAGATGGAGCAGGGCCTCACGGTCTTCCTGAAGGAACGCAACAACATGCTGGCGGGCCGCCCGGTGGAGCTGCACACCGCAGATACCGGCGGCAATCCGGCGCAGGCCCGCACGAAGACGCAGGAGCTCGTCGAGCGTCTCAAGGTCTCGGTGCTGATTGGTCCGCTCGCAGCGTTCGAGGCGCTCGCCATCGATGATTACATCCGCTCGTCGCAGACGCCGATCTTGACCGTGGCCGGCGCCGAGGACATGACGCAGCGCAAGGCAAATCCGTGGCTCGTGCGCCCGAGCTGTACGTCGGCGCAGCCGAGCCACGCCCTCGGCGACTATGCCGCCAAGGAGATGGGCCTGAAAAGAGTGGCCGTGCTCGCGGACGATTTTGCCTTCGGACACGAAAACGTCTCAGGCTTTCAGCGCGTGTTCGAGGACAACGGCGGCAAGGTCGTGCAGAAGATATTCACTCCGCTCAACGCACCGGATTACGGCACCTACATCTCGCAATTGAAACCCAACCTGGACGGCGTCTATTCAGGTCATGCCGGGTCGAATGCATTCAAGTTTGACAAGCAATTGCGGGAATACGGGAACAACGTGCAGATACTCGGTGGCTTCACCCAGTTCGACGAGTCTCTGTTGCAGCAGATGGGCGATGAGGTCATCGGCTCCGTCAGCGGCGGCTGGTACTCGGCCGAGCTCGACTTTCCCCTCAACAAGCGCTTCGTCGCCGCCGTCCAGCGCGAATACAAGGTCGACCCCGGAGTCTACGCGGCCGAAACCTATGTCTGCGGAGAGGTGCTCGAGCATGCGCTCAAGGGCATCGGCGGCAAGGTCGAGGACAAGGAGCAGCTCAACAAGGCTCTGCACGAAGCGAAAGTGCCAGACACCATACGCGGTCCGCTGAGCTTCGATAAATATGGCAACGTCATCGGCAATATCTACATCCGCAAGGTCGAGAAGAAAGGCGGGAAGCTTGTGAACGCGATTGCGAAAACCTATCCCGACACGAGCCAGTTCTGGACCTATAACGTCGAGGAGTTTCTCAAACAGCCGGTCTACGCCCGCGACTATCCACCAGCAAAGAACCTTGAGCCATAGGGACCTACCCTCCCCGTCCCGGGCAGTCGCGAGACGATCGCTGACGTTATGCAGTGGCAGTTCTGGATCATCCAGACGCTCAACAGCGTGGCGCTCGGCGGCCTCCTGTTCCTGCTGTCCTCCGGATTCTCGCTGATCTTCGGGCTGATGCGGATCCCCAACCTGGCGCATGGGGGCTTCTTCATGCTCGGCGCCTATTTCGGCTATTCGCTGCTCGCACGGCAGATCAACTTCTGGGCGGCCGCCGTAATTGCCGGGCTTCTGGTCGGATTGCTCGGTGTTGCTCTCGAGCGGCTCATCATCAACCCGGGCGGCGGATTTACTGGCGGGAAGAACTCGAAGCTTCTCCGTCGGCTCCCACGCGCCGTGATGGAGAACCCGCTGTTCGTCGGCACCCGGCGGCTTTTCGGACAAGCACAGGGGCTTGCGGGAAACGAGCAGGGACAGGTGCTCGTCACACTCGGCGTCTCCTTCATCATAGCCGACCTTTGCCTGCTGATCTGGACCGGGGACCCCATGCCCTTGCCGGCGCCACAAGCGCTGCGGCCACCATTGCGAGTCATGGGGTTCGCTTTTCCGACTTATCGGCTGGTGGTGCTCGCGATCGCCTTGATCGCCGCCGTCGCGCTCTATGTGCTGATGGAGCGAACACGGCTCGGCGCCATGATCCGCGCCGGGGTTGACGACCGGGAGATGGCGCGCGCCGTCGGCATTCCGGTGACGCGCTTATTCACCGCTGTATTCATGCTGGGCGCGGCACTCGCCGGAATTGGCGGCGTGCTCGGCGGGCCCATCTTGAATGCCTATCCCGGGCTCGACACCGATATGCTGCCGCTTGCGCTCATTGTCGTGATCCTGGGCGGGACGGGGAGCCTGCTCGGCGCCTTCGTCGGCAGCTTCATTGTCGGGTTCCTCTACAATTTCGGTATCGCGCTCGCTCCTGACCTCGCCTATTTCGTCCTCTTCCTTCCCATGGTGCTGGTGCTCGTGTTCCTGCCGCAGGGCCTGTTCGGGCGAGGTCAGGCATGAATCCGCGCATCTTGGCGACGTTGGCCGCCGGCGCGATCGCGCTCCTCGCGCTGCCGTGGGTCATCGGCAACGAATTCTACGTCAACATGGCGAGCCAAGTGCTGATCTATGCCCTGTTCGCGCTCTCCCTCAATATGATGCTGGGCTATGGCGGCATGGTTTCGCTGGGCCATGCGGGCTACCTCGGTATCGCCGGCTACGCCTGCATCCTCGCCACCATCGCGGGCTACGATCAGCTCACCGCCGCTGTCTTTGCCGTGCTGCTCTCAACGGCGGCAGCGGCCTTGTTCGGCCTCCTATCGCTGCGCGCTCCAGGTCTGGGCTTCATCATGATCACGCTTGCGCTCGGCCAGATCGTGTGGGGCATCGCCTATCGCGCCAACAATCTTACCGGCGGTGACAATGGCATTCGTTATCCCGCCCGCCCCATGCCGTTCGGCATCGATATCCGTGAGGCGCCGAACTTCTACTATTTTACGCTGGTCATCTTTCTCATTGCCTTGTTCTGCATTTGGCGGTTTGCGCGCTCGCCGTTCGGCGCGACCTTGCGCGGAGCGCGTGACCAGCCGCGCCGCATGCGCATGCTCGGGCACAATGTTTGGCTGATCCAATGGCTGACATTCGTCATGGCAGGCTTCTGGGCCTCCATCGCCGGCGTGCTCTACGTCTATTACAACCTCTTTCTCAGCCCGCATGCGATGTCGCTGCAGCAGTCGGCGGAGATCCTGCTCATGGCTATCCTCGGAGGGGCGAGCACGCTGAGCGGCCCCATCGTGGGAGCCGCCATCATCACCTTGGTTAAGAACGTGGTGTCGAGCTATGTCGAACGCTGGAACACGCTCCTCGGAGTCATTTTTGTCGTCGTGATCATGTTCATGCCGTACGGCCTCGTTCCCGGCTGCGTGCAGGTCTGGCGCAAGATGGTGTGGCGCAAGATCACGACCGGCCTATCCCAAGCGCCGCAGCCGAGAACGGCCGAGGTGCCGGCGAACACCGGGCCATGATCACGCCCGCCCTGGAGATCAAGGCGCTCAACAAGCGGTTTGGCGGGCTGCCCGCAACCCGCGATATTTCGCTCCGCGTGATGCCGGGCGAACGCCGGCTCATCATCGGCCCGAATGGCGCTGGCAAAACCACGCTGTTCAATCTGATTACCGGCGATCTCAATGCCGATTCCGGCTCGGTGCTGTTGTTCGGACGCGAGCTCCTGGGGATGCGCACGCCGAGGCGCGTGCACCTCGGGCTCGCCCGCACCTACCAAATCCTCACCCTGTTCCCGAGCGAGTCGCTCATCCATAACGTCGTGCTGGCGCTGCTCGGCATTGACCGACGCCGCTGGAATCCCTGGTCAACCCTGCGCGGCACCGCCGACCTCCACGCTGCCGCACGCGCCGCCCTCGTCCAGGTTGGCCTCGCCGACACCGCTGAGCGCATTGTCATGGAAACCTCCTATGGCGAGCGCCGGCGGCTCGAGCTCGCGATGGCCTTGGCGCAGAAGCCGAAGCTCCTTCTCCTCGACGAGCCTCTCGCCGGTCTGTCGCAAGGCGAGCGGCAAACCGTGCGCGCCCTCCTCGATGCCATTCCGCGCGATGTAACGATGGTGATGATCGAGCATGACATGGATACCGCGCTCGGATTCGCCGAGCGGATCACCGTCCTGCATTATGGACAGGTGATCGTCGAAGGGACCCGAGCGGAGGTCGTCGCCGATCCGCGCACCCGCGAGGTCTATCTTGGCGACTGAAGCCCTCGAGGTCGAGCGCATCGATACCTATTACGGCGACAGTCACGTCTTGCATGATGTGTCATTTGCGCTCCGGTCCGGCCGGCTGCTCGGGCTGCTCGGTCGTAACGGGGCGGGGAAGACAACCTGCATGTCGACCGTTATGGGCCTGCTGACGCCCCGGCGCGGCTCGATCACGCTCTACGGCGAGGAGGTGGCGGGACTTCCTCCCGACATCATTGCGCGCAGAGGCATTTGCCTGGTGCCGCAGGGTCGGCGCATGTTCCGATCTCTCACGGTACGGGAAAATCTTGTCGTCGCGGCGCGGACGCGCAACAACGCAGGTCATGCCGCATGGTCGCTCGCACGCGTGTTCCAGCTTTTTCCGCGCCTGTCGGAACGTCAGGCCCAGCTCGCGGGCTCGCTCTCCGGCGGCGAGCAGCAGATGCTGGCGATTGGGCGCGCGCTGATGGGCAATCCTCGGGTGCTGTTGATGGACGAACCCTCGGAGGGGCTTGCTCCTCAACTCGTGGCGGAGGTTGGCCGCACCATTGCGCAGCTCAAAGCGGAGGGCCAGTCGATCGTGCTCGTTGAGCAGAACATCAAGCTCACTCTCGATCTTGCCGATGATATCGTCATCATGAATACCGGACGCGTGGTGTTCCAGGGCCCGGCGAGCACCATTAAGCTCGAGGATGCAATCGTGTCGCAGCATCTCGGTGTATTCTGAAAGCGTGAGGCCCCGATCGGCCGCGGCAGTGATGCTGCGGCCGTCGCGCCGTCTTTCCCATCGCTGAGGACCATGCATGACGCAGTGGAATAAATATGAGCGCACCGCCGCGCGCAAGCACGCTGCACCGGGACGTGACGTTCGGCCCAAAAGCATGACGATCGACATTCATTCGCATGTCGCAATCCCGCAGGCCTCACGTTATGTGCAGCCGCATCTCGACATGTCGAGCATCCCGCTCGCTCATTTCGCCAATGCCGAGACGCGAGCACTTAGCCAGAACCAGGAGGAGGACATCCGCTCGCGTATCACCGGTTATGACGAGCGTGTCGCTGATCTCGATGCCATGGGCCTTGACCTGCAGGTGGTCTTGCCGCCGCCCAACCAGTGCTTTTACACACTGCCGCTGGAGATCGCCGTGCAGGCCTCACGCATGGTCAACGACGGTCTCGCCGAATACGTCGCGCGCAAGCCGGACCGGTTCATCGCGCTCGGCACGGTCCCACTGAGCCACGGCGGCGAAGCTGCGAATGAGCTTGAGCGCTGCGTCAAATCGCTCGGCATGAAAGGGGTCGAGATTCTCACCAACGTTGCCGGCAAGGAGCTGTCCGACCCCCACTTTGCGCCGTTCTGGGCCAAGGCCGAGCAGCTGGGGGCGCTCGTCATCATCCACCCGAACGGCTTTACGCATGCCGATCGCCTCACACGCTTTTATTTCAACAATGTCATTGGCAATCCGCTGGAGACGACGATCGCTCTGCATTACCTGATCTTCGACGGGGTGCTTGAGCGCCACCCCGATTTGAAAATCCTCGCAGTGCACGGCGGGGGCTATCTGCCTGCTTATTCCGGCCGCATCGATCACGCCTGGGGCGCACGTTCCGATTCACACGGCGATCTGCCGCATCCACCGACCACGTATCTACGGAAAATCTATTTCGACACCGTCGTCTTCACACCGCACCAGCTCGCCGAGCTGGTGCGGCTGTTCGGAGCCGATCACGTGATCATGGGTACCGACTATCCTTTCGATATGGCCGAGTACGATCCGATCGGCCACGTTGCTGCTGTCGACCTTGACGCAGCTTCCATGGCGGCGATCGCCGGGGGCAATGCGCGCAAACTTCTGGGACTTGAATGAGGCAGGTCGCGTCCGCGGGAGTGGCCTGACGCAGGAGGCTGCGGATCAGGGCGATTTCTGAAACTTCAACACGAACTCGTCGACCGGGCTCGGCGGGCGGCCGGTCGAGAAATCACGCGGATCCTGCGGATGGCGCAGGAAATCCGCCTCGGCCGTAAGCTTGAAGCCGGCAGCCTCGACCTCGCGCCGCAATACGCTCTCCTCGATCCGATGCAGCGTCTTGCCGACGGTGACGCCATCGCCGGGCTTGGCGGAATGATCCGCGACCACCAAAAATGCGCCGGGCTTGAGAGCCGCAAACAGCTTGCGGTTCATAGCGGCGCGATCGACCTGCATGTAGGTGGTGTCGTGATAAAAGAAGAAGAACGTGATCAGATCGAGATCGCGCACATCCGCGGGCAGAGGATCATCGAACGGCCGCACCAGGCTCACGACATTGCGCATGGCCGGCGTCTGCATGCGCGCCTCGAAGCGCTCGCGCGGACGTGCAGGCTCGGTAGCGTTCTGTCCATAGACCTTCCCGTTCGGCGCGACCGCGCGCGCGAGCAGCTCGGTGCTGTAGCCGCCACCGGCACCCATATCGAGCACAGTCATGCCCGGCCGCACGCCGGTGAAGGCAAGGAGCTTCACGGGATCGCGGCGCTTGTCGGTCTCCCGGTCGGCGTCGCTGCGATCGGGCGAACCCACGATGGCCCCGTAGTCCGGAGTGCCTTGGGCGGAAGCGGAGGCCGGAAGAACCAACACCCCGAGCACAATCCCGAGCGCTATGCCTTGCAGTTTCGGGTGGAGCATTCGTGGTCTCCTGCAGCTCATTGTGTCTTGCCGGTCAGCGTGTCGTCGCAGACTACTCCGGCTTCACCTTGGCTTCCGTGATTACCTTGCGCCATTTGGGCTCGTCAGCCTTGATATAGGCGACGAGCTCTTCCGGCGTGCCGGCGATCGGCTCAAAATATTGCTGGTCGAGCAGCGTCCTCCTGACCTCGGGGTCAACCATGATCTTGCGCACCTCGGCGTTGATCTTGCTGACCACCTCTGCCGGCATCCCCGGCGGACCGAACAGCCCGAACCAGGATACTGCCTCGTAGCCAGGCAGCCCGCTCTCCGCGACCGTCGGGATTTCGGGCAAGAGCGCCAGGCGTTTGCCGGCACCGACGGCGATGAACTTGACCTTGTCGGCCTTCCATTGCGGCACGGCACTCCCAGCACTGATGAACATCATCTGGATGTGTCCAGCGATCACATCGTTGAGCGCGGGAGTAGCCCCTTTGTAATGCACGGCCTGAAACTTCACTCCAGAGAGCGCCTGGAACAGCTCCATGTTCAGGTGGCCGCTCGAGCCGACGCCAAAGGTCCCGTAATTGATCTCACCGGGTTTGCGCCTGGCGAGATCGATCAGCTCCTTCACATTCGCGATGGGCAGCGACGGATGCGTGATCAGCGCGTGGTTGATCCTGACCAGTGCGGAGATCGGCGTAAAGCCATGCACAGGATCGTAGCCGAGCTGGGGATAGAGACTCGGATTGACCACGAACGTGGTCTCCGGCCCGATCATCAGGGTGTAGCCGTCGGCGGGAGCCTTGGTCACGTATTCGGCGGCGATCTGATTGTTGGCGCCGGGCTTGTTCTCCACGATTGCTTGTTGGCCCCATGCTTCCGTAAAGCGTTGCGCCAGCATGCGTCCGAGCAGATCGGTGACGCCACCCGGCGCGGCCGGAACAATGATGGTGACGGGCTTCGTGGGATAGGCTGTTGCCTGCGCGCTTGCCGCCATCGGCCACAAGCAGGTTGCCATGAGAGCCGCGATGAGAGCCACCAGGCAGATGCGCACGCGGTGATCTCCTCGTCCCGTCAAGTCCTTGCGTTTTGCCAGACTATCGCTGATTTTCTGCCGCTTGCCTATCTGGCCACCTGCAGAATGCCGGCCAGGGGGAGCGCGGCAAGGAGCTTGTGAGCGTGATCGTCGTTGCCATTGATATCGGCGGCACGTTTACCGATCTGGTCGGCTTCGACGAGGCAACGGGCAAGTTTCTGCAGGCAAAGAGTCTTACCACCCCGGCGCAGCTCGTGCAGGGGATCATCGACTGCGTGCGCAAGAGCGGCCTCGATGCCGGCGCGATCGACGAGCTCATTCACGGCTCGACCATTGCCATCAATACGCTGATCGAGCGCACCGGTGCCAAGACCGGCCTCATCGTGACTCGGGGCACGCGCGATGTCTACATCATCGGCCGCGGCAACCGTCCCGAGGCCTACAACCTCCTGTTTCACCGTCACCGCCCTCTCGTGCCGCGCCACCTCACCCGCGAGGTCGATGAGCGGCTGCTCAGCTCCGGCGAGGTCTATCGCGAGCTCGATCGCGCCGGTCTTGCCGAGGCCTGCGCCCTACTCGCTGCGGAAGGCGTGGAAGCGGTAGCGGTGTGCTTTCTGCATTCATACGCCAACCCGGCGCACGAGCGCGTCGCCGGCGAGATGATCCGCGCCACGCTCCCCAACGCCTATCTGTCGATGTCACACGCGATCCTGCGCGAGTACCGCGAGTTTGAGCGGATGTCGACGACTGTCGTGAATGCGTATATCGGGCCCAAGGTCGGCGGCTACGTCAAAAGTCTCAACGCCGGGCTTGCCGCGATCGGCTTTCGCGGTGCGCTCTCGATCATGCGCTCAAACGGTGGCGTGATGACACCGGAAGTTGCCACTGAGCGTCCGGCAGCAATGATGGAATCAGGCCCGGTCGGTGGGATCATCGCCTCGACGCAGGTGGGCCAGGCGCTTGGAAGCGCGAACGTCATCTCCTTCGACATGGGCGGCACCACCGCGAAAGCGAGCCTCATTCGTGGTGGCGAGCCGACCATGGCGCCCGGATACTATGTCGGAGGATATGCCAGCGGCCACCCGGTGATGCTTCCCATGATCGACGTGGTCGAGGTGGGCGCCGGCGGCGGATCGATTGCATGGCTCGACGAGGTCGGCGCTCTCAAGGTCGGGCCGCAGAGCGCCGGCGCCGATCCAGGCCCGATCTGCTATGGTGGCGGCGGTGCCGAGCCCACAATCACCGATGCCAACGTGGTGCTAGGCCGGCTCGATCCGGACAACTTTCTTGGCGGACAGATGAGGCTCGATGCGCAAGGCGCGCGCGATGGCATCGAAGGCAAGATTGCCGCCCCTTTGCGGCTCGATGCAGTGGCAGCAGCGCAGGCCATCATCGAGATCGCCATCGCCAAGATGTCGCTGGCCGTGCGCGAGGTATCCGTGGCCAAGGGCTACGACCCGCGCGAATTCGCCTTGGTTGCCTCAGGCGGCGCCGGACCTTTGCATGTGAGCGCAATTGCGCGCGAACTGCATATCCCGCGGGTCATCGTTCCGCTCTTCCCCTCGCATTTCTCGGCGCTGGGCATGCTACTGGCCGACGAGCGTCATGATTTCATCCGCACCTATTATGCCGACCTGGCGAACGTCGATTTCACCGAGTTGGTACGCGTCCATCATGAGATGCTGGCGGAAGGCAATGCCGGGCTGCGCTACGCCGAGAGGGCGGAGCGGCAGATTCATCTTGATCTGCGCTATATGGGCCAGGAGTTCACCTTGCAGGTGCCTGTTACTCTGCCTCAGCTCGAGGCGCATGACCGCGCCGGAATACGCAGCGCCTTCGATCAGCTCTATGAGCAACGCTATGCCCACCATTCTCCCGAGGAGCCGGTGGAGATGGTCAACATTCGCCTCGCCTTGATCGGCAAGCGGCCGCGGCTCGCCTTTCCACAGCTCGCCGCCGCTGCCCGTGCCAAAGCCTCGCACGAGCGTGCGGTTTATTTTGCCGATGCGCAGAAGGCAGTGAGCTCTCCGGTCTATCAGCGTGGGGCACTCGGCGCCGGCGCGAGCATCACCGGCCCGGCACTGATCCAGGAGCACGGGACCACAACGGTGCTATTCGAGGAAGACAGCTGCATCGTGGCACCTTCCGGCGAGCTCATCATTAATGTGACGGGCGCAATGAGAGCATCGCGATGAGCAACACCCTCGATCCGGTCACGCTGGAGGTGATCCGCAATGCGCTGCCCGCTGTGGCGAACGAGATGGCCACGGACCTGCAGCGCACCTCCTACAACATGATGATCTACGAGGTGCGTGATTTCTGCACGGCTTTGATCAACTGCAAAGGCGAGCTCATCTGCCAGAACGTGGGTGGCGTTTCCCACTTCGTCGCCGACCTCGGAGTGATCATCACCGACGGCATGAAGCGGTATGGGCCACAAGGCTTCGCGCCCGGCGATGTCATCATCACCAACCATCAGGCTGTGGCCGGCCAGCACCTCAACAACGTGGTCATCTACAGCCCCTATTTCTATCGAGGCGAGCTCTTGATGTTCGCGATGGTGCGGGCGCACTGGATCGATGTCGGCGGCATGAGCACCGGCTTTGGCGCGGGGCCGACCGTCGCCGATCCATGGATGGAGGGGTTGCAGCTCGATCAGCTGAAGATCTACGAGGCCGGCAAGGTCAACGAGACGCTTTATCGCGTGCTCAAGGACAACATTCGCTTTCCCGAGTCCTCGCTCGGCGACATGAAATCGCAGATGGCGGCCTGCCGCCTGGCGGCCCGGCGCATGGATGAGCTGCTCGATAAATACGGGCGCGACACCGTGCTTGCGGCCATCGTCCGGATCTTCGATGAGACCGAAACCAAGTGCCGCAACGTGGTGTCACAGCTTGCCGACGGTGTCTACGAAGCACAGGCCGCGCTCGATGAGGACGGCGTCACGCGCGGCGAGCCGGTGGACATTCATGCCAAAGTGACGGTCGCGAAGGGGTCGATGATTGTGGATCTCTCCGGCTGCTCGCGTGAGCGGCGGGCGGCCATCAACTCGCGTACTCTTGCCGGCGCCCGCGTCGCCTACAAGGCGCTGACCGGTCCCCTTGATCCGGTCAACGAAGGCTCGTTCCGCGCGCTCGAGGTGATCATCCCGGAAGGCAGCATCATGATGGCGCGGTTTCCGGCGCCGATGTCGACCTGGAGCATGATCGTCCCGATGGTGGTCGATACTATCGTCACGGCGCTGGCCCCGGCGATGCGCGATCGCGTGCCGGCCGGCCACCACGGCCTTCTCGGTGGCGCAGTCGTGTTCTTCGGGACGCATCCGAAGACCAACCGGCGCTTCGTGGTGCAGAGCATCGAGGGCGGCGGCTGGGGCGGGCGGCCGTCGGAGGACGGGGAATCCGGCACCGTCTCCGTGTGTCAGGGTGATGTGCGCAACGGATCGATCGAAGGGATCGAGCTGAAGTGTCCCGTGCTGGTCGAAGGCCGCGCCCTGCGCGTCGATTCCGGCGGCGCGGGCAAGCAGCGCGGCGGCCTCGGCATCGATATGCAGGTGCGCAATCTTGTCGAAGGCAAATGGAATTTCGAGCTGGTACGACGCAGCCAGTGTCCTCCCTGGGGACTATGGGGCGGAGCACCCGGCGAATACGGCATGTACCTGCTGCGGGAACCGGGCGAGCGCGACTTTCGCGTCACGGGCGGTGCGCATCATCCGGTGGCAGTGAACGCGGAGGTCATCGTGCGCACGGGCGGCGGCGGCGGATGGGGCGATCCGCTCGAGCGCAATCCAGCGGCAGTGCGCGAGGACGTCATCGAGGAATTCATCTCGTCCAAGGCAGCGCGCGAGCAATATGGCGTGGTGCTGCTCGCGGACCTCAGCATCGACCCGAAGGGCACAGCACAGATGCGAGGCATGCTGCGGGCGCAGCGCCAAGAAGCACGGCAAGGAGCCGACGCCTGATGGGCGCGATCAAAGCGCAAGGGCAAGCACCGCGCTTGAGCAACACGCTCGCGTCCCGAACGAATTGGCCGAGGCTTGCTGCCCTTCTCCTCCTGTGCGGGCTCATCCAGGTCAGCATGCCCGCTGATTGCGCGGGCGCCGAGACGTTGCGCGTCGGCAAGGCTGGCCGCGAGGCCTTCTCTTTCGTGCCGGCCGACATTGGCGAGCGCACGGGCATCTTCAAGAAGCATGGACTGGACATCGAGATCAGCAGCTTCGGTGGCGACGCGCGCATTCAGCAGGCTATGGCAGCCGACGGCATCGACATCGGCCTGGGCTCCGGGCCTGGCCTCGCATTCATCGTCAAGGGTGTGCCGATCAAGGGCATCGCTGCCATGGCGGGTCCGCCCTTGCTGTTCGCTCTGGTCGTGCGCAATGATGGCTCGGTCAACACTCCTGATGATCTGAAGGGGCGCAAGGTCGGAGTATCGACGGCGGGCTCGGTGACGAGCTGGATCATGAGCGAGGTATCGCGCCAGAGCGGCTGGGGCTATGGCGGGCTCGCGCAGGTGGCGATCGGCGACGACGCCAATCGCATTGCCGCGCTCAAGACCAAGTCGATCGACGCAGCCATCGTCAACCTCGCTCAGGCGCTCAATTTCGTTCAACGGGGCGAAGGCAGAGTGCTGTTACGGTTCAGTGAGCTGGTCAAGGATTTCCATATTCACGTGATCTTCGCGACCGACAAGGCCATCACCAAGAAGCCGCAGCCCTTGCGGGCATTCCTCGCCGGCTGGTTCGAAACCATCACCTTCATGCGCACGCACAAGCCGGAGACGCTGAGCATTGCCAAAGGGGTCATGGGCACTGATGAGGCGACCACGGACAGCATCTACACCGAGTTGATGCCAATGTTTTCCGACACTGGCCGTTTCGACCCGAAAGCGCTTGCGGTTCTCAGCAAATCGTTCGTCGAGATGAAGACACTTCCGACAGAGCCCGACATGAGTAGCCTTTACACGGAAGAGTTCCTGCCAAAGGCCGATGCCCCGAGGTGATCATCGCTTCGCGATACTGCTAAACCCGCTCAAGTGGATGGTTGGGTCGGGTTCGAAGAACTCCTGGTCGGCAGCGGGTGAGATGTCCGCATGAGATCTGATGCCTTCGCCATCAGTGTCCGCAACGTGTCGCACCATTTCGGGGAAAAGCGCGATGCCCGCCACGTTGTCGCCTTGCGCGATACCTCGCTCGACATCGTCCGCGGTGAGCTCCTCTGCCTGATCGGGCCGAGCGGGTGCGGGAAATCAACCTTGCTCAACATCATCGGTGGTCTCATCCCGCCGTCGACCGGCACCGTGATGGTTGCCGGTCAGCCGGTCAGGGGGCCAATGCCGCGCAACATCGCTTTTGTCTTTCAGGAGAATGCATTATTCCCGTGGAATACCGTCCTCGAGAACGTCAAGCTCGGCATGGTGTTTCAAGGCGTGGCACGTGCCGAGCGTGATGCGCGCGCGGCTCGCTCGCTCGAAGCGGTCGGACTGCAGGACTTCAGGCATCATTATCCGGCACAGCTCTCCGGCGGCATGCGCCAGCGCGCCGCACTCGCCCGCGCTCTCAGTCTGGAGACGGAGATCTTGCTCATGGACGAGCCGTTCGGCGCGCTCGACGAGCAGACCCGCATGATCCTCGGGGAGGATCTCTCAGCGCTGCTCTCGCGTACCGACAAGACCATTGTCTTCGTCACCCACAGTCTGGGTGAGGCGACCTTTCTGGCCGATCGTGTGGCTGTATTCTCGGCGCGTCCGGGCACCATCAAGGAAATCATCACCATCGACGAGCCGCATCCGCGCAACCCCGAGTTCGTCACCTCGGAGAAATTCACGGCTATTCGCAATCAGCTCTACCAGCTGCTGCATGATGAAATCCGCAAAACCATCAGCGAGACGGGAATGAATGCGGGGAGGCCGCTCACATGAATGGCGGCAGCAACCGCGGCGAGAGCCGGGTCGGCAGCCGCGCCGTGCAACTGGCTTTCCTGATGACCCTTGTGCTGCTCTGGTATTTCGCCAGCACGCATCTCGGGATAAGCCGGCTGCTGCTGCCCAACCCGGCACAGGTGGCACGCGATTTCTGGCAAATTCTCATAAGCGGCGAATTTCTTCCGGATCTGCGCGTCACGTTGGCCGAGCTCGCAACGGCATTTGCGATCTCGTCCTTTTCCGGGGTGTTGCTGGGCTATTTTGCCAGCCGCTCGCAATACCGCATGCGTGTCTTCGAGCCTTTGCTGGCCGGAATCTATTCCATCCCCATCATCCTGTTTCTACCGCTTTACGTTCTGTTCTTCGGCCTTGGTCCCGCATCGAAGATCGCGCTCGGTGCGACCATCAGCTTCTTTCCAATCGCGCTGAACACGATTGCCGGCTTCGGCTATGTCGACAAGGTCCTCGTCACCGCCGCGCGATCAATGGGCGCCTCCGATGTCCAGCTGTTCCGGTACGTGCTCGTCCCGGCAGCGCTTCCCATCATATTGAGCGGCATGCGGATGGGGTTCACGATTGCGCTTCTCTCGATCATCGGCAGCGAGACCATCGCCTCGCTGGCCGGGCTCGGCCACCAGATCGTGCATCTCGCCGAGGCCATGGAGATGACGCGGATGTTCGCCTACATCGTCTTTGTGGTGGCCATTGCCGCCCTGCTAAATGCCGTCGTGTCGACCATCGAGCTTCGGGGACGACGCTCGCCATGAGCGGCGCCGGCGTCAGTATCCAAGAGTGGCTGCGGCGCCCGGTGGCCGCCCGCATCGCTCTGCTCATCGTGTTGTTCGTGCTCTGGGAGGGGGCGGCCCGCTGGTGGGTCGACCCGATGTTTGTCAGCCCGCCATCGCGCGTGCTCGTGGGGCTCCCTGCCGTATTCGAGACGCGCGGGGTCCCGGCAGCCCTGCGCATCACCTTCACCGAGCTTGGTGTCGCCTTTGTGCTCGCCGTGATTATCGGGCTCGTCTTCGGGCTGGCGCTGGGCCTGCAGCCATTCGCGCGCAAGAGCTTCATGCCGATCATTCTCCTGCTCTATGCAACGCCGCAGATCACCATCCTGCCGCTCTTCATTCTCTATTTCGGCATCGGGCCGGCGTCGAAAATCGCCTTTGGCGTGAGTCACGGGTTTTTCCCCCTTATCCTGGCGATTGTTGCGGGTGTGCAGAACATCAAGCCAATCCTGCTGGTGAGCGCCCGCTCCATGGGAGCGAGCCGCTGGCAGCTGCTGCGCCATGTGATTTTTCCACACATGATCCCGAGCTTTTTTGCCGGAATGCGGCTCGCCATGACGGGCGTGCTGCTCGGCGTGCTGCTGGCGGAGCTCTACGTCTCGACCGCCGGCATCGGCTACTTCACCACGCTGTTCACGCAGAGCTTCGACCCCACCCGGCTCTTCGGCCTCATCGCCGTGCTCGCGGCTATGGCCATTGCGCTGAACGAAATCGTGCGTCGCGCCGAGGTGCATTTCGGACGCTGGCATAGCGACTGAGGACGGACAGAATGGCGCAACGACTGCGACTGACGGTGGCGTGCGGCGATTACGAGATCGTACGCGCGCTGAAGGATGGAACAGTGCAGGCGGATGGCCTTGATCTGGTGATGCTTACCGACATGGGCCCGCGCGAGCGGCACTGGCGCATGGCGCGTAAGGCCGAGTTCGACATATGCGAGGCCAATGTGGGCGCCTATTTCATGGAGCGCGACCAGGAGGCTCCGCTCACGGCCATTCCTGTTTTTCTGCATCGGCGCTTCCGCCACGGTTTTCTCTTCGTCAATGCAGCGGCTGGCATTCGCGAGCCCAAGGATCTGATCGGCCAGAAGGTGGGCGGCACCAATTTCCAGCCGGCCTCGAACATCTGGATGCGCGGCATTCTGGAGGAGGAATATGCGTTGCCGCACCGGCAGGTGACCTGGGTGGTCGAGCGCAGCGAGGACGTCGAGTTCGCTGCGCCAAAGGATCTGCGCATCGAAATGATCGCCCCGGGTCAGCGGCTCGATGCGATGCTGGCGCAAGGCGATATACCGGCGATGCTCTCGCCCGATTTGCCAAAGCTTTTCCTGCAGGGAGACCGCCGCATCGTCCGGATGTTTCCCAATTACAAGGACGTCGAGCTCGCTTACTTCCGCAAGACCGGGATTTTTCCGATCATGCATGTGACCACGATCAAGCGCGAGATCGTGGAGAAGTATCCCTGGGTCGCCACCAATCTCGTGAAGGCTTTCGAGCAGGCCAAAAACATTGCCTATCGGCGTGTCGCCAATCCGCGCATGGTGCCGCTTGCGTGGGTACGCACTGCCGTCGAGGAGCAGGAGGCGGTGCTTGGGCCCGATCCGTGGGCCTATGGTCTTACGCCCGCGAACCGCAAGAACCTGGAGACGGTTCTGCGCTACACCCATGCACAGGGCATGATCAGTAAGACTGTGCCGCTGGAGAGCTTGTTCGAGGATACCGATCTCGGCGATGCAGGAAGCTCCGATGCCATCTGAGAAGGCGGACAACACCGCATGACCTTCGACCAGCGTCTTGCCGCCATTCGCGCGGCAATGAAGCAGCAGCGGATCGATGTGCTCGTTGCCGTCCACGACGGCGCTCATTTCATTGAGACGCCAAATCCGGTGTTCGTGCTCACGGGCTTCAAGTCGATTGGACCGGCCGCCGTGCTGCTGGCCAGGGATGATGCGGCACAGCTGATCGTGACACCTACGTGGGATGCGGACCGCGCGGGCGAGGATCGGCCGCAGGTTCGCGTGCATGCGGCCGACGATGTCGTCAGCGGCCTTGCAGCGGCCCTCGAGCAGACCCGTGCGCGCATGGGCATAGCCGGCGTCGGCTTTACCCGCTTTGAGCTTGCCAGCCGCGTGCTCGAGCTCGTCCCGCACGCCGTCACTGCGGACGACATAGTTTTCGACGCCGCGGCAACGAAGACCGACGAAGAGATCGCCAATGCGCGCGAAGCCACCCGCATCGCCGAGCTCGGCTATCAACGTATGCTCGAGCTTGCTCGTCCGGGCCTCAGCGAGGACGAGCTCGCGGTCGAGTTGCGCTGGTACACCAAGACCCTCGGGGCGGAGGACAATTTCGTTCTCCTGTGCGCGGGCGCGCGCAATCCTGCCGTCGCGCCCTCGAACGGCCGCGTGATGCGGGAGGGCGATATCCTCATCGCCGAGATCACGCCGAGCTATCGCGGTCAGCTCGCGCAGATCTGCCGCACGGTCACCCTCGGCCGCGCGGCGGACGAGCTTAAGGATAAATACGAGCTGTTGGTGCAGGCGATGCAAGCCGGCATTGCCGCCGCCATTCCAGGTGCAGCAATGGGCCAAGTTTGCCAAGCCATGAATGCCGTGCTCGAGGCCGCCGGCTATGGCGAGTACTGCCACCCACCGCATATCCGACGGCGCGGGCACGGGCTTGGCTTCGGCTCCATCAGGCCGGGCGACGTCAGTCTGGACAATGCCACGATGCTGCAAGCGGACATGCTGTTCATGATCCACCCAAACCAGCACCTACCGCAAACCGGCTACCTCCTTTGCGGCGAGCCCGTGCTCCTGAGGGCGCAAGGCGCGGAGCCTCTTACCCAGTGTCAATCAGCGCTGGCAGAGATTGGCGGTTGAGGCGCACATGCTCACGATGCAGACAACGCTGTTGGTCGGGCCGGCCGATTGGCAGCCGGCTCGCATGCCGAAGGAAGTCTTCCTCGAGCGCATCGAATCCGTGTGGAAAGCCAACCCGCACGCGAGCGGTCTCATCGTCTACGGCGATCGTGCCCACCATGCCGACCTTACCTACCTCACCCACTTCACGCCCAAGCTCGAAGCCGCACTCGCGCTGATCCCGCGTGATGGGGAAGCTCAACTGCTGGTCGGCGGCGGGGTCAACATGCTGCAGGCGGCGCGGCCGCTGACTTACATCGAGGAGCTGCGCCCGCTTCGCGACGTGGGAAAGAGCGTGCGGGCATGGGCGCAGCAGCATGACGGCACCCTGATCCTGATCGGCGGCGCCTTGATGCCCTATCCGATGCGACAGGAGCTCGATGAGACGCTCGGCAAGGCCGACGACCAAACCGCTCATCTCCGTGTGCGCATGCGGCGCAAGGACCGGCATGAGCTTGCGGCGATCCGTGAGGCCTGTGCATGCCTCGATGCAGCGGTGAAAGCGATGCGTACGGCGCGTCGACGCGGGGACGCCGGAACGGCTGTTGTTCTTGCCGGCGAGCACGCCGCGCAGCAACGCGGGGCACAGGACGTGCGCTCCCTGTTCAGCAGTGATGGCGGTCGCAGCCTGCGCCCGTTCGAAGCGCCAATCGAGCACAGCCGCGACCCTCTGCTGGTTTATCTCGCCGTGCGTCAGCTCGGTTACTGGGCGGAAGCATTCGTGCTGCTTTCGAGCACCGCCAAATCGAGTCACGGCGGCACAGACGCAGTGCCGAGCGATGTCCTCGCTGCAGTGACGGACATGCTCAAGCCGGGAGAACGATGCGCTGACGTGGCAAAGGCGCTGGCCCGGCTTGGAATGTCGGTTCCAAGCGTTGCGATCGGCCACTACGGCAACGGCATCGGGCTCGCGCTCGAGGAGCAGCCGGCGATCACCCCCTCGAGCGAGGATGTGCTTGCGCCGGGCGATGTGCTCAGCATGCACGTCCAGCTCTCGGGGAGAGAGGCTCCGATCGTATCCGCCATGGTCGCGCTCGGTGCCAGCGCAACCGAAGTGCTCTGGTCGTCCTCGGCATCGTTTCAATGAGCGCCGCCCTGCAAAGATTGGGCAGGTCTGTGGCTGCGCTCAAGTCGGATGGCGCTACCGACGCGCTGCTCCAACTGCACGTGACGGACAGCTTGGGGGCGTGGATCGCGAGCACGGGCACCCCCGAGGGATTGCGGCTGCTGCGCTTTCGTGCCGCCCAGCATCAGCAGGTCTTGGCGCTCGACCTCGCCACGCGATGCGCGCTGGCGCGGCTGAGCGAGATCGACGACATCCACCTCGCGTCGATGACGACCCCGGGCGCCATCATCGTGCCCGGCGCGCTGACCTTGGCGGTTGCGCTGCCCGGGGTGGCAAAGCAGGACGTGAGTGCCGCGATGCTTGCAGGCTATGAGGTGATGCTGCGGCTTGGGCGCGCGATCGACGGCCCGAATGCACTGTATCGCGGTATCTGGCCGACCTATTTCACCGCGCCTCTGGGCATCGCTGCCACCGCCGCACGGCTGCTGGGACTCTCCGCCGGCGAGACCACCAACGCGCTGAGCCTGGCTCTTAGCCTCGCGGCGCCGGGAGTGGGGCATCACAATGCGGCGACCACGTCGCGCTGGCTCGCGGTGGGTCATGCCGCGAGCAGCGGGCTTTCGGCGGCGCTGGCGGCGCAAGCTGGATTCACCGCCGACCACACCCTCCTCGATGGCAATTTCACGCAATCGGTGTACGGGCTTTCGGTCGACGGCTCCGCACTCGACGCGGATCCCGTTTGGCCCACCTCCGTCTCCGAGGTTTCGTTCAAGCCCTGGTGCGCGGCACGGCAAACCATGGCCGCGACCCAGGCTTTGCGGGAGATCATGGACGCCGGAGTTGCTGCCCAAGCCATCGAGCAGATCCAGGCCTGGGTACTGCCACCGCACCGGCGCATGATCGACCACGGCGTGGTGGCGGGCGATCGCGCCTCGCACCTGACCAGCGTGCAATACAACATGACACTCGCAGCGACAGACAAGGATGCGATGCTCGCAGTCGGGCCGAGCTCCCCACCCGCCCCCGCCGTGCTTGCCCTGATGGACAAGATCACCGTCCAGCCTGAGGACAGTCTCCTGACCAGCTATCCGCGCGTTTGGCCGGCGCGCGTGCGCGTTCTCGCGGGAGGGCAGTGGCACGAACGCGAGGTCAGCCATATTCCCGGTGATCCGCAACGCCCGTTCAACGGCTCAGCGGTAGAGGAGAAGTTCTTGCGCGTGGTCACGCCCGTGCTTGGCACCGACAGAGCGAGGCGTGTTCTGGGCCGCTGCGGCAATGTGCTGACGAGCGGAGAATTCGCATCGTTGGTGAGCGAG
Organism: Xanthobacteraceae bacterium; assembly: GCA_045811525.1. Lineage (GTDB taxonomy): Bacteria > Pseudomonadota > Alphaproteobacteria > Rhizobiales > Xanthobacteraceae > VAZQ01. The sequence goes on along the minus strand of JBJMTV010000024.1, from coordinate 30,643 downwards.
ATCGAACAAGGCTGCGAGAGCGCAGGCGCAGCGCGTGGCTTGGATTGAACCCGTGCTTGCGCGGCAAATTGGCCGCTGCCAAACTCACCGTTCAGCGCGCTGGCTCGTCACCATCGGCAGCAGAATCTGCGAAGGTTGTTCGGCCGAATGAAAGATCCGGTCCGTACCTATCTTGTTGGGCAGGTAGACGTGCTCGAATACAAAATCGGTAATTCCTGAATCGCCGTTGGCGAGCTCCAGCCGGATGCGGCTCCCCTTCTTGAACACACTGGCCGCTGGCATCACCGGAACCTCGAACACGTAGGTCTTGCCCGGCTCAAGCGGTTCCACCTTCATATGTGCGTACCAGGGCGCGTGCTCGGTCGAGAGCTGCTTATTGAGCTCGCGGTGCGACGCCTTCATCCATCCTTTGCTGACCACGCGGAAGCGCGGCTGCACCTTCTCGCGTTCGGCGTCCGCCTGTGCCAATTGCTCGGACAGCTTGACGATGAAGTCGGTATCGGTGTTGCTCGACGCCGCATGCAAGACGAGCTTGATCGGCCCGTCGATCTCGAGATCGTTCTCCAAGGGCGCCGACGTGAACGTCAGGATGCGCGCCACCGTGTCAGGCCCTTGCGGGCCAAAGCTGACGACGCCCGCGCGCCAGCCGGGATCGGGATAATTAAACACGGTCTCACCGCCGTCAGCCGCAGGAGGCGACGTGTCGAGCGCGCCGTCGTTGAGCGATTTAACCGACCCGGTCGGGCCCTTCTTCAGGTAGTACGCCCGGTAGGTGATGTTCTCCGGCGGCCAGGTATCCGCCGACTTCATCGCATTGCTGCCCATCACGTGATAGCGCACAGGCGGCTCGGTGACATACGAGGTCTGTTGGCCCTTTAGGCACCAGTCATAGAACGGCAGCAGATACTTCTCGTGGAATGCGATGCTGTTGAAATCAGCCGCGGCCTGGAAGACGTTGGGCGAGCCGGTCACCAAGAGCTTCTTCGGCGAGCTCACGCGCTGATAGCCGACAATGTTCCCCTGCAGGTGCAGCTCGACTTTCGACCAGATGCCAATCGAAAACACCGGGACCTTGATGTTGTCGAGTTGCTCGAAAGCCGCTCGTTCCTTCCAGAACGCATCGTAGAGCGGGTGCTTGTTGGCCTCATCAGCCAGGTCCCACGGCAGCATCTTGGCAGGCCCCGTCGAGGGATACTGATTGAGCGGCCGCAATTCGCCGTTGTACCAGTTGCTGGTGAACTTGCTGGGAATGCCGCCCGAATACGCGATCCCGGTATAGGCATCGATTAGCCCGTCATACGGCGCGATGCAGGCGAGGTGCGGCGGGTTCTGCGCCGCCATGAACCACTGCGTCATGGCGTAATAGGATTGACCAATGCCGCCAACCTTGCCGTTCGACCAGGGCTGCTGCGCCACCCATTCGATGACATCGAAGAAATCGGTCTGCTCCTTCGTGTCGAGAAAGCGATACTCGCCGTCGGAGCGCCCGGTGCCGCGCACGTCCATGTGCACGAAGGCATAGCCGTGATCGAGGTACCACTTGATGGGTCCGGTCTCGCGCCACAGGAATTGCGGCGTTGGCGGCAGCAGGTTGTTATCGAAGCGATAGGGCGATGCCGCGAACAATGTCGGATAGCGTCCGGCCTCCTTCGGCAGATAGATTGCGACCGCAATCGACACGCCGTCGCGCGCGCGGACGTTCTCGATCCGGGTCGGCGCTACAATCTCATCCTCGGCAGCCTGTGCCATCGGCGCCGACAGCAACGCGCCACCGACCATCGCGCAGCGAGCGAGCATCTTGAGCATCGAAACCTCCCGGTTATTTTGTTCCTAACGCAACGGTTTGCAGGGCAGCCAACCTCAGTTGGGCAGAAAGACCTCAGTGTAGAGCTTCCTCATGTCGGGCTCCTGCGGCAGGAGCTGCAGCTCGACGTAGGACTTGGCGAGCGTTGCCAGCGCCGCAGGATCGAACTTCCCGGTGTCGGAGAACATCGGCATCAGCTCATCGTAGACGCATGCGGTGATGTCCTCATCCTTGTTGGTCACCTCCTTGGCAATGGCAACCGTCTCATTCTTGTTGTTGCGCATGAAGGCGATGCTCTCGAACCAACCCTTCAGGAAGGCACGCAACGCGGCCGGCCTGCCGGCAATGAGCTTGTCGGTGGCAAAAATCACATGGATGTGGAAATCCTTGATCTCGTTGAAACGCACGAGTATGCGCCCTTCGCCTTTCTTCTCGAGCTCGAACGCATTGCCGATGTCCATGATGGTGCCGTCGATGTCGCCGCGCCTGAGCGCGGCGAGCTGCCCCGGCATGGCACCCATAGGCGCGATGTCGATGCCCTTGGGTCCCCAACCCTGGCGGCGTGAGGTCTCGCTGACCAACCAATAGGTGAGTGAGCCTGCAGTCGAGACGCTGACCTTCTTGCCCCTGAGATCGCTTACGCTGCGCGGACCGTCAGGTCGCACCACGATCGCCAGCAGGAGTGGCGGCCCGGCCATTGCAGCAACCGCCTTGACCGGCGCGCCCTTGACGATGAACGCCATAGCCGGACCCGAGCCGAGCAGTACATCGATCGAATCGGCGGCGGCGGCCTGCTGCATCCGCGCATCGCCGGCAAAGGCTATGGACTCGATCTCCAGCCCGTTCTTGGCAAAGATGCCTTTGGCCATGCCAACGTCGAGCGGCACGAACGAGAACGCCTCGGGAACCGCCTTGCCGACGCGCAGCTTCTCCGCCGCACCCACCGGCGCTGACCCGATGGCACCGAGCAAGAGTGCCGCAAGGGCCGCCTGCACAACGCGACAGAACGGGGCCTTGAGCATCACTCGATCTCCCGGTCAGGATAGTTTGCGGTTGAGCAGCCGCTCGGCATTGCCGCAGAAAATCTTGCGCCGATCGGCCGCAGATATGTCGAGCTGCTTTATGACGGCGATGGTCGGGGCAATTGGCCCAAGCGGGGTATCGGTGGCGAACACGACGTGCTCACTGCCGAAGAATTCGAGGCCGCAGCGCACGGCATGTATGCCGCCGCCAAACAGGGCGGTGTCGCCATAGAAGTCATGAAGATAATCCAGGTGCGGCCGCTTCAATGCGGACAGCACGTTGGAATAATCCTCGTCGACGGTGCGCGCTCCCAGCACATCCAACCCGGGACCAACCCGTCCATCATAGTAGGGGATCATCCCGCCAAGATGATGCGTGACGATCTTGAGCTTGAGATAGCGGTCGAGCAGGCCGCTGAGCACGATGCGGACCATGGCCACGGACGTGTCGTAGGGCCAACCGAAGCACCACCACATCTCGAAGCGCGACTTTGGCTCCGCCGGATAATCGGTCATTGCGGAGGTTCGGGCGGGATGCAGCCAGATCGGCTGATCGAGCTCGGCCATGACGGCAAAGATCGGCTCAAACGCGGCCTCATCCAGTGGCCGGCCGGCGACATTGGTGAAAATCTGAACGCCAGCGGCACCGAGCTCCTTCACCGCGCGGCGTGCCTCGCGAACCGATCCCTCGACGTCAGTCATAGACACCGCGGCAACAAAAGTGGGAAATCGCTCCGGATGACACGCGCACAACTCGGCCATCGCGTCGTTGCCAATGCGCGCCAGAGTGAGCCCAGTCTCGCCCGTCGCAAAATCCTCGATAGGCGGATTGGGCAGCGAGATGATCTCGCGATAATCGCCGAACTGGTCCATTTCGCGGAACCGCTCGTCGAGGTCGAAGAGCTTCTTGACGTTGCGCAACCGCGCTCCGATGTTGCCGAGCCGCGGAGCGATGCGACTCATCTCCTGGAAAAATCGATCCGGGAAGATATGGCAGTAGATGTCGACGATCGTCTCGCTCGCCATGCTCGATCACTCGATTAAAATTTGGTCCGGTCTTGGCCCTTGAGCCCAAGCACCTCACGCGCTTCTTTCGGGCTCGCCACCTGATAGCCGAGCTCCTCGACCAGGCGGCGGATCTTGCTCACTTGCTCGGCATTGCTTTTCGCCAGCTTTCCTCGACCGATATAGAGGCTGTCCTCCAGTCCGACGCGCACGTTTCCGCCCATCATTACCGCCTGGGTAGCGAACGGAATTTGGTTGCGGCCGGCACCGAGCACCGACCACTGATAATCGTCGCCGAACAGTTTGTCGGCCGTGCGCTTCATGAACGCGAGATTCTCCATGTCGGCGCCGATACCGCCGAGGATGCCGAAGATCAGTTGCAGGAAAATCGGCGGCTTGAACCAGCCTTTATCCACGCCGTGGGCGAGATTGTAGAGATGGCCGACGTCGTAGCACTCGTGCTCGAACTTGGTGCCCTGTCCCTCCCCCATCAGCTTCGAGATCCGCTCGATGTCATAGAAGGTGTTGCTGAAGATGGTCTTGTTGGTGCCGAGGAGGTAGCCCTCCTCCCAATCGTGCTTCCATTGCTTGAAGCGGGCCGCCATCGGATAGAGCCCGAAATTCATCGAGCCCATATTGAGCGAGCACATTTCCGGCGAAAGCTGCATCACACCGGCGAGACGCTCCTCGACCGCCATGGTTGGCGAGCCGCCGGTGGTGATGTTGACCACGGCATCGGTCGCCTGCTTGATGCGCGGCAGGAACTGCATGAAGATCTTGGGATCGCCAGTGGGTCGGCCATCCTGCGGATTGCGCGCGTGCAGGTGCAGGATGGCTGCACCGGCCTCGGCGGCACCGATCGCTTGCTCGGCGATCTGATCGGGGGTGACAGGCAAAGCGTCCGACATTGTCGGTGTATGGATCGCACCAGTGATGGCGCAGGTGATGATGACCTTGTCGGATTTGCCGGCCATTATTTCTCTCCGATGATCGCAATGCGCAACGATCTTTCAAATCAGGTTGTGCGGCGGTCCGCGGCAAAGCGCAAGCGCCGCTCCAGCGGCAGAAGCTGCCAACCATAACGGTCGGCGAGGAGGCCCCAGAGGCCTTGTCGCGCAAACAGCATCACCGCGATGGCAACTGCGCCCAGCATCATGAGATAGAGACTGCCGAGATCGGCCAACATCTGGCGTAACGCAAAGAACACGATGGTGCCGAGAATCGGACCTTCGACCCGCCCGATGCCGCCGATGACCGTGATGAAGATCACGAACGCAGTCCAGTCGTTCACGCTGAACGCAGTGTCGGGGGAGATGCGCAGCTTTTGCAAGAAAATGAACGCGCCGATCATGGCTGTGCCGAATGCCGTCAGCACGTAGACAGCAAGCTTGGTGCGGCCGACACTGACCCCATTCGAGCGCGCCGCCAGCTCATTGTCGCGGATGGCCGTGAGTGCCAGGCCATAACGTGAGCGCAACAGCAGCACGATCGCGCCGAGTACCAAGACCGCGAGCGCCAACGCGATCCAATACATAACGAACTCGCGCATCTGGCGGCTCGAAGCCATGGCGGTGACAATCCCGGCGGGGAGGCTGATCCCAGAGCCGCCGCCTAGCACGGATAGCTGCGAGGCGAGGAGACGAAACACCTCGGCCACGACCCAGGTCCCGATCGCGAAGTAATGTCCGCGCAGACGAAACACCAACGCGGCTACCGGGACCGCGACAATGCCGCCGACGAGGCCCGCGACCGGCACTGCCAGCAACGGATGCAATCCGAACAGAATGCTCGCGGCAAAAAGCACATAGGCGCCGAGGCCGACATAAGCCTGCTGGCCAACCGAGACGAGGCCCGCGTAACCGGCAAGCAAATTCCAGAGGCTCGCCAGTGCGACATAGGAATATATCTCGGCAAGAAGCCGCAGGTGGTCACGCCCAGCCCAGAATGGCGCGGCGGCGAGAACGACGAGCGCCGTCGCAAAGAGCACGCTGCCAACATGGCTGGAGCGCGTGGCGTGCTCGACGCGAAATGCGGGCAGACTCATGTCTGCACCTTGGGAAAGAGCCCCTCGGGGCGAACGGCCAGGACCAGAAGAAACGCGATATGGCCGGCGAGCAATTGCCAACCCGGATTGATCTGTGCGCCGACCGCCTGCGCTACTCCAAGAATGATCCCACCCGCGAGCGTGCCCCAGAGGCTGCCGAGCCCGCCGATGATGACCGCCTCGAAGCCGAAGATCAGCCGCGCCGGTCCGATCGCCGGATCAAAATTCGTGCGCACCGCCAGTAACACGCCGGCGACCGCAACAACCGCCAGCGACAGTGCCATGGCGAGCGCGAACACATGGCGATTGTCCAGGCCCATGAGCTGGGCCACGGCGGGATCATCAGCGGTGGCGCGAAACGCTCTCCCGAACGAGGTGCGGTAGAACAGCAGCTGCAGACCGCCGATGACCACAATGGCGAGGACGAATTGCAGCAGCGGCAACACTCCGATCCAAACACCTTCGGTTAAGGGGAAGCTCGCCACCTCGATCGCGCCGGCCTGCAATCGCCGACTGTCGGCGGTGAAGAGCTCAAGCAGGGCGTTCTGAATGATGACTGACAAGCCAAACGTCACAAGCAGCGGCGGCAGCACGTCCTCACCGAGCGTGCGGTTGAGAAGCGCCCGCTGCAGACCGTAACCGAGGGCCGCCATGACCGGCGCCACGAGGACAATGGCGAGGAGCGGATTTATTCCAAGCGTGTCGGTGGTCATCAGCGCGACGTAGGCGGCGACCACGATAAGATCGCCATGAGCGATATTGACCAGTCGCATAACCCCGAAAATCAGCGCCAGACCGGCTGCGAACATCGCGTAAAGACCACCGATCAGCACGCCCTGAATGACGATGTTGATCCATAGCATCGCCGATCATGCCCCAAAATAGGCGGCAGAGATGGCCTCGCGGGTCAGCGAGCCCGGCTCGCCGGCGAGTGCGACGCGTCCTTCTTGCAAGCAGAGCACGTGGGTCGCCGCCTTGAGCGCCTGCACGATGTCCTGCTCGACAATGATTAGCGAGCAGCCTTCCGCGATGATCGCAGGAAGCCCGCCATAGAGCTCACGCACCACGATCGGAGCAAGTCCGAGACTGATCTCGTCGCAGAGAAGGAGGCGGGGATTGCTCATGAGTGCCCGACCGATGGCAACCATCTGCTGCTGCCCGCCGGAAAGCGACGTGCTGGCCTGGTGCCGGCGCTCGGCAAGCATGGGAAACAGCCGGTAGATGCACTCGAGATCCCAGGGACCGGGGCGGCCTAGCTGCCCGCCGACCAGGAGATTCTCCTCGACCGTCAAGGAGGGAAACAGCCGGCGCCCTTCCGGCACCAGCGCGATCCCGCGCGCGACGACGGCGTGTGCGGGAAGCCTTGCAAGCGGCTCGCCGGCGAACGTCATGTCGCCCGTATGCGACAGCATTGCTCCGGCAATGCACTTGAGCAGGGTTGATTTGCCTGCGCCGTTGGCGCCGATCACCGCCACCACCTCACCGGCTGCCACCGAGAGCGACACTCCGAACAGCGCCTGGAAGTCGCCATAGAAGGCGTCGAGCGCCCGCACCTCCAGCAGCGGATCAGGCATCGGCGGGAATTCCCATGTAGATTTCGCGCACCGCCGGCAGGTTGATGACCGCTTTGGGCTCGCCCTCCCCTATGAAAGTGCCGCCGTGCAGCACGACCAGGCGGTCGACCACGGCAACGAGTGCATGCACAATGTGCTCGATCCATATGATCGACACACCAGCGCGGCGAATGTCATGAATCAACCCCACGAGTGCGGCGCACTCGTGCTCGGTCAGTCCACCCGCCACCTCGTCCAACAGCAGGACACGCGGCTCTGTCGCCAATGCGCGCGCGAGCTCGAGCCGCTTGCGATCCAGAAGTGTAAGGCTCCCTGCCCGCCGGTTGGCTTTGTCGCTGAGCCTGCAGCGCTGCAGCAGCTCGACGCAGTCGGCGTAGACGTCACGCTCGCGGAGACCCCGGCCGAAGGCTGCCGCGACGACCAGGTTTTCGAAGACGGTCATGCCGTTGAATGGCTGCGGAATTTGGAAGGAGCGGCCAAGCCCCAAACGGCAGCGGCCCTCCGGAGCAAGCTGCGTGATGTCCTCTCCGTCAAGAACGACCCGGCCGGCATCCGGCATGACGGTCCCGCAGGCGATGCCGAACAGCGTCGTCTTGCCGGCGCCATTCGGACCAATGATGCCGAGCGCCTCACCTGGACGGAGCGCAAGGTCGATGTCCTGCGCCACCAGCACTGCGCCGAAGCGTTTAGAGATGCGTTCAAAGCCAAGGATGGGCGGCATATCAGTGCGACCTTGCTCGTCGCGCATCGGGCGCGGATGGTCGCGTGTCATCCCTCGCTTAGGACCGCTCCAGCGTTACGACAGCAGCTGCATCTGGCCGCCGACCGGAATGTCTGGGGCGGGCTTGTTGGTCGTGATCACCAGCTCGTATTTGTCACCTTTGCGCTGCCACTGGCCAGCGACCAGCGGTGTCTTGGTCACATTTTTGACTGGCTGCCCGCTCCACTTCACCGGACCTACGATCGACTTGTAGTCGGTCGCCACCACGGCATCGAGAATCGCCTTCGGCTCGAGCGCCTTCGCGCGCTTGAGCACATCGATTGCTACTTCGAAGAGCGCGTGCTGAAATCCGATCGGCTGGGTCCAAGGCCGTTTGGTGGCGTTCACGTAGGCGTCCGTCAGCTCCTTGGCGCTTTGCCCGGTCAGCCCTGACTTGAACGGATGGCTCGGTGTCCACCAGATCTCGGTGGTGAGGCCATTGCCGCGCGCGCCCAGCGAGTCGATCACCGACGGGAACAGAAGCGCCTTGCCGATGGTGACGATTTTCGGCCGGAAGCCCTGCTGCGCCGCTTGCGACCAGAAAGTCGAAAAATCCGGCGGGATCATATTTCCCGTAACGATCTCGGCCCCCACAGTCTTGAACGCCGAGATTTGCGAGGTGAAGTCGTTGTTCATCAGCTGATAACGACCGGGATCAGTGAGCTTGTAGCCGGCGCGCGCCAGCGCAGGCGGAAGCCCAAGCTGCGGGTCCCCCCAGGCATTGCCATCCGCATCGTTGGGAAACAGGCCCCCCACGACCTTGTTGGTCGGCGCGCTGTCCCACAATGCCAAGAAGGCTGCGATCACATCCTCCAGTCCCCAGAAGAAGTGATAGGTCCAGGTAAACCCTTTGGCCGGATCGCCTTTGCGGCCAAAGAAGTAGGGCTGCCACGGGCAGTTGGTGGTGATGCACGGCACCTCGTTCACCTCAGCCTGGTCAGCGACCGGATTCGTGGTGTCGGGCGTTGCCGAGGCGACGATGAGATCGACCTTATCGCCGAGGATCAGCTCGGAGGCCACATCCGCGGCGCGACTGCCGCTCGACTGGCTGTCCTTGCTGATGATCTGCACCTGATACGTGCGGCCGGCGACCTGGATGCCAGGCGCCAGAATGGCACGGACTTGCTCGAGGATGAACGGATCCGCCTCGCCAAACCCGGCCAAGGGACCGGTGCGCGGGCTCACATGACCGATCTTGATGACGCGGCTTTGCGCATGGGCGGCAATGCTGCGCAGCACCGCAGGTGCGGCAACCGCGCCGACCAAGGCTCGCCGAGTGATTCCCGATATTTGGCCTGGCATGGATTGGCTCGACATACGATCTCCCTTTCTCATTCGTGCTCCGCCGCCCCTCTGCTTGCGCATCACGGAGCGACGCGACTCAGCATTACGGCGCCGGCAGGTCAGGCCTCGTTTGCGCGGGCCTGCTTGAGATGCTGCACGACTTTGGCGCGCAAGCGGCTCTGCTGCTCGGGGCTCCATTTCTGGAACCCCTCGCCGGTCTTGAAGCCGAGCTTGCCTGAAGCGACCAGGCCCTCGAGATAAGGCGAAGGACCTGCCCTGCTCTCGATCGCGGGTAGCACGGTCTGATGAATGGCGAGCGTCAGATCGGTGCCGACCAGATCGGCGTTCTCGAGCGGCCCAAGCACGGCAAGGCGGCGGCCGAAACTCGCTTTCACAACCATGTCGACCGTCTCGGCATCGCAGATGCCGTGCTCGACGAGCGATATGGCCTCGCGCCATAGCGCGTGTTGCAGGCGATTGCCGACAAAGCCGGGCACATCCTTTTTCACATGCACCGGCACCTTCCCCGCCGATCCATGCAGCGCAATGGTCCAATCGATCGTCTGCTGCGTGGTCCAGGCCGTGCCGATCACCTCGACGAGCGGCACCAGGAAGGGCGGATTCCACCAATGCGTTCCCAGCGCACGGCCGCGCTCGCGCAGCCCTTGCATGATTGCCGTGATCGGAATGACCGACGTGTTGCTGGCCAGCACCGTGTCGCCCCTGACATGGCGTTCCACTTCCTTGAACAGGCGCTGCTTGAGGCCCAAGTCCTCCGATACCGCCTCGACCACGAAGTCGGCGTCTGCGACTGCGGCCGCCAGATCGCCGGTGGGATGCACCCGCTCCACCGCCGCCGTATCCTCGCCGAGGTCGGTCAGATTGTCGGCGATGCGGCGCTTGACTGTCTCGAGGCTCGCGGCAATGGCGTCATAGATCCTGACATCGTGGCCGGCGAGCGCGAACACCTGTGCGATGCCGTGACCCATCAGGCCGGCACCGATGACGGCGACGCGGGCGCTCGTCGTGCTCATCCCGCCGTATACCCGCCGTCGGCATAGAGGATATGCCCGGTGTAGAAGTCGGATGCCTTCGAAGCGAGAAAGAGCAGCGGGCCGGCGAGATCGGAGGGCTCGCCGAGGCGACCTTTCGGCACCCGCGTGAGAAAGCCGGCACGCGTGGTTCGCCCGCGCTCGTCGTCGGCGAACATCCATTCCGTCAGCGGCGAGCGAAACACCGTGGGGCCAAGCGCATTGACGGTAATGCCGCTCGGGCCCCATTCGCAACCGAGCGCCTTGGTGATGCCGTCGACCGCGGATTTCGAGGCACAATAGGCGGTGTACCCGGCGGGATGACCGAGAAGCCCGCGCGCCGACGACATCAGGATCACTTTGCCGCCCTGCCCCTGCTTGAGCATCTGCCGCCCGGCAGCGCGCGCCATCAGCCACGACTGCGTGACATTGGCATCCATGACATCAAGAAAATCGTCGGCCTTCTGCTCGACAATTTTGGCAACCTTGTTCTGACCGGACGCGACGACGAGTATATCGAGATGGCCAAATCGCTTCACGGCAGCGTCAACGATGGCGTCGCAGTTCGCTTCCGAGCTCGGCCGTTTGGCAACGATCTCTGCCTTGCCGCCGAGTTGCTCGCATTCAGCCGCGACCTTCTTCAGCGTCGCCGCATTGTTGGCCGCGAGCACCACGTTCGCTCCGGCCCCAGCCAAGACCTTGCCGGCAAGCGCACCGAACGCTCCGGTGGCTCCGGTCACGATCGCCGTCTTCCCGCGGACATCGAACAAGCTGAGCGGGTTCTTCAGAAAGTCCTCGGCCATCGCAGGCGGTCCTCACTTCACGTCAGGAGTGTTGAGCAGTCGGGCATCTCAGGCTCGAAATTCCCGAGGGCGTGCCAGGCGCGGCGTCACGCTACCGGCGCAACGGCGACGGCGATGGTGCAGACCTCGTTGCCACGATTGACAATCTCGCGCGTCTCATTGGGGCCGATGTAGCAGCTGTCACCCTGCTTCACGACGACCTCTTTGCCTCCGGCAATCACGGTGAGCTCGCCCGCGAGCACATAATAGACCTTCTCCGGCGGAGAGGCGTCGGGACCGGCGCCACCGCCAGGCAGGAAATGCGAGATACCGAAGACGAGCGTGCGTGAGCCGCCCATCTCTGCGCCAAACACGCGCAGCGACTTGTATTCACGATGATTGGGGGCCTCGTAAGGCTTGGCCTCGGAGAGCTTGCGAACGATCATGAGAGCTTCTCCCCCTTCTCTATGCGATACGCCCCCCTCGGATCGATGATGGCCACCAGGCGAATGATGCAGCCATCGCCGCGCTCCCAATTCCACGGAAACAGCGCGAACGTGCAGCGTCGGCCGGTGACCTTGTCGATGTCCCCGCCGACATTCTCGATGCCGAGAATCCCGTTCTTGAACAGAATGCGATGGACGGGCTCCCATTCCGGAAAATCATCCTTCCAGTCGCGCCCGCCCGACCATTCCTTGTATTCGTCGGCAAGATGCGGATGCAGGGGGCCGTTACGCTGTGGACCGATGGCCGTGGCGAGTGGATGGTCGTTGGCCTGGGTATCGTGGCCGATAACCTTCACTTGCTTATCGACGAACCATTGCCCGGCCGAGGATACGAATCCAGGCGCGCGGCAGAAGTAATCCTCGTTGTCCTCGTATTGCTTGTGCCAGCCGGTGTTGACGATGACCACGTCGCGCGGCCGCACCGCCTTGCCCGCAGCCTTCTCCAAATCATCCGCAGTAATCGACTCCCATTTCTTCTTGGGGATGGAGATGACGATGCCGGAGCCGAAGAAGTGCGGCAGTGGCACCTCGTCAATGAAGGGGGTGCCTTGCACCACATGGGCGGGCGCATCGATGTGAGTCGTATTGTGCATGCTGGTGGTGATGCGCTGCGACAGCACCCCCGACTTCGCCATGTAGTGAATGCGCTCGATCTTGACGTCCTCGAAGTAGGGCCAGTTCGGCGATTGATATCCGAAGCGATGGGACAGGTTGTAGAACTCGAGCCCCATGCTGTTGTTAAGATTTTCCTCGAACGTGACGCCTCGAATTTTCTTCGCCACGAATGGCCTCCCTCTCACTCCTCAAGCGCAGCTTGCTCCGCCCGCGCATTGGTTTGCATGCTACGTTCGTTGCTGGCGCGAGTCACGCCGAGCCGGCGGCGGCCCGCAAGCAAACACGCAGTTACCCAGGCTCTGCTGCTGATAGTGAACCCGTTGCGCCGGTCCGGGGGATACGCTTAAACCAGAGGACGGCGTAGGAAACAACGCCAGGAGGGAAGCGGGGGTGGCCGACAAGATTGCGCTCGAGGAGCATTTCCTGAGTCCCGGCTTCGAGGAGTACTGGAAGCCCACGGTCGGCAATGTCGACCCGGCGATCTATCGTCCCGTGCTCAGCCGATTGACGGAGTTCGGCGAGCAGCGGCTCGCGGCCATGGACAAAGCGGGCATCGTGCGGGCGGTGCTTTCAATTGCCGGCCCGGGGGTACAGGCGGAACGTGACACCCAGACCGCGTGTCGCAACGCGCGTGCGGCCAATGATTTCCTGGCGAACGAGATCACCAGGCGGCCAGACCGTTATTCCGGATTTGCCCACCTAGCCATGCAGGATCCCGGCGCTGCTGCTGCGGAGCTAGAGCGATGCATGCGTGACCTGCGCTTCGCGGGCGCCATGATCAACGGCCATACCCACGGCCAGTATCTCGACGACCCGGCCCTGCATCCGTTCTGGGAACGCGTGGAGGCGCTGGGCGCACACATCTACATCCACCCGACGGATCCGGTGAGCCCCGCACCTGCGTTGGACGGCCATCCCGGACTGCGCCGTGCCACTTGGGAGTGGGGGTTCGAGACAGGCTCGCATGCGTTGCGCCTGGTTTTCGGCGGGCTGTTCGACCGCTTTCCGCGGGTCAGGATCGTCCTCGGCCATCTCGGGGAAACGTTGCCATATCTTCTTTGGCGCTTCGATAGCCGCGCCAAGCTCTACAGCGTCAAGCTCGCCAAGCCGCCGTCGCAATACATTCGCGAAAATTTTCTCGTGACGACATCCGGCATGTGCTCCGCTGAGCCGCTGACCTGCGCGATCTCAGCGCTCGGGCGCAGCCACGTGATGTTTGCCGCGGACTATCCTTTTGAATCTGTCGAGGAGGCGGGGCATTTCATGGACAGCGTGCCGCTCGACGAGAGCGTACGCGCCGATATCTGCGTGAACAATGCGGCTCGAGCTCTGCACCTCCACTAACAAATAAAAATAGCGAGCGCGGGCCTGGGAGGGAAACGATGGACGCCACCCGCTCATCGGTCGATGACATCGTCGCGAGGCTCGAGCGCCTGCCCACCTCGTGGTGGCAGGTCAAGACCCGCATCATCGTCGGCGTGGCCACGTTCTTTGACGCTTTCGATGCGCTCGCCATCGCCTCGGTGCTGCCGGTTATCGCCCCGCTTTGGAAGCTGACGCCGCAAGAGATCAGCTTCATGATCGCGGCGGGCTTCGTAGGCCAGTTGATTGGCGCGATGCTGTTCGGCTGGGTTGCCGAGCGCTACGGTCGCATGTCGGCGATGATCTGGTCGATTGCGCTGTTCGGGGTCATGAGTCTCGTCTGCGCCTTTGCCTGGGACTACAACTCGTTTCTGCTGTTCCGGATTATCCAGGGCATCGGACTCGGCGGCGAGGTGCCGGTCGCGGCGGTCTTCATCAGCGAGCTCGCAAAGGCGCAGGCTCGGGGCCGCTTCGTTCTCCTCTACGAGCTTGTCTTTCCCATCGGCTTGGTGGCCGCAAGCCTGGTCGGGTTGTGGGTCGTACCCAAGTGGGGCTGGCAATACATGTTCGTGATCGGCGCGGTCCCCGCGCTGCTCGCCTTGGCATTGCGCTGGATGCTGCCGGAATCCCCGCGCTGGCTTGCCGTTCGCGGTCGAGCCGGCGATGCCGAAGCGGCCATGCGCCTCATCGAGCATGAAACGGAAAAAGCTCTCGGCAGGCCGCTGCCGTCTCCTTCACCTGTGGTCGCAACGATCCTGAAGTCTGCTTCGCTTGGCGACCTGTTCGGCTCACTCTATCTGCGGCGCACCCTCGTCGTGTGGGTGATCTGGTTCGCCGCTTATTTCGTCAATTACGGCCTTTCCATCTGGCTGCCGACTGTTTACCGCACCGTCTTCCAACTTCCGCTGGACCTGTCGCTGCGCTACGGCCTGGTGACGCAGGCCGTCGGTTTTCTCGGCACCCTGATCTGCGCGTTGACCATTGACCATGTCGGCCGTCGCCTGTGGTTTGCCGTCTCGTTTGCCGCCGCGACCCTTGCGCTTGCCGGGCTCGCCTTATACCCGCGGCCCAGCGCCGAGCAGGTGCTGATCTCGATGTCGATTGCGTACTTTTTCGTCAGCACCATCAACATCGGCGTGTACCTCTACACCCCGGAACTTTACCCCACACGCGTTCGCGCGCTGGGCGTCGGCACCGCTACCGCCTGGCTGAGACTTGCCTCCATCATCGGCCCCGTGGCCGTTAGCATGATGATCGGCGCGCGCCTCACTCCGGCGCAGGTAGTAGACCTGCCCAAGGTGTTCCTGGTTTTCGCGGCAGTTGCTGGCGTCGCCACCGTTATTACTGCAATCTTCGCGGTCGAGACCAAGGGTCGCGTGCTGGAGGAGGCTTCGCCGTAGCTGCTCTGATCCTGGCGGGCGGAGCTTGCGGCCAACTCAGCTCTTGCCAACCGCCGGGCGGCTCTGCAACGTGGCGGCAAACAAGCAACATGATGCGCAGTGCGTGCGGAGGAATTCCTTGATGTTCATCACAAGATCACTGCTCGGGGTCGTCGCCGCCACTACGCTCCTCGGCATCGCCGGTGCTAACGCAGCCGATCCCATCAAGATCCGTGCGTCCTGGGTGGCTCCAGTTACCAACTGGGCATCGATCTGGCTCGAAAAGAAGGACCTCGCGCAACATCTGGGAAAGTCCTACACCTTCGAGCCGGTCCGCTACGCCGGTACGCCACCAATGGTGACGGCGCTCGCGAATGGCGAGCTCGAGGTTTCCAATCTCGCATATTCCACATTGGCCATTGCACTGCAAAACGCTGGTCTCGATGACCTTCGTGTGATTGCCGACGAGTTCCGCGATGGCGTGGAGGGTTACTACTCCCAGGAATACATGGTGCTGGCGGACGGCCCCATCAAAACGGTCAACGAGCTCAAGGGCAAAGTGGTGATGAGCAACGCTGCGGGCAGCGCCGTTGACGTCGCCATGCGCGCGATGCTTCGCAAATATGGCCTGGAGGACAAGCGCGACTACACGGTGGTCGAATCCGCCTTCCCGACCATGCGCGCGATGCTTGCCGAGAAGAAGGTCGATTTGATCCCGGCGGTGGTTCCATTCTCCTATGATCCGGAGCTGCGCAAAATCGGGCGGACGCTCTTCGTCCAGCGCGACGCGATCGGCGTGACCGACATGATCGTCTGGACCGCGCGCAAACCATTCCTGGACAAGAACCGCGCCGCCATGGTCGATTTCATGGAGGATACCTTGCGCATTACGCGCTGGTACCTCGACCCCAAGAATCAGAAAGAGGTGATGGAAATCGCCGGCCGGACGACGAAGCAGGCCCCTGAGCGGTATGACTGGCTGTTCACCAAGCGCGACGCCTATCACGATCCGAACATGCTGCCCGATCTTGCGGCGCTGCAGAAGAATCTCGACATGACACGGGACCTTGGCTTTGTCCGCTCGACCATCGATGTGAAGAAGTACACTGACCTCAGCATCGTTCAAGAGGCGGCGAACCGCCTGAAGTAGCAGGCGAGCGTGGTGCTTTCCCACAAACCCTCGCCGGCCGCATGAGGACCAGGTGATGACCGACTACTGGCTGAGCAAGATGTTCTTCGATCTGCAGCACGATGCGAACCTCGCGGCGGACTATCGCGCCGACCCGGCGGCGGTGATCGGTCGCTACGAGATCCGTCCGGAGGTGCGCAGGGCATTGCTGGAAGATGACGTGAGTGTGCTCGCGCCGCTCGTGAACGCGTACCTGCTGCGTTTCTATTTCCAGATTCGCGGCATGCCCGAGGCCGAGTTCATCGACCGCTTGCACGCCCTCAAAGCCGCTACCGACAGCAGGAGGGAAGGCACCCATGGCTGAGCTTGTGGGCGTGTTCGCCGCCAGCCATGGGCCGATCATCGCCCGTGACTGGGAGACCATGCCTGCCGAGCATCGCCAGAAGCTCCAGGCCGCCTTCGGCGAGATCGGCCGCCGGCTCGCCGCCTGCCGCCCCGATTTGCTGGTCGTGGTATCGCCGGATCATTGGGTGAATTTCTTCATCAACAATCTGCCGGCAGTGTGCATCGGCATCGGCGAGGAGCACGATGGCCCGCCCGAGCCATTCATGCAGAAGGTCTATCCGCACAAGACGCTGCGCGGCCATGCCGCGTTCGGCCGTCATCTGCTCGAGAGTGCGCTGACGCACGATTTCGAGCCGGCGCTGTCGCACCGGCTCAAGCTCGATCATGGCACGTGCATTCCGCTCTGGCGCATCGGCGTCGACGTCAACTTGCCTATCGTGCCGTTGATCGTGAACGATCTCGAGGAGCCAATGCCCAGCATTCCGCGCTGTCTGGCGTGGGGTCGGCTGTTGCGCGACGCGATTTCCAGCTACCCGCAGCCGTTACGCGTGGCCGTGCTCGGCACCGGCGGCTTGAGCCATTCCATCGGTGAATCGACCATGGGCTGGATCGATGAGACGTTCGATCATGCCTGTATCGAGCATTTCCAGAATGGTGATGACGCGCGCTTGGCGGGATTTCTCACCCGAGAGCTGCCGCGCACCGGTAACGGCGCCCATGAGATCCGCGACTGGGTCGTCGCCCACGCTGCCGCGGGCAGCAAGGGTTTCGAGTTGATCGATTATTTTCCCAGTCCGCAGACGCTTGTTGGCGCCGGCTTCGCGTCGTGGCGCCTGAGCGCATAAGCTCGGTGCCGCCCGGCACACCGCCGTTACATCTAGACGGTGCTCGGCGTCAGCGCCTCCTGATGCCACAACAGCAGTCGGCGGCGCATCAGCGCCATCAACTTGACCAAGACGTAGCCGACCACGGCCATCTCGACGATGCCGGCGAATACACCGCGTGAATCGGCGAACCGCCAAGCTGTCATCATGCTGCCGCCGAGCCCGTAACCGCCCATCAGCATCTCGGTCACCAGCGCAACGATGAGCGCAATCGGCAGCGCCACCTGCAGCCCGGTCATGATCTGCGGGAGCGCCGCCGGCACAGAGATCTGCCAGAGCACCTCGCGCTCGCTTGCCCCCATGTTGCGCGCCGACCAGATCAGCTCGCGCTCAACCCCGCGGATGCCGATCACCGTCGCGGTAATCACCGGGAAAATGGCGTCGAGCACGATCATAGAAACCTTGGACAGGTCATAGACGCCGAGCCACAGCATGATCACCGGGAGGAAGGCAATCTTCGGCATGGGGAAACCGATTGAGACAATCGGATCGAAGAACCAGTGCGCGAGACGCCCGCGCGAGATCGCCATCCCGAGCAGCACTCCGGCAATGGCTGCAATCAAGAAGCCGAGAATGGCGCGGTAGACTGTCACGCCGGCATTGAGCCAGAGCTCCCCGGACACAAGGTCATTCCAGATGCGCTGGAGCACCAGCGAGAGGCGCGGCAGCATGAACGGTGTCACCGCGCCGGAGCGTGCAAACCATTCCCAGGCGAGCGCAAGGACCACGATGGAGGAGAGGCGGACAAGACCCCAACCGACTGCGCGCAGCACGCCGCCTGCATTTGCGCGGTCGCTGGCGCCGGACGGCAGCTCGCTGGAAGCCCCTGTCAATCGCGCCATCGCAGCACCCGTTGCATCACCAGGAGGTAGATGCGATCGGCGGCAAAGCCCAGGAATGCTACCGTCAGCACCACGGCGAACATGGCATCGTAGGCGCCGCTTGCACCGAGCGAGCCAATCAGGTTTCCAAGCCCCTCATGGGCGACCAGGAGCTCCGAGCTCACCATCAGAATGAACGACAGCGCCAGCGCTGTACGAATACCGTTGAGCAGCTCAGGCATGGCGCTCGGCACCACGACATCCCAGAGCATGCGCAACCTGCTCGCCCCCATGCTGCGTGCCGACCAAACCAGAACCTGCTCGCTCGAGCGAGCGCCATTGAATGCCCCGATGGTCACGGGAAGCATGCAGCCGAGAAAGATCAGCAGAATTTTTGAGCTGTTGCCAAAGCCAAGCCAGATCACCGTCACCGGGATCAATGCGGACTTGGGCATGGGATAAAACATTTCAACCAGCGGGCTGACCAGCGCGTTCAACCATTTCCACCAGGCCATAAAAATCCCGAGCGCCGCGCCGATGACGATGGCGAAGGCCAGCCCGGCGCCGGTACGCCAGAGCGAGGCTGCGCTGTTGCCAAGGAGATCGCCGCTGCCAACAAGGTCGAACCACGCAGCCACCACATTGCTCAGCGGCGGCAGCGCCAGTCCGGATATTAGGCCGGCGCGCGTGGCGACCTCCCAGGCGAGTGCCAGGAGCAGGAGCGGCGAGTAGCGAAGCAGAGTTTTCATCGCGCCTTATCTTGGCACTGGCACAGCGTCGCTTACCGCACGGCCTAGCCGGCAAGTAACGGGAAGCGGACCGGCGCGCATCATCGTACGGGTCCTTTCTGCGCTTTGATCGCCTCGACGCGCACCAGGTCCCAGATCTCGTCGACTTTTTCGATGAACGGCTTGCTCTTGAAAACATGCGGATCATTTTTGTCGAACTTGGTGGCCACGCTTGCCTTAATGCGACCAGGGCGCGCTGACATCACGGCGACGCGATCCGCCAGATACACCGCTTCCTGCACATCATGGGTCACGAAGATCACCGTCTTCGGCGTGCGCTGCCAGATGCCGAGCAATTCCTCCTGCATCAGGCTGCGCGTCTGAGCGTCGAGCGCGCCGAACGGCTCATCCATCAGCAGGATCTTGGGATCGAAGGCGAGCGTCCGTGCGATGGCCGTACGCTGCTTCATTCCGCCGGACAGCTGCGAAGGGTAGCTGTCTTCGAATCCGGTGAGACCCACGAGGTCGATGAAAGATTGGGCGCGCTGCTCACGCTCCTTGCGCTCGAGCCGCATGCGTTCCAGGCCGTAAAGGATATTGGCGCGGACCGTCTTCCAGGGAAACAGTGCGAAGTGCTGGAAGACAATGCCGCGGTCGGGTCCCGGCCCCAAAACGGGGGCGCCTTCGACCAGGATACGACCCGTCTCGGTCGGCAGAAAGCCGCCGATCAGGTAGAGGAGTGTCGACTTGCCGCAACCGGAAGGGCCGAGCAGCGCGACAAACTCGCGCTCCCCTATGCTGAGCGAGATATCCTCGAGCGCGAGCACCGGTCGGCCGCTGGGCGGTCGATAGACGTGGTTCACCCGCTCGACAACGATCTGCCCCATCGCGAGCGGATCCCCCCTGTTTGCTGGCCTGTCCACGGCCGGCGCTTGCACAATAGGACGAGTGCCCGGATTCCGGCACTCATTTTGTGTGCCGATGGCGGAATGTGGTGCCGATCATGAAGCTCGCGCCATCGTGCACCGTTCTCGTTGATGACGTGGCAGCTACTGTCGGGGGCAGCGCGCACGGAATAGAGGTTCATGTAGGGGCGGGTTTCAAACCCGCCCCTAAGTAGACTGCCCAAGGGCCCTCGTGCATCCCGCCGCTCGGATGATTCAGAGAACATCTTGCGAGGGGCGTCTGCTGAAGCGGGGCGGGTTTGAAACCCGCCCCTACAAGTCTCCGATTTGTACGTTGCGTCTGCAGAGCTGGGCCAATAACCACTTTTGCGCCGCAGCGGGCAAGGCAGTCACTTGATTATGGGGTGACGAGGCACTTTTTTGCGGGGCTATGATCTTCATCGCGTTGCGATTGCCCGCATAGGGGCGCAGCGCAGATCAAGCTTGCGACCTTCGGGTTCGCGACCCTAAGGCAGAGGAGTGAGCAGCGGCTTTCCTGCGAAATGCGCAGCGAGATTGTCGATCATCAGCTGCCCAATCGCGGTGCGGGTCTCAACCGTGCCACTGCCATGATGCGGCTGCACGATGACGTTGGGCAGCCGCAAAAGCTCGGGTGAAGGAGTAGGCTCGTTCTCGAACACATCGAGCGCTGCCCAGCCGAGGCGCCCTGCAAAGAGGGCGCCGATCAGGGCTGGCTCATCGACAACCGTGCCGCGTGCGACATTGATGAGCGTTCCCGACGGTCCGAGCGCGTCGATCACAGGTCCGGATACCAAATGGTGCGTCTCCGGGCCGCCCTTGCATGCGACCATCAGGTAATCGCTTTCCCGAGCCAGCTCGACGAGGTCCCCCACGAATGCGTAGGGCACGTTCGGCTTGCGGCGCGGACCATGGTAGAGCACGCGCATCTTGAAAGCGGCACCACGATCGGCGATGGCGCGGCCGATATCACCAAGCCCGACAACTCCCATGGTTTTCCCACCCACGCTGCGGCCAAGCCTGATTGGTCCGTGGCGCGCCCAGCTGCCATCGCGTACATACTGGTCGCCCAGGACGACCTGTCGCGCCGAGGCAAGCATGAGCGCGATGGCGAGGTCGGCCACCTCATCGCCGAGAATGCCCGGAGTGTTGGACACCTTGATGCCTCGTTCCCGCGCGGCCGCAAGGTCGATGAGGTCGGTGCCGACGCCGAAGACGGAGATCATTTCGAGTTGCGACAGCGTGGCGATCAGGGCGCGGTTGGCCCCCCGGTTGGCCTCGACGGCAATGCCGCGCACCTGAGCGCGCAGCTCGGCCGGGATCACCGCGGGAGCAGGCTGCTCCAAGAACCTGGTAACAGCGAAACGCCTCGCCAACTCGGCGTTGGTTGCCTCGGGAAAGGAGCCGATGCTGAGCACGGCGATGCTCATATCCGCGTTAGACCTCGAAGATCTGCTTTGCCGTCTGGTGCAGGCATGCGCCCGGGCCATCCGCTTCAACGAGATAGTTGTCGCAGATCACCGCAAACAATGACGGCGTCTCGTACCCGGGATGCACGGCGAAGTTCATGTGCTCCGCAATGCACATGGTCTCGTCGGCCCGGATCAGCGGCCGCTCCACCAAGTCATAGCCCTGGCCATGCGCGTAAAGCCGCAATTCCGGCGGCAAGCCGCGGCTGCGCATATAGTCGTCGTGACGCGCGGCGATCTCGGCAGGCGACGCGCCGGGCTTCAGGAGGCTCAGCGTGTGTGCCTGCGCCTCTTTCACGGACTCAAAGCCGTCAATCAACTCGTTTGACGCTTTGCCAAGCACGACGGTGCGGGCTATCTCGGTATACATCCCGCCCGGTCCATTGTTCTCGATCAGAAGCGAGAAGTACTCGCCGGGCCTAAGCTTGCGCGCCTGCTCGTGCTTGTCGACGAAGCGCGACGCGCGCCCGAGCGGGGCGGCAGAACCCAGGAACAGACCCTGCTCGCTGCCGAGAACGCGACCTTCGTATTGCGCGAGGGCCGTGATGTCGTTGCCGCTCATTCCCGGTTTGACCTTCTTGAGCACGCGCGCGAACACCTCGTCCTGCAGCTGCGCGCATTTGCGAATAAGGGTTTTCTCCTCGTCGCTCTTGATCGCCTTGAGGCGGTCCACCCATTCCGTGGCATCCACGAACTTCACCTTGCCCGCAAGATCGCGCTCGATACGCGAGACGAACTTGTGTGGCATCGCGCCGCTGCCAATCCATCCTATGGTGGCATAGCCGCGCTGCTTCAACTGCGCGACGACGATCTCGGCCTGATACTCGTCGGTATAGGAAACCGACGTGAACGATGGCGTGAACACCATCTCGCCAACGCCCCGGTTCACCTCGTCGGTGCCATCAAGCGTGCGTCGTGCGCCCTTGGCTCCCATGTCAATCACGATCATCAGGTCGGATGCGGGAAAGATGACGCTGCGCGGATAGCCGTTCGATAGCGGCACATCGGTAAACCAGCGCACGTACCCGCCGAGCCAGTCATTGTTGTTCTGCATCAGCAGCGCGTCGATCTTGCGTTCGGCCATGGCTGTGCGCGCGGCGGCCCAGCGCCGCTCGAGCTCGGTGGTCGAGATTGGATTGAGGATACGCTCGTCCATCGTTGATCCTGTCTTTTTGCCGGCCGGCCGCGAGCCCGTCCGCACGAGCTCGCTGTTCAGCTCAACCCGAGCCAGCGCGTCGCATTGGCGCGCAGGATCATGTCCTTTTGCGCCGCCGATAATCGATCGGTCGCGGTCACGAACTCGACAGGCTTTGGCTCACCGACAGGGTAGTCGGACCCGAGCAGCACGCGATCGCCACCCACCTTGTCGACCAGGTGCTGCAGAACCGCGTGCTCATAGACACAGGAATCGAAATAGAGCATGCGCAGATAATCGACCGGCGGCCTTTTCATATTCACCCGGGTATTGGCCTTCTCCGAGTAATTGCGATCAATCCGGCCCATGTAGTAAGGCATGTAGCCGCCGCCATGCGAGATGCAGATCCGCAGCCTCGGAAACTCTTCCAGCACACCGTCATACATGAGCGAGGCGATCGCCATTGCCTCCTCGAAGGCTTGCCCAACGCTGTTCCATAGCGAGAACCGTTTGAGCCGCCGGTCACGGTTGCCGCCCGGATGAATATAGACGACAGCATTTAGCTCCTGTGCTTTCGCCCAGAACGGCCGCAGCTCGGCATCACCAAGCTCGCGGTTGCCGGCCGTGCTGGAGATCGCGACGCCAATGAGCCTAAGCTCACGCAAGCAGCGGTCGAGCTCGGCAGTCGCGAGTGCCGGCACGTGCAGCGGCAAGGTGCCGAGCCCCATGAGGCGATCAGGATGCTGCGCCACGGCCTTGGCGATCCAATCGTTGGTCGTGCGCGCGAGGCGCAGGCTCTCCTGCGCATCTGCCCATTCGAGGCCTTGATGCACCAGACTGGCGCTGAGCACCTGGACGTCCACTCCCATGGCGTCCATTGCGGCAATACGCTCGGAGATATCGCTCATGCGCGCGAGCACGGTTCCCGCTCGCTTGCGGATGTTGTCGCGCATCTCGTCGGTGACACCGGGATCGCGCGGCAGCTCGCTGAACACGTTGTGCTCCGCCGCGATCTCATAAACTTCCGGCACGATGACGTGCGCGTGCACATCTATCACCCGCGCGCGTGAGGCGCCTGCGCCGTTCGTCATTCCTGCAAGCCCGCTCTACACCTTACGTTGCGCTGTGTATCCTGGCGCTTTATGGATGGGAAAACCACAGGCCGCAAGGGCGAGAGAAGGGCGAGACCATGACGCAATACAAGCTTGCAACGTACCAATCGACACGGGGCGCGCGCACAGGTCTCATTGTCGACGAGACACTGTTCGATCTCGCCGAGGTCAGCGGTCGCGCCGGCTACGTGGCCATGCTCGACGTCCTCGGTGACTGGGACGCCGCCCGCATCATGCTTGGCGAGGTCGCAGCAAAAGTGCCCAGTAGCACAAAGGGGCAGCGGCTCGCAGAGACGCAGCTCCTGCCCCCGGTGAGAAACCCAAGCGGCATATTCTGCGCCGGCGCGAATTTCACCGACCATATGCGCAAGATGGCAGAGGTGCAGGGCATCGCTCCGGAGCCCGATCCGCACAGCGTGGGGCTCAAGCCCTGGCACTTCATCAAGACGGCGCATTGTCTCGCGTCACCTGACAGCACGGTCCCCATGCCGGCTTATTCCAAGAAGGTGGACTGGGAAGCCGAACTGACGGCGGTGATCGGGCGTACCGCACGCAACGTTTCGATCGAGCGCGCCCTCGATTACGTCGCCGGCTACACGATCGCCAACGATCTGTCTGCCCGCGATTTCAGCAAGCGACCGCACGTGGCGGACACCTCGCCTTTCAAGTTTGATTGGCTAAGCCAGAAATGTTTCGAGGGAGCCTGCCCGCTCGGGCCGTGGATGGTACCGGCGGACGCAATCGCCGACCCGCAGAACCTTGGGATCAAGCTCTGGGTCAATGACGTCATCAAACAGGATTCCCACACGACCAAGATGATCTTTACGCTCGCTGAGCAGATCGCGCACCTCTCCACGCGCGTCACATTGCGGCCGGGAGACTTGATCCTGACCGGCACTCCGTCAGGCGTCGGCATGGAGCGCGGAGAATTTCTCAAAGTGGGTGATGTGGTGAAGGTGTGGGTGGAGGGGGTCGGCACCCTCGTCAGCACCTGTGGCTGACAATGCCCAGCCACAAGCAAACCCCGAGCACCCCGAAGGCCGCTGCGCAACCTCAGCAGGAGGCCTCCACTGGCGATCAGGTATCGCACAGCAACCTGTCTCTCCACGACCTGTTCGAGCAGCAGACCCGGGAGATGCTCGCGCGCACCGATCTCGATGAGGAGCAGAAGCAGAGCATCCTCGTCGCCATGAGCTGCCCCTGCTGTGGCGGCGCGGGGATGTCCTATACCGTCAAGCTCAAGCGGTAGAAGCGGGGCGTAACGGACCGGCCCTTATCGCGCCTGTCGTTCAGGCGCGGCTTTGCTCCCTGCCTGCCAAATCTCGCCCGGTCCGCATCTGTTGCGTCGCCGCCATGTCGATATCCAATGTCTCTGGATCGATCACGACGCCGTAGAGATCAGCTGCAGTCTGGACAGTGACGTAGCCCTGTCGCACGTCGGCCTGCACCTCATGCAACGGCCGCTGCAGCGGATCGCCATAGCCACCCCCACCTCCAGAGCGGATCTTGAAGGCGTCGCCGGCCTTGAGGTGCGCCACCAGCACCTTGGCGTTGGGAAAGTCGGTCTTCCATTGCCCGCCGATGCGCAATTCCACTGCATTGCCGGTGCCCTCAAGCCCCTGCTCCAGACCCCACGGCCGACAATGCGCGCGCTCGGACTGATTGTTCACCATCATGTTGGTGCGGGCGCGCACCACGCGTTCTACACCGAGCCCGCCGCGGCGACGGCCGGCGCCGCCTGAATCAGGCACCAGCCCATAGCGCTCCACGACGATGGGGAATTTGAACTCCGCCTGCTCGTTGGGGCTGTTGTGAGTGTCACCATCGTTGATGCACACCGTGCCCGAGACCCCATCCTCGCTGCGTTTGGCGCCCCAGCCGCCGCCGAGCGGCCCGAAGCTGCCGATGAAGAACTCGTTGGTGCGATTGTTGATGCCGTGAAACGACGAGGCCAGCAGGTCGGCATGGTGCCCGGCGATCACGCGATCCGGGATTGCCGGGGCGAGCGCCTTGAAGATGGTGTCGACGATCGTCATCGGATACGTCATCCACCACCGCATGGGTGCCGGACGCACGGCACTGATCACACGACCAAGCGGCACGATCGTTTTCAGGCTGCGGAAAGAACCGTCATTGATCGGATAGTCAGTCGGTGAGGTGAGGCATTTGTAGGCAACCTGCGCGCAGGCATAGCCGGTGGTGATGCCGGAATTGTAAAACCCGCGCACCTGCTGCGAGACCTCGCTCAGGTCGACCGTCATCTCGTCGCCCTTGACGGTGACGCGCACGCGGATCGGCACCGGTTTGCCGATGTCAATGCCATCATCATCCATGTAGGACTGGGCCTCATAGGTCCCATCAGGAATGGTGCGGGTGCGCGCGCGGGCCATCGCCTCGGCCTGGTCCATGATGGCCCCAATCGAGGCGAGCACCTCGTCCCGCCCGTAACGCTCGAGCAACTCGCGGAACCGCCGCTCTCCCGTTTTGACCGCAATAACCTGGGCGCGCAGATCGCCCATGGCGCGGCTCGGCAGACGCACATTCTGTTTGATGAAGTCGACGACCGTCTGATTGACGATCCCACGATCCTGGTACTTGAGGATCGGGATCTGCAATCCTTCAGAAAAGATGTCGGTGCTCATCCCCCCGAGAATGCCGCCGATGTCCAGCCAGTGCGCCATGCAGCAGGAGAACGCAACGAGCTTTCCGCGATGAAAGATAGGTAGCGTGAGAGTGACGTGATTGAGGTGACTTCCGGTCAGATACGAATCATTGGTGACGTAGATGTCGTCTGGCCGGATGCTCGACAGGCCGAAATGCTTGATCTTCGCTTTCACCGTCTCAGCCATGCCGCGAATGAACATCGGCAGGCCTATACCGATCGAAATGGTCTCTCCCTCGGGCGTGAACAACCCGGTGGTGAAATCGAGCGCCTCGTAGATGATGATGTTGTAGGCCGTGCGCATCAGGTTGGTTTTCATTTCCTCGGTCACGGCAATGACGCCGTTGCGCACGATCTCAGTGATCACGGGATCGGCTCCGCGCCGCCGCGTTCCGCTCCTTCGCTGCGCGGTGCGCCTGAGGCTCTTTCTGGCCATCGAGTCTAGCGCCCTCCTGCGAGTGTGATATCGAGGTTTCCATAACCGTCGACGCGAAGCACATCGCCCGGCAACAGCACGGTCGTCGACGCATGCTCCTCGATCAGCGCCGGGCCGCGGATGCGGTTCTCGGCAACGAGCGCGGCGCGGGCAAAGGTCGGTGTCTCACGAAACCTGCCGTCGAGGAAAACCTGGCGCTTGCCCGTGTATGCAGTTTTTGCAGGCGTGGACTTGCCGCGCGCTATCGTCTCCTGCGGCGGCTTGCGCATCACTCCAGTGACCGTAGCGCGCAGGCTCACGATTTCGGCGCGTTCCTCCGGTGCCGAGGTCCCATAGCGCTGCTCATGCATCTTGTCGAAGTAGCGCTTGATGGAGGAACGATCCTCCCTGGCAAACACGCGAAGCGGCAGGTCGACGGTGACCGCATGCTCCTGACCCACGTACCGCATGTCCGCAGCACGCCTGACGATGATCTTCTGCGGTTTGACCGAGCAGCCGGCGATGGCCTCGCGGCCCTGGCCTTCGAGGTCCCGGTACACGCGCTCGATTGCATCAAAGGACGCATCCTCGAGGCGGGTGAACCAGGTGCGTACAAAATCGTACCGGAGGTCCGCAAACAGCATTCCAAACGCTGAGAACACGCCAGGCGCGACCGGAATGATCACTCTGCGGATGCCGATTTCACGGGCGACCTCGACCGCGTGCAGCGGTCCGGCCCCTCCATAGGCGACCAGCGCGAAGTCGCCAGCATCAAGCCCGCGCTCGGTGGTGACGCCTTTCACCGCGTAGGACATCGCGGTGACGGCGATACGCAGGATCCCATCCGCAGCGCCTACCGCATCCATCCCGAGCGGTTTTGCGACACGATGCATGAGAGCGCTGCGCGCAGCCGCGGTGTCGAGCCGCATCTCTCCGCCCAGGAAGCGCTCGGGATGCAGCCGACCAAGCAGTAGATTGGCATCGGTGACGGTCGGCTCCGTTCCGTCACGCCCGTAGCAGGCGGGACCAGGCACTGCGCCGGCGCTCTGCGGGCCAACCCGCAACGCGCCCTCCTCCACCCGCGCAATCGAGCCGCCACCGGTGCCAACCTCGAAGATATCCATCATCGCTATCTGTACCGGCAATGCCCTGTCATAGCCGCCGATGAGTGCGGAGCCGGTGGTGAGCGCCTCGCCGCCGTCAATGACACCAGCCTTTGCAGTTGTGCCGCCCATGTCGAAAGCAATGGCGTTCTTTATGCCGACCGCGCGACAGAGCGCCTGCGTGCCGATCACGCCGGCGGCCGGTCCCGATTCCAGCATGTGCACGCAGTCCTGCTTCGCCTGCTCCGCTGCATAGAGCCCACCGGTCGACTGCACGACAAGGAACGACCCGGCGAAGCCCTCGTCTCGCATGTGCTGGTCTATCTCTCCCAGATAGCGGCGCACGATGGGCCCGACATAGGCGTTCGCGACCACCGTTGAGCAGCGCTCGAACTCGCGGTATTCCTGCGAGAGCTCGTGCGAGGCGGAAACGAACAGTGCGGGTTGCGCGCGCTGCAGGATGGCCTTCGCCTGCGCCTCATGCGCATGCTCGGCAAAGCAATTGAGAAAGAGGATTGCGGCTGCCTCGATGCCGAGCTGCCGCAACACGCGACCGAGCCGCTCGATCTCCTGCGGGTCGAGCGCAGTCTCGATCTCGCCATCGGCCAGCACACGTTCTTTCACCTCGAAGCGCAACGCCCGCTCGACCAGCGGCTCGTGCTTCTTGAAAAAAAGATTGTAGGCATCGGGACGATTGATGCGGCCGATCTCGTAAATGTCGCGAAACCCTTCGGTAATCAGAAGCGCGGTCTTGGCGCCCTTGCGCTCCAGCAGGGTGTTGATGGCGATGGTCGAGCCATGCAGGAAAAGCCCAGCGGAGCGGTAGTCGCAGCCTGCCTTGGTCACACCGGCATTGATGCCCTCCACCAGCCGCTGCGGCACTGAAAGCGCCTTCCCGAACGTGAGTTTGCCAGAGCGTTCGTCGAAGGCCGCCACATCGGTGAACGTGCCGCCAATATCGGCCGCCAAACGCAGATGCGGTGTGTTGGGTTGGCCGGGCCTGGGGGATGTCATGCTGGGGCGAGAGTTGGAACTATGGAACTCCGCCGGGGTGCCGGGCAGGCAGGAGCGGCGTCATCCCAAATCTCTAACATGGCGGGTGATTACCCGTCCCCCAGATCTTGGCCGCAGCGGCTCCACTTCCTTCTTGAACACCTGCAGGTCGGTCAGAGGCCCAGCTGCAGTTCCGCAGGGCAGTCACGACTTTGGTTCGGTGCTGACGCCGTGGAAAAAAACCCGACCAGGCCGGAACCAATGGATCATATCCACGTTTGCGCTGTTGAGGTGGTGGTCCGCAAGGATCCAAGGGGAAATCGCATGGCCCGACCGGCCGGTCGCAGGCAACTCACTTCGTATACGATTTTGTCTCCCGATCCTGACCCGCCTCACGCCGCGCGAAAGGCGCTGCAGGATCCCGAGCTATTGCCATTTAGCCGCCGAGTTTCTCGCCTAGTGCCGCTTGTGGCCCGGCGTTCGCGCGCAACCTGCCGCAAGCTAATGTGCGGTGAAAAGCATCCCCGCTCACCGGCAATCACGCACGCCGCAGCCCGCAACGACACCGTAACGAGCGCGTCGGGAATGACGATTGGGCGCCAGGCGCCCTGGAGGACATCATGGAATTGACCACTCAGACAGTCGCCGAGCCCAAGACGAACGGCACATCGCCGCTGGGCGCAGGCGCACTGTCGGAGCCGACTGGAAGCAACGGCGCTTCGCCCGACCTGCACGATCTCTTGAACGCGCTGCAAGCGATGCGCGTCGGTGACTTTTCAGTGCGCATGCCCGGCAATCAGGTTGGGCTCCTCGGAAAGGTTGCCGACACCTTCAACGAGATCGTCGCCGCGAACGAACGTATGGCGCAGCAGCTCGAGCGGGTAGGCCAAGTGGTGGGGCGTGAGGGCAAGACCCGCCAGCGCGTCAAGTTCAGCCTCTCCCAGGGAGCCTGGGGCGAGATGGAAACATCGGTCAACACCGTCATCGACGATCTGCTGTGGCCGATCACAGAGGTGACACGCGCGATCTCCGCCGTGGCGCAAGGCGATCTCCTGCAGACCGTGCGGCTGGAGGTCGACGGGCGGCCGCTCGAGGGCGAGTTCCTGCGCTCCGCCAGCATCGTCAATACCATGATCAAGCAGCTCAGCGTGTTCACCTCCGAGGTGACGCGCGTGGCCCGCGAGGTCGGCACGGAAGGAAAGCTCGGCGGTCAAGCGCAGGTGAGCGAGGTCACCGGCGTGTGGAAGGACCTCACCGAGAACGTCAATTCGATGGCGTCGAACCTGACGGCACAGGTGCGAAACATCTCCGAGGTGACGATCGCCGTCGCCATGGGCGACCTTTCCAAGAAGATCACGGTCGACGTGCGCGGCGAAATCCTGCAGCTCAAGGAAGCGATCAACACCATGGTTGATCAGCTGCGCTCGTTCGCGTCCGAGGTCACGCGCGTCGCGCGCGAGGTCGGCACCGACGGCAAACTCGGCGGCCAGGCGATCGTTCCCGGCGTCGCCGGCACCTGGAAGGACCTGACCGACTCGGTGAATGCCATGTGCGGCAACCTCACCGATCAGGTTCGAAACATCGCCCAAGTGACCACAGCCGTGGCGCGCGGCGACCTGTCCCGCAAAATCACGGTCGATGTCCGTGGCGAGATCCTGGAGCTCAAGGACACCATCAACACGATGGTGGACCAGCTCAACTCGTTCGCCTCCGAGGTGACGCGCGTCGCGCGCGAGGTCGGCACCGAAGGCAAGCT
>JBJMTV010000023.1:0-277896 GCA_045811525.1 Xanthobacteraceae bacterium | reverse complement strand
GTACGCTCACTGGCGCCGATTACAACCTGTCCGCAACCGGCGATCTCGTCCGCGCCCGTTTGACCATCAAGACGCACGGCTTCGGCTTCTTCGGACCTCCGGCACCTGCCGCGGTCGTCGCCAAGAACTGATCGCCCGCTTCAAACACCAGCTACGCCAAGGCCCCGGGGGAAACCCCGGGGCTTTTTCTTTACAGCCTAAGGAGGCTCGGCGATGCATGGCAGCGGAACGAACTGAGCGGCGTTATCCGCCAGCAGTCCGGTAGACGAGATGCACGCATAAGTAACCAAGTGCGTCGTTGCCGCCACACAAATTCATTGACGTTCAGAGTGGCGTAAATATCACAGCCAAAACCAAGGTCAGGTGTTAAAAATGTGCAACTGAAATATCTTCAAACGGGGGGTTCAAATGAAGAAGGTTTTGGCAAGTCTGGCGCTTGCGGCGACGCTCGCAGGGCCTGCAATGGCGGCGGACATGCCTGTCAAGGCGGCTCCGCCCCCGCCGCCGCCGCTCTACGACTGGAGCGGCCTCTATGTCGGCTTCAACGTCGGCGCGATGTGGTACGACATCGATCGCACGTTCCCGAATCCGGCTGGCGCGGGCGGCTTCCTCACTGGACCGGCCTCTAACTTTAGAACCAGCGACAGCGACGCAATCTATGGCTTCCATGCCGGCGTGCAGGGCCAGTGGGGGATTTTCGTTCTTGGCATCGAAACGGCGCTTAGCGGCTGCTTCAAGGAGTGCGAAAGCTTCAGCGGCACTCTTCCCGTTGCGCTTGGTTTCACCCCAAACACGAGCGCCCAGCATAAGATCACCAACCTGTTCACGATCGGCCCACGGCTCGGTATCGCTTGGGATCGCTGGATGATCTATGGCACGGGTGGTTACGCCTCGGCTGATCTCAAAGGGACGTATTGCGTAGTTACAACGGGAGTTTGCGGGCCAGCGGTTACGACCCAGAACGGCAATTCGCAAAATCCCGGCTGGTTTGCTGGCGGCGGCTTCGACTACATGATCTACCAGGGCCCGTTCGTCGACGTGCTCCTCGGCGCCGAGTATCAGCACTGGCAGGTCGACACCAAGCGCGCGTTCTGCCTCGCTGTTGCAGGCTGCGGTACGCTCACTGGCGCCGATTACAACCTGTCCGCAACCGGCGATCTCGTCCGCGCCCGTTTGACCATCAAGACGCACGGCTTCGGCTTCTTCGGACCTCCGGCACCTGCCGCGGTCGTCGCCAAGAACTGATCGCCCGCTTCAAACACCAGCTACACCAAGGCCCCGGGAAACTCCGGGGCCTTTTTTTCTTTGCAAAGCAGGTGTTTGTTCAGCTCCCTTAAGACGGCCCGTCAATTCTGCGCACCCAGCGGCCCTGCGCGTCAGCCTCCCAACATGTCAGCTCACAGCCTTTTTCCTTCCCCTCGTTCCACCGCTGGCGCGCTGCGGCAACGGAGTCGGGGTCATCGCCGTCAAAGAGGACTACGAAGCGATGGTATGTCGCGGTGTCGTCAGGGATTGGCGCGCCATCGATGAGAAAGCGCACCGTCGCGCCGTTGGGATTGTCGTCATCGACCGTGAGCAGGACCGGCTGGTCGGCGGCGTCCCCTTGCCGACGCGTGCCGTGCGGGAGAAAACTGTCGTCGCGGAAGGTCCAGAGATGGGCGTCCAGTGCATCGATGCGCTCATCCGAGGAAGCCTGCACCACCACGCGCCAGCCACGCTCGAGCGACTTCTCGATCAAGCTCGGGAGGATACGTTCTACGCCCTGGCGGCGCAGGTGATAGAGCACAAGCTCCGTCATTGCGTGGTCACTTCTCGTATTGGTCGGCAACGAACCGATCCAGCAGCCGCACTCCCCAACCCGAGCCCCAGCTGCGGTTGATCTCGCTCTGCGGCGATCCCATGCCAGTCCCGGCAATGTCGAGGTGCGCCCAGGCTGCCTTGCCGACGAATCGCGACAACAGCTGCGCCGCAGTGATCGCGCCACCGTGACGGCCTCCACTGTTCTTCATGTCGGCGAATTTCGAATCGATCATCTTGTCAAATGCCGGCGCCAGCGGCATTCGCCAAACCCGTTCTCCGGTTTCCTGTCCCGCCTTGATCAGCCGGGCCGCGAGCTTCTCGTCATTGGCGAACAACCCCGCATATTCCTGGCCGAGCGCAACGATAATGGCGCCGGTCAAGGTTGCGAGATCGATCATCAATCGTGGCTTGAAGCGCTTGTTCACGTAATGCAGCAGGTCCGCAAGCACCAGGCGCCCTTCTGCATCGGTGTTGATGATCTCAATCGTCTGTCCCGACATCGTCACGACGATGTCGCCCGGGCGTTGCGCCCGCCCGTCTGGCATGTTCTCGACAAGCCCGATCGCCCCGACCGCGTTCACTTTTGCCTTGCGGCCTGCCAGCGCGCGCATGAGGCCCACGACGCAAGCTGCCCCGGCCATGTCGCCCTTCATGTCCTCCATGTTGCCCGCAGACTTGATCGAGATCCCGCCGGTATCAAAACACACACCTTTGCCAATGAAGGCGAGCGGCTCGGCGCTGCGCTTGCCACCGTTCCACTGCATGATGACCACGCGGCTTTCATGCTCCGAGCCCTGGCCCACCCCGAGCAGCGCGTTCATGCCGAGCTTTTTCAGCTCCTTGCGGTCAAGCACCTCCACCGCCACACCGAGTTTTTTCAGATCCGCGGCGCGACGCGCAAACTCGTCGGGAAACAGCACGTTGGCAGGCTCATTGACCAAGTCCCGTGCCAGATTGACGCCTTCCGCCACCGCCCAGCGGGACGAAAACGACTTCTCCGCTGCCCCCGGGGCGCCCACCGCCACCGTCACCTTCAGCTCTGCCGGCTTGTCATCGTCATCCTTGCGCTTGGTCTTGTAGCGTTCGAAGCCGTAGCCGCGTAGATGCACGCCGAGCGCGAGGTCGGCGCAACTTTCCGGCTTCATTGCGCCCGACCCGAGTTCGGCAACGAGTGTGATCTCGGGCGCGGTGGCCGGCACCTCGCCCATCACGGTGCCCCCAAGCTTCACAAAATCGAGCGGCTTGAGATCGCGCGCCTTGCCCACCCCGACCACCAATAAACGGGATACCTGCAGGCCGGCCGGCGCTACGACGTCCAGTACCGAGCCATTCTTTCCCTTGAAGCCATCTGCGGCCGCGGCACGCGCAAGAAGATCGCCTCCCGACTCCAGCAGGCCGCGCCCTGCTGGGCCGAGCTTTGGCCCTTCCTCGCAGAACAAGACTAGAACACCGCGCGGAGGAGCATCCAAGCTCTCGAATTGAAGCTTTATGGCACGTGAAGACATGAAAGGCGGATCCTCTGCTCAGGGGAGTCGGGCGCACGGTGCTCGCGGCGCCCCCTCAAGGCTGAGGGATATGACCCTCCAGCGTCTCCCCTGCCAAGGCCACAGCCTCTCAAAAGCGGCAGGGGCCTAAGTGGGCCATTACCGGCTTTCCGACGGGAAGCTTGTCCGCGCATCTGGGGCGAGCTGTGACCAGCTTCAAAATGGGGCGATCAGCTTACGTTTTGTTGTTCATGCTCAAGGGGTTTGCCTTCGGGAGGCCATTTTGTTTGGTGATGAAAGAAGCGGGCAGAAGGGGATCAGTTTTCGTCGGGGCACCGCCGCGGCTACCGAGCTTACATCTTTGTTGACCACCATGCGCGTGGTTCGACTTGGATCTGTAAGCTCGGTCGTGAAACCAGTGGGCGTGGCGCCACGGGGGCGCGTACTCGAATGGGGTCCATCGACCGATATATTTTCCGCACCTCGTTCGGTGCGTTCGTGGTCGTTTGCACCAGCGTGACCGCGCTGATGTGGATCACCCAGGCATTGCGTGACATCGACCTGATGACCAATCAGGGCCAGAGCATCTTGGTCTTCATCGGCTTCACTAGCCTCATCATTCCGCTCCTGGTTCAGATCATCGCGCCGATCGCGGTGATGATTGCAGTCGCGCATATGCTCAACAAGCTCGGCAACGACTCCGAGCTCATCGTCATGAACTCTGCAGGAATGCCGCCCTGGACCGTGTTTCGCCCTTTCCTGTTGGTGGGGGTGGTGGTTTCGGTTCTGGTCGCAGCGATCAGCGCTTACATCTCGCCCTGGGGGCTGCGTGAGCTGCGGCATTGGGCCACCGACCTGCGCGCTGATCTGGTCAGCAACATCGTGCGGCCCGGCGGCTTCACCAAGATCGAGGAGAAGCTCACGTTGCACATCCGTGAGCGCCGCGCGAACGGGCAGTTGCTGGGCATCATCATTGACGATCAACGCAATCCCAAGGAGCGCATCAGCATCCTCGCCGAGCAGGGTGATACGGTAAAGAATTCCCGTGGCTGGTTCCTGGTGCTGGAGAAGGGGAGTGTACAGCGGCACGAGACGGGTCAGCGCGACCCTGCAGTTGTGCTGTTCGACAGTTATGCGTTCGACCTCTCGTCCCTAACCAGCGGCCCCCCCCAAGCCATCAAATACTCGGTGCGTGAGCGTTATCTCTGGGATCTCATCAACCCGGGTGGGACGGATCTCCAGTTCGCGGACCAGCCCGACCAGGTGCGTGCCGAGTTGCACGATCGCCTGACCGCACCAATTTATCCGCTCGCTTTTGTCATGTTGACGTTCGCCTACCTGGGCGCACCGCGCACGACGCGGCAAGGTCGAACCATTTCCCTGATGGGCGCACTCGGCGCGGCCTCATTGCTCCGCGGCATCGGATTCGCCGGCATACTTGGCGGCGTACACACGCCGGCCGCACTGGCGCTTCCCTATCTCGCGCTCGCCGCGACTTGCGTGCTCAGCTACATCGCTATTTCGCGCGCTCTGATCATCGAGCCGCCGGCCTTCGTGACCACCCCGCTCACGACCATCCTGGAGCGCATGAACCAGCGCGCGGCGGCGCTGTTGGGACAGTCGCCATGATGGGTCGAACACTCTCCCGGTATTTCGGCTGGAAATTTCTCGCAGCCGTACTCGCCGTTTTCGCCGGCACGTTAATGCTGACGGCGATGATCGATTTTCTCGAGCTCACGCGGCGTGCCGGTGACGTGCAGGATGCATCCGCGCTGTTGATCGCCAAGATCACGCTGTATCGTGTCCCATTCATCACCGAGCGGGTGATGCCGTTCGCCGTCCTCGTCGGCGCCATGTTCTGCTATCTGAACCTATCCCGCCGGCTCGAGCTTGTGATCGCCCGAGCCGCGGGGATTTCGGCGTGGCAGTTCATCGCACCTGCAGTGATCATTGCCGCAGTCCTGGGGCTTGGAACGGCCACGCTCTACAATCCGGTATCGGCGAATCTGCGTGAGCAATCCACTCGTCTGGAAGCCGAGCTGTTTGGGCACGACACCGGATATCGGCCGCCAAACTCCGGCTTCTGGATGCGCCACCGCAGCGACGAGG
The DNA here is from genome assembly GCA_045811525.1 of Xanthobacteraceae bacterium. Lineage (GTDB taxonomy): Bacteria > Pseudomonadota > Alphaproteobacteria > Rhizobiales > Xanthobacteraceae > VAZQ01. The sequence goes on along the minus strand of JBJMTV010000023.1, from coordinate 272,503 downwards.
GCCATGTCGTCATCAACGCCAGGTCTAGCCGGCAGCAAGGAATACAGCTGGGCGGGGTCACCATCTTCCGCTTCAATGCAGCCGGTAATTTCCGCGATCGCATCGAGGCGAAGGGCGCCGCGTTGGAGGTGGGAAACTGGCGCTTGGAGGACGCTCGCATCTACGTCAGCGGAGCAGCCCCTACCGAGCCCGCTACGCTAAGGGTTAAGACCAGCTTGAGCCCAGCTCAGGTGGGCGAAAGCTTCGCCACACCGGAGACAGTGCCGTTCTGGCATCTTCCGGCCTTCATCGAGAAGGCGGAAAGCGCGGGCGTCGCCGCCGCTGGTTACAAGCTGCAGTATTACCAACTGCTGGCGCAGCCATTTTACCTGGTCGCCATGGTGCTCCTGGCGGCGGCGACCAGCCTGCGCTTCTTTCGCTTTGGCGGAGTGCAGAAGGTAGTGCTCGGCGGGATCGGTGCGGGTTTTCTGCTGTACGTCCTCGCCAAGATCACGGGTGATTTGAGCAAGGCAAGCCTCCTCGCGCCGGCAGCTGCGGCGGCGCTGCCGCCCGCCGTTGGCGGGCTGAGTGGGCTCGTCGCACTCCTCTATCAGGAGGACGGATAGTGCGCCGTTTCTCCCGCCTGAGGTTCACGCTCGCAGGGCTGACGCATTTGCGTCCGGTGCGCGCTTTCACGCGCGCTCTTTGCATTGTTGCGGCGACCGCCCTGCTCTCGTGCTCCGGCGGGTTTTCCCCCCTGCTCGCTCAGCCCAGCATGCTGAACTTTCCGGTCCGGCCGAAACCTCCGGCACGGGCGCAACGCGTGGGTGCCGACAGCCAGATGCTCGTGCGCGCCGAGGAGATCAACTATGACTATTCGAATGAGCGCGTCTCGGCAGTGGGCAACGTGCAAATCTATTACAGCGATTCAACCCTTGAAGCCGACCGGGTGATCTACGATCAGAAGACCAAGCGACTGCATGCTGAAGGCAATGTGCGCCTCTCGCAGCCGGATGGGACCATCACCCACGCCAACATCATGGACCTGAGCGACGACTACCGCGATGGGTTCGTCGACTCGCTCCGTATCGATGGGCCGGAGGAGACGCGGTTTGCCGCGACACGGGCCGAGCGCTCCGCCGGAAACTTCACGGTCCTGCAGAACGGCGTGTACACCGCCTGTGAAGCTTGCAAGGACGACCCGACGAAGCCGCCAAAGTGGCAAGTGAAGGCCGCGCGCATCGTCCACGACGAAGGCGAAAAGATGATCTATTTCGAGGACGCCAAGCTCGAGGTTTTCGGCGTCCCATTCATCTATATGCCCTACTTCTCGGCGCCTGACCCCACCGTCAAGCGCAAGAGCGGCTTCCTTGTGCCGACCTACAGCTCGAGCAACATTTACGGCATAGGTGTCTCCGTTCCATATTATTGGGCGCTGGCACCGGACTACGACCTGACGGTGACTCCGATGATCACCAGCAAGCAGGGACCGCTGGTGCAGGGCGAATGGCGCCAACGGTTGCTCAACGGAGCCTACACGATCCGGGCGACAGGCCTTTTTCAGCTCGACAAGAACGTGTTTCTCACTAACGGCATCCCCACCCCGGGCTATCGGGATTTCCGCGGGAGCATCGAAAGCTCGGGACAGTTCAACCTTTCAGACAAATGGGTATGGGGCTGGGACGGAACGCTCCTCACCGACAAGACATACCTGCAGGACTATGGCCTCTTGCGGGGTTACCAGACATCGAACCTGCTCAAGCTGACCCCCGACCATGCTCTCTCGCAGATCTATCTCAGCGGCCGCGGCGAGCGCAGCTACTTCGACGTGCGAGCGTTGTACTTCCTGGCCTTCTCGGTCGCTGACGACCAGAAGCAGATCCCGGTCGTTCATCCCGTTCTCGACCACGATTACACGTTCAAGGATCCGATCTTCGGTGGCGAGCTTGCGCTGCGTTCCAATCTGACGAGCCTTTCACGCGACACGGCCAACTTCGATCCGATCTCAACCGCGGCCGTGACGGGTGGTCTGTGCAACTCCTCCAATGCCGACCCGGCAGTAAAGAACTCGAGCAATTGTCTGCTGCGGGGCGTACCTGGGCAGTATTCGCGCTTCACCAGCGAAGCGACGTGGAAACGCACCTTCATCGATCCATGGGGACAGATGTTCACCCCCTTCGTCAGCATGCGCGGCGACGCCGCAGCCATCAATGTCAGGGACGAGCTCGGGGTCTCCAATTATATTCAAGTTGGCGAAACCAATATGGGCCGTGTCATGCCGACCGCAGGCATGGAGTACCGTTACCCGCTCATCAACGTACAGTCCTGGGGGACGCAAACGCTCGAGCCGATCGCGCAAGTCATCGTGCGTCCCAACGAAAGCGGGGTCGGCATCTTCCCGAACGAGGACGCGCAAAGTCTGATTTTCGACGACTCGAACCTACTCAAAATCGACAAGTTCTCGGGATGGGATCGGGTCGAGGGCGGCACCCGGGCCAACGTCGCCGTTCAATACACCATGCAGTTCAACCGCGGGGGCAACGTCAATTTTCTGTTCGGCCAATCGTATCAGCTGTTTGGACAGAACTCCTTCGCACTGGGCGGCACGAGCAATACCGGCCTGGACAGCGGGCTCGATACTGCACGCTCCGATTATGTGGCACGTGCTTCATACCAGCCGAACTCGACATTCACCTTCACGTCGCGCTTTCGTTTTGCCGAATCCGACTTTACGCCGCAACGGGCGGAGGTGGAGACGAACGCCAATTTCGGGCGTTGGACCACGTCGATCTTGTACGGCAACTATGCTGCCCAGCCGGAACTCGGGTTTCTTGATCGGCGCGAAGGCGTCCTTGGCAGTGCCAGGCTGAAGCTCGATGCGAACTGGGTTCTGCTTGGTGCGGCACGCTACGACCTGCACGCGCATGACGTCAGTCAGACCCAGATCGGCGTCGGGTACATCGACGATTGTCTGATCTTGGCGCTGAACTACATTACCGATTACGCATATAGTGGGAGTGTTCCGGTCAATCACACGTTCATGATGCAGGTTAACTTGCGCACCCTCGGGGGCAACACGTCGACGCAAGGCACGTCGACGCTCGCCGGAGCGCCAAGTCTGACCGGGACCCACTGATGTGCCGAGCTCGAACCTTAAGAGTGCAGTCTGTGCACCAGGAGCACACGGCGAGCATCGTTCGTTTGTAACTGAGAGGCGGCTAAGAATGCCGCTGAGGCCGACGAGGAAACGGGACTGTGCGATGATGTTCGTCAGGCGAATGACAAGCCGTGCTCTTGTTCTTGCGGCAATGCTGGCAATGCTGAGTTCGATGGCTGCGAGCACAGCTCGCGCGCAGCAGGTGATAGCGATGGTCAACGGTGAGCCCATCACCGCTCTGGACATCGAGCAACGGACTAAGTTTCATCAGCTCTCGGGTAGCAAGGCCCCTGCCCGTCAAGAGGTGCTCGACGAGCTCATTAATGAAAAGCTCAAGGTACGCGAAGCGCGACGCTGGGGGCTGGAGGTGACGGACGCCGAGGTGGAGAGCGCAGTCAAGTCCATGGCGAGCCGCATGCGGTTCACCAGCGACCAGCTTGCGCAGCACTTGGCAAAGTCCGGAGTAAACATAGCCACTCTCAAGCACCGGATCCGGTCCGATCTGGCCTGGCCACAGATCGTCCGTGGCCGCTATTCCTCAGTGCTACAGGTCGGCGAGAAGGACATTCTGACCGCCATGGACTCCAAGACCGAAGATGTGGCCGGCTTCGACTACACACTGCGGCCGATCCTTTTCCTGGTACCTGCCGGATCGTCAGAAAGCTTCATCGAGGGCCGCAAGCGAGAAGCCGAGGCACTGCGTGCACGCTTTCAGAGCTGCGAGGAAGGCATCGCCTTTACCCGCGCGCTCAGAGACGTGGCGATCCGCGAACAAGTCATTCGCAGCTCGGCTGATCTTCCGGCCGAGCTGCGCAAGGTCCTCGACGGGATCGAGGTTGGACACTTGACCGCGCCAGAGGTCACCAAGCTCGGTGTCGAGACGTTCGCGATGTGCGCCAAGAAGCCATCTTCCGCCGATAACTCGATCGGTAAGCGCAAGGCGAAGGAGACCATCATGGCCGAGCGCTATGAGCAGGTCTCGAAGCGCTATCTGACGGAGCTGCGCCGTAGCGCCATGATTGAGTACAAGTAAGCTCTAGCATGCCGCCTCTGGCGCTGACCCTGGGCGAGCCTGCCGGTATCGGGATCGACATCACGCTCGCGGCTTGGGGCCGGCGCGCCCAGCTGGGTCTCCCGCCCTTCTACCTCCTTGGCGACCCGGAGCTGGTCGCACGCCGCGCAAAGCTCCTTGGTTGCGACCTTCCGCTGGTGGTGGTCAGGCCTGCGGCGGCAGCATCCGCCTTCGCGACTGCGCTGCCCGTAGTCGATATCGGCGTGGCTGCGACTGGCGAGCCGGGACGACCGGATGAGACCAGCGCGCCAGCTGCTCTCGCTTCGATTGACCAGGCGGTCGCCGACGTGCGGGGAGGCTTGGCAAGCGGGATCGTGACCAACCCAATTGCCAAGAATGTTCTCTACCGCGCGGGATTTGCCGAGCCGGGCCATACGGAATACCTCGCGAAGTTGGCCGCTGCAGCAACGCGCGTTCCCGTTCACCCGGTCATGATGCTTTGGTCACCAGAGCTCGCTGTCGTTCCGGTCACCATCCATTTGCCCTTGCGGCAAGTGGTCGGAACGTTGACGACCGAGCTTGTGGTGCAAACGGGACGCGTGGTGGCGCATGACTTGCGCCTCCGCTTCGGCATCGCGCGTCCGCGGTTGGCCTTCGCCGGTCTCAACCCGCACGCCGGCGAGGAGGGCGCGCTTGGGGACGAAGACCTGACCATCGTGCGCCCCGCAGTCGAACGGCTGCAGGCGGATGGCATTGACGCACGCGGGCCGCTGCCCGCGGATTCAATGTTCCACAACGCCGCCCGCGCCGGCTACGATGCTGCAGTGGCCATGTACCACGATCAGGCATTGATCCCCATCAAGACGCTGGCGTTCGATCATGCCGTGAACGTCACGCTCGGCCTGCCGTTTGTGCGCACCTCGCCCGACCATGGGACGGCCTTCGATATTGCCGGGACCGGGCGGGCCGACCCTGCGAGCCTGATCGCGGCCATTCTGCTCGCCGCGAGATTGTGCCGCGCCGACCATGCACACAGCCGTGGTGTGTTGGCCGAGCCTAGCGCGCGCTGATGAGCGCCATAGACGACCTGCCACCCCTGCGCCAAGTCATTCGCCAGCACGACCTTCGCGCTAAAAAGTCGCTCGGCCAGAATTTTCTCCTGGATCTGAATCTCACCGCGCGCATCGCACGCGCTGCCGGTCCTCTTGCCGGAGTGGAGGTGCTCGAGGTTGGACCGGGCCCGGGCGGACTCACCCGCGCGCTGCTGGCGCAGGGGGCACGGCGGGTGATTGCGGTGGAGCGCGACGAGCGCGCGATCGCCGCCCTGGCCGAAATCGCAGCATACTATCCTGCCCGCCTCGATATCATATCCGGCAACGCACTCGAATTCGACATTCGACCGCGTCTGTCTGGAGGCCCTGCACGCATTGTCGCCAACCTGCCCTACAATGTCGGGACAGCTTTGCTGGTGCGCTGGCTCACCGCCGAGCCCTGGCCACCCTGGTACGACCGGATGGTCCTGATGTTTCAGCGCGAGGTTGCCGAGCGCATCGTTGCGGCTCCAGGGTCCAAGAGCTATGGCCGCCTCGCTGTGCTTGCCGGTTGGCGCAGCCAGGCGCGTCTCCTGTTCGACGTCGCCGCCAGCGCCTTTGTGCCTCCGCCGACAGTGACCTCGTCCGTGGTCATGCTGGTACCACGCCCTGATCCGCTCCCGTGCGATCTGAGAGTGCTGGAGCAGGTCAGCGAAGCAGCGTTCGGTCAGCGTCGCAAGATGCTGCGGCAGAGCCTCAAACCCCTCGGTACAGATCCGCTTGCATTATTGGCTGCAGCAGGTCTTCAGCCCACCGCACGCGCCGAGGAGATCCCCGTTGCGGGATTCGTAGCGCTCGCATGCGCCTTGGCTGCCGCCCGTCGCACGAAGGCAGCCGCTGATTGAGCCGGCATGTCGGAGACACTCGGCTACGCCCCAGGACCGATCACCTCAGACCCCATGCTGATCTAGAATGAACCAATGACGAAGCTCCGACGCCAATCTCTGGTCGCGTACGCCGAGCCGCTCTCGCAAACGGTGGTCCCGACGCCCGAGCCGCAGGGCACCGAGGTTCTCGTGCGGGTGCAGCGCTGCGGGGTCTGCCACTCGGACCTGCATATGCAGGACGGCTTCTTCCTGCTTGGTGGGGACAAGAAGCTCGACATACGCGCCGGCCGCAAGCTTCCATTCACGCTTGGCCATGAGATTTGCGGGGTCGTTGAATCCGTCGGGAACGCAGCTGTAGGAGCCAGGCCAGGAGACGAAGTGGCCGTCTATCCTTGGATAGGCTGTGGGACTTGCCTCGCCTGCAGGCGTGGCAACGAAAACATCTGCGCGGCGCCGCGCCACCTTGGCATCAATGTCGATGGTGGCTTTGCTTCGCATGTGCTGGTGCCACACCTGCGATATCTCATCGCATACGCACCACTGACGGCCTCCTTCGCCGCCACCCTGATGTGCTCGGGGCTGACCGCCTACGCCGCCCTAAAGCGCCTGGCGGAGCAAGCCGCGATGGGTCCGCTGCTGCTCGTCGGCATGGGTGGAGTGGGGCTGATGGGTTTAGCCTTGGCACGCGTGATGTTTCCCGCCGCCCCCATGGTGGCTGACATTGATGCCGCCAAACGTGAGGCGGCGCTCAAGGCCGGCGCAGCTGCCGCATTCGACCCAAGCGAGCCTGGTGCACGCAAGGTATTCCTGGCCGCCAGCTCGGGGGGTGTGCACGGGGCCTGCGATTTCGTCGGCTCAGAGGGATCGCTCAGCTTTGCAACTGCGGGGCTTGCCAAGGGCGGCAAGGCGGTGGTCGCCGGACTCTTCGGCGGCACATTCAGCCTGCCTGTCGCTATGTTCGGCCTGAAAGCGATGGCAATCGAAGGTATTCAGACCGGGACGCTGGCGCAGGCGCATGAGGTCGTCGCGCTCGCAAAGGAGGCCAGGATCACTCCACCGCCGATGACTGAGCGGCCGCTCGAGGCGGCACAGGCTGCGCTCGAGGCGTTACGAGCGGGAGGAGTCGTGGGCCGGCTCGTCCTCACCGCGTAGTCCAACAGCCTGCCACTCGCGCGCCGTGACGAAATTCGCATCGGACAATTAGACCAAGACCGGCTTTGAGCTACAGCTTTGCCTGCAGCGCCCGCACGAATGACGCCAAGCCTCCCTGACGCTCGCGTTTGAGGCGCTCGGCCGCCAAGATGGATCGTACAGCAGCCAACGCCTGATCCAGATCCCGGTTGATGACGACGTAGTCATACTCCGCCCAGTGGCTCATCTCATCGGCAGCCTTGGCCATCCTCGCGCCAATCACCGCGGCACTATCTTGCGCTCGGCTGCGCAAACGGCGTTCCAGGTCCTGCACCGACGGGGGCAGGACGAAGATACTGACCAGATCGCCATGCGCTTGCTCGCGCAGCTGCTTCGTTCCTTGCCAATCGATGTCGAACAGGACGTCGCGCCCGTGCTCGAGCGCCGCGCCCACGGGGAGCCGCGGCGTGCCGTAACGATGGCCGAACACCTGCGCCCATTCCAGGAGCTCGCCCTTCTCGACCATCTGCTCGAACCGGCGCGGATCGATGAAGTGGTAATCGCGGCCGTCAACCTCGCCAGGCCGTTGCCTGCGGGTGGTCACCGAGATCGACAGCTCGAGGTCCGAATCAGCCGACAGCAACAAGCGGGAGAGAGTGGTTTTTCCAGCACCGGAAGGAGAAGAGAGCACGAGCATGAGCCCCCGCCTGGCAATGGCAGTGTTCGTGCGCTCGCGTGCGTCCTCCAGACTCATTGCGCTCATTCCAGATTCTGCACCTGCTCGCGGAATTGCTCGACGACGCTTTTGAGCTCGAGGCCTATATTGGTAAGCTCAACGTCGTTCGACTTCGAGCATAGTGTATTCGTTTCCCGGTTCAGCTCCTGCGCGAGGAAATCAAGCTTGCGGCCTACCGGGCCGCCATCCGCCAGCAAGCGCGCGACCTGAGCCACGTGCGAGGTCAGCCGATCTAGCTCCTCACGGATGTCGGCCTTGCTGGCAACGAGGATGGCCTCCTGATGCAGGCGATCGGGATCAAAGCGATCGGACGCGTCGAGCAGCGTGGCCACCTGTTCCGCAATCCGTGCCTTGATGGCTTCCGGCCGTCGTCCGGGAACGAGGTCGGCTCGGCCGGCTAGCGACGCGACCTCCCCTATGCGTTGCGAGAGAACCTCTCCCAAGGCTTCTCCCTCGCGCCCGCGCATGCCGACGAGGTCGGCTAGGGTCGCATGGAAACCGGCGATAACCGCCGCCTCGGCAGCGCGCCGCTCCTTTTCATCCTCGTTGGCGTCTGAAATCTCGATCACGCCTTTGAGCGAAAGAATGCCATCGAGCCGAGGCTCGGCTGCTTCGACCTTGCCCGCGAGGCTCTTGAGCGTGGCAAGTACGGCGGCGAGGACCGGCTCGTTCACTTTCACGATCGGAACGACACCCTCGCGGTTGACCATGAGATTGGCGTATATTGTGCCGCGTGCCAGCACCTTCGCCGCTGCAGCGCGCACCGCACTTTCCACGACGTCCCAGCCGGTCGGCAGGCGAACTCGGAAGTCGAGCCCCTTCGCATTGACCGATTTGAGCTCCCATGCCCAGCTGTAAGCGCCACTGCGGCCGTGGCCGCGGGCGAAACCAGTCATGCTTGAGAGCGCCATCCGCGGGCGTAGTCCAGACCTGGGTTACGGAATCGCGCCGAACGATATCGCTTTTCCCAGCGAAGTGGAATCAGCCGCATTCCGGCCCGAGCGCAGCTCCGCTCACGCACGCTATGAAATTGATGGCGCCCGCGCCCGCCTAGCGCGAGCGCAATGTATGTCTGCCGAAGCGAACTATTGTTGTGCCGGCCCCGCGGAACGGGCTGCGGTGGGCGCATTGCGTTTGGCGCGGGGTGCCGGCGTCGGCGCCACCGGTGCCCAGGATTTCGTCTCAGCGGCTGACGGCGGAGTAGGGTCGCCGCCGTGCTCGATCACCCGCAGGCGTGCGACGTTCTTTTGATGCTGCTCGTAGGTTTCAGCAAAAGCGTGGCCGCCTGTGCCATCAGCAACAAAAAAGAGATCTTTGGTGCGTGCCGGATTGGCCGCCGCCTCGATCGAGGCCCGGCCGGCATTTGCAATGGGACCAGGTGGCAAGCCGTCGATGACATAGGTGTTGTAGGCAGTCGCCTGAGCAATGTCGGACCTGCTGAGGGGTCGATCAAGCTTGCCCTTTCCAAACACGATGCCGTACACGATCGTGGGATCGGACTGCAGCCTCATCTTCTGTTTAAGGCGATTGGCAAATACGGCAGCGACGCGGGTGCGCTCCTCTGGTCGCGCCGTTTCCTTCTCGATGATTGATGCCAGCACGACCAGTTGAGCCGGTGTCTTCAGCGGCAGGTCGGGATTGCGTCGCAGCCAGACCTCCTGCACCAGGCGATCTTGTGCTTCGCGCATGCGCTTGATCAGCTGCTCCCGGGGGAAGCCTCGGTTGAACAGGTAGGTATCGGGCAGCAAGCTGCCTTCACTTGGAACATCCTTGATATTTCCCGACAAGGTTTCGCTTTCCAGCAGCCGAGCTACGATCTGCTCCGAGGTGAAACCCTCCGGAATGGTGATCTGGTGTTGCACGACCTTGCCGTCCACAAGCGTCTGCACCACGTCGCGGACACTCGCCTGCTTGGGAAAGTTATATTCGCCCGCCTTCAACTGCGACCATGCATTGAGCATCAGCACGCCACCAGCGAACACCAATCGATTCTCGTCAATGATTCCCTCGCGCTTGAGCAGGTCGGCTATCTCGAGCGGTCCTGCGCGGGGGATCTGGACAACCTTGTCCTCGGTGAGCGGACCTGGCGCCTCGAACCGGCTCTTGCCGACGACGGTGATGCCGCCTCCCACGATGAGCCCAAGCAGCAGCAGGGTGAATATCGCGTTGCCGATGATCACCAGTGGATTACGCGCGCGGCGCGAGGGACGGATCGTTCGAGCTGGCAGTGGCACGTGATCGGGCTCCAGGGCAGCGCGCGGACTGCGCAGTGTTAGTCGTTTAGGCTCGCGATGCGCCGCGCCGCCTGTGCCGGACGAAGCATCCGCACGGCTAACCATCGGCGGCTCAGGCCGACTTGCGCCGATAACGATTCGAGCAGGGGCGGTCGGCGCAACGATGGGATCTCTTGTTGGCTGCGGCAGTTCCCCCGCAGCGGCGACCTTACCTGAGGTGGAGGGCTCGACCATAGCCAAATCCGGCGCCACCACATTGGGCGTGACCACATCGGGCAATGACGCATCCTCGGCACTAGCAAGATTGTCCTCTTCAGCTGGCACCAGCAAAGGAGGAAGCGCAACAGCAGCGGCTCCCTCCGCTACCGCCTCATTCGCGGCTGGCGCGGCGCTGGTCGACCGCTGTTCTGCATCCGATCCGAGCCTTGAGGTATCCGCCGAATTGCTGCGCACAGCCACCGAAAGCGGCGTGATTTTTGATGAGCTGAACGGCTGCGGTTGGGGCGGGAGGCTAGCCGCGGCACGCGAGCGGCTGGAAGAAAAGGTTGGCTGGTCGGGCCTTGAGCTCTGCGCCGAGCCAGGGCGTGAACCGCTCCGAGCGGCAGCCGCTGGGGGCCGTCTCGAGGACGTCGCAGCCCGAAAAGGCCCATTGGCGGACCCCGCCACCAGTGGCGGCGTGAGCTTGCGGCCGTTTGTCGTAGGAGGGGCAGCAGCAAGGGCGCGCTCGTGCGTCAGCTCCTGCTCATCTTTGGCGGGCGGCCTGCTGTCAGAACTCACCGCCTGGCCTCCTACTTTCTTGCCCTCTGCCCACCACAGCACCATTCGACACAGCGCTGGACCGCTAGAAGTGTCGATCCAGGACCTCTCAAAGTCGCCAGGGCGTGCAGTCTGGGATGGTGGTCTGAGACCCTACGGGCCCAGGCCTCCTCGGGTCTAGATTAGCCGTGAATATGGCGAACGTTGGAACCGTTACTCGGCGAGTTGACGTTATTCGAGAACGCGTCGCAGCACCAAGGATGCGTTCGTTCCGCCAAAGCCGAATGAATTCGATAGCACCACGTCGACAGGCCTTTTCTTGGCATGATGCGGAACGAGGTCGATCGCGGTTGCAACCGACACATTGTCAAGATTGAGCGTGGGCGGCACGATGCCGTCGCGAATAGCAAGAATCGAGAAAATTGCTTCGACCGCGCCGGCCGCACCCAATAAATGCCCGATAGAGGACTTGGTGGATGACATGGAGATCCGGCCCACTGCATTGCCGACGAGCCTTTGCACGGCGCCAAGCTCAATCTCGTCGCCAAGCGGCGTCGATGTCCCGTGCGCGTTGATGTAATCGATTTCCGCCGGCGAGATGGCGGCGCGGTCGATGGCCGCCTTCATACAGCGCAGCGCCCCGTCGCCATCCTCTGCAGGCGCCGTAATGTGATGCGCATCGCCGGACATGCCATAGCCGATGACCTCGGCATACATTTTCGCGCCACGTTTTTTGGCATGCTCGTAGGCTTCAAGCACGACCACACCGGAACCCTCGCCCATGACGAAGCCGTCGCGATCGCGATCGTAAGGGCGCGAGGCTCTTTCCGGTGTGTCGTTGAACGAGGTGGACAGAGCGCGGCAGGCAACGAAACCCGCCAAACCAATGCGCGAAACGGGGGACTCGCTGCCCCCGGCGACCATCACTTCGGCGTCTCCAAGCGCTATCAGACGCGCGGCGTCGCCTATGGCGTGGGTGCCCGTCGAGCAGGCCGTCACGACCGCATGGTTCGGCCCCTTGAGCCCGTGCGCAATGGAGACATGGCCTGCGGCCAGGTTGATCAGCCGGCCCGGAATGAAAAAGGGAGAGACGCGCCGAGGCCCCCGCTCCTTTAGAAGTACCGCCGTCTCGGCGATGCCACTGAGCCCGCCGATGCCGGAGCCAATCAACACACCAGTGTTGATTTGGTCCTCATAGCTTGTCGGAGACCACGCGGCGTCCTGAAGGGCCTGCCGAGCCGCGGCCATGGCAAAGACGATGAAGTCGTCCACCTTCCGCTGCTCTTTGGGCTCCATCCAGGCATTGGGATTGAATGTATCGTCGGAACCATCGCCGCGCGGCACCTGACACGCAATCTTTGCCGGCAGGTCCGAAACATCGAAAGTCTCGATGCGGCGGGCGCCACTCTTGCCCTCGAGCAGGCGCCGCCACGTAGCGTCGACGCCACAAGCCAGGGGCGTCACCAGTCCGAGGCCCGTGACGACGACGCGTCTCATCTTCCCGGCTCCTTGCCCGCCGGCAGACGCTGCTCTCAGCTTTTTGCGTTCTTTTCGAGAAACTTGATCGCGTCGCCAACGGTCAGAATGGTTTCCGCGGCATCATCAGGAATCTCACAGCCGAACTCTTCCTCAAAGGCCATGACCAGCTCGACTGTGTCCAGGCTGTCGGCGCCGAGATCATCGATGAAGCTGGCATTGTCGGTGACCTTCTCCGCTTCCACCCCCAAATGCTCCACGACGATCTTTTTAACCCGCTCACCAATGTCGCTCATACTGCAACCTCGTGTCCTTTAATTGGGCTCGATCGGTGGTCGCCCCCGAGCCATGGTGCGTAAAGGGACATGGTGCGTAAAGGGATACGTGCTGTCCCGCGTCGGATCCTCGGGTCCCAAGCCGATTCTGGTGCTAATTTGGCCCCGTATTCCCGCCCCAACCCAACCGAAGCTCGGTTATCATACTTCAAAAGCCTTGACCAGCGCAGGCCAGGACGCATCAAGAGCGCACCGGGGCGGATTCCTCAAATCATAGCCATGCCGCCGTTCACGTGCAGCGTCTGGCCGGTCACGTAGCCCGCTTCGGTCGAGGCGAGGTAAACGGCAGCAGCTGCGACATCGTCCACCCCGCCAAGTCGGCCCGCAGGCACGCGGCCCAGAATCGTCTGCCGCTGCTTGTCGTTGAGCCGCTCCGTCATGGCGGTAGCAATGAACCCCGGCGCAATGGTGTTGGCCGTCACATCGCGTTTGGCGTATTCGGCAGCAATCGACTTGATCATGCCGATCATGCCGGCCTTGGAGGCGGTATAATTGCTTTGACCGGCATTACCCGTGAGTCCAACCACGGACGTGATCCCGATGACGCGGCCAAAACGGCGGCGCATCATGCCGCGGATGCTCGCACGAGCGAGCCGAAAAACTGCTGTCAGATTAGTGGCAAGCACCTCGTCCCAGTCCTCGTCGCGCAACTGTACCAGAAGATTGTCTCGGGTAATTCCGGCATTCGCCACCAGGATATCCAGTTGCCCCATAAGCTCCTCGGCACTGGGCACCAGCGCCTCGACCTCATCTTTGACCGAGAGATCACAGGGGATGACGTGCACTCGATCTACCAGATCGTTAGCAACCGCCTCGAGCGCTTCGCGGCGTGTACCGGAGACGGCAACGACCGCTCCCTGGCGATGCAAGGCTCGCGCAATGGCGCCGCCGATCCCCCCCGAAGCTCCGGTGACGAGCGCAGATTTCCCGCTCAGATCGAACATGGACCAGGGTTCTCCGTGGCTGGGGAAGTCAGCGGCGTACTGACTTGTATGCGGCAACCCCCTCGGGGGTGCCAATCGCACTGCCGCTCACCCCCTCGGCAATTCGCTTGACGAGACCAGTCAGCACCTTGCCCTCGCCCAGCTCGTAGAACGTGGTCACTCCGTGAGCAGCCATGAACGCCACGGACTCGCGCCAGCGGACCGTTGCAGTCACTTGTGCGACAAGCGCGCGCATGATCTCGCTCGGCTCAGTCAGCGGCTCCGCCAGCACGTTGGCGACCACCGGCACCTTGGGGCGGTGTATGATGACGTGGCTCAGTGCTTCTGCCATCGTCTGGGCTGCCGGTTCCATAAGGGAGCAATGAAAGGGGGCAGAAACCGGGAGCAGCATTGCCCGCCGCGCCCCCTTCCCTTTCGAAATCTCGACGGCCCGTTCCACTGCGCCCTTCTCGCCAGAGACGACGACCTGGCCGCCGCCGTTGTCATTCGCCGCTTGGCAGACTTGCCCCTGCGCAGCTTCCGCAGCGACCGCGGAAGCTTGCTCCAGCTCGAGCCCGAGCAAGGCTGCCATGGCCCCGCGACCAACGGGAACAGCCATCTGCATGGCATCGCCGCGCATGCGCAGCAGCCGGGCGGTATCGAAAATGCTCAAGGCCCCTGCTGCAGCCAGGGCGGAATATTCGCCGAGCGAATGGCCGGCGACGAATTGTGCATCGCGCCCGATGTCGAGGCCTGCCTCGGCTTCGAGCACGCGCACAACCGCGAGGGATACCGCCATTAACGCAGGCTGTGCATTTTGCGTTAGCCGGAGTGCCTCGGCTGGACCCTCCCAGATAATTCTGGTGAGTGGCTCGCCCAGGGCAGCATCCACCTCATCGAAAACAGCCCGCGCTGGCGGGAAGGCGTCGGCAAGGGCCTTTCCCATGCCCACTGATTGACTGCCCTGGCCTGGGAAAACGAAAGCCACCGACATGTTGCCCCCGCAGCCACTCTCAGAGAGCCTTCTCAGGACAGATACCGAGAGGTCCTGTCAAGAACGGCCGGCGATCCGCTGGGAGCGCCGTTGCGGGCGCGCTGGCCCATTGTGTGCCCGGACGACCGCCCAAGGGCTGCCCCGCCCGGAGACGGGCGTCCCGCCTTGCGTTTTCATCAGCAGTCCCTATAACCCGCGTTTCCGCTCGATCCCGGTTGGGAGCTGAACGGACGGCTGCCTGGCAAAAGCCAAGCAGCAGGGCCGGGTGGTCCGTCGTCCCGTGTTCCCGCCTTCTGAGCTTTCGAGCCTTTCCCGAAGGGCTCGAGGGGCTTTGCGCCGGGACGACTATCAGATGAAGGAAAGGCCGCATGCCGCTCTATGAACATGTGTTTCTGACGCGCCAGGATGCCACCGCCCAGCAGGTAGAAGATCTCGCCACGCAGTTCAAAACCGTGATTGAGGAGTTGGGGGGCAAGGTCGACAAGACCGAGCAATGGGGCGTGAAATCCCTATCCTATCGCCTGCGCAAAAACCGCAAGGCACATTTTACTCTGCTGAACATCAATGCTCCGTCCGCCGCCCTTAACGAGGTGGAACGTCAAGAGCGGCTGAGCGAAGATGTTCTGCGCTATCTTACAATCCGCGTGGACGAGCTCGAGGAAGGGCCGTCGGCGATGATGCGCAAGGTGGACAGAGACCGCGAGCGCGATGAGCGTGGTTTTGGCTTCCGCGACCGTGACCGGGGGAGCTTCCGCGACCGCGACCGGCGGGATCGTGACCGCGACGGGCGGCCTCCGCGGGAAAGTGCTGACGAGGCAACTGCCACGAGTGAGGCCTGACGGTTATGGCATCTTCTCCCCAGCCCGCTCGTCGTCCGTTCTTTCGCCGCCGTAAAACCTGTCCCTTCTCGGGCGCCAACGCGCCCAAAATTGACTACAAGGATGTACGACTGTTGCAGCGCTATGTCTCGGAGCGCGGCAAGATCGTGCCAAGTCGTATTACTGCGGTCAGTGCCAAGAAACAGCGCGAGCTCGCACGTGCTGTCAAACGCGCTCGCTTCCTGGGGCTCCTGCCCTATGTCATTCGCTGACGCACGACACGAGGACAGCAGCGGACGGTCGGCGCCTTCGGTCGTTAAAGTCGCGGTACGATTGGTTGGGGCGGACCTGATCCGCCTCTAACCGCTGATGAGGCGGGACAGCTCGATGGTGCAAATCATCATAGTTGGAATCGCTGCGGGTGCCGCAGCCGCGCTGCTGTTCGCGTCGGTGATTTCCGGTTCGTTCGCCTCGGTCTTTCTCTTCTACCTTGCTCCACTGCCCGTTCTGATCGCGGCTCTGGGCTGGAGCCATTTGGCCGGGCTGATCGCAGCAGCGTTCGCCAGCGCCATGGCCTTCGCCATGCCGGGAGCGTTTCTGACGGTGGTTCCGATCACCGCGTTCGGTGCTTGGTGGCTGGGCTATCTGACCCTCCTGGCTCGACCGTCACCAAACGCCGCTACGACCGACCTCGAATGGTATCCCATAGGTCGCTTGGTGCTCTGGGCGGCCGTACTCGGCACGGTGCTGATTGCCGCCGCCTTGCCGAAATTTGGAAATGATGTGCAAAGCCTGCAAAGGGCATTGCGCAGCACATATGAGCACCTGTTGCAGGGCTTGGCCGATCAATCCCTGATCGAAATGCTGGTTGTTGTGGTGCCCGCGGCAGCAGCCGTGTTCTCGACGGTGACCTACCTCTTCAACCTCTGGCTTGCTGCCCGCATCGTGAGGATTTCGGGACGGCTGAAGCGGCCCTGGCCGGAGGTGTCCGGCTTGGCTTTGCCGTGGTCTGCGTCAGGGCTGCTCGCGGTGGCGCTGGTCGGCTCGTTTCTCTCCGGCGTCGTCGGCGTCCTGTCGGCGGCGCTAGCAGCCAGCCTGCTGATGGCGTTCGCCCTCCTCGGCCTCGCAGTTCTGCATGCGATCACGCGCGGCATGAGCGCCCGCCCGGCGCTCGTGGGCAGTGCTTACGCTGCGGCGCTCATGTTGGGATGGCCTCTCTTGGCACTTTCCGCGGTCGGCCTCGCGGAGGCAATGTTCGGCATTCGGGTGCGCGTGGCGCGCCGGCGTGTTCCGCCCTCACTCAGGACCTAATCGCAATTCCTCGCAAAAGGAGCTCACCCGATGGAAGTTATTTTGCTCGAACGCGTCGCCAAGCTCGGCCAGATGGGAGACGTCGTGCGTGTCAAGGATGGATTTGCACGCAATTTCCTGTTGCCGCAGGCGAAGGCACTGCGTGCCACGAAGGAAAACCGCTCGCGCTTCGAGAGCATGAAAGTCGACCTGGAGGCACGCAATCTCGTCCACAAGAGCGAAGCGGGCAAGGCTGCGCAGAAGCTCGATGGGCAGAGCTTCACGGTGCTACGCCAGGCTGCGGAGGGCGGGCAACTTTATGGCTCGGTCTCTGCACGCGATCTCATAAGCGTGATGGCCGAGAAGGGTTTCACGGTTGCCCGCAATCAAATTGCACTTCATGCGCCGATCAAGACGATCGGGCTGCACAAAGTGCCCTTGGTGCTGCATCCGGAGGTCGAGGTGAGCGTCAACGTGGCCGTGGCTCGCAACGCGGACGAAGCTGCGCGGCTTGCTCGTGGCGAGGACATCACGGCGGTGCGCGACGAGGCCGAGGAAGCCCGGGCCGACGCCGAGGCTTTCTTCGATGCCGAAGGTGCACAGGCGCGCCGTACCAGAGAGGCTGAGCCTGAGGGGGAGCCAGCTGAGGAATAGGCGCTACGGCCGGAACGCGGGAGAGGAAAAGCCGAATACCCCCTATTCCTCGAACGGCTCTGAGGCAGGTGGTGACGCGGGCACTACTGCCGCCGGCGCAGGAGGCGCTTCCGGAACCGCGCCGGGCATGACCGCCGCGACCGGAAGGCTGCCACTTTCAACACTCTCGGAAGGGCGCCGCGGCTTGCTGGCAGGCTTTGCCGCGTCGGGCGTCCCTGGCTTCCCTGCCTCGGTGGCTGATGGCGCGTGGGCGGTCGCCTGACCAGCCCCGATCTGGGGTGGTCGGCGCTCGCGCACGGCACGCGGATCACTCCCGACCGACCCTAGATAGGCGGCCATAGCTGCCGCCTCGCGTCCCCCCGTGCTGTAATGGTCCCGCAGAAATCCAGGACTGGTCGGCCTCAGCTCACGCGGGCTGCGGTGGCACGCACCGCAGGTATCGGAGAAGATTTGCGCGGCGGATTTGCCGGCATCGAGGTTCGACTGCGCGAGGACGGGAAAGCCCGCAACTATCCCCGCGACGCCAACCAACCAACCTGCCACTCGACTAACCCGCGTCACCGGCACCTCCTTCAGCACAGGCGCCCCATGCTTTGAATTGTTGGCAAAATAGAGGATGCCCAAAGTCGGCGCCTCTCCTGATGAGTCGGAATCTGAACACATTGCCGTTACGCACGGACTTTGCTTAATTCTCGGCTTAAAGCGACCTCGGGCCACGCCGCCTGCATCCGTGTTGCCGGGACATGCCGGTGGGGGTCAATTGTGTCGGCGACGTGGCGAGGCGCACTAACCGATGCGTGGAGGCGGCCGATGGACCGGTTGCTTCGGGTAGCACTCGAGAACTTTATCCAACAAGGTAATCTGCGCGTTACGACTGCGTCCGGCTCGAGCTTCACCGTGGGCGACGGAAGCGGGCCGCCCCTCGCGCTGCGCTTCACAACACGGACAGCGCAGATAGGTGTGCTGCTTGATCCCGAGTTGAGGTTTGGCGAAGCCTATATGGATGGAGGCGTTCTCGTCGAGAAGGGAACGATAGCCGAAGTTCTCTCACTGCTTTTTGCACAAACACCCGATGGAATACCTGTCTGGGCGCGACCGCAATGGCTGATGCGTTTTCTGCACCGGCGGCTCCAGCAATTCAATCCGCCGCCGCGCGCCCGGCGCAACGTCGCGCATCATTACGATCTCGATGGCCAGCTTTACGGCCTCTTCCTTGATGCGGACCGCCAATACAGCTGCGCCTATTTCGAGGCGCCTGGTCAGTCACTTGACGATGCACAACTCGCCAAGAAGCGCCATCTCGCGGCCAAGCTTCTGCTCAGCGACGACCAGCGAGTGCTCGATATTGGCTGTGGCTGGGGCGGGCTCGGCCTTTACCTGGCCGAGTTGTGCCGGGTGCAAGTGACAGGCATTACCCTTTCCGAGCAGCAACAGGCCCTTGCCCACGCCCGCGCCTGCGAGAAGGGCTTATCAGACCAGATCGATTTCCGGCTGCAGGATTATCGTGACGTGGCGGAGGTTTTCGACCGCATCGTGTCGGTCGGGATGTTTGAGCATGTTGGCGTCGGCCACTACGACGTCTTCTTCCGCAAGTGCCGCAGCTTGCTCCGCGACGACGGCGTGTTGCTGCTCCACTCGATCGGCCGTTCCGAGGGCCCGAACGTCACCAATCCCTGGATATCGAAATATATTTTCCCCGGAGGCTATATTCCGGCCCTCTCAGAGGTGCTCCCCGCCGTCGAGCGGGCGGGCCTGCTTGTCACCGATATCGAGATCCTTCGTCTGCATTATGCGGAGACGCTGAAGGCCTGGCGTGATCGCTTCCTTGCGCACCGCGAGGCTGTCGAGCGGCTCTATGATCACCGATTTGTACGCATGTGGGAGTTCTATCTCGCCGCGGCCGAGATGAGCTTTCGCGAGCAGGCGATGATGGTGTTTCAGCTGCAGCTGACGAAGCGACAGGGCGTGGTCCCGATGACGCGCGATTATATCGGCCGAGAGGAAAACCGGTTGCGGGCGCTGGAACGCGGCAGCCGCCCGCCTTTGCGCCTTGCGGGCGAGTAGACCTGGCACGTTCGCTCGGCAGGCAACCACATCTGTTGGTCAAGGACTGCGACCGTTCAGGCGCAACTATAATTCGCGGCAGTGCGTATCGGGGAAAGCGGGTAGGCTCACTGCGTTTGCGCCCGCGAATCAGCGCGAGCTGCTAAGGGCTAGCCACCGACCGCGGCGCGCGCACTGGGCGCAACCCAGTCGAGTGCCCGCCGGCCGCCCAGAAACCTTGACAGCGAAGTCCATGCCGCTCGAATCAACCGCACGCAAGTTGCTCCCCGCCCCGGCTCCCGTCTATCGCACGGCTCCGCACAGCATCGAGGCGGAACAGGCGCTGCTGGGGGCGATCCTTGTTAATAACGAGGCGCTCTACCGCGTCAGCGACTTCCTCGAGCCCGAGCATTTCTTCGAGCCAATTCACCAGAAGATCTACGACATTTCGCGGACCCTGATACGCACAGGCAAGCTCGCATCCCCGATCACGTTGAAGACGTTCTTGCCGGCGGATGCCGACATCGCTGGCTTGACTCTGGCCCAGTATCTCGCCCGCCTCGCCGCGGAAGCGACCACGATCATCAATGCAGTCGATTACGGTCGCACCGTATACGACCTCGCTACGCGCCGAGAGTTGATTGGATTGGGCGAGGAGATGGTTAACGCCGCCTTCGACGCGCCAGTTGATTTTGCTCCGCGTGAGCAGATCGAGGAGGCAGAACGCCGCCTCTACGAGCTGGCGGAGACCGGACGTTACGGCGGCGGCTTCCAGAAGTTTGAAACGGCGTTGACGACTGCCGTCGACATGGCCGCGCGCGCCTACCAGCGTGAGGGGAAGCTCTCAGGCTTGGCGACGGGTTTGAAGGACCTCGACAGCAAGATGGGAGGCTTGCAGTCGTCCGACCTCGTTATCCTCGCGGGCCGTCCCGGCATGGGCAAGACCGCCCTTGCCACCAACATCGCTTACAACGTGGCTCGGGCATGGCGCGGGGAAGTGCATGTCGACGGCCACACCATGACGATTGACGGCGGAATCGTCGGCTTCTTCTCGCTTGAAATGTCGGCTGAACAGCTGGCCACGCGCATTATTGCCGAGCAGAGTGGAATTCCCTCGAGCACCATCAGGCGCGGGGGTATCGACGAGCGGGATTTTGAGAAGATTAAAGACGTCGCCATCGAGCTGCAGCATCTGCCGCTTTTTATTGATGAGACCGGCGGCCTCACTGTGGCGCAGCTCGCGGCGCGCGCTCGCCGGCTGAAACGGCAGAAGGGGCTTGATCTTCTGGTGATCGATTACATCCAGCTGCTGCAGGGCTCTAGTCGCCGAGCGCTCGAAGGACGGGTGCAAGAGGTGACCGAGATCACCACCAGCCTCAAGGCGCTCGCGAAGGAGCTCAATGTGCCGGTACTGGCATTGTCGCAGCTCTCGCGGCAAGTCGAGAACCGTGACGACAAACGACCCCAGCTCTCGGATTTACGAGAATCCGGATCCATCGAGCAGGACGCAGACGTCGTCATGTTCGTCTTCCGCGAGGAATACTACCTGAGCAACAAGGAGCCGCGTCCGGGGACTGATGAATATGCCAAATGGCAAGTCGAGATGGCTGCCGTGCACGGCAAGGCAGAGATCATCCTCGGCAAGCAGCGCCATGGCCCCACCGGCACCGTCAACGTCCAATTCGACGCGGCGGTCACCCGCTTTGACAATCTGGCGCGCGATGACCAGCTGCCGCAGCAGGTCTGATTCTGATGAACCGATTCCAATCACATGCATATTGCCCCGATCAGCGCCCTCCGGCTGACGAGGTGATGGGATATGGGCAAGCTTCTTGTGCCGGATACCATTTGCGGCAGGCGCTCACGGTAAGACTCGGTAGGAGGAGAGAGCGAGGCGAGGAGTGACTGGACGAGACTCTCCCCGCCAGCCATAGAGGTCAGCCATGACCATCCACAATACAGATCTGCTACGGGCAGTGCCGCCTGGAATGCCCCGAGAGGGCGAGACAGGCGGGATCCTCACCATTGATCTCGCCGCTATAGAAGCGAATTGGAAAAAGCTCGCGAGCATGACTGTCCCGGTGGAGTGCGGCGCTGTGTTGAAGGCGGACGCCTATGGCTGCGGATTGGAGCCGGTCGCACGGAAGCTCAGTCGCGCGGGCTGCCGCACCTTTTTCGTCGCCGATTTGGCGGAGGCGCGCTGCGCGCGAGCCGTCGCGCCCGAGGCTGCGATCTACGTGCTGAATGGAATCATGGCCGGCACGGCACAAGCTTTCGCCGACAACAACCTGCGTCCCATCATTAACAGCACGATTGAGCTTGCCGAGTGGGACGCATTCGTCTCGACCTCGGGCTGGCGAGGCGGTGCAGCCCTCCACGTCGACACCGGTATGAACCGGCTCGGTGTCACTGTTGATGAGGCGGCGGCCATTGCGCCACGGATTCATTCCCCGAGCCACGGGCTATCGTTGTTGATGAGCCATCTTGCCTGCGCGGACACCACTGATCATCCGCTGAATGATCGGCAAATCCGCGTGTTTCGCGAGCTCCGCATCCTCTATCGCGGCATTCCCTCGTCTCTGGCGAATTCATCCGGCATATTCCTTGGCGGCACACTCTACTGCGACCTCGTGCGCCCAGGTATTGCGCTCTACGGGGGCAATCCCACACTTGGCAAAGCAAATCCGATGCGCTCCGCCATCGAGCTCAAGGGTCGCATCGTTCAGGTTCGCGCAGTCGAGAAGGGAGAGACTGTCGGCTACGGCGCGGCATTCACGGCGGCGCGCCACACCCGCATCGCTGTGGTTGCTGTCGGCTATGGGGATGGGTATTTGCGATCAGCTGGCGCGGCCAAGGGCAAGGCTGCCGGCACGGTAGTCATTGCTGGAAAGCGTTGTCCCATCGCAGGCCGCGTGTCCATGGACGTGTTCGCGGTCGATGTGACCGACGTGGGCGAAGGCAAGGTTCGCCGCGGCGATTTTGCCACCTTGATCGGCGAAGGCCTGAGCCTCGACGAAGCCGCCGCGGGGATGGGCACTATTGCCTACGAGGTGCTCACCACGCTCGGCCGGCGCTACTGTCGCATCTACAACGGTGCATGAGACACAATTGCGCACGCGCAACGGTCCGTCGGCGCAAGCGTCGCGCGGCGCTCGTCTGATCCAAGCATCGCATGGCGCGTCGAGAAGCGAGCTTCATCTGCCAGAACTGCGGTGCGGTGCATGCCCGCTGGCAGGGTAAATGCGAGGCATGTGGGGAATGGAACACCATTGCCGAGGAAAATTCCGCAACCGCCCGCCCGCTCATGCCAGGCCGTCCGCCGCGCAAGGGACGGCCTTTTCCGCTCGAGGCGCTTGCCGGTGCCACAAATGACGCCCCTCGCCTTCCTTGTGGGATAGCCGAGTTCGATCGCGTCACCGGCGGCGGATTCGTTGCTGGATCTGTGCTCCTCCTCGCTGGTGATCCAGGCATCGGCAAATCGACGCTGCTGATCCAGATTGCAGCCGCCGTCGCACTCGCTCGCGGTCGCGCTGTATACATCTCCGGCGAGGAGGCGGTGGCGCAGGTGCGCCTGCGCGCCGAGCGGCTCGGCCTTGCATCTGCTGCCGTCGAGCTCGCGGCCGAGACTGCAGTCGAAGACATCGTGGCAACGTTAAGCCAGGGTGCGACGCCGCGGCTCGTCATCATCGATTCAATCCAGACCATGTGGACCGATCTGGTCGACTCGGCGCCTGGAACCGTGACACAGGTCCGTGGCAGCGCCCAGGCGCTCATCCGTTACGCGAAGCGCTCGGGGGCGGCTGTCATTCTGGTTGGCCATGTGACCAAGGATGGCCAGATCGCGGGGCCGCGCGTCGTCGAGCACATGGTTGACGCGGTTCTCTCCTTTGAAGGGGAAGGGTCACACCAATTCCGCATCTTACGTGCGATCAAGAACCGGTTTGGTCCCACGGACGAGATCGGGGTGTTCGAGATGACCGGGGCCGGGCTGCGCGAGGTTCCCAACCCATCCGAGCTCTTCCTCTCGGAACGGGACCTTGGCACGCCGGGCACGGCGGTGTTCGCGGGCATCGAAGGAAGTCGGCCGCTACTCGTGGAAATGCAAGCTTTGGTAGCGCCGACCACGCTCGGCACGCCGCGGCGCGCCGTCGTCGGGTGGGATCCCAATAGATTGTCCATGGTCCTGGCAGTGCTGGAGGCACATTGCGGCGTACGGCTCTCTGGTCATGATGTTTATCTCAATGTTGCGGGGGGCTTGCGCATCCAGGAGCCGGCCGCCGATCTCGCCGCCGCGGCAGCACTCGTCTCCTCGCTTGCGAATGCGCCATTGCCTGTCGATGCCGTTTATTTCGGCGAGGTTTCGCTCTCCGGTGCGGTGCGTCCGGTGGCGCAGGCGCCAGCGCGCCTCAAGGAAGCAAAAAAGCTTGGTTTTGGGCGCGCCATTTTTCCCGAGGCAGCGCGTCCCGAGGGCATGATGGAGGCTGGACTGGTTCTCGAATTCGCGAGCAATCTCGCTTCGCTCGTATCCGACATTGCCGCCGCCGCGAGAGAGCGGGTGCCCAACACTGCGGGAAGACGTGACGACGAAGCTCGGCTCAAGCCGCCGCTTCATCGCTCCTGAACGCCCCGTGCAAAAGCGAATTCCAGGTTGCGCTGGCGCTTTGCACGGTCCTTGTTGAGATAGCCCGACCTGGGACGCAGGTTTGCTGCATCCCAGGTGTGGCTTCGGTGATGAGCCAAGCGAGCCAAGCCCCTCCACCTTGGACTGCGCACATCCTGGGCGGCTTTTTCAACCGCTCGCTCGAAACGGATGACGCCAAGAACGCATCCGGCTATACAGGCAGCGACGGTCCGCCCTCAGTTTCGCCTAGCGTGGAAAACCCCAGCGGTCATGCCCATCACGCTCCTCGACATCATCTTGATTGGCGTCATGCTGGTGTCAGCCCTCCTGGCCATGATCCGTGGTTTCATGCGCGAGGTTCTGTCGATTGCGGCGTGGGTGATTGCAGCAGTCGTCACACTTTATGCCTATGCCAAGCTGCTGCCGCTGGCGAAGACCTATTTCAACAATGACGTTGTCGCTGCTGGTGTCGTGGTAGGCGGCACTTTTCTGGGTACACTGCTGATCGTCTCAGTGATCACCGTGCGCTTTTCCGACATGGTGCTGGACAGCAGGGTTGGCGCCCTTGATCGTACCCTCGGATTCCTCTTTGGCTTGGCGCGCGGCTTGGTCATTGTGGTCGTGGCCTTCCTGTTCTTTGCCTGGCTCGTGCCGGAACGTAGCCAGCCCGAATGGGTGCGCAGCGCCAAGTCCCGCGTGGTGCTACAGGGCACCGGAGATTGGCTCATCTCGATGTTGCCGGACGACCCTGAAAGCACCATCTTGAGGCGGTTGAAACGGCCCAAACCGGACGAGGAAGACCCGCCTTCAGCCGGCCAACGCTCAAGCGTCGAATCGCGCTAAGAGTCTCCACCCTCGCTGCCGCCTGCGCGGCGCGAGCTACGAGGGCGGCGAGAGCGGAAGAGAGATGAGGGATATGACCCGCAATGATGCCGCGCTCGATCTAGGCGCGGACCGGCTCCGCGAGGAATGCGGCGTTTTCGGCATTTTCGGCCATCCGGACGCTGCCGCCATTACTGCCCTCGGCCTGCACGCCCTCCAGCATAGGGGCCAGGAGGCGGCTGGCATCGTCACCTTCGACGGCAAGCGCTTCCACTCCGAGCGGCGCATGGGGCTCGTCGGAGACAATTTTTCACGGCGCGAGGTCATTGAACGGCTGCCTGGAAGCTCCGCCACGGGCCACGTGCGCTACTCCACCACCGGTGAAACCATTCTGCGCAACGTGCAGCCCCTGTTCGCCGAGCTCGACGGCGGGGGGCTCGCAATCGGCCACAATGGGAACCTGACGAATGGCCTCGCGTTGCGCCGCCAACTGGTGCGCGAGGGCGCCATCATGCAATCCACCAGCGATACGGAGGTCATTCTGCATCTGGTGGCCCGCGCCAAGCGAAATCGCTTCATTGACAAGTTCATTGAGGGCTTACGTCAGCTGGAAGGCGCTTATGCATTTGTCGGTCTCACCAACAAGAAGCTGATCGGTGCACGCGACCCCCTTGGCATCCGTCCTCTGGTGATGGGGCGACTGGACGGGCATCCGATTTTGGCATCTGAGAGCTGCGCGCTCGACATCATCGGCGCCAAGTACGTGCGCGATGTGGAGAACGGAGAGGTCGTGGTATTCGATGATGAGGGCATGCACAGCCACAAGCCGTTCCCCCGCATGACCCCTCGGCCATGCATCTTTGAATACATCTATTTTGCTCGTCCGGATTCGATTGTCGGCGGCCGCGGCGTTTACGACATGCGCAAGACCATGGGCGCGCAGCTTGCCCGCGAGGCGCCGGCCGACGCTGATGTCGTTGTGCCAGTGCCAGACTCAGGTGTGCCGGCCGCCATCGGCTATGCTCAGGTGTCGGCGATCCCCTACGAGCTTGGCATCATCCGCAACCACTATATCGGCCGCACCTTCATTGAGCCGACCCAGCACATCCGCCAGCTCGGGGTTCGCCTCAAGCACAGCGCCAATCGTGCTGTCGTGAACGGAAAACGAATCGTGTTGATCGACGACTCGATTGTCCGCGGCACCACCTCGGTGAAGATCGTGCAGATGATGCGCGACGCTGGCGCGCGGGAGGTGCATTTCCGCATCGCCTCTCCACCCATCACCCATTCCGACTATTACGGCATCGATACCCCGGAGCGCGACAAGCTGCTCGCTGCCAATCACGACCTGGAAGGCATGCGCGAGTTCATCGGCGCCGATTCACTGGCATTCCTGTCCATTGATGGCCTGTATCGGGCCATGCTCAACGGGCCGCGCGACCCGTTGCGCCCTCAATTCACCGACCACTGCTTTACTGGCGATTATCCCACGCCCCTGACGGATCAGAGCGGCTACGATCCCTCCGCGCCCCGACAGCTGTCGCTGCTGGCCGAGGCGAGCTGAAGCCACGTTGGTCCGTGCCCGGATGAGCGAGCAGCCAAACGCGGCGAAGCGCATTGACGCCCGGACGTTCTGGCGAGCCATCGGACTTCGCGCCACTGGCAGTACCGTGGTGACGGCGCTTTCTGCCGAAGGCCCCGCCGGCTTTCTCGGTCTTTCCGCAACCCACTTGAGCGCCGATCCGCCGCTGATGATGGTCTCGATTGACCGGCGCACGTCGGCTCTTGCAGTCATTCTTGCGGCACGTCATTTCGCGATTAATTTTCTGCCGCAGGATGCCGCCGCCATTGCCGAGGCGTTCGGCGGCAAGAGCTCGTTGAAAGGGCCAGATCGGTTCAGCATTGGCGACTGGCGCAAGCTCACCACCGGTGCCCCGGTGCTGATGAACGCAGTCGGCGCGTTGGACTGCACATTGGAAGAGACGATCGAACGCAATGCGGCGATGATTGCGATTGGACGTGTCGTCGATGTGCTCGAAGGTGCGGGAGCTGCGCCGCTCATCCACTTCCGCGGCACCTACTTGTCCTGACCCTGTCCCGTCCCCATCGCGGATCGAGCCGTATGGAACGTGCCCTGCTCGACCGCATCGCCTTGGTCACCGGCGCCTCGCGAGGGCTGGGCTACGCGACAGCCGTGGCTTTGGCAAAGGCAGGCGCGCACATCGTCGCGGTGGCCCGCACGGTCGGTGGCTTGGAGGAGCTCGACGATGCCATCAAGGCTGCAGGCTCGAGCGCGACACTGGTGCCGCTCGATCTCAGAGATTACCCAGGCATCGACCGGCTTGGCTTGGCGCTGCGTGACCGCTTCGGCAGGCTCGATGTGCTGGTCGGCAATGCCGGAATACTCGGACCCCTCTCGCCTCTGGGTCATGTCGAGGCGAGCGCCTGGGATGAGGTCATCGCGGTCAACGTCACAGCGAACTGGCGCCTGATCTGCGCCATGGACCAGCTGTTGAAGTTTTCGGCCGCTGGACGGGTGGTTTTTGTTTCTTCCGGAGCAGCCGCCAATGCGCGGGCCTATTGGGGCCCCTACTCGCTCTCGAAAGCGGCTTTGGAAACGCTCGCACGAACCTACGCCGCCGAGACCGCGACGACGAATGTACGAGTGAACCTGTTTACGCCAGGCCCGGTGCGCACCCGCATGCGCGCGCAGGCCATGCCTGGAGAAGACCCGATGATCCTTGAACCACCAGCTAAAGTGGCGGAAAAAATCGTCGATCTCTGCCTGCCGAGCATGCAGGAGAGCGGCAAAATTTACGTTTATCCCAGAGGCAAGCTCATGAGCTTCCAA
Source organism: Xanthobacteraceae bacterium (assembly GCA_045811525.1). Lineage (GTDB taxonomy): Bacteria > Pseudomonadota > Alphaproteobacteria > Rhizobiales > Xanthobacteraceae > VAZQ01. The sequence goes on along the minus strand of JBJMTV010000023.1, from coordinate 244,753 downwards.
GCGCCTGCTTGAGCTAAGCGGCGCTTTTCAGCTGGTCTTCTTGTGCTGCTGCCCATTTGTTCTTTTTGCAGGCGTGTCGGTGTCCGCCATGCATCGGGACAAAAACTTTTTACGGGCGCCTCCGGTAAGCTTCTGATTGTCCGCTCCGAACTTGCACGTTTCCATCTTTTCTTCCGTGGTCAGCGCCATTGTCGGCGCCGCACCTGTTGCGAGAAGCAACATCAGCGCGGGAAACACAACGCGCAGCATCGTCGTAATCCTCGGTAGACCCAACACACCCCTCCCTTTGAACGATTTCGACACATCTCGATTATAGGCCTGCCAGGGGATAGCGGGAGAAGTCCTGGCCCTCCTTGACCATCACCTCGAGCAGGAACGGCGCTCCGGTCTCGGTCACGCTCACCGCCTGCTTGATCGCCGGCACGAGGTCGCCGGGCTTCTCGACGCGCAATGCCGCCACGTTGAGCCCTTCAGCGACCTTGCTGTAATTGCCACCCACTTTCATGGCGCCATACTTGTCATCCGACACTTTGAGCACCTCACGCTCGGCTGCCATGATGCCGTTGTTGAGGACGATCGTCAGGATGGCGATCTTGTTGCGCGAGGCGGTCTCGATATCCATGCCGGTCATTCCGATTGCCGAATCTCCCATAATGTTGACGCAGAGTTTTTCGGGTGCGGCAAGCTTTGCCCCCATGATCAGGCCCAACCCGTAGCCAAGCTGGGTCGACTTCCCCCAGCCGATGTAGGAGCCCGGCGCGGTGGTTTCCCAGAACGGGATCATCTGCTCGCGCGGGCTACCGGAATCGTGAGTCACGATCATGTTCTCACGATCAGCTGTGCGCATCAGATCGCGGATGACGCGATATTGGTTGATCGGCACTTCCTCGGAGTCCAGATGCTTTGACCATTCTGCCAGCCAGGCTTTTTTTGCCCCTGCAATGTCTGCTTTGAGCACGGCCAGCGCATTGCCCCGGTCTCCTTTCCTCTGTCGCCCGACCTCTTCGATGAGCGCCTCGAGCACAAGTGCCGCATCCCCCGGCAGCGCATGATCGCACTCGTATTCCTTGTTGATATCCATCGGATCGTTCGTGGAATGGATAACGGTTTTGCCGGGTGGGACGCCCGGTCCGAAGGGCGTCTTGGTCAGGCTCGAGCCAATAGCCAGGATGAGGTCAGCGCGCGCCATGAAATCGGTAAACATTTTCGGCCGCGAGCGGGTGGATGCACCGAGCGCCAGCGGGTGACTTTCCGCAAGTGCGCTCTTGCCTGGATTGGTGGTGACCACCGGCGCGGGCACAAGCTCGGCCAAAGCGGCGAGCTGCTCGCTCGCCTGCGCATACAACACGCCCTGCCCGGCCCAGAGGACTGGATTGCGCGCGCTGAGCAGTATGCGCACTGCCGTGCGGATTGCCTCCGGATCGGGCGCGGTACGGAGCGCCTCCACCGCCTCGTAGTGCAGCTCGCCGTTGTATTCGGCTTCGAATACCTCGTTGGGGATCTCCACGAGCACCGGGCCGCCCTTGCTGCTGCGCAATGCGTGGTAGGCCCGCCGCATGAGCGCGGGTAGCTCCTGAACCGAGTGCGCCAGTGCCGACCATTTGGTCACCGGGCGGTACACGTCGGCAGCCCGAAAAACCGGATGAAGATAGTGCCGCTCGAGCGGCAACCCCGCCGGGATGATCAACACCGGCACGTTCTCCGTGAATGCTTGGGCGACGCCGGCAAATGCATTCTCGATTCCAGGCCCCGCCTGTGCGGCAAACACGCCGTTCTTTCGCCCCCGACGAATCCGTGAATAGCCGTCGGCAATGCCGACACCGACCCGCTCCTGCCGGCAGAGGATGGTGCGGATATCGAGCTGGGCGCATGCCTCGATGAGCGGATTACGGGGGTAGCAGGAGAGGAATTCGGTTCCCTCTCGTCTAAGAATTTCAGCGACGAGCGCGGCGCCGTTCATAACGGTCCTCCTGCTGCTTTGTGGCAGGGGATCATAGGAGCCTGGCGAATGCCACGCTATCGCGCAGCGGCAGCCTGGCCGAGCTCGGCGAGCTCTGGCACGACCCACAATGCCGGCTCACCGCGATGGACCCGCTGCACGTTGTCGAAGGCGTTGCGGAAACGGGCGACATGGTTGTCCCAGGTGGGCCCGGCGAAATGTGCCGTGAGCACCACATTGTCGAGCGTGAACAGCGGATTGCCTGGAGCGGGCGGCTCCCGATCAAACACGTCAAGTCCGGCTCCGAACAACTTGCCCTCAATCAAGGCCCGGTAAAGAGAGGCTTCCTCAATTACCGGCCCTCGGCAGGTATTCACCAGGATAGCTTCGGGCTTCATCGCCGCGAGCTCCTCGGCGCCGATCATATGGCGCGTTCTATCGTTGAGCGGCACGTGGAGCGAAACGATGTCTGAGCTCCGCAAAAGCTCCCGCAGCAGCCGAAATCGAACCCCCAGGCTATCCTCGGCATCCTCGCTCAGCCGAACGATGTCATAATACTGCACGCGCATGCCGAAGGCCCGCGCGAGCCGCGCAACCTTTTTACCGATGGTGCCGAGCCCGACGATTCCCAGCGTCTTTTCGAATAACTCGTACATGCGGGGCGCCGGGCCATTGCCGCGCCATCGTCCAGCCGAAACGTTGGCGTGCTGCCAGATCACGCGGCGTGAGACCGCCAGCATCAGCATCAGCGTATGCTCGGCGACTGAGATTGCATTGGCTCCGCCGTTGTTGGCGAGAGGAACCTTGGCGCGGCGCGCTGCCTCAAGATCGACGTCGTCGTAACCGGCGCTCAGCAGCTGAACCAATTTCAGGCGAGGCGCGGCACGATAGAAGCTGTCCTCCATCGTCACGTGCGGATAGCAGACCATGTATTCGGCAGCGCCTAGTGCCGCCTCCATCTCCGCCCAAGTGTTGCGAGTGAGCACGAGCTCGAATCCGGCGGGCGCCATCTCGCGCGCAATCGCGGCAACATCGGCCGAGGGGGGAACAACAACAATTCTGGCAACCATGCGTCTTCCACCTGCGACTTCCAGTGATTTGCGGGAGTGTTCAATGCACCCTCACGCAGCTAGCGCTTCTTCTTCGCGTACGGGTTTTTTTTCTCGCGCAGCGTCAGCCTGATGGGCGTACCAGGCAAATCAAAGGTCTCACGCAGACCATTGACGAGAAAACGTCGGTACGCATCCGGGACGGCGTCCACGCGACTGGCGAACAACACGAAGGTCGGCGGCCTGCTTTTCGGCTGCGTGATGTAGTCGAGACGAACCGCCCGGCCGGAGACCGCCGGCGGCGGATGCGCCGCCACTGCTTCGCCGAGCCAACGGTTCAGCGCGTTGGTCGCAACTCTGGTGTTCCAGACTGCATGCGCCGCGAGCACTGCCTGCATCAATCGATCGAGACCTTCGCCGGTCATTCCTGAGACGGCGACCACCGGCACGCCCTTGACCTGCGGCAGCAAATGGTCGGTTTGGTCGCGCAGGGCCTTGATCGCGCCCGCTGGCGGTTCGACCAAGTCGACCTTGTTCATTCCAATCACCAGCGCGCGGCCCTCGCGCTCGATCAGGTCGGCAATGCGCAAATCCTGTTCTTCGAACGGATGCTGCGCATCCAACAACAGGATCACGACTTCCGCGAATTGTATTGCATTTAGTGCATCGGCAACCGAGAGCTTCTCCAGCTTTTCCGCGACGCGCGAGCGTCGCCGCAGGCCCGCAGTGTCGTGAACGCGGAACTTGCGTTGCGCCCAGGTCAACTCGACCGCAATGGCGTCCCGGGTGGTGCCGGCCTCCGGCCCAGTCAACAGCCGCTCCTTGCCAAGAAGTCGATTGATCAGGGTGGACTTGCCTGAGTTGGGGCGGCCGACGACGGCAATGCGCAAAGGGGCGTCGAGTGGCGCCTCTGGCTCTACCGAATTTACGGCCATCTCCGGGAGGGCTGCCCGCAAAGCTTCGTAAACGTCAGCCAAGCCTTCGCCGTGCTCGGCCGATATGGCGACGGGCTCACCGAGCCCGAGCGCGTAGGCTTCTAGCAGACCGGCCTCCCCTGCCCTCCCCTCGCTCTTATTGGCGATGAGAATCGCCGGCTTCCCTGCCTTGCGCACCAGATTGGCGAAGCTGCGATCGGTCGGAGTGACCCCCGTCCGCGCATCTATCATGAACAGCACCGCGTCGGCAGCCGTGATTGCTGCACCGGTTTGCTCTTGCATGCGGCCGAGCAATGTATCCGGCGCCGCCTGCTCGAGGCCGGCGGTGTCGATGGCAGTGAACGAGAGGTCGCCAAGTCGCCCGTGCCCCTCACGTCGGTCCCGGGTGACACCAGGCCTGTCGTCAACAAGTGCAAGGCGCTTCCCGACAAGCCGATTGAACAGCGTGGACTTGCCGACATTCGGACGTCCGACAATGGCGATGGTGAAGCTCATTGCGGGAAACCGAATACGGCCGGCACACCGGCACGAAGGCGCACAGGCCTATCTATATGGCGGGCGCTCTATGTCATCGCGCGTCGGTGGCAGGAATGTTGGTGCCAGCGCGAGTGAGGATCACATCATCGCGGCGCAGGCGGGTCGGGCCAAGCCACCCCGCCCGATGGCTGCCCCGCGCCAGGAAATCCCGCGGTAGCCGGCTGGCGCGGCGGATCAGGCCATTGCGGTTGGGATTGCGGTGGCGATTGTGATTGTGCCTGCGACGCTGAAGGTCGGACCGTCACTGCTGTTGGTGCAGACTCTTCTTTCGGCTCTTTCTGCCGGACAATCTTGGGCCTTGCCTTGGGCTTTGGCTTCACCTCGGGGTGAGCCTGCTTGACCGGTTCAGGCTCCGGCGGGGCTTGATACCCTCTCACCAGTTCCGGCGGCACGCCTTGCGCGACGCCCGGCGTTCCTTCGGGGAACACCGGCTGGCGCTCACCCGGGAGCTTCTTTTTCGTGCTGAAGAAATCGGACTCGAGGATGGTCGTCGGATCAAAGTTCTCGCATCCCGAAAGGCCGAGCCCCAACGAGAGCGCGGCCACAGCCAGACCAAGGCGCATACGATCCATTCTCGGCCCCTAACCCTTATCCTCGGGCGCAGCGAGCGCCATCAGCATGTCCACGCGCGACCGTGTCGAGCTTGGCGCCTTGCTGTCGGTGGTGATCATGTCCGCCCAACGCTTGACACCAGCCGTATCTCCCGCTCGCCAAGCCACCAGTACAAGCAGCTCGCGAGCGGAGTAGCGGAAGGTACGATCCTCATTCGCCAGGGGCTCAAGCTTTGCGCGTGCCTCATCGAAGGCATTGGCGTCGATCAGAAGTGCTGCCGCACGTATGCCGGCAAGATCCTGCAGGGCCGGCCCGACCGCCCTGTCCGAGGCGATTTTGTCGTAAGCGCCAACAGCTGCCTTCCGGTCCACCTGCGCAAGCTCGGCAGCCTCGCGCAAACGCGCAAGATGCCGGTAGCCTGACGTGCCGTCGGCCGCGACCTTCGCGAATGCGCCCTCAGCGTCAGCATGCTTCCCCGCCTCCGCGAGAGTCACTGCTGATTCGAAGGCCGCTCCCGCCTCCGCAGCCTTCTTGGTCTCCCACCAATCGTAGGCACGCCAGGCGGCAACGGCCGCCACCACAAGCACGGCGGCCGCGAACGCATAATTGCCGTAGCGGTCCCACAGCTTCTTGAGCTGCTCGCGTCGAACCTCCTCGTCCACTTCCCGGAAGATGTCGGACACGAGGTCCCTCGCTTCAAAGCTGAAAACGTCGCCCTGCCGAGAGCGGAGCTAGCGTATCGATGTGGCCATGACAAGGCAAAGCTGCCCCGTCGCGGGCCCTTCCAAGTCTTTGACCGCGCGGGCTATTTGTCCTTGACCCGCAGAGGATAGACGTGCTCGGGCCCGGGAAAGGCACGGCTGCGCACATCGGCAGCGTAGCTCTTGATCGCGGCCTCTATGGCGGGGCCGAGATCCCCGTAGCGGCGCACGAACTTTGGCACCCGCGGGGACAGCCCGAGCATGTCCTCCAGCACCAGGATTTGGCCATCACACGCGACACTGCCACCAATCCCGATTGTTGGTATTGACACGCTATCCGTGATGCGACGGGCGAGCGGCTCGGCCACCGCCTCGATCACGACCGAGAATGCGCCCGCTTGCGCCACCGCCGCCGCGTCATCCTCGATCGGCTTCCAGTCCGCCTGATCGCGGCCCTGCGCCCGGAACGAGCCGATGGTGTTGATCGATTGCGGCGTGAGACCAATGTGAGCCATGACCGGTACTCCGCGCTCCACCAGAAAGGCAATGGTCTCGGCCATGCGCCGCCCGCCCTCGACCTTTATCGCGCCACAACCGGTCTCCTTGAGGACGCGGGCGGCGGACAGAAATGCTTGCTCGCGAGACGCCTCGTAGGAGCCGAACGGCATATCCACCACGACCAAAGCGCGGCGCGATCCGCGCATCACGGCAAGCCCCTGCAGGATCATCATGTCGAGCGTGACCGGCACGGTGGTTTCCAGGCCATGCATCACCATGCCGAGCGAGTCTCCGACCAGAATCACGTCGCAAAATTTGTCGACCAGGCGCGCCGTATGCGCGTGATAGGCCGTCAGCGAGACGATCGGCTCGCCGCCTTTCCGGGCACGGATGTCGGGCGCCGTCAGTCTCCTCATGTCCTGTTGTGCCGACATCGGTAACGCGCCTAATGGGCCAGACGACCGAACACGGGCGTGCCGACGACGACTGGATGAAAGATGAACCCGAGCGCAAGATAGAGCAGCGTTCCAACGCCGACGGCGATCCAGTCCCGCATGCGATCGCCAGCCGGAATATCGGGCGCGCCTCGATCGCTGCGCGTCCTCAGCGTCATTCGATGAAACCCTCCCCACGCCAGGAAGGAGCCAAATAGAATAATGGAGCCGAGATCGCCATTCGAGATCAGGTGCGCCACCGCCCAAGTCTTCACCCCTATCAGCATGGGATGCTTGAGCTTGCGCCAGATGTCGCCGCGACTATAGGCCGCCACAACGAATATGCTGGCGGGCCACATGAGCATCTGGGTGATGTAGACCGTCCATCGCGGCGGATACCAGACATCAATCCAGCCGGTCGCCCGATACTCGCCAAAGCCATAGCCTATCAGCACGATCCCAAGCACCGACAGAACCGCGATTGCCCCTTTGTAGGGCCACTCGCCGGTGCGCGCGATGACGGCGGACCTCCACGCGCGACGCGTGATGAACATGTGCGTGCCCTGAAACAACACCAGTCCGATGACGAGTATGATCAAGCCGCGCATTCCGGCGCTCCGAGCGAGTGCGGCTGGAGTAGAGACCATGGTGCCAACGCAGGCAAGACAGCCAGCGGCTTGCGCATGCTCCGCGGTGTGCGGCTTGACCGCGGCCAGCGGACGAATGTTAGGCTGCCCTGCTGCGTCCCGCGGACTCCAGCAGAGCCCATCGAGGAAGGCTGATGCGAAGCTTGCAACTTGCTCTGTTGGTGAGCCTGCTCAATCTCACATTGGCCACGGCACAGGATTGGCCGGCAAAAACTGTAAGGGTGATCGTGCCGTTCGGCCCCGGCTCGACTCCCGACCTGGTGGGGCGGCTGGTTGCGGACCACATGCAGCAGCAGCTCGGACAGTCGTTCGTAATCGAGAACCGTCCGGGCGCGAGCGCCAATATCGGTACCGACTTGGTCGCGAAAGCCGAGCCCAACGGCTACACCATCGGCATCAGCCTCGGTGGTCCGCTCGCGATCAACACGCTGTTGTTTGCACGCATGCCCTATGACCCAGCACGCGATCTGGCGCTGATCAGCATGCTTGCGACGCAGCCAAGTGTCCTTGTTGTCAATCCCACCCTTGGCGTGACTTCTGTCGGCGAGCTGATCGCGGTCCTGAAGAAAAATCCAGGCAAGTACAATTATGCCTCGATTGGCAATGGGTCACTGTCGCATCTCGCAATGGAGGCTATTGCGCTCAAGAGCGGCACTCGCATGGTGCATGTCCCGTATCCGGGGTCACCCCAGGCTGTGACGGCGGTGCTACGCAACGATGTGCAGATGGCTTGCATGCCGGCGATCTCGGTGATCCCGCATGTTGCAGGTGGTCAACTCACGGTTCTGGCCCAGTCACTCGGCCGACGCTCATCACTCTTGCCTGACTATCCCACGCTCCAGGAAGCGGGGATCGACGTTGAGGCTGATGCATGGAACGGCCTCATTGCACCTGCAAGAACGCCGGAGCCAATCGTCAACCGGATCCATGATCTGGTTCATGCCGCCCTGACGGATCCAGCGGTGCGCGAGAAATTGGCGACGCAATACATGGAGCCTATTCCAAACACGCCCGCCGAGTTTCGCGCCAAGATCGATAACGACCTGGCGCGCTGGGCTCCCGTGGTCAAGGCACTCGATCTCAAGATCAATTAACGCCCTGGATGGCGTTAGACGGCCGGCGAACGGCCGCCGTCAACATTGATAGCTGTGCCGGTGACATAGGACGCAGCATCCGACACCAGGAAACAGGCGAGGTTGGCAAATTCCTCCGCCCGGCCGATGCGGCCAAGCGGGATCTCCCGCGCCCGCTCGGCGATGTAGTCCTTGAGCTCGATTCCAAGACGTTTCGCCGCCTGCACGTGCTGGTCAGCTTCGATGAACCCGATCAGCAGCGCGTTCACCAGGATGTTGTGGGGGGCGCCTTCATGCGAGAGCACCTTGGTCAGCGCCATGCCCGCTGCGCGGGTGATTGAGGTTGGGGCGCTCCCGCCGCGCGGCGCCTTGGCTCCGATATTGAGCACGTTGATGATGCGCCCCCAACGGCGGTCCTTCATCTGCGGCCACACCAAGCGAGTAAGCCTCACTGCTGCGAACAGCTTCTGATCGAAATCGTGCTGCAGAAACTCGTCCGTGAGCTTATCGAATGCCGTGGTGGCGGAAGTGCCCGCATTGTTGATGACGATATCAATTCTGCCGCGTTCCCGCATCACTGTGTCGTACGCCGAGCGAATGTCGCTCGCCACGGCGACGTCGGCTTGCACCGGAGACACGCGGCCGCCCGCGGTCGCGCCGATCGTCTTCACCGCTTGCTCGAGCGCCTCGCGCCCTCGCGCAACGATCGCAACATCGGCGCCGGACGCGGCAAGCCGGGTGGCGACGGCAAGTCCGACCCCCTTGCTACCTCCTGTAATGATTGCCGAGCGACCGCGCAGGTTGACTTCCATGCCCTCGTCCTCGCCCTCGCCCTTGTCCTCGCCCTGCCCCTGGCTCACACGCTCGCGCCGAACAGCTCCTGGTACGTCTGCGGGCTGAAGCCAATCACCAGCTTGCCGGAAACATCAAGGACGGGGCGCCTTATCATGGATGGCTGAGCCAGCATCAGCCTGATGGCTTGGGTTTCGCTGCGTACGTCTTTGTCGTGTTCCGAGAGTTTGCGAAACGTGGTGCCCGCACGGTTGAGCAGCGCTTCCCAGCCGACCGCGTGCGCCCAGGTCTCGAGCATCCCTCTCTCGATACCTGCAGATTTGTAATCGTGGAAAGTGTAGCCAACACCGCGGTGATCGAGCCAGGCACGTGCCTTCTTCATGGTGTCGCAGTTCTTGATGCCGTAGATCGTCACTGATTCCGTTCGCGCCATCTCGGTCCCTCCGGCGGCTCCTTACCGCGTGCAAAGTACTGCAAGTAGCGCCCGGAGCTGCGAACGGAAAGGTGGAGCGAACCCCAGGCATGAAGAACCCGGCGCGATTATTCCCACTCAATGGTACCCGGCGGCTTGCTGGTCACGTCGTACACCACGCGATTCACTCCTTTCACCTCGTTGACAATGCGTGTGGCCACCATGCCGATGAACTTCATATCAAATGGATAGAAGTCTGCCGTCATCCCATCAGTTGAGGTGACCGCACGCAACGCCACGACGTAGTCGTACGTGCGGTAATCGCCCATGACACCGACCGTGCGTACCGGCAACAGGACGGCAAAGGCTTGCCAGATGTCGTCATATAGGCCGCTGCGGCGAATTTCCTCGATGAAGATGTCATCAGCGCGCCGCAGGATCTCCAGCTTGTCGGCAGTGATCTCGCCTGGGCAGCGAATTGCCAGTCCGGGCCCAGGAAACGGGTGGCGGCCGATGAACGCCTCAGGCAGGCCGAGCTCGCGGCCAAGCGCGCGCACCTCATCCTTGAACAACTCCCGCAACGGCTCAACCAACTGCATGTTCATGCGGTCAGGAAGGCCGCCGACATTATGGTGCGACTTGATGGTCACCGACGGGCCGCCCGTGAATGAGACGCTCTCGATAACGTCGGGATACAATGTGCCTTGTGCCAGGAACTCGGCCCCGCCGAGCTTTTTGGCTTCGTCCTCGAACACGTCAATGAACAGCCTGCCAATCGTTTTGCGCTTCTGCTCGGGGTCGATCACCCCATCGAGCGCACGCAGGAACTTGCCCTGCGCTTGCACGTAGACCAGCGGAATGTTGTAGCTGTCGCGAAAGAGTGCGATCACCTTCTCGGCTTCACCGAGGCGTAGAAGGCCGTGATCCACGAACACACATGTCAGCTGCTCGCCGATGGCCTCGTGGATGAGCACCGCGGCGACGGATGAATCCACGCCACCGGAAAGTCCGCACACGACCCTGCCTGTGCCCACCTGCGCTCGGATCTTTGCGATTGCCTCCTGCTTGAAGGCGCGCATCGTCCAGTCGCCCTCGCACTCGGCAATGCGCCGCACGAAATTGCGCAAGAGCCCCGCCCCGTGCGGAGTATGCATGACCTCGAGATGAAACTGCGTGGCATAAAACTTCCGCGCCTCGTCTGCGATCGCAGCGTTGGGCGCGTTGGGCGAGGTGGCCACTACGCGAAATCCCGGGGGCAGCTGCGTGACCCGGTCGCCATGACTCATCCAGACGGGATAGCGTTCCCCTTTACGCCAGACCCCTTCGAAGAGGGCGCTCTCCTCGAGGACCTCCACCTCCGCGCGCCCAAACTCGCGATGGTGCCCGCCCTCCACGCAACCACCGAGCTGTTGCGCCATCGCCTGCTCGCCGTAACAGATCCCGAGCACGGGCACCCCTGCATTATAGAGGGCAGCTGGTGCGAGTGGTGCGTCCTGCTCGAGCACGGAGGCCGGACCGCCGGACAGGATGACCGCCTTTGGGCGCAAGGAACGTAACGCTGCTGCAGCCTTCTGAAACGGGACAATTTCGCAGAAAACCTTCTCCTCACGCACCCGGCGGGCGATCAGCTGCGTTACCTGCGAGCCGAAATCGATGATCAATATCTTATCGTGGGACGTGTAACCGGCGGCTGTATCTCCGCCATTGCCAGCCAGCGGAAAGGACGAGCCTCCGGGGTCACGCACGTTCTTGGAATGGAGGATGGTCATTTCGGTTTATGGGCGAGCGTCCCTCTCCTGGTCAAGGCTGGACGGGGCAGAGTTGAGCCTATCCGGACCTGGCCCCTTGGACCCGTATCCTGGGAGAAGGCACACGCGTCGTGCATATGTTGCCGATATGGTCTGGCGAGCCTACGCGCGCAGGACTATGCTCGGCTGTTGGGATGCCGAGCCGCGGCGAGAAAGGCAATCAATGCGCCTCCTCATTTCCTTCTTGATCGCACTTACAACGTCCCCCGCATTCGCGCAGGCCGTCCCGAGCGTGGACATCGCCGGGACCTGCAGGATGGCTGCCAGCGCCATGGTGCAGCTGATGGGTGGAAGTACGGCAGGAAACGATACTGAGATCTGCCTCGGCTCGGAGCAGCGAGCGCGCGACCAACTGATCAAAGACTGGGGCACCTATGGTAGCGTAGATCACGCCCGCTGCATACGGACCGGAGTTTATCTGCCGAGCTACGTCGAATGGCTCACCTGCATGGAGATGGAGCGCGATGTCCTGAAGATGAAGGTCGACTCACCAAATCCACGCGCGCCGATAACGTTGCCGATCGTACGCCCGGGAAGACTCTGGTGAGCGCGATCCGGCTCTCGGTCACCCTGTCGCTTTGTGCTGCGGCCGCTCTCGTTGCCACTGCCAGCTCGGCTCAACAACTTGACCTGAGTGGCCGTTACCGCTGCATCCAGATCTGCGCACCGGAGCTGGCGGGCCAGTTCGCGTACATCGCCCAGAATGGCTCGGACCTGAACCTCACGAATGACGCGGGTGAGCCCTCGCGCGGGTGGATCGACTATCCCGGGCACATCTGGGTCGACCGCGCGAACCAAGGAGCAATCTACTCCGCGACTGGCCTTACCATTCAGTTCGACCGCGGGACCGTTTGGCAGCGGGTGCCCGACCTGCCGCCAGTGCTAGCGCCGCGCACGCGGTGAGCTCTAGGTCACCCTGAGGCTTGGCGGTTCCTCTCAGGGCGCGGACAGCGCCTGGTTTGCAAAGATGCGCGGCTGGAACTTTGGTTCCAATGCTCATGGCGACCATGCGACGGGAACGGGGCTGCCAGCCCCTCGGTTAGTTCCAAGCCATGGAAGCCCCATCTCAATACCGAAAATACGCCGAGGAATGCCGCGCCTTGGCGAAGAACGCCAGGAGCCCCGAGCAACGGCAAATCCTGTCAGAGATGGCGCAGGCCTGGATGCAGCTCGCGGAACAGGCTGACAAGAAAAGCACGAGCGGCAAAAAGGAGTAGCGGGGCTTCCCTGCAGCCCTACTCCGGCTCCTCGTTTTCGCTGTCCCGACTTTCCTCGGCAAGTCGCGACCAAGTCTGGGCCATTTGCAGCAAAGTCGCCCGCACTTCCGCGTGCTCGCTCGATCTTGCCAGCTCCAAGCACTCGCGGGCGTAACGCCGATAGTCCTCCCGCCTCCCCATGCAGCTCCCAACCCACTGGTCATTTGGCGCTGATCTGGCGGAACGCTGCGCGTCTCATCTTGTTCCCCAAGCCAGCGAGTTGCTGCTAGTCGCCGGTCGCTACTCCGTCTCGCTATTCGCTATTCGCTATTCGCTATTCGCTATTCCCTGGCCTCGCCACACTTGCGAAGAATTCGTTAATCGGGCTCTCGACAAATTGCCATCTTTCGATTCCAATCAAACTGATTCGGGAAGATGCGGCACATCCTTCCGATGAAGGTGTTGGGATTCCGAAGGGGAGGCGAAGCATGGCGCGCGCCCAAGTCGCGAGCGCGTCGGTCACGACTGATTCCATCAAAGGGTTGGCTCAATCGATTGCGAAGCCCGCGTATCGGCGGCTGCTCATTGCAGAGCCGGCTTTGCGTCGCGCGGTTCCCGCGCTGATCATCGCCTTCCTGCTCACGATCTGCGTCGGAACAGTCGTACAAGTCCTCGAGCATCGCCGTGCGATCATTGCTGACATCGCCCGCCAGATCGACGCTGTCGCCGATGTACTGATCGATCGGATCGAGCAGCTCGAGCACACACGCAGCGATCGGACCGGACCTGACCGGCGCCTGCAACCTGCGCTGGAGCGCATGATGCCGGGCTGGGCCCGCGCCGTCAGTCGGCAGGTGCTTGTCGCGAATGGCGAAGGCATCATCGTCGCCGGCATCCGTCACGAGCTTCTGGCGACCTCAGAGGGTCCGCAGATTGCAGTCCGCCCGCTCGAGGGTAACGTGGTTGGCCGGCCGCTCACTGAGGTGCTCGGCGCTTATCAAGCGCTCACGATCCTGCACGCCAAGGCGGGCGTTATGGATCTTGCGCTCGCCGACGGTACCCCAGCCCTGGGAACGGTACGCGGCCTGAGCGGATCCGACGGGGAGCTCGCGATCCTGCACGGCCGCAATGAGGCACTCGCGCCCTGGGTCTCTGATAGCGCGCTCACGGTGACCCTGTCTGCCACGACCGGTTTCGTCGTGCTGATCCTCGGCTTCGCGTTTCACTGGCAGGCAACCCGGGCGCGCGAGGCGGATTCCATCTACGACACCGTGCGCTCCCGCATCGACACCGCGCTCAATCGCGGGCGTTGCGGCCTTTGGGACTGGGACCTGGCGCGTGGTCGCCTGTTCTGGTCGCACTCGATGTTTGCCATTCTCGGCCTTCAGCCACGCGATAGCCTGATGAGCTTCGGCGAGCTCAATGCCCTGGTGCACCCGGAGGACATCCGTCTCTACGAGCTCGCCCAGCAGCTTGCGGACGCCAAGGCGACCTTCGTCGACCACGCCTTTCGCATGCGTCACGCCAACGGAAATTGGGTGTGGCTGCGGGCGCGCTGCGAGCTTGTGCAACAACAGGGAGACGGAGGGCCGCACCTCATAGGCATCGCCGTCGACGTGACCGAGCAGAAGACGCTCGTCGAAAAGACGGTCGAGGCCGATCTGCGGCTGCGCGACGCGATCGAGACCATTCCGGAAGCCTTTGTCCTCTGGGACGCCCATAACCGCCTGGTCCTGTGCAACTCGAATTTCCAGGAGCTGCACAATCTGCCAGACGAGGCGATCGAATCCGGCGCCTCTTACGAAGCGGTGGTGGCGGCAGGGCGCAAGCCGGTGGTCCGCTCGAAGATCACCAGCGAAGGCCAGGCCCCGGGTGCGCGCACTTTCGAGGCGCAACTCGACGACGGCCGCTGGCTCCACATCAGTGAGCGGCGCACCAAAGACGGCGGCTATGTTTCGGTCGGGACCGACATCACCAACATCAAGCGACACGAAGAAAAACTGATCGATAGCGAGCGACGGCTGATGGCGACGGTTGCGGACCTGCGCCTTTCGCAACAAGAGCTCGAGCGGAGGGCTGAAGAGGTCGCGGACCTTGCAGAAAAATATGCCGACGAGAAGACGCGCGCTGAGGAGGCCAACCAGGCCAAGTCGAGCTTCCTTGCCAATATGAGCCACGAGCTACGCACGCCCCTCAACGCCATCATCGGCTTTTCCGAGATCATGCAGACAAGCATGTTCGGTCCGCTCGGCTCCGAGAAGTATGCCGAATACTGCTCCGATATCCACCAGAGCGGCCAATACCTGCTGGATGTGATCAATGACATTCTCGACATGTCGAAGATCGAGGCAGGGCGCATCCGGCTCGACGTGCAGCCGGTCCAGCTCGAGCCGTTCCTCAACGATGCCATGCGCGTGGTGTCAGGCCGCGCCAATGACAAAAACCTCGACCTCACGGCGCGGGTGACACCAGGGATCAAGCTCGTTGCCGACCACCGACTGCTGAAGCAGATCGTGCTCAACCTCCTTTCCAATGCGGTGAAATTCACCCCGGAAGGCGGTCGCATCAGGGTGCGTGGCCGAGCAATGAAGGATGGGGTCATCATCGCGATTGCCGACACAGGCATCGGCATACCCGAGGAGGCATTGGCGCGGCTGGGCCGCCCATTCGAGCAGGTTGAAAGTCAGCTCACAAAGAAGTTCCAGGGGTCGGGCTTGGGGCTGGCTATCGCCAAATCGCTGGTAGAGTTGCATCATGGCACAATGCGCATTCGCTCCACCCTCGGCCGCGGCACGATCGTGCTGCTGCGCCTACCGCTGCCTGGACCGGCACCAGCCAAGCGAGACGCCACGCAAGCGGCGGCATAGCTCGGGCATAAAGCTGGCGACGCGTTACACGACTTCATTGAAGCCCGATATTGCCGTCGCGGATCACCTTTGCCCACTTATCGATTTCGCTGCGCATCCATTCGGCAAAATGTGCCGGAGTGCTGGCGACCGGCTCGAAGCCGAGGTTTGCAAGGCGCTCGCGAAATTCCGCCGGCGCGACGACGCTGGTCACCGCCCGGTGCAGCACCTCGACGATGGCGGCCGGCGTGCCCGCCGGCACTACGAGGCCGGTGACAATATCGGCTTCGAGCTCGGTGCCGGTTGCCTCCCCCATGGTGGCAACGTCGGGCAACAGGGCTGAGCGCCGGCGGCTGATCATCGCGAGCGGACGTATTGTGCCTGCTTTGGCATAGGGCAAAGCAGTCGGCAGCGCTGACATGATCGTCGGGGTGTGACCTCCCAGAGTGGAGGTGATAGCGGGCCCGCCGCCTGAAAACGGGACGTGAATAAGGTCGAGCCCGAAAGCAAGCTTCATCATCTCCCCGGCGAGGTGTGCAGGGGTGCCACGCCCTGCCGAGCCGTAGCTCAGCTCGCCGGGTTTGCCTTTTGCGAGGGCGATGAAATCGTTCACCGTTGCTGCCGGAAGCGACGGATGCACCGCCAGCACATGCGGTGAGGAGCACATCAAGCTCACCGGCGCGAAATCCTTCTCAACATCATAGGGGACCTTCGCGTAAAGGCTGGGATTGATGACGAAGTTTCCGCCAGCGGCGAGCAGCGTGTAGCCATCGGGAGCGGCACGGGCGGCATTCGCAATGCCGAGGTTGCCGCCCACACCCGGGACGTTCTCCACGTAGAACTGCTGGCCCAGAACCTCAGATAGCTTCTGGGCAAAGAGCCTGGCCGTGGTGTCGTTGGCGCCGCCTGCGGCAACCGGCACGACCATGCGCACCGGCCGCGTCGGATAGGTTTGCGCTGAGCTTTGCCGCACGACTGCCGGACCGACGAGGGCAGCCCCTGTCAAACCGAGGAAACGGCGGCGCGCTGGCTTCACCGGAAATCCCTCCCACAGAATGAAGGCGCAAGAGCAGCCCGCCGACGCGGGACGTCACGAGTTGGTACGCATCACTCCGCTGGCTACCCTCAATTGACGCGGCTTGATCCCTCATGTCCAATCGGATGATCAACGCTCCAACGGCTCCGGGTGGCTCCTATGAGAATTGCCCGCCGCAAATTTATCCAGGCGGCCGCCCTTCTTCCGGCCATATCAACCCTCCCGCGCCGCACGAAAGCCCAATCCTGGCCTACGAAGCCCCTGCGTTGGATCGTCGGCTTTCCCCCAGGCGGCGGCGCCGACATCGTCTCTCGCATTATGGCCCCGTGGCTCGCTCAGCGGCTCGGCCAATCTGTGCTAGTCGAAAATCGGCCTGGCGCCAGCAGCAATATCTCCGTGCAGGCTGTCGTCAATTCACCGGCCGATGGCTACACATTGCTGTTCTTGCCGGCCTCAGCAGCGGTCAATGCCTCGCTGTTCGACAATCTCTCATTCAACCTGCTCCGCGACATTGCACCCGTGTCCGGCCTCATCGACTTTCCACTCGTGATGGTTGCCAGCCCCGCGCTGCCCGTGCGCAACGTCAGCGAGCTGATCGCGCTTGCCAAGGCAAACCCAGGCACGATCAGTCTTGCTTCCTTTGGCACCGGCTCGAGCTCTCACGTAGCGGGCGAGCTATTCAAGTTAATGGCCGATATCAAAATGGTCCATGTGCCCTATCGCGGCGGCGCACCCATGGTCACCGACCTGATCGCTGGGCAGGTGCAGGTCGGTATTGACGTTCTGACGGGATCGCTCGCGCACATCCGCTCGGGCGCGCTGCGCGCTTTGGCAATGTGCGGCAGGAGCAGGTCAGCAATTCTGCCCGACGTCCCGGCGATGCGAGAGACACTTGCCGGTTACGAAGCAAACTCCTGGTGCGGCGTCGGCGTGCCAAGGGGCACGCCAATAGAAATCATCATGCGCCTCAACGCCGAGATCAATGCAGGACTGCAGGATCCAGCCACAAGGGCACGGCTCGCCGAGGTGGCGACTACGCCGATCGTCTATTCGCCCGCCGAGTTTGGGGCCTATGTGGCATCGGAAGTAGAGAAGTGGGCGAAGGTGGTTAAATTCGCGGGTATTCGCCCGGAATAGGTAAGCGCTCTGCTGACGCCTCCTGCTATTCAATGCTGCAATCCGATCACGCGGCCACGCTGAGAATGCGGTTGAAGGTCGTGCGGACCTTGTTTTGCATTTCCGACAGAAAGGCCTCGAGCGTCGCAAAATCGGGCACATCGGCGGCGCGCGCCAGGAGCACCAGCAGACCAGGTGCCGCCGTCCGGGGGTCGAACGGACCTGATAAGGTGAGCCGCAGAAGCTGCGTGAGATCGTCATAGAGCCGCACGGCCGGGCGTAACACCTCTGCGTCCTCAACCGCCAGAATTCCGAGCTTCCAAGCTTTCTCCAACACACGCGCGGTCGAGGTGTCGAGAATCTCCGGCGTCTCCTCGGCATGGGTGAGCTGGAGGAACTGGGCAATAAATTCAACGTCGAGCAGTCCTCCGACTGCGTATTTGATATTCCAACGGTCGGCATCCCCTTTCTCGTCGGCAATGGCGTTGCGCATCTCAACCACGTCGCCCGCAATGGCAGCGCGATCGCGCGGCCGGCAGAGCACGGTGCGAATGACGGCTTCCACGCGCCGGGCAAATTCGGGTGAGGCCGAGACCACGCGAGCGCGGGTGAGCGCCATGTGCTCCCATGTCCACGCTTCACTGTCCTGATAGGCAGCAAACCCGCTGATCTGCGTGGCGAGCGGGCCCGCCCGCCCCGATGGCCGCAGGCGCATGTCGACTCGGTAAAGGACACCGTGGTTTGTCTGTGCCGTCAGGGCGCTGATCAAGCGCTGCGTCAGTCTCGAGAAATATTGCGGGCCATAAAGCGACCGAGGGCCACTCGATTCCGGCTGCTCGACAGCGAAGTCGTACACCACGATGAGGTCGAGGTCGGAGGTCGCTGTCATCTCTCGTCCGCCGAGCTTGCCGAGAGCAAGAATTGCGGTCTCCTGCTCGGCAATGCGCCCGTGCTGCTGCGCAAAGCTCTCCTCGATCGCCGTATGCAACGTGCGGATCAGGGCATCGGCGAGCCGCGCGAAAGCGTCGCCGGCCTGCTCCGCCGACACGGTACCTGAGAGGATGCGGGTGCCGATCAGGAACATCTGCTCCTGAGCGAATATGCGAATACGGTCGAGAAAATCCTCATAGGTTGTGGCCTGACGCAGCGACCGGTCGAGAGCCAGCGTGAGATCGGCGTCCTCCGGTAGCGCGCCAAAGAAGCCGGGATCTATGACCGCATCAATGTTGCCGGGAAATTGGGCAAGGCTATCGGCGAGACGCGGAGCGGTCCCAAGAACGAGTGCAAGCAACGCCAGCAGATCGGGATTCTGACGCAGGAGCGAAAACAACCTGGCGCCGCCATGCAATCCGCTAAGGAAGCGGTCGAACGCCAGAACAGCACCATCCGGATTCGCCGAACGGGAAAAATGTCCGAGCAGCAGGGGGACGAGCTCGGCAAGCTCGGCGCGCGCAAATTCGCCGCGCAAGGCCTGGTACGGAAGCCGCATCCAGCCGCGCACCAATGAGGAGGTTTCGAGCGGCTGCTTGAAACCCATTTCAGTCAATCGATCTAGCGTCTCGCGGTCGTCGGCGTCAGGGGGAAAACGCAGCCTGCGCCGCTCGGCTTCCTGCGCCGAGGCATGCTCGAACAAAGTCGCGTAATGATGCTGCACGGCGCGCAGCTGCACCAGCAACGCACGTGCGAATGCGTCGCGGTCGGCAAACCCGGCAAACTGCGCGAAGCCCTCGAGGCGTTCGCGATCGGCGGGCAGAGTGTGAGTCTGCTCGTCCGCCACCATCTGCAGCCGGTTCTCGACGACCCGCAGAAAACGGTATGCGGCCGCGAGCTCATCGCGCGCGGCGCTATCAATCCAATCGCCCGCCGCAAGTGCGTTGAGTGTATGCAGTGTCTCGCGGCTGCGCAGCTCGGGATGGCGCCCGCCTGCGATCAGCTGCTGGGTCTGCACGAAGAATTCGATTTCGCGGATACCACCGCGGCCAAGCTTGATGTTATGGCCCTCGACGGCGATTTGATCGTGCCCACGGTAGGCGTGCATTTGCCGCTTCATGGCATGGATGTCGGCAACGGACGCAAAATCCAGGTATTTTCGCCAGATGAATGGAGCAAGCGATTCGAGCAGCGCCTCACCCGCAGGGATGTCGCCGGCACATGCACGCGCCTTGATGAGTGCCGCACGCTCCCAGTTCTGGCCGCGGCCTTCGTAATAATCGAGCGCTGCAGGGACCGACACCGCGATCTGGGTGGACGCGGGATCCGGGCGTAGCCGCAAGTCAGTGCGGAAGACATATCCATCTTCCGTGCGCTGCTGCAAAAGCTTGACCAAAGTGCGCGTGAGGCGAACGAATAACGGCGCCGGCTCCGTTCCGTCGGGGACCGCCTGATCGTCATAGAAGACGATGAGATCAATATCGCTCGAATAATTGAGCTCGCGCGCCCCCATCTTGCCCATGGCCAGCACTATGTAACCCGACCCCGCCGCAGGGTGAGCCTGTGCCGCGCCCTTGAGCTTCCCGCCGCGTCGGGCCTGCACGATAAGGTGCTCGACGGCGGCGCCAACAGCAGCGTCGGCGACATCCGTCAGGCGCTGCGTCACCTGCATCACCGGCCACACTCCGCCGATATCTGCGAGCGCAATCAGCAGCGCAGCCTGAGATTTCATTTTTCGCAGAGCGCGCATGACCTCGTCGTCGTCCTGCGCGCACGCGATTGCAGCCTGAGCTTGCGCGACGATGTCGTCGAAGCGAGCCTCCGGACTGCTTTGCAGGATATTCGCGAATTGCTCAGGCGAACGGGTCACAAGCTCCCAGAGATAAGGGGAGCCTTGGGTCAACGCGCCAAGGAGCTGCGCGACGAGAGGTTGATCGCGCAGGCAGCACGCGATGGTCTCTCCCGGGCCGGTGCCGCCGATCCCCGAGACCCAGTCGGTTACGCGCCTGCTCGCTTCCTCGACATTGCCGATTGCGGGCACCGCGCTGATACGCGCCGCCAGCGAAGCTGCCGCCGGGAGCTCTGCGGAATTCTCAGGCACCCGCTTGTGCCGGCGCGGCGGGGGGAAGCGACATGACCGTGCGCAAACCCGGACCGTTGTCCTCCAGCCTAAGCTCGCCGCCATGCAGGCGTGCGACTGCGGAGGCCAAGCTGAGCCCCAGTCCTGAGCCTGGAAGCGAGCGGCTCTGCTCAAGCCGCACGAACCGTTCGACTGCGCGGCTGCGGTCAGCCTCGGGGATACCACGACCCTCGTCGGAAACGGTCAGCAGGATACGCTCGCCGTCGCGCGACGCGCGAACAACGATTTGCGGCTGCACCCCGTTACTGCGGCGCTCTGGCGGAGAACCATATTTGATGGCGTTATCGACCAGGTTGGCGAGCGCTTGGCTGATCAGCTCGCGATTGCCACGCACGGGAGCAGGAGCCGGCGCCTCGACCTTCAGTTGAATTCCTTTGTCGTCGGCGAGCGGCTCGTAGAGCTCGCCCACGCCCTGCGCGATCTCGGCCGCATCCACATCGCTCATCCCGTCTGGCGCCTGTCCGGACTCGGCGCGCGCGATCATCAGCAGGGCGTTGAAGGTACGGATCAGCCCGTCGGATTCCTCAATCGTGCTTTCCAGCGCCTGGCGATATTGCGATTCATCCTCGGCCAAGCGCAAGGCTTCCTCGCAGCGGTTACGCAGGCGGGTGAGCGGGGTTTTCAAATCATGTGCGATGTTGTCCGACACCTCCTTTAGCCCACGCATCAATGCCTCAATGCGCTCGAGCATGAGATTGAGGTTACCCGCCAGCCGATCGAGCTCATCTCCGGTCCCGGCGATAGGGAGCCTTCCGGTAAGATTGCCGGCCATGATGGTTCTGGTCGTTTCAGCCATTGCATCGATGCGCTTGAGCACACGCCGGGAGACGAACAGCCCGCCAAGCACGCCCAGCACCACGACAAGCGCCACCGACCAACGTCCGGCGGCAAAAACGATATCTGTCAGCCGGCGACGCTCGTCCAGATCCCGGCCGACCAGAAGGCGGAAACCGGAAGGCAATTGAAAGACCCGCACGAGCGCCTCATGCGCGGCACCCTCCGCATCATCGTGGCGGCGATAGACCGTCTCCGCCCAGTCGGAGCTCTCCAGGACACCCGTTTGCAGGGCGTCGATGTTGCCCGCCAGCCCTTCGCCGGCGCGCGTCGTGACCAGATAAAGGCTCGAGCCTGGGCGCCGCGTCCTCGCTTCTATGACGAGAACGAGACGGCGCACCCCGCCGAGCCGGTATTGCTCGGCCAAGCCGGTGATCTCGGCATCGACGGTCTGCTTGATCTGATCAGTAATCAGACGGCGCGTATTCCAGGCAAAATAGGCGAGCAGGAAAGCGGCAAAAAGGGAAAAGATGAGCAGATAGACGAGCGTCAGCTTAAAAGCTGTGGTCCGGAGCAGCTTCCCCAGCGCTGTCATCTCTCACCGATCGACACACCCCCGTCGCGAGCGAGCCTGGAGGATGAATGCCAAATCATTTCGCTTCGCGCACCATATAGCCCGCGCCACGTACCGTGTGGAGCAGCGGCTGGGGAAATCCCTTATCGATCTTGGAACGAAGCCGCGAGATATGCACGTCAATGACATTGGTCTGCGGATCGAAATGATAATCCCAGACATTCTCCAGCAGCATCGTGCGCGTCACCACCTGTCCGGCATGCTTCATGAGGTATTCCAGCAGGCGGAACTCACGCGGCTGCAGCTCAATCTCCTTGCCGGCACGCGTGACTTGGTGCGACAGCCGATCGAGCTCGAGATCGGCCACACGATAGACCGTCTCCTCCCGGCCGCCACGTCGACGCGCGAGCACCTCGATGCGCGCTAGCAACTCGGCGAAAGAATAGGGCTTGGGGAGGTAGTCGTCGCCCCCCGCGCGCAAACCCTTTACGCGGTCATCGACCTGGCCGAGCGCGGAGAGGATAAGGGCTGGCGTGTCGATGCCCTTGCTGCGCACCGTGCCGATTACGGAAAGGCCGTCGAGCTTGGGCAGCATGCGATCCACGATCATCACGTCATATTGGCCGTGCAGGGCATGCGCGAGCCCCTCCTCCCCGTCCGCCGCCAGATCGGCGACATGACCGACCTCGCGAAAGGCCTTGGCAAGGTAGTCGGCGGCGTCGCGGTCATCTTCGATGATCAGGAGCCGCATGATCTTTTGCGCATTGTTCGGACTGGAGCGGCCATTCGGGGGCGCAACCTGCGTTGTGGTGGCGGTGATCATAGCGGCGACCTCATGGAGTGTCCCGAGCCTAAGCACCTGGTCGCCCTTCTCTCCCTGGATGAAGGGGCGGCGGCGTGAGCCGCCGCCCCCAACCAACCCCGTCCGGCGGGGGCGACGGATGCCGGAGCGGAGTTAGAAGGAACCGGGGGGCGGATCCTCGTCCTCTCCCCGGGGCGTGCAAACTTCAACCGCGCGCGAGCCGCACAGCAACGAACTTCGTCGCGTCGCCCGACTTCACCCGCATGAGGACGGTACGCTTGCCATCCTTGCGGGCATCGCCGAGCGCGGAGCGCACATCAGCGGGATTGCCGACCTTCTTGCCGGCGATCTCGAAAATCACGTCACCGGTCTTGAGACCCTGCTCGGCCGCCACGCCATTGGGATCCACATTGGTTACGACGACGCCTTCCGAACCACTGCCGGCCACCTTGTCAGCCGGTGCGAGTGTCAGACCAAGCCGCGGCACGTCGGTCCCGGCAGACCCCTTCGACTCAGGGGTGACGCGTGCTTCCCGCTGCGGCGGGAGCTCGCCGAGGGCGACGGAAAGCGTCTTCTCCTCGCCTTTGCGCCAGACCGTCAGCTTGATTGTGGTGCCCGGACCCATGCTGCCAATGTGCCGTGCAAGGTCCTTGGCGTCCTTGACCGGCGTATCATTGACGGCGGTGATCACATCACCAGCGAGGATGCCCGCCGTAGCTGCGGGGCTTCCCGCCTGCGGCTCGGTCACCAGGGCCCCTTCGGGAGCTTTGAGACCGATGCTCTCGGCAATTTCCTCGGTCACGGGTTGGATCTGCACACCGATCCAGCCGCGCGTCACCTTGCCGGTATCCTTGAGTTGCGCCACCACGGACTTCACCGTCGAGGCCGGAATAGCGAACGCGATACCAACCGAGCCGCCAGACGGTGAGAAGATCGCCGTATTGACGCCAATCACATTGCCGTCGACATCGAAGGTCGGCCCGCCCGAGTTGCCTTTGTTTACTGGCGCGTCGATCTGGATGAAGTCGTCGTAGGGGCCCGCGCCGATGTCTCGGCCACGCGCCGAGACAATGCCGGCGGTGACGGTGCCGCCGAGCCCGAAAGGATTACCCACCGCGAGCACCCAGTCGCCGATGCGCGGCGCTTTCTCGGAAAGAGGGACATGCGGGAAGTCGCTGCGGCCATCCACCTTGATGAGGGCCAGATCGGTGCGCGGATCAGTGCCTATCACCTTCGCCGTGTAGGTTTTGCCATCGTCGGTCGTCACCTCGACGGTCTCTGCTTTGTCGACGACGTGGTTGTTGGTGACGGCATATCCGTCAGGGCTGATGAAGAACCCCGAGCCTTGGCCGGTCACGAAGCGCTGCCGCGGCGCGGTTGCGCCGGGATTGGAGCCATCGGGCATCGGCATGCCGAACTGCCGGAAGAAACGCTCCATCTGCGAATTCTGTGGGAATGGTGAGGACCCTTCCATGCCCATCATTTTGGCACCGGTGTCGACCTTCACCCGGACTGAAATGACCGCCGGCTTCACCTTGTCGACAATGTCGGCAAAACCGACGGGCCGCTGAATGGTCTGGGCGTAAGCGGGCGGCGCAAGAACTGTCGCAATATTGGGAACAAAGCCTGTGCTGCCGAGGAGAACGCTGGTGCTGATACCAGCGGCCCCCGCCAGCAAAGCCAAACGACGCGCGGAAAGGATCCGCGCCTTGGGAGCAGGAACGCTCGTGGTCATGTTGAACTCCATGTGTATCGACCGGGCCCTGAAGCCCTCCCCTTCCACAAACAACATGGGGAGACCCGCATTACGCGGCGCTGACCGGAAGATTAATCTTTGGTAAGGAGCCCGCCGGTACGAACGCGTGTTGTTTCAAAGGGTTCCGACGCGCGGCAAGCGCGAGAGAAAATGCCGGCGAAAGGCGGGGTATGAGCGCTACTTAGCTCTGCCGCAGGATCTCCGCGAGCTTTGCCTGCTCGCCCTCAGTGAGCGCCGGCTCCGCTCCGCGCTCATGCGGACGTGCGTTGCGGCGGTAGCGTCGTGCAATAGACATGAGGGCGATGGCGCCGAGCAGCAGTATCGCAAGCGGAAAGAGCCACAGAAGCGCGGTGTGGCCGGAAAAGCGTGGCCGCAGCAAAACGAACTCACCATAGCGTGCGACCAGAAAGTTGATGACATCGCCGTCGCTGTCGCCCGCCTGCAGGCGCTCCCTCACCAACAGGCGCAAATCACGCGCGAGCGGCGCATCCGAATCATCGATTGACTGGTTCTGACACACCATGCAGCGCAGCTCTTTCGAGAGCGCACGGGCGCGCGCCTCAAGTGCGGCATCAGGCAGAATCTCATCCGGCTGCACGGCAGGTGCCCGCGAGGACGCACCAACTATGAGCAGAAGCAGAAGCAGCCGCAGGAGCCAACGCATCGATCTACTCCGCCGGGGAAAGAACGGCCTTGCTGCGAGAGGGACGAGGCGCTCCGACTCGCAAGCGCCGATCCGACAGTGACAGCGCGCCGCCAACCACCATCACCACGGCACCGAGCCAGATCAACAGAACGAGCGGCTTGTAGTAGAGGCGAACTGCCAGCGAGCCATCGGCATTGGGATCACCCAGCGCCAGGTAGAGTTGCGAGACCCCTCGCGTCATGAGCGCAGTTTCTGTTGTGGTGGTGCCGCGCGACGGGAAGGTACGCCTGGCGGGTTGCATGACCCCCACCAGCTCACCTTGCCGACGGACCGTGAAATGAGTCGAAAGCTCGCGATAGTTAGGTCCCTGCCGCGTGTCTGCGCCGTCGAAGGTCAGGTCATAGCGGCGTATCGAGATCGACTGGCCGGGCCGCACTTCGGCAATCCGCTCACCGCCCCATTGCGTCTCGCCGATGATGCCAAGCAGCGTGATGCCGAGACCCAAATGCGCAAACGCCGCGCCCCAGGCGGAGCGCGGCAGCCCTTTGGCACGCAGCAGCGCCGTTCCAAACGACACCTTCAGCAAGCCGGTACGCTCGACGAGCTCGGTCAGAGCTCCAGCCATGACGAACACGGCGAGGCCAATCGCAAACGGCAGGAGGAGCGGACCACCGCCACCATCCATGGCGAAGATCACCGCGCCCGCAATCAAAGCAACTGCAGCAGCGCCGAGCAGGCGCTGTGCCACAGCGAGCAGGTCGCCGCGTTTCCAAGGCAGGAGCGGCCCGAACGGCACCGCGACCAGCACGGCCATAAAGATGGATCCAAACGCCATGTTGAAGAATGGCGCGCCGACGGAGATCTTCTCGCCGGTGAGCGCCTCGAGTGCCAGGGGGTAAAGCGTACCGACGAACACAGTCGCGCACGCGCTGACAAGAAAAAGATTGTTCAGCACGAGCGCGCCTTCCCGCGAGATCGGGGCGAACAGGCCGCCCTGCTTGAGCGCAGGAGCGCGCCATGCAAACAGCGCAAGCCCACCGCCAATGAAAAAGAGCAGGATCAGCAGAATGAATACGCCGCGCGCTGGGTCGGTTGCGAAGGCGTGGACCGAGGTGAGCACGCCAGAGCGCACCAGGAAGGTCCCGATCAGCGAGAGTGAGAAGGCAATGATCGCGAGAAGGATGGTCCAGATCTTGAGCGCGTTGCGCTTCTCCATCACCAGCGCCGAATGCAGGAGCGCGGTCGCGGCAAGCCACGGCATGAAGGAGGCGTTCTCCACCGGATCCCAGAACCACCAGCCGCCCCAACCCAGGGTGTAATAGGCCCAATAGGAGCCCATCGCGATGCCGAGCGTCAGGAACATCCACGCCAGCAGCGTCCAGGGGCGCACCCATCGCGCCCATGCTGCGTCCACGCGCCCCTCGATGAGCGCAGCAATGGCAAAGGAAAACGAGATGGAGAGGCCCACGTAGCCGAGATAAAGGAGCGGCGGGTGAATCGCCAAGCCCGGGTCCTGCAGCACCGGGTTGAGATCGCGACCCTCGAGCGGTGCATCAGCGATGCGCAGAAACGGATTTGAGGTCGCCAGGATGAAAAGCTCGAACGCGACGGCAATCCAGGATTGAACGGCGAGGACGGTCGCCCGCAGCCGCTCGGGAAGATTGCCGCCAAAGATCGCGACCAGGGCCCCAAAGACGCTGAGGATCAGTACCCAGAGCAGCATGGAGCCTTCATGATTGCCCCACACGCCGGTGATCTTGTAGATCAAGGGCTTCGCCGAATGCGAATTCTCGAACACGTTGATCACGGAAAAATCGGAACGGACGTAGCTCAGCGTGAGCGCTCCAAAGGCGACCGCCACGAAGCAGAGCTGAGCGACGGCGGTGGGCCCGGCCACACCCATCAGCGCGGGATCGTTCTTGCGCGCGCCGAGCAGAGGCACGCAGGCCTGGAGCACTGCGAGCGCCAGTGCGAGCACGAGCGCATAATGGCCGGCCTCCGCGATCACGGCGACCTCCCCGCTGCAGCTGTGCCGCTCTTCTGGTCTTCTTTCCAGTGTCCCTGCTTCTTCAGCGCGTCGGCGACCTCCTTGGGCATGTAAGTCTCGTCGTGCTTGGCGAGCACATTGTCCGCGCGGAACACGCCACGTGAATCGAGGGTGCCCTCCGCAACGACCCCCTGTCCTTCGCGGAAGAGATCCGGCAGCAATCCCTGATACGTCACGGGAACGGTGCTCTTGCCGTCCGTGACCTCGAACCGTACCCGCAAGCTGTCGCCACGCTCAATGCTGCCCGCCTTGACGAGCCCGCCCAGACGCACGCGCGTCCCCGGCTGGATGTGCTTCTCGACGACGTCGCTCGGGGAATTGAAGAACACAATCGAATCTTTCAGCGTGGTGAGCATCAGCGCCATCGCCACGCCGAAAACGGTAAGCGCGCCGCCGATGAGTGCCAGCCGGCGTTGCTTACGCGTCATCGCTCTCGATCCGCAGCTTCAGCCATCGAGACCCAGTCCTTTGACGGCTTCGTCAAGCTGGCGCAGCTTGCCGGGATCAGCACCAAGCGCATGCCGCGCATCCAGCACCGCCGCCCGGGCTTTGTCGGGCTCCCCGAGCACCATATAGGAGCGCACCAGCCGCACCCAGCCGTCCAGATCCGAGCCGTCCTCAGCGAGTCGTTCGGCAAGGCGCGCCACCATGCCGCGAACCATGTTGCCCCGCTGCTCAGGCGTGAGATCAGATGACGCGGCGATCTGTTCCTCGCCCGGTCCGGGGCGAGGCTTGCCTTCGACCCGCGCAAGCGCTTGGCTTACAAATTCGACCCAGGCGGCGCCGGGAGGCGCAGTTTGGATCATTTCCCGCCAAATCGCAGCAGCTTGGGCGCGGTTACCATCCTGCTCGGCCGCAACTCCGAGAAAGTAGCGCGCTTGCATGCTCGCAGCGTCGAGACTGACGGCACGATCGAATGCACTCTTGGCCTCGGCGGTCACCACGCCGTTCGCGGCGTATACCAGAGCCTCGCCTAAAGCCGCCTCGCCTTCAGCACTCGGTCCCCGCAGCCGCAACACCTCGCGCCGTGCCTTGACCGCGTCCTCGAAGCGACCCAGCCGGATGTACACCGGCGCGATGACCTCCCAGCCGCGAGCATCGTCGGGACTTTGCTGCAGATGGGCCTCCACCTGCGTCACTAGTCGATCAAGCGATTGATTTTCGCGAGCGGTGCCCAGACGCTCGGCAAGCGGCTGGTCCGGAAGCGAAGGGGACCCGAGGGTCAGATAGAGCGCTGCCGTGCAGAGCGGCATCAGGACGAGCGCAGCCACAGCGACGGCACGGCGGCGCGCAGGAGCGGCTATCAATGCCTGCCGCGGCTGCGCATCGGTAGCAGTAATGATACGGCGCGAGATCTCGATCTCGGCTGCTGCCGCCTCGGTGGCATCGATCAATCCGGCGGCCCGGTCGCGCGCCACCTCCTCGAGTTGATCGCGATATACCACGACGTCGCTGCCCGACTGCTTTTCGCCAGGGCGACGGGCAAGCGGCCACAGAACGGCGAAAGCTGCCGCAGCTGTCATCAGCGCGAGGAGGAACCAGAGAGTCATGCGCTCAAGATCGGGTTCCAATTCCACATGGCGGCACTTGTGAACACGATGCTCCCCCGATCGAGTGCTCAGGCGTGTCGTTACATCACTTCGGCGCCGCGACCGCAACGCAGAATGGGAAGATCCGGCGCGACATCCCGAAGCGGGATGAGAGAGCCGCCTTTGCGCTCGCAGCGTGGCCGGCGGGTCAAATCTGCCTTGTGCCGTTGTTTCAGACGCGCGCGCTGGCGTGATTGAGCGCAATGGTCCGTGCTTGCGCCGAGCTCAGGCGAACTGAGGCATCGGAGAGTACGTGGCGCCCGCGACCATCACCCGACCGCGGTCCAGGTGCCGTCCGGGTTGCGACACGCAGTGCCCCGCGCCACATCCGGCCGGCCATCGATATAAATCGTGTGCGTGTATTGGCGGCACTGGAGGCCATTCGACTGATAGGCCGGTCCGGGAATGATGGCTCCGTGTCTGCCGGAATCCGGGTTGCGCCAAGGCACCGCAGCGCCGGATCGACCGCTTTCGAGCGCCTGCATCTGCGCAGCGTAAGCGCGTTGCTTGTCTTCATCATCCATCGCCGCGCCCAGGCGATTACCAATTAGGCCGCCTATGGCGGCTCCGGCGAGGCCTGCCGCGACACGTTCGCCCGTGCCGCCGCCGAATTGCGAGCCGATCAATCCTCCGGCGACCGCTCCAACCACTGTGCCGGTGTTCTCTTTCGGTCCAGTCCCGGTCTGCGGATTTGCGCTGCACGCCGCGAGAACCAGGATCAGCAGCCCTGCGGGGGCCAGACGGTGGCCGAAGCAAAAGATAGACATGGCCCACCGCCCCTGACTGAGAATGCGCCGGCTGTCCCCGTGCGGGGTGTCGGCCTACCGGCTGCGATTTATTGCGCCTATTTAGGGCAAAACTCTGTTGTGTCGAAGCAAGCTCATGCCGCCGGCAGCAAGAGCTCAGCACGCAAACCGCCGATTGGGGCGGTGCCCAGCGTAAGGCTGCCGCCATAAAGAGCGGCAAGCTCCACCACGATCGAAAGACCCAGCCCTGAACCAGGCTTCGTCTCGTCTAGCCGTCGACCGCGACGGGCGACCTGCTCGCGCTGCTGCGGCGAGAGCCCAGGGCCGTCGTCATCCACCAGAATGCGAACAAAGCGCCGCTCGTCTTTGGCGTCGGGCCTTTCCGAGAATGCTTCGACCGCTACCCGCGATTGCGCCCACTTGCATGCGTTATCGATCAGGTTTCCCACCATTTCCTCGAGATCCTGCTGCTCACCAAGAAAGCGAGCACCTTCAGGGGCATCAATGTCGATGGTAAACGTGCGCGTGTGATGGATCTTTTCCATGGTGCGTGCCAGGGCGAACAAGACCGCGCGCACATCCGTGACTGTGCCGATGACCGGGACGCGAGCGGCCAAACGTGCGCGCTCAAGATGACGCGTCACCTGATCGCGCATGATCTCCGTCTGCTCGCGCACCTTCAATGCAAGAGCATCCGTGCCGTGCGTGCTCGCCTCATTCAGCATGACGGAAATCGGTGTCTTGAGGGCGTGAGCGAGGTTGCCCACCTGGGTGCGGGCGCGCGTCACGATCTCGCGATTCGCCTCAATTAAAGCATTCGTTTCACGCGCAAGCGGGGCGATCTCGACTGGGAAGGCACCTTCCAGTCGCTCGGCGCCGCCGTAGCGGATGGCCGCGAGCCCCTCCGAAATACGTTTGAGGGGAGCAAGACCGAATCGCACTTGGAACGTGGTGGTCAGGAGCAGAACGATCCCCAGCACAGCGAAGGTGATGATCAGCGTACCGTCGAAACTTTGTACCTCAGTTTCAATCTCAGCAGCATCACCGGCGATCGCTATCAGATACCGCCCCTCTTCTCCAAGATCGAGGGTGCGCTCGACAAGCCGCAACCGCTGCCCCTCGGGTCCTTCGGCATAGCCTTCGCGCGAGCCGCCGGCGGAAGTGGAGACACCGAGATCGGCGAGCCGCGGCAACGTTCCGTCCCACAGTGAACGGGAGGATCGCACGTCGAGCGTCGGCGCATCGAGCCGCGTGACCTGCCAGTACCATCCCGACAATGGAAGCTCGAACAGAGGATCGCCGATCGAGCGTGGAAATTTTTCGGAGTTGCTCTCGGGCGCGGCAACCTCGGCAACCAGGCTGCGCAGGTATACCGCAAGCCGGCGGTCGAAGGCGCGCTCGACCGCCGCGCGATAAATCGACGAGAGCACCACACCCGTGACGATGAGAATGATCACCGTCCAGGTCGTGGCGGAAAAGAATAGCCTTAGCGCAAGAGAGTTAAGACGCATTGCCCGGCGGGGTCAGCAAATAGCCGAGTCCGCGCACGGTCTGGATCACGTCGACGCCGAGCTTCTTGCGGATGCGGCCGACAAACACCTCGATAGTGTTGGAATCGCGATCGAAGTCCTGGTCATACAGATGCTCCACGAGCTCGCTGCGGGAGACCACGCGGCCGGTATGATGCATCAAATAGGAAAGAAGCCGATATTCGTGGGAGGTGAGCTTGACCGGATTGCCTTCTACGCTGACGCGGCCAGTACGCGTATCAAGCCGCACCGAGCCGCAGTTGAGCTCACTCTTGGCATGGCCGGCAGAGCGTCGCAGCAACGCACGGATACGGGCGAGCACCTCCTCGAGATGAAAGGGCTTGGCAACATAGTCATCCGCTCCAGCATCGAACCCTTGGACCTTGTCGCTCCACCGGTCGCGCGCTGTGAGGATCAGAACCGGCATCGCTCGTCCCGCCCTACGCCACGCCTCGAGCACGGAGATGCCATCCATTTTCGGCAAGCCGATATCGAGGATGACAGCATCATAGGGCTCGCTCTCCCCGAGATAATGCCCTTCCTCGCCGTCGAAAGCGCGATCGACCACGTAGCCAGCGTCGATCAACGCGGCGGCGAGCTGCCGATTGAGATCCGGATCGTCCTCGATGACGAGCAGACGCAACGGTTATTCCTCCCGCTATCCGACTACGTTCAGCGCATGCTGACGCGTCTCAGTGCTTCGGGCTAGTGTCCCGATTTCGAAGTTCGCATCATCGTGCGGCACCGTAGCTTGCGAACTTCGGAATCGAAGGATACTAGCGAACTATAGGTCTGGTGTGGCTTTGGTTCAGAAGTCCGCATGACGAACTTGCGGCAAGAATGATGCGGACTTCTGAACCGCCACACCAGCGGTTCGATTCCGAAGCTCGAAAGGCCGCTGCAGCACAATCGTGCGAACTTCGAAAATCGCGGCTCTTAGCCTTGTCCTTACATAGGATTGGGGTAAAGCTTGAGGAAGGCAACCGGTACGGCAGGGAAGCGAACCGGCACCGGTCTTTTTTGTCTTGAGAAGCGGCATCGTTGTTACAATAGCCGCGCTCTGGGAGCCAAGGTGCGCTGTGGCTGACGATTTCATCCTCGAAACCGAGGATCTGACGAAGGAATTCGCGGGCTTCGTCGCCGTCAACGCGGTGACCCTGCGGGTGACCCGCGGGACCATCCATGCTTTGATCGGGCCCAATGGGGCCGGCAAGACCACCTGCTTCAATTTGCTCACCAAGTTCGTCAGTCCTACGCGGGGTCGCATTCGCTACAAGGGGCGCGATATTACCGCGCTGCAGCCCGCCGAGGTGGCGCGGCTTGGGCTCGTGCGCTCGTTTCAGATCTCGGCCGTGTTTCCACACCTTTCCGTGCTCGAGAACGTGCGGCTGGCGTTGCAGCGATGCCGCGGTGGATCCTTCGATTTCTGGCGCTCGAAACGCGTGCTCGAGCAGTTCAACGAGCGCGCACTCGAGCTGCTCGATGATGTCGGCCTCTCCTCTTATGCTCGGGCAACCGCAGCCGAGCTCCCTTACGGCCGCAAACGCGCACTCGAGATCGCCACGACGCTCGCGCTGGAGCCGGAAATGTTGCTGCTGGACGAGCCCATGGCGGGGATGGGCCGCGAGGACATCGACCGGGTCGCCGTGCTCATCAGGCGGGTCGCCTCCGAGCGCACGGTGTTGATGGTCGAGCACAATCTCAGCGTTGTTGCCGATCTCTCCGACCGTATTACCGTGCTCACGCGAGGTCGGGTGATGGCCGAAGGCAATTATGCCACTGTCGCGGCCGATCCCGGCGTGCGCGAGGCGTATCTGGGTGCGGGCCATGCTTAGTCCAGCTCCGGCGCTCCCTCTGCTGCAAGTGGACGCGCTGCAAGCCTGGTACGGAGAGTCCCACATTCTGCATGGGGCGGCTTTCGAGGTCTTCGCCGGCGAGGTGGTGACGCTGCTCGGCCGCAACGGCGCTGGCAAGACGACAACCATGAAGTCGATCATGGGCATCGTCGGCCAGCGCACGGGATCGGTGCGTTTCGACGGCAGAGAAACCATCAAGCTGACGAGCGACCGCATCGCTCGCCTCGGCGTCGCCTTGTGCCCGGAGGAACGCGCAATCTTTGCAAGCCTCAGCGTCGAGGAGAACTTATTGCTGCCCCCCAAGGTGTTGCCGGGCGGACTTGAGGTTGAGGCTATTTTCCAGCTGTTTCCCAACCTCAAAGAGCGCCTTTCAAGTCAAGGGACGAAGCTCTCCGGCGGCGAGCAGCAGATGCTGGCCATCGGACGCATCCTGCGCACGGGGGCACGCCTGCTGCTCCTGGACGAGCCAACCGAAGGCCTTGCTCCCGTCATCATCCAGCAGATTGGCAAGACCATCGGCATGCTCAAGCAGCAGGGCTTCACCATACTGCTGGTCGAGCAGAATTTTCGCTTCGCCTCGACAGTGGCAGACCGCTACTACGTCATGGAGCATGGCCGCATCATCGATCGGTTCGCCAATGCCGAGCTGCAGGAAAATTTGGGCAAGCTAAACGAATATCTCGGTGTGTGATGCCACAGCGCCTACATGCCTCAACAGGAGAACGCTTCATGGCAAGAATGATCAGCGTCACAGCGCTCGCACTCGCGCTCGCGGCTTCGACCGCACAGGCGCAATACACCGACGGCACGATCAAGATCGGCGTCATGAACGACATGTCCGGCACCTACAAGGACCTTAGTGGTCCGGGCTCGGTGGTCGCGGCGCGCATGGCGGTCGAGGACTTCGGGGCCGCCGCCAAAGGCATGAAGGTGGAGATCGTCGGAGCCGACCATCAGAACAAGCCCGACGTGGGCTCTAGCATCGTGCGAGCGTGGATCGACACTGAAAAGGTGGACGTAATTGTCGATGTGCCGACCTCGTCGGTGGCGCTGGCAGTCAACGAGATCGTGCGCGACAAAAACAAGGTCTTTCTCGTCTCCGGTGCAGCCGCGTCAGACCTGACCGGAGCGAAATGCACGCCCAATACCATTCACTGGACCTACGACACGTGGGCGCTGGCGAACGGAACCGGGCAGGCGATCGTCAAAACTGGCGGTGACACCTGGTTCTTTCTCACCGCGAACTACGCATTCGGCCTGGCACTCGAACGCGACACCTCAGCAGTGATCGTGAAGAACGGGGGCAAAGTGCTCGGGCAGGTCCGTCATCCTTTCCCGGCCACCGACTTTTCGTCATTCCTGCTGCAAGCCCAGGCGTCCAAGGCCAAGATCATCGGTCTTGCAAATGCCGGCGCCGACACCGTGAACTCAATCAAGCAGGCGGCCGAGTTTGGCATCGTGAAAGGCGGACAGAGCCTTGCCGGCTTGCTGGTCTTCCTCACCGACGTGAAGGCGCTCGGGTTGCCGGTAGCGCAGGGTCTGATCTTCACCGAAGCATGGTACTGGGACCAGAACGATGCGAATCGCGAGTTCGCCCGCAAATTCGCCGAGCAGAATGGGGGCGTGTACCCGAGCATGGTTCATGCCGGGGTCTATTCAGCAGTGATGCACTACCTGAAGGCGGTTGAATCGCTCAAGAGCGATGCCGACGGCAAAGCCGTCGTTGCCAAGATGAAAGAGCTGCCGACCGACGATAAGCTCCTGGGTAAAGGCACCATTCGTGCGGACGGGCGCAAGATCCATCCGATGTACCTGTTCGAGGTCAAAAAGCCTGCCGAGTCGAAAGGTCCGTGGGATCTCTACAATCTGCGTGCCACCATTCCGGCGGAGGAGGCGTTCCGGCCGCTCGCGGAGGGCGGTTGCCCGCTCGTTAAGAGCTGACCGAAACAGCGGCGAGGAAACGACGACGAAGGCCTGCGTTCCTGCACGAAGGGGTGCAGATGTTCGAAATGCTCGGCATCAGCTCGCAGGCCCTCTTCGGCCAGCTGCTGATCGGACTGATCAACGGCTCTTTCTACGCGCTGCTGAGCCTCGGCCTAGCGGTCATTTTCGGCATGCTCAACATCATCAATTTCGCTCATGGCGCCCAGTACATGCTGGGCGCCTTCGCCGCCTACTTTCTGCTGCAGTATTCGCTTGGCTATTGGTGGGCACTGCTGATCGCGCCGGTTGTCGTCGGCATCAGCGGCATCATCATCGAGCGGCTGTTCCTGCAATGGCTCTACAAGCTCGACCACCTTTATGGACTGCTGCTCACGTTCGGGCTCGCCTTGATGATTGAAGGGACGTTCCGAAATTTCTTTGGATCGTCGGGGCTGCCTTATGCACCTCCAACGGTCCTGCAAGGCGGGCAGAATCTCGGATTCATGTTTCTGCCGAACTATCGCGCCTGGGTCATCGCCTTTTCGCTCGTCGTATGCCTGGCGACATGGTTCGTCATCGAGCGTACCAGGCTGGGGGCCTATCTGCGCGCGGCAACTGAGAATCCCACAATGGTGCGCGCGTTTGGCATCAATGTGCCGCGCATGATCACCCTCACCTACGGCTTCGGCGTGGCGCTCGCCGCCGTGGCCGGCGTCATGGCGGCGCCGATCTACAGCGTCAGCCCGCAGATGGGCGCCAATCTCATCATCGTCGTGTTTGCTGTGGTGGTGATCGGCGGCATGGGCTCGATCCTCGGCGCCATCGTAACCGGTTTCGGCCTGGGGCTGATCGAGGGCCTCACCAAGGTGTTCTTTCCGGAGGCTTCGAACACGGTGATTTTCGTGATCATGGCCATTGTGCTGCTGGTCAGGCCAGCCGGCCTTTTCGGCCGGAGCGCTTGAGGTGCAGCGCGAGCTTGCAGCAAAGTTTTACCCGAGCGAGCGTTCGCGCAGCGAGGCAATCGCCTTTGTCATCATGGCCGCCGTGCTCGTCGTCGCGCCGATGCTGTTCTACCCGGTGTTCTTGATGAAGGCGCTCTGCTTTGCGCTGTTTGCCTGCGCTTTCAATCTTCTCATCGGCTACGTGGGCCTGTTGTCCTTTGGACACGCGCTGTTTTTCGGCTGGGGCGCTTATGTCGGGGCGCATCTCGCCAAAGTGGGCACACTGCGCTTCCCATACTGGGCCGGCGGCTGGCAGTGGCTGACCATTCCCCTTCCTCCGCTCTCGCCTGAGCTCGCAGTCCTCGGCGGCACTCTCGTCGCCGCTGTGGCAGGGATCATGGTTGGGGCGCTCGCAATCCGTCGCCAGGGCATCTATTTCGCCATGATCACACTCGCCTTGGCACAGATGATGTTCTTCTTCGCAGTGCAGGCGCCATTTACAGGCGGAGAGGACGGCATCCAGGCAGTGCCGCGCGGCAAGTTGTTCGGCATCATCGATCTCGCCGACCAGACCAACATGTATGTATTCGTAGCCGGCATCTTCCTGGTCGGATTTCTCATGATTTACCGGATCGTGAATTCGCCTTTCGGCGAGGTACTCAAGGCCATTCGCGAAAACGAGCCGCGTGCCATCTCGCTCGGTTACAAAACCGATCGCTACAAGCTCGTCGCCTTCGTGCTTTCGGCGACTTTCGCGGGAGCCGCGGGCGCCACCAAGGCGCTGGTGTTCCAGCTCGCCTCGCTCACCGATGTTGACTGGCCGATGTCAGGCGAGGTGGTACTGATGACGCTGGTCGGAGGTCTCGGCACGCTGTTCGGACCAGTGGTCGGCGCCTTTTTCATGATCAGCATGGAGAACTATCTCACCAGCACGCAGTCGCTCCACATCAATCTCCTCGGCCTCGCGGTGTCGATCGATATCAGCAAGGTCGGGCAATGGGTATTTGTCATTCAGGGCGCGATCTTCGTCATTTGCGTGCTGCTGTTCCGGCGCGGCATCATCGGCGAGCTCGCCACGGCTCTGCGCTTACGGCTTTAACGTCGGTCAGACAGCACGGCGCACAGCCTCAAGAAGCGCCGGTGCAGCAGCGTGCGTACCATTCCTGGCGAGGCGCTTGCTGATGCGCACGGCGCGCGTACGCATGCCTTCGTACACCTGCGGAGCTATATGGGTGACCGCTTGAAGTTAGCGCAACGTCGCCTGCGGCCGATCAGTCGAGCTCAAACGCGTCGGCCACCTTGTTGTCCTTGGGGTCGACGATGAAAATGCGACCGGCTGTGACCAGGAGGCGATGCGCTTTCACCTGCGGGACCTTGCGGCCAATATCGTCTGGCATGGGCTGCCCTGCTCCCTCCGGCACGGAGTCGCCGACCTCGTGAGCCGAGACGGTGGTCGGTGCGATTTTCATGTCTTTCACGACCTCCTTGATGACATGCCGCTGCTCGAGAGTCAGATTGAGCTTAGGTGTCACCACGGCTTGCCCCGGAGCTGGTGGTGGAGCCGGAGCTTGGGCGTTGGCCGCTGGAATCCAGCACCAGAGTAAAAGAGCTGCAAGTCTCGCTGTCACGGTCATCAGGCTTTCCCTCATGGGCTGCCGGGAGCAAGTGCTCGATTTATGTGGCATTGCCGCCACAAGCAGAACGCTCGCGCATTCCCAAGGTTCCCGCGTACAATCTGCACGAGCCAGCGCGGGGGCGTCCGGCGTAAACGGCGTAGGAGATGACGAGCGACTATTCGAGTCGCTCCGGGTCATCTGAACTCAACAGATCGAAATCCCCGCCTAGCACCGCGTCGAGTCGACGGCTACGCCGGCTTCCGTCAGCGTTGCGAACAAGTGGCGTCGGCTCGCGCCGGTAACGCCGCGCGACCCTGCTTGGCCGGGGTGCGCCGTCCAGCCCGCCAAGTACCTGCGCCTGCAGCTTCGTCGCAGGCACGTCCCCGAGCGGAGTGGCGACGACCTGCACCCGCGCCATTGCGCGGCTCAAGCCACTGCCGGCCAGCTCGAAAACATGCACTCCGCACTCGCGAAGGAGGACGCGATGGGCGCCAAAACCGCTCACAACCAGCACCGGCCTTGCACCCCCACAGTCTAGCTCGGAGCTTTGCATGTGCCGCTTGCTGCACCAGGCGCGATACATCGCGAACAGCTCACTGTACCGCGCATCACCAGCGGACTTGTCGACCGTGCTTCCTTCGAGTGCCGGCATCACGCACAGCGCCACCTCCACTGGCGCGGCTTCGGTCACGTCCTGGATGCCCTGCTTGAGCAAATGCAGCTGCAACGCGAGCCGCCCGACCAGATCGCGCGAGTATTGCTCCCTGCCGCCCGAGCGCTCGAGCCGGCGCTGGAGCGCTCCCGCGGTTTCACTTGCGGCGGCGACGCGATCCATCAATGCGAGCCGCGCGAGCTTGCCGAAGCGCGCGCCGCTTCCCCAGAACTGCGGCTCCGACATTTCCTTGGATAGAACTGCTTTCAACGCCTCCCACTCCGGCGAGGCGAGCGACTGGTGGACACTAGCCGCTTCGGCCATCAAGGCTTCGAACTCGGCGCGCGTGCCATGTGCCTTCAGAATCATTGATGCGAGCGCGGGGACGCTGCCGACCTCTCGCGCTGCCGTTGCGGCAGGTGCGGCGCCGCTGTCGGGGTCGACGAACTCAGCCAAGATCGTGCTCCCGTCGCTGCGGAAGAATAGGAATTGCTCTCCCTCGGGAAAGCGCCGCTCGACAATGGTCTCTGCCAGAGGTGCGACGACATATTGATCGATGGCACGCTTCAGCGGACGCGCGCCCATGTCGGGCGAAAAGCCTTTCTCCAGCAGGAGCTCGAGCGCCGAGTCCTCCCACTCCACAGCCCAGGCGCGATCCTTGAGGCCGCGCC
Organism: Xanthobacteraceae bacterium; assembly: GCA_045811525.1. Lineage (GTDB taxonomy): Bacteria > Pseudomonadota > Alphaproteobacteria > Rhizobiales > Xanthobacteraceae > VAZQ01. Next base: position 205,990 of record JBJMTV010000023.1, on the reverse strand, counting down.
GCTCCAGCACCTCCTTGAGCTCCTTCTTCAGAATGATGCGCATCAGGTCTCGGGTCAGGGGACGGAAGACGATCACCTTGTCGATCCGGTTCTGGAATTCCGGCCGATAGGTCTGCGCGACAGCCCGCATGACCTGATCAGCGGTGAAGACCTCGGCTGCGGAGGCAAAGCCGAAGGGGGTCGATTGCCGCGCCGTCACTCCGAGATTGGTCGTCATGATGATCAGGCAGTGGCGGAAATCAGCGACCTGCCCGTTGGTGTCGTGAGTCGCCCGTCGTCAAACACCTGCAGGAATAGATCCCAGATCCGCGGATTTGCCTTCTCGAACTCATCCAGCAGGACGACCGAAAACGGCTGCTTGCGAACCCGGCTGATCAGGGAATCGACCTCGCCGTAGGCACCGCTCCCCACGATATTAGCTGTCGCGTCCGGCGTCTGGAATTCGCTCATGTCCAGCCGAATCAAACGCTCGTCCGAGCCGAACAAATACTCGGCCGTTGTCTTCGCGAGCTCCGTCTTGCCGGTGCCAGTCGGGCCGGCGAACAGGAATACGCCAATCGGCCGATCGGGATCATTGAGGCCCGATTTCAGCATGGCAATACGTGACACGATCGCGGCGACCGCTTCATCCTGACCGATGACGCGGGCGGAGAAGAACGCACGAATCGCGGCAAGGTCGATGCGCTCGTTATTGTCGAGAATCGATTTTGGCAGCCCCGTCAATTGCGAGAGGGTCTGCAAGATGTCATCCGGTCCGATGTCGGCACGCTCGATACCCACACGAGACACCGTCAGCTTGAGCAGCTGGATTGCGGATCCGGGAAACGTTGAGGAGCTGAGATATTGGCGCCCTAAGCTGACGGCTGAGGCCGCGCAGCCGCCGGCAATGAGAACTCCGGCATCACTCGACAGTCGGGCGCTGATGGCCTGCAGTAGCGAAGTTGTGGCAGGCTCTGCGAGAGGCTGAAGATCGAGGATTTCCAGGAGCGCGCGCAGCAATGGGCGCATCTGCAGGAGCCTGGTCGATGCGGTCGGCCCCATCTCTGTCCAGATAATGATGCGCCCCGAAAGGATGGCCGGCAAAATTTGATCGAGCATGCTCGCGGCTTGCCCTTGATGGGTACCGCTGTGGGCCAGTTGCAGAAGATCCGGGATGTACCAGATCAGCTTTTTTGCGGCGCCGACCTCATCGATGGTCTGCTGGATCCGTCCTTCGAGTTGCCCAAACCACTGTTGCCCGGCCATGAGGTCTGCGCCGCTCGCCTCGAAGACCGCCCACCCCTCCCGGGCAAGGCGCCGCGCCAACAGCAGAAGGAGTGAGGTTTTCCCGACCAGCCGCTCACCGCTCACAAGGAGTGAGCGCACAGGGGCTTGACGCAAAGTCGCCTGCGCCAGCAGTAATTGGTGGTGCCATTCCTTCGGCTCGATCAAAATGTCGAGCGCGGGCGGCTCGGTCCAAAAGCGGCCGAAGCTGGTCAGAAAATCGCGGTTGACGCTGTGCCGTTGCACCTCGTCAAGCTGTGCGATGAGCGCCGCAGCGAACGGGTGGTTCACTCGATTAAGGAAGCCTCTGATCGCGCCGGCAGGCGAGGCAGCCGGCGAGTGCAGTGCCGCTCCGAACAGGGCTGTATCGCCTAGCGACTCGCGTTGCGCAAAGTAGTCGCGGAACATGAGCGGCAGAAATGGATTGTCGTGCCACCAATCTTTCGCCGTCGCGACGGCAGCGCCGGTGGGCGGACGCGGCTCGATCCGGCAGAAATAATCGAGCGCGAAGTACATGGCCCACGGCGCCAGCCGATCGAAATGGGCGAGCACCTGGTCCACGGCATCATTACGGTCTTCGCGTCTGGCAAGTGCGGCGAGCCCGGCACAAGAGAGGGCCCAGTTTGCGCCGAGCGCATATTGCATGACGGTTCCGAGCGACACGCCTGGTTCGGCAAGGAGCGCGACTGCTTTCTCGAAGGCGGGGTGCTCAGCAAGCTCGCGCGGGTGCGCGGTGCTTTGCCCAAACGGCGCAAACACGTTCTCGAGGCCGTGCAGTTCCGGGGCCAGAGAGGCCTCCGGCTGCACCGAGGCCGGTAGGATAAGCTCACCTTCCAAAGACTCCGCGGGCACGGGCGGGCGCTTTTGCTCAGCGCGCCGTTGGCGCCAGAGCCGAAACATCTGCACCCCAAAGATGCCACCGATCAGAAGAAGGACAGGGATCGATTCCACAGCCGGCGTCCTGCACCCCTAACGGGCGAGCATTGGGGGGCGAGACTGTCGACAAGGCCTGTGCACGTCAATGATGCCGGAACGGGCACGGAGGCGCTGCGTAGCCGACGAGATGCTCGACAGGATGCGCCACACCCGCCGTCGCTCAGGCACCGGCTGCGCAGGCCTTAACCGTTCATTAACCGAATATCGCGCTAATTGGGGTTAACCGCCGGTAAGCATCGAAGGCTCGCCCTCGTGTCCATCGCCGTCCGATCACAGCAGCCCCTGATCCGCTTGCGCGGACGCTCATTCATGGCGTTCGTCTTAAGCCCAGTGCCGCCGATCGCAAGCTGGATCGCAGAGCTCGACCGTTGGTCCCAAAGCTCGCCGGACTTCTTTATCGGCAGGCCCATTATCCTCGATCTCGCGACGGCCGGGCTGGAGCGAGAGGGCATTGCTGATTTGCTGGCGTCGTTGGGGGAGCGGGGGATCCGAGTGATGGGGCTCGAAGGAGCCAGCTCGGATGAGATCGGACCGAGCTTCCCGCCGCTACTCAAGGGCGGCCGACCGGTGGCAGCCGCAGACATTGTGCTCGCCGCCGCCGATAAAGCGCCGGCGGTCGAGCCCAAACCGGCGCCGGAGCCGACGGCGTTGCTGCTCGAATCCCCCATTCGCTCGGGACAGTCAATCATCTTCCCGTATGGGGATGTGACCGTCCTGGGCTCGGTTTCGTCTGGAGCCGAGGTCGTGGCCGGGGGCTCTATTCACGTGTACGGCGCGTTGCGCGGGCGCGCCATGGCAGGATCAGCGGGCAACCCGCGCGCCCGTATTTTCTGTAGCAGAAACGAAGCCGAGCTCATCTCGATCGACGGCTTCTACCGGACCGCCGAGGACATGGACGCAGGCCTCCGCAGCCGCCCAACTCAATGTTGGCTCGACGAACGCGTCCTCATGATTGCAGCCTTGGAATAAGGCGGGGAGATCGCAACTATGGCCAAGGTCCTCGTGGTCACGTCAGGCAAAGGCGGCGTCGGCAAAACGACGACGACGGCCGCACTGGGCGCCGCGCTGGCGCAGGCGGGAGAAAAGGTCGCTGTCGTGGATTTCGACGTCGGCCTGCGCAACCTCGATTTGGTTATGGGGGCAGAGCGCCGCGTCGTGTTCGACCTGATCAACGTCGTCCAAGGCGTGGCGCGGCTCTCGCAAGCGCTCATCCGCGACAAACGCCTGGAAAATCTTTGCCTGCTGCCTGCGTCGCAGACGCGCGACAAGGATGCGTTGACCGAGCAGGGTGTGGCCAGTGTCATCAAGGAGCTGCGCAGCAAATTCGATTGGGTGATCTGCGACAGCCCGGCTGGCATTGAACGCGGCGCAACGCTCGCGATGCGCTTCGCCGATGCCGCGGTGATTGTCACGAACCCCGAAGTCTCCTCGGTGCGCGATTCGGATCGGATCATCGGGCTCCTCGATTCCAAGACCGAGCGCGCCGAGAAAGGGCAACGCATCGAGAAGCACATCCTGATCACGCGTTTCGACGCTCAGCGCGCCGCTCGCGGCGAGATGCTGAACATTGAGGACGTGCTCGACATTCTCTCCACCCCCTTGCTCGGCATCATTCCCGAAAGCGAAGAGGTGCTGCGCGCATCGAACGTGGGCGCACCGGTCACCATCAGCAGTGCGGCCAGCGCGCCCGCCCGTGCCTACATGGACGCCGCTCGTCGCCTGCGCGGCGAGGACGTCGCGATGATCGTACCCAGCGAGCGCAAACGGCTCTTTGACAAGCTGTTCGGACGGAGAGCGGCATGAACCTCCTCAACCTGTTTCGGCGCTCGGGCTCTGCTCCCGTCGCGCGGGAGCGGCTGCAGATTCTGCTGTCTTACGAGCGTGCAACGCGCGGACAGCCTGATCTGGTCGGCATCCTGCGCGAAGAGATCCTGAGCGTGCTCGCCAAGCACGTGAAAGTCGACCCGGAGCACGTGCACATACGAGTGGACCGTGGAGCCAGCGTCTCCACCCTGGAGATCGACATCGAGGTGCCGAATACGACGGGGATGCTGCTCGCCACTGCATCCTGAGCCGGGCCTGAATTTCCCCTGAAAGGTTCCGCGCCCTTGAACGCGTGACCGTACAGCCACAATGCGCCGAAGTCCGCGTGGTTAACGCAATCTTACCGCTGCGCTCCGCAGCCCTGTGCTACAGTCCGCCTGTTCACTTCCTGCGCACAGCTGCACCGGTAAGGAGGCAAGGACCCATGAGCGGACAGGGCGAAAAACCCACGACCATTATACCATTCGCCCCGAATGCGAAGGGGCCGCCGGAGGCAAACGTAGTGGCCGACGACTCCGGCCGCAGCATTCTCGGTTTGCTGCAGAAAGCGGCCGATATGGCGAAGGACGACTGTTCGCGTGCGATGGACCTCGCGCATAAGCTGTCCTTCCAGCTACGCGCTGCAGAGGAACGGATGCGCGAGGCCGAGGCCGACGCACAACATTACCGCGATCGTGCCGCTCGCGCTGAGGCCTGGCTACTGCGCATTCACACGGAGGTCGAGCAAACCTTCTTTCAAAAGAAGGAGCAACGGCAGAACAACCGCTGAACCTCGCGCCCCTGAGCTTGCGCCCGCGAAAGAACATCTGGCTCTGCGAGCCGGGCGGTGTGATACCTCCCGGTTGACACAAGGCTTTCGAGCGGCTTCATCGGGGGCAATGCTTCGGTTCATCGCTGCCCTACCCACGCTCCTCGCCTTCACGTGTCTTCCCGCTGCAGCTGTGGTCGGAGGAGCACAGATTGCCGACCCTGACATCGCGCGTCACGTCGTGATGATCGCCGGGGAGCGCAGCTTGTGCAGCGGTGTTGCCATAGGTACCGACCTGGTTCTGACAGCAGCGCATTGCGTGCTGGAGAATGGCAAGTACCGTCTCATCGCGTCCGAGGGGCGGCGCAAGACCAGCAAGGAGGTAAGCGCGGTCACGTCGCATCCTCAGTTCTCGCCGCGCTCCGATGCTCCCGACCTCGCGTTGGTGAAGCTTGCCGCAAAGCCGCCGGCCAATCTTTCGCCGGTTGCGTTCAGCGAGCGCCGGACGCCTCCATCCGTGGGTGACCGTTTCATCGTCGCCGGTTTTGGCCTGGCGGCGCAAGGCGACCGCAAGAGCGCCGGTCGGCTGCGCACAGCGACGCTGGTCGCAACCGATCGACCAAACTCGCAGTTGCTCAGCCTGGTCGACCCACAAAACCTGGGCGAGAGCCCCGGGCTCGGTGTCTGCAACGGCGATTCCGGCGGGCCGGTGCTGGACGAGCGCGACCGCACTCTGGTCGGCATCATCAGCTATACGGCACGCTCAGGCGGCGAGCCGGTCTGCGGGTTCGTGTCCGGAATCATCCCGTTGCCGCGCTACCGCTACTGGATTGCGGAGACAGCGACTAAGCTCGGAACCTCGCTCGAGCCATGATTCGGCTGAGCGACGGGCCCCTCCCCCGTCTGACTCTAGGCCGCTCGCGAGATCTCATGCTCGCGGCGTCGAGGGCGAGCAGCCCGCTGCGTGGCGGGTCGTGCTCGACGCTGCTGGTGGACCTCGTGCACCTCGCAATGGACACAGACGAGAATGTTGCTTCCATCGGCGAGCCCAACAGGCTCCATCTCGACACAGCACAACCGGCAGCAGAGCATTTTAGCCATTGAAGTTCCAAGTGATTCGCGCTGGCATCATGATGAATCTCCTGGCAGGGCTGAGCAAGCGCCCTGCAACAAATGAACGCCTCATTGGCGGTGCCGAGAGCCGCCGCCGCGTGCGTTGAGCTTGCGGCATCATTTCAATAAGGTCGTCCTGAACGCAGGCGAGGTATTCAATGGCACGCACGATCCGGCTGCAAAGCGACAGCAATGCCCATGACCGCCCATGGCGTGTGGCCGTTGAACAAGGATTCTTTACCGCAGAGGGCCTTGATGTGCGCTACCACGAGGACAACCCGAAGGGGGCGGACGGGCGTGTGAAGGATTTCTCGCAGCGCTGGAAAGAGAGCCAACTGCAGCAGGGCGCGCTGGAGGTTTACCCAGTATGCGAATGGGGGGCGATCGAGCGCGTGCAGCAATTGGGCTGCGGCAAGATCATCGCGCTCGACAGCACCGTGCGAACAGGTGCCATCATGGTGCCCAAGGATTCCCCCGTGCGGAGCTTGACCGATCTGCGCAATGTGCCGATTGCCGTCACTTGGCATGCTGGCACGTTCTACGCCGCCATCGAAGTCATGGAAGCCGCTGGGATCCCGTTCGAAGAGATCAAGCTCGAGCACGCCAATGACCGGCTTGAGGCGCTGCTCAGTGGCCGCAATCAGGCAGCGGCGCTGATGGAGCCACTGGTGAGCCGTGCCGTTGCCGCCGGTTGCCACACGATCGCCGACCTGCGCTGGCGTGGCGGGATCGTTGCCGGTGAGGACGTAGACTCGGAGACAGCAGAAAAGTTGCGCCGCGCGCTGAACCGGGCCATCGAATGGCTGGGCCAAAACGAGGAGCGCTCGCGTGCTGAGCTCCTGCGCGATCTCGCGCCTGAGCTGCGCAAACAGGGTCTGCTTCCGGAGCTTGTTGGCGTGCAGCCCTATCAGCGTGCGGAATTCAACGAGAAGGTGGATTGGATGCGCAAGCGCGGGTTTTTGACGGAAGCACCCGCCTTCGACGACGTGGTGCGCAACACCTAACGGATGGCTAGAGGCATCCAGGTGTGCTCGGCTTGCCATACCTTGTGCCGCGCGGCCCTTCCCCGTCCACCTTTGCACGGTGATGGCAGTACGTTAGTGTCGCTCTCAGGACGGCTCCGAGAACCTCAGCATGATCAAGGCGCTCGCGTCGCTCGCCCTTCTGTCCTTTACACTCACTCTCTCAAACATCCTTGGTGTCATGGCGAATGAAGCCCCCGCGTGAGGTGGTTGCAGAGCTTGCGCCGACCGGCAAGCTGCGCGCCGCGATCAATTTCGGCAACTCCGTGCTCGCGCAACGAGACCCTTCCGGCGGGCCGCCACGCGGCGTCTCCGGCGAGCTCGCGCGCGAGTTGGGCCGGCGCCTCGGCGTGCCCCTCGAGTACGTAACCTTCGATGCAGCGGGAAAAGTGTTTGAGGCGGCGAAGACGGGCAGCTGGGATGTTGCCTTTCTCGCTGTGGACCCAGTGCGCGCAACCGAGATCGCGTTCACCGCGCCCTACGTGATCATCGAGGGGGTCTATCTGGTTCCGGCCGACTCCCCATTGCGCACGAATGAGGACGTGGACCGCGAAGGCGTGCGCATCGCCGTGGCGCGCGGCAGCGCGTACGATCTGTATTTGACGCGAACCATCAAGCGCGCGACGCTCGTGCGCGACACCGAGGGTCCGCAGGCGCTGGAGCGGTTTCTGCGCGAGCGGCTCGAGGCGGCCGCAGGCGTGAAACAGCCGATCGTAGCTTTCGCCAAGGAGCATCCGCAGACCCGCATCATCCCGGGCCGATTCATGGTGATTGAGCAGGCCATGGGCACACTCAATGGCCGGCCGGTCGCCGCAGGGTTTCTGCGCCGGTTCGTCGAGGAAATGAAAGCCTCGGGCTTTGTTGCGAGCGCGCTGAAGGGAAGCGGCCAAGCCGACGCTGCCGTCGCGCCGGCGGCCGCAGCCGACTAAGGCGGCTACTCAACACGACTGCCAATCCGGACGTATTCGCATCCCGCAGCGGATTCGGCGCCCTTCGCGCGCCCATCCGGGTTGCGGGCCCCTGCGAGAGCGGGGCTGGGGCAGCACCTGGAAGCACTGTCGAAGCTCGCGGCCCCTTGCATTCCTAGGCACGATTCCATATCCTATACGTTTTTTCCCGGTTCTGGGGGACTGGGAAGCGTGCTGTGCCGAACGAGGCAAAAGGGTGGGGTTGGGGGAGAAGGATATGAACCTGAGCGTATTAACCACGGAAAATGCGGTGCCGGTCGACAGCGCCAGTGCGCGTCCGGCTGCAACCTCCGGCGCGCGCCCTAACATTGAGTGGGGCGCGGCCACGGCCACCGAGCGCGGCCCCGTGATTGCGACCTTGCGCAACGCCACCCATCGCAATGCAGTGGGCAGTCACGCGGGCGGCTACTCGGTCTACCGGGCACTCGCCATCACCGCTCGTACGCTTGCGCCGGACCACGTTGCCGACCTCACCGATACGGCACCCGTCGAGCGTATCGGCCCACATCCGCAATGGCGCGATCCTGCAAAGATCGTGTCGCTCGATCCGTGGGGTCACCTCGTCGGCGAGGCCTTTCGCGATTACCTCGAGCGCGGCTACGACGTGCGGCCAAGCATTGCCATTACCCGCGCTCACATTGACATGCCCGAGATCCGCGCGGCGATCGCGGCTCGCCGCATCCGCGCCGACGGCGACATCGTCTCTGGCCATGGCAGCGTGCGTGTCATGAAGGCGGCAATTGATCCGGTATGGTACCTGCCCGGGATCGCTGAACGGTTCGGGCTGGCCGAGGCGGCCCTGCGCAGCGGCCTGCACGAGCAAACCGGCGGCATGTATCCGGAACTTGTGACCCGCCCCGATCTCAAGGTGTTTTTGCCACCTATTGGCGGCAGCACGATCTACTGCTTTGGCGATCCGGCAAAGCTCAGCGACAGCAGATCCCCTCTCGCCTGCCGGGTGCATGATGAATGCAATGGCTCGGACGTGTTCGGCTCCGACATCTGCACCTGCCGACCCTATCTGGCACATGGGATCGAGATCGCCATCCAGATGGCGCAGGCCGGCGGTGTGGGGCTTGTGGTCTACAACCGCAAAGAAGGCCGCGCTCTTGGCGAGGTGACGAAGTTCCTCGTCTACAACGCACGCAAGCGTCAGAAGCAAGGCGATCGGCCCGCTGACTATTTCAAACGCACGGAATGTATTGCCGGCGTGCAGGACATGCGGTTTCAGGAGTTGATGCCGGATGTCCTGCATTGGCTCGGCATCACGCGCATCCATCGCTTTGCCTCTATGAGCGACATGAAATGCGATGCGCTCACCCGCCAGGGTATCGTCATTGATGAGCGCGTGCCGCTGCCGGATGAGATGATCCCGCCGGACGCGCGCGTCGAGATCGAGGCCAAGATCGCCGCCGGCTATTTCGCGGGCGACGGGCGCCAGCTCAACCACGGCGGCACGGTCGGGCGCGGCCTCGACGAGTAACTGCCATCGACGCGACTACACCGTCCGAGCTTCTAGCTTTGCGCAGTGGCACGGCTGTGCGCGAGCGCTGCGCTCTCGTGCATGATTACGTCGCGCTGGGTCGCTCCGCCCATTTCGCGCTCGAGGAAAGCCGGCTCGACGCTGTCGCGGAATATGTCGCGAGGGTTACCCGCGAGGCTTACCCCGACATGCACATTCCCTATCATAGCCGCTGGAGGCATTTTTGTGCCGGCGGCCTCGACCGCTGGAGTGCAATCTCCAGGCAATTTGCGAGCGACAGCATGGAGCGAGCGCGCGCGGCGGTTGACCTGGTCACGATCAGCGTGCTGCTCGATGCCGGTGCCGGCGAGAGCTGGCGCTATCGGGACGAGACCAGCGGACTTACGCTGGCCCGCTCTGAAGGACTTGCGGTTGCAAGCTTCGACATGTTTCAGGCCGGCCGGTTCTCCTCGGACCGGGATCAGCCATGCCGGGTCGACGCGGTCGCACTGCGAAGCATTGATTCGGCAGCGTTGGGCCGCGGGTTTCAGGTTGCGCCAAGCAATCCGCTGGTCGGCCTCACCGAACGCGCCACATTATTACAGCGCCTCGGTAAAGCGCTCGCTCGCCATCCCGAGGCATTCGGCACGGCAAGGGCACGCCCGGGCAATCTGGTTGATTACTTGCATGCCAATGCGCAGGCGCACTGCGTTTCGGCTGCCACCGTACTTGCGCTACTGCTCGATGTACTGAGCTCGGTCTGGCCGTCCGGGCTCGTGGTGGACGGGTTGGCCCTGGGCGATGCGGCACGCCACGTGGCTGTCCGCAGAGCGGATGTAACGGATCGCGTCGTGCCGTTTCATAAGCTGTCGCAGTGGCTTGCTTATTCGCTGATCGAGCCGCTCGAGATGACCGGTCTGAAAATGTCCGACCTCGACGCTCTCACCGGTTTGCCGGAATATCGCAACGGCGGGCTGCTGATTGATTTGGGGGTCATTCGACCGCGCCGCTCCATTGAGCCCGGCCGCCCTCTGGATGTGCGCTCAGAGCTGGTCGTGGAATGGCGCGCGTTGACAGTGACGCTGATTGACCAGCTTGTCGCGCCCGTGCGGCAGAAGCTTGATGCCGGTCCAGACTTTGGCATCGCCCAACTGCTACAGGGCGGGACCTGGAGCGCCGGGCGCAAGATTGCCCGTGCGCTGCGTCCACCGGACGGCCCATCGCCCATCCCTGTCGCGGCGGATGGGACCGTATTCTGACGAGTGAGGTCAGGTCGCCGTTTGGGTGATGCGAGCTACAACTTGACCTTCTCGTCCGCGACGACCCGCTGCACGGCCGGCCGCTGCAGCATGCGATCTTTCAATGCGGTGTAGTTTTGCAGCTGGGCCATGGGCAGCTCGCGGCGCACACCCCACGTGTAAAAGACGAACGCATAAGGATCGAGGACGGAATACTTCTCGTCCAGCCATTGCCGACCCGCAAGCATCCCATCAATCTGCTTGAGGTAGCCGTGAAACGTCTTCAGGCCGGCATCCTTGATGCCGGGAAAGGCTGATTGATCGGCCGTGTAGCGCTCCGGCCGTCCCACATGGGCGTGCGCCGGATGTACGCTCGAGGCAAAGAAGCCGATCATTGAGAGCGCCTTGGCTTCCCCCTTCGGATCACTGGGCCACATGCCGAAGCGCTTCCCGAGATACGGTAAAATGGCGGTGTTCTCGGCGAGCGGCTCGCCATCGTCGAGACGCAGCGCCGGCACGCGTCCCAGCGGATGGATCTTCATATAAGCGTCGGTGCGCTGCTCTCCCTTAGCGAGATCGACCTGCTGCGGCTGGTACTTCTCACCGCTCTCCTCCAGCACGATATGAGCGGCCATCGAGCACGCGCCCGGCGCATAATACAACGTCATCATCTGCACACTCTCCTCATGTTGCCGATCCCTTCAGAGGCGCGGCGCCGCAACATCATGATGGCCGAGTTGCTGCTGCTGCCAGCATCTCGCTCTGTACTTCCATCAGCTATTGTAGAGCAGTCACTATCAGGTTGCCTCCGCTCTGAGGAGGTGGGACAATTTCTTTCTCTGGGGTCGCCGGACGTCAGCCGTGGATTTGCAGTACAGTGCCGAGCAGGAAATCCTGCGCAGCAGCGCCGAAAAATTTCTGTCCGAGCGCTACGATTACCGCACGTTCCGCACGATCGCGGATAGTGAAGACGGTTGGAGCCCTGACGTATGGCAGGCATTTGCCGCACTCGGCTGGCTCGGCCTGCCGTTCTCGCCCGATGACGGCGGCAGTGGCGGTGGCGCTGTCGAGCTTGCGCTGCTCATGGAGGCATTCGGTCAGAATCTCGTTATTGAGCCTTATCTCGCCACTGTCGTTCTGTCGGGAGGCCTCATTGCGGCGCTCGGATCGGCGGCGGAACAACGAGCGCTGCTGCCGGGCATCATCGAGGGACAACAGCGGCTCGCGTTAGCTCATCAAGATGGCGAGGACGCGCCCGCTCAGGTGGAGCGGCGCTCCGACGGCTACGTGTTGCGAGGCCGGAAAAAGCTGGTGCTTGCCGCGAGCGCAGCCGACCTGCTGCTGGTAACTGCAGCTCTGGGTGGCGGAATCGGCGTATTCCTCGTGCCGAAATCCACGCCTGGAGTGACACTGCGCGCCTATCGCATGGTGCACGGCGGAGGCGCCGCCGATCTGGAGCTTAATAAAGTTGCGCTCGCGCCGTCAGCGCTACTGGGCGCAAACGACGATGCCGCGCGCGCCATTGCAATGGTTCTCGACCGCGCAATCGCCGCCTTGTCGGCCGACGCGGTCGGCGCGATTGCCACTATGGTCAAAGCCACAGTCGAGTATACCAAGACGCGGGTCCAGTTCGGTCAGCCCATCGCGAAGTTTCAAGCCTTACAGCACCGCCTTGTCGCCATGCGCGTGAAGGAGGAAGAGGCGCGCGCCGCAAGCCTGTTCGCCACCCTCAGTCTCGACGGCCCGCCAGCGATGCGCGCCCGCAGCATTTCGAGCGCCAAAGCCAAGATTGGGCGCTGCGCCCGACTGGTGCAACAAGAGGCGATCCAGTTGCACGGCGCAATCGGCACGACCAGCGAGCTGCCGCTCGGCGCTTATGCAAGGCGGCTGATCGCTTATGAGATGTTGTTCGGCTCGACGCGCGAGCACCTGCGCCGGTATGGCTCCCTTATCGCTGACCCGCAGGTCGCTGCCGAGGGGCTGCTACTCACAGTCTCGACCTAGGGAGCGTCGCTTGGATCTCGTTCTTGGACCCACGGAGCTGGCATTTCGCGATGAGGTGCGCCGTTTCCTTGCGGAGCACGCGTTGCCTGATATGCAACGCGCGATCGAGTTGACAACCGGGTTCATTGTTGAGCCCGACGTGCTGATCAACTTTCACCGCGCCCTTTACGCGAAAGGCTGGTCGGTTCCGCATTGGCCCCTCGAATATGGCGGTACCGGCTGGTCGCCGGTTCAGCGTTACATCTTCGATCTCGAATGCGGCCGTGCCGGTGTGCCGATCTACAACACGTCCGGCTCGCACTTCGTCGGCCCCGTCATCATTCATTACGGTACCCCCGAGCAGAAGGCCAAGTACCTGCCCCGCATTCGCGCCGGTGATGACTTCTGGGCGCAGGGGTACTCAGAGCCGGGCTCCGGCTCCGATCTCGCCTCGTTGCGGACGCGCGCCGTTTCGGACGGAGACGATTACATCATCAACGGCCAGAAGATCTGGACCAGCATGGGGCATCACGCCAATCGCATCTTTGCGCTGGTGCGCACGTCGGCCGAGGGCAAGCGGCAGGAAGGCATTACCTTCGTGCTGATCGACATGGATACGCCCGGCATCACGGTGCGACCGATCATCGGCAGCGGCGGCGACCACGAGTTCAATGAAATCTTTTTCAGTGACGTGCGGGTTCCCAAGGCCAACCGGCTCGGCGAGGAGAACAAGGGCTGGGACGTTGCCAAGTATCTGCTGCAGTTCGAGCGCGGCGGACGTGTGCTGGCGGGACAAGTGCGTGCGCAATTCGCGCGTCTCGTGCGGCTTGTCGCAGCACATGCCGACGACGATTCCGACATTCGCGCACGGCTCGCCGAGATCGGCACGGATCTCGACGCCATGGAAATGATCGACATCACCGTTCTCTCCACCTTGCAAGCCGGCGGCAATCCGGGTCCGATCTCCTCGCTCCTCAAGCTGCGCTGGAGCCAGATCCGGCAGGCGATCATCGAGCTGGCGATGGATGCTATTGGCGACAATGCTCTCACCTGGGTTCCGCAGCGGCCACTCTACGAAAGCCTGCAACTGCCGCCGGACGAGGAAGAGCTTCTCGCCGCGACGCCGCGTTATCTGAATTCACGGGCGTTCACAATCATGGGCGGCACCTCGGAGATCCAGACCAACATCCTGGCGAAGACCTGGCTTGGGTTGTGATCCAGTTGGCCTGCCTCCTTTACGCCGGCGCTTTCAGCATCGCTGCGAGCGGCCTGCTGGGGTCCGATAAAGCCGCGGCATCGACAGGCACGCGCCGCTCCATGAGCCGGCGCACGGCAGCAAGGTCGCGCTGGGCGTTGATACCCATCGCATAGGTAAGCAACCCGCCCGCCACCTCGAAAATGAGCGGGCAATGAGCCGGAGTTGCGCGGGTGACCCGTGTGGCACCCACCAAGAAGGGCCACCCCACGCCTTGAATATAGAGGTCGTATTGCTCGGACCAGAATGAAGGCACGGCGCGATAGACGTCCTGCGCCCCGGCGGCGTTGCGGCCGGCCACGGCTCCATGCTCCTGCGCATGACGCCAATTCTCCAGACGAACGATCCCGTGCGCAGCGGGAAAGCGCACCACATCACCGGCGGCGAAGATCGCCGGATCAGAGGTCCGGCATTGCTCATCGACGATAATGCCGTCATTGACCGCAAGCCCTGCCGCCGCCGCGAGCGAATCGTTTGGCTTCACGCCCGTCCCCACAACAACAGTGTCGGCGTTGAGCTTGTGACCCTCGCTGGTGGTGATCTCAATGCCAGCCCCGGCCGACTGCACACGTGCGACTGTCACCCCGCTATGGATTTCGACGCCGTGACGGCGGTGTTCGTCGGCGATGAAGGCAGCAATTTCCTCGTCGCAGACGCGCGCGAGAATACGTGGTGCGATTTCAAGGACTGCCGTTTGCACACCAAGCTCGGCCGCGGATGCCGCCACTTCGAGGCCAATCAGCCCGCCGCCAATCACCACAAGGCGCTTGGATTGGCGCAAGGCCGACGTCAGTCCACGCGCGTCGCTCTCGCTGCGCAGATAATAGACACCGGGCATCCCGAGCGGCCATCCCGGCAGCTGGCGCACCACCGATCCAGTCGCAAGCACCAGGGCATCATAGGAGTAGCGTCGACCTGACGCGGTGATCACGACGCGTGCCGTCCGGTCCACCGCAACACAATGGGCGGAGAGCTCGAGCACCAGCTTGTGCGCCGCGGCACCCTGCGGACCGGCAATCAAAGCATGCTCCGGCAAAACGTTCCCGGCGAGCACCGCTTTCGACAAGGGTGGCTTCTCATAGGGCTCGCACGCTTCATCAGTGAGGAGCAGAACCTCGGCCGCCGGATCCTTGCGCTTGGCCTCGATGGCGGCAAACACCCCGGCGGGGCCGCCGCCGACCACGACTATTCTGCGCGATGGAGCTTCGTTCATGCGAGCACCGCATCTCTGATCCTTGAGCGTTGGCCCGGCATTGACCTCTGCCCAAATCACACTTGGCGTGGCACAGGATACCGGGGGTGGCAAAGGATAGAAGAGTGATATCATCCCGTATCAAGTCACCGCTTGCCCCTGATCCCTTCTCCGCCTGAGGCGTTCGAGCAAGGTGGGTTATCCGGGCCCACGAGAGAGGAAGCCGCCATGTTCCTGAAAAACTACTGGTACGTCGCCGCGGCCGATCACGAGGTCGGACGCACCCCGCTCGGCCGCACGCTTCTCGGCAAGCCAATCGTGCTCTACCGCCAGGAGGACGGGCGCACGGTCGCACTCGAGGACCGTTGTGCTCATCGCCACCTCCCGCTGTCCATGGGGACGGTGGTTGGTGATACGCTGCAGTGCCACTACCACGGGCTGCGCTACGACCAGAACGGAACCTGCGTGCGCATTCCGGGCCAGGACCTGATCCCACGCTCGGCACGCGTGAAGAGTTACCCGGTTGTGGACCGCTATCATTGGCTCTGGATCTGGATGGGGGACCCCGCCCTGGCCGATCCCGCGACCATCCCGGACTATCATTGGTTTGACGACCCAAATTGGGGTGCCAAGGGCCAGTACTTGCATGTGAACGGCAACTGGCAGCTCATCGTCGACAATCTGCTCGATCTCACTCACCTCGCCTTCGTACATGAGACCACCATCGGCAATTCCGCCCTGGTCAATCAGGCGCAGGTCAAGGTGCAGCGCGCCGGCGACGAGGTCACAATGACAAGGTGGATCATCAATGCACCGGCGCCCCCCACTTTCGTGAAAGCGGGCGGGTTCACGGCCAATGTGGATCGCTGGCAAATCATCAACTTCACCCCGCCGGCGTTCCTGCGGCTTGACGTCGGGGCGACGCCGACCGGGACCGGAGCTCCGGAGGGAAAGCGCGTCGGCGGCATCGGCATGTGGAACCTCAACGCGATCACCCCCGAGACCGAAACGACGAGCCACTACTTCTGGGGACAGGCGCACAACTGGGACGTCAACAATCCGAAAACTACAGATATGCTGGTCGAGCAGATCAGGACAGCATTCCTCGAGGACGTCGCCGTGTTCGAGGCGCAGCAGCGCAACCTCTTGCTCATTCCCGATCCGCCGCAGACCGACATCAATGCCGACGCCGCCGTCATTCACGCCCGCCGGATCCTCGATCGGCTGCATCAGCAAGAGCAGACTGCCGCTGCAGGCGTGGCTGCTGCATAGCGCAGCATTGTTGAACTTGGATGGAAGGCGCCAGTCTTCTGTCCGGACCTCATGCTGACGAGCATCGCCGCGCAATCGCGCTGCTGCTCAGCTGAGATAGTCGAGCATCATGAAGGCATAAACGCGTGCCGAATCGGTCGTGCGCTCAACCGAGGCCATGTCGAAGTCGGTGTGGGCATACTGATGCTCGCCGGCACCAAAGTTCGCCGTGACAATACCGACGTGGTTGAGATAACCCTGATCGAATGCCGCCGGTGAATAGTAGGTCTCCACTGGTTCGCCTAGCATGACCTCGCTTGCACGCAAAATCGCACGGACGACGGGCGAATCCGTCGCCACCAGTGAAGGGTACATGAAAGGACCAAGCCGCACCTCAACGGTGTAGCCCTTCCCGCTCACCGGATCCTTGAGCTGCTCCACTGCCTTGGCAATGCGCTCGATCTCGCCAAAGGCCTCGTTCGGGTCCTCGCCGGGCAAGAGCCGGCGATCGAGCGTGAACTCGCATCGCTCCTGCACCGTGTGAGTGGAGTCCGGGAAGCTGCGGATATGATTGACCGTAAGCGACTGTCGGCCAAGTTGCGGATGGTTCTTGTCCAGCTTGACCCCAGATAGCAGCCGCTCAATAGCGACCATCGCGCCGGTGATCGCGTTGCTGCCGTCCCACGGCCGCGAAGAATGGCACGGCGCCCCTTTCACGGTCACAAACACATCGATGCGCCCCCGGTTGCCTAACGTGATCTGGAGGCCCGTCCCGCCGAGGACCGCCATGTCCGCGCGCACGCCGGCACCTTCGACGACGCTTTTGATCGCGTCGTGCTTGCCGGTCTCACCCGAAAGGCAGCAGGTGAAAATGAGCTTGCCCGTTATCGGCACTCCGCTCGCCAGCACGATTTCCATGGCGTGCAGCATCGCTGCAAGATTGGCCTTCTGCTCGCTCGCGCCCTTGCCCATGACGCATTCGCCGGGCAGTCCGTATTTGGTACCATCGACCACATCGCCGCTGTAGGGATTTGGCATCGTCGATGCAGGCTGGTTCATGGCATTGCCAATGAACATCAGCGAATGGCCACTCGCACCCGTGCCGCAGGTTGCGATCAGGTTCCCCATATTGTCATAGCGCAGATCTGCAAACCCCATAGCGCGCAGGCGCGGCTCGATCGCGCTCTTGATAAACTCTTTCAGCAGCGGCTCGTCCTCGAGCAAGCCGGTCTGCGGGCTTGGCACCCTGACCAGCGCGATGAGCAGCTCCTTTGCGCGCTCACGCGAGACACGGCTATCGAGCAGCCTCTTGATCTCGCCTTCATGCATCAGGGGGGCTCACGTCGCTTCCGCGCCACCGCGCCCGAGCCGAGCTTTGACGCCTGGCCAGAGCACGAGCACCAGGCAGACTGCGAAGATCGCGGCCGACAACGGGCGTAGCAGGAACACCGAGTAATCGTGGTCAGAGATCATCAGGGCCTGGTGAAATGAGCCCTCGGCGAGCTTGCCGAGAATTAGTCCGATCACCAGGCTGATCAGCGGATAGCCGTGCCGACGAGCGAAATAGCCGAAGAGGCCGAACGCGATGGCGACGAACACATCCATCATATTGCGTTCGTTGGCATAGGCGCCGAACAAGGTGATGATCAGCAGCATCGGCGCCATCAGCTCGATGCGCACGAGCGTGATCAGGGCGAACCAGGGGATCATAATCAGGTAGAGCACAGTCGCGATCAGTGCGCCAACGAGAAGCCCGACGAAGAACCCCCAGATCAGCCGCGGATTGGAGGTGAACAACATCGGGCCGGGTCGCAGCCCTTGCAAGGTCACAGCAACGAGCAGGATAGCGGAGGTCGCGCCGCCCGGAATGCCGAGCGTGAGCGCCGGTATGAGACTTGTCGGGATGCAGGAATTGTTCGAGGCCTCAGGAGCGATAACCCCTTCCGGTGCGCCCTTCCCGAACTCCTGTGGATGCGACGACGAGCGCTGCGCCACGCTGTAGGCAAGGAAGTTTGCGGCAGTGGCGCCGATGCCCGGGATCATGCCCAGCAGCGCCCCCACGACGGTGCTCTGCGCCAGCGTGAAGGGATAGCGGAACGTGTCCCAGAATCCGTCCCAGAGCGATCCCTCGAGCTTGCCGGCTTTGGCGATGGTGCCGCCCTCGAGCACCATGGTGATCAATTCGGTGATCGCGAACAGGCCCACCATGACCGGCACGAAACTGATGCCGTCGAGCAGGTAGACCGAGCCAAAGGTGTAACGCTCGGTCCCGAGGATGGAATCCACGCCAATGAGGCTGACCGAAATACCGAGCGCGCCGATGGCAAGGCCCTTCACGGTCGAGCCGAGCGCGGCCACCGAGACGACGGTCAGCCCGAGTACGGCAAGCGCGAAATATTCCGCGGGACTGAATGCCAGCGCCGCTTTGGCTAGCGGCTCGGACGCGAACATCAGGATCAACACACCGACGACCGCGGCTGCCATGGAGGCTCCGGCCGAGAGCCCCATGGCGACCTTCGCCTTCCCTTGCTGCGCCATCGGATAACCATCGTACGCGGTGGCGGCGGACGATGCCTCGCCCGGAATGTTGAGCAGGATCGAGGTGACGGAGCCGCCAAACGCAGCACCGACCGAGATCGAGGCGAGCATCAGCAGCGATGACAATGGGTCCATGGAGAAGGTGAACGGGATGAGGATTGCCATAGCGACCGGCCCACCCAGTCCGGGCAGAACGCCGACCCACAAGCCGATCACCGTACCGGCAACCATGAACAGGAGCTGCTTTGCCTGCAGGGCCGCGCTCAACCCGAGAACAAGATTGTCGAGCATTGGCTCAGCTCGCCCGGAGGCCGATCTTTTCGACAAGCCAGTCGCCGATCAGCCCGTGCGGCAGCGGAACGTTGAGCAGATAGGGCGCAACCAGGGCCAAGATGCCGACTGTAAGGAACGCAATGAGGAGGAGCCGAGGGCGATTGCGATATCCCATCAGGCGCGGCATCAGCAGCATGGCCGCAAGCGAAGCGACGATGAAGCCGAACAACGAGAACACCAACCCGAACACAGGGGCGGCAAGAAGGGCAGTCATGAAGCGCGGCCAGTCGGCGCTCACAGCAGGATCATTGCTGGCGAGCCGTACGGCGGCGCCGCTGCGGCGACGGCGTATTTCATCGACGGCGATAGCCACGACCAGCAACACCCCGGCGCTGCCGATGATCGTCGGGAACAGGCGCGCATCAAACGGCAGCTCATAGGCGAACCCAACAATGCTTATGAAGAAGACGAGCAGGAACGCAATCAGCGCAAGCTCTTCACGCCAGTAACCGCGAATAGCCCCCGCGCGTTCGTTCATCGTTGCCGACCTGATGCGATTCTTAACCCAACGCGTCCTTGTAACGCTCGATTGCCTCGCCTTGCTTTTTCACCATGTCCTCCACCTGCGCACGCGTCAGCAGCTTGGGGTACTCCCCTACTTTGTTCATCTGCTCCCAAAGCTGCTTGTCCTCGAACGCTTTCGCGAATGCATTGCTGAGAATGGCGACCCGATCATCGGGAACCTTGGGCGTGGTCATCGCGTACCAGATCTGATCGATCGGCGTGACCGCGAAGCCCTGCTCCTTGAGGGTCGGGACATCCGGCAGCGCCGGCTCACGCTCGAGCCCCGTGACGGCAAGAAAATGCAGACTGTCCCGCATGCGCGACCCGGAGCCTGGTCCGCTGATCGCCGCGTCGACATGCCCGCCCATGACCGCCGGATAGGCTTTGCCGGATCCTTCGAAATGCACCATGCCCAAGGGGATGTTCAACTCTCGTTGGAGCGCGGCAAGCTGGATATGACTGGACCCTGAGCGGCCAATGGTCCCGACCACGACGCGCCGCTTCCTGCACTCGTCGATGAACTGCTGGAAGGTCTGGATAGGCGAATCCTTTTTTACACAGATCTGCCAGCTCAGCACGCTCCAACCGTAGACCGGGATATACTCGGTCGCCTTGTAGCTCACGCGACCGATCACCTCATCGATCGCTGCGCCCGGCGCCGATTCACTCATCATCATGTAGCCGTCCGGCCGCGCCGCATGCAGCTTCGAGCGCGCCACCCGGCCGCCCGCCCCCAAGACATAGTCGAGGGCAGTCTTTATTCCTTGTCTCTCCAAATAGGGCTGCATCACCCGCGCGGTCGTATCGATCGAGCCGCCGGGGGCCTGGTAGATGAGCCAATTGACCTCGCGGGCCGGGAATTTCTCCTGCGCGAATGCCGGCATTCCCCACGTGCTGCATCCGCTGCCCGCGAGCACGCCTCCGCCAGCCGCGAGCAGAAGCTGGCGCCGATCAGGGATGAACGTCTTCATGCTCTTGCTCTCGTCATTGCCGCAGAGGTCGCATGCTCAGCACCCGCTTTCGGCAGCCAGATGCCAATCCCCTGATACAACGCTTTTCGATACAAAAAATGTGCCAGAGCCACGTCCTGCGACACCAGCCCGGTGGTGTGGATGAGAATGCGCTCATCCTCGCGCTCGCGACCCGGCTTGGCACCGGACACGAGCTCTTGGATCTCGGCATGCAGCTGAGCACGCGTGAACAAGCCGCTTTCCACGGTATGCCGGAAGTCCCGTTGCAGCATGTTGTAGTCCCAGCTGTCGATCACCACCTTGTCCAGCTTCGACCAGCCAGCAGGGTCGAGCTCGCGCCTTGCCAGCGAAATGAACGTCGCGCCCGGCTTGAGCCAAGGCTCGCGACTGACGATCTCGCCGGAAGTGGTGCCGCCGACCACAATGTCAGCACCGCGCACCACCTCCTCAACGGAATCCTTAGCGGTAACTGGAATGCCCACGGTCTGCGACCACCTCGCAGCAAACGCAGTCCGCGTCTCCGGATGGCGCGAGGTGCAGCGGATCTCGGAGAACTTGTACATTGTCAAAAGGCACTGCAACGAATTGAGGCCCATAGTCCCAACGCCCACCAGGCCTAAGACCTGCGGCTTCCGTGGGCCCACCCACTTGCAGGCGAGAACGGCCGCGGCCGCGCTGCGAATGGCGTAGCTCCAGTGCTCATCCACGATGGCGACCGGCTCGCCGCTTCGCGGATCGGACAAAACAATGTAGCGGGTGTTGTCGAGACCACCGACTGTATTGCGAGCGCCATCATCGTAATAGTTGTAGAGGCGCACGCCCGTGGTCGGGATGTCCTTGAGCAACACCGATTTCACGTGCCAGTGGTTGTGAAAGCCCTCCGCCACATCAAGCTTGAAGCTCGGCGGATGCGAAAGCACCACGCTGCCGCGCGCGTGCATCAGATACACTTGCTCGCACACCTCGAGCGCGTCCTGCACGGTCAGCAATCCGCGCGTCTCCTGATAGGGAACGAAGAGAACGCCTCGTGCGGCCATCTCGTGGGTCACTCGTCCACCACGAAATCGAACTGTTCGCCCGCGGGTGCATAAATCTCGAACAACTCGAGCAGCTCATTGCTCGTATTGGCGAGCGAGTGCCTCATTCCCGCAGGGATGTAGACAACATCGTTTGTGCGTATGACATAAGTCTTGTCCTCGAGGGTAAGCGTACCCTCGCCGCTTCTCACGATATAGACGTTATCGGCTTGGCTGTGATGATGCAGCTTGCCTGGCGGCCCGCCGGGGATCAGACGATTGAGGTGAACGTCGAGGCTCTCGGTGCCGAGACTTGCATTGACGAGCTTGATCTGCTCGCCGCGGCCGGGCTCCATCGGGACAGGCTGACATTGCGCAAGGTTTATGATCTTGAACACCAAAGCTCCGCCCGTGCTGCTTGCCGCATCATCGCCTGCGAGGCATCATCCGCGACCCTAATCGGCCGCTCGCGAGCGCGCAAGGAAGCATGCCCCATGAGCCGCACCGGAGCTGTTGCGCGCGCGCATTCCTATTTCGACAGCGGGCAATTTCTCGTTGACCTGCGCCGGCGCGTTGCCATCCCGAGCACCAGCCAAGAACCTGAGCGCGTCGAGGAGCTGCGGCGCTACCTCGTCGAGGAGATGGTGCCGAGCCTCGTGTCGCTCGGCATCGCGCCGCGGGTTCTCGACAATCCGCACGGTCCGCCGTTCCTGGTGGCCGAACGCATCGAGGATGTCGCAGCGCCAACGGTGCTGATCTATGGCCATGGCGACACGGTACGCGGCCTCGAACAGCTGTGGCGCACTGGTCTGTCGCCTTGGGAGCTGACCGTCGAGGGCGACCGCTTCTATGGGCGCGGCACGGCTGACAACAAGGGCCAGCACAGCATCAACATCGCCGCGCTCGGATCGGTGATCGCGGAACGTGGTCAGCTCGGGTTCAATGCCAAAATTTTGCTCGAGATGAGCGAGGAGATGGGCTCCGCCGGTCTCGGAGAATTTTGCGATCTGCACAAAGAACGGCTGCTCAAGGCGGACGTGCTGATCGCCTCGGATGGCCCGCGCATCGCACCCGATCGCCCGACGATTTTCCTCGGCGCCCGCGGGGGATATCCCATCGACCTGGTGGTGGAGTTGCGGGAAGGCGGCCATCACTCCGGCAATTGGGGCGGGCTCCTCGCCAACCCTGGCATTATCCTCGCGCACGCCCTTGCCTCGATCACCGACGCGCGCGGTGCGATCCAGTTGAAGGAATGGCGTCCGCCTTTGCCCGATTCGGTGCGACGCGCGCTCGCGGGGCTAGAGGTGGACGCCGGCGGCGGCAACAGCCCACGCGTCGACCGCGACTGGGGCGAGCCCGATCTCACTCCTGCCGAGCGGGTGTTCGGGTGGAACAGCTTCGAAATACTCGCCTTCACCACTGGCACGCCGGAGCAGCCGGTGAACGCTATTCCAGGCGTCGCCACCGCCTATTGTCAGCTGCGTTACGTCGTCGGTACCGATCCGGATGACATCGTGCCCGCGCTGCGGCGCCATTTGGACCGACATGGCTTCACGCAGGTGACGGTGCGGCGCGGACAACGCGGCCTGTTCAAAGCAAGCCGACTTGATCCGGATGATCCTTGGGCTCTGTTCGCGGCGCGCTCGCTGCAACGCACGACCGGTCGTGCACCTGCTGTCATTCCTAACTTCGGCGGCTCCCTGCCGAACGACATCTTCGCGGGCATCCTCGGGCTGAAGACCGTGTGGGTGCCGCACTCGTATGCGGGGTGCTCGCAGCATGCGCCTGACGAGCATCTGCTTGCACCGGTTGTGCGCGAAGGTCTCGGTCTGATGGCCGGGCTGTTCTGGGACATCGGCGAGGATGCAGGCCGGAGTGCTCCGGATCGAGAACAGCAGGCGGAGCGGAGCCTCGCGGCCCCATGACGGAGAGCAAATTGAGCGTGCCGGCGACCGAGCTCGTCGAATGGACACGCAGCTTCGTGCGCCATCCAAGTCCACAGACAGACGCTTTCGAGCAGGAGCCGCAGGTGCAAAGCTTCATCACCGAGCAGGTGATGCCGCTCGTGCACAAGCTCGGATTGCCGTCACGGCGCGATAAGATGGGCAACCTCGTTGTCGAGCTCGGTCCTGAGACTGGCGACAAGAGCCTTATGCTCATGGGCTATGCGATGACGCATCCGGCGAACCGGATGCGTAATCCTTTTGCCGGCGAGCTGATTGAGGAGCCGGGCGGTAGCTATGTGCGCGGACGCGGTGTGTCGGAGCAGAAAGGCTCACTTGCCGCCGCGCTTGCCGCCGTCAAGACGGCCGCCGATCGGGCAAAGTTGCGCGGCCGCCTCATCTTCACCGTCAGCACTGCCGGCGAAACCGGCCGTCATGATGCGGCTATCAGCATCTGTGACGCGCTCGGATATTTTCCCAAGCTCGCAGTAATCGTGATCGGAACAACCGGCCGGGTCGCGCTCGGGAACAAAGGGCGCATCGACGTCATCGTAACCGTGCGCGGCAAGGCCTCCCACAGCAGCACCCCGTGGGTCGGCGTGAACGCGATCGAAGGCGCGCGCGCCGTGCTCGCACCGCGTCTGCCGCATCGATGTGGGCCAGACGCAGCATGCGGGGCTCGGTCAGGCGACCCTCACTCCCACGTCAATGCGGTCCTGGCCGGACGCAACGCACACTGTGCAGGACGAGGTGCGGTTGGTCTTCGATCGACGGCTGCTGCCGGGAGACGATCCGCAGGCAGCGTTCGATGTGATCGCCAAAGCTGCGGCGATCGGGGAGCCGTGGCACGTCACCACCGAGCTCGGCCCATTCATGTATCCAGCCGAAATCGAAGCCGATGGAGTGTTCATGCGCGCCATTGCGGGCGGCTGTCGCCGCATGGGCCTCGGCGCACCGGACACATTCTATAGCCACGGTGCGCTCGACGCCGGGTTCTTCTGCACGAAAGGGGCGGAAGCAGGCATGTGGGGGCCCGGTGCCATTGAGCAGTGGCATTCCGAGGACGAGCGTATCGCGGTCGACGGCCTTGTGAGCGGCAGCGTCGCTTATCTCGGCATGATCGAGGACTATCTCTGCCAGTGAGCACGGCTGAAACCATTCTGTTCATCGACTACGCCACCACGGTGCAGCTGCTTTCTGTCGCCGAAGCCATAACGGCGTGCGAGGACGTGTTTCGCATGCACGCCCGCAAGTCCGTGGCGTGGTCGGTGCCGCCCAGCCAGAGGCTCGATGTGGGCGCGCCGTTCCACAATCATTGGCACGTGAAGACAGTCATTCTGAAGGATGTGCCGATCGCAGGCGTGAGGCTTTATTCATATTTCGACGATGGTGAGCGCAACACCGTCGGGCGGCTCGACTGCGCGCGTTATATCGTCCTCGCCGATCCGCACAATGCCAAGCCGGTGGCAATCCTGGACGAGCACTGGACCTATGCCATCCGCAGCGCCGCTGCTGCGATCGTCAGCCTGAAGTGGCTCGGGCCAAGCAACCCCCGCACGCTCGGGCTTGTTGGCGTCGGCACCATGGCCGAGAACTGCCTGCGCTGCCTGCGCCAGCTCTACACATTCGATCAGATCCTTTGCACGTCGCACCGGGGCGAGACTCGCGTGGCCTTCGCCGAGAAATGGTCGAAGCTCCTCGGTATTCCGGTGCAACCGCTCGACAGCATCGAAGAGGTGGTGCGCCAGTCGGACGTCGCAATCGGCAGCACCACGCGCACGGACATCGTCAGCCGCGAGCCCTGGGTCAAGCCGGGCGCAACTTTCGTATCGCTGGCGCGACGAGAGATGGACCCGGCTGGCTGGTCGAAGTTCGACAAGACGGTCATCGATGATTGGGAATGCAATATGACCGTCCGCGAGTTCCGCGACATGCTCGAGGCTGGCCAGTTCGACCGGTCGCGCCTGCATGCGGATATCGGTGAGGTCGTGGCCGACTTGAAGAGTGGGCGCGAGCGTGCCGACGAGCGCATTCTCGTCCACACGACAGGAATGGTGTCGCACGACATCGGCATTGCTTGGCGCATTTACCAACGTGCCAAGGCGCAGGGCCTTGGCATTGCGCTGCCCACGGCGGTGGCGCAACAGGCATTTGGTCCGCAGGATTGAAGCCAATGATGCCGGGACGAGCTGCGCGGGACGCAGCCGCTTTATCCCCACGCAGGCCGAGCATGCGACGGGCGCGCTGTCACACCCAGTCGTAGCCGTAGCGGCGGATGCTGCCGAGCAGCCGTTCGGCTGCTGTGGAGGTACTCTCCTGTCCCACCTCCGCGCCCACCAGCCAAGTGCGGCCATGCACCTCCAAGCCCTGCAGATCCGCACGCCCGGCAAACGTCGTCTCGTTGCACCAGAGACCACCGAAGCATTCGCTGTCCTGCAGGGACAAAGCGGCGGCGAAGCGCGTGCGGTCGAGCGAGAGATTGCCGTAGCAGGTCAGTCGGTCGAGAAAAGCAGCATTGGCGAACTCGGCGCGGTCGAAACATGCCACGCCATGAAATTCCGCCCCTGAGAAAACGCAGGTCTGAGCAAAACGCGCGCGCTCGAAGCGTGCGTCGCTGAGAAAGAGAGAGCCGGAGAAATCGACCGAGGCGTTGAAGGTGCACCCGGTGAACCAGGTGAGACCCTGGAAGGTTGCCCCTCGCAGCGTGAGCGGCGCCTTGAACGTCGCACCGGTGAAATCGACGTTCGGCAACCTCGCCGCGTCCAGCGCAAGCGGCTCATCGATGTGCAGCCCGCGGAGATCCTCGACCTCACCCTTGCGCAGCGGCTGCGCGAGCTTAGCGAGCAGCGCGCTCATGGGCTGCTCGCGGCACCAGCAGGCGGGCCGGCGAACGACTCCGAGAAGCGGCCCACCGCTACCATGTCGATCTCGACAAGCTGCGGACCCGTGGCGAACAGAGCGCGGTCGAGCGCATGAGCAAAATCATCGAGGTTCGACACGCGCTGGTGACGCAACCCGAACGAGGCCGCGAGCACCTGGAAATCCGGAGTGTGCAAGTCCGCGTAGTAACGGCGCCCGCCGAACTGCGCGTCTTGAATGTTGCGAATGACGCCGTATCCGCGATCATTCATCAGCACCAGAACGACATTTGCCTTGGTTTCAACAACAGTCGCAAGCTCGCCGAGATTGACCATGGCACCGCCATCGCCGATCAGGCCAATGGTCTTGGCGGGGGTGCGAGCGAGTGCCGCCCCAACCGCCATAGCGATTCCCTGGCCGATCCCGCCCCCGAGGGCGTGCACCCCCAGATGCGGGGCTGCCAAATGCACATAGCGATTGCCGAAGGTGCTGTTCGACAGTGTGACGTCGCGCACGAACGGATGACGGCCCGCTGCCACCCGCGCTCGCAACACGTCGGCGACAATACGATATGGCCCGAGTGCCTCGGCAAGACTCGTCTCCGCCTGCTGGCGCGCTTCGGCGATGGCTGTCAGAAACTCGTTGTCTATGTCGAGGCTGGTAGGCAGCCGCTCGCAGAGTCCGCTGAGTGCCGACGCCGCATCAGCATGGATGAACAGGTCGGCAGGATAGTTGCGCCCAGCCTGCGCAGGATCGACGTCAATCTGAATGAGCGGGTGCGGCAGGCGCATCGTATTGTTGCGCGTTTCATTGCCCCGCAGCCGCGAGCCAACCACGATCATCAGATCGGCGCGCTCGTAAATGGCTTGCGCCTGAGCGGTCATGTTGTACGCGCCGAGCGTGTGCGGATGCGCCTCCGGGATCACGCCGCGTCCATTGGTGCTCGTCACCACGGCAAAGCCGCGGCCGGCGAGCTCGAGCGCAGGAGCGCCGACCTCCCGCGCACCTCCGCCGAGCCACAGCATGGGGCGGCGCGCCCCGTGGACCAACTCGGCCAGTGCGTCGAGCACACGCGGCTCAGCCGGCTGCGCCACGATAGGCCCAAATCCAACATCCACGGGACGTGGTACCTCCTCACGCTGTACGTCGATTGGTATCTCGAGCGCGACCGGGCCGCGGGGAGGCGTGAGCGCCGCACGTGCTGCAGCAGCCAGCGTCCCCGCTGCGGCACGTCCGTCCCAGATGCGAAAATACGCCTTGGATATTGCGCGCAGCATGTCGGCTTGGCGCGGCACATCGTGGATCGCGGCCCGGTCACGATCCATCCAGGGACGATCGATCTGGGATGTGATGTGCAAGACCGGAGAGCCGGCCGTGAGCGCCTCGACCTGCGACCCCGCAGCATTGCCGGCAGCAGTACCGGTGCTCGTGATGACGACGCCAAGCGAGCGTGAGACGCGCGCATACGCGTCAGCCATGTTCATGGCGCCGGCCTCGCTGCGCGCGGGCACGAAACGGATCCGATTTCCGCGGGCGATAGCATCTAGAATGGGCATGTTGTGGATCGAGATCACGCCGAACACCGTGCTGACGTCGAGCTCGGCGAGGGCGTGGGCGATCACATCACCCACGGGCTCCAGCACCTGGCCCGCCTGCAGCACGCGCTCAGGCCCGTTCATGAATGGCTCTCTTGCGGGTGTGTCATATGTAGCGTGAGGTGCCACCGGAAATCTCGAGCTGGGCACCCGTGACGAAGCTCGCCGCGGGCGAGCAGAGAAACACTACCGCGCGAGCCACCTCCTCCGGGCTGCCGAGCCGCTCAAGTGGAATATGGCGGCTGCGAGCGATCTCGCCGAACCACTCCTCCCGGGTCTGCTTCTTGTTCTCTCTGGCGACGAACCGACGCTCCCACTGACCCGAATCAATCAATCCAAGCATGACTGAATTCACCCGAATACGCGGTGCAAACTCGCGTGCCAGCGATTTGATCAGGCTCTGCGCGCCGGCGCGCGCCGCAGCCGTCGCCACCATATAGGGCTCAGGCTGATACGCCAGCAGCGAGCTCACGTTCAAAATTGCTGCGGCCGCGCTGCCATCAAGCAGCGGCTTGAACGCCCGCACGGGATAGATCTGGCTGAAGAATTTCAACTCGAGCTCCTCGCGCCAAGCCTCATCGTCGGTATCGTCAAACCGCGACATGCGGGCCTGCCCAGCATTGGTAACGAGGATATCGCAGCGGCCGGTCCACTGCGTCACGGCGGACGCAAAGCGAGCGACGGCCTTGTTGTCGAGCACGTCGCATTGCATCGCGAGGAGCTGTTTTTCCGTGGCGTTCCCGAGAAGCGAGGCTTTAGCATTTTGCAGCCGTGCCTGGTCGCGCCCGCAAATCGCCACGGCCGCACCTTCGGCAAGAAACAGCCTCGCGGTAGCAAGCCCGATACCGGAAGTACCGCCGGTGACCACCGCCACCTTCCCCTGCAGTCCGAGATCCACGGCGCTACTCTCCTGCCGCGAGGAGCGCGAGCTTCAGCGGCTCGCCCGCGGCGCGCAGCGGCTCGACAAAACCGAGCCGGCGCGAAATCGCGGCCCCAGCAGCGCGCAGCTCTTCTGCAATCCGGCTCCGCCCGCGCTGCTCGGCAAAGGCAGCAACCGGGCCCGACACGTTAATCGCGGCAACCGGAGCACCGGCAAAATCGAAAACGGCGACCGCCGCAGAGCCGATGCCGCGCTCGAAATGCGCCTCGCTCCACGCAATCCCGGCGCGGCGATCCTGCGCGAGTGCGTCGTGCAACGCCGTCAGCGTGGTGACGGTATGCTCGCTGAACGGCTGCAACTCCTTGTCGCCATAGAGCCCGATGATCTCGGCGGGCGTCTTGTAGGCGAGCAGCATGCGACCCATCGCGGTTGCATGCGCCGGAAGCCGGCTGCCCGCGCGTATGTTGCTGGCGAGCGGCGTATTCGGTGTACGCCGCAACAGATAGAGCACGTCCGTACCGTCGAGGACCCCCAAGTGAGCGGAGAGCTGCAGGCTCTCGGCAAGCGCCGTCAGAATTGGCACGCCGACTTGCACAACATCCTGAGAGAACAGCGCGCGCGCGCCCAACTCGAGCAAGGCCGGCCCGACCTGATAACCCGTGCCACCCGGACGCGTCTCGAGAAAGCCTTCGACCTCGAGCGTATGCAGCAGCCGCAGCAGCGTCGTACGATTGATTTTCAGGGCCTTGGCGGTCTCGCTGCGGTTGAGCACCGGATTGCCCTCGGCAACGTGACGGATGAGCCGCACCGCCCGCTGCACCGGCGGAGCGATATAGGCATCGCAGACACCAGGGCGCTTGGTACCGGCGTTGTTACGCATGGACAGCGGCCTTGCTGCCGATGAGCTCGGCTATCGCATCCGCCACCAGTGCCGGCTGCTCCAGACAGATCGCATGACCGGCATGGTCGAACTCGCGGTACAGGCGTTCCTGGGCGGCGAGCAATCCGTCGAACGCGCGGCGCACATGCGCAGGCGGCGTAATGCGATCCTGCAAACCGACGAGAACCGCAGTGGGTACCGTCATTTTTGCGGCATCTTCCACAAGACGACCGACCGCGAGGAGGCGCGCGGCTTGGTCGTAACCGGGCCGCCGCACTGCCGCCATAGCCTGCTGCACGGTCTGCAACACGTCGGGCCGCGCCGCTGGGTCCGCCAGCAAGCCCGGTGAGCGTGCACGGGAGAATGCCGCCGGACCGAGCCGATCAAGCTCCTCAATGCGCTTGGCGACCGGGGGTGGCAGCGGCGCATGTTTCTCGGCGCCATACCCGAGCGCCGGCGAAATGAGCACCAAAGCCATGACCTGCAGTGGAAAGCTGACGGCATAGCGCGCGGCGATCAGCGCTCCCAAGGAATGTCCCACCACGACGCAACGTGACACACCGGTTGCGGCGAGCAGGCGCTCAAGAGCAAGCGCATAGTCGGACGCATCCGGCCATTCCTGCGGCAACTCCTGCGAATTGCCATATCCGGGTGCGTCCCAGGCCAACGTGGAATAGTGAGACGCGAGTGCCTGCATCAGCGGCACAAAGGATTGTGCATTGCTGCCGATGCCGTGCAGCAGCACGATTGGCAGCCCCTGCCCCGCATCAGAACCGAGGTAAGACAACCCCGCAGTCGAACCAGAAGAAATGAAGCTCATGTGAACACAAACCCTGCATTGACCGGCAGAACCTGGCCGGTGAGGGCGAGCGCCCCGGGAGTGAGCAGGAAGACGATTGTGTCAACGATGTCTTCAGGCTGCTGAGCGCCAGGGACGGCGCGGCCGCTCTCATACACGCGGTGGCGCTCAGCCGGTACGTAGTCCGTCGCCTCGTTGCGCAAGATGCCGGGGGCGACGGCGCTCACGCCGATGCCACGCGGCCCGAGCTCGCGTGCAAGTGAGCGCGTCATGGAGATCAAAGCTCCCTTACTGGCGACATAGGCGAGGAGGCGTGGCGCACCCCACAAAGCGGTATCCGACGCGACGTTGACGATGCGGCCCTGGCCGCCGTCGGCGAAAAGCGGAGTGAGCGCCCGTGTCGCCAGCCAGGTGCCACGCACATTCACCCTCATCACCCGATCCCAGAGATCGAGATCGATGTCCTCGAATAGTTTGCCGCCGACATTGGTGGCGATTGCCGCGTTGTTGACCAAGCCGTTGATGGTGCCTTCGTGGGCCCGAATGTCATCGGCGAAAGCACGAATGGCCGCAGGATCATCGAGATCAAGCGGTACGAAGCGGGCCTGGTCACCAATCTCCGCAGCAACTTTGCGGCCCTCGTCGTGCAGAATGTCACCGAGGACAAGCCTTGCATGCGCGCGGGCGCAGGCGTGGGCGATCGCACGGCCAACGCCCCGCGCGGCCCCGGTCACGACGATGGTGCGCCCACTCAGCATTGCTCAGCCTGCCGCGCGCACTTAGAACGTGACCAGGCGCGCACGATGCCTGGCACCTTTGCGCACGCGAAAGCCGCGGAAGGTGGCGGGGCGTCAGCCAGCGGCGGCGCCCTTCTGCCGCTTGATCTTCGCCACCGGATGATCTGGAGGATAGGTGGGAGTGACCGGCTTGGCGTTGCCGATGATCACGCACATCAGCGCCTCCTCGATGCCCTCGTTCACGAGACCGCGATAGACACCGGGCGGAACGGAAAACAGATCACGCTCCTTCAACACTGTCTCGAAACGCTCGCCTTGGTGCTCGATGATGAAGCGCAGCTTGTTGCCGCGCAGCACAAAGAACACTTCCTCTGCGTCCGTGTGCAGGTGCAGGGGCCCTTCACAGCCGGCCGGAAGCACCATCGTGGAAAAGGTAAAGTGCTCGGCCGGAACGGCGCTCTCGTCACTGTCCACGCCAGTGCCGCCCGTGCCGACGTAACGCATCTGCGCGCGTCGGTACTTCGGATCGAGATCGGCCTGGAACTTGAGAGCGTCCCAGTCGAGACTGCGTGTTTCGTAGCGCGCAATGCGAGAGTTGAGCCACGAGGCGAGATCGAGACCCTTGGGTACCACCACCTTCTCGGGCCTGATCTCGGGATAGATGGGCTTGTGCTCCATAGTTTCCTCCTTCGTTCAGCGCATCGCGCGCGGGATGTAGTGCAGCACTCGCGCCTCGAGCATCGTCACTGCGGCATACAGAACGATTCCAACGAGCGTGAGCAGAACGATGGCGTTGAACACCATCGCAGTATTGGCCTGGCCCTCGCCGAAGGTGATAAGGTAGCCGAGGCCCGTGTTGCCGCCGACCAGCTCGCCCACGGTGACGCCGATCACGGCCAAGGTAGCGCCGATGCGCAGGCCCGCCATGAGCGCCGGCATGGAGGCCGGCACCTCGATCTTCCAGAAGATCTGCAGGCGGCCCATGCTGTAGGCACGGGCGAGGTTGATGAGGTCGCGGTCGACGGTTTTCATCGACTGCAGCACATTCACCAGTATCGGGAAGAACACCACCAGGATGGTGACGATGAGCTTGGGCCATGCGTTGTAGCCGAGCCACATGATGAACAGCGGCGCGAATGCCACCTTGGGCGCAATCTGCAGGCCGAGGATGTAGGGCGAAAGCACCTTCTCGACCACGACCGACATACCGAGTGCATAACCCATCGCCGCGCCGAGCAAGCTCCCCATGATGAAACCGGTCGTCGCGATGACGACGGTCGAGGTGAGGTGGACCATCAGATTTTCGCGTTGCGCCATGCGCACGAATTCGCGCGCAAGATCGGTCACCGTCGGAATGATGTACGATGGCACCCCGAGCGCCGGCGGTACGAACTGCCAGGCCAGCAGGAACAATATTCCGAAACCGACACTCCCGAGCACGATCGCCGTGGATGATGCGAGCCGGTCCGACACGTCGAAGCTGTCTGCCCCTGCTTCGGGCCGAGCTTCCATACGCTCGAGCGGCGCACGAGGCTTAACCGCGCCGCTGACATCAGATGAGCTCATGCCGCAGCCTTCTCCTGCAGGTGCAGGCCCGCCATCAGCCGATCGACATATTCGCGCGCACGCGGCGCCGAGATGCGCGCCATCGGATCGTCTCGGTTCGGCAGATCGACCGCAATGTTTTCGATAATGCGGCCGGGCCGCTCGCTCATGACCAGGATGCGGTCGGACATGATCACCGCCTCCATGAGATCATGCGTGATCAGAAGGGTGGTAATTGCGGAGGAGGCGATCGTCTGAGCGAAGCTCTTCTGCAGAATCAGCTTGGTCTGTGCGTCGAGCGCCGAGAATGGCTCGTCGAGGAGGACGATGGCGGGCTCGATCGCGAGCGTACGGGCAAGAGCGGCGCGCTGGCGCATACCGCCCGAGAGTTGATACGGATAGCTTTCTGCGAACTCGCTGAGGCGACAGCGCTGAAGCTCGCGCAAGGCGCGCGCGCGCCGCTCAGACCGGCTGATGGCCCGGGCCTCCAAGCCAAATTCAACGTTATGGACGATGGTACGCCAGGGGAGCAGCAGGTCCTTCTGCAGCATGAAGCCGACGGTGGGATTGGGACCCTCGACGGGCACACCATTGAGCAGAATCCGGCCCTCACTCGGGCGGTCGAGCCCGGCAACGAGATTGAGGATGGTGCTCTTGCCGCATCCCGAGGGACCCACAACGGCGACGAACTCTCCCGCGCGCACTTCCAGACTCACGCGCTCAATGGCCCTCAACGGCGAGCGCCCGTCCGGCGCCACGAACCGCTTGCTGACGCTGATCAGGTCAAGCACCGATGCCATTTTCAGCATAGGCAGCATCCAATGAGGCGTTGATAGCGGCAAGCTCCTGCTCGAGCGCAGCGGCGGTCCAAGCTCCAGGCGTGCCGGAGGGTCGTTTCACTCCGCGGGTCTCGAGAGCGCGCGCCACCGCCTCGAAGTCCTGCTCGCCGGTGCGAAAGACAGCTTCAAGAGCGTCGGCCAGTGCGCGCTCCTCGCCCGTGAGTGGCCGCCCGAGCGATTGGTGCTTCAGGCGCGCGTGCAGGTCCGACATCTGTTTTGAACCTTGCGTTCGAATAAGAACAGGCTAACATCGTGTGCTGGCGAGTCAACCCGGCGGCTCATTTCAGTGCTGCCGATATGGCTTGCCGGCGTATGCGCCAGCGCGCAGTACTTGCTGCCGGAGTACCCAGGAGAGTTGCCGCATGCTTGCGCCCCGATCCTTGCTAAAGCTTCTCTCCGCCTCCTGCATCGGGCTCGGGTTTTGCGCCACTCCCGCGGCTGCTGCCGAGAAGATCACCTACTTGTTGCCGGCGCCGCCAAGCCTGCCCGCATTCGTGCCGTGGGTCCTCGCCAAGCATCTCGGCTATTACACCGAGGCGGGCTACGACGTTGATTTCGTCGTCGCGCGCGGCGGCGTCGATGTGGCGAAGCAGATCGGCGTCGGCAATGCGCCGATCGGCGGCGCCATCGGCGACACTCCGATCATCGTGCGCGGCAATGGTGTGCCGGTGAAGGCGGTGGGCCTGTTAGGGGGCGGCGCGCTCACAGTGGTGGTCGGGCGCAAAGATCGAGGCATTGCGAAGCTTGAAGACCTGCGCGGGAAAAAAGTCTCCGTTCTCGCGTTCCAGGACACCACGTATTATGCGCTGCTCGGCGCGCTCGCGTCGAAGAACATCGGCAAGGCCGATGTCGAGGCGCAAGCCGTCGGTGCGGCATCAGTCGCAAGCTTGGTGGTGACCGGCACCGTCGACGCATGTGCCTGTACACCCGATTGGGAGATCAACGTCACAGAAGGTTTGAAGGATACGGTATCGCTTCCCACCAACGACTATTTCCAGTCGATGTCGCAGGCAATCCTCGCTTCCGACAAGGTCATTGCCGAACGACCCGACATGGTTCGGGCGATCGTCAGGGCAACGCTGAAAGGGATGCAGTACGTGATGAACGATCCCGGAAAGGCCGCGCTCGCTTATGTCGAGGCTTCCCCCTCTTTCAAGGGCAAGGAGGAGCTGATGAAGAAGATCCTCGCGAACTACAACGAGCGGACCTACAAGGGGCAGGACACGGTCGGAGCCATGGACCCGCAGCGGCTCGGCAACCTGCAAAAGTTCTATAAGGCGCAGGGGTTCATCGAGTCCGAGCTGCCTGTCGCGGAGCTCTACAGCAACGATTTCATCAGGTAGCCGCCAGACAATGGCAGATGAACGACAGCGGATCGAGGAGCTGGTCGAGCGCGGCCTGGCGGATCAATGGTACGCGGTCGCGAAGTCGGTCCAGGTCAAGCATGAGAAGCCTTATGCGGTGAAGGCGCTTGGCCGAAATCTTGTGCTGTGGCGCGACAGCGCCGGGCGCCTTCATTGTCTGGAAGACCACTGCCCGCATCGCGGCGCGAGGCTGTCGCGCGGTGAGGTCTTGGGCGATCATATCGCCTGTCGGTACCACGGCGTGACGGTGGACGGCGGCGGCACCATCGTCAGAGTGCCGGCTATGCCAGAGTGCGCGCTCGAAGGACGCCGGGCAGTGGCGAGCTTCCCCGTTCAGGAATCATGTGACGCAGTCTTCGTCTATTTTGCAGGCGCGTCGCGTCGTGACCCACCGCCACTTGTGCTGCCCGAGGAGTTCACCAGCGGCGCATGGACGGCGATCCTCTGCGTCTCACCTTGGGCCTGCAACTATCGCTACGCGCTCGACAACCTCGCCGACCCGATGCACGGCTGCTACCTGCACGCGAATTCGTTCACGCTCGCGTTCGGTGCCAAGCAGGACCAGATGCGCATCGAGCGCACCGCGACCGGGTTCATTGTCAGCCGGGTCGCACAGGTCGGGGAGAATTTCGACTGGACCGAGATGGTGACGGAGACCGCCGCGCCGTATTGCCGGCTCGACATCCCCTACCCGCCTGCCGCTGGCCCCGGCGGGCCATTCCGGATCATCGGCTTCACCACTCCCGTGGACGAGAACAACTGTGTTGTGTTTTTCTGGCGCATGCGCAAAGCCACCGGTCTCGCGCGCGAGATCTGGCGGTTTATGTATCGCGCCACGCTCGAAGAGCGGCACTGGCACGTGCTGGAGCAGGATCGCGAGATGCTCGTCAACATGCCGCCCGACGCACGCAAGCGAGAGATGCTTTATCAGCACGATGTGGGGGTCGCACGCGTCCGCCAGGCCTTGGTCAACAAGGCGAAGGCGCAGCTGGTGGCGCAGGATTCTGTCGCCTCGCACAGCGCGGGCTAGACATCAGGAGATGGTCTTTACTTTCTCTGTGGTGCTGGGCGGCTTCGTTCCGGCCAGCCACGTGTTTCCAATTCCTGCAGCAAACAGATGGATGCCCGCGCGAAGCGCAGGCATGAAGAGCGAGAAAACCCGTCTTGCTAGACGGACCCAGGACTCGCCCTGCCGTGGAATGATGCGTCTGCCATGAACAACGCCGATCTGATCGTTGCGACGCTGAAGGTCAACGGGATCACGCGTGGCTTCGGCATCCCCAGTGGCAACGTGCTGCCGCTGATGGAGGCCATGCGCCAGGGTGGTCTCGAGTTCGTGCTCACGGCTCATGAAGGATCCGCCGGCTTCGCTGCCGACGTCAAGGGACGCCTCACCGGAGCGCCCGGACTATGCATCGCCACCCTCGGTCCGGGCGCCACGAATCTCGCGACCGGCGTGGGCTGCGCCTTTCTCGACCGCTCGCCCCTCATCGCGATTACTTGCAATCTGCCGACCGGCCAGCTCGGCCGTCGCATCCAGATGTGGATCGACCACCATGCGCTCTTCAAGCCGATCACCAAGGCGACCTTGCGCCTCGAACATGGGCGGATCGGCGAGATCTTGAGTACCGCGATCGCGCTCTCGTTGAGCGAGCCGCCCGGGCCGGTTCATCTTGATTTGCCGGAGGACGTCGCGCTCGCCCCGAGCAAGGAGAGCGTGCCAGCACCCACGCAGGGGCTGCGGCCTCCAGTGCCGCCTGCAGCCTCTCTGCAGCAGGCAGCGGAGCTGTTGAGCAACGCCAAACGGCCGATCGCAGTGATCGGGGCCAATGCCATGAGGATGCGCGAGCCCGCGTCCTTGCGTGCCATGATCGAGCGTCACAACCTTCCCTTTGCGACCACGACCATGGCCAAGGGGATGATTGACGAGGAGCATCCTCTTTCGGCGGGATGCATCGAGCGGGCGTGCCGGCAGACCCAGCGCAAGTTCCTGCGCTCTGCGGACCTCATCGTCGGCATCGGCTACGACACGATCGAGGTCGAGTATGAAGCCTGGATTTCCGATCGGCCGCTGCTGCAGATTGACATCGAGCCGGTCGATATTCCGCGGGAAGTCAACCTGGTGCACCAGGTGACGGGGGATCTCGACGTGTCAGTGAGAACGCTCGCGCTGAAGCCCGCCGCGAGCAATGCGTGGACTGCCGCGGCGTTGGCGGAGCAACGGCGCGTCTTTCATTCAGCGTTGCGGCCCCGTGCCAATGCCTTCACGGCGCATGCCGCGATCGACGCCGTGCGCAGGGCGCTACCGCGCGAGGGTGTGCTCACCTTTGATGTCGGCGCGCATACCCACCAGATCGCAAGCCAGTGGACGGCATATGCACCGAGGACATTCGCAATCACCAACGGCTGGTCGTCCATGGGTTTTGGTCTTCCGGCAGCCATCGCCGCCAAGCTCGCGCGACCTGATTGCCCTGTCGTCTGCCTGATCGGCGACGGCTGCTTTCAGATGACCTGCGGCGAGGTGGCAACTGCCAAAAGGCTGGGGCTTACCTTGCCAATCGTCGTGCTCGACGACCGCTGGCTCGCGTTGATCAAGGTGAAGCAGATGCGGCGGCAACTTCCGCTCTACGGCACCGAGCTGCAGACCGAGGAGTATCGCGACCCACCGTCCCATTATTTCGGCGTACCAGCGATCGGGGTACGTAGCGCCGAAGCGCTCGAAACCGCTATCCGGCAAGCCCTCATCGCCACCGGGCCCACGGTCATCGAAGCCGTGGTCGATTCAGAGCACTACATCGATACGGTCTATGATTGACTGTTGTGCGCCGGCCGCTCGGGCTCGGGTCCGTGCCTTTTGAGGCCCGGGTTATCCCAGGTGCTTCCCGAAAAATTCCACCGTCAGCGCCAGCGCGCGATCCGCCTCCGGCTTGGAATAGGTTTTACCCCCGTGACGAGCGAAGGCGTGGTCGGCACCGGGATATTTATGAATTGTCACGAGCGGATTGGGTGAGAGGCGCCGCTCGAGGAGATCATTGACCTCGGCCTGAACCCAGCGGTCCTTCATCGCCATGTGCAGCATGAAGGGCCGGTGCAAATTCTTAGCCTCGCGGATATGGTGCTCGATATACGTTCCGTAATAGGCCACCGCACAATCGATATCGGTACGGCAGCTCATCAGGTAGCAGAGCTTGCCGCCAAGACAATAACCGACAGCGCCTACCTTGCCGTTGCACTCGGGAAGCTTGGCCAGATAACGCCAGGTGTCCTCCATATCGCGCACGGCCAAGTCGTAATCGAAATCATAATACAGATCGA
The DNA here is from genome assembly GCA_045811525.1 of Xanthobacteraceae bacterium. GTDB lineage: Bacteria > Pseudomonadota > Alphaproteobacteria > Rhizobiales > Xanthobacteraceae > VAZQ01. The sequence goes on along the minus strand of JBJMTV010000023.1, from coordinate 167,617 downwards.
AGGCTTTCTTGACGTGCTCGGGATTGCCATCGCTGAGCTCAACTCCGGGCTCCTGGCGCCAGAAGAGATCGGGCACGAGGCAGATGAAGCCCGCCTCGGCGAACTCGTGAGCGTGACGCCGCATGGTGTCATTGACGCCCCAGATCTCCATGATGGCGATGATAGCGCCAGTCGGTCGCCTGTCCGGGAGCGCGAGATACGCACCCATTGTCCCGTCGCGCAGCGCCACGTTGATGTTGCTGGTTCTCATTAGTTCACTTCAGCTCGGCCCTGTTCGCCGCCACGCGAGCTCGCCGGCTGTCCGGACAAAGGGAGAGCCGGTGCCTGTATCGCGCGCGGAAGCTTCAGCAACTCTTGCGCGTTCCCGGCAAAGATCATGCGGCGGCGCCCCGCCGTAATCGGCAAGGCTTCGACAGCCTTGATGGTGTCGTGAATGAGGCTGCGGCCTTGCGCGCAGTCGAACGGCGCATCGGTCGCAAACAAGCAGGAGGATGTCCCGAAGAAGGCATGACCGCACCGCGTCGCCGCCACGTCACCGTTGAGCGCGGTGTCGGCATAAAGCATCTTGAAATAGTCGATTGGCGGATACTTGAGACCCGCCTCCTCGGCGAGCGGATTGTGCTCGCCCGTGCCGAAAAAGATCTGGCGGAAACCGAGCCTGATCTTGCCGGCAAAATAAGGGATCATTCCGCCCATGTGATGGGTGATGATCTTCAGGTCTGGGAGCTCGTCAAAGATGCCGGAATAGATGAGCCGCGTCATGCACGCAGTGGTCTCGTATGGCCAGCCGAAACTGAACCAGATCTCCGCCTGCGAGGCGTCTTCTGCGGCATAATCCGCGAAGTCCGGGCCACGCATCGGATGCACCCAGACCGGCAGGTCGTACTCACTCATGCGACGGAAGATCGGGCGAAACTCGCTTGCGGAAAGCGGCTTGCCCGCGACATTGGTAAAGAGCTGCACGCCGCGAGCGCCGAGCTCTCGAATGGCGCGATCGGTCTCGGCGAGTGCGGCGTCGACATTGTTCATAGGCAATGACGCAACAAAGGTGGGGAAACGATCCGGGTGCTTCCGGCAGACCTCGGCAAGGGAATCGTTGGCGAGGCGCGCCAGATCGGGGGTTATGTCAGGACCGGCGACAAGCTCGAGCGGCGGATTGGCGAGGGAAAGCACCTGTTGCAGGCCGTCGAACTCGTCGAGCAATGCGAGCCGTGCGTCGACGTCACAGAGCGTCTTGAGGCGTGGAAAAGCGGTTACTGCCACATGCCCCGGAATGAGCGCCGCGAGGCGATCGAGATAAGGCCTGGGCATGAAATGATTGAAGATATCGATGATCATGGGTTAACCCGGGGTGCGCTCACGCCTCATGCACCCTTCTGAGTTTTGCAGGAGCGCGCAGGGATTACCAGAGGCGTAGTCCCGTCGCATGCGAGCGCCGTTCTCCTCGCCCGCCAAGGCCAGGCGAGAATCATCGCAGGCACGCGGTCCCAAACTTCAGTCATTTGCACTGCGCAAAACCGCCCGGTATCGTCATCTTCTTTTCAGGCAACTGAGTTGCAATGTCCGTTGCTTCGATCAAACCGCAGGTCTCGCGGCCGCCTTTAGCCGAACTGCTGGCGCGAGCGCGGGCAATTGCTGAGCTGGCGCGCGAGCGGGCGCGAGACACCGAAGCTGATTGCCGCGTCAGCGAGGATATGGTCAACCGCATGCGGCAGGCCGACCTGCTCAAGCTCATGCAGCCACGCGTCTACGGGGGCTACGAGTACGGGTTTGATGCTTTGACGGCGATGAGCGCAGCCCTGGCGGCCGGCTGCGGCTCGACCGGCTGGGTGTATAGCCTGCTTGCCTCGCATCAGTGGCTGGCCGCCTGCTTCTCCCCGGAGGCACAGGACGAAATCTGGCGCGACCGCCACGCCCTCGTGGCGGGGAGCTATGCACCGGTCGCCCAGGCAACCGCCGTGCAAGGCGGCTACCGCGTGACTGGCTCCGGCAGCTTTGCCAGTGGGTGTGACAACGCGCAGTGGCAGCTTCTCGGAGGCATGATCCCGCAGAAGGACGCGCCGCCCACGCCAGGATTCTTCCTGCTGCCCACCGCAGACATCAGCATTGCTGACGACTGGCACACGATGGGTCTAGCGGGAACCGGCAGCAAGAGCATTGTTGCCAAGGATGTCTTTGTTCCGGCTCACCGCGCGCTTCCGTTCGCGCAACTGCTCGACGCGTCGGCACCAGGCATGCGCCACAGCGATAATCCCCTTTATCGGCAATCCTTCCTCGCGGTGTTGCCGATCGCAATCGTCTCCCCCGTGCTCGGCATAGCCGAGGGAGCGCTCGCTGATTTCCTCGACATGGTGAAGGGACGCACGACCCGGGGAGCGGTCACCGGCGGCAACCGGCGGATGGCCGAGCTCACGACAGTGCAGCTGCGCGCGGCGGAAGCGAGCGCCTCGATTGATGCCGGCCGGCTGCTCATGACTCGCGATCTCGCGGAAGCCTACGAGGCGACCGCCCGTGGTGAGCCCATTTCCGTGGAGATGCGGTTGCGCAACCGCCGCGACCAGGCATTCTGTGTGCGGCTATTCATTCAGGCGATCGACGCGCTCTTCCTTGCCGCCGGCGGTCACGGCCTGCAATTGCACAGTCCGCTGCAGCGCGCCTGGCGCGATGCTCACGCCGCTGCGTCACACATCAGTTTGAACTGGGATTCGACGGGAAGCATGTTCGGCCAATCCATCCTCGGATTAGAGCCGCGCGGACAGTACTGAGGGGGGTTGTCTCATGCGCCGGGTTGCCGCCCTTCTCTGTCTGTTCGTCTGCATGCTCGCGAGCCGTGCGGATGCCGACTATCCGGACCGACCGATACGGCTGATCGTTCCACAAGCGGCCGGCAGCGCAACTGATACGGTCGCGCGCATCCTCGGGGCAGAGCTCGGCAAGGAGATGGGCCAGCAGATTGTCGTCGAGAATCGGCCAGGAGGAGCCTTGACCATCGGTCTTGATCTCACGGCGAAGGCCGAGCCGGACGGATACACGATTTGCATGGGACCGATCGGCGCGTTGGCAATCACCCGCCATATGGTGGCGAAGCTGCCGTACGATATCGAGCGCGATTTCCAGCCGATTGCACTCGCGACCCGTGGGCACCTGCTGCTCGCCGTGAGCCCGGGACAACCGTTCAACTCGGTCCGCGAGCTAATCGACTACGCCAAAGCGCATCCAGGCAAGCTCCTGAATGCCTCCTCCAGCAATGGCTCGCCAGGGCATGTCGGCGGCGAGCTGTTCAAGTTCATGACAGGAACCGACATCGTGCACGTGCCTTACCGCGGGGGCGCAGCGGCGATCAACGACCTGATCGCGGGGCGCGTCCAGCTTATGTTTGAGAGTCTGAACTCGATCGCGCCACACGCACAATCGGGCGCCGTGCGCGCGCTCGCCGTCAGCGGGGCGCGCCGCTCGCCTGCGTTTCCGGATCTGCCGACCGTGGCGGAGGCAGGAGTGCCCGGCTATGAGGCGCCGACATGGAGTGGCGTCATTGCACCGGCGGGTGTGCCACGACCTATCGTCGACAAGCTCAATGCCGCAATCAACCATGCGATCGCGTCGCAGATCTTCCGCGAGCGATTTGCCATGATCGGCGATGAGCCGGCGGGCGGCAGTCCTGAGGAGTTCGCTGAAACCATCAGGGCGGACTCCGCCAAATGGGGCGCGGTGATTGCGCGCTCAGGCGCCAGACTGGAATAGCGTGCCCGCTGCTCGATCGCCACTGATGACCTGCCGTCTTTCACGACAACCGTTCCCGTCTGCCATCCTCACCAGCAAGACAATGCACTGCCAATGAAGAACATGCCGATCTACCAAGCATTGGCGCAGGCCTTTGCCGCCGAAGGGGTCACCGCTCATTTCACGCTCATGGGCGACGGCAACATGCATTGGGCCACGGCCATGCAGCATATCGACGGTATGGACAGCTACGCCGCTCGCCATGAGCACTGTGCCTGCGGCATGGCAATGGGATATCACCTCGCCACCGGCAAGATCGGAGTGGCGTCGGTCACCTGTGGACCCGGGTTCACCCAGATCGCGACAGCGCTGACCGCCGCCTCGCGCGCGCGCGTGCCGCTGGTGATTTTTGCCGGCGAAGCGCCGATCAACGCCAAATGGTACAACCAGGCATTCGACCAGCCTCCGCTGGCCGCTGCGACCGGCGCTCATTACATTTCTGCGCATAGTCCGCAGCGCATGTACGAATATGTGCGGGAGGCATTCTATGTCGCCCAGCACGAGCGCAAGCCAGTCGTACTCGGCGTCCCCTACGATCTGCAGAAGCAGCCGCTGCCGAATATCAAGGAATACGAGCCCTCCTCGACCGTGCTGCCTGCCACCCAGCCTCTGCCGCCCAATCCGCAGCAGATCGAAGAAATGGTCGACAAGCTCGTCGCTGCGCAATGTCCAATCATTCTCAGTGGCCGCGGCGTGACGCGCGCGGATGCGGCAGCTGAGGTGGAGGAGCTTGCGGAAACGGCCGGCGCATTGCTCGCCACCACGCTGCTGGCGCGTGGAATGTTCGACCACAACCCTTTCTCGTTAGGAGTAGCCGGCGGATTTGCGCGCGACATCGCGCATGAGGTCGGCGAGCACGCAGACCTCGTCATCGCCATCGGCTCGAGCCTCAATTATTACACGGTCGATGGTGGCCATATGTTTCCCAAGGCCGAGGTCATCCAGATCGATATCGAGCCGCTCGGGTTGCACAACGGTCTGCAGGCCGCCGACATGTATTTGCGCGCCGACGCGAAGCTCGCGGCTGCCGCTGCGCTTGAGGTGTTGCGCCGGCGCGGTGGCGGCAGTGCGCGTATCCGCTCGGCGGAGCTCGCACGGCGCATTCGCGAGGAGCCTGCCGATCGCGCACAGTTTTCAATCGCACCGGGGCTGCTTGACCCACGTGCCGCGATCGAGGAGCTCGATCGCGTCATTCCGAAGGATTACGATTCAGTCAGCGGCTCCGGCCACCAAGCCTATTTCCACTCGACCATGCGCAACCGAAACCCCGCACATTATCATGCGATCCGCGAATTCGGCGCTATCGGCAACGGCATCTCGTTCGCGATTGGCGTCGCAGCGGCGAAGAAAAACGGCAAGACCGTCCTGTTCGAAGGAGATGGCAGCCTGCTCATGCATATCCAAGAGCTGGAAATGGTCAAACGGCACAAGCTGAAGCTCCTGTTCTGTGTCCTCAACGACGGCGCCTATGGCGCAGAGATTCATAAGCTGCGCGCCGATGGCATGGATGACAGCGGGGCCATTTTCGGGCGCACCGACCTTGCGGCAATCGCGCGCGGATTCGGCCTGCGTGGCGCCACCATCACTGATGTAAAGCAGTTCAAGCCGTTGTTCGAGGAGTACCAGGCGCAGGACACGGCGGAGGTCTGGAACATCCAGGTGTCCGATCTGGTGGTAAGCCCCAACACACGGCGCGGAGTAGGCCGCGGCCACGGGAAGATGTGACGGCATTTCTGCCCGTGTTGTGCACGGCAGAGGGCCGCCAGCAGCAACGTAGCCCACATGAAGCGAAGCGTAATGCGGGATCACATTATCGAACCGCTAGCCCGGATTTCGCTTCGCTCATCCGGGCTACGACTGCATGTGCATCGGAGAGTCAGTCGTTTGAAGAGATCGGCAGGCGCGCCCTATTCCACCTTGACGCCAACGTCGCGCACGAGCTTGATGGACCGCGCGATCTCAGCAGCCATGAAGCTCGCGAACTCTGCCGGCGTGTCACCAATGACCTCGGCGCCTTGCTCGGCGACCTGCTTGACCACCTCGGGATCACGGAGCGCCTGCACAAAAGCAGCGTTGAGCTTGTTGATCGCGGCATCGGGGGTACCGGCCGGAGCCACGAGCCCAAACCAGGTGTTGAGCTCGAAATCGTCAAAACCCGCCTCGCTCATGGTCGGCGCCTGCGGCACCACTGCAAGGCGCTTGGGCGACGTGACGGCGAGCACGCGCACCTTCCCGGCCTGCAGGAAGGGCAAGGCGGACGAATAGGAGATGAACATGAAGTCAACCCTGCCGGTCGAAAGATCGAGGGCTGCCGGACCGGCGCCGCGATAGGGCACATGAACGAGGTTTGTGCCGGTGCGCACCTTCAGCATCTCGCCGAGCAGGTGGCCGCCCGAGCCGCTTCCTTGCGACGCAAAACTCAATCCGCTTGGCCGCGACCTCGCAAGCGCAACGAGCTCATGCACGGTTTTGGCCGGGCTGTCGGCTGGTACGCTGAGCAGCTGGGCGAAGCTCCACATCAGCGTGATGGGCCGGAAATCCTTGACCGGGTCATAGGAGAGCCCGGGATAGAGTGCCACGTTAGCCGCGTGCGAGCCGGCATTCGCCTGGAACAGCGTGTGCCCATCCGGAAGTGCTTGCTTCACCACTGATGCGCCGATGGCGCCGCCACCACCCGGGCGGGACTCGACCACCAGCACCTGGCCGGTGTTCTCACCCACCTTGCGCGCGATAATCCGCTGCAGCGTATCAGCGCTCGCACCGGGCGTGAACGGAATCACAATCGTGATCGGTCGCGAGGAAAGAAGCTCGGCTCTGGCGGTGGCGCCGGCGACCAAGGGAAGAAGCAGTGCTGCGAGTCGAATGATGGTCCTGCGCATTTGACCTGCCGGCTGTTATTGGGCGACCCAGCCGCCATCGATCGAGAGTGCGGTGCCAGTGATGGTGCTCGCCGGCTCACCGCACAGATAGAGCACCAGAGCCCCGATCTGCTCGGGCGACGTGAAACGCAGCATCGGCTGCTTCTCCCTTAGCAAATCCTCCTCGGCTTGCTTGACGGGGATGCCCGCCTCCTTCGCCTTGGCCTCGATCTGCTTCTGCACCAATGGTGTGAGGACCCACCCCGGGCAGATGGCGTTGCAGGTTACGCCGGTGTTGGCGGTCTCGATACCGACAACCTTGGTGAGACCGACGAGCCCGTGCTTCGCGGCGACGTAGCCCACCTTGTCCGCGCTCGCGACAAGCCCGTGCGCCGAAGCGATATTGATGACGCGACCCCAGCCCCGACGCTTCATGCCCGGAAGCGCCGCCTTGATGGCGTGAAATGCTGCAGAAAGATTGATGGCGATGATCGCCTCCCAGCGATCATCAGGAAACCGCTCGACCGGCGCAACGTGCTGAATACCGGCATTGTTCACGAGGATATCCACGCGGCCGAGGTCGCGCTCAGTTGCAGCGATCATCTCGGCGATCTCCGCCGGTTTGGACATGTCGGCGGAAGAATAGCTGGTCTTGACGCCGTGCTCGTTGGCGATGCTCTTTCGCAGATTTTCAATTGCGGCCTGCTCACCGAATCCGTTGAGCATCACATCGGCTTTCTGCGCCGCCAGCGCAGAAGCGATCCCCAGACCGATACCGCTGGTCGATCCGGTCACGATGGCAACCTTGCCTTGCAGCATGCAAACCCTCCGCGCGTCCCGCGCGTCCGTTTCCAACAGTGCACGCCCCGCGCTGGTATTCAATCGTGCGGATGACTTCTACTGGGTTGTGACGACCTGGAGCAGGAACTGGGGCGCTAAGCATCGCCTGCCACATGTTCAGGCTTAGGGCTGGCGAACAATTCGTAGAGCTTGGGGCCGAACAACGCCAGGGCGGCCAAAAGCAAGATCGACAACGACAACGGACGCGTCAAGAAGACTGTCCAGTCGCCTGCCGAGATTGTCATGGCTTGGCGAAAGTTCTGCTCGGCAAGCGGCCCGAGAATCATGCCGATGATCACTGGTGCTGTGGGAAAGTCATACCGCCGCATGAGGTAGCCTGCTATCCCAACGAGGTACAGCAGGATGAGATCCACGGGCGACTGCGTGATGCCATAGGTGCCGATGGTCGCGAACACCAGGATGCCGGCATAGAGAAGCGGCGGCGGAATGCGCAGCAGCTGAACCCAAATTGCGATCATCGGCAGGTTGAGGATGAGCAGCATGACATTGCCGATGAACAGTGAGGCGATCAGGCCCCATACCAGCTGCGGCTGCGACTGGAGCAGCATCGGTCCTGGATTGATCCCGTAGCTCTGAAAGGCCGACAGCATGATGGCGGCAGTGGCAGAGGTCGGCAGGCCGAGCGTCAACATGGGGACCAGCACACCCGCAGCCGAAGCATTATTGGCCGCCTCGGGTCCAGCGACGCCTTCGATGGCGCCTTTGCCGAACTGTTCCGGACGTCTCGAGAGCTTCCGCTCTACGTAGTAGCTGAGAAATGTCGGAATCTCTGCGCCACCGGCCGGCATGGCTCCTATAGGGAACCCGAGCGCTGTGCCGCGCAGCCATGGTTTCCACGAGCGCCGCCACTCCTCGCCGGTCATCCAGAGCGAGCCGGCGACTGGAATGATCTCGTCCTTGCCAAACCGGTAACGTGCGGCGACGTAAAGCGTCTCACCCACGGCGAACAGGCCTACCGCGACGACCACGACATTGATGCCGTCAAGCAGCTCCTGCAGCCCGAAGGTGAAGCGCGCCTGGCCGGTCTGCAGATCGACACCTATGAGCCCCAACCAAATGCCGAGGAAGAGGGCAGTGAGCCCACGCACGACGGACGACCCGAGCACGGCCGAGACCGTGACGAACGCAAACACCATCAACGAGAAATAATCGGCCGGACCGAATTTGAGCGCGAGCTCGACGACAACCGGTGCAAGAAAAGTGATGCCGAGTGTACCGATGGTCCCGGCAACAAACGAGCCAATGGCCGCCGTCGCCAGCGCAGCACCGCCACGGCCATTACGCGCCATGCGGTTGCCTTCGAGCGCGGTGACGATGCTCGCGCTCTCGCCCGGTGTGTTGAGCAGAATCGATGTGGTTGAGCCGCCGTACATGGCCCCATAGTAGATGCCGGCAAACAGAATGAAGGCGGCAGTGGGCTCGACCTTGAATGTGATCGGCAGCAGCAAGGCAATGGTCAGCGCTGGACCAAGCCCGGGAAGCACGCCTATGGCGGTGCCGAGTGTTGTGCCGATCAGGCACCACAGCAGGTTCATCGGCGTGAGCGCAACCGCGAACCCGTTGAGCAGCTGCGACAAGGCTTGCATTCAAGCGCCTTCACCAAGTCCGACATTAGCAAGGAGCCCTTCGATCGCGTTCTCGAGGACCCCAGCGCCGATGTTGATACCCAAGGTTTTGGCAAACCCGAAATAGGCGAGGAGCGCGAACGCAGCAGCGACGGATGCATCGCGCACGAGCGCACGCGAGCCGAAGCCACGCGCCACACAAACGAACAGCACAATGGAAGCCAAGGTGAAACCGAGCGGACCGATGAATAGAACATTGAGAACGAGTCCAGCACCAATCCAGAGCAGCGCCGCGACATCGATGATGGAGCTGCGCTCACCGGCTGACTGCCACCCACCGCGCAGCGCCTCGACAAGCAGCAGAGCGCCGAGGCAGGCAACCCCGAATGCGGTGAGGTACGGCACAGCCTTTGGGCCGACCTGCGCGTAGATTGGCGAGACCGGAATGAGGATGGTCTGCCAGAACAGGATGGCCGCCAGCACGAGCACACCGATGGCGATCAGGATTTCGCCCATTGCCCAACGGGCGATCCGCTCCGCTGGCTCCGAATCGCCAGGCATCAGATCAGGCCAGACCGAGGTCTCGGAGTATCGCCTCGATACGAGCGATCTCCGTGCCGAGAAAACCCTTGTAATCGTCACCGAGCAGCGTGATCTGCGTCCAGTCGTGGTTCTTACATGCCTCTGCCCATTGCGGCGATGCGGCCATGCGCTCGATCAAGCCAATCATGGCCCTGCGCTGAGCATCGTTTACCCCGGGGGGAGCAAAGACACCGCGCCAGTTGAACAACTCCACGTCGATGCCGCCTTCCTTGAGGGTTGGTGCATCTATTCCTTCCTGTCGTTTGTCCGCGGAGATCGCAAGCAGCCGCAATTTACCGGCCTTGATCTGCTCGGCGAACTCGCCATAACCGGAAATGCCCGCAGCCACCTGATTGCCGAGCAAAGCAGCGGTTGCCGGCCCGCCACCTGCGAAGGCCACATAGCTCATCTTCGCGGGTGCGAGCCCGAGCGTCTTCGCGATCATGCCGAGAAGAATATGATCCGAGCCGCCCGCCGATCCTCCTGCCACTGGAACCTTGGTCGGATCAGCCTTCAGCGCCTCGGCAAACTCCTTGCTTGTTTTGATCGAGGACTGAGCCGGCACAACCAGCGCCAGAAACTCCCCGGTGAGACGCGCAATGGGCGTCGCCGTTGCCAAGCGCAGCGGGCTCTTGTTGGCAATGATAGACCCCACCATGACCATGCCAGCCACCATCAACGCGTTCCCCTGCCCTTTCCATTGATTGAGAAATTGCGGCAGTCCAACTGTACCGCCCGCCCCGCCAACATTCGTGATCTGCACGCCCTTTACCGCCTGTGTAACGCGCAGCACCTGCTCGATCGTGCGTGCTGTCTGATCCCACCCGCCCCCGGGCGCGGCGGGGACCAGGATCTTCAGGAGGTCGATCGCTTGCGCCTGAACGTCCGTGAACGACAGCAGTGATGCTGCCGTGGCGGCGGGTACGGCCGCGGCACCAGCGACAAGATCACGACGATTGAGCATGACATTTCCTCTCACGATCCGTCTCGACCCCCTGCTCTAAGCGGATTGTGCGGACCATGCTACAAGACCGGGCTGATGCCTTGAAGCGCCCCCTTGTGCTTTCCGCACCCTGTTTTTTCTGGGCACTTGCTCCGCATCAAAGGCTGTCGAAGGTGCTCTCCTATTCCCGTTACACGGTGCGTTTATGCTAAGGGAACCAGGGGTACCAACTCGCGAGACTTACGCCATGCCAAGCCGGCGACAACTCCTCATCGCAAGCGCCGCCGCAACTGTTCCCGTCAGGATGGCGTCACGTGCAGCAGCACAAACGCTCAGGAAATCCGCCCACGTCATCGTAGGCTTTCCGGCCGGCGGCGGAACGGACATGATCGCGCGCATCATCGCCGATCGGCTGCGAGGCTCTTACGCACCCTCGGTCCTCGTCGAAAACAAACCGGGCGCGGCGGCACGGCTGGCAGCAGAGTACGTGAAGAATGCGGACCCGGATGGCAGCGTGATGCTGTTCACGCCCGACTTCCCGATCACCGTATATCCGCACAGCTTCCGTTCACTCAATTACGACCCGGTGCACGATTTCGCTCCAGTCGCTACAACAACGAAGTCGACGCTGACCTACAATGTCGGACCGGCTGTGCCCGAGAACATCAAGACGCTTTCTGATTTCGTGGCTTGGTGCAAAGCCAATCCGAGCAAAGCGTCCTATGCCACCACAGCCGCCGGCGGCACACCACACTTTGTCGGGATGATGCTTGCTGCGGCTGCCGGCGTGCCGATGACGCCCGTACATTACCGTGGTGGCGCGCCGGCGCTGCAGGATTTGATGGGGGGACACGTGCCGGCGAGTGTCAATCCGATCAGTGAGGTGCTGGCCCAAGCGCGCGCAGGTGCGCTTCGCGTGCTGGCAGTCACGGGCTCGCAGCGGTCCGCCTTCTTGCCCGATGTTCCAACCATGTCGGAAGTCGGCTACGACGTGGTCATCGATTCGTGGCTTGGCCTGCTCGTTCCGGCAAAGACGCCGCCCGCAACGGTCAACGCGCTGAGCTCTGCGGTCGCCGCGGCGGTCCAATCGCCAGAGATGATCGAGAGCCTCGCCAAGCTCGGCAATGAGCCGGGCTTCCGCGGCTCCGCCGATTTCGGCGCCACGATCGCGGCCGACATCGCTCGCTGGGGGCCTGTCGTCAAGGCGTCCGGTTTTGTCGCCGAAGATTAGCGAGCCGGCCGCGCCGGCGGTCCGCGATAATAGCACGTGCGGCGTTGTGACCGGGAGCGCCGGTCACTCCGCCCCCCGGATGTGCGCCTGATCCGCAATGATAGAGGCCCGGGACGGCTCCACGGTAGTCGGCGTAGCCCAGTGCGGGCCGCGCCCAGAACAGCTGGTCGAGCGCCAGGGCGCCATGGAAGATATCGCCGCCGGTCAGGCCGAAGGTCTCCTCCAGATCCAAAGGGCTGAGTGCGTGGCGCGCGATCACACTTGCCTTGAACCCCGGCGCATACCGATCGACCGTGTCGATCATCACGTCAGCCACGCGCTCGCGCTCATCGTGCCAGGAGCGGCCCGGCGGCAGTTGCGGTGCCACGTGCTGGCAGAAGAGGCTTGCCACGTGCGCGTTCGGCGGCGCCAATGTGTCATCGAGCGTCGACGGGATGAGCATTTCGATGATCGGCTCCCGGCTGCAACCGAGCTGGCGAGCATCGCAGTAAGCGCGGTCCATGTAGCCTAGGCTGGGAGCAAGAATGATACCGGCCGTGTGATGATCGGCCAGCTCATGACCGGGCAGCGCGCTGAAGCTCGGCAGCTCGGAGAGCGCAACATTGATGCGAAACGTGCCTGAGCCGCAGCGCCAGCCGCGGATGCGCCGCAGAAATGTCGGCTCAACCGCGTCGCTCGGGAGCATGGTCGTGTAAAGGCGTTTCGGCTCAACGTTCGCCGCTACGGCCGCGGCACGGATCGTGCGCCCGTCAGCGAGCACAACCCCGGATGCTCTCCCCTTCTCAACCAGCACCTCGCGGACCGCGGCGTCGGTTTCGATGTCGACGGCATAGTCCTTCGCTGCCCGCGCCATCGCCTGCGTGATCGAGCCCATGCCGCCAATGGCGTGCCCCCACTGACGCTTCTTTCCGTTCACCTCGCCGAAGGCATGATGCAGAAGAACATAGGCCGTTCCGGATGCGTAGGGGCTGGCATAATTCCCGACAACGGCGTCGAACCCAAACAGCGCCTTGACCAATTCGCCCTCGAACCAGCCGTCGAGATAATCGGCGGCTGATTTGGTGAACAGGTCGAAGAGCGAGCGCAGATTTTCCGTGGACAGCCGGCGCAGCCGGTTGCCCAGCCGTCCGGCTTTGAGTAATTCCGCAAAGCTCCGGAGCGTCCATCCGGGAAGGAGATTCGGCGGCGGCTCAAGTACCAGGCTGCGCAGGAGGTCGGCGATGGCATCGAGCTCACAGTTGAAAGCTTGATAACGCTCCCCGTCGCGTTCGCTGAATTTCGCGAGCTGTCGCTCGGTCAGGCCCTCGGCAGCCAGGAGATAGTGCCCTTCCAGTGTCGGGAGGAAGTTCTGGACACGACGCTCGACGATGCGCAGGCCGTGCTCGAACAGGCGAAGCTCAGCAATGACCTTGGGATGCAACAGGCTGACGGTATACGCAGCGACAGAGTTACGAAATCCCGGCGCAAACTCTTGGGTCACGGCGGCTCCGCCGATGACGGGGCGCCGCTCCACGACCTTTACCTTGCAACCGGCCATCCCAAGATAGGCCGCGCAAGTCAAGCCGTTGTGGCCGGCGCCGATAATCACAACGTCATATGACGCCAAAGACCATTCTCATTGCTCTGAGCCGATCCATCGTAGTGTGGCTGTTCAAGTCTGACCCTAAATTAGTGCCATGCCATCACGATTGATACCGTCTCGTCATTTGCGCCTGGCGCGCTCGCGAACCGGTCTTGGCTTGTTCGCGACAGTGCCGATCAGGAAAGGGCAGTTCATCCTCCGCTACAGCGGCCGCAAGATTCCGACCGAGATGGCCGACGAGATCGGCAATCGCTATCTGTTCGAGATCAACTCGCGCTGGACCATCGACGGCTCAAGCCGGAGAAATCGCGCGCGCTACATCAACCATGCATGCCGGCCGAACGCAGAGCCTTATGTCGTTGGCCATGCCATCAAGATTCGCGCCATCAGGAACATCAACGCCGGCGACGAGATCACCTACCACTACGGCCGGAACTACTTCGTGGCATTCATCAAGGATGTGGGCTGCAGGTGCCGGACTTGCCGCAAGAAGCGCAACGAGCTTCGTGCGCGCCGGCGTGCAGAACGCGTGCGCCGGCGCTGATGGCAAGCTGGGAATTCAACGGCGCATGCCTCCATACAACAACGCCTGTGCGGCTTCCCCTGATCTGACGAGTTGAAGCTTCCGATGAGGGGCAGACCATTTTTTCCGTCCGTTCGAGTGCGAGCGTTAATGCTTTTTTAACTTTAATTATTAGTTAACAGTTTTGTTTAGTTATTAAAATTGACTTAATCCGTTACTTTAACTATTGTTAACGCGGGGTTAGTTGGTAGGGGGGTGCTATGTCGGACCATGCTGTCAGAAGCAATGGTGCGTGGGGGCAAGAGGCTAAAAACTCCGCGGTAAGGAAGTCGGTCGGCCGGGATAAAGCCCGCCCGAGCCGGGCCGTGATCCGCAAGGTCACTGCCGACGACGTGATACGCTCGTTCAATACCTGGGCGTTCAAGCGTGAGCAGCCGTCAGACCCGCCGTTGATGGCGCGCTTCATCGCCGATGCAGTGGCAACCGAGCGGCCGGTCAGCTTTATTCTTTATTGGGGCAAAGGTCCACGATGCCGGCCATCCGAGCCGGAACTGGAATGCCTGGACTATCTCTCCAGCATGGTCAAGCGTGTGCGCGATGTATACGCGCCCGGTGCGGTGCTGGAGCTGATTTGCACCGACACTCATGCCGGCCTCAACGGTCATTCGCCCGAATGCATTCGCGGATACTTCACCGCCGTTGCCGATGTTGCGGGTCAGCGAGGGTTTCAGTGCTGCCGGCTGAGCGATCTCACGGCGGCGCACGCCGCCAACGCACTCGACAGCTCAGGCCCACTACTAGCCGGCGATATATTGGCGCGCCTGGCCGCGAGCGCGCGCAAGTGGTACCGCGGAACTGGAACAGCCGAGCAAGGCGCGATTGACTACTACCAGATGAATATGATCGAGAGGCGCGCAGTCGAGCTGGCTTTCCCCTCCTCCATCTTCGTGACCTTCAACGGCAGCGAGTTGCGCAGCCTGTTTCCGGACAACCTGCCGATCTTCTACATGTATTCTGTACGGCGCGGCATAAGCAGCAAGCCCTGGTTTCTGCCTGGAGCGCCTGCGACTTGCGACTTTCCTCCCTGCCACTGCACTGCTTTCGCAGCCTAAACGAAAGGATTGCCCGATAAACCCAATTTGGGGCTTTGGGGGAGACCGGCCATGCCGGATCATAAAGTGCTGCCCGCCGGCGATACCGCGCTGGTGGTGGAGCTCGGCGAGGGCGTTGACCGCGAGATCAGCGCCCGGGTGCTCGCCCTCGCCCAGACCATCGCGGAACGGCGCATCGAGGGGGTACTCGAGACAATACCCACGTTCCGCTCGCTTTTGGTGCACTACGATCCACTCGTGCTGCCGGCCGATGTGCTCACCGTCCGCATTGGTGAGCTGATGCAGCAGCTGCAGGTGGCGCAAACACCGGCGCGCGCCTGGGAGCTGCCGGCCTGCTACGACCCGCAGGTGGCCCCCGATCTGGAGGACGTCGCGCGGCGCACCGGGCTCTCGCCTGCGCAGTTGGTCGAGCAGCACAGCAACGTGAGCTACTACGTCTACATGCTCGGGTTTCTGCCTGGCCAAGCCTACATGGGAGACTTGCCAGGCAACCTCTCGCTTGCCAGGCGTGAAAGTCCCCGGCCCACCATCCCAGCCGGCTCGCTCGCCATCGCCGGCTCAATGACCTGTATCTTTCCGCAGGAGACCCCATGCGGTTGGCATCTCATCGGACGCTCGCCCGTCCCGCTGTGGGAGACCGAGTTCACGCCTCGGGCCCTGCTCGCCCCCGGCGACCAGGTGCGATTCATGCCCATTTCGTTAGGGGAGTATGAGATCCTGCGCGACAAGGTGGCCGCCGGGGGCTTGAAGATCATGCCGCGCAGCTCGCTCGGAATCGCGGCATGAGTGCGGCATTGCGAGTGCTTGCTCCAGGTCTGATGACCACGGTGCAGGATCTTGGCCGGCCCGGTTACCAAAATCTGGGAATCGGCGTGAGCGGGGCACTTGATCCGGTGAGCTTGCGTGCGGCGAATGCATTGGTCGGCAATGCTCCGCATACGGGCGCGCTGGAGGTGGCGTACCTCGGCCCCACTCTCGCCGTGGAAGCGGACGATGTTCTTTTAGGCTTCGCCGGAGCCTCCGCCATTATCGAAGTGGAAGGTAATCCTGGAGCGCCTGGGCGCTCCCGTATCAACGTCATGCGCAGCCTGCGGGTCTCGCGTGGCGACGTCGTGCGAGTGGGCTCACTGACCGGCGGGGCCGTGCTCTACATCGCGGTCGAGGGGGGGTTCGCCATTGAACCGGTGCTCGGAAGTGTGTCGACCGATATGCGAAGCGCCGTGGGCGGATGGAAGGGACGGGCATTGGCAGCGGGTGACAGTCTCCCATTATCGCAGGCACACGCAAGCGAGCGCGGGGAATACCGGCTCGACGGGCTGGACCTCAGGCCGCCGCCGCGGCTGCGCGCCGTTGCCGGGCCGCAAAGCGATTATTTTTCCGAGCGCGAGATCGCCGCCTTCTTCGCCAGCCAGTACACCGTAGCTCCCGGCTCAAACCGGATGGGAATGCGATTGTGCGGCCATCACGTACAGCATGCCCGCGGATTCAACATCACCTCAGACGCAATTGCGCCGGGCTCCATCCAAATCCCAGGCGATGGTGAGCCGATTGTCCTGCTCTGCGACCGCCAAACAACCGGCGGATACCCGAAGATTGCTACGGTCATCTCGGCCGACCTGCCGGCCTTGGGACGTACGCCGATTGGAGCCACTGTTGGGTTCGAGCGTGTGACGGTCGAGGCCGCCTATGAGCTCCGGCGGCAAATGCTCGCCGAGATCGCGACAATTCCGCAACGTCTCGTTCGGCTCGCCGACGAGAGCTCCCATACGCAATCCATGCTTCTGTCCGGCAATCTCATCAGCGGCGTCGTCGATGGCTGCCGCTGGAGCGCGTAGTCTGCGCCTTTCAAACGGTTTCTGCGCAACGGGAGAGGTCGAAAACGTGCCGCTGACGCGCCGGGAGGATGTGCCGCGCGGCATCGTGCTCATGGTTGGGGCAACGGTGCTCTTTGCGCTGGCCAGCGCGGCGGCAAAGTGGCTGGTCGCCGCCTACCCGGTCGGCGAGGTGATGTTCTCGCGTTCTTTCCTTGCCATGGCAATCTGCGCCGCATTCGTGCTGCCGACGAACGGCGTGGCGGTATTCGCGACCCGCCGCCCACGCGACCACATCGCTCGCGGGTTATCACAGTCGATCTCGCAAACCTTCACGGTAATCGCGTTCTGGTTGATGCCGCTTGCCGGCGCCGTTGCCATCAACTTCTCAGCGCCACTTTTCTCTGCTCTCATCGCCATCGTCTTTCTGAAGGAGCGCGCCGGCGCCGCACGCTGGAGCGCTCTGCTGCTGGGCTTTCTCGGCGTCCTGGTCGTCGCCAATCCCGGCGCGGATTCACTTACGCTCGGTGCCCTCTTCGCCCTTGCGAATGCGGTCATGTACGGGAGCGTGACCGTTGCCGTCCGCGGCATGAGCAAGACTGAATCGGCGATGACCTTGCTCATATGGCAGATGGTCATCATCGCGATCTGCCACTCGTTTCTCTTGTTTTTTGGGTTCCGCTGGCCCACCCCATTCGATGCCGCCATTATGGTCGGCAGCGCCTTTGCTTGGGCACTGGGGCAGTACCTTTGGACCCGCGCGTTGTCGCTTGCGCCCGCAACGGCCGTGTCGCCGTTCTACTATCTGCTGTTGGTATGGGCGCTGTGCATCGGCTATCTGGTTTGGGGGGACATACCCAGCCTGGGACTGGTCATCGGCTCGTGCGTCGTGATCGGCTCCGGGATGTTCCTGTTGTGGTACGAGGCTCGGCGGAATAGGTCGGCGGTGACTGCGGTGCCTGTTTCCTCACAGCCGGTCGCCGCGCCGGCGAACGCCGCTCCTGCCACCGCGCTTACGCCGCCAGCGTTTTCGCTCCCGTCCACTCGCCAATAAGGGTGGGGATCTGCTCGACCGGTACTGGTGGGCTGAACAGGAACCCCTGCCCCTGGTCACAGCCGAGTGCCGCCAGGAACTCTTGCTGCGCGGCAGTCTCGACCCCCTCAGCCGTCGTCGTCATGCCCAGCGCGCGTGCGATACTGACCACCGCCTGCACAATCACCACGTGCTCGGTGCCGCCGGCGAGATCAGACACGAATGACCGATCGACCTTGATCTTATCGAAGGGGAAGCTGCGCAAATAGCTCAGCGACGAATACCCGGTGCCGAAATCATCCATGGCGATGCGCACTCCGAGCTCCTTCAGCTGATGCAGGGTGGACAGCGTTTGTTGGCTTTCCTCCATGAGCAGGCGTTCGGTTATCTCGAGTTCGAGCCGATGCGGTGCGAGCTTGGTCTCGAGCAGGATCGAGCTCACCATGTCGTGAAGGTTGGGTGCAGAGAACTGCACCGGGGACAAATTGACAGCGACGTGGAGATCCTCGGGCCACTGCACCGCTTGCCGACAAGCTTCGGCAAGGGCCCATCGACCGAGCGGTATGATCAGGCCACTATCCTCAGCCACCGGGATGAACACCGACGGCAGGACCATTCCCTTTACTGGATGGTGCCAACGCGCCAGGGCCTCGAACCCAGTGATGCTATTGGTATGCAGATCAACAATGGGTTGGAAGTGAAGCTCCAGCTCGTTGCGCTCAATCGCCTCGCGCAGGTCCATTTCGACCTGCCGACGATCGTTGATCTCCTCGTTCATCGACCTCTGATAAAAGCGGTAGGTCCCTCGCGTGGCGCCCTTTACCGCGTAAAGCGCCAGATCGGCAGCCATCAGGAGGTCATCGGCGTTCTGCCCATCACCGGGTCCGACGGCAATCCCTATGCTGACCCCCGAGCGGATGCGGTGCCCATCGATCTCGTAGGGCTCGCTGACCGCTCCGGTCAGGGAGTCAGCCAAAGCTTCCAGCGCGGCTCGCGACTGAACACGGCTGACCGCAACGGCGAACTCATCGCCCCCGAGGCGCGCGAGAACAGCCGTTGAGGGCAGTGCATCTTTTAATCTCTTCCCGACCTCCTGCAGCAGGCGGTCACCCACTCTGTGCCCGAGCGTGTCGTTGACGACCTTGAAACGGTCGAGGTCAAGAAAGAGAACTGCAAATTCGGTCGGCCGACCGCCCTCACCCGTGAGCACGGCACGGCTGACCTCATCGACGGTGGTACGAAACACGCGACGATTCGGCAGACCGGTGAGCGGATCCTCAGAGGCGAGCCGTGCGACCCGCGCTTCGGCCTCGCAGCGCTGGGTAATGTCGGTGAAGGTCTGCACCAGGCTGCCGTCGGGCAGATGCCCGCTACGCACCTCGACCACGGTTCCGTCCGCCATCCTCCGCTCGCAACTCGTGAACTGGACGGAGGCTCCACCGCTTGCCTCCTGCCCGGCCGAGCCCCCGTGGTCGGCAGCAGCTGCCGCGCGAAGCTCCGTGAGCTGAGCCTGCAAATGCGGGAACTCAGCCAAGCTCGGATGCTCGATGAGATCGTGGGGCAATCCGAGAAGCTCACCGCACCTGCTGTTTATGATGGGAATCTGGAGGTCCTTCGTGACCAGCATGATTCCCTGGCTCATATTTTCCAGAGTCAGGTGGAGCTGCTCTGCCTTGAGCCGGGCGCGCGCCTCGGTGCGCAAGATCCGCTCCATGGCCACAAGGATCAATAACGTCAGCAACAGGGCTACGAGCGTGTTCAACACGAGCCCCAGCTCGGAGGGGCGATAGATTTCCCTGCTCCGCATGCTCACGCTCACCCAAAGCGGCTGGCCTCTGATCTTGCGGATCGTGATTAGCCGCCCTTCCTCGGTCGCGGAGTCCCCATCCTCGAAACTCACGTTGTGACCGGATCGCATGCGGGCGAACAATTCGCTGCCCGTGAGGTCCTGGCCGAGAGCAAAGTCGGCGGCACTGCCGCCGCTGGAACGGACCACCCCATCGCTGCCGATGAGCGCCACAGATACCGCGGACCCGAGATCGATCTTGTCATAGAACTCGGTGAGATGCTGCGGATCGAGAGAAGCGACGACCACGCCGGCAAAGCTGCCATCGCCATTGGAGAAACGTCGTGAGAATTGCACCGACCATTTGCCGCTCACGCGCCCGACCACGGGCTTGCTGATGAACAGTTTGTCCTCGCCATGTCCGAGATGGACCTTGAAATGCTCACGATCGCTCAGATCGAGCCTCGGAGCAGGCTGCGGCCCTGCATTGGAGGCGCGCATAATGCCGTGCGCATCGATGATCGCGACCTGGACGATGATCTCGCTGAGCACGTCAGTCGTGCTGACAATAGTGGCGTAGTCGGTAGAGCCTTGCCGCGTCTCGATGCTGCGGCGAAGATACAGCAGCGCTTTGTCGATCTCGCCGATCGAGCGCAGCACGTTTTCCTCAAACACCATTGCGAAATTGCGGTTGGTGCGCTCCGACTCGCGTCGGTCCTCCTCCACATCTCCGGAATACTTGAAGAAAACTCCTGCCCATAGCATGGCGATGATCACCATGCCGAACACGGCCGAGCTGCGCCGCTCGGCAATCAGTTTCGGCAGTTGCAGGAGATGCAGGTTCACCTGAGCACCTGTTACCCTCTGTGCTCAAGGCTAGAGACGCGACGTTGCAGTGATCTTAACCCACGCGGCTTATTGGGTTACTATCAACAACAAAGCTCTAATGATCAGAGGAAGTTGCGACGGGTTCAGCTAAAAGCCCCCCCATTTCGCCGACACCGTGCGCGGCTGCTGAAGCTCAATGCTACCATTCATTTACCTTGTGAGCTGACCACCCATTTGCACCGCCCTTAACTTTGCCAGCTTAGACGACCTCGCCTATGACGTCGTGCAGGATGACGCCCTCGAGTGGGTCACATTCCTCCTCCCAAGCCGCCCCTTTTAGCGCGCGACTCGTATCGGCATGGCCTGCCTGCCACCGCAAGCCGATACCGCCCGCGCTGAAATCCACGTCCTTCGTGTGATTCTCATTATCGAGCCGCGGCGCAAGCAGGCGCACGACGTGCATCTGGGTGCGACAGCCATATTCGGCCAGCTCCTGCACGCCCGCGCGCCGACGCTCGCTTTCTGGAATAAACTTCAACAGCTCAGAAACGACATGTCGGAGCTTGTGTACCTGGCGCTGCCGGGAGATGTGGCTCGCAACCCGACTGGAATATTGAATGTCCTTCTGACGGTGCAGCACCTCCCATATGGTGTTGGGCTCTGGGCCCGTGGGATTCCACGTGTGCACCGCAAAGATCAATGAGTCCCGCCGAGGGAAATCCTCGAAGATGGCCTCGGTGGGTGTGTTGGAGAGAATGCCCCCGTCCCAGTAGAGCTCGCCTTCGATACGCACGGCCGGAAAGGCCGGGGGTAGCGCACCTGAGGCCACGATGTGCTGAGCGGTGATGGCGCTCTCGCGGCTATCAAAATAGCGCATCTGGCTGGTGCGGACATGCGCGGCGCCGACCGTCAGGCGCGGCTTGCATTGTTTCAGCAGAGCGAAATCGACGAGCTCGGTCAGCGTTTCGTGCAGCGGAGCCGTCGAATAGAAGCCCGCCTTGTCCCTGCCCAGCGGATATTGGGCTCCGAAAAATGCCGCAGGGTTCGGTTCAAAAAAGCCCGGAATGCCGCCCAGCAGCATCGACCAATATCCCATCGACTCAGCGACGCCCGGCCAGGCGGCAAGCGGCGAGAATTGCCTGTGCCTCATTCGCCGCCAGAATTCCTCCAGGCGTTCGAGGCGAGTGCCAGGCTCATTGCCGGCAATCAGGCTCGCATTGATGGCGCCGATGGACGTGCCGATGATCCAGTCGGGTTCGACGCCAGCCTCATGCAAAGCCTGGTAGACACCGGCCTGATAGGCGCCCAACGCGCCGCCTCCCTGAAAGACCAGCACGATCTGACGTGGCTTGTGGGCAGGGCGAGCAACAGGAGCGGTGATGGGAAAGGTCGCTTCGTGCGAGTGAGTGTGCGGCATATCAAGCATGGTGGCCTCCCTCTGTGCTAATGGGCAGTCCAACCGCCATCGACCGGCAAGGCGGCACCGGTGATCGAGGCGGCAGCCTCGCTCGCCAGGAAAACGGCAAACGCTCCGAGCTCCTCCACGGTGCCAAAGCGCTTGTTCGGCTGTTGCGCAAGCAACACGTCGCGGATAACGCGCTCGCGCGGAATTGCATGTGCAGTGGCTTGCTGCTCAATCTGTTGTGCGACGAGCGGCGTATAGATGTAGCCTGGACAGATGGCATTGCAGGTGATGCCGAGCTCGGCCGTTTCCAAAGCCGTCACTTTTGTCAGGCCGACCAGGCCATGTTTGGCAGCGACGTAGGCGGCCTTGAAAGGCGAACCCACCAGGCCGTGTGCGGAGGCAATGTTGATGATGCGGCCCCACTTATGGCTGAGCATCGAGGGCAGCGCCAAGCGGGTGGTATGGAATGCTGCTGATAAGTTGATGGCAAGGATCGCGTCCCACCTTTCGGGCGGGAACTCCTGCAGCGCGCTAACGTGCTGAATTCCGGCATTGTTCACCACAATGTCGAGCCGGCCCGAGCGCTCAAGTATGGCGTCGATGAGCTCGGCAATCGACTGTGGTTGGGCGACATCAGCGGGAGAATAGGAGACGCGAACGCCGAACTCGGCTGCGATTGCCTTCTCAATCTCAGCAACGTCCTCTCGCTTGCCGAAGCCGTTGAGCACGATGTCCGAGCCGGCGCCGGCTAACGCACGGGCGATACCCAGGCCGATTCCTCCGGTGGCGCCCGTAATCAAGGACACTTTACCCGCGAGCAAGAGTGGGTTCTTAATGTCGGTCGGTTTGACGGCGATGTTCATCTGCAGGCTCCTGTCGGCATGACTACTTCCGCCAGGCAATGTGCCTGAGGACCGGGTGATCGGGCCAATGCCGATTGGCTAGAGGGTCGATAGGCTTGCGCTATGGAAATGCATCAGGTCCGATATTTCTTGGCTGCCGTCATTGAGCTGAATTTCACCAAAGCAGCGGAGCGCTGCAATGTGGCGCAGCCATCGCTCACGCGTGCCATCAAGCAGCTGGAAGAGGAGCTCGGCGGGGAGCTGTTTCGTCGTGAACGGCCACAGGCGCAGCTCACCGAGCTGGGCCTGCGGATGTACCCGCTGCTGAAGCAATGCTACGAGAGCGCGTTGAGCGCGCGGTCCCTGGCCTCGGCCATTCAAAGCGGCCAAGTGGCAACGCTGAAGCTCGCACTCTCGAGTACCGTCTCCCTGGAATTGCTGACCAAGCAGCTGAGCGAGGTGGACCAGCTGTTCACCCGATTGGAGATCAAGCTGTTGCGCGGCACGGCAACGCAAATCATTGAGCTGCTGAAATCAGGAGCGGCAGAATTGGCGATTACCGGCGACCTCGGTGATGCGTGGGACCGCCTTGATCGGTGGCCACTGTTCAGTGAGGAGTTCGGCGTCATCTTCCATGGCGCTCATCCACTTACCTCTCGCTCAGCTGTTGATCTCGCGGAGCTCAAGCAGGAGCGCTGGTTGCATCGCGCCTATTGCGAGCAAGCCGAGGAAGCGGCGACGCTCATCCGCAGCCACGGTATTGACGTCGACCGCGCAGATGAGCTCACGTCGGACAGCGATCTACTCACGTTGGTCCGGGCGGGGTTCGGGGTGGCATTCGCACCGCGCAGCGTTGCGAGTGCGCAAGTGCTCAAGCACACCACGGTCAATGGAATTGAGCTGCGCCGGACGGTCTACCTCTACGCTGTCGCCGGTCGCCAGCGCAGCGCTCCGGCATCGGCCCTGCTAAAGATGGTCCGTGCTGCTGACTGGTCGGGCTACGGCCGCTGACCGGAGGCTGTGCCCCTGGCGGTGTCGCGCATGGCGCTCAGCATCTGCGCAATGGCGATGGGCCTGCGATAATCGGGTTCGATGAAGCGGCCCTTGATCACGCCGTCGCGGCCCACCACGAATGTCGCGCGGATGGGGAGCAACCACGAGCTGTTTCCTTGAAACTCCGGCACGTTTCGCAGCGGCTCCATCAACTTCTGCAATTCAGCTCCGACCCAGATCGCGAGGCCCAGCGACATGGCATAGCCATTATCGACGTCGGTCAGAATCGGGAACGGGATGGCGGAGCTCGCTTTGAGCTCTGCCGCAAATTTTTGCCGATCCGGCATGATGGCGACGATCTGGCCTCCATCGGAGGCGACCTCGTTATGGGCCTGCGCCAGCGCGTTGATATTGATCTGGCAATACGGACACCAATGCCCGCGATGGAACGTCACGGCGAGCGACCCCTGCTGCAACAACCGTTCAAGCGTTATCATGCGCCCGGTATCGTCCGGGAGAACGAACGAAGGCATCGGCTCGCCCACTTGCGGCGCCGAACTGCCTGCGCCATGCAGGCGTAGCCGGTCCACCAAGCGGTCGACAGCTGCGGCAAAATCCGGGGAGCTGATCCTGGCTGCATCCGCAAATGCCGTCAGCTGCTCACCCAGTGAGGCATCCAAGTCAATCGCCCGCTGAAATGCCTCGTCGAGGATCTTTCCGCGTGCAGCGGGACTCATTCGGGCGCTCCGGCTCTCTGTTCGCAGTCAGGCACAAGAGGATAGGCTGGTCGCCTGTGCCTTTCCAGAGCACACCGTTGCTTTCGTCCTGCTCTGCGAGCTGCGGAGGTCAAGCGTCCGAGAGCAGGTTCCTGACTGGCCGAGGATCGGCCTTGGCGAGTGTCGGAAGAACACGCGCCACATCCTCGATGCGCGAGCCGGTGATGCCAGTGATCAAGCGTGTGCCGCGCTGAAAGGTCAAATAGCTCCACAGCCAATGCAAGGCGACAGCCGATCGGTTTCGGAAACCAACGAGAAAGTAGATGTGCGTGACGCACCAAAGCAGCCACGCAGAAAAGCCCGATAACCTGAGCGGGCCGAGCTGCGCGACGGCACGCTGGCGGCCGATCGTTGCCAGTGATCCAAAGTCCAGATAACGAAAATTCGGCACGGTTTTACCCGCCGCCCGCGCGATCAACAGTTTTGCTACGTATCGTCCTTGCTGCTTGGCGACGGGAGCGACTGCCGGAAACGGCTTGCCCTCCTCGCTCATTGCAGCAGCGGCATCGCCGATCACGAAAATGTTGCGATGTCCCGGGGCAGAGAAATCAGCGTTGACCTTGACGCGCCCGGCAGCATCGCCGGCTACTCCCAGCCACTCGGCCACGGGCGAAGCCTTCACACCCGCCGCCCACAGGATCGTGCGGCTGTCGATGCGCTCATGCCCAACTGAGACGCCCGCGCAATCACAACCGCTCACGCTGTTGCCAAGCCGCACGTCGACACCGAGCTGCTCGAGGGCACGGCGAGCCTTGTCAGATAGCGAAGGATGGAAGGGGCTCAACAGCCGAGAGCCTGCTTCGAGGAGAACCACCCTTGCGCTTCGCGGATCGATGGAGCGGAAATCGCCATGCAGCGCACGCTTCGCAAGCTCGGCAACGGCTCCGGCCATCTCTACACCCGTCGCACCGCCGCCGACCACCACGAAGGTGAGCAGGCGCCGCTGCTCCTGTGCATCCCGCTCGATCTCAGCGCGCTCAAACGCAAGCAGGATGCGACGGCGCAAGTAGGTCGCGTCATCGATTGTCTTGAGACCCGGAGCATAGGACGCCCAGTCATGGCCGAAGTAAGCGTGCTCGGCACCCGTCGCAAGTATGAGAGAGTCGAATGCGATACGATGGCCCTCGGCAATGATCTCGTCGCGGGCAAGGTCCACGCCGGATACTTGCGCCAGAATCACTTGCGCGTTCTGCTGCCCACGCAGGATGCCGCGGATCGGCAAGGCAATGTCGCCAGGCGACAGACCAGCAGTGGCGACCTGATAAAGCAAAGGCTGAAACAGGTGGTAGTTGTGTCGATCAACCACGCTGACATCGAAGGGCGCACGCGCCAATTCTTTGGCCGCGGTCAAGCCTCCGAATCCCGCACCGACAATCACCACGCGCATTCGTCCCTCCTTCGGCATCGTTACGCTCATGTCTGACCGCCCCGTCTAGCGATGCGTCGGCATGAACCGGGTTCAATCACGACTGCCATAGTTGAACGCGGATGCACACAAGATCGCTGCGCGTCGAGGTGCAAATATCGAGTGGCTATCGAGCCAATAGCCATTCGGCATTTCACTCTGCCTCGGAGCGCAGTCATGCTCCACCGCGTCATCCCGACACGACCGTAAGGAGCAGCCCATGACCAAGACGCCGATCGCACTATGTTGTGCAGCCCTGATCGCAGGCTCGACTGCGTTCCTTCCAACGGATGCAGGATCGGGCGGCACGGACGGCATCATCACGGTCGTCAGCGCCTACCGTCTGACCGAAACCGTCGAGCGGCTCAAGAGCGACATCGCTGAGAAAGGAATCATGTTCTTCAGCGAGATCGACCAGGCGAAGCTCGCTGGGCAGGCCGGCATCGAGCTCAGGCCATCGGTGCTGCTGGTGTTCGGCAACCCGCCGCTTGGGACGCAGTTCATTACTGCGAACCCCAACGCTGGACTGGATTGGCCGGTGCGGTTGCTTGTGTACGAGAACGACAAAGGTGAGGTCGTCGCGGCCTATACCGATTTTGCCTGGATTGCCCGTCGGCACGGCATCAGCAGCCGTTCGCAGCAGTTCGCGATGGCGTCGAAGGTCGTCGGATCGATCACCGCTGCCGTCAAGCCAAAGTAGCGCTAGTCCGGCCCCTCGCCGCCTCACGACGCCTGGCTCTCAAGGGGCGCGGCGACGAGCATCTCGGCTCCTCTGCGTCGGTCACCGACCAGCAGGAGCCGAAACTTTTGCGGGGCTGGCGTCGCGGGTCCCTGGCGGTCCGCTGCTTGTTCGCCGCATTCCGAGTTCGCGCGCACCAGCGTGATTAGCCGTCTCAGCGGCCACATAGCCAGTGCGTATCGAGATCAGAGTCACTCGGTATTTCCGTTCGCTCCCGGCTCAATCCATGTTGCCGATGCTGAGGTCTCAAGCTCAGCCGCAATAAAGGAGATGCACTATGCGCAAATTTTATCCGCTCGTCCGGGGCTCCACCCATAAGGCTTTTCTTAAGGCGCTGCTGGCGGGCGGTTGCTTCGCTGCGTCCACGTCCGCGTTTGCAGGCGAATGTCCCGCTGACAAGGTCAAGGCGGACGTTCGTCAACCTGTTTCGCACGCCGCAAAAGGTGTGACTGACACCGTGCTCGCCGCGATTGATCTCGCGAAAGAGCCGGCAAAGCTGGCCGCCCGCAAGTTGCGCGTGCGCAAGCTGGTGATCGAGCCAGCCGGCATTGTGCCCTGGCATAGCCATGGCGATCGGCCCGCCATCATCTACATCGCCGAAGGCGAGATAATTGAATACGCAAGCACCTGCGCGGTGCCCATCCTGCACAAAGCCGGCGACGTTGCCCGCGAGACCAGCGCCACGTCGCACTGGTGGCAAAACAACAGCAGCAAGACGGTCGTTCTGTTCTCGAGCGATCTCCAACACGACGAGCACGACAAGAACATGTGAGGAGGGGGAGCGAGCTCCCCCAATTTTCGGCGCCAACTCGCGAGACGAGCAGAGCACAATGATGTCACCGACCAACGCTGCTGCGCTCATGCCAATGCATCATCAATCGCTCGCGCTGCTACGCAGCGCGGCGATTGGGACAATGGCGTTTCTCACCCTGGTGGACCTGTTCGCCACGCAGGCCATTCTCCCCGCTCTTACAACGGCCTATGGCGTAAGTCCGGCCGCAATGGGCGTCGCGGTGAATGCGAGCACCATTGGAATGGCTGTCGCGAGCCTGGTTGTATCCCTCGTCAGCAACCGGATTGACCGCCGCCTGGGCATTATCAGCAGCCTCGTGGTGCTCGCAGTTCCGACAGCTCTTCTCGCATTCGCGCCCGATCTGAAGACGTTCACCGCATTGCGCATCATGCAGGGACTCTGCATGGCTTCGGCATTCACCCTCACGCTTGCATATTTGAGCGAGAGATGTGGTGCCGCCGAGGCCGCAAGCGCGTTTGCGGCCTACATCGCCGGCAATGTCGCCAGCAATCTCATCGGCCGCTTCATGTCGGCGGCGCTGGTCGACCATCTCGGCTTGGCTTGGAATTTCTACGTGTTCGCCGCTTTGAACCTTGCCGGAGGCATACTTGTATATTTCACGGTGGGTCCTGCCGCCCGCAGCTCATCGCGAGGGGCGAATGCTGCGGCTTCGCTCAGAGCCTGGAGCGAGCATCTGCGCAATCGCCAGCTTGGCGCCGCGTTTGCTGTGGGCTTCTGCATCCTCTTCGCTTTCATCGGCACGTTTACCTACATCAACTTCGTTCTGGTGCGCGAGCCGTTAGCGCTGGGGATGATGCAACTGGGATTTGTCTATCTTGTCTTCCTGCCATCCATCGTGATCACGCTCTGCGGTGGCTGGGCGGTGCAACGCTGGGGAACGCGAGCAACGATAAGGGTGGCACTCGGCGTGGGAGCTGCTGGCGTGCCACTGCTCGCTTTGCCTTACCTTCCCGCGGTTCTGCTTGGAATGATCCTGCTCGCGGTCGGCACATTCCTCGCTCAGGCAGTGACCACCGGCTTCGTCGGTCACGCTGCGACTGGCGACAGCGGCTCCGCCAGCGGGCTTTATCTCGCCTCCTACTTCTCAGGAGGGCTCGTCGGAACAGCGGTGCTGGGTCAGGTCTTCGACCAACTCGGCTGGTCGGCATGTCTCGTAGGAATTGCTCTCGCCCTCGCGCTCGCGGCGCTCGTCGCAGAGCGGATGCGCAGCCCATCCGAAGAATTCGATACCCCTCCTCTCTCAAGATCTACGTCTCTGCAAGCGTGAACGTGAGTCAACCCAAACAGGAGAGAACCATGCAGAAATTCTGGCGCGCAATTGCGATCTTCACGATTGGCGGTTTGCTCGGCACCGGTGTCGGCATCGCGGTAGGCTTCTTTATCTTCCCCTACGTGTTTCCGCCGCCTACCGCGGTCGAGCAGCTCACTGCAGCGGAACGCACCCACCCGGTTGCCACGGGCATGTTCATTCATGCCACGCCATCCGATCCCGTGCACTACGGCAAGGGCAAGGTGAGCGTGTACGAGCGCACCGTCTTTCTCGAGCCTGATTTCGAGGTGGGTCCAGGTCCCGCCTTCCACGTCTATTTGGTGCCGAAAGCGTCGGTACGCTCATCGGCTGACATGAAAGACGTGATGTTCGTTGATCTCGGCGGGCTCCGCTCGTTTCAAGGCAGCCAGCGGTACCCAATCCCAGCCGGCATCGATCTGAGCAAGTACCAGAGCGTGGTGATCTGGTGTGAGCGGTTCGGTGTGCTGATCTCGCCAGCCGATCTCAGCACCCAGGTGGCCCTGCATTAATCTGCGACCATGTTCACCTGCGTAGACTGCACCCGATCAATCCGGCAGGCCGACCATGGCCTGCCGTCTACCTTATGGGGGCGCACCAATCCTGCAGAAACATTGATCGGCCTGTGGCCAGGATTACGAAGCCAGACGAGATCGCCCCCCCTAAGCACTGGCAATTGGCCGTCAGAGCGCTATCGTTTTGAAGCAGCCCGACATCTGGACGGCGCAGACGAAAATGGAGGCACATGATGGGCGACGCGATCGCTCATTTCGAGCGGCCCTTCTCTCCGACAGACTCGCGCGCGGCTGTGCGACTTGCGGCGCGCGCTGGAGCTTGTAACGGTGAAGGTGGCGGACATGGGCGCTGAACTGCCGCAGCAAGCCTCGCCTTGCCAAATTGCGGTCGTCATCCCTACACTCAATGAGCAGCAATCGATCGGGGACGTGGTGCGCCGCATCCCCAGCGATGTGGTCCACCGTATCATTGTCGCCGACGGCGGCAGCGCCGACTCGACTGTTGCCTGCGCAAGGACCGCAGGTGCCGAGGTGCTTGAAGCAGGGCGCGGCTATGGTCGCGCCTGCCTTGCCGGCGCCGAGGCAGCGGATGATGCCGACATCGTCGTCTACATGGATGGTGACGGCGCTGACGATACCGGTGCGCTGCCGCGCCTCATCTCACCCATTCGCGCGGACAAATATGATTTCGTGCTCGGCTCGCGCGCTCGCGGGACGAGAGAGCATGGGAGCATAGCTTGGCACCAACTCGCCTCCGGCTGGCTCGCCGGACTGGGCACCGGGCTTCTCTACGGGGTGCGCTACACTGATATGTGCGCTTTTCGAGCGATTCGTCGTGATGCCCTGCTGCGACTGGGCATGCGCGAGATGACCTACGGCTGGAATATCGAAATGCAAATGCGCGCAGCATCTGCGCGGCTACGGATACTCGAGATTCCCGTGAACTATTACAGGCGAACCGGCGGCACATCGAAGGTCGCAGGCAGCCTGAAGGGCAGCATACACGCCGGCGCACGCATCGCGACGACTTTCCTTCGCGTGGCCATGCAGACGCGCGGCTAGGCTCAAGTCGCAGCCGGCACGTGACTGTTGCGTTTACGCTGCAACCAGGCGCCCTCTCGGACGCAGCAACAGCCAGAATGCGATGCAGACGTTCACCAGATTCCAAACCAAGCCGTTCAAGAATGCGGCGTGATAGGAGCCGGTAAGGTCGAACAGCAGGCCCGACATCCAGCCGCCGAGCGCCATGCCGAGCAAGGTCGCCATCAGCACCAATCCGACCCGCACGCCGGCCTCCTGCGGCGGGAAATATTCGCGCACAATGACGGCATACATGGCGACGATGCCGCCCTGAAAAAGGCCGAACAGCGCCGAGATCACGTAGAGCGACGTGAGCCCATCAAAGAACAGGTACAGCAGCAGGGCGACGCCCTGCAGCGCAGAACCGATGAGCAATGTCGCTACCCCGCCAATGCGATCGGCAACGAACCCTGAGCCGATGCGGCTAATGATGCCACAAGCAAGCATCAGGGAGAGCATCTCGGCGCCGCGCGCAACGCCGTAGCCGAGGTCACCGCAATAAGCCACCAAGTGGACCTGAGGCATCGCCATGGCAACGCAGCACGATACTCCGGCGAGGCAGAGCACCAGCTGGAGTGCATTGGGCGAGAGCCCGAGAGCCGGTCGCAAGGCGAGCACATCGGCCGAGGTAAGCGCTCCCCTGGGCGTTCGGTGCCGCAAAGCCAGCAACAGCGGCGGCATGGCGAGCACACAAAACACGGCTATCGCGATGTGGGTGGCGCGCCAGCCGGCGCTGACGAGCCCCTGCTGCACCAGCGGTGGCCAGATGGCGCCGGCGACATAGTTGCCGCACGAGACAATAGCGACGGCGATGCCGCGCCGTTGCCGGAACCATTGTGAGGTATCTGCAACCAGCGGACCGAAGCTCGCCGATGCGCCCAAGCCGATCAGCACGTGCGCAAGGCTGAAGAGCTTGAGGTTTGGTGCAAGGCCCGCGGCAAGGTAGCCGAGCATCAAGGCCGCCACACCAGTAAGCAGCGGCGGCATGATGCCGAGCCGGTCGGACACTCGCCCCAGCACGACGCCGCCGCTGGCGAAGCCAATCATCGCCAGCGTGTAGGAGAGCGATGCATCCGCGCGGGTCGCGGCGAACTCCGCCTGAATGACCGGCAATACCACGGGGACTGACCACATCCCAACGCTGCCGATGGTGCCGAGAGCCAGAGCTGCGCAGAGCCGCAACCAGGCATAGCGAGAATCCACTCCGCCCTGAACGGCCGCTGCAACGAGCATGTTGGCGTGATGCTTTCTGGTTGAACTCCGGCTTGGGTACTCACTCACGCCAGCTCAAGCAACCACAATTCGTGACAATCACGCGAGGCGGACGCCGTCTAGCTTGCTGCAAGCTCTGGCGGCTTGGCTCAGCCTCATTGGGGCGTGCTACCGTCCAACACGAGCGTCCGCGGGCGTAGCCCTCGTCCCGGTCACCCATCTAGAGATGCTGCCGCAAGCAGGCTAACGAGCGAGGAAGTTGATGGCCGTGCCGACCGATACTGCCTTTGCGCTATCGCTCTCGAGCGAGCGCCCTCCCGTCATGTACGACCGGCCGCCCACGTATGATGAAATGATCATCGAGAAGGACACGCTGGTCGCGATGCGCGACGGGGTCAAGATCGCCGTTGATATCTATCGACCGAAGGCCGCAGACAAGCTCCCAGCGTTGCTCGCATTATCGATTCACAACAAGGACCTGCAAGGTCCGGAGCTCGCCCAGGCGACCCTCACGCACCCGGCGTGGTCAATGCTTTGGACCGGCCCGGCCGAGGCCGGCGATACGCGCTTTTTCGTGTCACGCGGCTATGTGCACGTCATCGGCAATCCACGTGGGATCGGTAAGTCGGAAGGGGGCGGCTCGCGCGCGTTCGACGCCTATGACTTGATCGAGTGGATCGCGGCTCAGCCGTGGTGTGACGGCAATGTCGGTATGGTCGGGATATCCGGATTCGGCGCCGAGCAGCTGATGGCCGCGAAGCTTGCGCCACCGCATCTCAAGGCGATCTTTCCGTTCGACCCGCGCGGCGCGTACGGCGAAGCAGGCGGCTTCCGCGAGGAATATCCCGGGGGGGTCATCCACCTGTTCCGATTTCTGCTGCAGGTCTATGCCTCCGCTCATCAGCAGAAGGGCCAGCCCAAAGCGCTTCCGCCAGAACGGGAAAAGCTCTGGCAAGAGGCAATGGCGAATCCCGATTACAAGATGTACCCCCACGTCTACAACGTGCTCGCCCTCAAGGGGCAGCATTTTCCCGCCTATTTCGACGTGCTGATCGATCCTTACGACAAGGAGGACGCGGTCACCAAGAGCGAGGCCGAGTTCGGCAAGATCAAGGTGCCCACCTACACGGGCTCGGGCTGGTACGGCTACACGTACAAGACTCACCTGAGCGGAGCCCAGAGCTGGTTTCGCAACATCAGTGCAGCGCCAAAAAAGCTTTTGCTCGCCGGTCCTGCCCATCTCGACCGCCCGGTCCAGGCATTCCATGCCGAGATGCTGCGCTGGTACGACCAATGGCTGAAGGGCATCGACACGGGGATCCTGGAAGATCCGCCGGTGCGATTCTGGGTGATGGGGGCGAACGAATGGCGCTCCGGCAGCGACTGGCCGTTGCCCGAGACGCAATGGACGAAGTTCTATCTTCGCGGTTGGGAGCGGCTCACGACGGCACCATTCGTGCCGGCCAGTGCCGACGACTACCAAGCGCCAGACGCCTTTGCGCAAATGCCGGCAGCCCAGACCAATCGCATCCAGAAGCTGCGCTATATCAGCGAGCCTTTGGCCGCCGACGTGACGATCGCCGGTCCGAGCGTGCTTTATCTGTACGCCGCGATCGACCAGGATGACACGAATTGGATCGTAATCCTCAAGGACATCGGACCGGACGTGGGCGTGCAAACCGCACGCGAGGGCGAGCGCGACATCACTCCCGGGCTGCACGAGCGCGAGCTGACCCGCGGCTGGCTCAAGGCGTCGCATCGGGCGCTCGATGCGACCCGCTTCCTCCCCGGCCGCCCTTGGCATCCGTTGACCCGCGCGGCGCAGAAACCGGTCGTCCCGGGTGAGATCAACGAATACGCAATCGAGATCATGGCGACCGCCAACCAGTTCAGGTGCGGTCACCGCATCTGTGTGGAGATCACCAGCCTTGATGTGGGTACCGGTGTCGGCGGCGCGAGCAATGTCGAGTACATCCCCTATCACATCTGCAGCAGCAAGACGGTGCTGCACCAGGTCTATCACGACCGCGAGCATCCCTCGCATCTGTTGCTGCCGGTGATCCCCAATAGCGCAAAGCCATGACCTTATGCGGTCGAGTAAAGAAGTCCTTAATGGGCGATACCTATGCTGCGCGTGGTCAATGAAGGACGCGGCATGAGCGAGCGCCGAGGGTCAACACGCCAGAAGAGCTTCTTGCGCGGGTGCGTTTATTTCAACAACAAGCGCTCTGCAATCGATTGCTTGGTCCGCGACGTTTCGGCCGAGGGTGCACGGCTGATCTTCTCGGAAGCGGTCAGCGTTCCTGATCGAATCGATCTCCACATCCCGCAGAAGGACGAGACGTTGACGGCGCACGTCGAGTGGCGTCACGGGGATGAGATCGGCGTCGCCTTTCGCGCTCCGGCCAACGGGGCGAAGCGGGATGGCGAACTGGCGGCGCGCATCTATAAGCTCGAGGAGGACATCTTGTCCTTGCGCCGAATGGTCAGGCGTCTGCAAGCCGAGATTTCAGGAAAGACCGAGCTGCCTATCTAGAGCGGCAGAACACTTTCCCGAGCTAGTGGTTGGCCGCCGACTCGCCAAACGCTCCTGCACGATTTCATTTGTTCGCCAGACGTCCTAATAGGGACTGGCGCTGTCGAGGACGGCGTCAACCCATGAGGCCGGCCGATGCCCGACATCACCATCCGAAATCCCGACACACTCGGCAAGCCGCTCGGGCAGTACTCCCAGATCACACGTGTGAAGGCATCGGAATTCCTGTTCATCGCCGGGCAAGTAGCGACCGCCAGAAGCGGAGAAGTCGTCGGTCCAGGAGATTTCGAGGCGCAGTGCCGGCAGACTTTCGCGAACATCGAGACAGCGCTGAAGTCGGAGGGAGCAAGCTTCGCAAACGTCGTGGAATTCACAACGTATCTGGTGCACTCGCAGGACATCGCCAAGTTCATGCAATTTCGGACACGCGAGTTTCCGCGCCTATTCCCGAACAACATCTACCCGCCGAATACACTGCTGATCGTCGACCGGTTGGTGCAAGAGCCATTGCTCATCGAGGTGCAGACCGTAGCCGCCCTCTGACCGGCCGGCGGCCCGGCGATCGACAGCGCCTCTGGTCCTCATCGAGGGGCGCGAGTGACCCCACCTGGAGCACCCGAGAGAATGACTGACGAGCTGGAGGTCGATGTGCTCGTCGCTGGGGCAGGTCCGGCCGGCATGACTGCCGCCCTGGTGGCCTCGCTCGAGGGAATGGACGTTATGTTGTGCGAGAAATCGGATCAGGTTGGCGGGACTGGGGCAACCTCTGCCGGCACGCTTTGGATTCCGGGCAACACGCAGAGTAAGGCTGCAGGTTTTGACGACAGCGCTGAGAAGGCTGCCCGATATCTTGATGCCTTGATTGGCACTCCCGTGCTGCGCGATCTGCGCACGGCGTTTCTGCAGACCGGACCAAAAGCCATCGACTATCTCAGCAGCAAGACCGAGGTGCAATTCCTGCCCTGCGGCAAACATCCGGACTATCGCAGCAATATGCCGGGGGCGGCGATCAGCGGTCGGGCCATCGTGCCGAGGCCGTTCGACGGCAGGCTTTTGGGACCTGACTTCAAGCGTGTGCGTCCGCCCATTCCCGAATTCATGCTGCTGGGCGGCATGATGGTTGGGAAGGATGACATCAACCCTCTACTCGGTCGGTTCCGCACGCCGGGAAACTTCCTCTACTCGGCGAAGCTGCTGTTGCGCTATCTCGCTGACCGGATGCGCCATGCCCGCGGCACGCGTCTGATGATGGGCAACGCCCTGATCGGGCGCTTGTTGTACAGCCTGAAAAAGCAAAGCGTGCCGATCGTCTATAACGCCGCCATCGCCGATCTCTTGATGGATGAGCAACGTGTCGTTGGCGCGCGCGTCACCTGTGCAGGTAAGTCGCTGGTCGTGCGAGCCGCTAAAGGCGTGGTCCTCGCCACCGGCGGCTATGCTCACAACAAGGGATTGCGCGCAGCATTCATGCCGCAACCCGTTCCAGAGCATTGCATGAGCTACGAGGGTAATTGCGGAGACGGGCTGACTATCGCGGAACGCTACGGTGCGCAGCTTGGCCCGGCGCGGGGCCAAAGTGGATTGTGGACCCCGGCATCGGTGACGCGGCGACGCGACGGGAGCCGCGGGCTCTTTCCGCATCTCACGCTGGACCGCGCAAAGCCTGGCCTCATTGCTGTTAATTCCGCGGGCCGACGTTTCGTCAACGAGGCGGTTTCCTATCACGAGTTTGTCGAGGCGATGTTCGACAGCCACACGCTCGCTCCATCAATCCCCGCTTACCTGATCTGTGATTCTGCATTCATCCGCAAATATGGACTCGGCAACATTCACCCCGGCGGGCAGAACCTGAAACCATTCGAGCAGAGTGGGTATCTGATCAGCGGACGAACTCTCGAGGAGCTGGCGCAGAAGATCGGCGTCGATGCGCAAGCCCTGCGCGAGACAGTGGCGCGCTACAACAAGTTTGCCGAGACCGGCGTCGATCTCGATTTCGGCAAAGGCGAGACAGAGCTCAATCGCTTCAACGGCGATCTCGGCCACATCCCTAACCCATGCGTTGGAATGCTGAGCCAGCCGCCCTTCCATGCGCTCGCAGTCTGGCCGGCCGATATCGCCGTGAGCACAGGGCTTGCGACCGACGCCGATGCGCGCGTGCTCGACCAGAATGGAGAGCCGATCCAAGGGCTTTACGCGTGCGGCAACGATATGGCGTCGATTATGGCCGGGACCTATCCTGGGCCGGGGACCACGCTGGGTCCGGGGATGGTTTTTGCTTATCGCGCGGCCATGCACGCGCGCACACGATCTTCGTGATCCTCGAGCAATTGGAAGGGGCACTGAAACATGCTCTGCTCTGAGCAGGCCGGAATGGATGGAGCCATGACGCACCCGCATCTCGAGCCCTCGCCGGAGAGCGTGCACTGGGGATATTTCGATGCCCGGCTGACGCCGCGCCTTACCATCGCGAGCGGCGACCGCATCACTATTTCCACCGTTTCCGGCACGCGTGAGATGATGCCCGCTCCGCCGCTCAGAATTCATCCGGCATTGCCGGCCATTCACGAGAAGGTCACGCCGCGGCTCGGGCCACACATCTGCACGGGGCCTATAGCAGTGAAGGGGGCGAGACCGGGACACGTGCTGCAAGTCGACATCGAGTCGATCGAGCCGTTGTATGATTGGGGATATAACGCCGTGCGTCCCCTGGCAGGCGCACTCCCCTATGACTTCCCGGAGAGCCGTTTCATCCACGTGGTCCTCGACCGCGCTAAGGGCAGCTGGCGGCTGCCTTGGGGACAAGAGGTGCCGCTCAGGCCGTTTTTCGGGGTCATGGCGGTGGCACCACCGATGGCCTGGGGTGCCATTTCGACGGCACCGCCCCGGCAGAACGGCGGCAATCTGGACAACAAGGAGCTCGTCGCCGGGAGCACGCTCTATTTGCCGATTTTCGTAGAGGACGCGCTGTTCTCGGTCGGCGATGGCCACGGCGTCCAAGGAGACGGGGAGGTTTGCATTACCGCCGTCGAGACCGGGCTCATCGGCAGCTTCCGCCTGACACTGCGCGATGATATGCGCCTCGAATGGCCGAGGGCCGAGACCCCGACCCACATGATCA
This sequence comes from Xanthobacteraceae bacterium, assembly GCA_045811525.1. Lineage (GTDB taxonomy): Bacteria > Pseudomonadota > Alphaproteobacteria > Rhizobiales > Xanthobacteraceae > VAZQ01. The sequence continues at coordinate 130,399 of JBJMTV010000023.1, read as the reverse complement.
CAATGGCATTCGATCCCGATCTCGACGATTGCGTGGTGATTGCGCTCCGGCAAATGCTCGACCTGATCTGCGCGCGTACGGGGATCGACCGTTACCAAGCCTATACGTTGGCGAGCCTCGCTGCCGATTTACGGGTGACGCAGGTGGTCAACGGCAACAAGGGCATTCATGTGATGCTCGAAAAGCGTTATCTGGAGCACCGTTGAGCGAGAGCGAAAATGCGCTTGACCCCGGCCCCCAGCTCTGATCGGAGAGACAGATCGGAGCTGCGCTTGCCGGATAAGTGGGGCGCATAAATGAGACCGCGTGGAAGGTCGTGCATATGCAAGCGTTCAGCTTGAGCAAAGAGCAGGAATGGAATCCCAAGCACCACGTCGAGAAGATCCTCGGCAACGTGGGTGGCGGTGACGTGACGGTCGCGTGCTGGGAGCCAGGCCAGATAAGCCCGTATCACTGTCACCCGCACGCGACCGAGATCTATTTCTGTTTCGAGGGCGGCGGCAAGATGCGCACACCAGCCGAGACGATCGATGTCGTGCCGGGCTCGTTTGTAGTGCATCCCCCGGGCGAGGTGCACGAATATGCCAACGGCCCGCGGCGCACGCTTCTTTTTCGGGTTCGCTACGGCTCTGACATGTCAAGCCGGCACGTCGAGTGGCAGGGGAACAGGGAGTGGCAGCAATCGGCAAGCGACGCCGGCTACTTCCGGGAACACCCGCCGGCTTGACGCATTGCCCAGACATGGCCCGCAAACCCGGCAGTCGCTCTGACTTCGTCCTGTTCGACGTCCTCTATGAGGATGGATCGCAGCGCTCGAACCGCAAAGTCCCGGCGGAAATTCTGGCCGGGATGGATGGTGATGAGCCAGCCCGCGCACTGATAGAGCAGCAGGACCGCGAAATCGCAGAAAAATCAGGCGTGCCGCCCCTGCGCATCAAAAGCGTGCAGCGTTCGCGCGGAAAGTAGCTGCACCAGGTTTCTAACTCCTTCCCTGACGTTTCACCCACCTTTGTGTAGGGCTTCCGAGCCATGCGAGAGAATGTCAAGCGCGTGTTTTTCGTACATCGTGTCGCTCACCAATGTTTTCTCGACATCATTGCGCAACGACCCGAGATCAGGCTGGATAAGCTGGATAATGACGCGGCTGTCGATACAGCCCAGCCGATCATGGCGGCCGCGCACGCCTACCAGATCGGATCGGCGCGCGACGAGCTGCCGCTCAAGTACCACGTCGAGCGCGATCTCCTTGCGCGCATGCCCAACCTGCTGATCGTATCGGCGACGGGCGCGGGCTTCGACACGGTGAATGTCAAAGACTGCACTGAGGCGGGTGTTCTCGTCGTGAACCAGACGGGCGGCAATGCGGAGGCCGTCGCGACGCATGTTCTGGCTATGGTGCTCAGCTTGTCGAAGCAGCTCATCCAGGCCGATCACGCCCTGCGCCGCGGTGCCATTCAGGATCGCGCAACATTCATCGGCAAGGACGTACGCGGGCGGACCATCGGCATTGTCGGCCTGGGTAATGTTGGCCGCCGCGTGGCCGAGCTTTGTCGGGGGCTCCTCGGCATGCAGGTCATTGCCTGCGATCCTTATCTCGATGAAGCGACCATGGCTGCACGTGGCGCAGCAAAGGTGGAGCTTGATGAGCTGTTGCGCCGCGCCGATTTCGTCTCGATCAATTGCCCGCTGGACGAGAGCACGCGCAAAATGATCGGTGCCCGCGAGCTCGCATTGATGCAGCCACACGCTTATTTCATCACCACGGCGCGCGGCTTTATCCATGACGAACGGGCGCTCGTCGATGCCTTGCGACAGAACCAGATCGCGGGCGCCGGCCTCGACGTTTGGGACAAGGAGCCACCCGGCGCGGAGCACCCGCTCCTTCAGCTCGATAATGTGCTCGCCAGCCCCCACACGGCCGGGGTCACGCACGAGGCGCGCGCCAATATGGGCAAGATCGCCGCCGAGCAGTTGATCATGACGCTAGACGGCAAGCGCCCCCCGCGCATGGTCAATCCGCAGGTCTGGCCGGCCTACGCCAGGCGTTTCGAACAGACATTCGGCTTCGCGCCCGAACCCTGACTTTTGCCGGTAGCCACCGGAGAGACTCGACTGTTAAATCGCCGCAGATCAGCTAGGTTGGCGCTTGCAGACCGGTGGGGTCAAGGAGGAGAGCGCTATGGCGAAGGCGTATTGGGTGGCGTCCTATCGTTCGGTTTCCGATCCGGACGCATTGGCGGCTTATGCGAAGGTGGCAGGACCGGCAATCGCCGCTGCCGGCGGTCGTTTTCTGGCGCGCGGCAACGCGGCCAAGGCTTACGAGTCCGGAGTGGCTCAACGGGTCGTCATCATCGAGTTCGATAGCGTCGAAAAAGCCATCGCTGCCCACGACAGTGCTGGCTACCAGCAGGCGCTGAAGGTGTTCGGCAAGGCCGCGGACCGTGACGTGCGTATTGTCGAAGCTGTGGCGTAGCGAGTTCTCCATCCGGAGTGCGCAATGGCTAAGAAGGGATATTGGATCACGAGCTACCGCTCGATCTCGGACCAGGCCGCCGTTGCCGCCTACGCAAAGCTCGCTCCAGCTGCGATCGCCTCATTTGGTGGCCGCTATCTCGTGCGCGGAACGCCCGCGACCGCCTGCGAGGCGGGGCTGAAGGAGAGGATCGTCATTTCGGAATTCCCGAACGTGAAGAGCGCGATCGCCGCCTATAACAGTCCCGCGTACAAGAAGCCTTAGCAGCGCTCGGCAGTGGCGCAGAGCGGGATATACGCATCATCGAAGGCTTGGACTGATAGAGCCTGCCGGCCTGCAGGAGGACAAAGGATTGAGCGTCAGGCTACTTGCCGGAATGGCAGCGGCATTGTTCGTCGCACACACCGCCGCCTCATCGGCACAGACCATCACGGTGGGTGCGACCAGCAGCACCAGCGATGCCCCGATCTACATCGCCGATAAGAAAGGCTACTTCCGCGCTGAAGGTCTCGACGTGAAGGTGACCGATTTCCGCTCGGCTGCGGATATGGTCGCACCCCTTGGGGCCGGACAGCTGCAGGTCGGCGCCGGCTCTGCTTCCGCGGGGCTTTACAATGCAGTCGGGCGCGGCATCCGCATAAAGATTGTCGCTGACAAGGCATCCTCACCGCCAGGCTATGGCGCGACCAAGATCCTGGTGCGAAAGGATCACGTAGACAGTGGCCGCTACAAGGAGCTGCGCGATCTCAAGGGCATGAAGTTCGCCATGAATGCTCCGGGAGTGAGCAATACCTCGACGCTGAACACGCTCCTGCGATCCGTCGGACTTCAATACGCGGATGTAGAGACTGTCGATCTTCCGCTCCCCGATCACGTGCCCGCACTCAAGAACAAGTCCGTCGACGCCTCGGCGTCCGTCGAGCCGGCACCCGCAATTGCGCTTCGCAGCGGTGATGCCGTGCTGGTGAAATCAGACGACGAGATCCTCCCTAACCACCAGATAGCTGTTCTACTCTATGCCGAGGACTTCGCACTGCGCCGCCGGGCGGATGCGGTGCGTTTCATGCGCGGCTATATTCGTGCCGTGCGCTTCTACAACGATGCACAAAAGGACGGGCGGCTGGACGGCGCGACCGCCGAGGAGGTGATTGCCATTCTGTCTGAGGCAACGCCGATCAAGAGCCACGAGATCTACAAGCTCATTACGCCCACTGGGATGAATCCGGATGGGCATGTCAACACGCAGAGCTTGGCCTACGATCTTGCGTTCTACCAGCAACAGGGCTTGGTGAAACAGACAGTCAATCTCGAAGACATAGTTGACCCATCGTTCGCTGACGCCGTCGTGCGGGAGCTCGGCCCCTACCGGCGTTAGAGGGGGACAGATTTGCTGTCGCGCAAGAGTGGGCAACCTGATCTCATCCTGCTTGAGCTCGCTGTGAAGGGAGAATGTTCGTGTTGGCGCCTACCTCATCCAAACAGGACCGCGTTGCCATGTACAACGGCAACACGCTCAAGATCGGCCTCTTTGGCGCGAACTGTTCATCGGGGCGCTCAGCCAGCAAGGTGCCGGAGCGCTGGTCGGCGAGCTGGCCGGATTGCCTGAAACTCGCGCAGATGGCCGATGCTGCCGGGATTGATTTCATGCTGCCGATTGCCCGCTGGAAGGGTTACGGCGGCGATACAGACTTTCATGGCGAATCGCTCGAGACAATCACCTGGGCCGTTGGTCTCCTGAGCGCCACGCAGCGCATGACCGTATTCGGCACCGTCCATGCACCGTTGTTCCACCCATTGATCGCCGCGAAGGAATTCGTCACCGCCGATCACATCGGTCAGGGCCGTGTGGGTGTGAACATCGTCGTCGGATGGAACGAGGGCGAATTCGAGATGTTTGGCGTGACGCTCCGCGACCACGACAATCGCTACGCCTATGCGCAGGAATGGATCGATGTGGTGAAGCAGGCCTGGACACGCGAGGGGAGCTTCGATTTCAGCGGCAATTTCCTGCAGCTGAGAGGGGCGCGTGCGTATCCGAAGCCTTTCGGCGGCGCCCGCCCCTTGCTGATGAACGCCGGCTCCTCCGACATCGGCCAGAGTTTTGCGTTGCGTAACTGCGATGCATTTTTCGTGGCGACGGCCGGCTCACGCAAGTCACTTGCGGCGAATGCCAGCAAGGTCGCCGAAATCAAGGGTTCGGCGCAGGCGATCGGGCGCGAGATCGAGGTCTACACGGTGGGACAGGTGATCTGCCGTCCGACGCAGCGGGACGCTGACGAGTACTATCAGCACGCGATCATTGAGAACGCGGACTGGGGAGCAATCGACGGCATGTTGGCGAACAAGAGCATCACGCCCGCGACCGTTACGGCTGAGGAGTATTACGAAAAGCGGCGGTACTTCGCCTCGCATGCAATCGGCGGCTACCCTTTTGTGGGCACGCCAGACCACGTGGCCGACGCGCTCGCAACCATAAGCAAGGCCGGGGTGCGCGGGATCGCACTCTCGTTCGTCAACTATCTCAAGGAGCTGCCGTACTTTTGCGACGAGGTGCTGCCGCGTCTGGTGCGGCACGGAGTGCGCGTGCCGCAGTGAAGCAGACTGCCGGTGGTCAGGACCTGCTCGACGACAGACGAGATGCAGCGCGGCGCTCAGTCTTGGCGGCCTGGGCTCCGGCTGGAGGTTTGACAGCCGACTCAAGCGGCTTGGCTGGCGCCTTGCTCAGCTCGATCGTGCGCTGCAGGGTTGCTGGTCGCATTCCCAAACCGATGTAGAAGCGGCGCATGGAAGCTGCGGCTTCTGCAAGGTCCAGGGCGCGTTGGGTAGGTGTGCTAGGCAACAGAGGACTCCAAAGCCGTCCGCGTGCGCCCGAGAAACGCCGAGTTGCGTAAAAAGTTCCAGCGGAGCGGCGCGGGTGCAGCCTCCGCGTCGTCGCGGCAAGCTCAAATAATCTCGCCCGCCGACCGGGCGGGACTACTGCTGCCGCATACGCCGGCTCGGTTTCCCTGGCGGCTTGGAGCCTTGTGGGTTTACCGCCGCGCGCGCCTGAATGGTCTCGCTTCCCACGGAGGCAAGGCTCGGCGCGACAGCCTCGCTGCCAGGAGGCGCCGTCAGCAATGCCGGCATTATGACCTCGCCCTGCGTTGGATCTTCGAAACGCGCCTCGCCCACAACTGGGGCCGTGCGCTCCCCATTGGCTTGCCCGATATGCGCCTCGATGAGTTGCCGCATACGGGTATCGCGAGCCGCATTGGACTTGCCGCCCAGCACGACGGCCACGATGTGCTTGTCGTCCCGCCGCACCGATGAAACGAGATTGTAGCCCGACGCGTCTGTGTAGCCGGTCTTGATTCCATCGACGCCCTTCACATTGCCAAGCAGGCCGTTGTGATTGCGTATTTCGACGCCGCGGTACTTGAAGCTCGGAGTGGCAAAATAAGGATAGAGCTGGGGAAAGCGGTGCTGAATGGCCCTTCCCAGAAGCGCTTGGTCGCGTGCGGTGGTGACCTGTTGCTCGGCCGGCAGCCCGGAAGCATTGATGTAGGTCGTGCTCGCCATGCCCAGCATCGCTGCTCGGACTGTCATCAGCCTGCCGAACGCCTCCTCGCTGCCGGCGATCGCTTCGGCAATGACGACCGCGGCATCGTTTGCGGAGCGGGTCACCAAACCCTTGATCGCCTCCTCGACGGTGATGGTCTGATTCACTTTCAGACCAAGCTTGGTCGGCCGCTGGATTGCAGCATGCGCAGAGACCGGCAGCGGCGTGTCGAGTTTGAGATGACCTGCTTCGATCTGCTCGAACAGCAGATAAAGCGTCATGATCTTGGTCAAGGAAGCGGGATGACAAAGCAGGTCGGCGTTGGTGTCGTGCAGCACTTCCCCGCTCTTATCGTCGACAACAATGTCCGCATAGCGTTTGGGTTGGAAACCTGACGGCTGCTCAACTGCCGCGGCTTGCGGGGCCGGCGTGTGTTTGCGAGCCGGGCGGGCCTGCCCATCTGTGGCTGCCCCTGCCAGCATAAGCGCCGCCAGCAGACCGACCCAGACGGTCCAATGCGGCGATCGAGGACTGTCACTCATACCCATGCTGCGCCACCCAACTCGTGCCGGCGGAGGCAATATGAATCCTGAAAAATGTTACCGTGGCTGTAATCGGCGGGCCACAGTTCGCGGAAATCGCCATTTCCAGACGTGCACAAAGGTACTGGGATAGCTCACGGGTGCGATGTTGCGGGTTATTCCAGCCTTGGGCTGGCCGATGCGTGGGTGCTGACCTTGGACCCAGTCGTTCGTGCTGAGGCGCTACACGCAGCTTGAGCCGCGTGCCGCCGCTGGCGGGCAATGCCCGAGGGTCAGTTGTCCAGAAAGCTTCGCAGCTTGCGTGACCGGCTCGGGTGCTTGAGCTTGCGCAGCGCCTTGGCCTCGATCTGCCGTATACGCTCGCGCGTCACCGAGAACTGCTGGCCCACCTCTTCCAGGGTGTGGTCGGTGTTCATGCCAATGCCAAAACGCATGCGCAGCACACGTTCCTCGCGCGGCGTCAACGAGGCCAATACCCGTGTTGTGGTCTCGCGCAGGTTGGATTGGATGGCTGCATCGATCGGCAGAATGGCGTTCTTGTCCTCGATGAAATCGCCAAGGTGACTGTCTTCCTCATCGCCGATCGGAGTCTCGAGCGAGAGCGGCTCCTTGGCGATCTTGAGCACCTTGCGCACCTTCTCGAGCGGCATGCCGAGCTTCTCGGCCAGCTCCTCAGGCGTGGGCTCGCGGCCGATCTCGTTGAGCATCTGCCGCGAGGTGCGCACGATCTTGTTGATCGTCTCGATCATGTGCACGGGAATGCGGATGGTGCGCGCCTGATCGGCAATCGAGCGAGTGATGGCCTGGCGGATCCACCAGGTGGCATAGGTGGAAAACTTGTAGCCGCGGCGATACTCGAACTTATCGACCGCCTTCATCAAGCCGATGTTGCCCTCCTGAATGAGGTCCAGGAACTGCAGGCCGCGGTTCGTGTACTTCTTGGCGATCGAGATCACGAGACGCAGATTGGCCTCGACCATCTCCTTCTTTGCTTGACGTGCCTCGCGCTCGCCCTTTTGCACCATGTGCACGATCTTGCGGAACTCGCCGATCTCGAGACCGGTCTCGCCCGCAAGCGTCTGGATGTCCTGCCGGTACTGCCGAATCTTGTCCTTGTCCTTGGCGACGAAATTCTTCCACCCCTTGGCGGACAGCTTCGAGACGCGGTTGAGCCAGCGCGGATCGAGCTCGGAGCCCTGGTAGTTCCGTAGAAACTCCTCGCGCGCGACGCCGTGGCTCTCCGAAAGGCGCATGAGGCGTCCTTCGTAGCCAACCAGCCGCTTGTTGATGTCATAGAGTTGCTCGACCAGTGAATCGATGCGGGCCTGATTAAGCCGCAACGACTTCACCTCGACGATGATCTCGTCCTTGAGCTTCTTGTAGCGTCGCTCCTGCGCAGGCGAGAGAGAATCGTTGCGCAGCTTGTTCTGGATGTCCTGATCCTGCAGACGCCGCAATCGTTTATAGGCATCAGCGACGTTGTCGAACGTCTCCAGCACCTTGGGCTTCAGCTCCGCCTCGATCGCGGCGAGGGAGAGAGAGTTCTCCATATCATCGTCGTCGAAATCGGGCTCGCCCGCAGGCGCCGAGCCGTCGCCTCCCTCGGCGTTGGATGCCGCGCCGCGCTCAGGTCCTGCCTTGAAAGGAGTAGCACCCGCTGGCGCCGCCGGGGGCGCCGCCGTCTGCGCCAGCACCGCGGCTCCTGGCCCCGGCGCCGCGCCTGCACTCGCCGGCGCGCCGGGCACACCCGCACCATCCTGACCCGCGGGGGCCGGAATGGCCTTAGCGTCAGGCCCGGCATAGGTCGCTTCCAGGTCGATGATGTCGCGCAGGAAGACTTTCCCCTCGTTCAGCTCATCACGCCAGATGATGATCGCCTGGAAGGTGAGAGGGCTCTCGCAGAGACCCGCAATCATTGCCTCGCGGCCGGCCTCGATGCGCTTGGCAATGGCGATCTCGCCTTCACGCGAGAGAAGCTCAACCGAGCCCATTTCCCGCAGATACATGCGGACGGGGTCGTCGGTACGCTCCGTCGGCTCCTTCGTCTCGGTCTTGGCGGGAACTTTCTGCGCGACCTCGACCAGCTCACCGCTTTCGCTCTCAGGTTCCTCCTCGGGCTCCTCGCGCTCGGCCTCGTCCTCACTCGCCTCCTCGGTTTCCACGACGTTCACGCCCATCTCACTGAACATGGCGAGAACGTCCTCGATCTGCTCGGAATTGACCTCCTCGGAGGGCAGAACCGAATTGATCTGATCGTGCGTGACGTAACCGCGTTTCTTCGCGGTGCGGATGAGCTTCTTTACGGCTGCATCGGAGAGATCGAGCAGAGGGAGTGGCGTATCTGGTGTTTCCGGAGCCTCCTTCTCAGGGCTCTCATCTTTTTCTTTCTCTTTCGTCGCCACCACCTTGGTCTTGCTCGCCATTCATCTTCTCCCGGTGGCGCCCTGTCGGGAACGCCAATAACCAAATCACCCGTCCCTACCCTATGGGCTGGGAAAACAAACCTCAGGCCCTGACCGCCACGCCAGCCGCGGACCAGTTCCGAGTCGGGACCTGCGGCAGTCTCCCCGGAGCCCCTTAAGCCCCGATTAACCCTGGAAATTCCAGAAGCTCAAGACCTAATTGCCGGACCTCGAGCGCGCCTGCACGGTCGTGCGCCTCACACCGAACGCACAGCTCGTCCCGAGGATTGGCCAAAGCCCTCGATCAAGGCCTCAGTCCCGTCCAGGACGGAGAGGCGACCCTTCACGTCCTGCAACCAGGAATAATTGGCCTCGCTCGTTTCCTCTCCCAGTGCCTGCTCGGCATCTTTGAGTTCCTTAATTAGGGAGTGCCATTGCCTATGCAAGGCGACGAGCTGCTTCCATGTCATCAACACGTCATCAGGGCCCGCCCCAGCCTGGGCAGCCCAAACCGAACGCGTCGTAATCGCATTCCCAACGCGCTCGGCCAAGTGGGCGAGCCCGCGCTGACGCAGCTCGCTTGCGATTGAGTCGCGGTCGTGCGCGCCGTCATGAGCAAAGATGTCGATCACAGCGCTCTTCAGGTTGGCCGCGTCGGGGTGACGGAACTCAATTGCCGACAGCTCCTCAAGGTGGTCGTGCAGCAACCAGGGATGGTTGATCACGGCCTGCAGGATCAGCGCCTCTCGCCGCGAGATGGCCACGCGATGGCCGCGATGGAGCGGACCTGCCGCGAGTTGCGGACTGGCCACCACGTAGCTCCGGTCGGCAAGAGAGCGCCTGTTGCCTAAAGCGCGAGTAGAAAGCGGCGCGTAGCGGCCGCCGGCTTGTGGCCGTCCAGACTGCCTGCCCCACCTGCTTGGATATCGATCGTCACTCGCGCGCCGCTTGGATGACTGGTCGAACAGTTGCCGCAGCCGGTCGCCGAACTCACGGCGGTAATATCGCCGGACCATCTCGTCAGCAATGCTGCCAGTTACCTCGCCGAGCCGCGCCTCAAAGGCGGCGCGACGCTCGGGGGCGTCGAGCGGCCCGGCTTCGGTTTCACGCGCCCACAAGACATCGGCCAGGGGTTGGGCGGCGGTAATGACCTCGCCGATCGCCTCACGACCTCCCGCTCGCACGAGATCGTCGGGATCCTGTCCGTCCGGGACAGTGGCGAAGCGCAAGCTCTTCCCGGGCCGCAACAGCGGAAGCGCAAGATCGACCGCGCGATAAGCAGCACGGCGGCCCGCTTGGTCCCCATCGAAACAGAGCGTTGGCTCATCCGCCATGCGCCACAGCAGCAGCAGTTGCTCGCTCGTCAGCGCGGTGCCGAGCGGGGCAACGGTGGCCTCGTAGCCCGCACTCACCATGGCGATCACGTCGACATAGCCTTCAACCGCGATCACCGGACTGCCCGTGTGCGAGGCGGCGCGAGCATTCGCGATGTTGTAGAGCGTGGCACCCTTATGAAAGAGCGGCGTTTCCGGAGAGTTCAAGTATTTCGCCTGAGCGTCCTTCTCGAGAGCGCGCCCTCCGAAGGCAATGACACGACCGCGCAGATCGGTGATGGGAAACATCACACGGTCGCGGAACCGGTCGAAGGGAACCGGAATGTCGTCACCGCCTACCAGCAGTCCGGCGGCGAGCATGTCGTCAACGGCTACACCCTGGCTCCCGAGATGCTCTTTCAGAGCGAAGCGCTCAGCGGGCGCATAGCCCAGCCGAAACTTCAGCTGAACCGCAGGACTAAGCCCGCGATCGACAAGATAGCCGCGCCCCTTTGCACCAACGCGTGACGCAAGCGTCGCCTCGAAGAACTTGGCTGCAAGCTCGACCACCTCGTGCAGCGTTCTACGGGTCCTTTCGCGGACCTCTTCGTGTGGCGACGGACTAGGAATGGCAAGTCCAGCCATTCCCGCCAACCGTTCCACGGCCTCCGGGAACGTCAGTCCCTCGCTCTCCATAATGAAGCCGAAGATGTCGCCGTGCTTGCCGGAGGAAAAATCATGGAAGAACCCCTTCTGGTCATTGACCGTAAAAGAGGGTGTGTTTTCCTTGTTGAAGGGCGACAGCCCCTTCCACTCGCGACCGGCCTTCTTGAGCCTTACGCGCCGGCCGACCACCTCTGAGACCGGGAGCCTGGCTCGCAGCTCGTCCAGGAATTCAGGGGGATAACGCATGCGCCACGCCGGGTGATTCGCGGAATTCACCAGTATAGGGCAACGGCAGGGCCCGCCTGCGCTCCTTCATCTTGTCCCGGTTTTCCACAGAGGCCTGGATCGAAGCACGCTGGCGCTATGAGATTGTTGCGTTTGCCCGCACGTGTTTCACTCCCAGAGGCGAAGGTGGGCTGGAGCGTGCATCAAGCGCAGGTCAATGGCCTTCGTAAAGCATCGCCCGTGAGCACGGGCCCTGAATCATGAGCCTACGAAGCGCGCCGGTTGCGCTGATCCGCTCGCCTATCGCTCGCATCCACTTGCTGCTCGTGATCGAGAAAATCCGCCATTGCCTGAAACTCGGCGGCGAGCTCAAGCAATGCCTCCTTGACATACAATTCGTCGGACTCTTCCGCGAGCTCCAGGCACTCCAGTGCCTGATGCCGATATTCTTTTGCGGTAAGCATTTTCGGCCTCCGGTTCGGCAACGTCGCTGCCTATGCAGTCGTTCCCGGAGGCGTTGTCCCAGGGCCGCGCCCGGAGACGGGAGCGTGCGCTCGATTCGTTTTTGGCCGGCTATTTAGGACTGGTCGCCGCGTGCGCGGATGTCGTCGATGGCAGTCAGCACTCCTTCCGGGGTCGCCGGTGCATCAAGCTTCGCGGACAGGCGATAGTCCACTAAGCTCGAGATCGCGTCCCGGATAGCAAGCCAGACGGAGATCGCAAGCATCAATGGTGGCTCTCCCACCGCCTTCGAGTGGAAGATCGTCTGCTCGCGATTGGGCGCATCTGCGAGGATGCGCGCATTGAAAATGGGCGGCACGTCGCGGCTTCCTGGAATCTTGTACGTTGATGGGCCGTGGGTTTGCAGTCGCCCTTGCCCATCCCAGCAAAGTTCCTCGGTCGTGAGCCATCCCATCCCCTGCACGAAAGCGCCTTCGATCTGACCCAGGTCGATGGCCGGGTTGAGCGACCGACCGCAATCCTGGATGAGCTCGGCACGCAGCACCCGCGATTCGCCGGTCAGCGTATCGATCGCCACCTCGGCCGCCGCCGCACCATAGGCGAAATAGTAGAATGGCCGGCCGGTATTGCTGGTGAAATCCCAGTGGATCTTCGGCGTTCGATAAAAGCCTGTCGCCGAGAGCGACACCCGCTTCTCCCAGGAAAGCGCCGCGAGTTCCGCAAACGACAGGCTGCGATTGCCGGCATAGACGCGGTTGGCGGCGAATACGATCTCCCCTGCGGGGACGGCGAAATGCTCGGCCGCGACCTCGGTCATGCGCGCCCTGATCTGCTGGGCTGCTTCAAGCGCCGCCATGCCATTGAGGTCGGACCCGGATGAGGCAGCTGTAGGGGATGTGTTCGGCACCTTGGCCGTTGAGGTCGCCGATACACGGACACAATGGAGATCGATGGAAAAGGTCTCGGCCACTACTTGCGCAACCTTGATAAACAGGCCCTGCCCCATCTCTGTGCCGCCGTGATTGAGCATAACGCTGCCGTCGGTATAGACGTGCACCAGCGCTCCGGCCTGGTTGAGCGCCGGCCGGTTGAAGGAGATCCCGAACTTGACCGGCATGGTGGCCAAGCCCTTTTTCAGGATCGCGCTTTTTTCATTGAAGGCCGCAACTTGGCGCCGCCAGGCAGGCAAGGCGACACTGCTCTCGAGCTCGTCCACGATCCGCTCGATGATGCTGTCCTCCACTTTCATTCCGTAGGGAGTGACATCGTTGCGGCCTAGTCCGTAGAAGTTGCGCCGCCGGACCGTTTCCATCGAGCGCCCGAGCTTGCGCGCGATCACGTCGATAATTCCTTCGATGGCCAACATTCCTTGCGGCCCGCCGTAGCCGCGAAAGGCCGTGTTGGACACGATGTTGGTCTTGCACGGCAATCCACGCAGCCGGACGTGCGGGAGGAAATAGCAGTTGTCGGCGTGGCACAGCGCACGGATCAGCACTGCCGGCGTGTGATCGGCAACGTTGCCGCCATTCGCGGCAAGCGTCAGGTCGAGCGCGAGGATGCGGCCCTCGGCGTCGAAGCCAACATCGTAGCGAATGAGGAACGGGTGGCGCTTGCCGGTTGCACGCATATCATCGTCACGCGGCAGCCGAAGCTTTACCGGTTTGCGCGTTTTCCAGGCCAGCACCGCCGCAATTCCGGCGATCATAGTGGCCTGGCTCTCCTTGCCGCCGAACGCGCCCCCCATGCGGCGTACTTCGACGGTGACCGCACTGAACGGCAGGCCGAGGAGATGAGCAACCCCGTGCTGCACCTCCGTCGGATGCTGCGTCGAGCTCAGGACATGAATGTCATCGCCCTCCCCCGGGGTGGCGAGCGCAATCTGGCCCTCAAGGTAGAAATGGTCCTGGCCGCCACACCGCAGCTCGCCGGACGAGCGATACGGTGCCGCCGCGAGCATGGAGTCCACCTCACCGCGCGCAATGGTCTGCGGAGGCGAAACATAGCTCTCGCGCGCGAGCGCTTCGTCGAGCGTCAACACGGCCGTCAGAGGTGCGTACTTTACGGCGACGAGCTTTGCGGCGGCGCGGGCTTGGTCAAAAGTCTCCGCCGCGACCGCGGCAATGGGTTGCCCCTCGTACTCCACCACGCCTTCGGGGAGCAGCGGCTCGTTCGTGCGGATCGGTGCAATGTCGTTCTTTCCTGGAATGTCAGCGGCAGTGATGATGCCGTGGACACCCGCCGCAGCAAGCGCTGCCTCCGAATTGACCTCCTGAATGCGGGCGTGTGCATGCGCACTCAGCACGAGCGCAGCATGCAAGGTTTGGGGCGTCGTCGGAATATCGTCGAGATACCGAGCCGCGCCGGTCACGTGACCCGCGGCGCTCTCATGGCGCACCGCGGCGTGCACCCCGCCGGCGATGCGCCCCAGCATCTCGTTCATAGTGCCTCCAGACGCAGCACCGCAGTTGACGTGGTCTCAAGCTGGAAGCGGCGCAGCAGACCCGCTGCTACGCGCAACCGGTACACCGAGCTGCCACGGTGATCGCTTAGCGGAGTGAAGTCACGCGCGAGGCAAGCGTCGATATCGGCGAGGGCGGCGGCCGTCCACGGTCGTCCGTTGAGCGAGCTTTCCAGTTCGCGCGCACGTTGCGGCCGCGCGGCCATTCCACCATAGACAGCACGCAGCTCGCGCGCGCTCCCGTCGTGACGCTCGAGGCGAAATGCACCAATGACCGTCGAAATATCCTGGTCGAAGCGCTTGGAAATCTTGTAGACCGCAAAGTCCATCCCGGAACGCAGCAAAGGGATGCGAATGGAAGCGATCACCTCGCCGGGCAGGAGCGCGGTCTGCCGATAACCGGTGATGAACGCCTCGACGCTCAACTCACGCTGGCTCGTGGCCGAGACCAACCGCACGGTCGCCTCTAACGCAATCAGGCAGGGAAGAGTGTCGCCAATCGGGGATGCGGTCGCGAGATTACCGGCCAATGTGCCGAGGTTGCGGATCTGGCGGGACCCGATGCGATGGACAAGCGCTCCGAATGACGGAAAGTGCCGCTCCAGGTGCGGCAGCGCCTGCGTGTAAGTGACCGCTCCGCCAATTTCCAGGACATCGCCGGCATTCGAGATGCCGGTGAGCTCGCCGACTGCGGCAATGGAAATGATTGCGGGCAGTGGCTCGCGATCCTTGCTCACGCGCAGCCCGAGATCCGTGCCACCACCGAGCAGGATGGCATTCGGCGATGTTTGCATGGCGGCAAACACGCCCGAGAGCGAGTGCGGAGTGTGAAAGACTTGCGCGCCTCGGCGATAGCCGTCACCCGGCGCTGAAGCGGCAAGCCGGGCAACGTCTGCACTGGTTGCGTCGGCAACACCCGCGGACGCGAAATGCTCCGATCCGGATTGCATGGTCCGGCGGCAGGCATCAACGATCGCGCGATAGCCGGTGCAGCGGCAGAGGTTTCCGGCGAGTGCGTCATGGATGGTGGCATCATCGGACCGTTCGCCTGTTTTTGCGAAGACGAACATCGCCATGACAAAGCCGGGCGTGCAGAAGCCGCATTGGGTGGCATCCGCCTCGATCATCGCTTGCTGGAGCGGGTGCAGCGCGCCGTCCGCTGCGGCAATCCCCTCTATCGTGAGCACTGCACAGCGGTCGATCTGCGGCAGCATCATTAGGCATGAATTGACGGCGCGATAATGGAGGGGTCCTTCAACCAGAGACGCGACGGCAATGGTGCAGGCGCCACAGTCGCCCTCGGCGCAGCCCTCCTTGGTCCCGGTAAGATGCGCATGATTGCGCACCCAATCGAGCACCGTCATGGTCGGTGGAGCATTCTCCTCCCGCCACATTTTTCCGTTCAAGAGAAACTGCACTGCACTCATCAGAATGCGCAACTGGCGCCGCCGAATGCCGCTGTCAACCGCAAATCGCGCAGCAGCAGCCGTCTGTGACCCTGCCTAGCGGCCTTGCACCGGCTTGTCCCAGCAGTTGGTGCGAGAGCTTTTGCACCACGCCACCGGCATTATTCGCCCGAACGAGCGACCCTGCCGGTAAATGCAAGCGCAGGATGACCCGTCCGTGCTCGAGCGGCAACCCCCGCAAAATCGCGCAGAGCCCCGGTTTCATGCTGTAATCGCCTGAGCAACTTTTCCCCGGCCATGAGAGATGCCCGATGACGACTCTCGCGACGACCGCCCCGGCGCCTCCCGGAAAGCTTCTCGACTGGCTCGGCCGCAACGCGCCGATACTCGGAATTTTCCTCGTGCTCTTCGGGATTTGGGAGGCTGCCGTGCGCCTTCTTGCCATACCCGACTACATCCTCCCCAGTCCGTCGGTGATTGCGGAAAAAATTGCGAGCTCCTGGCAGTTGCTGCTGTGGAACGGCTTCGTCACCTTGGAGGAGATCCTGCTCGGCTTCGGCTTGAGCGTGCTCGTCGCAATTCCCCTTGCGGTCGCCGCGGTCTACTCGCGTTTGTTCGAACGAGTCGCGTTTCCCTTCATGGTGTCCCTGCAGACCATTCCGAAGGTCGCCTTGGCGCCTATTCTGGTGATGTGGCTCGGCTACGGTATCTTGCCAAAGGTCATGGTCGCTTTCCTGATCTCGTTCTTTCCGATCGTCATCAATGCGGTCATCGGCATGCGGTCCGCGGAGAAGGAGATGATCTATCTCGTGCAATCCATGGGGGCGAGCGAACTCACCACTTTCCTCAAGATCAGGTTGCCCAAGGCGCTTCCCTCGATCTTTGGCGGGCTCAAGGTGGGCATGGGCCAGGCCGTGGTAGGCGCGACGGTCGGTGAGTTCATCGCGGCAGAGAATGGCTTGGGGTACCTGCAGCTGATCTCTCAAGTACGGCTCGACACGCCCCTTCTGTTCGCGGCGGTGGTCGTGCTGTCGCTCCTGGGCGTGCTCCTGTTCAACGGTGTGGCACTCGTCGAGCGGATCGCGCTGCCCTGGAGCCGGGTCGCCACCGATGTGGTCGAATAGGATGTGGGTGTGATGGCCGATCGGATCGTGTCGCGTGCCGGCGTTCCGATCGACATCGCGGGGGTCACCAAACGCTACCGCACCGCTCGTGGTGCGGACGTTCATGCTCTGAGCGAAATCAATCTGCAGATCACGCCGGGAGAATTCGTATCCATTGTCGGACCATCGGGGTGCGGCAAGAGCACCCTGCTCATGCTCATTTCCGGCCTCATTCCCGCGACCTCCGGCCATATTGCTGTTGGCGGCACACCGGTCAGGGGTGCCGTGGGCAACGTTGCGGTCGTGTTTCAGCGCGACGTGCTGCTGGACTGGCGCACCGTGCTGAGCAACGTCCTGCTGCCGGTCGAGATCAAGAAGCTTGATGCCGTCGTGCACCGTCAGAAGGCGCGCGACCTGCTGCGCTCGGTTGGTCTCGAAGAGTTCGAGGAAAAGTACCCGGGCGAGCTATCCGGCGGCATGCGGCAACGCGTGGCGATTTGCCGGGCACTCGTGCAGGACCCCGGGCTGTTGCTGATGGACGAGCCGTTCGGTGCACTCGACGCGCTCACGCGCGAGCAAATGAACCTCGACTTGCAACGCATGTGGCTGCGCGATCGCAATACCGTGCTGTTCATAACCCACAGTATCGAGGAGGCGGTGCTGCTCTCCGACCGGATCGTGGTGATGTCCTCGCGCCCCGGCCGCATCGCCGACGTCGTCGTCAACGCTTTGCCCCGCCCGCGCGGCGCACACAGCCGCAGCGAAACCGGGTTCGTCGAGCACGTTGAGCGCATCCGTCGCCATTTCCTGGCGCTCGGCGTTCTCTCCGAGACCTGAGCCCGAAGCTCAGCTCGTCATGGCCGGGCCAACCCGGCGACATGCCGGCCGGCCTTGAAAACGCTGCGGCCGGGAGCGCGGCGAGCCAATGCGTCCTCGAAGCTCGTGCCGCGCACCAGCACGATGTCGGCGGGAGCGCCCTCCTCCACCGCGCTGCGGCCGCCGCAACTCGCGGCCAGCAATTCCGCGTGGTCATCAAGGTGAGCGGCCATGGCCGCGACCAAGGCCGTGTCGAGCATGTCCGCATTCCCGAACGGGAAGAACCAATCCCTCACGTTATCAGTGCCGAGGCGGACGGGGATGCCGGCTGCGCGCAACTCGCGAATGGGCGCGAGGCCACGCCGCAGTGGCCCCTCATCGCCACGGTCTTGCAGGTAAAGATTGGTCTCGGGCAGTGCAACAACGGTGATCTCGGCCCGCGCGAGCTTCTTGATCAACTCGCCGGCAATCTTGGCGTTCAAGGTCGACAGGACGCAAAGATGGCTG
The DNA here is from genome assembly GCA_045811525.1 of Xanthobacteraceae bacterium. Lineage (GTDB taxonomy): Bacteria > Pseudomonadota > Alphaproteobacteria > Rhizobiales > Xanthobacteraceae > VAZQ01. Next base: position 112,488 of record JBJMTV010000023.1, on the reverse strand, counting down.
AGCGTCACGCGTCCCTGCAACCCGCGCGCGATGATGCCGTCCGCGACCTCTACGGCCAGCGTGCGGTGCGGCTCGAGGTGTTCATCGAGGTGGATGTCGAGCGGGAGTCCCGTCGCCTCGGCAAGGTCGAACAGGGCAGCCAGCGCCCGCGTCGGCTCAGCACTGGAATTGAGACTTGCACCGATGAGATTGGCTCCGAGCGCGACAGCGTCTTTGAGCCTCGCTACTGCTTGCGGCTGTGACAGGTCGTTGCGCGAGGTCGAAAAGGCGACGACTTCGACGTCGAGCTTCCCCGCCATCTGCTCCTTGGCGGCGAGCACGCCTTGCATGGAGCGCTGCTCCACGACATCGTCAACATCGGTGTGGTTGCGAATTCGGGTCACGCCATGGCCGACGGATCGCTCGAAGAGTTGCAGCGCGCGTTGCGCGACGTCCGCCACCGTGAACGCCGCCCGCGCTACCGCCGAAGCGGCCAGCGCGTCAGCGAAAGAGCGCGGCCTGAAGGAATTCACAGTGAAGGCGCGATCAGCATGCGCGTGCATGTTGACCAGACCCGGGAGTGCCACCCACGTGACCTCGACCGGCTGTTCCGAGCAGCGGACCGACGAGATCATTCCGTCGCGCAAGGTCAGGCTGAACGAGCCGCTGCGCCCCGGGAGGGCGACAGCGCCGATGGTAACCTCATTCGCCATCAGCTCAGCTCGGCTCACTGCCCTGGTCGACGCTTGTCAGTAGCCCTGCGGACCGAACACCTCGATGCCGAATCGGCGCTCGAGAGCGCGACCAAACCGGTATTTCATCTCCGGTCCCTCATACGTCATAGGCGGCGTGCGCAGGAAGCCCTGCTCAGGCTCGACCCGCAGAACCGTGAAAGACGGACCATCCTCAGCCACAATGCCCGGCAGCGTGCGCTCGAGCTCGTCCAGAGTCCCCAAGCTTCTAGCCCGCAGGAACCCCGCTGCGCGCGCCATGGCGGCATAATCTGTGCGTCCGTGGTTCACCATCGGCAGCCCTCCCACAGTCTGGTAGACGCCGTTGTCAACAACGAAATGCTTGAGGTTTTTCGCGCCCTGCGATGCCTCGGTGAGAAGGCAGCCGAGATTCATGCAGAGCGAGCCGTCGGCATTGATCAGCCACACCGGCACATTCGGAAGGGAGAGCGCCAGGCCAAGGGCGAAGCTTGCGGCGAAGCCCATGGCGCCGTGCATATAGAAGGCTTCTTCGCTCTTGGTCGCAGCCCACCATTCGTTCGCCGCCATGCCGAGGGCACAGACGGCGACCGCCTCGCCGCGCTGACGCGCGAGTACGTCAATGGCTTCGCGCGCTCTCATGCCCTCCCCTCGCCCTTCACCAATCGCCGCGTCAGGAACAGCACGAACGGGCGCTTCTGCATCCGACACATCTCGAACGCATCTGGAATGGTGCTGATGTCAGCAGCCCGATCGACCACGTGATAGGGAAAGTCGTAGGTCTGCAGCAGCGGAATGGTCCGCCGTCCCTGCACCTCCTGATAAATCCGGTGATCGTCGATCGAGCCGCGCTGGCTGACGATAACAAAGACCGGGATTTGGTGGCGCAGGTTGAGCGTGGCGAGCTCGCCGGTACAGGTAAGAAGGCCGGTCGCTCCCATGAGTGCGACCGCGCGAACACCGCCGAAGAAGGCACCGCTGCAGATCGCGACCGCTTCGGCCTCGCGCGCCACCCGCACATGCCGCATCTCGTTGTCGGCCGCTATACGCTCGATGAGCGGCGCCACCCAGTCGTCTGGCAGGGATGCGGCAAGCTTGATACCGCATCTGGTGAGCTCGCCGTGAATTGCCTCTGCAACATCCATGGTGATTGAAGGTCCATAAACCCAAACCTCAGCGTGAGGCAGCAATGATCTCCACCTCGACCAGGAATTCGGGTCGCGAGAATCCGGAAACAACCATGAGCGTGGAGGCGGGCGGAGGATCAGTAATGTAGCGGTCGCGCACCGCCATGTAGCCTGATAAATGCTCGCGTGACGTGACGAACGCGCTGATGCGCACCACGTCCGCGAAGCTCATCTGAGCGTCCTTCAACACTTCTGCAATATTGCGGAAGCACAAATGAGTCTGCTCCTCGACGCCGGCGGGCACGTGATCGTCCGGGCCAATGCCGAGTTGGCCGGAGCAGACGAGAATCCTGTGACCCGCGGGTATTTCGACGCCATAGCTATAACGCGCAAACGGCTTGCGGATGGCAGCAGGCGTGATGTGTTTCATGGCAAGCACAGCTCGCGCGTGGCTGTAAGACGGATAGAGGCTGTTTGCTGCTATACCATGTGGCTGGTATCGAGCCCACAAGCAAACGAGGAACCTGCATGGCGTCGAAGCGCTTCTGGGCCGAGCTCAACACCACCGACTTCGCCAGCCTGGATCCTCACTCCAGTATCGCCATTCTGCCGATTGCCGCCACCGAGCAACATGGCCCGCATCTGCCGTTGATGACCGACACCGCGATCGCGCAAGGGATGATCGAGACCGTTCTGTCCCGCCTGCCAGACGATCTGCAGGTGTACTTTCTGCCGATACAGAGCATCGGCAAATCGAACGAGCACTTGCGCTCGCCAGGAACGATCACCTTCTCGGCCGAGAGCTTGATCCGCATATGGTTTGAGATCGGTGAGGGCGTCCACCGCGCCGGGCTGCGCAAGCTGGTGATCGTCAATTCGCATGGCGGCAATAACGATGTGATGGGCATTGTGGCGCGCGAGCTCAGGGTGCGATTGAGCATGCTCGTCGCCACCACGCAGTGGCGCCGCTTCGGCCTGCCGAGCGGGCTTTATGCCGCCTTCGATGCCACTCACGGCATTCATGCGGGAGACATCGAGACCTCGCTCATGCTGCAGTTCAGGCCCGACCTGGTCGACAAAAGCAAAGCAAAGCTCTTTCCCTCCAGCGCCGCCGAGATGGAGAAGGACTACACGCATTTGCGTCCGGCTGGTCCACACGGCTTCGGCTGGATCGCGCAGGATCTCAATCCGGACGGCGCCGTCGGCGATGCGTCGCTCGGCACCGCCGAGAAAGGGCGCCTCACCGCCGAGCACCAGGCGGATGGGTTCATTGCGCTATTGCGAGATGTTGCGCGCTTCCCGCTCGATCGGCTCGCATAGAGCAGTTATTCTCGGTGCTGAATTCGTTTACACCTGTTCCCGTTGTTGGGGAGGGCCTCCGATGCTCGACAGACCACAGTTCTCAAGTGCCTCCACGACGCCCAACACGACAACCCTGGCCTATCAGTCCGGCTTTCTCGGGACGCATGAGACCGAAGCATTGCCGGGCGCCCTGCCGATCGGGCGCAACTCGCCGCAACGCGCACCCTACGGCCTCTATGCCGAGCAGTTGAGCGGCACGGCGTTTACCGCGCCACGCGCAAGCAACCGGCGCACCTGGTTCTATCGCATCCGGCCCTCGGTGCTGCACGCATCCGGTTTTCAAGAGGTGGCGCCGGGGCTCATCCGCACGGCCCCGTGCCGCGACGAATCGGCGCTGCCGATCGGTCAATTGCGCTGGAATCCCATACCTGTTCCGGACGAGCCGCTCGATTTTGTCGACGGTCTACGCACCATTGCGACTTGCGGTGACGCCGCGCTCCAACTCGGCATGGCGAGCCACGTCTACGTCGCCACCCGATCGATGGAGCGGAAATACTTCTACAATGCCGACGGCGAGATGCTCATCGTACCGCAGCTCAATGGGCTGCGCGTGCGCACCGAGTGCGGCGTCATCGAGGTGGTGCCGGGCGACATTTGCGTGATCCCGCGCGGCTTGAAATTTGCGGTTGATCTCGTGGCGGAGAGTGCCCGTGGCTACGTCTGTGAGAATTATGGTCCTTATTTCGAGCTGCCGGAGCGCGGGCCCATTGGCGCGAACTGTCTCGCCAATGCACGTGATTTTCTCTATCCGTGCGCGGCTTACGAGGATGTGGAGCAGGCGGGCGAGCTCTACGTCAAATCAGGCGGAAAGCTCTACAAGACACAGATCGCGCAATCGCCGCTCGATGTGGTCGCGTGGCACGGCAACTATGCGCCTTGCAAGTACGACCTGCGGCGCTTTTCGCCGGTCGGCTCCGTACTGTTCGACCATCCCGATCCCTCGATTTACACGGTGTTGAGCGCCGGCTCTGAGCGTCCCGGGACGGCAAATGTCGACTTCGTCATCTTTCCTGAGCGTTGGCTGGTGATGGAGGATTCTTTCCGCCCGCCCTGGTACCACATGAACGTCATGAGCGAGTTTATGGGCTTGATCTACGGCGTTTATGACGCCAAGCCTGGAGGATTCATCCCTGGTGGCATGAGCCTGCACAATGCGCTTATTGCTCACGGGCCTGACGCGGAAGCTTTCGCGAGGGGCAGCACGGCGCCACTTCAGCCGCACAAGCTTGCCGGGACGATGGCCTTCATGTTCGAGACCCGCTTCCCGCTCAGCCCGACAAGCTATGCCTCACAACTCGAGCTGCTGGATCAAGGCTATCCGGATTGCTGGAAAGGCCTGAAGAAACATTTCAATCCGGACAGCAGGGACTGGTGCCCGTGACGACAGCCGGATCGACGGCGCGCTGGCCAAATGCGCACGAGGAAAATGGATGCTCCTGAAGGACAAGGTCGCCGTCGTGACAGGCGGCAGCAATGGCATCGGCGCCGCAACGGTGCGCATGCTGGCGGCCGAGGGAGCGCACGTTGCGATCTGCTACAACAGAGGCAAGGAGCGTGCGCAAGCCTTGCGCCAGGAGCTTCCCGCGGCCGATCACCGCCTCATCCAACTGGCGGTCGAGGATTCCTCCTCCGTCCGGCAGGCTGCTGATGCGATTAGCAGTGCCTATGGCCGCGCGGATATCCTGGTCAACTCAGCAGGCATCACGCGGCCGGTCGCACATGCCGACCTGGAAGCGCTCGACGATGCACTTCTCGACGCCATCCTGATTGCCAATGTGCGCGGACCTTTCTCCATGATCCGCGCCTTGGTACCCCTGCTGCGCGCGGGCGGAGAGGGTGTCATCATCAACGTGTCGTCGATTTCCGCCTTCACGGGCAACGGCAGCAACATCGGCTATTGCGCTTCGAAGGCGGCCCTCGACACCATGACGATGTCTCTTGCACGCGTGCTCGGGCCAGCAATCCGCGTGCTCTGCGTCTCCCCGGCGGCTGTCGCGACCGACTTTGTCGCCGGGCGCGGCCGTGCGCAACTGGAGAAAATCGCGCAAGCGACCCCGCTCAAGCGCGTCGTGGAGCCAGAGGATATCGCCCTTTCAATCATGGCTTGCATCACGCATCTGAAGGTTTCGACCGGTACGCGCATCGTTACTGATGCCGGCCGCGCACTGCCCAGCTGAAATCCGCCTCCGCCCATTACCAGCCACGCAGCTGAGGGTGGGCCAAGGGTCAGACGGCTAAATTGATCTACCCCTGATGCGCCGCAGGCTGGCGTCCGATGCTCAGATCACCTACATACCCCTATGCGTCATGGCTGCGACAAGGCAGAGGGCGGGTCGGCCGAAGCTGGCCCCCCGCTCTGCTCCTGCGCACGCCACACAGGCGCGCGCCGCGCCTCCGGAGTTCCGCAGACGAACCGGCGTTGGTTTCCGCGAAACTTGTCGCGGTCTTTGATCGTTGACGACCTGGGCAGGGTCCACGGACACCCCGGGTCTCGTGCCCCTAGCTGCTGTAGGACCAGATTATGAGCCGACCACACCTGATCGCCGAACGCATCATAGCGCTTCTGCGGAAGCGCAACGCCGCGTACTGTGAGAGCTGCCTCGTCGAGCGCTTGCAGGTCGCCAGCCGAGCGGCCATGAAGGCCGCACTCGAGATGAATTATTTCAGTGCGCGCATCGGAATTTGCCCCGACTGCAAGACGAGAAAGCAAGTCATTGCATTCCGTGCTGCTGACCGGGACATCGCGGCTTAACCCCCGCCCAGCGCTGGCTTAGCGGCTTCCTCCACTAAGCCCGCCCGACTGAGCACCTGTAAATCTCTGCGCAAGCTCTCGGGTCCCCCGGGAAGCAGGCGGTCGAGCTCGGCATGCGCTTGGCGCCAGATCGGCACCGCGCGCGCGAGCAGTGCTTCACCGGTTTCCGTCAGCCGCAAGCGGCGCGTGCGCCCATCGGCGCGGTCTGGCGCGACCGCCACCAGCGAGCGCCGCTGCAGGGGTTTGAGTGCCGCCGTGAGGGTGGTGCGGTCCATGGCCAGCAACCCTGCAACCGAGCCCAACGTGGGCGGGTCCGGGCGGTTCAGCGCCATCATCATTGAATATTGACCGCTGGTCAGCCTGAGCGGCCGCAACGCTGCGTCGAAGCGCCGCGCGAGCGCACGGGCCGCCCGTTGCAGGTGCAGGCAAAGGCAAGTGTCCCGCACGAGCAGGGTGATTTCATAAGGAACAGCAGCGGCCTTGGACACGCCATAATTATGTTGATATCAACCCTTCTCGTCAAGACCAATCGGGTACTGACGGTCACGAAGCGCAACAGCAGGGGAATTCACGCTTATGCAGCTAACCGGTCCGAGCGTCACGCCTTTCCTTTGGTTTGATACCCAAGCCGAGGAAGCGGCGAGCTTTTATACGTCCGTATTCGAAAGTGCGCGCATCGGCGCGACGAGCCATTTCGGCAACGAGGGGTTTGAGGTCCACGGCAAGAAAGCTGGCACGGTCATGACTGTGCAGTTTGAAATTGCCGGGCAGAAATTCGTCGCCCTCAACGGCGGCCCACAATACAAATTCACCGAGGCCGTGTCGTTTCAGATCCAATGCGACACGCAGCAGGAGATCGACCATTTCTGGGCAAAGCTCTCGCACGGCGGTGAAGAGGGACGATGCGGCTGGCTGAAGGACAAGTTCGGACTGTCTTGGCAGGTCGTGCCCAGAGCCTTGCCAGAGATATTCATGAGCCAGAACAGCGAAGCATCGCAGAGAGTCATGCGCTCGTTCCTGCAGATGCGCAAAATTGACGTAGCGGCCTTGCAACAAGCCAAGGCTGCATGACTGGACCCGCCTTGGCTTTTAACCGACAGCTACAGAGGAGAAATCAATGCCGCTAACACCTTATCTGTTCTTCGACGGGCGCTGCGAGGAAGCAATCGACTTCTACAAGAAGGCGCTCGGCGCGGAGGTCGGCATGATGATGCGCTTCAAGGAGGCACCGGAGCAGCCGCCCGCGGACCGGGTGCTGCCGGGCGGCGGCGAGAAGATCATGCATGCCTGCCTTCGGATAAATGGGGCCGAGGTTATGGCTTCCGACGGCTGCGGGAGCGGCAAGCCGCGGTTCGAAGGTTTCTCGTTGTCACTTCAGGCCAAAGACGAAGCCGACGCTGACCGCATGTTTGCCGCCCTCGCGGAGGGAGGCAAGGTGCAGATGCCCATGGGCAATACGTTCTTCGCCAAGCGCTTCGGCATGGTGAGCGATCGCTTCGGCGTGGGCTGGATGGTGCTCGTGGAGCGCTAACCGCTCCCCTTCGCCTAAGTTGTCTCTGCCCTGCAGAATAAGTCCACCCGACCTCAACATCGCTGCGAGAGAGCGGGCGCGCTCATGATGGCGCGTCCGCCGGCTCAGTCCTTGAGCGTGTCGCGCCAATTGCGGTCTGGGCTGGCGAGCAGCGCTTCGACGTCGACCTCGCCCTCGCCAGGCACGCGGATGCGCGTGAACGTCATGGCCGGAGCGCTCATGGGTTTCGTCGCGTCGAGCCCCATTTTCGCGCCGATCCCGTCGCGTGTGGATGGGTCGAGCTTCGATCCCTGAGCATTGGGAACGACGACCAGATCGCGATCAGCCTGGAAGCGCGTCGCCACTGCCCATTCGACCTCATGCGGATTGTGGATGTCGACATCGTCGTCCACCACGACGACGTGCTTGACATCGTAGTGCCCGGCGAACGCGCCAAGCATGATGTTCTTCGCCTCCCCTTCTTGGCGCTTCTTGATCTGCACCAGAAGGTGGTAACGGCAAACACCCCCACGCGAGAGATGGACGTCACGCACATTCGGAAACGAGCGCTGCAGATGAGCTAGCAGGCTTGCCTCGCGCGGGATCGCCCCGAGCAGCAGATGCTCGAGGCCGCCGCCGACTATTGTCTGGAAGATCGCATCGTTGCGGTGGGTGACCACATCAACTTCCATGACGTGCCGCTCTGCCCGCTCGCCGTAATACTGAGGGAATTCGCCGAACGGTCCCTCGGGCTCGCGCACGCGGGGCAACAACCGGCCTTCGATCACGATCTCGGCTCCGGCTGGCACACGCAGCTCGCTGGAGAGACACTTGATGACTTCGATGGGGCGGCGGTGGAGCGCCCCCGCGATCTCGAGCTCATCGACATCGATCGGTACGATCGCCTGCGAGGCAAGGAGCGTCAGCGGATCAATACCGATCACGATTGCGGCTTCGAGCGCTCGGCCGCCCTGTTCCGCCATGTCAAAGAACATGTTCGCATGGCGCGGCAGCAGCAGCACACCGAGCCTGTTCGGCCCATTCAACTGGCATCGGTGAATGGAGACGTTCTGCTTCCGGGTCCGCGGATTGCGCGTGATCATCAAGCCGGCGGTCAGATAAGGACCGCTATCGTGCTCGTTATGGATTGGCAGAGGAAGAAGCCGCGCGAGGTCGACGTCCCGATGCACCACTTCCTGCGCCGGCGCGGACCTGCCTTCGCGCCAGGGCAACGGCTTGAGTACGGCTTCCTGGAAGCGCGCCAAGAGCTCGCTGGGCTCGACACCCATGGCTTCGGCCATCCAAGCTCGATCCGAGACGATGCCGCTGATCACCGGAATACGATGGCCCCCCGGCCCGGGGAAAAATGTCGCGCGTTGTCCGTCGAGCCGTTTGGCGATGGCCGCGAGCTCGAAGTGGAGGTTGACCCCCGGCTTGGCGACGATCAGCCGCTCGCTGCTAGCCAGGATATCGAGCCAGTCGCGCAGCGAGCGCACGGGTTGCGGCGCGTTGTCGCCCAGCCCGCGCCGGCCGGTCTCACCAGAAGCTGTCGCAGATTGCGAGGTCGCACCCAGCTCCGTCATAGTGCTCTCATGCGGATGGTCCTGCAGTGCTGTAGCATTGGCATGCGAGCCGGCCAACTCGGCGGCGCGTGTACCCTGAGCTGTGCAGAGGTGATCGAACCTTATGCTTGATCTCGGCACCAGTTTTATCGCGAGCGTCGCGCGCGACCCGCGTGCCCTGGCGATCGTCGATGGCGACGTTCGCCTGACCTACGCTGATTGGTACAGCAAGATCTCAGCCGTCGTAGCGGCGTTCGACGAGCTCGGTCTGGGCCCTGGCGACCACGTCGCGACCACCCTGAGCAACCGCTGGGAAGCTGCGACCTTGCACTGGGCCTGCCAGCTCGCCGGGCTCATCATCACACCGCTGAACTGGCGTTTCACGGCGGAGGAGCTCGATTACTGCCTCGAGAATGCTCAGGCCAAGGCGATCTGTTACGAGGACATTTCCAAGAACGCCGTCTGCGCATCGAGGAGCGCCCGTACCGTCGCGCGCCTCAAGGTCGGCGAGGTTGAAGGGCCGCACGATCTCGCCTTCGACACACTGGTCGCGCGCGATGCGCCAAGTGCTCACCCGCGCGTCGATGCCGAGGCCTGGTCCGTCATGCTCTATACTTCCGGCACGACCGCTCGACCCAAGGGTGTACCGCGCCGCCACCGAGCCGAACGAGCCGCGGCGCTCGCGACCATAGCGCACAACCTCTATCGCTACGGCGAGCGCACGCTCGGTGTCATGCCGCTCTATCACACCATGGGGGTGCGCTCACTCCTTGCCATGTCGCTCATTGGTGGAGCCTTCATCTGCTTGCCCCGTTTTGATGCGCGCCGCGCGCTCGAGCTCATCGCCGGCGAGCGGATCACAAATCTTTATCTCGTGCCCACGCTCTACCACGATCTCGTTCGTCACGAGCAGTTCAAGAACACCGATGTGAGCTCAATGCGCAAGCTCGGCTTCGCGGGTGCACCCATGACGGACGGGTTGCTGAAGGAGTTGCAGGAAGCATTTCACCCAGACCTGTTCGTGAACCACTACGGCTCTTCGGAAATTTATACATTTACCATCGATCAGAACGCGCCCGCCAAGCCAGGCTCTGCCGGGCGTGCCGGCATGAACCAGGTGGTGCGGGTGGTGCCACTCGGGGCCCAGTCGCCGGACGATCTCGCGCCCGTCGGCACGGAAGGAGAGATCATCGCTCTGCTGAAAGGCGATGAGGCGTTCGAAGGCTATTGGCAGCGGCCGGAAGCGGATGCCAAGGCGCTTCGGCAGGGTTGGTACTTCACCGGCGACACAGGCTATGTCGACCCGGACGGCGACTTGTTCGTGACGGGCCGCGTCGACGACATGATTATCACCGGGGGAGAGAACGTTTCGCCGGTCGAGATCGAAAGCTGTTTGTCACTGCATCCCGCTGTGTCGGAGGTGGCGGTGGTCGGCTTGGCGGACGAGCGCTGGGGCAAGATCGTGTGCGCCTTCGTGAAGCGGCGCGAGGCTATTGAGCCCGGCGCGCTCGACCAGTTCTGTCGCAGATCCGGACTGGCCAATTTCAAGCGACCACGCCGCTATGTCTTTGTTGAAGCCATTCCAAAATCGCCCGTCGGCAAGCTGCTGCGGCGCAAGCTGGTGGCTGGCGAATACGAGCCGGAGCAGGCCCGGACCGACCGTACATCTCGCGGGACATCATCCCCGACGTAGGCACCGAGCCTATTCCATAGGCGGCGCGCACCCCAAGGACCGGGCAAGGATGGCCATTCAAGAACGCGTGTTGATCGCTGGCGCCGGCCCGGTAGGGTTGGTGGCGGCCGCCAACCTCGTACAAAGTGGCATCCCGGTCAGGGTGTTCGAGGCCAATAGCGCTCTCTCCGAGGAATCGCGCGCCTCGACATTTCATCCACCGACCCTGGACATGCTCGGGTCATTCGGAGCCACGCAAGCCCTCATCAATCAGGGGGTTCTGGCCCCCAAATTCCAGTATCGGAGCAAACGGCAGGGACACCTGGCCACGTTCGATTTCGGCTATATCGCCGACGTGACCGCACATCCCTACCGCGTGCAATGCGAGCAGTCGAAGCTCACCCGCGTCCTCCGTGACATGCTGCACGACAATCCACTGTTCGACCTGCAGTTCGAGAGCGCGGTGCGCGACGTGGTGCAAACTTCAACAGGCATTGAGGTTGTCCTCGAGCGTCAGGGGCGCCGCGAGACGCAATCCGGACGCTTTCTGATCGGCGCGGATGGCGCCAGCAGCAGCGTGCGACGTTCCCTGGACATCGACTTTCCCGGCTTCACCTGGCCGGAACGTTTTTTGGTGGTCAGCACGCCGTTCGATTTTCGCAGCGTCATTCCCGAATTGGTCGAGGTCAGCTATGTGGCGGACCAGGAGCGCTGGCATTTCCTGTTGCAGATCCCGGGTCTGTGCCGGGTCATGTTTCCGATCGCTGCGCATGAGAGTGATGAACAGGCGCTCACTCCGGCTTTCGCTCAGGAGGTCATGGCGACGGTGGTCGCGGGTATCTCACGCTACGAGGTGGCGCATGTCACCCTTTACCGGGTCCACCAGCGCGTCGCCGCAACGTTTCAGAGGGGCCGCGCCTTTCTCGCCGGCGATGCCGCACATATCAATAACCCCCTGGGTGGCATGGGCATGAATGGCGGCGTCCATGATGCCATCAATCTCACCTCGCGGCTTGCAGCAGTGTGGCAGGGTGCCGTTCCGGAGAATGATCTCGAACGCTACGACCGCCAGCGCCGATTGGTAACCCTGGAGTATATCGAGAAACAGACGATCCAGAACAAACGCAACCTGGAATCCGACGGCACTGAGTTCGGGCGGACCTTGCGAGAGATCGCCAGCGATCCGCACCGCACTTACGAATACCTGCTTCGTGTCTCGATGATCGCCAGCTTGCGTCGCGCAGCGGAGCTTGGCTGAGTACAAGACTAATCAGGTGGTCGCTTTGCGTTTGAAGGTCAGCGTACCGCGCTGAGCGCGATCGGCTCTTCGAGAACCTCGAGCTTCACGCGCGTAATGCCGCGCCCGGTCATGCCGAGCTCTTGGGCTGCGGACTTGGACACATCCACGACACGGCCGCGAATAAATGGCCCGCGATCGTTGATGCGCACCGTCACCGATCGGCCAGTCTTAAGCTCGGTCACGCGAACGCGTGTGCCGAACGGCAAGGTCCTGTGTGCCGCTGTGAACGCGTGCGGATCAAATTTGTCGCCGCTCGCCGTCTTGGTGTGATGATAGTAGCTGGCGAGGCCAAATATATCCGGTTTCTCCTCAGCCGACGCGCTCGTCGCGTGCACAGGCGCTTTGACGGATGTCGTCTTGATCGGCTTGGGTTTCAACGCCGGCGGAGGCGGCATTTCGGGTTCAGGCGCTGACGCTGATGCAGCGACATCAAGTTCCGGCCCGTCCGCCATAATGGCGGGTTGGGCGCATCCTGCCAGTGCGGCCGCTGCGAGAACAACCATGAAGGCGCGAAAAGCGCCTCGGCCAGCCAGGACCGAGAGCAGGCGCACAGGCAGAGTGAGGCCCGTCGCGCCAGTCCTGGCACAGCCGCGTTGTTGCGTAGGCGTAGTCGTCATCCGCGCGCCACCCCGATTCGGCGACAAATCTGCGCGGTAATGGGACGTTAACCATGGCGCGAAAAAGCCAAACCCAGGGCACCCGTCGCTATTCAACACGTGTGTGACTACTTTGCCACAGCCCGGCGGCGGAGAGACGACGACGAGCATGCTATTCTCCGCACTCTGCGTAGACTGCAGGAGCGAAGGGATGGTCATGACAACGCTGGGGCTTGGAGAGGTCTCGTGATCCGCACTTGTGCGCGAGCTGCTTTGGCCCTTGCGTTCCTCACCGGGGCGGCCCTGGGGCAGGAATATCCGAGCCGCACCATCAAGTTCATGCACGGCGTCCCGCCGGGGGGAAACGTCGATCTGATCGCTCGCCTCCTCGCGAACGAGATGTCGAAGGGCTTGGGACAGCCAATTATTGTGGAGAATCGTCCGGGAGCTGCAGGCAGCTTGGCCGCCGAGGTGGTGGCACGCAGCACTCCGGATGGCTACACGTTGCTGGTGCCGTTCGGGGCGCATCCGGCGCACGGCGCCCTCTCCAAGAACGTCAGGTACAACGTCATCGATGACTTCGACTGGATCTCGCTCGCGAGCTCCTACCCATTTCTGTTCTGCGTGCGCAAGGATTCGCCGTTCCAGACGTTGGAGCAGTTGATCGATGCGGCGCGGGCGAAGCCTGATAGCTTGCGCTACGGCTCGGCCGGAATAGGTACCATTCTGCACACAACCGTGGAGCTGCTCGCCCTCGACACAAAAACCCGCTTTCAGCACATTCCGTATCGCGGCGAGGCGCCGGCAATTACTGCGTTGCTGCAAGGAGAGTTCGACTTCATTGCTGCAACCACCGGTCCGATCAGCGCCCGGGTGCATGCCGGCGAATTTCGTGCGCTCGCGGTCACCAGCAGGACACGTTGGCCTGATCTACCCGAGGTGCCGACAGTCGAGGAAGCTGGTGTAGCGGGCTTCGAGGTCATCTCCTGGACTGGTCTTGCCGGGCCAGCGCACCTGCCCAGCCCCATCATCGGCCGTCTGAATGCGGAGGTGCGGCGCGCGGTCGCGACAGCCGACGTCAAAGCCAGGCTGGAGAGCATGGGCGGCGATGCGCGTGCCAGTACGCCGGAGGAAATGCGCGACCTCGTGGCGCGCCAGCTCGCGACCTGGAAGAGGCTTGCAGAGCAGGCGCACATCTCAATCGACTGAGGCGGCGCCTCACTTCTCTGGGTGCTTCGAGCGGCCGCGGTGTAGTATCGTTACCGGTGGGTTCGGTCGTGGCGCTCGTGTAGAAACTTTGCCAGGTCCTCACGCACACCGGCGTGGTGGCCAGCGAGCTGCCCAAGCGCCACTGCTTGCTCGAACAGGCGTTCTTGAACGTCGCGCGGCAATTCACTCCACAGATCAATGATCGCAGCACCCATCAGCGAAGCAAACTGGGCATCGGGCTGCGTCGCATCCCCTCCACCTGTGTGCAGGGCGGAATCCTTGGCGATGTAGTCAATGGCGCCGTCGCGCCCCGTCGGATCCACTGCCTGATGGGTGATTGCTGCGTCCTTGCCTTGTTTCATGCCTTGCTCCTACGTCAGGAACAACCAGAGTAACCGATTTTCGTTGCCGCATCGCGGGCGATCACGCGTTACGTCTCATCGGCCTTGGGAATGCGCTGCTCGTGAAAACCCCGTTGCTGCAAGGCATAAGCCTCGCGCACCAGAATATGCGTGGCTACTTCGTTCTCGGTACGGCCAAACTTTCCCAGAGTGGCAAGCAGAACGAGGTAATCGAAGGTTTCTTCCGGCAAGCTCAGGCTGAGCTGGCGGGCAGCCGAGCGATTTTCCGGACGCGCCATGATACTGACCCACAAGTTGATACCTCGTTATAACGGCTTTATTACTCTTGTGCAGGGTCTCGATTCGTGCTTGGTTAAGCGCACGTCCGCGCTATCGGCGAGAGATGCGGCCTTGGCGGCGGTGCGGACGCGCGGGAGGCCATTCCGCAAACAACCTGCAAGCGATCGGCGCACCTGACCAGGCGCGCTGACGAGCACGTGCGAGCTGATGAAGTCTCGCATCGGCAGTGCGCTGCCACGCGGCCGCCGATGGAGGAGCCGGGCTCCTCCGACCATGGGCTCACAAGATGACTTCCAAACGTGCGAGCTGGGACGGCGAGCGCATCGCGGCGATGAAGCGCTGTCTCGAAGCCGGGTTTTCCTGCAGCGAAATTGCCCGTGAGCTCGGTGTCACGCGCAACGCGGTGCTCGGCAAGTTGCACCGGCTGCGCTTGAGCGGCCCGCAGGACATCGCGACGGCTCAGGTGGAGCAGCGCCGCGCAGCCAGACTGGCCCGGCCGAAAACGCCACGCCCCCCTTCCCGCCGGCCGTGGTTGCCGAAAGCAGCCCAACTCGGCATCACCGAGCAGCAGCAGCTCTTGTCACAAGCATTCGATGCGTCGCTGCCGCCAGCCGACATCGCTATCCACGAGGGCCGCGGCTGCACCCTCTTGGAGCTCGGGCAGCATCGATGCCGATGGCCTATCAGCAGTCCAGGTCTGGCCGACTTCTGCTTTTGCGGGAACGAGCCCGTCAAGGGGCTCCCCTACTGCCTGGGGCACGCGCGGCTCGCATATCGGCCGGCCGGACGCGCCCGCGCTGGTTGATCACTTGGCTTCGCGCGCGCCGTAACGAAGCTGTGATGGAAATGACCAAAGCGTAATTTGGATCTGTCCGCCGCGCGCAATAGGCTTACTGCAGCGTCGCGCGAGACATCCCAGCCCCCCGACTTGCGCGATGCGAAGCCCCGGCAGCGTGTTGTTGGCCGGGGCTTCCTATTTCTCGGCTGCTAATAGCCCTGCGCTAGTGGCCCTGCTTGGGCAGACCCGCGCGATTGGCACTTTCCAGCATTTGTCGAGTCTTATCGCGGTCGAGATGTTCCGCGATGATCTGGCGTTGAAAATCCAACACGAACAACCTGATCGCTGACGACAGATTGCCGTGCTTGCGGGCAGCATCAATAGCCCCGACCAGCTCCGACAAAGTCATGTGTCGCTGCTCGGCGATTTCCTTCAACGCCAACCAGAATGCATCCTCGAGACTTACGCTGGTCTTGTGGCCGCCGATGACGATCGACCGTTTGACGACCAATGATTTCATAACTCAGTTCCACAGCTCTCGAGCCGACTCAGGTCGAAGGAAACTATCGTTCGCTCGTCTCTCGCGAGCAAATGAAATTGATCGCGTGTGCACCTGCGCACCTGCGGGAAAAGGCAGTGGCGCGGTGATTACTTACCGGCAGACCTTGTCATGGTACCTCCGATGCAACATTCCCAGATCAACCATGCGAAACGGTTGGGATGGCCGGCCAGAATCGAGCCTCGCGCCTCGGGCCACCAGCAAGCGTCCTTTCATGTCATCGTAGAATTGCTTCTCGGTTAACCTCCAGGTTTGCCTCTAGCCGCACGTGCGCGCCTGCGAGTGATCGAGAATAGATCTAGGATCAGAATCGGGGCGCCCTTATAACTCCGGTTCCATCCGCTCTAGCGCTCTCGTACATCTCAACGCACGGCCGCCCATTATGGTCCGCTCCCGCTTCCCTTCGCTGGCCCACTGGGGCGCATTTACTGCAGTGGTCGAGAATGGCCGGCTGGTCAGCTGCGAGCCGTTTGCCCGCGACCCGGCTCCCTCCGAGATGCTCAAATCGATGCCGGAGATGATTCATTCACCGCTGCGGGTAGCGCGGCCGGCAGTGCGCGAGGGCTGGCGCCAAGGCAGGCCGCGCACCGGAAACGACCGTTTCGTCGAAGTCTCCTGGGAGGAAGCTCTCGATCTGGTTGCCTCCGAGCTCACGCGCGTGCGCCAGTCATACGGGAATGGCGCCATACTCGGCGGATCGCACGGCTGGTCGTCTGCCGGCCGCGTGCACCACGCCCGCACTCTCACTCGCCGCTTCCTGTTTCTGGGTGGCGGGTGCGTCAATCAGGTCGGCAACTATAGCTTTGGGGCAGCGTATTTCCTGCTCCCGCATGTGATCGGCAGCATTGCCCCGGTCGGGGATCGCGTCACCGACTGGTCCTCGATCGTCAACCATACGAAGCTCATTATCGCTTTCGGCGGGCTCGCCACAAAGAATGGGCAGATCACCTCGGGCGGCGCCGGCGCACACAACATGGAACTCTGGCTTAGGCGGGCCAAGGCGGCTGGTATCGAGTTTATCTCGGTAAGCCCGCTCAAGACGGACGCTCCAGACTGGTTGGGCGCCCAATGGGTGCCGATACGACCCAACACCGACACAGCACTGATGTTGGGCATGGCGCACACGCTCCTTGTCGAGGAGCGCCATGACAGCGTATTCACGACACAGTACTGCTCAGGCTTCGATGCATTCCGCGCCTATCTTCTCGGGCGCGATGACTTCACGCCGAAAGATGCCGAGTGGGCGTCGCGCATCACCGGCGTTGCCGCAGAATCCATTCGTGATTTGGCACGGCGCGCGGCAAGCACGCGCAGCATGATCACTTGCGCCTGGTCCCTGCAGCGCGCGCACCACGGCGAGCAGCCGTATTGGGCCGCCATCACTCTGGCGTCAATGCTCGGCGGCATCGGCCTTCCCGGCGGCGGGTTCGGCTTCGGACACGGCTCGATCAATGGTGTCGGCGTTCCCCGCATCAACGTCGCCGGGCCGGAAATGCCAACCCCGCTCAATCCCGCACGCCTTGCCATTCCGGTGGCCCGCTTCGCGGACATGTTGCTTCACCCTGGCGACCCCTACGAGTTCAACGGACGGCGTCACACCTATCCCGACATTCGATTGATCTACTGGGCTGGCGGCAATCCTTTCCACCACCATCAGGATTTGAACAGGTTGCAACGGGCCTGGCAGAAGCCCGAGACCGTGATCGTGCACGAAAGCTGGTGGACGCCAACGGCGCGTCACGCCGATATCGTGCTGCCGGCCACGACGACGCTGGAGCGCAACGACATTGGCGGCTCCTCGCGCGACTCGTTCATTCTCGCCATGCACCGCGCCATTGATCCGGTGGGCGAGGCGAAGAACGACTTTGACATCTTCCGCCTGCTCGCCCAGCGGCTTGGCTACGCGCGTGAGTTCACCGAGGACCGGGATGACCTCGGTTGGTGCCAATGGATCTACGATCAGGTCCGTGCGGATGCCGCCAAGCAGTCCGTCAGCCTGCCGGCGTTTCAGCAATTCTGGGCGGACGGTTTTGTGGAGCTGCCGCAGCCCACGCAAGACTACGTCCTGTTCGAGGACTTCCGCAGAGATCCGCAGGCGCATCCGTTGAAAACGCCTTCCGGCAAGATCGAGATCGTCTCTGAGGTGGTGAAAGGCTTCCACTATGCTGATTGTCCGCCGCATCCTGCCTGGATCGAGCCCAAGGAATGGCTGGGCAGCCCGGCGGCCGCGCGTTATCCCCTGCACCTCGTCACGCATCAGCCCGTTGCGCGGCTGCACAGCCAAATGGATCCGGGGCCGGTTTCGCGCGCCCACAAAGTGAACGGCCGCGAGGCCATGCGCATCAATCCCGCCGATGCGGCGCAGCGCGGCATCGAAAATGGCGCGATCGTGCGGGTCTACAACACGCGAGGCGCCTGCCTGGCCGGTGCGGTTGTCGATCCGGCGGTGATGCCAGGAGTGGTGGTGATGCCCACGGGCGCCTGGTTTGATCCCCCCGATCCGCCGCCTGCATCCGCAGCCGGGTCGCAGAACTGGGCCGAGCCGGAACGCCACGGAAATCCCAACGTCCTCACACTCGACATCGGCACCTCGGCACTGGCCCAGGCACCGAGCGCGTTGACCGCTTTGGTCGAGGTCGAGCCTTGGACCGCGCCGGCGCCGCCGATACGAGTCTTCGACCCGCCCGTCCTTCTCGCGGCTGGCTAGCGCTTGGCGACATGGTAATGTGGCGCCGAGACTTGGCCGCTCACCAAGGCTGGAGAGCGGCTCTCACCACCTATCAAGCAGACTGGAAAGAATGATGTCGAAGCAGATGCTGACCGGCTCGTTTGTCGCGCTGATCACCCCGTTTAACAAGGACGGCTCGGTCGACTTCGGCGCATTTCGCACTTTGCTCACATTTCAGCAGGAGAACGACACGTCAGCAGTGCTGATCATGGGCTCAACCGGCGAGACCTCGCTCCTCTCAGCCGAGGAGAAAAAGGCCATCGTTGTCGAGTGCGCAAAGATGAAGACACCGGCGATGCCGATCTTCTTCGGCTGTACCGGCAACAATACTGAAGCGACCATCGCCAATGTACGCTTCGCAAAAGCCAATGGGGCGGACGGCGCCATTCTCGCCGCACCCGCCTATATCTGCGCCGCGGAAGACGACATCGAAAGATTTTTCCTGGACGTCGCCGATGCCGTGGACCTGCCGCTCGGCATCTACAACAATCCTCCGCGCGTAAAGAGCGATCTGCATTGGGATCATCTTTTGCGCATCTTCAAGCATGAGAACTATGTGGTGCACAAAGAATCGACGGCGCGGGTCGGCCAGGTGGCACAGGTGCTCGCGGCCAAGCCCAGCGTGTCCGTCATGTGCTGTGACAGCCCCAATCTCGGTCTGGTAGTGCCAACGATGTCGCTCGGGGGACACGGCACCGCGAACATGACCGGCAATGTTGCGCCCGCCGAGCTCGCCGTTATGTCGACGCCGTGGAAAAGCTACGCCGAGGCGGACAACTTCCGCACGACGTATCTGCGGCTTCTGCCACTGCTGCACTTTACCTACTCGGCGATAAACCCGGTGGCGGTCAAATCGCTCATGAAGGCGCTCGGGTTGCCCGCCGGCGATTTGCGCAAGCCACTCACCAACCTCGGCGGGGAAGCACTGGCCAAGGGCTTGCGCGTTGTGCAGGAGCTCGGCCTTGACGAGCGCTACGGCTACAAGCTGCGGCCGATCTCGGCCGTGGCCGCGTGATCTGCGCTTTAGCTGCGGCGCGATGAAGCAGTAACGTGGATCTCGGGATTCGCGGCAGGCAGGCTTTGCTTTCCGGCGCGAGCCGCGGACTCGGCAAGGCTTGCGCTCTGGCGCTCGCGCGTGAAGGCGTGAATGTCACTCTGGTGGCGCGGACCGCCGACGTACTGGAAAAAACCGGCCGCGAGATCGAAGCCGCCGCTAGGGTGCAGGTGATCACGGTAGCCGCCGACATCACCACTGTCGCGGGCCGAGCCGCGGCGCTGGCCGCCTGTCCGGCCCCCGACATCCTCCTCAACAATGCGGACGGCGCGCTGCCCGGTGATCTCCGCAACTGGACGCGAGACGATTGGATTGCTGCACTCGACAGCATGATGCTTGCACCCATCGAGATGATTCGTGCCACGGTCGATGGCATGATGGCCCGCAGCTTTGGACGCATCATCAATATCGTGTCGCGCAGCGTGAAAATTCCGCAGCCGGAGCTCGGATTGTCCAACGGCGCTCGCTCCGGTCTTGTGGGCTTCGTCGCGGGAATAGCGCGACAGACGATCGAGCGAAACGTCACGATCAACAATCTTTTGCCCGGGATCTTCGACAGCGATGCGCAAAAGGCGCATGTGCGTGCTCTGGTCCGGGAGGGCAAAACCTTCGACGAGATCTGGCGCGAGCGCGCTGCAGCCAATCCGGCGCGGCGCTACGGGCGCCCGGCGGAGCTCGGCGCCTACTGCGCCTTCCTTTGCTCCGACCACGCCGGGTTCGTCACAGGGCAGAACCTTCTGATCGATGGTGGCAGCTATCCCGGGACCTATTGAGCGCAGGATAATCGTAAACATGACAATGCTGCCAACATCGATACTTCACTTGCGCTCGAAACGTCATCGGCATGGCATGGGGGCAGCGGTCGCGGCCCTGCTCACCGTCCTTAGTTCAGGCGCGTACGCAGAGAACTATCCGACCCGTACTGTCAGCGTCGTGGTCCCCTTCCCTGCCGGCGGATCCGTCGACGGTGTTGCGCGCATCGTGGTGCAGAAGCTCAACGAGGGCATGGGCCAGCACTTCATCGTGGAAAACCGGCCGGGCGGTGCCTCCGGCAATGTCGGTGCCAATGCCGTCGCCAAGGCGGCACCTGATGGCTACATGCTTCTTTTCTCTGCGTCGGTGCACGTCATCAATCCCTTCCTGTACAAAAGCGTGCCTTACGACGTGGTGAACGACTTCACGCCGATCTCGCTCGTTGCCGACGGGCCACTCATCGTCAGCACCACGCCCTCGGTGCCGGCCAATAATCTGAGGGAATTCTTCGAGCTCGTGCGCAAGGAGCCGCAGAAATATACGTTCGGGGCGACGACCATCGGCTCCGCCAGCCATCTTGCCATTGAGCTCCTCAAGCGTGATGCCGGCCTCGACACGCTCGTCGTCTCCTATAAAGGCACCGCGCCGGCGCTCACGGATCTGATGAGCGGACAGATTCAGCTCCTGGCAGATCCGATGCTGTCGTCCTTGCCGCTTGCGCAAGCCGGCAAGATCAAGGCACTCGGGCTCACGAGCCGCAAACGCTCCCCCGCCGCCCCAGAGATTCCGACAGTCGAGGAATCGGGAATGACCGGTTTTGAGTTCGTATCGTGGTACGGCCTTTGGGGGCCGAAGAACCTGCCGCAGGATATTTCACTGAAGTTGCAGAGTGAGATCGGCAAGGCGCTCGCATTGCCGGATGCGAAGGAGCGCCTGGTCAAGATGGGATTTGGGCCGATCGGTGCCGGAGCGGACGAGTTCGCACATTACGTCCGCAGCGAGATGGCAAAATACGAGCAGATCATCAGGGACGCAAAAATCAAAGTCGACTGACCGCTCTTTGCCCGAGCTTGACGGCTCCGCATCGTTTGCTCGCCCGTTATCGAGCAGTAGAACCGGCGAGCTCTCCCCGGCATTGACCGGCGTGTAAGCCAGGAAAAAAGGAAACGTCATGAGTGAAAAAGGTGCGCAAGCGGCCAGCACGGACGTGCTCTACGAGGTCAGCGAACAAATCGCGACGATCACGTTCAATCGACCGGAAAGAATGAACGCGCTCACGCACGAGTTGGAGACCGAGCTGCATCGATTGTTCGATCGCGCCGACGCCGATCGCGCCGTGCGCGCGATCATTCTCACCGGAGCCGGTCGCGCCTTCTGTTCCGGCTACGATCAGGCGGCTACGGACAAGTCTGGGATTCGTCCTTCCGACCCAGCGGGCAAGTCACACGCCGAATATATCGAGTTCTGGCAGCGTATCGACTCGAGCCGGGTGGCGTACTGGACGCACATGTGGCGCCTTGGCAAGCCGATCATCGCCGCCGTCAATGGTTGGGCCATGGGCGGCGGATTTTGGTATCAGCTCGCCGCCGACATCACCATTGCCTCGGAGGAGGCAGTATTCGCGCAACCTGAGGTACGGCACATCTCCAACACGTCTTTCATGTTCGGGGCGCTGTGCGGATGGAAGACGGCAAACCGGTGGGCCCTGACGGGTGACCACTTCGATGCCCAAGAGGCACTGCGCATCGGCATGGTGAACGAGGTGGTGGCGCATGATGCCTTGATCCCGACAGCACGCGCTCTTGCGAAACGCATTGCGCTCACGCCGGAGCCGTCGGTGCGCCTCAATAAGGCGATCAGCATGATGGGAATTCAGGCCGCCGGACTCTACTCGGGCCTCTTGCTCGAGGGAGCACTCGGTGCGCTTGCCCATTCCTCGCACAATGAATTTCGCGAGCAGTTGTTCGAGGCCCAGCGTGAGGGCGGCCTGAAGGCTTATCTGGAGATGCGCGACGGTCCGTTCCAACCGGAGCCCATGGGGCCACGTTCGACCAAGGGCCGGCAGAAGAAAGCCAAGCAATAGCCGGCACACCAGCGCTTTCCCCATTGAGGTGCGCGTTGCCGCAACCCGCCCAGCAGATAGGCCGCCCGGTCAAACGCATCGAGGATCGGCCTCTGCTGACCGGCCGCGGGCGTTTCGTTGATGATCTGCGGTTTCCAGGCATGCTGCACGCGGCTTTCGTGCGCAGCCCGCATGCGCATGCGGAGATCCGTGGCATCGACGTAACCGCCGCGCGCGCCGCAACCGGTGTCCATGCGGTGCTGACGCTGGCCGACATTCAGCCGCCGCTCGCGGCCGAACGGCTGCCGCTGCAGTTTCGCAACGCCCAGCTGCCGCCCGACATCACCCCGCTGGCCCTCGCCAAAGACGAGGTCTCCTATGTCGGCGAGGCCGTCGCGGTGGTGATTGCAGATGCCCGCCATCGGGCTGAGGACGCAGCTGGTCTGGTAGCCGTCGAGTATGGTGTGCTGCCGGCAGTCTCGGATTGCCGCGAGGCGCTGGCGCCCGCGGCGCCCTGCGTGCATCGGGCACGCCCAAGCAACCTGCTCATCGCCTTCCGCCAGGCATATGGCGACGTTGCCGGTGCATTTGCGAAGGCGCCCCACCGCGCAAGTGTGCGGCTGAAACAACACCGCGGCGGCGCCCACTCCCTCGAGGGGCGTGGCGCAGTCGCCGCCTACGACCCCAACGAGGACCGGCTCACGCTGTGGACCTCGACGCAGCTCGCGCATGAGGTGCGCGCGTTCTTGATGCGGCTCTTGTGCCTCGACGAAAATCAGCTGCGTGTCGTGGCTCCCGACGTGGGCGGCGGCTTCGGAACGAAATTCGTCATGTATCCTGAGGAGGTGACGATCGCGGCAGCGAGCCTCCTGCTGCGACGGCCCGTCAAATGGGTGGAGGATCGCCGGGAGCACTTCCTTTGCGCCGTGCAGGAGCGCGAGCAGTACTGGGATCTCGAGGTGGCTTTCGACAATCATGGCCGCTTGCTCGGCGTACGCGGCGAGATGGTTCATGACCAGGGCGCCTATACCCCACAAGGCATCAATCTGCCGTACAACGCTTCAACCGGCCTTCCCGGGCCCTATTTGCTGCCGGCCTATGCGCTCGACGTCCGCGTCGTCGAGACGAACAAGGTGGCAACAATGCCGGTGCGCGGTGCCGGGTATCCGGAGGCTTGCTTTGCGATGGAGCGCCTGCTCGACCGCGTGGCGGATGAGCTCGGGCTCGATCGCGCCGAGCTGCGGCGGCGCAATCTGGTGCCGCACGAGCGCATGCCTTACACGTTCCCGCTGAAAACGCGCGCCGGCTCTTCCATCACATTGGATAGCGGCGACTTTCCGGGATATCAGCGCCAGGCACTCGCGAGCATCGACTATGCCGGTTTTGCTGAAAGGCAGGCGCGCGCGCGTGAGCAGGGCCGGTATCTGGGCATCGGCGTCGCCAATGGCGTGAAGGGCACCGGCCGCGGCCCTTTCGAAGCGGGCATCGTGCGCATCGGCCGCTCGGGACGCGTATCGGTGTACACGGGTGCCATGCCGATGGGCCAGGGCATCCGCACGGCCCTGGCGCAGATCTGCGCCGAGCAGCTCGGCGTCGTACCTGCGGATGTGAGCGTCATAGCCGGTGACACCGCTGGGATTCCCTATGGCCAAGGCGGCTTTGCAAGCCGTCAAACGGTGACGGCCGGCTCCGCCGTGCATATCGCAGCGACCGCCGTCCGGACAAAGGCGCTTGACGTTGCCGCGCATCTTCTGGAGGTGGGCGTGGCCGACCTCGAGCTGCGCAATGGCCGGGTCGAGATCACCGGTGCGCCGGGCAGCGGGCTCTCTCTGCGCGAGGTCGCCGAGGCGGTGGCGGGCGTGCCCGGTTACCCAATGCCCGGCAAATTCGAGCCCGGCCTCGAGAGCACTCAAAGCTTTTTGCCCGATGCTCTGACCTACGGCGGCGGTTGCCATGCCGTCGAGGTGGAGGTGGACGCGGAAACCTGCGCGGTCCGCATTCTGCGCTACGTCGTGGTCAACGACTGTGGCCGCATCATCAATCCCATGTTGGTCGAGGGGCAACTCGTCGGCGGCGCCGCTCACGGCGTCGGCAACGCGCTCTACGAGTGGATGGGCTACGATGAAAATGCGCAGCCGATCACGACGAGCTTCGCGGATTACCTGATCCCCTCGGCGATGGAGATCCCCCGCATCGAGGTGTCCTCGCTGGAATTTCCGTCGCCGCTCAATCCACTAGGTGTCAAAGGCGTAGGCGAATCGGGCTGTGTGCCTGCGGCTGCCGCAATCGTGTCGGCGGTGGAGCATGCGCTCAAGCCGTTTGCCATCCGCATCACGGAATATCCTGTCACTCCCGCCCGTCTCTATGCCCTGCTGCAGCAGGGCCCTAACAGCGCTCGGGTGGGGTGAGCACGATGCAGGGCGACCATTCCGTGCTGATAGCCGGCGCCGGACCGGTCGGCGTCGTCGCCGCTCTGGCGCTCGCGCGACAAGGCATTGCCGTGGGCGTGTGCGAGGCCGAGTCAGAGGTCAACGACAGCCCGCGCGCCGCGACCACGCACGCGGCGACCTTGGAAATGCTGGCCGAGCTTGGCTTGGTGGATGAGGTGATCCGACGCGGGCTGATCGAGCCCAAATTTCGTATGTGGGATCGGCCGACCGGTGAGTTGATCGCCGAATTCGATTTCAACCTGCTCGCGCGCGATACACCCTTTCCCTACGTCGTGCAGTGCGAGCAACACAAGCTTGTGCGAATGACGCTTGCTCGGTTGCGCGACTACGCACATGTCTGCGTCGACTTCCGGACGCGCGTATCGGGCATCGAACAGCGCGGCGAGCGTGTTGAGGCAATTCTCGAGGGGCCGAGTGGCACTCGGAGCGTCGCGGCCTCGTATTTGATCGGCGCCGACGGAGGACGCTCCACGGTTCGCAAGGCTCTCGGCATCAACTTTGAGGGTTACACCCACCCGGAACGTTTTCTGGTCCTGACGACACCATTTTCCTTCGAGCGACAATACCAGCAGTGCTCACGCAACTACTTCAGCGACCCTGACGAATGGTGCGCGCTCTTCAAGGTGACTGGGGATGACGGCGCGGGGCTTTGGCGCCTGCTGTTTCCGACCCGACCTGATGAAAGCGAGGCAGAAGCGTTCGACGAGGAGGCCGTGCAGGCCCGGCTGCAACGCTTCTTTCCGAGGGAAGGCTCTTACCAGGTCGTACATCGCAGCCTCTACAGCGTGCACCAGCGAATTGCCGCGAGCTTTGGCTGCGGACGGGTATTCCTGGCCGGCGATGCCGCGCACGTGAACAACCCGCTCGGCGGCCTTGGTTTAAATTTCGGCATCCACGATGCTGTTGAGCTTGCCACACTGCTCGGGCGTGTGCTGCGGCACGAAGCACCACCGGATCTGCTTGATCAGTACGACCTGCGCCGCCGGCCTCTCAATGTGGAGTATGTGCAGCAGCAGACCATCGCCAACAAGCGACGATTGGAAGAGAAGGATCCGCTGTCGCGAGCAAAAAATCACGAGGCGCTGCGCAAGTTGGCCGCAGACCCCATTGCGCAGCGCGCCTATCTGCTGCGTGCCTCCCTGCTCGACAGTGTTCGTCAGGCAAGGCGGCCAGAGCAGACCGCCGCCACCATCCCGCACACCATGGAAGCTCCCCAGCCGCCGCGTTGAGCGTGCTGCGGCTCACTCCTACGTGGGCGACCTCCCGCCGCGCAGCGGACGCTCGCGCAGGCGCAATATGCAGCCAAGTGATATCACCAGGCACAGGATGGTCGCACCAAAGACCCAGCCGAATACAGCGGGGTCCGTCCCGCCGAGCACAGCACCCGCCGCGGCCCCTCGCAGGGTCGGCGCCCCGGCGAGCACTAGAGCGCCGAAGCCGGTGACAATAAAGGCGGAGCCAAGGGCGCGGAAGAAATTCATCGTTCCAGTGGCGATGCCGAGCTGATGCAGCGCCACCGCGTTCTGCACCACGACAATGGTGAACGGGAACAGTGGACCCATGCCGAGCCCGGCCAGTGCAATCAGAGCAAAAGCTGCTGAAGGCGAGAACGCGGTCGGAGCGATGGCCAGCGGCAACAGCGCCGAGCTCGAGACCAGCAGGCCCACGACGGGGACCCATTTGTAGCGTGTGAAACGGACGAGCAACCTGCCACCCACAATCGAGCTGAGTGTGGCGGCGCCCTGCAGCGCAATGATCGACCATGCTGAGCGGCTGGCGGAGAGTCCAAGCGCGAGTTGCGCATAGAGTGGCAACACGATCGTGAGCGCTATCACTCCTCCCACCCCAAAGAATGCAACAGTCGTGCCCACGCGCATGGCGCCATCGCGCAACACGGTGAGCGGAATGAACGGCTCGTTTGCGCTCATCACGCGCCAGGCGAAAAGCGCCCAGAGGAGGATGGAGCTGAGCAGAAGCAGCGCAACCGGCAGCGAGGTCCAGCTATAGCGCCGCCCGCCCCAGGTCAGCGCCAGCATCAAGGCGATCGCAGCTCCCACCATCAGTGTGGCACCGAGAAGATCGAGCTGATGCGGCCGGTCGTGCCGGGGCAAGCGTTGCAAGATCTTATGCGTGAACGCATAGGCGAGTGCACAAAGCGGCAGGTTCATCCAGAACAGCCAGGACCAATGGAGCTGCTCCGCAACAAAGCCGCCCATCAACGGACCGCCAATCATCGAGACGATGAACGTCGAGGAGGTATAGGCTTGATAGCGCGGGCGGTCGCGTGGCGACGCCACGTCCCCGATAATGGTCTGCACCAGCGGCATCAAGCCGCCGCCGCCGAAACCCTGGAGCGATCTGCCCACAATCAGCATGAGCATGCTCGGCGCCAGGGCACAGGCAACCGAGCCGGCGGCATAGACGCCGATCGCGATCAGCAACATCGCCCGGCGGCCGTAGATATCCGACAGCTTTCCGTAGAGCGGCGTGGCTGCCGTGGCGGAAAGGAGATTCGCGGTCACCACCCAGGCCATGTTGTCGACGTCGCCCAACGCCGCTGCAATGGTCGGAAGTGCGGTCGCGACCATCACCTGATCGAGCGCCGCCAGCAGCATCGTCAGCAGCATGCCGACCACGATGCGGCGGGCAGCCGCATGCTCGAGGTAGTCAGGCGGGGGCATGAGGGTGGCGGGGTCGCGCATAATGGGCCTCGCGCCGTCCTTGCCGGGCGAAGGCGCAGCAGGGGTTATAGGAGAAGCGCCGTGGCCGAGCTATGCGCCCGGGGAAGGCCAACCCCTTAGGGGCGCGGCTTCTTGGCGGACTTGGGCAATCGCACGGGCCAACTCACGATGCGATCCTCGAGGTCGGCCTCATCGATATCCTCTTCACTGGCAGCCACCCTCCCCCGAACCGAGATGCCGGCCTGGTGCACGGTTTCTGGATCACCAGATACGAGGGGATGCCACCAATAGAGCTCATGTCCATCCGCCAGCAGCCGATAGGCGCAAGTCGGGGGCAGCCACACGATTCGCTCGACGTTCCTGGGAGTGAGCCGAACGCAATCTTTCACTTTGGCCGACCGCTTCGCGTAGTCCCGACAGCGACAGCTCTCGCCATCGAGCAGCCGGCATCCAACGTCAGTAAAAAAGGTGTGCGCCGAATCATCGGCATCCTCGAGCTTGACCAGGCAGCATCGGCCACACCCGTCGCAGAGGCTCTCCCATTCGGAATTTGTCATTTGCGCCAGCGACTTGCGCCGCCAAAATGGCTGCTCGTTAGTACTCATACCGAGCCGTCGCATGATGGAGCTGTGACGGCCGGCCTCTGGGCACGACCGGAGCATGATGCGGGCCCTTTCCATTCACCGTGCGGCGATCTCGCCATAGTTTGGGACCCCTCGATCAGGTAGAAATATAGCTCACGGCCGGGCGGTCCCGCGCGGCCGTCGTTGTCGTTCGAGCTGCGGGAAGGTTCCCGAGGACACATTGCGCGGTCTCTTCCGAAATCATGACCATCCCGACGGTCGCGGCGCTCGCTTGCGCCGCTTCCTGCTCGATCTCGACTCGCGGCTCGATTTCGGCATGTACCAGATCGGGAGGTGGGGACGCGAGCTTTACGAGCGCTTCACCGTCTTCATGGACCGGTTCCACGTTGCTGGCTGGCGCCGATGGTACTTCGTCGAGCCGCTCTCAGAGGGGCTGACGCTCGGGACCGGTGGTCTGTTGCTGATGCTGGCGCTGGCTATTCCAGCCTTCAGAGAAACGTCCGATGACGACTGGTTGAAGAAGTCGGAGCTCGCCGTCACGTTTCTTGATCGTTATGGCAACGAGGTCGGCTCACGCGGCATCAAGCATAATGACGCGCTGCGTCTCGACGAGTTTCCGGATCACCTGATCAAGGCAACGCTCGCCACGGAGGACCGGCGCTTCTACGAACATTTCGGCATCGACATTCCCGGGCTCTTCCGTGCCATGCTGACCAACGCCCGCGCAGGTGGCGTCGTGCAGGGCGGCTCGTCGATCTCTCAGCAGCTCGCGAAAAATCTTTTTCTCTCCAACGAACGCACGATCGAGCGCAAGGTCAAGGAGGCTTTTCTGGCGCTTTGGCTGGAAGCGCGCCTCCCCAAGAATGAAATCCTCAAGCTCTATCTCGACCGAGCCTATCTGGGTGGTGGCACTTATGGCGTGGATGCGGCAGCTCAGTACTATTTCAACAAGTCCGCACGCGACGTGAACCTTGCCGAGGCGGCGATGCTCGCCGGCTTGTTCAAGGCACCATCGCGCTTTGCCCCGCACATCAATCTGCCCGCGGCACGCGCCCGCGCAAACGTCGTGCTCGACAATCTTGTCGAGTCGGGGTTCATGACCGAAGGCCAGGTATTCGGCGCGCGCCGCAATCCCGCCACGGCAGTCGATCGGCGCGACGAGCGCTCGCCCAACTATTACCTCGACTGGGCGTTCGACGAGATGAAGAACCTCGTCGAGACGCTGCCCAAATCGGTGCACGAGCGCGTGTTCGTTGTCCGCCTCGCGCTTGACGCCGACATGCAGCGCAATAGCGAAAAAGCAATTGAGAGCTCGCTGCGGCAATACGGGCGCGAATATCGCGCGAAGCAGGGAGCGGCGGTGCTGATGGACGTCGACGGCGCCGTGCGAGCCATGGTCGGTGGCCGCGATTACGGCGACAGCCAGTTCAATCGTGCAACCGACGCCGCGCGTCAGCCCGGATCGTCGTTCAAGCCCTATGTCTACGCAACAGCACTGATGAACGGCTTCAAGCCCACATCGGTGGTGGTCGACTCGCCCGTCTGCATTGGCAATTGGTGTCCGAAGAATTATGGCGGGGGACATTCCGGCGCCATGACGCTCACCCAGGCAATCACCCGGTCCGTCAACGTCATTCCCGTGAAGCTTTCGATCGCGCTCGGCAACGGGAATCCGAAGATCGGCCGCGCCAAGATCAGGGAGACCGCACGCAAAGCCGGCATCCGGACGCCGATGCCCGACACTCCGTCGATGCCTATCGGCGCGAACGAGGTCACCGTGCTCGACCATACCGGCGGCTACACCATGTTCCCGCAGGGCGGGAAGGCGCATAGGCCGCACGCGGTGCTCGAGGTGCGCAGCGGAGCCGGCGACCTGATCTGGCGCTGGGATCGCGACGGCCAAAAGCCTGTGCAGGTGATCCCTCCGCAGGTCGCCGCCGACATGAACATGATGATGAACAAAGTCGTGGAGGAAGGCACCGCGCGGCGGGCGATGCTTGACGGGATTAAGGCAGCCGGCAAGACCGGCACCACGAACGCGCACCGCGACGCTTGGTTCGTGGGCTTCACCGGCAACTTCGTGTGCGGCGTCTGGTTTGGAAATGACGACTACACGCCAATGAATCAGATGACGGGCGGCTCGTTGCCAGCTCAGACGTGGCACGACATCATGGCTTTCGCCCACCAGGGAGTGGAGCTGAAACAAATCGCTGGGCTCGCCCCGCAATCGGGAGTTGGCAAGCCGGTCGTCGCCGAGGCGAAGAAGGACGGCGTGCCCGAGCCAGTGCGGCCGTCGGTCCTGACCCGCCGAGGCGCCGAAGCTCTCTTGCGGGTCGAGCGGCTCATGGATGACGCAACGCGCGCGCTCGCTGCCGCAAACACGCCGAGCAGAGCCGAAGCACCTGTGGAGCCGCGGGCGGCGGACAATGTCACCGCCGTTTCCGGAGAAGTGCCCGCACACGTGCGCGGCAATTGACAGGTATGCCAAAGCACGAAGTGGCAATTGCGAGGCGCTCCGTCTGCTTGATAGAGGGTACGCCAATTTGAGCGATCGGACTTGAACCCTTGCGATTGCTTGTTGGAGCGGTATTTGCACTTGCAGTGGCGGCCGCCGTCGGGCTTGGCACCACATGGGTCGCGCTTACGCGCGGAACGGCCTATGGGGGGGTCACCCTCGGCGCCTGGACGGCGTGGCCGAAGAACGGCACGGCCGGGATAGATCCGTATGCGCGAGGCATGGTGGCGCGCTCGGGCGAGCTACCAGTCGTGACAGGCGACGGCGTCGCATTCTACGCGCGCAGCGATGATGGCGGGCAATCACTGGACGGCCGCTGTGACGTGCTGGTGTCGGGGACCACTCCGCAAGCGCGCTTCTGGACTCTCACGCTTTATGATGCGGACGGGCGATTGGTGGCAAACTCGCTCGAGCGGCAGGGTTTCACCAGCCAGGAGATCCTCCGCAGAGCCGACGGAAGTTTCGATATCCTGATCGGCCCGCGCGCGCGGCCGGGCAATTGGCTTCCCACCGGCGGCATCGAGAAATACGTCCTTGTCTTGCGTCTCTATGACACGCCGGTCGGGGTGGCCACTCGTTCCGCGGCCGAGGCGCCCATGCCATTGATCGCGCGCAGGGCGTGCCCATGATGCGTATGGTCCTGTGGATCGTCGGCGCACTGCTGCTCGGCGGCATCGTCCATCTATCCGCGGTGTTGCTGCTGCCCAAGCTCGCAAGCCAAGATGCTTACGCCCGCGTCGCGACCTTCGCACCAGTGAACGCGGTGGTTGCTGTTCCTTCGCCGACACCGGGGCAGGCGCTCATGCCATTCATGGATCCGGCGTTTGCCGCAGCTGTGTGCCGCTATGATCTCACCCGCGCCCCGTTGAAGTTCTCCGTGCCGATCAGTCCCGTTTACACGTCGGTGTCCTTCTATACCCGTTCCGACGTTCCGTATTATGCGATCAACGATCGTGCCGCCGGCCGGCGGGTAATCGAGCTCGACCTGATGACCCCTGCACAACGTGCCGACCTGCCCGAGGATATCGATGTGACGCGGGCGGACCGGTTGATCGTCACCTCACCGACAAATACTGGTCTGATTCTGATCCGGGCTTTGGTGCCGGAGCCAGGATGGCTGCCGTCAGCCCAGGCAGCACTGGCGTCAGCGCAGTGTCGCCTGCAATAGCAGCGCCGTTGCGCTGCTTGGTCGCGGTTTGCTTGGTTCAGGCGCGCTAAATCGTCGTGCGACTCGTGGGTCCTTACGAGCGCGTGGCACGCCGGCGGCGGCGGCGACGGGTATTGCTGCTGGAGTCCGGCTCACCGGAGGGATCGTCGGTGTAGCGCTCGATCCTGACCACGGGAAGGATGACCACAGTTGCGGACTCTGTCCTGCCCGCGCTCGAGCGCGACAGGCGCGCCATACGCTCCCCCGCCGGGAAACTAATGACGATGCCCATGACGATCTTTCCCCTGCACCCTGGCCCGTGTCGATTTGAGAGACCCAAGGTTAACGCTCTGCTAACGCGGAAATTCTAAGGTATTTCAAATCTGCACTGTTGCCGGCCAGCCGCAGTCACATGACTCTGCCAAGCCCCGCATTTCTCGGTCTGGAGGACATGCTTGATCCCAGTAGGGGTGACGGCGTGGATATGCGTCCCACCTTGTTGCGCGTTCTGACGGATCTCTACGTCCAGCGTCCCACGCATACTCCGGATGACGAACAGTACTTTACCGAGCTGGCGTTGCGTCTCATTGAAGCCACTGACGTCACAGCGCGGGCGGCCTTGTCGGCGCGGCTCGCGGCTTATCCAGCCGCGCCCGTGGCGGTCGTTCAACGTCTCGCTCGTGACGTTATCGAGGTTGCCGCACCCGTGCTCAATCACGCGTGCCTCGGGCCTGCAGAGCGCACCGCCATCGCGCAAGCGTGCGGCGAAGCGCATGCGAGAGTGATTGCCTCCCTCCCAAGTCCAGCATCAGCACTGATTTCTTCACCGGCCATCCAACCCCGGCCTGAGCCTCCGAATTCGCGCGAGCTCAGTGAGCTGTTTTACGCCGCAGGGCCGGCGGAACGCCGCCTCATACTGCTCGGTCTCGATTATTGTCTCGTCCTGCCGGCCCCCGTGGAGACAGCCCCGCAGCCGGGTGACGTGTGGCGGTTCGAGTCGGCAGTGCTGCGCCAGAACCGGGAAATTCTGTTGCGCGACCTGCAGCGTGGCCTCGGCATAGCGCGGACGCAGGCGGCACGGATCATAGCGGACGATTTCGGTGAGCCCATTGTGGTGGCGGCGAAGGCCATGAAGCTGCCGTCGGACGTGGTGCAGCGCGTTGTCTTGTTTCTCAATCCAAAAATCGGCCAATCCATCGATCGGGTTTACGAGCTCGCAGAGCTTTACGTGGATATCAGCGTGGATGCGGCGCGCCGAATGATCGCCATTTGGCGTGATGCCGATCAACCTGAAGGAGGATCATCTACGCACACGAGCCCGACTTGGCGAACCGCAGCAGAGAATGCGCGTCGCGCGCTTTCGCAGGTTTCGCAAGCGGCAGACGGAAGGCGCGAGAGCGCAGCGAAGGCAGCGAATTTACGCGTGCTCCGCTGAACGTGGCGCCCCCGCTGTGCTTTGGGCGGCGTCAACCCACGACATCTTCCAGGAAGTGCCGACCTCCACGGTCCTCGACCTCAATGATCCAGGCGTCGGGATCGAATCGCAACTCGCGCGTCAGGCGCTCCTCGACTTTCTGCTCTGGCGCCGGTTGCTCGGGCAGGCAGCGCACGAAGAGGCGCTCGCTCGGTCGCGCTTCATCAAACAGGCTTTGCGGTGCCGGGCCAAACAGCTCTGCCGTACCGTCGAGCCGATTGAGCTTCACAAAGATGGTGCCTGCCTCCTCAGCGCCGCGGTGCCGTACGGCCGCAAACGCGCCTTCGCCGTTGCAGCGGCGAATGTAGGCTGCCACCCAGATCGCAGATTTCAGGCGCATGGCAGTGGCTTATTCCAGGGAACGCCCGGTCATCGCTGAGAGCTCGCGGGTCACGCGCTCGGAGGGTTGCCCGGTGACCGGAAGCTTACGCTCGCGTTCGAACCGCTCGATGGCGGCCTGAGTCTCTGGGTCGACGGTGCCCGTCGGTTTGATCTGACCATAGCCGTAATCCGCCAACGCGCGCTGGAGCGCGACGACGCGGCGTGCCGGCGCTGGCCGCTCGGTACCCTCGTTGCGAACCGGTGCCGCCGCCAGCCGCGGCGCGACCGCAACCGGCCCTGCGCTCTTGGCGAGCTTGGCCGGCGCTCGCGTAATGGCCTGCAGCAGGGCTTCGCTTGGCTCGCTGCTGGGCTTCAGCCCCGCCGCGCTTTCGAAAGCGCGGATGGCTGCGTCGGTCTTGGCTCCATACATGCCGTCGACTGTGCCGTCGTAATAACCCCGACGTGCGAGCTCGCGCTGGATGTCATGGATGATTTCGCCCGGCGCGCGCGTGACCGCCGGTGCAGCGCGCTCGGGCATTGTGATGGCTGCAGGCGTGGGCGGAGAGATCGGTTCCGCGGGCCGCGCTCGCGCCGTCGTCATCACTGGTGGCGGAGGGACCGCAGGCGGCGGGCTCGCGGCGACCGTTGGCGGCGATGTCGCTGCTGACGTTGCCCTGTTGAACAGCGGTGCCGGATGCGTGCCTGACTGGAGCCAAAGGACATTCCCCAGCACGGCCGCGACAGCCAGAGCGGCGACCGCAAGCGCGGCGAAATCGCGTGCCCCCCACTCTCCAAACATGAGGCGAGTGGCCTGGGCCAAGGCGCTGGCCGCCGTATCTGTCGGTTGATCACTCGGGGCTGTGCGACTTCGCACCTTCGTCACCGCAATAGCTGATAGGGAAAACGGGAGAGCGGGTGGTAGCCGTTAGACCGACCTCCCGCGCGCGCCCGAGCCTCGGGCGCCTCCCCTGACTCGCCAGGGGCGATGGTCTCAGAGGCCGCTTAAGCGAACGCTAAGGCTGGGGTTGTGCCTGACGCGTCGCACCTGCGGAGGCGCTTTCGCCGGACTTGCCTTGGCGTGCACATGGTGAACGATCGGTTGCTTTCAAGTAAATCGAGCGTCCAGCTTACGCCCGTAATCGCGGCGCGAACGGCCCGTGCGATCAGTACAATTTTCAGAAAACACCCGCTTTATTCGCCTTGAATATGCGGAAAACGCGTTCGGCCTGACGAACCGCCCATTCAAAGCTGCTTGCTACGTTGCTCGTATGCGGCGACCAACAGCCGCGGGGACGTGGGGCAGGTGTGATGCGTTTCCTTCTTCGAACAGCGTTCTGGCTTACCGTTGTACTGGTGATGCTGCCGAGCGGAGGCTCGCAGCCGACGCCAAATGTAAACGTGAGCGCGGGCGGGGCCGTGTCGGCTGCAAGGGCCACCGTCAACGACATGGGCTCATTCTGCGACCGCCAACCAGAGGCTTGCACCGTCGGATCGCAGGCCGCAATTGTCATCGGGCATCGGGCGCAGGCCGGTGCAAAGCTCGTCTATGAGTACCTCCAGGAGCGGCTCGGGGCACCCGACGAGGTAACCACAACAGGCAAGCCTGCCGCAGCGTCCGGCTCGCGGGCGTCTCAGCACACGCTTACTCCCGCCGATCTGACACCCCCCTGGCGCGGTCCTCAGCCGACAGCGGATAAGCGGGGTAGCCGATAATCGGACTTTCGTACTCCCCGCGCCCCGCCTGCGCCTGGAGCGTTGAGCTCCGGGTGCAACGGTGGAATAGCCGGGAAGGCTGCGCAGCCCTATATGTCTGGCATGTCCGACGCAGCCACGACGTCCCCTGCCGCCATCGACGAGATCGTCGACAATTTCGCGTTGCTCGACGATTGGGATGACCGCTACCGATATGTCATCGAGCTCGGACGTACGCTCCCCGTGCTGAGCGAGCGCGACCGCTGCGAAGCCAACAAAGTGCAAGGGTGTGCCAGCCAGGTGTGGCTGGCCACCACCGTCTCGCCGAATGGGGCCAAAGGACCGGTGCTCACGTTCGTCGGCGACAGCGACGCGCACATCGTGCGCGGCCTCATCGCCATCCTCTTTGCCCTGTTCTCCGGCAAACCTGCACGTGAGATTCTATCAACCGACGCCATTAAGCTCTTCGAGCGCCTCGGTTTCGGCGATCACCTCACGCCGCAGCGGTCAAACGGATTCCGCTCGATGGTCGAGCGCATCCGTTCCGATGCGAAGGCCGCTCTGGCCACAGCGTAAGGCTGCGATTGCGAGTTCCTCACAGCCTTCGGCGGTCGGATGGGAGGTTCGCCTGCCGCTACTCCCCGCCGTCCTCTTAGGCCGACTCAACTCGGCGGACGATCCACACGCCCGCACTACCTGCGTCTGCGGCGCTGCTGTCCCAGACCCATCTGCTTCGCAAGATGCGAACGCGCCGCGGCATAATTGGGCGCCACCATCGGATAGTCGGCCGGCAACGCCCATTTCTCGCGATATTGCTCCGGAGTCATGTTGTACTGGCTGCGCAGGTGGCGCTTGAGCGATTTGAACTTTTTTCCGTCATCAAGACAGATGATGTAATCCGGCGTGATTGACTTCTTCAGCGACACCGCAGGTTTTGGCGCGTCGCCGATTATTTCACCGCTTCCGTTGGAGACACGCGTGAGCGCCGAGTGGATTTGGCCTATCAGCGCCGGTAAATCGGCGGAAGGCACAGAATTGTTGCTGACATATGCCGATACAATGGAAGCTGTCAGCTCAATGAATGTGGCAGCTGATGCATTTTCCGACATGAATATTGTCCTCGAAGATTGTCCTCGCGGCACTGTGTGCTGCTTGACACCGGCGCAGACGCAGCGGCTTACCGTATCGCGCCCGATTCTACTGCCCGCGCGCCCGCCACGGTGGTAAAAGCCGCGCTGATTTGTCGCTGCTACTCTACTGAACCTCAAAACGCAAGTAGTCGTGCGACTAATCCATCGGCTTCACTGCGATGTGTCCTGAAAGTCATGTAACGCGAAAGTAAATTTCTCGACGAGCCCAAAGAACGCGTATCCGCCCGCGGAGAGGCTCCGCCGCCGCATCGTTTGTTTGCGGGCTCTCAGTCGTACTGCCCCGCGGGTCCTCACGACCGGCACCGCTGGATTGAACCCACTCGGGCTATTGCCGAACCAAGCGGCTGACCCTCATCGGCAGACAAGCGCGCGAAAGGGCGCTCCTCTGGTCAGCCTGGGGAGTGCGCGTTGCTTTCGATATGCGCCCGCAGTTCGGCAATGGAGGCGAACCGCACGGTGCCGTGCGGCAGCTTCGCCTCGATGGAGCCGTCGGCATAAAGAGTGTAGGCCATGCCATCCACCACGCCCGATTTCAGGATGGCGGAGGAACGTGGCTCATCGCTGCCTAGCCGCTCGGCAGCTGGACTAAGGTCACCTTGTGCTTCCGCCTGCTCGGCACGAGCTTGGGTTTGGACTGGGGCGTGAAACTGGCCTTGCGGCTCCGCTGGATACGCTGCGGCCGCAGCCTGCTGCTGGTCATCGCCGGCAGCGGCCTGCGCGCGGCCGTCGGCAGGCCAGAATGCGTCGAAGCTCTCGGCTTGGGCGGGCGCGCCGGAACGCGGCCGCGAGCGAAACAGGAAATCCAATCGCGACGCCTTCGAAGTGTCTGCGGCGGCGGCGTTACCAGCTTCCTCTGACGGCCCGCCAGTTTCAAAGTCGGTGCGCTCGGGCAGCCGCCGTCTATTTGTCCCTCCCGGCGGGGACGCTCCGCCGTTTGGCGACACTGCCACCTGTTCGGTTTCAGCAGCGGATGAGTCGGCTCGGGGCCGTTCGGTACGTGGAATGCTGGAGCGCAGACGCTCGATGGCCGAGGCAGAAACCTCAACGGCGGAATGTGTGGCAACGGCAGGAAGGTTAGGGTACGGCTCGGCTGGCCGCGGTTCCCGCACAGAAGGTTCGTTCCTTTGGCGCAGCGGAGGTGTCGCAGTCTGGATGACGTCCTGCAATGGCCGGGAGGCGGCGCTCGAGGCAGCGGGTGCGGGTGTGAAACTGTGAGCCGGGGCGTCAGCGTCCGCTTGTCGGGGCGGGTACCGCGCCGGCGGACGAGCCTTCAAGCCCTCGGCCACGCGCGCAAGCTCGCTCACAACGGCAGAGAGCCCGACCAGCACAAGACCGCCGGCGAGTGCAGTAGTGCCTGCGATCACGAGGGAGAACTCGTTGACCGGAATACCGAATCCGACCGTGGCGATGCCCGCCAGGGCCAGCACGATGCCCAAGATCAACAAGACAAGAGACATGCCTCACGCCCAGCCCGCATGCCCGGCTGTGCAGCAGCAGCCGGCGCTATGGTTACCAAAGAATTTGATCCCCTTTCATAGTAATCGCAATCACTAATGTGGGACAAGTCATGTGAGATCCGATCTTGATTAACGCCGCCCCGGCTGTGTCGCACCCTCAGCTGCGCTCGGCGGCGGCGCCGCCAAGATCAGATCATCCGTTGAACCAACGGCCGTCCCGGCCTAATGAGTTGCAGCGGAACTCGAACTTGGGGGCACTGTTCCTGCTTACATCCCCTTAGCCGCCGCAATCATCGTGAGGAGCACGCCAATGTCGTTCACGCTGCCCGATCTCCCATACTCCTATGACGCGCTGGCACCCTATATGTCGCGCGAGACTCTCGAGTATCACCACGACAAGCATCATCTCGCCTACGTCAACAATGGCAACAACCTGCTCAAGGGCAGCGAGTGGGAAGGCAAATCACTCGAGGAGGTTGTGAAGGGCTCGTTCGGCAAGAATCCCGGGCTCTTCAACAACGCTGGTCAGCACTATAACCACATCCATTTCTGGCAATGGATGAAGGCCGGGGGTGGCGGAGACAAGATCCCCGGCAACCTGGAGAAGAAGATCGTCGCCGATCTCGGCTCCGTTGCCAAAATGAAGGAGGAGCTTATCCAGGCGGGAGCCACACAATTCGGCTCTGGGTGGTGCTGGCTTGCCGTGAAAGACGGCAAAATCGCCGTGACCAAGACAGCCAATGGTGAGAATCCGCTCGTGCACGGGGCCAAGCCAATCCTTGGCTGCGACGTCTGGGAGCACTCGTATTACATCGACTATCGCAATCGCCGACCAGACTATCTGAAGGCCTTCGTCGATCACTTGGTGAATTGGGAATACGTGGCCAAGATGTACGACGCAGCCATGAAATAGTCAGAACAGAGGCAGGGCCGCTGGCGGCACGTTGCAGGTCAGGCGTTCCAGCGTTGTTGCGTAATACTTCGGTGCTCATGCCATTGGATGCATCGAGGTTCAATGCGCGGGGGGTACCGGCTTACGTCCTGACAAACGGCGCGGCCCGCTGACCGACTTCAACTGCGCCACGCAACGCGCCAGCGCGGCGGAGCGCAGCTCGCGTTGACGCGCTTGTGGCAACACCCCTACTATTTCCGAAACAGGCAGAGAATGCCTGGGGAGGACGCCATGCGCTTTGTTTCTCTGCTTTTGCTTGTCTGCGCGCTCGCACCGGTGCCCGGTCAGGCGCAGGAAGTACCCCTCTATGTCGTCAACTACATTGAGGTTGCTCCAGCAAGCTCCAGCGCCGCCGCGAGCCTGTTGCGCAATTTTGCCAACGCTGCCCGGAAAGAGCGGGGTAGCACGCGCTTTGAAGTCCTGCAGCGCAGCGCACCTGCTAACCAGTTCGCCATCGTCTCGGCCTGGCAGGACCAGAAAGCGTACGACGCCTATCTCGCCTCGGCGCCGCTCAAGGAGCTGCGTGACAAGCTAAAGAGCCATCTGATCAGCGCCATCGATGAGCGCACGCATAATGGGCTGGACATTGCCAGTGGGGACCACAACGGCCAAGGCACGGTATATGTCGTGACTCACGTCGACGTACCTCCGCCGAAGAAGGATGATTGTATCGCAGCGCTGAAGACCCTCGTTGCCGCAAGCCGCAAGGAGCCGGCGTCCGTTCGCTTCGATATCTTTCAGCAGGGCAGTCGGCCCAATCACTTCACAGTCGTGGAAATCTGGAAAGATCAAGCCGCCTACGAAGCCCACATCACTGCCAGCCACACCAAGGCCTTTCGTGACGAGCTCACGCCAATGACGGGAGCCCTGTACGACGAGCGGCTCTACCACGCGCTATAGTGCTGGGGTGCCTCAGGGCGGCCGTCCTTCTCTGCCGAGATGATTCACTCCGCCAGCGCAGCCAGTATTCGTGCCCAGCTGCGGGTTCCTTTGTGGAAGGAAGTGAGGTCGTACTTCTCGTTGGGCGAATGCACGCGATCATCATCGAGCGCAAAGCCCACCAGAAGGGTGTCCATCCCAAGCACCCGCTTGAAATCAGCAACGATCGGGATCGAGCCCCCCTCGCCCACCGCGATCGATTTGGTGCCCCACTCAGCGGCGAGCGCAGCTCGGGCTTTGGCAAGCGCCGCATTATTGTAGGGAAGCTCCACCGCACCCGCGCCACTGAAGCTCGTGAATTCGGCTGTGGCGTCCGGCGGCAAGCGCTCCCGCACGAAGGCACGAAAGGCATCACGGATCCTGGCCGGATCCTGCGCGCCGACCAGGCGGAAGGATACCTTGGCCATGGCATGTGCCGGGATCACGGTCTTAGCACCGTCGCCAGTATAGCCGCCGATCATTCCGTTGATCTCGGCGGTGGGGCGGGTCGCAATCTGCTCAAGGAGCATGCGATCCTTCTCTCCTGCGGGCACCTTGAGCCCCACGCTCCCCAGGAATTCCTCGGCGCTCAACGCAAGGCCTGCGAGGTCCGCTTGGATGTCTGGCGGAAGCTCGTGTACGCCATCATAGAAGCCTGGGATGGTGACGCGACCGCTCTCGTCATACATGGACGCAAGAATACGCGCCAAGACGCGCAGCGGATTTTGCGCGGCACCCCCAAACAACCCTGAATGCAGATCGCGATCCGCACAGGTCACTCTGAGCTCCTCGTATACCAGGCCGCGGAGCGACGTGGTGACCATCGGCGTCGCCGGATCCCACATGCTCGTGTCGCAAACCAAGGCAAGATCGAGCTTGAGCTCTTCGGCGTTATCTTTGACGAAACCGAACAGGTGGTTCGATCCGCACTCCTCCTCGCCCTCGATCATGAGGGTGATTGGGAGCGGCAGCGCGCCCGTTACCGCCTTGAAGGCGCGGCATGCCTCGACGAAGGTCATGACTTGACCTTTGTCGTCACAAGCTCCGCGCGCGACGATTGCCTTGCGACCGTCGGCCAGCGTGGCGAGCCGCGGGGCGAACGGGGGCGTCTCCCATAGCGAAACAGGATCCACCGGCTGCACGTCATAGTGGCCGTAAAAGAGAACGCGCGGGTGCGCCCGATTGCTTGCGCCGTTCGCCTTTGCAATCACGATCGGATGACCTTGCGTTGGTCGGATGCTGGTTTCGAACCCTATGCTGGCGAGGTCCGTGGCCACGTGCTCGGCCGCCCGGCGGCAGTGCTCGCTGTACTGCGGATCGGTGGAAATGGACGGGATGCGCAATAGCGCGAACAGCCGCTCCAGGCTCTGCTCGAGATTGGCGTCTATCCTGGCGAGAACCGCAGGCAGAGCTTCGGCAGCCGATCTCATTGCAGCCTCTTCATTGGCTAGTCGTTAGCGCTCACCAGGTTAGGGCTTGCTGCCGGGCGTTTCTCAGCGTCGCAGAATGCCGCCCATGGTGCCGCGCACGATCGCGCGACCGACGGAGCCGCCCAGTTTGCCTCCCATGGACTTGCCGATGTCCGCTGCGATCTGCCCGGCGACGCGCGACGTCACCGAGCGAGTCACTTGCCGCGCGATGATCTGCCCGGTCGACAGCCGCCCGGCACGTGAGCCGCCGGTCCCGAAGATCGTGCCCAGAATGCCTCCAATGCCGCCCAAGAAGCCGCCAACGCCGCCAGAGGACTGCTGCTCTCCTGCCGGGGACCCGGCCGGCGGCGGCGCGGTCGATCCGGTTTCGTGCAGCCGCTTCTGCAGCACCTCATACGCGGACTCAGAATCGATCGTCTGATCATATTTCCCCTTCACTGGGCTCTTTGCCAAGAGCGCGCTGCGCTCTTGCGGCGTGATCGGACCGACGCGGGCCGCGGGTGGGCGTATCATGCAGCGCTCGACCATGGAGGGCGTGCCGTTCCCTTCCAAGAACGAGACCAGCGCTTCGCCTTTCCCGAGCTCCATGATCACCTGCGCGGTATCGAGCTTCGGATTTGGCCGGAAGGTCTCAGCCGCGGCGCGCACCGCCTTCTGGTCGCGCGGAGTGAAGGCACGCAAGGCGTGTTGCACACGATTGCCGAGCTGCGCCAGCACCTTGTCCGGCACATCGAGAGGATTTTGCGTGACGAAATAAACTCCGACCCCTTTCGAGCGGATCAACCGCACGACCTGCTCAATCTTTTCCAGCAGAGCCTTGGGCGCATCGTTAAAGAGCAGGTGCGCTTCATCGAAGAAAAAGCATAGCTTCGGCTTGGGCTGATCACCGACCTCAGGGAGTTGCTCGAACAGCTCGGAAACGAGCCAGAGCAGGAAGGTGGCGTAGAGGCGCGGGTTCTCCATGAGCTTGTCGGCGGTGAGGATATTCACATAGCCGCGACCGTCGCGGTCCGTGCGGATGAAGTCCTTGAGTGCAAGCGCCGGCTCGCTGAAGAATTTGTTCGCCCCTTGGTTCTCCAGCACAAGCAGCTGACGCTGTATCGTCCCGACCGTCTGCTTCGAGACATTGCCGTACTGCACCGTGAGGTCGGACGCGTGATCCGAAATATAACCGAGCATTGCACGCAAATCTTTGAGGTCCAGCAGCAAGAGCCCCTGCTCGTCAGCAACACGGAAGCAGATGTTGAGCACCCCTTCCTGCACCTCGTTGAGATCCATCAGGCGCGACAGCAGCAGCGGACCCACCTCCGAGATCGTGGCCCGCACCGGATGGCCCTGCTCCCCGAAAAGATCCCAGAGCACGACCGGAAACTGATCAGGCTCATAGTCGAAACCCATGCTCTTGGCGCGGGAAACGAATGCCTCCTTAGCTTCACCCGGCATGGAGATGCCGGAAAGGTCGCCCTTGATGTCGGCGGCAAACACAGAGATGCCAGCACGCGATAAGCCCTCCGCGAGCACCTGCAATGTGACAGTCTTTCCGGTGCCGGTTGCGCCGGTGATGAGGCCGTGCCGATTGGCGAGCGCAAGCGTCAGGACTTCGGGCTTGCTCCCCTTGCCGACGAAGATTGTTCCGTCCGTGTCGAGCTCGGTCATCGCATGTTCCCTTGCAACGAGATTGCCTATTGTCGCTGTCCAACCGGGATGGTCAACCGCGTCGTACGCCAGGCAGCTGAAATGCACACGTGCGTGAGAGATGCGTGCGCTGAGATCAGGCATGCCGCACATCAGCGCGCGTGACAAACGTCATTTCCTGCTGATGCATGAATGCCACAACAACACGCGCTGTTGCGGGCGCCGCTTGTTTTCTCAACTGGCAGCGGCCTAGTATGCGCGGGCACTGCGGAGAGCGAGAGGCACATGAACGACTTCATCCGACCTCCGGACGCCGCCGCGGTTCTTGCAACTGCGCAACAGCACGTCGGCAGTGTGCAAATGCTGCGAAGCAAGAAGGAATCTTTTGCTGCACGCACTCCG
Organism: Xanthobacteraceae bacterium; assembly: GCA_045811525.1. Taxonomy (GTDB): domain Bacteria; phylum Pseudomonadota; class Alphaproteobacteria; order Rhizobiales; family Xanthobacteraceae; genus VAZQ01. The sequence continues at coordinate 69,325 of JBJMTV010000023.1, read as the reverse complement.
CTTCTCGCGGAGAACAGCATGCATGCAGCAGCGCTCACGTTCATCGCCAGTACCCGTTCGAGTTCGCCGCGTAGCCCGGCCGGCCACATCAGTGCGTCGCGCCCGGCATGGCATCGAGTTTGGAGGCCGTGCCTCCGAGCACGATCCTTAGGGGATAAACCGCAAGGGCAGACGCAGCCGATCTGACGATCGGCGCGATCCCCGGCCGGTTCGCTTGTCGCTCTACAGCGATGGGCGGAACGGCCAGAGCGAGGAGAATTCGATGTCGACGTATCCCATCGCCGCCGTCGGTACCGATGCAGACGAAGCCAAGCGGCTGCGAGCACTCCGGATTAGAACCGCTGCCGGATTGCTCGAGGCAGCGAAGACCCCTAAGGGCCGGCGCCAGCTGGCAATGCAGACCGGAATCGCAGAACAGCGTCTGCTCAGTCTCGCCAATTCGGCTGACCGCATGCGCATCAAGGGCCTTGGGAAGGAATATGCGGCGATCTTGCCGGCCGTTGGCGTCGATACCGTCAGAGAGCTGAAGTTTCGCAATCCGGAAAACCTTGCGCTGCGCATCGCCGATTACAATAAGAAACGAAAATTGCTGCGCTTCCTGCCACCCGTAGGCCTTGTTGAACGCTGGGTGGAGCAGGCGAAGCGCCTGCCTCTGAAGATTACCTATCGCTGAGCGGCGCCGCTGCCCAGGTAGCGCGTGCTTGACACGCCTGCTGATAGGGAGGCAAGCCACCGGGATGAACCCATTGAGCTATGCCGCTCCGGCGGCGGAGCTGAAAAGCGCCAGCCTCGCGCGCCTATTTTCTCTCGACCGTCCGCTCGTCATGGGTGTGCTGAACGTCACCCCGGACTCATTTTCCGACTCGGGCCAGTTTTTCGACGCGCACGCAGCGATCGCTCGGGCAAACGAGATGATAGCACAAGGCGCCGATATCATCGATGTGGGAGCTGAATCGACGCGTCCTTATGGTGGCGCTCGGCCGGTTTCAGCCGAGGAGGAGCTTGCGCGCCTGCGCCCGGTGCTGCCGGCGATTGCAGAGCTGGGTGTACCGATTTCCATCGATACCATGAAAGAGGGGGTGGCTGCGTGGGCCCTCGGGTGCGGCGCCGCGATGGTGAACGACGTTTGGGGGCTGCAGCATGATCGCGGGCTCGCGCACACCGTCGCGCAAAGCGGCGCGCCGGTTATCATCATGCACAACCGTGAGGCCGCCGACCCATCCATCGATATCATGGCCGATATCGCCGGATTTTTCCGCCGCTCGCTCGAAATAGCCGAGCGTGCCGGAATTGCGCGCCGCAACATGATACTCGATCCGGGCATTGGCTTCGGCAAAACGCCGCAGCAGAGTGTCACTGCAATTGCGCGGCTCGCCGAGCTGAAGGAATTCGGATTACCGCTGCTGGTCGGCGCCTCGCGCAAGCGTTTCATTGACAGGATAATGCCGGCTGCACCCGAGCATCGCCTTGGCGGCTCGATTGCGGCGCACCTGCTGGCAGTTGCGCGAGGAGCCAGCATCGTGCGCGTCCATGACGTGCTCGATACAGTACAGGCGCTGCGTGTCGCTGCGGCTATCGAGCAAGCGCATGAGTGATGCGGTCTTCGTAACTGGACTTGCGCTGCATGCCTATCATGGTGTGATGCAGCACGAGGCGCGGGTCGGCCAGACCTTCTCTCTTGACCTCGTCGTCGACATCGATCTGGCCGACGCTTCCCGCAGTGACAAGCTCGCCGACACCGTGGGTTACGATCAGGTCGTGGAGATCGCCAGTCGGGCATTCTGCAGCCGACGCTACCGGCTCGTCGAAGCCGCCGCCGGTGCTGTGGCCGACGCGGTCCTCGAGAAGCTTGTGCGCGTCTCGAGCGTGCGCGTCACGGTGCACAAGCCGCACGCCCCAATTGCGGCGACCTTCCGGGATGTGGGTGTGATCGTCGCGCGCACGCGCCTGAAACGCGAATGACCTCTTATGGCTGACGCGCTGCTTGCGCTTGGTGGCAATGTCGGCGCCGTACATCACACGCTGGGGCGCGCTGTCGACGGGCTGTGTGAGAGCGAGGGAGTGCGGCTGGTTGCCCGCTCTTCGACATACCGGACACAGCCCTGGGGTATTGCCGATCAGCCTGCCTTCTTGAACCTGTGCATTGCGATCGAAACCTCGCTCTCGCCGACGGCCCTGCTATCCCGCATACAGGAGGTGGAGCGGGCGCTTGGACGTGATCGTGCGAAGGAGCAACGCTGGGGACCACGGCCCATCGACATTGACATCATTGCCTATGATGAGATCAGGCTGGCAACGCCGGTGCTCACACTTCCGCATCCGCGTTGGGCCGAACGCGCCTTCGTGCTGGTGCCGCTTGCGGAGATCGCACCAGATCGGCTCATTGACGGCCGCCCAGTGCGTGACGCTCTGAGCCAGGTGGTGCCGAGCGGCATCGAGAAGCTGGAAGCTACCGAGTAATGGAAGCCTCGCCACAGCGACTGGTTTTTTTGCGCCGGAGAGGCCAAGTTCTAGAGGCATGTCAAACAGCACAACAGGCGAGACTTTAGCGCTGGCTGCCGAATTCCCGCGCGCCAGTTTTGAGCAATGGCGGGCCCTGGTCGAGCAGGCGCTCAAGGGCGCGCAGTTCGAGAAAAAGCTCGTCTCGCACAGCTATGACGCGCTCCCGATTGGGCCGCTCTATCAGGGAAGGCGCGAAGCCCTGCCCGTGACCGGACGCGTCCCCGGCCTACCGTGGACCATCATGCAGCGCGTCGATCACCCTGACGCTGTCGCGGCAAATGGCGAAGCGCTGCACGAGCTCGAAAATGGCGCCGGCGGGCTGAGCCTCGTGTTTGCCGGCGCCCTTGGTGCACGTGGTTATGGTCTCACCCTGAGCAAAGCCGAAATCACACGCGTGCTCGATGGGGTAGCTCTCGAGGCGGGCATCTGCATTGACCTCGACCTCGGCGCGCATCCTGAGGAGGCTGTGAGACTGCTCGCACACGTGGTGAAGGAGCGCGGCATCCGCCCGCAAGCGACGCACATACGGTTCGGGTATGACCCCCTCAGTGCGGCAGCGCGAGCGGGCATGAGCCCCCAGCCCTGGTCAGCCGCCGTGAAGACCCTCACAGCGACAGTCAGCGAGCTTGCCGGGGAAGGTTACGCTGGCCCATTCCTGTGCCCGGATGGTCGCGTCATCCATGATGCTGGCGGCTCCGAGGCGCAGGAGCTAGCCTTCGCACTCGCTGCGGCCGTGGAATATCTGCGCGCGCTCGAGACGGGCGGGGTCGCCGCGGATCGCGTGGCTGGCTGCATCTATTTTCGGCTGTCGGCAGATGCGAACCAGTTCTTGAGCACCATCAAGTTTCGCGCCCTGCGCAAACTATGGTCGCGTGTTCAGGAGGTGTGCGGCATTGCTCCGGCTCCGGCGTTGATTGCCGCCGATACGGCCTGGCGAATGATGACGAAGCGCGACCCTTATGTGAACATCCTGCGCAGCACCATCGCCGTTGCTGCTGCGGGGCTCGGTGGAGCGGACGCCATCACGGTGCAGCCTTTCACGCTCCCGCTCGGCTTGCCGGACCGCTTTGCGCGGCGCATTGCGCGCAACACGCAACTCATCCTGCTGGAAGAAACCCATCTGGCGAAAGTCGGCGACCCCGGCGCCGGCGCAGGTGCAGTTGAAGATTTGACGGACCAGCTCTGCCGTGCGGCTTGGACCCTGTTCCAGGAAATCGAGGCGACCGGTGGCGCCTTCGCGGCGCTCAAGGCAGGGCTCGTTCAGGGCAAAGTCGCCGCAGTGCGCGCAGCACGCGAGCGCGCCGTCGCCCACCGTAAGGAACCGCTGACTGGAACGACAGATTTTCCCGCTCTCGACGAGCCGAGCGTGGCGGTCCTCGCTCCTTCATCAGCTGCACTTGCAAGCTCTCCCGCCGTCCGACAATTCGCCCCCATGACACCGGGCCGGCTTGCCGAACCATTTGAGCAACTGCGCGACCAGTCGGATGCAGTGCTCGCGCGAACCGGGGTACGACCCAGAGTTTTCCTCGCCAATCTCGGAAAGCCGTCCGACTTCACTGCGCGCGCGACGTTCGCGAAGAACTTTTTTGAGGCGGGTGGCATCGAAGCGGTGAGCAGTCAGGGGCATGACGAGCCGGAAGCACTGGCCGCAGCATTCACTCACTCGGAGGCGAGACTTGCGTGCCTCTGCTCGTCGGACGCCCTCTATGAGCGCGAGGGGGAGAGCGCGGTTTTGGCGCTGAAAGCTGCGGGAGCAGAACGCATATACCTCGCCGGCAGTGCCGCCGAGCACGGTGCCACTTTGAGGCAGGCCGGCGTGAACGAATTCATTCACCCCGATTGCGATGCTTTGACCCTGCTGCAAGCAGCGCATGCTGATCTGTCCGTGCAGGAATCGGAGTCGGCCTCGGTTCTGCGAGGACTGGCGTGATGGCTCGCATTCCGGATTTTACCAGCGTGCAGTTCGCCCCGGCCCGGGGCAACGCTATCACCACCAACACTGCGGCATGGCGAACCGCTGAAGGCATAGAGGTGAAGCCTGTCTATCGGGCCGAGGATCTTGCGGGTCTGGATTTCCTCGACACCTATCCCGGTATTCCCCCCTTTCTGCGGGGTCCCTACCCCGCAATGTACGTCACCCAGCCCTGGACCATCCGCCAGTATGCAGGTTTCTCGACAGCCGAAGAATCCAACGCGTTCTACCGGCGCAATCTGGCGGCGGGGCAGAAGGGGCTGTCCGTCGCATTCGATCTTCCGACGCATCGCGGCTACGATTCCGATCATCCGCGGGTGAGCGGCGACGTCGGCATGGCCGGCGTGGCGATCGACTCGATCTACGATATGCGTACGCTGTTCAGCGACATCCCTCTCGCGGAAATTTCCGTATCGATGACCATGAACGGCGCCGTGCTGCCGGTGCTGGCTTTGTTCGTGGTCGCTGCCGAAGAGCAGGGCGTTCCGCCGGAGAAGCTCTCCGGCACGATTCAGAACGACGTCCTCAAAGAGTTCATGGTGCGCAACACTTACATCTATCCGCCCGAGCCCTCGCTGCGCATCATCTCGGATATCTTCGCCTTCACTGCGGCGCATATGCCGAAGTTCAATTCGATCTCGGTTTCCGGCTATCACATGCAAGAGGCCGGTGCGACTCAGGACCTCGAGCTCGCCTACACTCTTGCGGACGGGCTGGAATACGTACGCGCCGGCTGCAAGGCTGGCCTGAACGTGGACCGGTTTGCACCGCGGATATCATTCTTCTGGGCGATCGGCATGAACTTCTTCATGGAGATCGCCAAGCTGCGTGCGGCGCGCCTACTGTGGGCGAAGCTCATGCAAGCCTTTGGTCCGCACGATCAGCGATCACTCGCGCTGCGCACGCACTGCCAGACCTCGGGCTGGTCGCTGGCCGCGCAGGACGTATTCAACAATGTCGTGCGCACTGCGATCGAGGCGATGGCGGCGACCCAGGGGCACACCCAGTCGCTGCACACCAACGCGCTCGACGAGGCACTCGCGCTGCCGACGGATTTTTCCGCGCGTATTGCCCGCAACACGCAGATCGTCCTGCAGCAGGAGTCCGGAACAACGCAAATCATCGATCCGTGGGGCGGCTCATTCTACGTGGAACGTCTCACCTACGAGCTCGCCAGCAAGGCCTGGGGTCACATCCAGGAAGTCGAGGAGATGGGCGGGATGGCCAAGGCAATCGAGGCGGGATTGCCCAAGCTGCGCATCGAGGAGGCAGCCGCGCGAGCGCAGGCGCGCATCGACAGCGGGCAGCAGGCAGTCATCGGAGTCAATGAATACAGGCAGGAGCAGGAAACGCCGATTCAGCTTCTCAAGGTCGACAATGCGGCTGTGCGGCGGCTGCAAATGGAAAAGCTCGCGCGGCTCAGGCGTGAGCGCGACACCGACGCGGTGAGTGAAGCGCTCGACGCACTCACCCGCACGGCCGCCGGCGGCAACGGCAACTTGCTTGCGCTTTCAATCGATGCGGCGCGGGCAAAGGCGACGGTCGGAGAGATCTCGTCCGCGCTCGAAAAGGTGTTCGGGCGTCACCGTGCCGAGATCAAGGCAATCACCGGAGTGTACCAGCGAGAGGTCGGCACCATGTCGGACGGGATCGCACGCGTGCAGAGGCTCGCCGCCGCGTTTGAGGCCGACGAAGGACGGCGACCGCGCATCCTGGTGGCGAAGATCGGTCAGGACGGACACGACCGCGGCCAGAAGGTTATCGCGACGGCTTTCGCCGATCTCGGCTTCGATGTCGATATCGGTCCGTTGTTCGCTACACCCGCCGAAGCCGCGCGCCAGGCGATCGAGAACGATGTGCATATCCTCGGCGTTTCCTCGTTAGCCGCCGCTCATCTGACGCTGGTCCCGGAGCTCAAGGCCGCGCTCGCCGCGGAGGGGCGTGACGACATCATGATCGTTGTCGGCGGCGTGGTGCCGCAGCAAGACTATGAGGAGCTCAGGCAGGCAGGCGCCGAGGCCATCTTCCCCCCTGGCACTGTGATCGCGGACGCGGCTGAGGCCCTCTTGCAAAAGTTGCGCGAGCGGCTGGGGCACGCGCGTGCGGCCGCCGAGTGATATCAATCGATTGCGGAAAGCGTCATGGCAAACCGCGGTAGCGCGGCGCTCGTGAGCGTCTCGTCGGGTCCGCGCTGCACGATCGACGACCAGCCCTCCCCGGCCGGTCCGGTGTGGACCCAAGTGACGCATTGGCTCGCTTCAATGACCCAGAACTCACGGATGCCGTAATGAGCATAGAGCCGGGCCTTGACCCCCCGGTCATAGGCGAGACTTGAGACCGCAACCTCGATCAGCAGCAACACGTCTTCGGGACGCGGCTGGGCAAAGCTTCGGGGCGGCGCCTTGTAGACGGAGCGAGCAATGACGGCGACGTCCGGCTCAACGAGGATATCCTCCGCGAGCTGGAAGGTCGGCTCGATGGCAACATAGGTGTCGGTGGGTGCGGCGTGTGCCAAGGCCATATTGAGCGCGTTCTTGATGCGGTCGTGGGCGACAGACTTCGCCGCCATCATGACGAGATCTCCCTCGATCAGTTCGAACCGCTCGTGCTCGCCGAGCACCCCCGCCTCAATCATGCGGTGGATGTCGCTCACGGAGAAGGGTCGACGCGGCAGACCGTCAGCTGCGCGGGGTAATGCGATGTTCATCACTGATCAGCAGAAGCTCATCCACTAAAACACATATAACACGTGCCCCGCGTCGGCGCGACCATGACTGCGACCTCAGGCTTGCGGCCCGAGGTTCCTCGGTTCCAGCAGCGGTGAACACGCTCTCGCGATCCGCCGGCAGCGGCCGCGCGAAACTTCGGGTTTACCGCATTATCGAGCGCGGCCTTCTACCAGGTCGTGTTTCGCCAGCTCGCCCTGTGGCTTGTCCAACATCACGCGCACCTGCCGCAACACGTGGTCTGCAACAATGGCGTGACCCTCCGCCGTGGGATGAATGGCACCACTGTACAGCCCGGCCCACGCCGGCTGTACGATGTCGTAGACCGACGCTCCCTCATAGTGCGTGTTGGCCGTGAGAAATGCGTCATTTGGGGTCCGCACCAAGCGCCAGCGGTGCGCATAGGGCAAGGTCGCCGCTGGCGAATAGGGTTTAAAGTCGTCAGCATTGAATGGTTTGCGCGGCACCCGCATGCCGACCCCATCCGCGAGCGGACGCTTTGGATCGCGTGCACACATTCCGCGCTTGCCAAACTCGGCGAGGTGGCTCGTCACCAGTGTAAAACCCGTCCCGCTGCCGGTGGCCAGGTGAGCCGGGCATCCCGACCGGCCCTTCGTGTTCGCAATGCATTCGAGACGTACAAGAAAGTCTTGCAGGAAATCGGCCGTCTCCTGCATCCGTTGCCGGTTCATGTTGAGCCCCGGATGCACGTCCGCGCCAAGCGTTGGCAACGCGCCGCAAACGGCTCCATGCTCGTCGTACTGAATCGGCTCGTAGGAGGACTGCAATACGCGCGCGGGCGACACCCCAAAGCCGTCGTGCAGCGCCTGCTTGAGCGCTTGCATCCGCTCATCGAGCCTTTCCAGGTAAACCCGCGAGACTGCAGGCCCAAAGCGGATGCGGCCTGCCACAAGTCCGGCTATTGGCGCTATGTCGGCGGCGGAATTCGTCAAGGCGTAAGCGGCGAGCGCGCCGAAGCCCACATCATTGCCGCCAATCGACATCAGGACGAGGTCGATCGGGCGCTTGCGCAGCTGCGGCGGGCACCACGCTTTGGTGAAAGTCTGCATTGCAGCTTGCGTGCCGCCCGCGGCGAATACCGGGAGTGTATAGCTCGCACCCTGCGAGCGCTGGCCCTTGCAAATGAGCTCGCTCAGCTGATCGAGCTGCGGACGAACCTTGTTGCTGCCTTCCCGTGGGTCCAGCTCGCCAAACAGCCCCTCGACCACTTCGGCGCCCGAGCAGGTGACACTCACCAGGGTCACTGAACGGTGCCGATTCTCCAGCGCCAGTTCGATAGAGACTCGAAATGGGTAGCCATATTGCGAGCGATGACAGTCACGGCTCAGCCAGCGGGCAGACGCCCTATCGAACGCGGCGCGGAATTCGCGGCCCGACAGGCTTCGCTCCTTGGCCTCGTCGTCCATGTAGCGGCGCGGAAGCACCTTCGGATCGTACTGATCAGCGTTTGATGCGAGGCCATACTGCTGCTGTGCCATACCGCGGATCGGCCCGCGCGAGGCAAGATCCTCGCGCATTTGGGTCGGATCGTAGAGCATTTCGCGCGCGGCGCTGAACTGCACCGGACGGTCCGGGTTGCTCTCGCCGGAGGCAAAGGAGTCTCCGAGCGCGACGATGAAGAGGTCCTCGACGATCACGTTAGGATCGCTGAGCTCGCGCCCGTCCGGAAGCTTGACGCTCACAGCCACACCGGAATGGTTGCGATCGAGTGCGTACGGCACGCGCGCTATGGTGAGCTTGTCCTTGCAGGCGAGCTTCTTGCTCTCGGTCTTACCGCCCTTGCGCGGCTGCCAGCTCCAGGTGCACTCGCCGGTGATGCTGGAAAGCTGCTCGGCGGCAATTTGAAGCGAGATCGTGTGCGCCTCAGGCAGGACGTAATCCTCTTTTGCAGTACCCCAGGAATATCGACGCTCGCACACAGCCGAGTAGCGGCGCGGATTCACTTCGCTTTGGTAGCAGGTCTCGGCAATGGTTTGCGCCGCCCAGCCCATACGACTCTGCTGATAGCGCTTGCCGGCCGTGGCGGAACAGCGGTCTGGAGTTGAAGCGTCCTTACAATCCGGATCATTAAGAGCGCGCTCGGTGCGCCAAATGACGTCTCCGGGAATGGGTGCTGACGGATCGCCGCGCACGGCGTTGAACGCCGCTTCATGCAAGGCAAAGGACTTCGTCGGCTTGAAGAAGCGGAACGGGCTCTCGACCTGCCAGCTCAGTTCCGCAGCCCTCGAGGAGGAAGCGGACAAAGCGACGAACAGACATAACGCCCAACCGCTCGCCGCCAGCGCTCGTTGACGCATGTGTCCCCTCCCGCCGCGCGACCCACGCTATAGTCTCGCTATAGTAGCGAGCGCTTGCCGGACGGCGAGGATCTTTTACCTTTTGTTAACCGAGGCGCGGCTGACCGTGACAGCCCCGAACTATCCAGCTGATTTCGATGGTAAATGTGGTGGCTCACCCGGCAGCTCAGACGCCGCACGGCGCCTCGGTGCCGCGCCACTCTAGGGCGAATTTATGTCCGCACGCCCGCTCACGCCTGACCCCGGTGCCTTGATAGGCGGCATCCGCGACGGCGAGCGCAGCACCATCGCCCGCGCCATCACGCTGGTGGAGAGCCGACGAGCCGATCACCAGAGAATTGCGCGAGCATTGGTGCAGGAGATCCTCCCCGCGACAGGCCGCGCCGTGCGGGTGAGCGTGACCGGCGCACCTGGAGTGGGCAAGTCCACGGCAATCGATGCACTGGGAACGCTGCTCACCGCGCGCAAGCTCAAGGTTGCCGTACTTGCCATCGATCCATCCTCCACTTTGACTGGCGGATCGATTCTTGCCGACAAGACACGCATGGACCGGCTTGCGCATGATCCGCATGCCTTCGTGCGGCCTTCCCCCTCCGCCGGCACCCTGGGAGGCGTCGCTGCGAAGACCCGCGAGTCCATGCTGATCCTGGAAGCAGCTGGCTTCGACGTGGTTCTGGTCGAGACGATCGGCACCGGCCAGTCCGAAACCATGGCTGCCGACATGACTGATTGTTTTCTGCTCCTGACGCTCCCGGGCGCAGGCGACGAGCTGCAGGGCCTCAAGAAAGGCGTGGTGGAGCTCGCCGACATCATAGCCGTGAACAAAGCGGACGGCGATAACCTCAAACGAGCGTCGTCGGCAGCGGCGGAATACCGCGCGGCCTTGCACATCCTGGCACCCCGGGTAGCGGGGTGGTCGCCGCCCGTTGTGACCTTTTCAGGGTTGAGCGGTCAGGGAGTAGCCGAGCTCTGGGACGTGGTGTTGCGCCACCGTGAGCACATGCTTACGTCCGGCCAGCTGACAGCGCGCAGACGTGATCAGCAGGTCAAGTGGATGTGGGCGATGCTGGAGGACCGCATGATGGCGCGGATGCGGTCACATCCCGCGCTCAGAGCAAAATTGCCGCGGCTCGAAGCAGCCGTCGCGCAGGGACACATGTCGGCGTCCCTCGCCGTCGACGAGATCGCAGCCGTATTGGGCATGTAAGCCGTGACTGCTGTCCTGATCACCGGATTCGGGCCCTTCCCCGGCGCGCCATTCAATCCGACCGAACCGCTGGTGCGGGAGCTTGTTCGCCGGCGCCATCCCGGCAATTTGCGGTGCGCGGCCCACATTTTCGATGTCACCTATGACGCCGTCGATCGGGAGCTGCCGGAGCTGATAGAACGCGAAGAGCCGGACGCCCTCATCATGTTCGGGCTGGCGATGCGCACTGACCATGTGCGCATCGAAACCCGCGCTCGCAATTCCATCAGCCGCACGCTGCCTGATGCCCGTGGCTATCAGCCGGTCAATCTGACGATAGATGTCCAGGCACCGGCTGTGCTGCCGCTGCGCACCCCCGCACAACGACTGCTGCGTGCGGCTCGAGCGGCTCAGGTGCCGGCGGCGCTCTCAACCGATGCCGGCCGTTATCTCTGCAATTATCTCAGCTGGCGCGCCGCAGAGTGTGCGCGCCGGGGCACGGTGCGGGTGACGAGCTTCATTCATGTCCCGCCGGTTGGCCGCTCCTCCAGCCCGCGCAAACACCGTCTCACATTGGATGATTTGATAGCGGCCGGCGAGGCCATCATGCGGGCGGCCGCACTCGCGGCGCGGTATTAACTCTGAATTGAGGCCGTCGCAGGATCCCGATCCGGCACAGGGTCGCTGGTCTCAAATTTGTAAGGGGCATGCCAAGGAGTGCCCCTCATGAACCGCGACCGCCGAAGTTTTCTCGCAATGACTGCCATGAGCGGAGTAGCGGCAGCCGCCCTGCCCGCGAAAGCACGAGCTGCACCGGTGCCCAGCACGGCAATGTCTCAGCTGGGTCTAGACGCTGCACACTTTGGCGCGCGCCCTGGCAGCCCGGACGATCAGTCGCGCGTCCTGCAACGCGCCATTGATGAGGCGGCGCGCCTGCGCGCTCCGCTCGCGCTGGCGCCGGGAACCTACCGCGTCGGCGACCTCAAGCTTCCCACCGGGGCTCAGCTCGTGGGCGTGCGCGGGGCCACTCGTCTCATGCTGAGCGACGGCATCTCGCTTCTGACCGCCTCCGGCGTTGAACAGATCAGCCTGTCGGGCCTTGTGCTCGACGGGGTGCGCAAAAGGTTGCCGGAGCGTCGCGGTCTGGTGCAGCTCGAGCACTGCAACGGCGTCACACTGAACCGGTGCGACATCAGCGGTGCCGGCGGGAATGCCGTTGTTGGCATTGCCATTCAGGGCGAGCTCAGCGAGCTCAACATCAGTCAAACCGCGGAAGCTGCAATCCACGTCCTTGATGCTCGTGCCCTCTTGCTCGCCCGCAACTCGATCAGCGGCGCTGGCAACAATGGCATCCAGGTCTGGCGCTCAGTGGCCGAAGATGACGGCACGTTCGTCATCGATAACCGTATCGAGAACATCGAGAATCGATCCGGCGGATCGGGACAATATGGCAATGCCGTCAACGTGTTTCGCGGTGCGAACGTCATGGTCCGCGGCAATCGCATCCGGAACTGCGCTTTCTCCGCCATCCGGGGGAACGCCGCCTCCAACTTCCACGTGGAAAGCAACAGCATCAGCGACGTGCGGGAGGTGGCGATCTATGCCGAGTTCGCCTTCCAGGGGGCGCTCATCGCCAACAACTCAATCGATGGTGCGGCCTTTGGCGTATCGGTGACGAACTTCAACGAGGGCGGCCGGCTTGCCGTCGTCCAAGGAAACCTGATCCGCAACCTCTCAGTGAAACGACCCGCGGGCACCGACCCTGGAGATGGTGCGGGGATCGGCATCGCCGTCGAGGCTGACGCAAGCGTCACCGGAAATGTGATCGAGGGTGCGCCTAGCGCTGGCATCATGTTAGGCTTTGGTCATTATCTGCGCGATGTGGCTGCCACCGGGAACGTCGTCCGCAAGGCAGACATCGGCATCGCCGTGTCAGTCGCTCCTGGCGCCGGAACGGCTCTCATCGCCAACAACGTGATCGCTGAGGCAAGACGCGGCGCCATCGTGGGCATGGCCAAGAGCACACCTGTCACCGGCGATCTGGCCAAGGCAGGAAGCGAGCAGTACGCAAACCTGACGTTGCTCGGAAACCGGGTCCGCTGATCTTTCCGTTTTGTAATGAAGCCGCGGACATGGCGAGGTTGCAGCGGGGGCTTGCCAAGGCCATATTTTCGGAAATGTCCCCCCTGATAGGCCGCGTGCGCCGCCCGTTCCGCAAAGTGCTGCTCGCAATCGTCGCCCTTTTTCTTTTTCCTCTGGCAGTGCACGCGGCGCTTTATGTCGGCAAGGATCGGCCCGCGAGCTTTCGCGATGCCGACTGGTCGAGTGTGGGCATGCTGCCGCCGGCCACCGCCGATCGCGACGCACGCCTGCTCGTCTTCACGGGACGCACCGGGCGGTGGAAAGGTATTTTCGCGGTCCACAGCTGGGTCGTGTACAAAGGCGAGGGAGCGACCACCTGGAGTCGCTATGACGTCGTAGGTTGGGGTCAGCCGGTGCGCAGCAATGGATGGGCACCTGACGGCCGCTGGTTCGGCGATACACCGCGCGTCATCGTCGACGTACGCGGTGCGGACGCTGCAGCACTCATACCCAAGGTGAAGGCGGCGATTGCTGCCTACAGCTACAACCACTATGGCGACTATCGCATTTGGCCCGGCCCCAACAGCAATACGTTCGTCGCCACCGTCCTCCGTGCCGTCCCAGAGCTCGCCGCAACGCTGCCGCCCAACGCCGTCGGCAAGGACTTTCGCGCCTATCCCTATGTGGGCTGGACCGATAGCCGCACCGGGATTGAGGCTTCGTTTTGGGGTCTGCTGGGGGTAAAGATCGGTTGGGTGGAAGGCATTGAGCTCAACGTGCTTGGGCTCGTTGCCGGCTTCGACGTGCGCCATCCAGCTTTGAAGCTCCCGGGGTTCGGCCGCCTGGGCGTCAACGATGGCGCAGCCATTGCGGCGCAGGCGCCGCTCACCTGAGTCCCCCATGCGTGATACTTGGCCGCGGCTGCAAAACGTTGCGTTTCCGCCGCTCCGGCGTGAGCGTCTGCAGACGCTGCAGGTCAATGTCGGTTATCGCTGCAATCAATCCTGCGTGCACTGTCATGTGAATGCGGGACCGCATCGCACCGAGGAGATGAACGGCGACACAGTGGACGGCGTGCTCGCCTTTCTCAGGCACAAGCAGGTCCCCACACTCGATATTACTGGCGGCGCTCCCGAGCTGAACCCGCACTTTCGTCGCATGGTGATCACCGCGCGCGCCATGGGTGTGCGGGTGATCGACCGCTGCAATCTCACGGTCCTGGAGGCGGCTGGCCAAGAAGACCTCGCAACCTTCTTGGCACACCACCGCGTTGAGATCACGGCCTCTCTGCCCTGTTACCTCGAGGAGAATGTCGAGCGGCAACGCGGCAAAGGCGTGTTCGAGACGTCGATACGAGCCCTGCGAAAGCTCAACGGCCTTGGTTATGGACTGGCGCAAAGCGGGCTCGTTCTCAACCTCGTCTACAATCCACAAGGGCCGACACTACCGCCACCGCAAGAGGCACTCGAGGCCGACTACAAACGCACGCTAAGTGACGTGCACCGTATCGTTTTCAACCGCCTCTACACGCTTGCCAACATGCCGATCCAGCGTTTCGGCGCCGTCCTCATCGCTCAAGCGGAGTTCGACCGCTATCTGGCACTGCTGCAGGACGCGCACGTAGCGGCCAACCTTGAGCACGTCATGTGCCGCACGCTCATTTCGGTAGACTGGCAGGGCTACGTCTACGACTGCGACTTCAACCAGATGCTTGGTCTGGGCTTGCTTGGCGGGCGCGGCAAGCGGATGCATCTTTCGGACCTGCTGGATGCGGAGCTGGCGGGCGGCCCGATTCGCGTGGCTGGGCATTGCTATGGCTGCACTGCAGGCCAAGGCTCGAGTTGCGGTGGGGCTCTCGAAGCGACGGAGTGAGGGTGCGCTGACGCAGCTGTCCATCGTCATGCCGGTGCTGAACGAAGGCGAAGGCATCGTCGCAGCACTTGACGCGCTGCAAGACCTGCGGGCGCTCGGCGTCGAAGTGATCGTCGTCGACGGCGGGAGCCGCGATGCAACGGTACCGCGTGCGAGGCTGCGCGCGGACAGAGTGATCGCGACGGCGCGCGGGCGGGCGCTGCAGATGAATGCAGGCGCAGAGCGAGCGCGCGGCGATGTGCTCCTCTTCCTGCACGCGGATACGCGTCTGCCGCCTGCTGCCGAGCACGCCGTGCTGAACGGCCTCGCGCGCTCCGGTCGCGTGTGGGGCCGCTTCAATGTGCAGATCGCCGGCCCGCATCCCCTGCTCCCCATTGTCGCCTGGCTGATGAATGTTCGATCGTGCCTCACCGGAATCGCCACGGGCGATCAGGCGATATTCGTAAACCGCGACGCTTTCCAGCTGGCCGGCGGCTTTCCTGCGATTGCACTGATGGAAGATATCGTCTTGAGCAAGCGCCTGAAACGATCCGGGCGGCCGCTATGCCTGTCAGAACGCGTGGTCACTTCCGGACGACGCTGGCAGCAGCACGGTGTCTACGCCACGGTGTGGCTGATGTGGCACCTGCGGCTCGCATTTTTTCTCGGAGCCGATCCGGCCGATCTCGCTCGTCAGTATGGCTATGACTGAGCCGGTCGCAGTCGCGGTGCTCGCCAAGGCACCGCTTGCGGGGTTCGCAAAAACCCGACTGATCCCGCTCCTTGGCGCAGAACGCGCCGCGCAGTTGCAGGCGCGGCTGATTGCGCATGCCATCGCTACCGCCATTTCGGCGGCTGTAGGACCGATTACGCTATGGGGCACGCCCGACGTCATGCATCCCTGCTTTACCGCACTCCAAATGCGGGGCATCGCGGTTGCCCCCCAAGGTGAAGGGGATCTCGGAGCTCGCATGCTGGAAGCGGTCACGGCCGCCAAGCAGCCGGTGCTCGTCGTCGGTACTGATTGCCCTGTGCTCACCCCTGAGCACCTGCGAAAAGCGGCCGAGTTGCTACGCAGCGGCACGGATGTAGTGGTCTATCCGGCCGAGGACGGCGGCTACGTTCTGATTGGCATGCGGCAGCCTGAGCCCTCGCTGTTTGACGGCATGGCATGGGGTTGCAAGGACGTTATGAACGAGACGCGGAAACGGCTGCATAGGCTCGGTCGCTCGTGGCAGGAGCCGGTCACCCTTTGGGATCTGGACCGGCCAGAAGATCTGGAGCGGCTGCGCCACTGCAATCTCGCAGCACTGGTCGCGCAATAAAGCGCCGGCAAGCGAAAGGAAAACAAGGCGCGAGCGAGGCCCGTCTTTCAGTCCCGGTAGGCCACGCCTGGCCAGACCTTGGGAGGCACTGGTCATGTTGGAGGGCGTTCGCGTGGTGGGGCTGGGGGAGCCGGCATCAAGGACAGGCGCTCAGGCGCGCAAGCGTTCCCGGTCTCGCAGCCGGTGACCCTGGCGTACGCTGTCGGGCACACGAGACCCAAAAACTGACCCGCCCGGACGGGGAAATCCGGGCGGGTCGCTTTGATCGGCGCAGGGGATCGGGGGGGCGTGAGCGCCGATCGAGCCTCTTGACCCATTAGTGTCGTCAGCTCTGCCAAGGTTCAATCGTTTTCCAGGGCTGGCTGAGAAAATTTCGCGGGTTACCTCGACGGGAACAAACCAACGCTCAGAAGCGGTTGCACGAAGGCGCCGTGGGGACAAGGCCTTGGCTGCAGACCATCGGCGTGCCCGAGCTACTCCTTGGCAGCGGCGAGAATCACGATCTTCTCGTCCTGCATTTGCCTGATGATCTTGCCGACCTCCGGCTCCGGTAGCCGCGCCTCAGACAACTTCACGAGGTAATGGCTGGGCAAGTTTCTCATCGGTCCTTCGATCACGGTCGCCTTGTATGCACCCAGGAAGTGACTGATGTCGGCCATAGTCGCCTGCGGAGCAAAGCGCACCACGGCAAAAGAGCCTCGGCTGAGGGACGCGGTGCTGGCCAGACTTGGTCCGGTGACGGTGCCTTGCTCCTTCATCACAATTCCGGCCAGCAGAACGCTCTGGAGCAGGATGACAACGGCTGCGGCAGTGGCCGACCAGGCCAGGGCGCGCGGCGTAATGCTCGACAAGAATTCTGACACTCGAGCGGCATAGTCAAAAGAACGCGCCCGCCGCGGCGCGTGTGCCTCCTCCGCCTCAATGGCCGCGAACAGCTTCTCCATGGCCCGCGATGAGGGTGCCCCCAAGGTCTCGTTGAGGTGTATTGTCTCGGCCAGCTCCTCGCGCACCACATCGTAGCGGCGCGCCAGCTCCTGGTCGCCGGCCAGAGCGATTTCGACCCGGTCGGCATCGCGGCGGCTCAATGTGCCTGCCGCATGCCAGGGCAACAGAGCTTCGATCTCGTGGCGCTCCGGCTCTTTGTTGATCGTGTTCATGGCCAACCTCGTTCTATTCCCGCCGCCCTGAGCAGCTCCGCCAGTCGTTTGCGCGCGTAAAACATACGCGTTTTCACTGTGTTTTCCGGGATGCCCACAATGCCCGCGACCTCCTCGACCGATTTCTCGTGGTAGTAAACAAGATCAATTATCTCCCGGTGTTCGGCCGATAACCCTTGCAGGCAATTTCGCAGAATTATGCTCTTGTCCTTCTTCTCGAGCGCCACCTCGGGATCGTCCGAACCGTCCTCGAGGGCCCCGGCCACCTCATCGTCGAGCTCCTCGTCCGGCCGCTTTCGCAAGGCGGAGAGAGCCTTGAAACGGGCGATGGCCAAGAGCCACGTCGAGACTGCAGAGCGTCCTTCAAACCGTCCCGCCTGACGCCATACGTCGAGAAACACTTCGCTGATCAGGTCCTCGGCCGTGGCTTCATTCCTGACGAGGCGCACGACAAACCGGAACACCCGCACATGGTGACGCGCATAAAGCACCTGCATTGCAAGCCGGTCGCCGTGAGCGATCCGTCCGATCAGCACCTCATCTGCGGTGGATTGCATGCTCGGACGGCCGACTTGTGGCTTAGTCGCAGCCCGGGGGTATTGGGTTCACGGTTCCGTCACAAAGCCCGGGGATCGGAGCATTGTTTTTTCAGGCAAAACAGTTCCCGCCGGGGGTTCTTTGGCCAGGTCGCGCCACATGGAAAAGCCGTAGGAACGTTCCGTGTACCTGAACGCTTGCAATAAGTTAGAGACTTTGCATGACGTTTCGATGCACGCTTATTTACGCCTCAGCTTCGTCACACTTGCGAAAGTCGAATCTCAGGTTCCGACGCGCAGCGGACCCGCAAGCTTCCGCAGAGCCGCCAGGACGGACAGAGCTGTAATGCGTCCCGTTCTGGGATTCTCCGACGGGATATTCTCGATCTGCAGGGAAAAACGCGCGCTGTCGCTGTCAATCTCGATGCTATGGCAATTGCGGTCGATGGATGGGTCCGCCCAGATTTCCATCAGGGTGCGGTCGGGACCGATGCCAGCAAGCGCAAGCGCCGCCGCCACGTTTACATTGGCAGGAAAACCTGCCGCGCCTTCCCGCGCCGTGCCGCAAAATACCCTCTTGGGGGCTGAGAGGTCCTCGACCGAAATGCCGTGGGCTTCGAGATATGGCGCTCCCGCGAGCCCACGTGGCGGTTTGCGTGAAATCATTCTAACCGAATAGATCGTACCCTCGGCCGCAGCTGTGACGGCATCGAGCCCGAGCAGCGCGCCCGTGGGCACGATGATCTGCCCGCCGCGCAGCTTGGCTAGCTCGACCAGGTCGGGGCGCGGCAGCAACGCGCCGGCCGAGAGCACCATCACCTTTTTCCCGGCCTCGAGCATTGGCCGGCAGATGTGCTCAAAGGCTGCGGCTGGCGCGCATTCGACGGCGACGTCCGCGTGGGCAGGGAAATCCCCCGGTTCGACGACCGGACAGGCGATGTGCGAGGCTTCGAGCCACGCCTGCGCTTTCTTTCGATGCCCTGCCGCCGCGCAGGCGAGCGCCAATCCCGGCATGCCTTGGGCGAGCTTCTGCGCCAGCACGCGTCCAATCGTTCCCAATCCGGCAATCGCCACGGTGATGGGCATGGCATTTTCCTCTCGCGAGGTGCCTTTATAGCAGGGCATTTCCGTCGCGGCGGGAACCATGCGACACCGGGTGGCACACCGGAATTCGATGTTAAAGCCGGAGCATTTGCTTACCCCGGAAACCTCGGACCCCTTGCCCGACTTGACCGCACAGTCAACTCTGACTGGTCCCTTGGAGAAACGACATGCTCAGACTAGCGGCTGCAGCCCTCGCCGTCTGCTTTGCCGCGGCAGCGGCCCTGGCCCAAAACCTATCCCGCGAAGCCCATCACCATGATCATCCCGTTTGCCGCCGGCGGGCCCACGGATGTGCTCGGCCGCGTCGTCGCCCAGCAGATGGGTGAGGTTCTCGGGCAGCAGGTGATCGTCGAAAACGTCGGCGGAGCTGGGGGGATGACAGGAGGAAAGCGGCTCGCGGATGCGCCGCCCGACGGCTACACAATCGGACTCGGCACGGTCGGCACCCACGCGCAAGGCCAGTCGCTCTACAAGCGCCCGCTCTACAACTCGCTTACGGACTTCACCCCGGTTGCCTTGCTTGCCGAGGTGCCGATTGTGCTCATTGTCCGCAAGGACCTGCCGGTCTCCAATTTCAAGGAATTCGTGGCATACGCCAAGGCAAACCAGACCAAGATGCAGTTCGGGTCGGCCGGGGCAGGCTCTGCTACTCATCTCGGCTGTGTGCTTCTGAATTACCTGATCGGCGTTGAGGTGACGCACGTCCCCTACCGTGGCACCGGACCCGCGATGCAAGATCTGCAGGGCGGGCGGATCGACTATCTCTGCGAGGTCATCACCACCGCGAAGCCACAAGTGGACGGCGGCACGGTCAAAGCGCTGGCGATTTTCGACAAGCAGCGCTCACCGGCGCTCCCAAACCTGCCCACCGCAATTGAGCAGGGCACCCCCGATCTCGAAGCCTATACTTGGAACGCAATCTTTTTGCCGAAGGCGGCACCGGCTGAGATTGTGAAGAAGCTCTGCGATGCAGCGCTGCAGGTCCTGCATACGCCGAGCGTACGCGAGCGGCTCGAGGCGTTAGGGGCGCGCATCGTTTCGGACCAGCGCGCAACCCCTGAATATCTCGCACAGTTCGTCAAGAGCGAAATCGAGAAATGGGAGAAGCCGATCAAGGCCAGCGGCGTGACCGTCGACTAAACACACGGGGCCCAGGCTGGCCCAGAGGACACCAGCCATTTGAGCGAGTCTCGCTCCCCGCAGGTTGAGAGCGCGCGGCACGGTTGACCTTGTTCATCTTGTGTTCTTAATGTCGCGACTGCGAGTCGGCCTCGGTCGTGATGCCCGTATTCACCCCACATCAGGATGCCGCGCTCAAGGCTGCGTCGGACTGGTTCAAGGCAAAGCGCAGCCGTGCGTCGATCTTCCGCTTGTTCGGCTATGCCGGCACCGGCAAGACGACCCTTGCCAAACACCTCGCGCAAGCTGTGGACGGCAAGGTGCTGTTCGCAGCCTTCACCGGCAAAGCAGCATGCGTGATGCGGGCCAAGGGATGTCCCGGTGCGTCGACCATCCACAGCCTGATTTACCGTGCGCGCGAAAGCGACGACGAGACGCCGAGTTTCGATCTCTGGCACGAGGCACCGGCTTCCAAGGCCAAGCTCATCATCATCGACGAGTGCTCGATGGTCGATGGCGAGCTCGCGCGCGATCTGATGTCGTTCGGCGTTCCTTTGCTCGTGCTGGGCGACCCGGCTCAGTTGCCCCCGGTGCAGGGCGGTGGGTTCTTCACCGAGGCGCCACCTGACGCCATGCTGACCGAAGTGCATCGGCAGGCGCAGGACGATCCGATTGTCTGGCTCTCGATGCAAATACGGGCGGGCAAAGCGCTCAACCCCGGCCAGTACGGCGCCACGCAGGTGGTCACGCGTACGACACTCGACCCGCAACGCGTCCTCGATGCGCATCAGGTGCTGGTCGGGCGCAACGCGACGCGGCGCGCTTACAACGGGCGACTGCGCCAACGCCGCGGGTTTGACGGCATCCTCCCATCGGCCGGAGACAAGCTCGTCTGCTTGCGCAATAACCGGCGTAAGGGTCTGTTCAACGGCGCGCTCTGGGTGGTGAAAGAGAAAGTTAAGTCGCGACGGCAGCTGCTTCGGCTGCAGCTCCGGCCCGACGAGGAGCTCGGCGGCCGCACTGTCAAAGTGACGGTACGGCCGGAATGCTTCACGGGTCAGATCGAGCAGATCGAATGGCCTTTGCGCAAGCACTATGAGGAGTTCGATTACGGCTACGTGCTCACGGTGCACAAGGCGCAAGGATCGCAGTGGGATGATGTGGTCCTGTTCGACGAATCGAGCGCCTTTTCCGAAAACCGGGAGCGCTGGCTCTATACCGGGGTCACGCGCGCGGCCAAACAGCTGACCGTCGTGCTCTAACAGTGTGCGCTGCAGCAGAGGATTGGGGCGTGACCGATTCCCGACAATTTCCTTGGCGGGCACCAATCCGAGCAAATATATATGCAGCGAGTGACGAAGCTCCGCGATACGTGACCCTTCGCGAAATGCAGCAGCTTTGCCACCTTCGCACCACGGTGCCCGCGGGCAGGCCCGTGCTGCGCGAGTAGTAAGCCCGCGGTGTCGCTTGGCCTCCCGGAGGTTTCGTTGCATCTCAGCCGGCGTCTTCTCCTTCGCAGCACTGTGCTGACGGCCATTTGGCCAATGCTTCGACCGGCCGGGCTCTATGCAGCGGCCGCGCCCACGCCTTATAGCGGAGTGCACTGGCGGCACGGTCTGTCGCTCTGGGGCGACCTCAAGTATCCTGCCGGCTTCCCACATTTCGACTACGTCAACGCGCAGGCACCAAAGGGCGGTGTCGTGCGTCTCCTCGCGCCCGGCACCTTCGACAATTTCAACCAGGTCATTGCCGGACTGAAGGGGTTGTTCGCTGCCGCGGCGGGAACCATCTGCGATACGCTGATGGCTGCCTCGTTGGACGAGCCTTCGAGCTATTATGGGTTGATCGCGGAAGCCGTGAGCCACCCGCACGATTTCTCCTCCACGTCCTTTCGCTTGCGTTCGGCCGCTCGCCATCATGACGGACGACCTATTACTGTTGAGGACGTGATCTACTCGTACGAGGCTTACAAGAAGCACAATCCGTTTATCGGCGCCTTCTACAGCAATGTTGTGCGCGTCGAGCAGAGCGGCGAGCGCGAGGTTACCTTCACTTTCGATGGTCACGGCAATCAGGAGCTTCCTGCCATGCTGGGCCAGCTGCGAATCCTCCCCAAGCACTGGTGGGAAGGAAACGACTCTTCTGGCAAGAAGCGCGATCTCGGCGCGACCACGCTCGAGCCGCCGCTCGGCAATGGCGCCTACCGCATCAAGGAATTCGTGCCCGGCCGCAGCGTCGTTTACGCACGCGTGAAGGACTATTGGGCAAAGGACCTCAACGTCAGTGTCGGACGGGATAATTTCGATGAGATCCGCTACGAGTATGTGCGTGATCCCACCGTTGCGCTGGAATCTTTTAAGGCCGACCAGAACGACTGGCGCGTCGAGACGAGCGCGAAGAACTGGGCGACAGCTTATGACTTCGCAGCTGTGACGGAAAAGCGCGTCGTCGTGGAAGAATTCCCGCAGCGCGACCGCGGAATCATGCGCGCCTTCGCTTTCAATATCCGGCGCGACAAGTTCAACGATGCGCGCGTGCGGCGGGCGTTCAACTTCGCGTTCGACTTCGAGGAGATGAACAAGCAGTTCTTTCACGGTCAATACAAGCGCATCAGCAGCTATTTCGAGGGAACCGAGCTCGCCTGTTCAGGGCTGCCGCAGGGCGAGGAGCTCAAACTGCTTGAAGCGCTGCGCGAGCATGTACCGCCGGAAGTGTTCACGACTCCTTACGTTAATCCGGTCGGCGGCACATCGGAAAACATGCGCAGGAATTTGATCGAGGGCACGCGGCTGCTGCGCGAAGCCGGCTTTGAGGTGCGCGACCAGAAGCTCACCAATGTGCGCAGCGGCGAGGTGCTGAGCGTGGAGTTTCTGATCCCGACGAGCGACTCCTCGGGAGCCGAACGCCTCATCCAGGCCTACAAGCCGGCGCTGGTCCGGCTCGGCGTTGATGTAAATCTGCGCAGCGTGGACGACATTCAATATCACAACCGGATGCACAACTTCGACTATGACATCATGGTGGCGGCGTGGCCGCAAGCCTTGTCACCAGGAAACGAACAGCGCGACTTGTGGAGCTCGCAAGCCGCCGACACGCCTGGGTCGCGCAACTATGTAGGCATCAAGAATCCGGCGGTCGACAAGCTGATCGAGCAGCTTGTAGTCGCCAAGACCCGCCAGGAGCTCGTGGCCGTCACACACGCCCTTGATCGCGTGCTGCTGTGGAATCACTACGTCGTGCCGCAATACGCACACGACAAGCTTTGGACTGCGCGCTGGAATCGCTTCGGCAGGCCCGATCCAATGCCGACTTACGGCGCAGCCGCCTTCCCTGCCGTGTGGTGGTGGGACGCCGAGAAGGCCGCCCGCATCCCCAGCCGACAATAAGCAGCCGACCGGCTGCGCAAAGCTACCCAGCCGGTTCGGATTTGCGCGTCAGACCCCCAGGAGCTTTTCGGCATTCCCGTGGGCAATGCGCTCCCGGTCAGCCTCGCTGACAGGGATGTGCTGCAGAAATGTGCGTGCCTCGCTCATAGAGCCATAGGGATGATCCACGGAGAACATGATGCGCTCGGCCCCGAGTTCGAGCAGGAGGTCGAGAAATGTCGATGGGAAATTGAACCCGCCGAATGTGTAGTGGACATTCTCGCGCAGATAAGCCGCAAGCGGACGCTCGAGCTTAGTCACCTCTTTCGGCAGGTTCTTGTTGAGCCTCGGCAGCATGAAAGGGATGCCTTCCCCGAGATGGCCGATGACGACCTGCAGCCTGGGATACCGGTCGAACACGCCGCCCAGGATCATGCGAATGAGATGAACCGCGGTTTCGATGTGCCAGCCCCAGCCCGCGCTCGCGAATACATTCGTGACCGCGGGGGAGAAGCCGCTGAACGAAGCCTCCACCACCGCCTTGGGCGGCACCGTAGGATGAAGATAAATCGGGACGCCGAGCGCTTGAGCACCTTCCAGGATTGGTGAGAAGAGCTTGTCATCGAGATAGCGCCCACGCATATGGCCGTTGATCAGGGCGCCTTTGAAGCCCTGCTGGCGCACCCGGCGCTCGAGCTCCTGCGCGGCCTTGTCCGGCGCACCGATCGGCAGGGCGGCGAAAGCTGCGTACCTCGTTGGATGGCTCTTGACGGCATCGGCCAGGAAATCATTCGACTCCAGAGAGACCGCCACCTGCTCGGCCGTGTCCGACTGCTCAATCCCCGGCGAGTTCAACGAGAGAACCTGCATGTCGATCCCGGCGGCATCCATTGCGCTGATCCGATTGGCGCCGACATCGCGTAACTGCTCGTAGATGCTCTCGCCTCGCGGCCCGCGGCCACGCAGCTGCACCGCGAACTCTTTACCCGGACCAGCGAGGAAGCCGGGGCTGATGAAATGTTCTTCGATGGTGATCGTTCTCATTCCCGCTCCCGGTCCGTTTCACGCCCTGAGGTTGGGGCTGCGCGATTGTAGCATCCCGGGTGCGCCGCCGAGCAAGCGGCCGACCCCTTGAGCAGGGACGCCGGGCCATGCACAACAAAGCCTCTCATTCTCCCCAACACTGATTGCATGGCACAGATCGAGCTCGGCCTGGATACCTTCGGAGACGTGACGGCCGATGGCGACGGCCGGCGGATTGCGCAGGCGCAGGTCATTCGGCATGTCGTGGATGAAGCCGTGTTGGCCGATGAGCTTGGGATTGATTTCATCGGCATTGGCGAGCATCACCGTGATGATTTCGCCGTATCGGCCCCGGATGTAGTCCTTGCGGCAATTGCCGCACGCACGAGGCGCATCCGCTTGGGCTCTGCCGTGACCGTGCTGAGCTCGGATGACCCGGTGCGTGTATTTCAAAGGTTCTCGACGCTCGACGCCGTATCGAGCGGCCGTGCCGAGGTCATTCTCGGGCGCGGCTCCTTCACCGAATCCTTTCCGCTGTTTGGTTACGACCTGGCCCAGTACGAGCAGCTCTTCGAGGAGAAGGTCGAGCTTTTCGTTGTGCTCCTGAGCCAGAAGCCCGTGACCTGGCGCGGCACGACACGCGCGCCCCTCACCGGCCAGCGCGTGTTCCCTCTGGTCGAATCCGGTGCTCTGAAAACCTGGATCGGCGTCGGTGGCAGTCCTCAGTCCGTGGTCCGCGCCGCGCGCCATGGCTTGCCGCTGATGCTGGCCCTCATCGGCGGCGACCCGCGTCGTTTCCTGCCCTATGTGACACTTTATAAGCGCGCTCTCGCCGAGCTCGGCAAGTCGACCCTGCCGATCGGCGTGCACTCGCCCGGCTATGTCGCGGAAACCGACGTGCAGGCGCGCGAGGAGTTCTGGCCCGACTATAAGATCATGCGCGATCGCATCGGTGGCGAGCGCGGCTGGGGACCTATGCAGCGGCGCGAGTTCGACGCCGAAGTCGAGCACGGATCGCTTTACCTCGGCTCGCCGGAAACCGTGGCACGAAAAATTGCGGCAACGGTGAAAGCACTGGGCCTATCGCGCTTCGATCTCAAATACAGCGCGGGTCCGCTGGCG
This sequence comes from Xanthobacteraceae bacterium, assembly GCA_045811525.1. Taxonomy (GTDB): domain Bacteria; phylum Pseudomonadota; class Alphaproteobacteria; order Rhizobiales; family Xanthobacteraceae; genus VAZQ01. Next base: position 43,937 of record JBJMTV010000023.1, on the reverse strand, counting down.
CATACGAAGCTGATGCGTTGCATCGAGCTTTATGGCCGCAAGGTCGTGCCGCTGGTGCGGGATATGACCGCGTGAGCGCCTGTCGCGAGCGCGAGCTGCTGCGAAGGCGGGCCCCAATGCGCGAGTCACTGATCCAATCAGTTTCACACAAAGCGCGTGCTACCCCGGCACCTTCTCCGCGGCCGCCAGCATTGGCCGACCGAACGTCGCGATGTAAGCTTTTGGTGACTACAGCGGCCATTCGGGCGCGGGAGGAACGGCATGGGCGTGCAGCAGAACACGGATCACATCCAGACCACGCATATCGGCAGCCTGCCACGGCCGCATCCGCTCCTCGACGTGCTCAAGGCCAAATACTCGGGGCAGGCTTATGACGAGGGGAAGCTGAGCAGCGTCCTATCTCAGGCGGTGACCGAATGCGTGCGCAAGCAGGTGGAATGCGGGATCGAGATCGTCACTGACGGCGAGTTTTCGAAGCCAGGCTTCTTCACGTACATTCGCGAGCGGTTCGATGGCTTCGAATCGCGACCGAACCAGAAGCTCAAGATCTTTGAGCAGGAGGTGTCGGCGTTCCCTGAATATTATGCACAGTATTTCAAAGAGGCGATGATGGGCGGCACCATTCTGCCGATCGTTCCGGTGGTTTGCGTCGGTCCCGTGAAATACAAGGGTGAGGACAAGCTGAACATCGACATCGCCAATCTGAAAGCCGCAGCGAAAGCAGCAGGCGTTCCTGACGAGCGGACGTTTCTACCCGCGACCGCCCCTTCGGGTGTTGGCATCAATGACTATTACAAAACCGATGAGGAGTACTTCCACGCGCTCGCCGTCGAGCTCAACAAGGAGTACCAGACGATCATCGATTCCGGCATTCTGCTGCAGGTCGACGACCCCTTCCTGCCGGATATTTTCGTGGAGCCCCGCCTCGACGCCAAGCAAAAAAAGCGACGTGCGGAGATCTATGTCGAGGCCACGAATGCCGCTTTGCGCGGCATCCCCGCCGAGCGCGTGCGCTTCCACACCTGCTATGGCATCAATGAAGGGCCGCGCCTCTACGAATCGAATTTGCCCGAGATCATCGACTACGTTCTCCGGATCAAAGCCGGCTCCATCAGCTTCGAGGCGGCAAATCCGCGACACGAGCACGAGTACCACCTGTTCGAGCAGGTGAAGGTGCCGGACGGGATGGTGCTGTGCCCCGGCGTGATCACGCATGCGAGCAATATCGTCGAGCATCCCGAGCTCATTGCCGAGCGTCTGATCCGCTTCGCCAAGCTCGTTGGAAGCGAGAATGTCATGGCCGGGGCCGACTGCGGGTTCTCATCGCAGGCGCTGTACAAAACGGAGGTGCACCACACGGTGGTCTGGGAGAAATTCAAGGCCATGCGCGCGGGAGCCGACATCGCCAGCGCGCGCTTATGGTAGCGCCTGGGCTCCGGTCAGGTGGCGGATTTGTGCGGGCGCTAATCCGCCGTACGCATTATTCTGGTTTCCGCACCGAGTAGGGCGGGTTAGGCGCGCGCTTGCGCCGTAACCCGCCGCTCCCGGCATGCGATAAATGGCGGATTACGCGCTGCGAGACTGGGCAAGAACGAACTTGCCCAATCTCTTTTCGCTAATCCGCCCTACCGCCGTACCCGCCGCCCGACCCGTCAGTGCTGCCCGTCCCGCCATGATTCAGCCCAAGCTCTCCCATACTCTTGGGCGAACAAAGGGACGGGGGTTCCATTGCTGCACGCGCGCCGTTCTGCCGCCTTGGCGACAGCATCGCTGCTGATCGCCGGCGCGACTTTCCACTTGCTGCCGTCGCCCGCACGGGCGCAAGCATCGCCACCACAAGCGCAGGATGTTACCGCGCGCTGCGAGGACGCCGCTGAGCTTGCGGTCCTGCCCTCCCCACTAACCCCTTGGAAGGGGGTCGCTTTAAGGGTGCTGTTTGCGGCCGAGAAGCCGCTCGACGGCGAGCTCTCGCTGATTGCGCCTGACGGCACGGTGGCGGCAAAATCGCGCGAGCGCTTTGGCGGACCTCCTTATTTCTGGGCCGCGGAGGTCACGACCCCCGCCGCAGGAAAGTGGCGCGCCACTCTCACACGTGATCGCGCCCCCGCCGAGTGCGCCAGCATCACGCGTGAGGTCGCCGTCGCCGACCATGAGCCAGCGCGGCCGAGCAGCGTTCCCGGCAGCGTCTGGCCGCTGCGCAATAGCTGGAATCGCGGCACCGAGAACCTCTACTCGGCATGGATCGAGAAGCTCTTCGATGCCCCGATCGACGCCGCCCCGTCCTGGAAAGCGCTGCACGAGGTGCTGCGTGACCCCTCGCGCAACTTTCTCTTCAACCATATGGGCCTGAAGGAAGACGCGATGGGGCTAATCATTCGCCCTGACTGCGCCGACCTTCCCTACTTCTTGCGTGCTTATTTCGCTTTCAAGATGGGCTTGCCATTCGGCTATTCGAAATGCACGCGCGGCGGCGCCGGCGAGGCACCGAGATGCCACGACTGGTGGAACATTCAGCATGAGGAGACGCGCGCCGCACCGCAGCCGCAACTCATCGCTTCGCCCGTGCCCTTCGAGATGCTGCGCCAAGGCGGCAACCCGCAGAGCCCGCCTGCGCCCCAGTCGCGGCCCGGCCCGCCACCCCGACCGGCCGGTCTGGCCGCGGGATTTAGCCATTACCTGCGCAACGCCGTTGCCGATGGGGTCCATTCCGGATCCGGGCGCACGCGGCTGGAGGACGACAAGACCGACTACTATCCCGTCCCCTTGAAAGAGGAGAACCTGCGGCCAGGCACAGTTTATGCCGATCCGTATGGGCATTTGCTGGTGCTCGCGCGTCGCGTTCCCCAGGGCGAGGCCAATGCCGGCATCTTGCTGGCGGTCGACGCACAGCCCGATGGCACGGTGGCACGCAAGCGGTTCTGGCGCGGCAATTTCCTGTTCGCCCAGGACCCAGCTCTGGGCGGCCCGGGGTTCAAGCGTTTCCGACCGATCGTGCGCGAGAGCAACGGCGCGCTGCGCCGCCTGACGAACGAGGAAATCGCGCGTCATCCGCAATATGGCGATTTTTCGCTCGAGCAAGGCCGCCTCTCGATTGAGGACTTCTACGACCGCATGGACGACGCGATTTCACCGGCGCCGCTCGACCCGGTCCGTGCCATCACGGAGGCGATCACCTCGCTCGAGGAACAGGTGAAGGCGCGGGTGACCTCGGTTGAGAATGGCCGCAAGTGGCAGACGGGCGCACGAGGTGATGCCGAGATGCCTGACGGGCCCGCCATATTCGAGACGACCGGCGCGTGGGAAGACTTTGCCACCCCGGCACGTGATCTGCGCCTGTTGATCGCACTCGACGTGGTCCGCACTTTCCCCGATCGCGTGGCACGACGGCCGGAGCGGTACGCCATGCCGGCGGGCAAGAGTGTCGCCGAGGTCAAAGGTGAGCTCGAGGCGGTCCTCGCCAAGGAGCTCACAGAACGCAAATTTTCCTATCTGCGCACCGATGGCTCGCCTTGGACGCTTACGCTCAAGGACGTGATCGAGCGCGGCAAGGACCTCGAGATGGCTTACAACTTGAACGACTGCGTCGAGTTGCGCTGGGGCGCCCCGGAGAAGAGCGCGGAAGCTGCTACCTGCAAGCGCCACTCACCACAGAGCCAGCGCACCAAGATGTCGAATTACCGGGCCTGGTTCCACGAGCGGCGCCGGCCGCCACGTGCCTGAGACGGTACGAGGCCCACGAACGGTCCGTGCCGGGATGAGACGGCGTCACGTGCTTATGGTTTTGGGAGGAGCAGCGGCCTCCCCGCTCTGCGCGCACGCGCAACAGGCGCCAGGTGAGACCGGCACTACGGGCTTCGATCCGCGCCTCACCCCTGCACGCAGCGATCTCGCGGCGAGGCATCTTGCCGGCAGCGTTGATGCCAAACGCTTCGCCGACGGCGAAACCTACGAGGTCGCGAGCGCCTGCGCCCCCCTGCGCCGGCAACCTGCCGACGACGCGGAGCTTATGACTGAGGCGCTCGAGGGCGAGCGGCTCACGGTCTACGACACGACCGAGGACGGCTGGGCATGGGGCCAGCTCGCGGCGGATGGCTATGTCGGCTTTCTTCCGGCGCGCACGTTGCGCGCACCCGGTCCGCAACCCACACACAAAGTGAGTGCGTTGCGCACGTTCGTATTTCCAGCTCCCTCGATCAAGCTTCCTCCGCTCGAAACGCTCTCGTTCGGCGCGCAGCTCGCGGTCGCGCAGGTGGAGGGTTCATTCGCCGTGACCGTCACCGGGGGATATGTGTCGCTGCTTCATGTTGCGCCGCTCGCGACGATGGAAAATGATTTCGTCGGCGTGGCAGAACGCTTCCTCGGCACGCCTTATCTCTGGGGAGGCAAAACGAGCGTCGGCCTCGATTGCTCAGCGCTGGTGCAGCTTGCCCTGACCGCCTGCGGCGTGTCCTGCCTGCGCGACACCGACATGCAGGAGCGAACCATCGGCGGCGCACTCGATCCACAGCAGGCGCTGCAGAAATTGCAACGCGGCGATCTCATTTTCTGGAAGGGACACGTCGCGATCGCGCGCGATGCGAGGACCCTGGTGCATGCCAATGCATCGCGCCACATGGCTGTGGCTTTCGAAGATGCAGGCGAGGCTGTTGCCCGCATCGCCGCAACAGGAAGCGAGATCAGCAGCGTACGCCGGTTGCCGTTTCGCTCGTAGGCCCGGCGAAGCTTAGCGGTAGATCGGCTGGCCCGTGAGGGGCCGGCCGTAGACCGGCGCCTCGTTGAGCATCGACTGGGTACCACTGCGGGCAGGACGCGCGGACCGAGCTGCACCGGTGGCGGCGATCTCCTGGCCCGCCTTGCGCGCCGGTGCCGCATCCGGTGTGCCGCGTTCACGTTTCATCGCCGCCAGGGTACGAGTGTCGAGGCCGTAGACGTCGCGGCGGAACTGCAGCTTACCGGCGTCGTCAACAAAGGCGGTCTGATAGGTCAAGTGCACGGTGATGGCGGCGGGAGGCAGGTGGATGTCCTGCTCAGCACGGCCAAACATGCTCTTGATGCGTTGCGCGGTCCACCCCTCGCGCGGACGGGCGATGTTGAGCAGAACCTCGGCATACTTTGCGGGATCCTGCACGCGCATGCAGCCGTGACTGTAAGCGCGCACGTCATGGGCGAACAAACCCTTGTCGGGGGTATCGTGATGATAAACGGAGAAGCGGTTGGGGAAGCTGAAGCGAATACGGCCGAGTGCATTGCCATCGCCGGGGGGCTGGGTGATCTGCACCTGTCCGCCATTGTAGCTGACGCGCAGCCCCATACGCTCGAGCACCGTAGGATCTTCTGCCAGCGCCGGCAGGTACTCGTTGCGCACGATCGACTGCGGCACGGTCCAGGTCGGATTGACAGTAATGTATTTCATGGTTTCGCTAAGGAGCGGCGTGGCGGTCGACGGCTTGCCGATGACGACACGCGTGGTCCAGGCCTGCGCACCGTTATGCATCACCTTCAGCGTAAAATCCGGCAGGTTCACTTGGACATGCGCGGCGCCCAGCTCGCGCGGATACCAGCGCCACCGTTCCATATTGGCGATAATCACGTCGATCTGTCGGGCAGATTCAGCCTTGCCACTGGCGGGCTTGGCACGCAGCTCGGCGAGCGCGGCCTTGAGCCTGCGATAGGCAGTGTGCTGCGGGCTGAATGCCTCGAGCGCCTGCGCCGCGTTGGGGGTTTTGGCAATACTCATCAGCACGTCCGCGGGCTCAGGTGCGGCCTGCGGTAATTCAATGTTGCGGCTCACACGTGCATACGGGAAACGTCCCGCTTGCACATGGCGGGCATAGGTGAGCACCGCCTGGGTGAGCGTGAGCTCGGCCGCGGCGAGCGCTTCGGCGCCAAGTCCGGCGAACTCCCGCACCTTGTAGTCCGCGGGATCGAGGCCTTCTTCCGCGGCACCCTTCAACTTGGCGATGGCCGCGAGCCCGCGGTCGGTAAGGACGCCCTTTTCGAGCCACAGCGGTGCGAGATTGCGCTCCTGGTAAAACGCGACAATTGCTGCGGATTCTTTTTTGGCGGGAAAGAGTTTGTCCACCTTGGTGGCCAGCAGCTCGCGAAGTTTCTCGGCGATGGCGCGATCGGCAGGATCAAGCGCTGCGAGCGGATCGGGCGGCTGCGATGGCTCGGTCGCGTTCACAGGAGCGGCTGCCGCAGGAGCATCGACAACTGGCACATCGACATTCGGCACATTCACAGCTGGCGCTTCGACTGCTGCTGCAGCAGCACCAGTAGAGGTCGCGGCCTTGACTGGGAGAGCGTGAGCTGGCTCCCCCACTGGGGTCTGCGCCACCGGTGCGAAGGCAAGCCGGTTGAGGTCGATGGCCATGGCTCCGACCGGGATCGCCAGCACCAGCGCCAACGCGGTGCTCCCGAGCACATAGGCAACTTCGGATTTGCGTGAAACTGCGCGCATGGCCCCTCCCCGCGTTAACGAGCGCGCCATTCCCCGACGCGTTCCAACCGTTAGTCACCTGGAGGGGCGATTTGGTTCAAAGGGGCGCGCTGCACTGCGGTACCACTCAGCGGGGCTCGCTCGTCGATCCGTTCGCGCGCATGGAAGCCGAGTGCATGCGTGGCATAGAACGGCGCGTAGAACACCGCGCGAAAGTTCTCGGCGACCCTGATGGGGCATGAACTCTCCCGCTGCGCATCAGCAGGGCGCAGCTCGGATGGCGCGAGCAACGAAGGGGAAGGCGCTATTCCTTGTTCCCCTCAACCTCGCGCACCGGCGTCTCCGGCGTGAGACCGCCCCGGCGCCGAGCGAATGTATCGATGCCGTTTTCGCCCCATTCTCCGGCGACCGCCCGCTCAGCATAACCGTCCCAGGCCGCAGACCAGTCGCCCAGCGAGTAGCCATGCCACGGCGCTTGCGGACTGAGCGCAGGCAATCCGAGCTCCTTCCAGATCGTTTGCGCACGTTCCATAAACGCGCGTGTCGGCAAGGCGAGCGGCGGGGCAGCGTGACGCAAAGTCGCGTCGATCAGCAGCGTCGATTCTTCGCCGCGCGTTCCTGATTTTGGGCCATGGCCGGCCGAGCGGTGCGGCACGATGTGCACGTCCTCGATCGGATTGCACCGGTAGGCCAGCGACCAGAACACCGCGTCGGCATTGTGCCCATCGATATCCTCACTCACCGCAATGCATATTTTTCCGCAATCGGCGAGAAGCGTGGCGGCACCATGCAGGCCGCGCCACACTTCAGTGCGCGGCGTGCCTCTTGCAAACTGCACGAAGATGATCTTGCGCAGGTTGGAGAGCGGCTCGTGCAGCACGACGCGCAGCACGCCCTTGATCGAGAGCTGGTGTTTCAGGTGGCTGAGGAACAGCGGCTCCATCGCGACCTTCTTCAGCACGCTCGATTCGCTCGGCGTCACCTGGCTGATGATCGAGGCAAAGACCGGCGACGGCCGATGAGTGATCGCCGTCACGCGCATTGACATGTTGAAGTCCTCAAGCGCGACGTGACCATGACTTTCGCCGAACGGGCCCTCCGGCTCCAGGAGTTCAGGATCGACAAGGCCCTCAATGACAAACTCGGCATCCGCCGGAACGCTGAGGTCGACGGTAATGCCCTTGACGACCCGCAGCGGTGCTCCGGCAAGTCCGCCGGCTATGGCGAGCTCGTCGACATCCAGCGGAAGCTTCATGCCGCCCGTTACCATGGCAACCGGTGCGCAGCCGACCACAATCGCGCAGGGCATCGGCTCGCGGCGCCGTCTATGTTTTTGCCAATGCAGGTAGCCCCCGGCGCCGCCGACCCGTGCCGCCATGCGCACACCAAGCCGGTCGCTCGCTTTGAGCGCTGCGCGGTAGGTGCCCATGTTCTGAATGCCAGTCTCGGGATCGCGAGTGATGCACAGGGTCGCAGTCAGATAAGGCGCGGCGTCGAAGCCCGGCGTTGAGATCGGCACCGGCAGGCGGGCGAGCCCGTTCCCCTTACCGCGCAGCGCGTCGCCGGTTATGACGACCGCCTGGCATGACGCCGAGGCGACCATGACCGGCGCGAGAGGTTGCGCGATGGCTCTCGTCCAGGCGGCTTCGATCTCGTCGACCTCGCGGCCCATTCCGATGGCATAAATGCGAGGCGATGCGGCAAGCGCGCCGACCGCGACAGAAAAATCGTAGCGGTGGTCGGCGCTGTCGACCACATTGGTGAACAGGAAGGCACGGCGCTCGTCCTCGGCAAAGCCGCCTTGGAATTGCCAGCGCACCAGCGGATGCAGCTCCGTGTCTTTGTTGATCGGCCGATTGATGCGCAGGAGCAGTCCGCGTTCTTCCAAGGCAGCGAGCTGCGCCTGGAAGTCGAGCGGCAGGGTGACCAGCTTCGGACCGCGTGCCTCTGCGCTGACGTCGAGCATTCATTGAGCCTCGTGCACCCGCGATGAATCTACGACTGGTCGCAATTGCAATGCAACGACTTCGGTGTATCGTTACATTGCAATTGCGTGTGAGCGGAGCCCGAGCGTGGGCGCGAAGCAACTCGGCGCCCGTGTAGCGCGCCTCGAAGATCCGACGCTGCTCACCGGGCGCGGTCGCTTCGTCGACGACATCAAGCCCGCCGGCACACTGCACGCCTGTTTCGTGCGCAGCCCGCATCCGCACGCGCGCATTCTCGGCATCGATACCTCGGCGGCTACGGCAATGGCGGGCGTACACGCCGTTTACACCGCTGCCGAACTGCCGCCGCGCATGGCCTGCGAGCAGATTCCCATGCTGGTGCCGAACGCGGCCATCAAGACGCCCCGCACGCAGCTCGTACTCGCCCGCGACGAGGTCTCTTATGTCGGCCAGACCATCGCGCTCGTTGTGGCGGAAAGCCGCTATGTCGCTGAAGACGCTGCGGCAGCGGTGACGGTATCCTTCGACGTGCAGCGGGCGGTTAGCGATCCGCGCGACGCCGCCCGGACCGACGCACCGCGTGTGCACAGCGACCTCGCGAGCAACATCGCTGCCGTCGTCGAGATGCAATACGGCGATGTCGATGCTGCATTCAATGGTGCGCCACACGTATTCGAGGAAGAGCTCGCGCTTCACCGTGGCGGTGCCATGACGCTTGAAGGGCGCGCCGTCCTGGCGAGCTACGATGACATGGCCGACATGCTCACCGTATGGTCATCGACGCAGACGCCACATTTGTGCCGGGGCACGCTCGCTGACCTGCTTGAGCGCGATCTGCAATCCATTCGGGTGATCGCACCTTTCGTTGGCGGCGGCTTCGGCACCAAGGCCCCGTTCTATGCGGAGGAAGCGGCGATCCCCGCGGCCGCCATGAAGCTGCATCGGCCCGTGAGCTGGCAGGAAGACCGGCGCGAGCATTTTCTTTCGGCAACGCAGGAACGCGATCAGCACTGGAAGGTAGCGATCGCCGTCGCCAGCGACGGCAGGATACGCGGATTGCGCGGCAGCATGCTGCACGATACCGGTGCCTTTCTGCCCTGGGGCATCATAGTGCCCTACATCGCCGCCACCACGTTTCCCGGCCCTTACATCGTGCCCGCCTACCAAATCACGGCCAAAGTCGTGCTCACGAACCGGGTGCCGACCACGGTCGTGCGAGGTGCTGGCCGGCCGCAGGCGGTGTTCGCCATGGAACGCCTCATGGACCGCGTGGCACGTGAGCTCGGATTGGATCGTGCCGAGCTGCGTGCGCGCAACATGATCGCCCCCGAGCAAATGCCCTACTCCGTCGGCTTGATCTTTCGCGACGGCAAGCCGCTCGTCTATGCGAGCGGTGATTTTCCGAAGAGCCAGCACAAGGCGCTCGTGCTCGCAGGCTACGCAGGATTTCGTGAGCGCCAGCACGCGGCACGGCGCGCAGGACGTCATCTCGGCATAGGTATCGCGAATTACGTCGAAGGCACCGGGCTTGGTCCATTCGAGGGCGTGACCGTCCGCGTTCTTCCCAACGGGAAGGTCGCAGTGACCACCGGCGCGACCACGCAGGGGCAAGGCACCGGCACCACGATTGCGCAGGTTGTCGCCGAGGCACTCGGCTGCGGGATGCAAGACATCGTGATGACCCTCGGCGATACCGGCGCAATCGCGCAGGGAGTGGGCGCCTTCGCCAGCCGTCAGGCGATCAATGCCGGTTCCTCGGCTCTCATCGCAGGCAGCAACGTACGCACGCAGATTGTCGGCCTTGCGGCCCGCAGCTTGGGAGTGCCGGAGAGCGAGATCGACGTAGAGGACGGACGTGCCACCGCCCGGAGCGGCAATCGGCCATGGATCGGCTTTGGCGACCTTGCGCGCCTTGCTCAAGGGATGCCCGGCTTCTCGCTGCCGCCTGGACAGTCACCCGGCCTCGAGCACACGGCCTATTTCACGCCGCCGCAGGCGTCATATTGCAACGGCACTCACGTCGCGGAGGTGGAGGTCGACGCGATGACCGGCGCCGTCACCTTGTTGCGCTACAGCGTCGCGCATGACAGCGGCAACGTCATCAATCCGATGATTGTCGATGGACAGGTGCAGGGAGGCGTGGCGCACGGCATCGGCAATGCTTTGTTCGAGTGGATGAAATATGATTCCGATGCCCAACCGCTGACCACAAGCTTTCAGGACTATCTCTTGCCGGCGGCGCCCGATGTGCCCGCGTGCAGCATTGAGCACGTCGAAACGCCCAATCCGCTCAACCCGCTCGGCGTGAAGGGCGCCGGCGAAGGCGGCACCATTCCCGCTCCCGCGGCGATCATCAGTGCTATCGAGGACGCGCTCTCCCCGTTCGCGGTGCGCTTCGCAGAAATGCCGCTCACCCCGGATCGCATCGTGCAGGCGCTGCGCCAGGCCGGAGCTTACGCGAAAGCCTAGCGCGCGCTCGACAGTCCGCAGGCGCGCTCGCCGAATCCGGGGCGACAAGTCACTCCTGAGCTCTTATATCAGCGCAAACACCAATGCCCTGCACGGCGGGAGCTTGCCATGGCGAAAAAATCAAAACAGCCGCTGCGACTGCGCTCGCAATTGTGGTTCGACAACCCGGAAAATCCGGGCATGACGGCGATCTACCTCGAGCGCTATCTCAATAACGGCCTGACACGTGAGGAGCTGACAGCGGGCAAACCGATCATCGGAATTGCGCAGACCGGCTCCGATCTCGCACCGTGCAATCGCCATCACCTCGAGCTTGCGCATCGGGTGCGCGAGGGCATTCGCGATGCCGGCGGCATAGCCTTCGAGTTTCCGATGCATCCCATTCAGGAAACCGGCAAGCGGCCAACCGCCGCACTCGACCGAAACCTCGCCTATCTTGGTCTCGTCGAGGTGCTTTACGGTTACCCGATCGACGGCGTCGTTCTCACCACCGGCTGTGACAAGACCACACCCGCGGCGATCATGGCCGCGGCCACGGTCAATATTCCCGCCATCGTGCTCTCGGGCGGCCCGATGCTGAACGGATGGTGGAAGGGCGAGCGCGCGGGCTCGGGGACGGTCGTGTGGTGGGCACGTCAGGAGCATGCCGCCGGCCGCATGAATTATCAGGAATTCCTCGATCTGGTCGCTTCATCGGCGCCGTCGATTGGCCACTGCAATACCATGGGAACGGCGTCGACCATGAATGCGCTCGCCGAGGCGCTAGGGCTCTCGCTGCCTGGCTGCGCGGCCATTCCCGCGCCCTATCGTGAGCGGGCGCAGATGGCCTACGAGACCGGCCGTCGCGCTGTCGGTATCGTGCACGAGGACCTCAAGCCATCAGACATTCTCACGCGTGCCGCGTTCGAGAACGCCATCGTCGCCTGTTCCGCGCTTGGCGGCTCAACCAACGCACCTATTCACATCAATGCCATTGCGCGCCACATCGGCGTTCCACTGGACATGAAAGACTGGGAGAGCATCGGCTACGATGTGCCGCTCATGGTCAACATGCAGCCGGCGGGACACTACCTCGGCGAGGAATACTACCGTGCCGGCGGGCTGCCGGCCGTCATGCGCGAGTTGCTCCAGGCCGGCCGCATCCATGGCGACGCGCTCACCATCAACGGCAGAAGCATGAAGGAAAATGTCAAAGATGCCGCCATTGCCGATGCCGACGTCATTCGCACCTATGATAAGCCGCTCAAGGCGCAGGCTGGGTTCAAGGTGCTGTCCGGCAACCTCTTCGATTCCGCCATCATGAAAACGAGCGTGATCTCGGATGAGTTTCGGCGGCGATACTTGTCCAACCCCACCGATCCAAACGCATTCGAAGGCCGCGTCGTGGTGTTCGATGGACCCGAGGATTATCATTCGCGCATCGATGATGCGGCCCTCGCCATCGACGAGCGCACGATCCTGGTGATGCGTGGAGCGGGACCGATCGGCTACCCGGGCTCGGCCGAGGTGGTGAACATGCAGCCCCCGGCGGCGCTGATCAAACGCGGCATCACCTCACTCCCCTGCATCGGCGACGGCCGCCAATCCGGCACCTCCGCGTCCCCTTCGTTCCTCAACGCCTCGCCCGAGGCGGCGGCGGGTGGCGGACTTGCGCTGTTGCGCACGGGAGATCGCGTGCGTATCGATCTCAACAAAGGCAGAGTTGATGTCCTGATTGCCGAGACGGAGCTCGCGGAGCGCCGTGCCGGTCTCGCTGCGCATGGCGGCTACAACTATCCAGTGAGCCAGACGCCCTGGCAGGAGATCCAACGCGAGATGGTCGATCAACTGGGAAACGGCATGGTGCTCGAGCCGGCGGTCAAATATCAGCGTGTCGCGCAGAAATTCGTGCCGCGCGACAACCATTGAAGGACCGCCCGCGCGTCGCGGCGAAGGTTCACTGTCGCCGCGGCCGCTCCTGGACAGCGAACCAGGGGTGCATTGCGGGGTTACATTGGCGCAAGCCCAAAGCGAGGTTTGATCATGGCAGGACGGTTGCAAGGCAAGGTCGCGCTGGTTACCGCGGCTGGACAAGGGATTGGCCGCGCCATTGCGCAGGGCTTCTGCGCCGAAGGTGTGCGCGTGATCGCAACCGACGTCGACGAGACGAAGCTCACCGCAATAGCAAGCGCACGCAGCGTCAAGCTCGACGTGCGCTCAACCTCGGCTGTGGAAAGCCTGGCTGGCGAGGTGACGAAAGGGTTCGGCGCCCTCGATATCCTCGTCAATTGCGCCGGGTTCGTCCATAACGGCAGCATCCTCGACTGCTCCGAGCAGGATTGGGACTTCTCTTTCGATCTCAACGTCAAGTCGATGCATCGCACGATCAAGGCATTCCTTCCCGGAATGCTGCAAAAAAAATCAGGCTCGATCATCAACATTTCGTCTGCCGTATCCTCCATTCGCGGCGTACCGGACCGTTACGTCTACGGTGCCACCAAGGCAGCAGTGATCGGCCTGACCAAGGCCGTAGCTGCGGACTTCATCAAGCAGGGCATTCGCGCGAACGCGATCTGTCCGGGGACAATCGAATCGCCTTCGCTCGAGGGACGCATCAAGGAGCGCTCGCAGACCACCGGAAAATCGGTGGCAGACGTCGAGCGGGCCTTCATAGAACGCCAGCCGATGGGGCGGCTCGGCAGGCCGGACGAGGTCGCCGCCCTGGTCGTCTTCCTGGCGTCTGACGAGGCAAGCTACATCACCGGCCAGGCCCACTTGGTGGATGGGGGCATGGCACTCTGAGTGCAAGCTCGGAGCACGGGCACCGGCCACTCCTGCTCGTCTCGCGCGGAACCAGCGCCAATTCACATCGTTGTCACAGAGGCGGGGGCCTTTTTTTATTCGGACGCTTGCCCTTTCCGGTGACAATGCATATCGCGGCATAGTTGTCGCCAGAAATGGGATTGTTTAAATGCCGAACCGTATTCCCTCGCTGCCGCCCGATCTCAAACAGCTCGCGATATTGCTCGACGTGGACGGCACAATCGTTGATTTCGCTCCCACCCCACGGGAGGTTTTCGTCTCGCACACGCTACGTGAGACACTGGCGCGGCTCTCTGAGCACACGCGTGGTGCGCTCGCTTTCGTGAGCGGACGGCCGGTGAGCGAGCTTGACCTGATCTTCTCTCCGCTGCAGCTGCCGGCAATCGGTGGGCATGGTGCCGAGTTGCGCATCACCGCCGGCACCACCCCGACGGCGCCCAGGCTGCCGCCGCTGGATCCGGAGATCAAGCGCCAGTTCGCAGCCATTGCCGAGGTCGGGCCGGGGATCGTTCTCGAGGACAAGGGCTATTCGCTCGCGCTGCACTTTCGCTTGGCTCCGGAGAAGGAGCAGTACGTGCGCGAGGCAGCCGCGCGCATTCGAGATAACCTTTCCAACGCTCCCATCGAGCTGTTGCCTGGCAAGCTGGTGGTCGAGGTGAAGCAGACTGGCTTCAGCAAGGCCACCGCTGTCCGGGAGCTGATGACCTACCAACCGTTCACGGGACGACGGCCTTTGTTTATCGGTGACGATGTGACCGATCTTGGCGTGTTCGAGGTGCTGCCGCCGTTCGATGGGATCGGCATCTCGGTGGGCGTTCGGGTCCCCGGTGTCGCATCCTGCTTCGAGCAGCCAAGCGACGTGCGTGAGTGGCTCGAGCAGATCTCTCGAGCGGGTGCCCTAGCCACAACATGACCGATCACGGTCTCGACCTTGCCGTCATCGGCAACGGCCGCACGGCGGCGCTCGTCGATCCGACGGCGCGGCTGGTGTGGTGGTGTTACCCGCGCTTTGACAGTGACCCGATATTTTCCCGTCTGCTCGCCGGCGACGAGGAAAAGGGATTTTCCGACGTCGTGCTGGACGACCGCGCGGATTTCCAATCGGAGTATCTCCGCAATACCGCGGTGGTCGCGACCGTGCTCACAGATCGGCAGGGCAGTGCCGTTCGCATCACTGATTTCGCGCCGCGCTTTCGCCAGTTCGGACGTGTGTTTCGCCCGCCGCAGCTGGTGCGCATCATCGAGCCAGTCGCCGGCTCGCCGCGTATTACCATCCGCTTCCGACCCACACACGACTACGGACACCCGTTCCCGCATCGCGCCGCTGGAAGCAATCACATCCGCTATGTGCACGAAAACAGCGTCATCCGCCTCACCACCGATGCAGCGCTGTCGTACATCGAGAGCGAAGCGCCGTTTGTGCTGTCACGACCGCTGCACATGGTGTTCGGGGTCGACGAGCGCTTTCAGGATAACTTGGAAACAACCTGCCGTGAGTTCTGCGACCGCACGATCGACTATTGGATGGATTGGTCGCGCGGCCTTTCCATCTCCTACGATTGGCAGGACGAGATCATCCGCGCCGCCATCACCCTCAAGCTGAGCAATTTTGAGGATACCGGCGGCATCATCGCCGCGCATACCACGTCGATCCCGGAAGCCCCCGGCTCCGGCCGCACGTGGGATTACCGCTATTGCTGGCTGCGCGACGCCTATTTCGTGGTGAAGGCGCTCAACCGGATCGGCGCAACCCAGACGATGGAAGATTTCATCTCCTACACATTGAGCATTGCCTCAAATCCCAACGAGGTGGTTCGGCCGGTTTATAGTGTCGTGCCGATCGATTCGATGGAGGAGACCACCGCGCCGGCACTCAAGGGCTATCGCGGCGATGGTCCGGTGCGCATCGGCAACGCTGCCGCCGACCAGGTTCAGAATGACACCTATGGCAGTGTCATTCTCGCCGCGATGCCGATGTTCTACGATCGGCGATTGCCAAGGCCAGGGGATGAAGGATTGTTTCGCCTTTTGGAGGGCTTGGGCGATAAGGCGGGTGAGCTCGCGCTGGAGGCAGACAACGGAATCTGGGAATATCGCGGCAGGCAGCGTATCCACACTCACTCTACCGCCATGTGCTGGGCGGGCTGCCATCGACTTGCCGCCATCGCCAGCCGGCTTGGCCTGACTGATCGAGCAGCACATTGGAATGCAGTCGCGGATCCAGTGCTGCAAGCCCTCCTGCAGGGTGCCTGGAATGAAAAACGACAAGCTTTCACCGCCGCCTTCGGCTCGGACGAGCTCGACGCCAGCGTGCTGCTGCTACCCGATCTCGGTGTGGTGGAGCCGCAAGACCCACGCTTCGTGAGCACCGTGAAGGCGATGGAGGGCGAACTTTTGCGTGAGAAGCACGTTATGCGTTACGCGGCGGCAGACGATTTCGGCTTGCCAGCAACCGCTTTCCTGATCTGCCGGTTCTGGTTGGTCGACGCCTGGTGGTCCCTGGGCCGTCGCGAGGAAGCACGTGAATTGTTCATTGATGCGCTGGCATATCGCAATCGTTACGGACTGCTGTCGGAGGATGTCGACCCACAGACCGGGACCTTGTGGGGAAATTTTCCTCAGACATACTCGATGGCAGGACTGATCTTGTCGGCAATGCGCTTGTCGCGCAGCTGGGAGGACCGATATTGGCGCGGCTGATCGTCGTCTCCAACCGGGTGGCAGTCCCGAGTCGCGGCAGCGCCAGTCAGGCTGGCGGATTGGCGGTTGCCGTTCGCTCGCTTTTGAAACGACACCAGGGAATTTGGTTCGGCTGGAGCGGCACGGTTGCGACGGGCGACGGCGCCGGGATCAAAAGCATCAATCGGGACAACATGTCCTATGTGGTCACCGATCTCGGTGAGGCGGACTACCACGAATACTACAACGGCTTCGCCAACCGCGTGCTGTGGCCGATCCTCCACTATCGGCTGGATTTGGCCGAGTATTCGCGCCGCGATCTCAGCGGCTACCGGCGCGTGAATGCGCATTTCGCCAACCAGATTCACGAGATGCTGGCCCCGGACGACATCGTCTGGGTGCATGATTATCATCTCATACCGATCGCCAAAATGCTGCGCGACCGCGGTCACCAGAACCGGATAGGCTACTTCCTGCATGTGCCATTTCCGCCGCCCGAGATCCTCACGGCTTTGCCGAATCACGAATGGCTCATACCGCAATTGAGCGCCTACGATCTCGTTGGCTTCCAGACCGAGAACGACGCCTGCAACTTTGCCCGCTACCTCGAGAACGAGTGTCACCTGCAAAAACGCGGTCACATGGCGTATCAGACCGGTGAGCGCACAGTGCGCATCGGTATCTTCCCGATCGGCATCGAGACAGCAGAATTCAGCCGCCTGGCACGCAGGTCGGCTCGATCCACTCTGGTGCGCAACGTCGTCGAGAGTCTCGTCGGCCGTACCATGATGATCGGCGTCGATCGGCTCGATTATTCCAAGGGACTTGCCCAGCGCCTGGACGCTTACGAGCGCTTCCTTGCCGTCTACCCCGACTGGCGCGGCAAGGTGAGCTACGTGCAGATCACGCCGAAGAGCCGTTCCGAAATCCAGGAATATGCTGACATGGAGCGGACCATCAGCGAGGCCGCCGGGCGTATCAACGGGACCTATGGCGAGGTTGCCTGGACGCCGATCCGCTACGTCAACCGTGCCTACAGCCGCACCGTCCTTGCAGGCCTCTATCGCAAGGCGCGAGTTGGTCTGGTCACGCCACTGCGAGACGGCATGAATCTGGTCGCAAAGGAGTACATCGCCGCGCAGGATCCAGAGGATCCTGGCGTCCTGGTGCTGTCGCGCTTTGCCGGAGCGGCGGCCGAATGCTCGGCAGCCTTGCTGGTCAATCCATATGATCCAGAGTCGGTTGCGACCTCCATTGCACACGCACTTTCCATGCCGCTCGTGGAGCGCTCGAAGCGGCACCAGGAATTGTTGCATGTGATTTCGGAGAGCGATCTCAAATCATGGGGTGAGCTCTTTCTCGCCACGCTGACGAGGTCCGCTGAGTTGCCGCTCTGGCGAGAGCAGCTCGGCCTGCATCCCTCGCTCGCCTCGCGCTTCGTCTAGCGCGATCGCCGCGCCAAGCGCACGGGGCCGGCCGTGCCCACCAAGCCCGAGCAGGGATTCAAACCTGCGCGACAGCAGGCGTCGAGGACTGCGCACGCTGCTCGGCCGGCTTTTTGTGGCGGTTCAGATTGAAGGCGCTGTTGACGAGCGCGAGATGCGTGAAGGCTTGCGGAAAATTGCCGACTAAACGCCGCGCATGCGGATCGTATTCCTCGCTCAGAAGACCAACGTCGTTGCGCAGCGACAGCAGCCGCTCAAACAGCTCGCGCGCATCGTCCCACCGCTGCTGCAGGATGTAGGCATCGACCAGCCAGAAACTGCAGGCGAGAAACACTCCCTCCCCTGGCGGCAGGCCATCATCGGTCGCCCCGCTGTCGTAACGCAGGACAAAGCCGTCGGCGATAAGCCGTTGCTCAATGCCCGCGAGCGTGCCGCGCACACGTGCATCTTCGGGCGGCAAGAAGCCGAGAAGCGGTATTAGCAGCAAGCTTGCATCGAGCTGCTTCGAGCCATAGGCCTGAACAAAACTGCCGAGCTCGTTATCGAAGCCGCGCTGGCAAACGTCGGCGTGGATTTGCGCCGCGATCTCGCGCCACCGATCCACCGGGCCGGGCAAGCCGAACTGTTCTGCACTGCGCACGGCCCGGTCGAAGGCGACCCACGCCATCACCTTGGAATAGGTGAAGTGACGGCGCACCCCGCGAACTTCCCAGATACCCTCGTCCGGCTCGTTCCAAATCTTCTCCAGATGGACGAGCAGCGACTGCTGCAAAGCCCAGCCGGATTCAGACGCGGCCAATCCGTTGCAACGCGCCTGGTGCAGGGCATCCATTACCTCGCCGAACACATCGAGCTGCAACTGACCGTGCGCGGCATTGCCGATGCGCACGGGTTTGGAGCCCTCATAGCCCGGCAGCCAGGGCACTTCCCATTCCGACAACCGGCGCTCGCCGGCAATGCCATACATGATCTGCACCTGATCGGGGCTGCCGGCAACCGCGCGCAGCAACCACTCGCGCCAAGCATGGGCTTCGTCGGAGTAGCCGGCGTTCATCAAGGCAAGCAGCACGAGGGTCGCGTCACGCAGCCAGCAGAAACGGTAATCCCAGTTGCGCACGCCACCGAGATGCTCCGGCAACGAGGTGGTCGGCGCGGCGATCAGTGCCCCTGTCGGCCAATAGGTGCACGCTTTGAGCGTGATAAGCGAGCGGACCACGGCCTCCGAGCACTGCCCGCTCGGTCGACATCGTTTGGCCCAATCGCGCCAGAACGTCTCAGTCGCTGCAAGCGCGCCGTGTGGCTCTAGCGCTTTGGGCGGCGGGAGGTGCGAGGGAGAATAGGTCAGCACGAAAGGAATGGTTTCGCCCGCAGCGACCACGAACTCGCCCACGGTGCGCAGATCCCGCCCGCTGAGATGCACCGGAGTGCGCAGCACCGCCATGTCAGGTCCGGCAATGGCGCGCTGCGTACCGTCCTCGAGCTTGGTGACCCACGGCACGATCGAGCCATAGGCAAAGCGCAGCACGAACTCCGTTTGCATCTGCAGCCGGCCGCGTTCCCCCACGACCATTCGGATCACGCTCGAGTGCCGGCCGTGGATCGGCATGAAGTCGATGAGTGTTGCGGCCGCCTTTTCGGTCTCGAAATGCGTTTCCAGAATGAGCGTATCGGGACGATATCGACGAGTGACCCGGACACCCTCACCGCGAGGGCCAATCTGCCAATGGCCGTGCTCCTCCCCACCCAACAGCGCGGCGAAGCAGGCTTCGGAGTCAAATCGCGGCCAGCAAAGCCAGTCAATGGAGCCGTTACGGCCGACGAGCGCAGCCGCCTCGCAGTCACCTATCAGTGCATAGTCCTCAATACGGCTCGGCATGGAGATTCGAAGGCTCCGATTGCACAGTTCGCATCATTATGCAGTACCTTCATGCCGCTTCAAAAGAGCATGGCCTAGAAGCTCCAAAATTCCGCCCGCCCCCTGGAAGCCCGATATTAGCGACACGGGATTGCGGGAGGCTCTCCCGCAACCTTCGGGTTGGTGGCACTATCCAAATTCCACAATCACTTTGATGTCGCCCTTCCGCGGCTCGAGGGCTTCTGCGAAGCGCTCCAGCGGCACGCGTCGGGTAATGAGTCCTCCGAGCCATTCCTTATCCGCCTTGGCTAAAGCGCTGGCCGCCTGCTCGTAATGACGGCGGTTGGCATTGACAGTGCCGAACACACACTCATTGTTGAGGACGGCGGTGCGGTTGAGCTGACCAAGGTCGACATCGAAGGTCTTGCCAGGGGCACTTACCCCAGTCAGGCAGATAATTCCTGCCGGCCCGATGCTAGGCAGACACTCGCGCACCACTGAGGCGATACCCGTGCATTCAATCAAGATGTCGGGCGCGAGCTTGGCCAGGCTTTCCTGATCGCTGTGATAGTGCGCGCCAAGCGCGCCGGCGAGCGTCGGCTTCGGGCCGCTGATATTGTGGTCATACACATGCACCTCAAGGCCGCGCTGCTGACCCATCAGAGCGGCGAGGAGTCCGATCGGCCCTGCTCCCGTCACCAGCAGCGAGCGGGGCTGCCACGCGCGGGCGCGTTGACCGATGCGTTCGATGTGATCCCATGCTTTTGCGAGAATGCTGGCCGGCTCGAGCAAAACGGCGAGCAAGCCGAGAGAGGCATCCACTTTCACGGCGAAATCGGGCTCTACACGAAACCGCTCGGCACCAAAGCCGTGCCGCTCCTTGATGCCGCATTCGGTGTAACGGCCGTTGCGACACATGTCCCACTCGCCAACCGCGCAAGCCTGACAGGGAATGGGATCCGGCCGGCGAACAATGCCGACCACGAGGTCTCCCGGGGAGAAGCCGCTCGCCACAGGCGCTTTGAGGACCTCGCCAAGCGACTCATGTCCGAGTACCAGGCGCTGCTCGCCGGGAGGTGGGGGAAAGCCGTAGGCACCGGCAAGAATTTCGTGATCGGTCCCACATACACCGAGTGCCCTGCTGCGCACCAGCACTGCGCCGTCCGAGGGCGGCGGCTCGCTGATGTCCTCGAGCTGCGCAGAATTCGGAACACCCGGTGAGACGGTGATGGCGCGCATGACGTTGAATTCAGTTCTGACCCCGGACAAGGCTACGTCCGGTAGCCAAAAAAGTTCCGCCGCCGTGCAACGGAACCGGCCTCATCGGCGTTGTTACTCTTTGGGGGAGCGAATCTCGTCACGACTAGAAGCGCTGGGGTGAGCCGCCACCTTCGGGTTCAAGGGGCCCCAAGTAGCCAACAAGTAGAAGGTGGAGCGGGTGATGGAGGCGATCGGGCGTAAGCGCTGGGCTATTGCCGAAGGCTACATTCCCTCAGGCAGCAGCTTCTCCGATCGCACGCTGGTTTCGCACGAGACCGCCTGCATTCTGAATGCGGCGGACCGTGACGCCCATGTCGCCATCACCATCTTCTTTGCTGACCGCGAGCCGGTGGGTCCTTACCGCGTGACCGTTGCATCGCGCCGTACCTTGCATTTGCGCTTCAATGATCTGGCGGACCCGCAGCCGATCCCTCGCGACACTGATTACTCATCGGTATTCGAGTCCGACACTCCTATCATCGTACAGCATACGCGACTCGATTCGCGTCATGCTGAGGTCGCGCTGCTTTCGACAATGGCGTATGGTGACGCGTGACGATCGGAATGCGCGATATCGGAACCTTTCGCACTGCATCACGTTGGGCGCAGGGCGGAATGCTTGGAGGGTAATACATGAAAATTGCGCAGATTGCGCCGCTCATGGAGAGCGTGCCGCCGCGGCTCTATGGCGGGACGGAGCGCATCGTGGCGTATCTCACTGATGAGCTGGTCCGCCTCGGTCACGACATCACGCTGTTTGCGAGCGGCGATTCCGTTTCCAGCGCCAAGCTCGTGCCGTGCGTGCCGGAAGCCTTGCGTCTGGATAGCAATGTGCGGGATATCATTCCGTACTACATGCTGATGCTTGATCGGGTGCGCGATCTCGCAGACGAGTTTGATATTCTCCACTTCCACATTGACCAGTTTCATTTCCCGCTATTTCGTCCGATCGCGCAGCGAACCGTTACCACGCTGCACGGGCGGCAAGATCTGCATGACCTCAAGCCGCTCTATATCGGGTTCGCAGACATGCCGCTCGTCTCCATTTCCAACGCCCAACGCAAGCCGGTGATGAACGCGAATTTCGTCGCGACCATATTGCACGGGATCCCTACTGACTTGCTGAAACCGACCTATGAGCCGCGCGGCAACTACCTCGCATTCTTGGGGCGCATCTCGCCAGAGAAGCGTCCGGATCGCGCCATTTTGATCGCGCGCGCGCTTGGCATGCCGCTGAAGATCGCAGCCAAGGTGGACAAGTTCGACGAGCTATATTTCCGCCAGGAGATCGCTCCACTCGTCAGTGACGGGCCGGGCGTCGAATTTGTCGGCGAAATCGACGAGCGCGCAAAAACGGAATTCCTCGGCAATGCGAGCGCGCTCCTGTTTCCGGTCGATTGGCCCGAGCCTTTCGGGCTAGCCATGATTGAGGCGATGGCCTGCGGCACCCCGGTCCTCGCGTTCCGCTGCGGCTCCGTAGCCGAGGTGATCGACCCCGGCGTGACCGGGAGCATTGTGGACACCATGGAAGGGGCCATCGCCGCCATGCCGGCCCTGCTGCAGCTCGATCGCCGTGCCGTGCGCCGGCGATTCGAAGAGCGGTTCACAGCCGCACGCATGGCGCGCGATTACGTACAGCTGTACCGTACGCTACAGAAGCGTGAGTCGCTGCGGGCCCCTAGTACGACGGTGCCCCGCTTCCAGGGGGAGCTTGAGAGGGAATTGAGCTAATTTTCATGGCGACCCAGGCCGCCACAATCGCCAAAACCATCCCCGAAGAAATACCCGACGAGCCGTTCTACATCCCGGCAACGGGGCCTTCTACGCGGCCGCGACGGACGCTCAAGTGGGGCGATACCTTCATCGTCGTGGATAGCCACGGAGATATCGGGGCGTCGGCGGGCGGCACGGACGGGCTGTTCCACGCCGATACTCGGTTCGTGTCCCACCTGGAGCTCGTTCTCAACGGCGTCCAGCCACTGTTGCTCGGCTCGAATGTTCGCGACGACAACAGCTCCCTTACCGTCGATCTGACCAATCCGGATATGTATGTGGCAGATCGTCTGGTTCTGCCCAAGGACACCATTCACATCGTACGCACCCTGTTTCTGTGGCGCGATGCCGCCTATCAACGACTGGCGATCCGCAATCACGGTGATCGCGCGGTCCAGCTACGAATAACGATCCTGTTCGACGGTGACTTCGCCGACTTGTTCGAGGTGCGCGGTTTGCGCCGCAAGCGGCGCGGTAAACTTGATCGCGCCGTCACCAGTGACCAGGCGCTGCTCAATTACGAAGGGCTTGATGCTCAGCGGCGTCGCGCCACGGTGAGGTTCGAGCCAAAGCCAACTCAGCTCACGACAAGTACTTGCAACTACGACATCCACTTGCCTGCGAAGTCTGTGAAGTCGATCTTCTTCACGGCGGCGTGTGGCATGCCCGAGCCGCAGGCGCTCGTTCACTTCCCGCGCGGAATGCTTGCTGCGCACCGCGATCTGCGCCGTGCATGCGGGAATGCGACGACGGTCGTGACGTCGAACGACATTTTCAATGAGGTGCTGTGCCGTTCGATGGCCGACCTCTACATGCTGATGACCCAAACGCCCCAGGGTCGCTATCCCTATGCCGGGATCCCCTGGTACTCGACGACGTTCGGCCGCGATGGGCTGATCACCGCATTGCAGATGCTGTGGCTCGACCCGCGAGTCGCAGAAGGCGTGCTGCGCCGGCTCGCCGCGCATCAGGCGCAGGTCGATGATCCCGACTCGGATGCGCAGCCCGGCAAGATCCTGCACGAGATGCGCTCCGGCGAGATGGCCGTGCTGCGGGAAGTACCGTTTGCACTCTACTACGGCAGCGTTGACGCGACGCCGCTCTTCGTGATGCTGGCCGGGCTTTACGTCGAGCGCACCGGCGACGAGACCATGATCCGAACGCTCTGGCCGGCGATCGAGGCGGCGCTCGCCTGGATCGACGGTCCTGCGGACGCAGATGGGGACGGCTTCGTCGAATACTTCCGCGCAACCGACGAGGGCCTCGCCAATCAAGGCTGGAAGGATTCCTACGACGCCATCTTCCACGCCGATGGCACGCTTGCTGCGGGTCCGATCGCGCTCGCCGAAGTGCAGGGCTATGTCTATTGCGCGAAACGCCTGGCCGCGCGCTGTGCCATGCGTCTTGGTCGCTCCGAGCAGGCGGCGCAGCTTGAGCTCCAGGCACAAACACTCGCACAGCGCTTCGACTCCGCGTTCTGGAGCAAGGAGCTTGGCACCTATGCGCTTGCTCTCGATGGCAGCAAGCGGCGATGCGAGGTGCGCAGCTCCAATGCCGGTCAGGTGCTGTTCACGGGCATTGCCAGACCCGAGCGCGCATTGATGGTCGGCGACGGCCTCATGCACCCGCAGTTTTTTTCCGGATGGGGCATTCGCACAATTGCCAACACCGAAGCGCGCTATAATCCGATGTCTTATCACAACGGCTCGATCTGGCCGCACGACAACGCGCTGATTGCACTTGGCCTGGCGCGTTACGGTCTCAAGAGCGCCGTGGAGCGCGTGTTCAAGGGGCTTTTCGACGCCGCCAGCTACATGGAGATGCGCCGACTCCCCGAGCTGTTCTGCGGATTTCAACGCGGCCGCGGGCGCGGACCAACGCTCTACCCGGTGGCATGCGCGCCACAAGCCTGGGCGAGCGCAACACCGTTCACCTTGCTCGAGGCCTCACTCGGCCTGCAATTCGACCCGGCGGCGAACGAAATACGGCTGCACAACCCGCAGCTGCCGGCATTCCTGGACGAGGTCACCTTCCGTCGTCTGCAGCTCGGCCGCTCGAGCGTGGACCTGAAAGTGCGCCGGCATGCGCACGGCGTGTCGCTCGAAATTCTCGAACGGCGTGGCGAGGTTCAGGTGTCCGTCGTGTTCGAGCGCGCAGGCGACCACACTGGTTCACCGATACGACAATCCTGATTATGATACGCCGGTGATGTCAAACCGGCCAAGTTCCAGCGCTCTCCATTTCCGCTCGATAGGCAAGCCCCAGGTGCGCAAGGAAGACGCACGCCTGACCAGCGGGCGCGGGCGCTTCAGCGATGATTTCAGCCTGCCCGGCCAGTGCTACGCCGTAATGGTGCGCTCGCCACACGCGCACGCCCGCATCCTCGCGGTCGACACAGTGCCGGCTCTTAAAATGCCGGGAGTACTCGCCGTGTTCACGGGCGCTGATTGTCTCAGCGCCGGACTGCAGCCGATCCCGCACGACCCTTTGCCAAAGACCAAGTTCGACATGAAGCTCACCGCGCCCGGAGCCGGCGCGCTCTTCGTCGGGCCGCACCTCCTGTTGCCGATCGACAAAGTCCGTCATGTGGGTGAAGCAGTGGCTATGGTTGTCGCCGAGACCACAACCCAGGCCCTCGATGCGGCCGAGGCGGTCGCCATCGAATACGACCTGCTGCCAGGGGTCTATCACTCCGAGGCCGCCATGCAGGCCGGCGCTCCGGTGCTCTGGGACGAGGTGCCCAACAACATCCTCATCGAGACTTTTTTTGGCGATCGCGAAGCGACCGATCAAGCATTCGCGGCGGCCGACCACGTCGTGAGTAAAGCCTTCCACATCGACCGGGTGACCGGGGTCCCGCTCGAGCCGCGCGCGGCACTCGGGGATTATGACGCTGCGAGCGGGCGTTTCACGCTCTATGCCGGAAGCGGCGGCGCAGTACGCCAGCAGCGGGAGCTCGCGACCGTGCTCGGCGTCTCTGCCGACCAGCTGCGCGTGCTCGCCTGTGATGTGGGCGGCAACTTCGGCACCCGCAATCGCGCCTTCGTTGAATTCGGACTTGTGCTGTTTGCCGCGCGCAAGCTCAACCGCCCCGTGAAGTTCACCGCCACCCGCTCGGAGGCGTTCCTCAGCGACTACCAGGGCCGTGACCTGGTCAGCAAGGTCGAGCTCGCGCTGCGCAAGGACGGCCGCTTTCTTGCGATGCGCGCGACCAACATCAGCAATGTTGGGGCACGCTGCGTATCCCTGTCACCCCTGTCCAAGGGCGCCGGCCTCATTCCGGGATCGTATGACATCCCTGCAGCAACGCTGCGCGCTGTCGGCGTGTTCACGAACACCATGCCGACGAACGCCTACAGATCGTCCGGCCGACCGGAGGTCACCTATGCCATCGAACGGCTGATCGACATGGCTGCCCTCGAGCTCGGCTTTGATCGTGTTGAGATCAGGCGCCGCAACCTGATCCGTCCAGAATCCATGCCATACCGCAATGCTGTGGGCATGAACTACGACAGCGGCAGCTATCTGGAGAATATGGAACGCGCGATGCGGATTGCCGATTGGGAAGGCTTTCCCGAGCGCAAGCGTGAGGCCGCTCGCCGCCGGAAGCTGCTCGGCCGTGGGCTCGCCAACTATGTCGAGTCGTCGATCGGCGCTCCAAACGAGCAGGCGCGCATCAACGTGCGCGCGGAGGGACGCGTCGACGTGGTCATCGGCACTCAGCCGAGCGGCCAGGGGCACGAGACGAGCTTTGCCCAAGTGGTATCGGACCTCATGCAAGTGCCAATCGAGAGCGTGAACATCATTCTCGGCGACACTGACCTGGTGAAGGTCGGCGGCGGCTCCCATTCGGGCCGCTCCATGCGCCACGCCGCCACCGTATTCGCAAAGGCGCTCCCCGACCTGATCGCCCGGGGAAAGCAGATTGCGGCACTGGTGCTCGAGACCGAGGCAAATCAGATCGAGTTCGAGGACGGTCGCTTCGGGGCGCGTGACACGAACCGCACCTTCGATTTTCTTGAGCTCGCGAAAGAGGCTTCGCGGCTTGCGCTACCGCCCGAGCTTGCGGACGGCATTGCCGTGGTGACCGATAACGAGATGCACGAGCCGGTGTTTCCCAACGGCTGTGCGATCTGCGAGGTCGAGCTCGATCCGGAGACGGGCGACTTGCGGATCACCCGCTATGCCTCGGTCGATGATGTGGGGCGGTGTATCAACCCATTGATCGTGCATGGCCAGACGCATGGGGCTATCGTCCAAGGCGTGGGACAGGCGATGTGGGAGCAATGCTATGTGGACCCGTCGTCCGGGCAGCCCCTGATCGGCTCGCTCCTCGACTATGGCTTGCCGCGTGCCGACGTCCTCCCAGCGTTCACCACCGAGATAGCCGAGGTGCTGTCGCCGACCAATCCGCTCGGCATCAAAGCGGGGGGTGAAGGCGGCACGACGGGGGCGCCTGCTGCCGTGGTGAGTGCAATCACTGACGCGCTTTCCGACTACGGGGTGCGCGACATCAAGATGCCGGCGACGCCTTACACGGTGTGGCGTGCGATCCGAGATGCCCACCCACCGGCACGCACAGGTACAGAGCCGAGCCTCGCTCCTCCTGCCTGATCGTGCTCGCTTGCGTGTTTCCTGACACACGCGCCCGCGACTTGCATTCAAGCAATCAGATAGATCGGGCTTGACCAAGCCTGGTGACCATCTGCCTGGGTAATTCGGACATAGACCGGCAGGTCGTCGGCGCCGGAATGCGTCACCTTGTGCTGAAAGGTGAGATGCCGGTCCCACTCCTGCTCTGGGAGCCGATAGACGCTGATCACACGACCCAGCCCGCCGCCGTCGAATGCGACGGGGGCGTCCGCAAGCTTGGCCAGATCGACCTCGCCGGAGACAACGTTGGTCTCGATGCTCAGCAACCCGCGGCCTGGTTCCTCCAGCCAGAGATCGACGCCGGCCAAGTTGCCGGTTGTGACAGAGGTCCAGGACAGAACCGTGCCGGGCGTCTGCTCGACGATCCTGCGTTCGGGATTGAGGAAATTCACCGCTGCAAAGCGTGTGATGCGATTGCCATGGAGCGATAGCTTCCCGCGCCAAAGCGTCTCGCGGCCACGGCCACGATATTCGGCACCCTGCCAGAGCACGCGTACACGGCAGCCGAGATCGGCAGACTTGTACGGACGCACGCTCTCCGTGACGCCTGTACCATGCAGCACGTCCACGCGATCAATGGGCGCGGTGCCAATCACCTCCACAGAGAGCCGCATGGGCTCGCGACCCGGACGGATGATGTCACCCATTTGAGCCTCGCGCACCGGGAGCTCCGCCGCCGCCCCAAGCTGCGGGTCCTCCGCAAAGCTGGTCACCTCACGCTCGAAGCGTCCACGGACATCCAGGAAAAGACGAGTGCCCGTCGTGCCATAGTGGTGGCGCTTGCGTAGGGCGTCGAACAACGCTTCGCGGGTGAGCTCGGGCATCATGTAGCAGGTCAGGCCGCCCATCGCGCCAAACGTGGAGGCACCGGGCCGGGTCGCTCCTGGGCGCCCCTTGTGATCGTCACTGTGGCACACGATGCCGACACGGTAGTCTTTCGCGAAGGCATCGTGCAGGAGCCACTCGAATGTGCCCCAGGTCGAATGCACCTCCACCGCCCGCTCGAGACGCACGTCATGCGCATAGTTGATGTCAGCATACCGCCCGCCGACATGGGCGATCACGATGGCGTCCTCACCCTCCAGCGTCCGGAAAAGCGCATTGGCGGTGTAGATCGCATCGCTCGATGCCTGTCCCTCGACCAGGATGTGGGATGAGCGACGGATCGGCCGGCCCTCGTGCCGATAGAAAACGTTACGGTCGCCGCCCATCCCGGTGTTGCCAGACCACTCGTAACCCGGCACGCAGACGAAACGGCCAGGCGCATCGAATTCAGCAGTGAGCCGGTTGAGCTTTGCCCAGAACTCGTCGGTGATCTGAAAATCGTTCCCCTGGTGGCCGACGATGTCGATGAAAGCCTGGTCGCGGGCATAGCGGAAATAGCTCTCGGCCGACCTCATGCCGATGGTCTCGCCGCTTTGCCCATGCAGATCGCCCCAGTAGCGGCGCAACGAAGCCGCGGCCACCACGCGCAGAGGATTGGCGCGGGCGATCTCCTCGCCGTCGAACAGGAGCCGCAACTCGACATCCCCTAAGGCATCGGCAACGATGTCGTCGACCATGCACGGCGCCGCGCCGTGCTCGAGGGTCACCTGCTCCGGCAGTCCGTCCAGCGGCTGCGATGAGACGAGCGTGATTGTCTGATCCACGTCGGCCGTGGGATTCCCCCACGCGTCTTCGGCCAAGATGACCATCCGGAACGGCTCGCCGACGATCGCCAGCGACGGCAAGATCGCCCTGAAGGTCGCCGCCGGTCCGGCAACCAGAGCGAACGCGGGCTGCTCCGGCAGCTCACAGAACTCGTACGTCGCGAAGGCGTCGACGGAGGTCCGAAGCTCGACGCGCTCCTCGACGTTTGTCTGCAAGCGATAACCCGGGGAGCCCTGCCGGCGATCACCCAAGCGTATGGTGAGCGTGTCGCCGGCGCGCAGATACCCGCGTCCGACACGGATCAGCAAAGTGTTGGCGTAAGGCCGAATGTTGAGGCGGTCGAACCAGACGTCGAGCTTCGCTCCGTTGCTTGCTTCGACGGCGGTGAAGTTTGGCGCAGTGGGCCGGTCGAACTGCGGCTTTGCCATGTCGGATGTCGTGCGCCACGAGATCTTGACCATCCCAGTGTCGTCAATGCCGAACGTGCCGGCGCGATAGATCAGCTTGAGCTCGGTAAGCGAGCCGGCCACAAAAGGACCACCTGTCACAAGCTCGATCGAGCCCATGTGCTCGGGCAGATAGGTCGAGAACGGCATTGCGGATGAGGACCTCTGCTCCTGCCCTGCTGTGGCTCCGCTGCTGGACGCGCGATAGGATAGGGAAAGCGGCGAGCGAGGCAGGATGATGTTTCACAAGACCACAATTGCGAAGCTCACCGCAATCACCGCTTGCGCGTGGCTCGCCACCGCCGGAGCCGAGGCGCAAGAATGGCCCAGCCGCCCCATCCGCTTCATCGTGCCGTTTCCCGCCGGAGGCTCGACGGACTTAGCCGCGCGTGTCGTCGGGGAGTATCTATCGCGCAGCTTGCGCCAGCAGGTTGTGGTCGAGAACCGCACCGGTGCCAACGGCAATATAGGCATAGAGAGTGCGGCCAAGAGCGCGCCTGATGGGTACACGATCCTCGTCGCGACTGATTCGCTGAGCAGCAATCCGCACGTCTACAAAATGAGCATCGACCCGCTGAAGGAGCTCGTGCCTGTTATTCAGCTCTCGCGCCAGCCGATAGTGCTCGCTGCGCATCCCGCGCTCGGGCTCGCGTCGCTTGCGGATCTCGTTGCGCTGGCGAAGCAGCAGCCCGGATTGCGCTACGCGACGGGGAGCGGCATCGGCTCACCACAGCACATGGTAGTGCAATGGTTTGCATCGATGAGGGAAATCAAGCTGGAACAGGTGCCGTACCGCGGTGGAGGTTCTGCGATTAATGATCTCCTAGCCGGACATATCAAGCTCGGCTCCCTCGGCTCGACGCCCCTTATTCCCCACCACCGTGCTGGTACGTTGCGGCTGTTGGCGCAATCCACAGCCCGGCGAGCAAGAAGTCTGCCGGACGTGCCCACGTATGAGGAGGCGGGGAATCCGGGGCTTGTGCTTGACCAATGGGTCGGCGTTTTCGTTCCGACTGGGACGTCGGCGGATATTGTTGGTCGCCTCGGCCGCGAGCTGACCAATGCACTCAGCGATGCTGCCGTGCGCGAGAGCTTGCTGCAATCCGGGCAGGAGCCGGTCGGCGGCGACAGCGTGGAGTTTGTTACGCTGGTGCGAGAGGAATCGGCGAAGTATGGGCGGCTGGTGCGGGATTTGAATATAACACCGAACTGAGCCTTCACGGGCCCGGTCGAGGTCGTTCACCGCTCTATGCCTATTCGAGCGGAGCTCTGCGGAGAAGATGAGTGCTGCTACCGGCAACACAGTTTTCTATGCCAGCGCCAGCATGGGTCGGAAGCTCACCGGCCTGGCGCTCGTCGCCAATGAGAGCTTCTCGCCACGCGATGATCTCGACCGCGCTCGAGGTGTATTCGTACGGCCCGAGCACAAGCTCCTGGGGCAGAGCTATGTGGGACGGGTGCTGGTGCTCGATACAGCAGTGGGTGGCCTGGCGAGTGCCTGGACCCTGCAGGAGATGACGGCCCTCGGCATGAGACCCGCTGCGCTGGTCCTCAACGCGGTGAGCGCGATCATGGTGCAAGGGGCTGCCCTCGCCGACTTCACCATGATCTCCGGGTTCAACTGCGACATCACCGGCGCCATTCCGAGTGGCGCCGTTGTCGAGGTTGATCCCACTGGGGCGCGGCCATTTATCCGGATCATCGACACCAACACCATGGCGCCGCGTTGACCTGTGTCGGGCCCCGTCTTAGGTTGCTAAAGTCGCTTGTGGCAACCCGGAGGGCGCCGATGCACCGCTACAGCATTCCCGAAAGTGTTAAAGAACGCGTGCAGCGCCGGCAGGGCAAACTGCTGAGCCACGACACCATTGAGGCCGCACGCAGCGCCTTGGTTGTTGTCGACATGCAGAACTACTTCGTGGAGAAGGGCTTTCCGCTCGAGGTGCCCACAGCGCGCGCGATTGTGCCGAACATCAATCGCGCCGCAAAGGCACTGCGCGCCGCCGGCGGCAGCGTGGTCTGGATTCAGACGACCTCCATCGGCGCGCTCCAGCACTGGGGCAACTTCCACAGTCACATGCTTACGCCGGAGCGCTCGCGCGTCCGACTGGAAAGCCTCGATGAGACAGCCGAGGGCTACAAGATTTATCCGCCGCTCGAGCCATTGCCGAACGATCTCTGGGTCAAGAAGCTGAAATACAGCGCATTCATTGCGGGCTCATCGGACATTGATGCTCAATTACGGCGCCGTGGCATCGATACCTTGCTGATCACCGGCACCGTGACCAACGTCTGCTGTGAGTCGACGGCACGCGACGCGATGATGCTCGACTATCGGGTCATCATGCTGTCCGACGGCAATGCCTCTTTGACGGACGAGGAGCATGCCGCGTCGCTCAACAACTTCCTGAACTATTTCGGCGACGTGATGAGCACCGATGAGGCTCTGGCGCGGCTCGTACCCGTGGCACAGCGCAAGAGCGCCTAGCGGTCCCATCTGCGTCGTAGCCCGCATGAAGCGCAGCGGAATGCGGGACTCTTAACAAACGCCCCGCGGATTCCGCTCCGCTCATCCGGGGCTAGGATTGCTACGACTCCCCGCTCAGCGTCGGCGCATCACGGCGGCCTCGAGCCACGCGATGGCGAGATACATTGCGGACGAGACGATTGCGAGAATGGTGATCGCCGTCATCACGATATTCATCTTGAAGATCTGGCTGCCGTATTGGACCAGGTAGCCAAGGCCCAGATTCGCCGACTGAAACTCGCCCACGACAACGCCGACTAGTGACAAGCCGGCATTGACTTTGAGTGCGGCGATAAACGTGGGGACGCTGCCCGGCAACACTACCTTCGTGAGGAGCTGGCCTTTGCTGGCCCCGAATGTTTGCGCCAGCTTGAGCTTGTTGGGATCAACTCCCTGGAAGCCGCTGTAGAGCATCAGGATGGTGATGAAGAGCGAGATCGCCAGCGACATTCCGTAAATGGAGAAGGTGGCGCCCAGCCAGATGTAGAAGATCGGCACGAACGCCGTTTTCGGCATGGCGTTCGCCACGACCAGATAGGGATCGAGCACCTTGTAAAGGTTGTTCCACCACCACAGAGCGGCGGCAATTAGGGTGCCCAGCAACATGGCAGCGGTAAACCCGATTACGGTCGCAAACACCGTCGCGCCCGTATGCGTGAGAATGCCGGCCTGGCGTGGGGTGTCCTTCAGCAATTCGAGAAAGGTGGGCCACAGTGCCGAGGGATAGCTGGTCAGCATCGGATTGATGAGATGCGCCTTTGGCAACACCTCCCAGAGCAAAAGGAACCCGAGCAGCAATGCCAACTGCGCGGCGCGCACGCCGATGCGCCCGCGCCGTTCACGCGCTAGCCAGCGTTGGTACTGCGGGCTCGCCACCACGAGCGAGGGAGCGTCAGCCTTCGACATGCACCTCGAGCTCCTGCCAGAGCTTGTTGAAATAGCCGTTGAACTCCGGCGCGTTGCGTGCAGCGAACGGTTTCGGCCGGACGCCATCGGCGGTGGTGAAACGAACGGAGTGATTCGATTTCACCTGCCCGGGGCGGCGCGAGAGCACGACGACGCGCTCTGACATGCTGATCGCCTCGCCGATGTCGTGGGTCACCAGGATCACTGTCTTTCCCTCGCGTCGCAGAATGTCGCCAACCTCGTCCGCGAGGGCGAGACGCGTCTGCGAATCCAGTGCGGAGAACGGCTCGTCGAGCAGCACCACATCAGGCTCTGTGCACAGCGTTCGCGCAAGCGCAACGCGCTGGCGCATTCCGCCAGAGAGCTGGCGCGGCAGGTAATCGAGAAACTGCCCAAGGCCATAGCGGGTAAGAAGCTGCGTCGCCCGCGCGCGCGCCTTGCGCATGTCGGCGCCCTGGATCTCGGCGCCGAGCACGGCATTGTCCAAAATGCTGCGCCACTCAAAGAGGTAATCCTGCTGCAGCATGTAGCCGACTTGGCGGCTTGGGCCAGTGACCGGCTTGCCGTCGACCAGCACCTCGCCTTCGGTCGGCTTCAGGATGCCCGAGATCAGCGAGAGCAGCGTACTCTTGCCGCAGCCACTCTGGCCGATGATGGCTATGAACTCGCCGGACGCGACCGCAAGCGACACGCTCCTGAGCGCCTCGGTCTCGCCCTCGAGCCCGAAGTAGCGCAGGTTCACATTGCGCAGCTCGACCTTGGGCGTGGCGGCAGCAGCTGCCGGCACGGATTACTTCGCCTTGGCGGCGAACTGGGTCAATACCAGATCCTGAAACTTTACCCGCTTGCCCGCCTCGAGCACGCCCCCTTGCACGAGAATGTCCTGGAATCTCTCGAGCGCCTGCGGCTCGATCACGGGCGTGCTTTTCCAGATCTTCAGCCGGCGGTAGCGCTCAACGGCGCCGGCGAGTGCCTGCGCGCTGATGCCGGGAAAGAACGGCTCGAGCACCTTCACGACGTCGGCGGCGGGCGCCGTATCCGTCCACTTCTGCGCCTTGTAGATGGCATTGGTCCAGCTCTGGATGACTTCGGGGTTGTCGCGGATGTACTTGTCGGTCGCCATGAACGAGGTGTAGTCGGCCGGACCGACGGTCTCGCCTATCGAAGCAAGGAAATGCGCTTTGCCGTCCAGCTCGAGCTGCGATGCGTCGGGCTCGATGAAGATCGCAAACTGGTTCTGTCCTGCAAGCCATGACCCAACCCGCGCCGGGATGGCGACATTGTTCATGAGCTTGACGTCCTTCAGCGGATCGATGCCGTTCTGACGTAACGCCGCCTCGAGGAACAGGAGCGGCGTGCTGCCCGGCCGAAAGCCCAGGATCTCTTTGCCCTTGAGTATGCTCCAGTCGAACTTTTCAACCTTCTCGCGCGCGACCAGCATGAAGCCGTCAGTCGCGGTCAAGCCGCAGAAGATCGGAATCTTCGTCGGCGAATCCCCGATCTGCACATAGATCGATGTTTCCGGCCCGATCAGTGCGATGTCTGCGCTGCCGGACAACAGCGCGGCCGCCGACTTGTCGCCGCCATTCGCCGTGACGAGCGAGGGGTCGATGCCTGCTTCCTCGAAATAGCCATTGGTCATGGCGACATAGGCCGGCGTGTAGAGGATCGAGCGCACGACCTCGTTGTATCGGACTTTCGCGAGCGGCCTCTTCTGCGCGAGCACTGCAGGCAGGCCCAGCGGAACTGCTCCGAGCGTTGCAAGGCTCGTTTGGACAAGGCGACGGCGATCCAGCATGAGCGGCTCCTCGGTCGGGTTCTGCGGTCTCACACGAACAACACGCAAAGCAAGCTGTGTGCCAAGCTGCAACAAGCTAACATTGACGCTAGGGGCTGGCCACGGGTGTGCAACGACCTCTGGCGTCTCGCGCGTCAAATGATCTCGTCGGTCTTGTTGTCGGTCTCGCCATATCGGCGCAGTGTCGCCGGCCGGGTGTTGGCGTAGAGACGCTCCAGGCCTGGTGCAATCTTCGCATTCTCGCGTTCGAACAAGCTGTTGCCGGCGAGATCGCTTTCCACAAGAAACGGGCCGAACCGCTCGACATCGAGCACCCAGACCGCCTGGGCCAAGCCCAGCTCCTCGAGCCAATACACGCCGGCGACGCGGCTGATGCCACGCCCGAGCAGCGCTCCAGTACCGTAGCCGACTGTCGTGAGATAAATGGCGCCGTTCGGCACGAAGGACTTGCGGTATACCTCCGAGGTCATGCCGCCCTTGCCGATGATGATGTTGCAGCCCGACAGGGCAAACCAGCCGTCGAGCCATCTCGCAAAACGAAACGAGGCCGTGGCGGTGACCGCACCGACGGTGTAGCTGCCATCGCTATTGACCGAAGCTGCCGGTGAGCAATGGAAATTCACGCGGCCAAGCACCTCCTTCCCCGCCGGCATGCCCGCTCCATCCTCGATGGCATGCTTGTAGACGCCTTCACGCGCGGTAAACACACGCCCACTGAGGTAGGCTACCGATCCGATCTCGATTCGCGCCAGGTCCTCGCTGCGCGCGGGAAGAGCAAGGTGAATGGTCTTGAGCGCGCTTTCCATCACTCGGCCGCCGCGACCGCGGCTTCTTCCCATTCCACTGTGGCGCGCCGCATGTAGTCGGTAAACCAGATCGGGTCCGTGCGGAACGCCGCGCCCCCATCGCGATCGATACGCGCGCAAGCACGACGCGACGACAAGCAGAACATGTGCACCGACATCGGCATGCCGCCAGTGTGGCAATAGCCAACCTCGATATGACAATCGACCACCATCGAGGATCCCATAAAGCCCATCGCGCCCATGCCGATGGAGTTCCCCAGCTGCTTGAGCTCCTCCTCAAGCTCGGCGATGCGCGGGTCAGGATTGCGCGACCCGACCACCCGCAGACACGCAGCCTGCTTGCCCAGCACCATTGATGTGTCCTTGGATCCGCCGAGACCGACGCCCACAATGGCGGGCTGGCAGGCAAGTCCGCGCTTGCCGAAGCCGATCAACGTGTCGAGATAAAACCGTTTGATCCCCTCAATGCCGTCGCCAGGAAACAGCATGCGGTAGTCGCTGCCGAAGAGCCCGCCTTTATGGACGGTCGTGAGCTCAATCCAATCGCCGTCAGGATGGAACGCGTACTCGATCTCAGGTGCATTGATGCCCACGTTGTTGTTGTGGTCCGTGCGCCAGAGCGGATGAACACGGTTCGGGCGCAGCGGTACGTTATGCGTTGCCCGCGCAGTCGCACGGCGTAATGCCGTCTCGAGCGCGACCGGGCCGCCTTCGACGCGCGCCTCGTTGCCGATCTTCACGTACCAGCGCGGCAGCCCGGTATCGCCGCACATGGCACGGCGATCTTCCTTGGCCGCCTCGTAATTTTCCAACATGGCCTGGATCACGAAGGCGGACAGATCGCCCTTCTCGGTATCGGCACAGCGGCGCAACCCGGCGAGATAATCCTCCGGGATCTCGATGGCCGCTTTGGTCATCAACTCTTCGGCCGTTCGTTGAATGGCGTAAATTGGAATCATGTAGTTTCGCTATTCGGCAGCGGCCTTGTCCTGCAGCAGGCTTTCACCGGGTTTGACCAACGTGAATTGCACGGGCTCGTCGCTGATCTCGATGCCACGCGCTGTTTGCCATGCGACTGTGAAGCGGGAAGTCGCGAGCTCTCCCGGGTCGGGGAAATCCGAGCGGAAATGCGCGCCGCGCGAATTCTCGCGCTTTAGTGCGGCGAGCGCAATGACACGGCTGATCTCGGTGAGCGAACGCAGATTGAGCCAGTCGTGCCAAGTGAGGTTGAATGCACGGCCACTCTCGGCAATCCCGCTGGCCAGGAGCTCGGCCTCGATCTCGTCCAGCGCTGCAACCCCGCGGTCGAGGCCGGCACGGTCGCGCACAACACCCACGTCGTCCCACATTGTGTCCATGAGTTTCTCGCGCAGAGCATTCAAATTTGCGGGCTTGCGGCTGAACGGGTGCAAGGCGCGCAGCCACTCGGCCTGCAAGCGGTCCTCATCCGGCGCCCGATGGCCCGGATTGGCGGCAATCCAGCGCGGCATGGCTTCGCCGGCGATGCCGCCGAATACCGTGGAGTTGGCAACCCCATTACCGCCCAGCCGGTTGGCCCCATGCATGCCGCTTGCGTCCTCGCCGGCAACAAACAGCCCCGGCCAGCCAGTCGCGGTGTCGGGGCCACAGGTCAGGCCACCCATGAAATAGTGTGCAGTCGGCACCACCTCGACGAGCCCGCCGGCGAGATCGAACCCGCAGTCCCGACAACGTTCCACCATCCCCTTGAACTCCTTGGCCACGTTTGCCGGGCCAAGATGGCTCATGCTGATGTACACGC
Organism: Xanthobacteraceae bacterium; assembly: GCA_045811525.1. Classification (GTDB taxonomy): domain Bacteria; phylum Pseudomonadota; class Alphaproteobacteria; order Rhizobiales; family Xanthobacteraceae; genus VAZQ01. Next base: position 6,703 of record JBJMTV010000023.1, on the reverse strand, counting down.
CACCATGCGGGCTCGTGCGCATCGCCTTCATCTCCGACGAAATCGCGCGGCTGACCACGTCACGCGTGGCACGCTCGAGCTTGTCGTCGTAATCCACCATGAACCGGTGCATGGCACCGTTCAGGAGATGCCCCCCTGCCCCACGCAACCCTTCCTCCAAAACGGTGCCGGTCATGCGCGTGTCCGGTCCGGCAAGGAGCCCCGTCGGATGAAACTGCACCATCTCCATATCGCGCAGAGGAAGGCCGGCGCGCAGCGCCATGGCCAAGCCGTCCATGCTCTTGTCGCCTGACGGCGTGTGATAGCGATACATGGTCGGGCCGCCGCCCGTCGCCAGCAGGACTGCTTGTGCCGCCACGAAGCGGAAGGCCCCAGTACGGATGTCGATCATCAGGACGCCGGCCAAGCCGCCGTCCTTGGCTGGAATGAGCGCAACCGCCCGATGCTCCTCGAGCCGACGGATGGGCCGCGCCCACACCTGCTCCATGAGGCGGCTGATGATCTCAATGCCGGTGAGGTCGCCTTTGTGTACCGTGCGATCGAAGGTCTGTCCGGCAAACGCCTTGCCGTGCAGGGTGCCGTCGGGATTGCGATCGAAGAAACAGCCGATCTCGTTCTCGAGCTCGCGCACACGCTCGACGGCCTTGGACACCAGCGTCCAGGCGAGCTCCTGGTGCGGCAACCATTTGCCGCCCTCGATCGTGTCCATGAAATGTCGCTCGACCGAGTCACCGGGACTGAGCGCCACGTTGTACCCGCCCTGCACCATGCGGGTGCAGCCGCATTTGCCGAGCAAGCCTTTGCTGACGACCGTCACCTCGAGGCTCGGAGCAGCTTTGTGAGCATGCAGCGCGGCAAAAAGACCAGCGCCGCCGGAGCCAAGAATGAGAATGTCGGTCTTGAGGCGTTCGATATCCATTCGCGCGCTCAGAACATGCGCACCAGCAGAACGAATGCCAGTACCGCGGCGAGCCCTACGGCGAGGGTGGCAAGCTGCTTCTGCCCGTCACGCCAGTCGAGATTTTCGATCACGAGCAGGCGCAGACCGCCCAACATGTGCACGGCAAGCAGAAACATGAGCGCACTTTCCGACAGCTTGACCAGCGGTTGATCGCTCCATCGCAAAAACTGTTCGAGCTTCGACTCACCGGAGATGGCCAGACCAAGCGCCAGAAAATGCACGGGCAGGAATGCTGCAAGGGCAAAGCCGGAGAGGCGGTGCACCAGCGCAGCCACCCAAAGCACACTGCCACGGTGGCGCAGTTGCTGCAGGCTCATACGAGCACCACAGCTGCGACTGCCCGCAAACCAAGCAGCAACAGCGCGAAGCCGAATGCCGTGGCGAGAATGCCGGTCGTGCGTCGCGGCAGCGGCGTCCACTCGCTGACGATGTTGTGAATACCGATCGCGGCATGGATCGCTATTGCCAGGACGAACAGGGTGTAGAAGCCGCCCCACATCACGCTGCCCTGCGTGCGCGCGAGGAGGTCGGCAGCGCTGAGCCCGCGTTGCGTCGCGTAGAAGATCACCGCGACATGCACCACCGCCAAGGGCAGCATCAGCGCTGCCGTGAGGCGCTGCCACAGATAAAGACGAACGTTCACAGCTCGCCCTTGAGATAGGCGAGCATGGTGCGCCGCTTAAGACCGGCTATGGATGCCGTCGGGTTAAGAGCTTGGGGGCAATGCTCCTGACAGGACTGGTGGGTGTGGCAGGCGTGGCAGCCGCCATTCGCTGCCGCGGCCTGCAGCCGCCGCACGTTCCCGCTATCGCGCTCGTCATTCACCAAGGTCCAGGCACGATTGAGTGCTGCCGGACCGAGATAGTCCGGATTCCAGCGCACCGTGTCGCAAGCGGCGTAGCAGATCCCACAATTGATGCATTCGATCGCAGCATCCGCCGCACGGCGCGCAGGAGTCTCGGGCCTGATGCGCTCGATGTCATCATCGCGCGTTCTTGACGGGGCGAATGTGCCGTTGGCGCGCTGCCATTTGTCGAAGAATGGCTGCATGTCGCTCGCCAGATCCTTGATCACCGGGAGGTTCTCGAGTGGACCTATTCGCAACCCGCCGCTCTCGACCACTTTCGACACATGCGTCCTGCAGGTCCATCGCGGCCGCCCATTCACCGTCATCGCGCAGGAGCCGCACATGCCGACCCGGCAGGCAAAACGATAGGACAGCGTCGGGTCCAAGTTGCGCTGCACGTAGGTGACCACATCGAGCACCGTCTGGTTTGCATGCAGCGGCACCTGATAATCCTGGTACCGCCCGTCGGCGCCACCACGCCAAAGCGAGACTGCAAGCATTTGTTGCATGCGCAAGACGGGACCTCAGTTGGCGGCCGTGCCGGCTGCTTTGATGACGGGCGTGACGCGAGCGATTTCGCTCTCTACGAGCTGCTGCAGCCCGGACGGACCGCGCTCCGCGCGGACAGGGACAGAGCTGCCCAGATCGGTAAACCGCCTTTGAACGTCGACGTCATCGAGAGCGCCGGCGAGCGCCTGGACGAGCCTATCGATGATGGCAGGCGGAGTACCTTGCGGGGCGACCATGGCGTTCCAGGCGCTGAACACAAAGTCATGGCCGGCCTCCTGAGCCGTCGGCACGTCAGGCAGAGTAGCCAAACGTTGGCGCGCGGCGATGGCATAGACCTTGATGGTCCCTGCCTTGATCTGCGGGATGACATTGAGCGATTGGTCGATCATGTAGTCGAGCTGACCGGCAACCAAATCCTGTATTGCCGGCCCAGTGCCGCGATAGGGGACGAGATTAGGGTGCAGCCCGAGCCCGGCGTTGAATACGAGGCCGGCCACATGCGAGATCGAGCCGACACCGGCGTGGCCATAGTTGAGACGCGTGTGGCTCTGCTTCAGGTAAGCAATGAAATCCAGGAGGTTCTCAGTCGGCGTGGCATTCTTCGCCACGATCGCCTCTGGGGTGTGACTGACGATCCCGACCTGTGCGAAGCTTTTCGCCGGATCGTATTTCAGGTTTGGATAAAGGGCCGGCGCCGCCGATTGGGTCCCCATATTGCCGATCGCAATCGTGTAGCCGTCCGGTTGAGCCTGCGCCGCACGCGTCATGCCAAGGGTTCCTCCGGCCCCTCCCACATTGTCGATCACCAATGACTGGCCCAAGGTGCGCGACATGTGCGCGCCGACCAAGCGCGCAATCACGTCCGTCGGACCTCCCGCGGAGAACGGCACGATGACGGTGATGGGCTTGCTTGGATAGTCCGCAGCCCCTGCCAAGTGTATCGCTGGGAGGCTCAGCAGTCCGACGGCAATCAACCGAACGACGAAGTGCATCCTATGTTTCTCCCCTGCCCGCTTCTGCAGCAAACCCTAGCCTTGGGTCACTCCCCGCAGCACGCGCAAGTGCTGCTAGGAACAGGTGTTGCTACGAACAACGACCGCTGCGAACAAGTGCGTCATGCGTAGCATATTGTGTGCAACGTGGCTGCACGGGCGCACTAACATTGGCACGCTGTGGCGTTTTCATTAAAATCGGGTGCTCCCGCATAGCAGTCCACCACGGGGCGGACAGGGGATGAAGCGTCGCGACCTGCTGGTGCTTACGAAGCTTGCGGCTCCTCTGACGCTGGCTAGCGTCCTGGGTTTGCGACCGGCGTCGCCGCAGGAGGGCTATCCCTCCCGGCCGGTGCGGCTGGTCGTGCCGTCCGTGCCCGGCGGGGTGCACGATGTGATCGCCCGGTTCTGGGCGGAACGGGTCCGGTCACACTTGGGAACGGTGGTGATCGACAACCGCGGCGGCGGTGGCGGCTTGATCGGTGCGAGCGAGGTCGCCCGGTCTGCGCCCGATGGCTATAGCCTGCTGCTGGGGAGTACCACCACTCAGGTCCTGATCACGGCGCCGCTCGCCAATCCGCCTTACGATCCCGTCAAGGACTTCGCAGCCGTCACGGTGTTTGCCTACAGCTCCACGGCGGTCGTGGTGCACCCCTCTGTGCCCGCGCAGACGCTGTCCGAGCTCATTGCCTATGCGAAAGCCAATCCGGGGAAGCTCTCCTATGGCTCGGCTGGCAATGGCTCGATCACCCATCTTGCGGGCGAGTTGTTCAAACAGCGAGCCGGTGGACTCGACATCGTTCACGTGCCGTACAAGGGAATCGGACAGGTGCTCGTCGACCTGCTCAGCGGACAGATTGCGATGATGTCGGCCAATGCCACCGCGCACGTGCTCGACTTGCATCGCGCCGGGAAGCTTCGCATTCTTGCGGTAAACTCCGCACGTCCGATCACGAGCGCGCCTGAGTTGCCGATCTCGAGCGAGAGCGGCCTGCCTGGAATGCTGGCGCAGACCACGTTCGGTATCTTCGCGCCAGCAGGCAGCCCGCGCCCCATATTGGAGCGGCTCAATGCCGTGACTCAGCAGGTGATGGCGCAGAGCACCTTCCAGAATGAGCTTCTGTCCCTCGGCTTTGAGCCCCTGAGCGATATCGGGCCCGAAAAGGCGGCAAGCATCTTCGTCCAGGAGCTCGTGCAATGGACCCCGATCCTCAGGAGCATCAGCACCGCTCCGGGCGGGAGCGGCGCGGCCACGAGATAAACAGAGAGAGTGCGACCACCATGCACGGCGACGAGCTCCTGCGCGACAAGTTGCGCAAGATCGAGGCTCTCTATGCCGGCGGGGCCACGCCAGGCGAACGCGTGGCAGCGCAGGCTGCAGCTGAGCGGATCCGGGCACGGCTGGCTGCCGCGGCTCGAACCCAACAGCCGATCGAGATGCGCTTCACCATCAACGACCTTTGGTCACGCAAATTGTTCATTGCGCTTTGCCGGCGCTATGGGCTGCGACCCTATCGATACCCGCGCATGCACCGACAGACGCTCATCGTCAGGGCGCCTCGATCCTTCATCGAAACCGTTCTGCTGCCGGAGTACGAGGCAGCGAATGCGGCGCTGCTCGAGTATCTGCCATCGATCACCGAGCGTATCATTCGCGAGGAAGTCGATCACGATAGCACCGATGCCGACGAGATCATGCCAGCGAAACTCATAGGCTGAAGTGTACCTGAGCGCGCCGCTCGCCTCGGCAACGCCATACGGAGGAACGGATGAATATTCCCGTGCAACCCATCCTCGACGCGCGCGGCGAGCCGCACGTGCGCCGTTACGAGGAGCAGCGCTGGTTGATCGACAATGTCATCCGCGCGAATGGCATCGATTGGGACCAGCCCAGGTCGCTTTATCTGAGCGCGCCGTGTGGCAGCGAGGCGAACGCGGATTTTGCTGGTATTCGCGAGCGGGTGAAGAAAATGGCGGATATCGGCCCCGCCTTCGAGGCGGTGGCGCGCCGGCGCGAAGCCAAGGCCAAGGCCGCTGAAGAGGCGGACCACAAGGTGACCGCGCGCGACAATTACTTCATGGCGGCGGTGCACTGGGGCGCGGCGCAGTGGCCCTACGACCAGAACAACGAGACCAACGTCGCCTACAATAACAAGAAACGCGAGTGCTACGGCAAGTACGCCGCGCTCGCCGATCATCATGTGGAGCCAGTTTGGGTGCCCTTCATGGGAAAGGCCATTCCCGCCTGGTTCCATCTGCCGCCGAGCTACAAAGGCGGCCGCATCCCCGTGGTGATCGCAATTCCCGGCATGGACAGTTTCAAGGAAATCCAAGTCGCGCTCTATGGCGACCGTTACCTGAACCGGGGCCTCGCGGTCCTCGCGATTGACGGGCCGGGCCAATACGAGGCCCCGATGCTCGGCATCTACTTCTCGATGGAGAACTGGATGGCAGCCGGCAAGCCGCTGGTGGATTGGTTGAGCGAGCGAGCCGAAATAGATCCCGAGCGAATCGGCGCTGCCGGGACGAGCTTCGGTACTTTCTTCGGCACCTTGCTCACTGCCTATGAGCCGCGCATCCGCGCTTTCGCAGCGATGTCGGTGTGCCATGAGCCGGGTTGTCAGATGATCTTTGAGCAGGCATCGCCAACCTTCAAGAAACGCTTCATGTACATGGCCGGAACGACGGACGAGGGCGAGTTTGAGCGCTTGCGAAAAACCATGACCTGGGAGGGTCACGCCGAAAAGATCACGGTGCCCTATCTCGTCGTCGCCGGTGAATGCGACGAGCTGAGCCCCGTGGAGCATTCGGAGCGGCTGATCAGGACCGTCAAAGGACCCAAACAGATGGTCGTGTACCAGGAATCGCGCCATTCGGTCGGCAACGTGCCGTCCGCCAATCTCGGTCCATTCCCGTCCATCCTGGTCGCGGACTGGCTCGCGAATCGGCTTGCCGGCAAGTCGTTCGCAAGCGAGCACTGGTTCGTGCGCTCGAACGGCCAGATCGATAGGACTTCTTGCTAGGTGTCTGGTCCCGGAGTGTGGGGGAATCAGTCAAGCTGATCCTACATTCTGGGAGGAGCTATGGGACAGATACTTCACGGCAGCGCCACGACCACGCACGCCGTCCGAGCTGCGATACAACGATCGAAGGCTCCGCTCAAAAGGCTAGCCTCGCAGTACGGCCTCAACCAGAAGACCATCGCCAAGTGGCGCAAACGAGCCTTTGTGAATGATGCTCCGATGGGCCCCAAAGCTCCTCATTCAACGGTGCTCTCGTCTGACGAAGAGGCACTGGTCATCGCCTTCCGCAAGCACACGCTCCTGCCGCTGGATGACTGCCTGTATGCCCTACAGGGCACGATCCCGCACCTGACCCGCTCGTCGCTGCATC
>JBJMTV010000022.1:0-10785 GCA_045811525.1 Xanthobacteraceae bacterium | reverse complement strand
GCGCCCGCCACTGTCGGCACATCAACCTTCGCGCCAAGCACGGCCTCACGCAGTGAGATCGGTAAATCCACGTGAATGTCGTCATCCTTGCGTGTGAAGAAGGGATGCGGCCGTACCTCGATCTCGATCAGCGCGTCGCCAGCCGGGCCGCCGCCGCCTCCCGGCTGTCCTTTCCCGCGCAAACGTAAAATCTGGCTTTGGCGGGTGCCGGGCGGAATCGTCACGTCGAGCTTGGAGCCGTCCGGCAAAGTGAGCTGCTGTTTGACGCCATTGATCGCAACAAGAAAATCAAGGGCGAGACGATAGCGCACATCCATTCCGCGCACGCGGAAGTGGCCCTCTCCAGGCCGGCCAAAAATTTCCGCGAGAATGTCGTCCGAGCCTTCGAAGTCGGCGAACCCGGCATCGCTTGCATAGGGGTGGCCCGCTTCATCTGCGGCGAAATCGCGATAGTACTGCTGGCGCGGTCGTTCGGCTCCGCTCGAATCGATTTCGCCACGATCGAAGCGCGCGCGTTTTTCCGCATCACCGACGATGTCGTAGGCGGCCGCTACTTCCTTGAACTGCTCCTCCGCCCGCTTGTTGCCAGGATTGAGGTCGGGGTGGAGCTTCTTGGCGAGCTTGCGATAGGCCTTCTGCAGGTCCTCCTGCGAGACGTCCTTCTTCACGCCTAGCGTGTCATAGGGATCGGCGGCCACCTTTACTCGGTCCTGTGCTGCTGTTGCAGAGACACTCGATCGGTGTGGCTACGAACGGATCAGCGCGTCAGCAGCACATTGAGAATGGCAGTCTTGCCAGCCTTCGTTGCCGCGAGGGCAGCCTGCAGCGCTGGCCTGACCTCATCGAGCTTCTCGACGCGCTGACCGTGGAAGCCGAAATGACTGCCGAGCTTCTCGTAGTCAGGCCCCTCGATGCGCACGCCGTGCTGGATATCTTTCGTCACCGCCACGCCGTCCGGATAATGATGCACATGGCCCATGCCCATGGCGGCATATTTCTTGTTGTTCATCACAATGATGAGAATGGGCAGCTTGTGACGCTGCGAGGCGCCGAGTGCCTGCACAATGGGGTTGTAGAGAAACGAGCCGTCGCCGATGATCAGAACGACCGGTCGTTCCGGGGCGGCGAGCTTGATCCCAAGTGCGGTGCCGATGCCCTGGCCGAGGCCGCCAGACCCGCGGAAGAAGCTCTGTGCCTGCGTCTGCGGCAGGTGCTGACGCAACAGTCCTGCATGCGTGATGGTCTCATCGACATAGATCGTGTCGGGTGGGAGGGTCGCTCCAACATCATCAAGCAAAGCGAGCGGATCTATCCCCGAGCCCCCGCGCGCCTGCTCCCGCTCCTTGCGCAACCTCGCGACGTAGCTTTCGTGCTCGCGCGACCAGCGCTGCTTGCGTGCCTTCACCGCGGCCGCGTCGATCTTGCCGGAACGCAGATCTTTGGCCAGCAGATCGAGCGAGATGGCGACCTCGCCCTCGAGGTAATAATCCGCATGCCAGTTCTGGTAGGAGAGATGGCCCTTGTGGGGATTGTCGTGGACGGCGACGATTTTGCCGGTTGTCGGCCGTTGGCGCGCCGGGTACCAGGGCGCGCGTCCGCTCACCAGCAGCACGACATCGGCATCCTCGAGAGGTTTGTAGCGTGCTACGCCTTGGTAGAGCGGATGGTCGGTCGGGAAGTTGGCGTAGGAGCCGGCGCGGCCATTGATCACGGGAATGGCAAGGAGATCGGCAAGCTCCACCAGGGCGGTGAAAGCCTTCGGATCACGACCTGATGCCTCGGCGACGATCACAGGTTGCTTGGCGGCGCGGAGCAGCTCGGCAATTTGCCCGACATCATCCGGGCGCGCCTGCACCTTGGGTGCGGGCGGCACCTCGCGCGCCGCAGCGGGCGGGCTCCAATCGTGCAGCATGTGCTCGAGGGCGACGTTCAGGTAGATTGGCCCTTTCGGGGTCCGCTGCGCCATCTCGCCGGCGCGGATGACGCTCTCATAAAGCGTATGCGGGCTGGACACGGCGCGCGCCCACTTCGCGACCGGCTCGACAAAGCGCTCGATCCCTCCCACGGAAAGCCCGCCATACCACTGCTGTTCGATGTCGAGATCAGGATCCTCGCCAAGCGACTGCGATTCGCCCGACATCACCACCATGGGAACCTCGTTCTGAAGAGCGCCGTGCACTCCCAAGCTGCCCTGCAGCATGCCCACACCCGCGTGCAACAGCACGGCCTGCGGCCGCCCCGTCATCAGCGTGTATCCGGTCGCCATGTTGACCGCGAGCGTCTCGTGCCAGGACTCGACGAAGGTCGGACCTGGCTTGTGATCGACCGTCTGGCGAGCAAGCGCCTCCCAGACCGGCGACCATTCCGAACCGGGCGATGACATGATGTAGTCGATCTTGAGCTTGCGAAACGCCTCAAGGATCGCTTCACCACCATCGAGATAATTCTTCATTAGCTTGCCTTCCTGCTCGATCATGCCGTCGGTCCACCCAACACCGAATTAGATAAGCCTGCAAGGCACCTTTGCGGCGCATCCTGCTGTGTTCCGTGCTGCGATTGACATCCCTCTGTCGGCGCCGCATCAGCGGCCGGCGGTGCCGTGACTGCCGCTCGTCTACGGAATGAACTTGGATTGCCGCCCATGAAAACTCCTGCGCATACCTTGCGCCGCCCGAAGGACTTGGTTGCTTCTGGGCTGGTAAACGGCGCTCAGCAGAGAGAGCTTGAGCAGGTCGCGGCGCGCTATGCCGTGGCGTTAACGCCCGCGGTCGTCGAGCTCATCGACCGGTCCGACCCGGGCGATCCGATAGCCCGCCAGTTTCTCCCCGATCCGCGCGAGCTTGCCACTCTGCCCCAAGAGCTCGCTGACCCGCTCGGCGACGACGCCCACGCGCCGGTGGCCGGGATCGTTCACCGCTATCCCGATCGTGTGCTGCTCAAGCCCCTGCACGTATGTCCGGTTTATTGCCGGTTCTGCTTTCGGCGCGAGATGCTGGGTCGGCGCAGCGCGCTGAGCCGCGCCGAGCTCGCCGCGGCCTTCGACTATATTCGACAGCATCAGGAGGTGTGGGAGGTGATCCTGACGGGTGGAGATCCCCTCATTCTGTCTGCAAGGCGGCTTACGGCCATCACCCGCGCGCTTGCGTCTATCGAGCATGTCAAAGTGCTGCGCGTGCACAGCCGCGTACCGGTCGTGGCGCCCACGCGCATCGATCCCTCGCTCATCCGTGCGCTCAAGGCCGGCGGCAAGGCGACATATTTGGTGCTGCATGCCAACCATGCGCGCGAGCTCAGCGACGCTGCGCGGATGGCATGTGCTCGGATCATTGATGCTGGAATCCCGATGCTCAGCCAGAGCGTTCTGCTGCGCGGCATCAACGATGACCCAGCCACGCTCGGTGAGCTCATGCGCGCGTTCGTTGAGTGCCGCATCAAGCCCTACTACCTTCATCACGGCGACCTTGCGCCAGGCACGGGGCACTGGCGCACAGGGATTGAGGAAGGGCAGGGGCTGATGCGCGCACTACGCGGGCGCCTCTCAGGACTCTGCCAACCGACCTACGTGCTCGATATCCCAGGCGGCTCCGGCAAATCGCCGATCGGGCCGAGCTATGTCACGCGTGTGGGCGGCGGGGTCGGATCAGCGCGCTATGAGGTCGAGGATTATAATGCCATCCGCCATGGTTACCCGCCGGACCCGCAAGCGCGGTAGCCAGCAGGTTTGCGCCCTCGCGCATTTGCCACGCCACCATGAGCCATCAGTACGGGCCGTTGCCGCACCACGTTGTGCAGGTGCTGTGGCGCTGCAGGTTGTAGAACACCGCGTTCACGCAATGGCCGTGCCAATCGCCGGCCACCAGGGTAATGCGTTCACCCGCGGCCCAGCTGAAGCAGGCGGGGGTCGTGCCCACGAAGTGATGCCCATTGATAATGAACTTGCCGCTCCAGGGCGGTTGCACGACCTCGACCACGTGCCGTTCCGCGGGAAGGATATATCCGCGGTGATGGAAATGATATCGGGGCGTAATCATCCCATCGGCGAGCGCTGGCTGCGTCGCAAGAAAGCCAATGATGCACGCGCTGAACCGCTTGAGCATGTCTGCGTCCCCACTGCCGAAAGACATTAGAGGGCGTCGCCGCTCGTGCCAATGGCGCGGCGTCGCCAGAGCCAGGAACTGCCGCGCCCGTCGCCCTGCCGAAGATACTTTGTTGACCGCTGTTTGCTTACGTTCGGCGGCCACATCAGCGGGGCGGCACCAGCCCTCGTGCAGCCTTCCAGGCTTCTGCCGCCAGTCGGACTGGCTTCGTTAATTTCCACGACGTGGAGCCCCAAATACCATGCAGCCTTCCTCTGAGATGGTCGATCTCCGCCTGCATGGCGGCGTGCTGCGCCCGCGTGGCCTGCAGCACGCGGAAAGCGCCTTCGTCTTTCATGCGTTGCATGCGCATGAGATCACGGACTACGCCCATCTCATCCGCGCCAGCGGTCTCAATCACCTCCCGCGCACTGGTCACAGCCTCGTTCGTCTGCTCGAGAAAGAAGCGGCCCAACCGCCGATCAGGCTCCAGGTAGGTTCCCTCACACCATTCATTCCATGAATGAAGGAACACGATGCGTTCCTCGGGGGGATAACGCTCATAGGTGTCGAGCAACGCCTGGAGCAACCACAGCTGATAGGCCTCGTTCTCGCCGTTGATGTGCACCATGGCACGTGAGGCGTAGCGCGCGGTATTGTCCCAGGGCAGCATGACCGTGCGGAACCGCTTGTATTGTGGCCAGGGCCGGCCAGCATGGAAGCTCGCGAACTTGCGATAATCCACAATGCGCCCCTCGAACTCCTTGCTGACCTCCAGGCTCTCACGATCGCCCACCAGAACCTGCTCCGGCACGACGTTCGACGGAATTTCGTAGGTCGCATCGAAGCCCAAGTCGCGCGGCTGGTTGAGATTGGACCCCCAGTCATCGACCATCACGAGATAGAGGTCGGGAAATCCGAGGCGCACGATCTCCTCGCGCCACAGCGCGACCGTCGCCTTGATGTCCGGAAACAGGTGCACTTTGTAGATCAGCAGGATCGGTTTGCCGGCGATCTTCACATAGCGCGGATCGCGGAAGAGCGCGGCCGTTTCGCGGATGAACGCAAGATCGTCGTCGCGCGAATGATGCTGCGCGACGATGATCTCCCGGTCGCCCCCGTCCCAGCGCTTGCTCCAGTTCTCGTTCGCCCAAAGCACAAGAAACGGAGCCTTGAGATCCGAGTGCAAGTAGTTTTCCAGCGGCTTGAATAGAAGCTTTTTGCCTTGGAAGTAGTAGTAATAGAAGCAGAAGCCGTCGATGCCATGCTCCTGTGCCAGTGCGAGTTGGGCGCGCATGACGTCGATCGAGCGCAGGTCATAGAAGCCGAGCTCGCCCGGGACGCGGGGTTGGCAATGCCCGCGGAACTGAGGCTTCGCGGCGATCACATTGTGCCATTCCGAGAAGCCGCCGCCGTGCGCCCAATCGTTCTCCGGTATCGGATGAAACTGAGGAAGGTAGAAGGCGAAGGTGCGCGGCATCTCCGTCGCGTTTGGCTTTTCCTCTGCAGGGTGCCTGGCCAACCCGAGCTCTAGCGAAAGAGGCTTCACAAGTGCGCTGCCGTCCCCTGACACGCGCATGCTTTGCCTGTGCTGCAGGTGCTCGCGGTGACGCCCCTCGCGCGCTCCGTGCAAGACATAATGCAGCAATGGATCCATGCCCTCCGCTACAACGTCCGCATTCTGCTGGCGGTATGCTGCAGCGTTGAATGCCGGCGAGGGCTCGCGTCTTTCGAAACTCCCGACCAGCAGGTAATGGTCAATGGGCTCCAGACCGCTCTCCTTCACGTCCGGATTGTGCAGGAGATACCAATCGGGATCGAACAGTCCCGAGGCGAGGATGCGGTCGCGCCAAGGTGCGCGTGTTCCCGGAGCAACGCGTGGTCCGACCGATCCGTGGCGAGAGTCGCGGGTTGGACTAACTCCCGCGACGTAGCGCACGGCTTCGGCGACCTCGTGCAAAGGAAGGAGACGCGCGGGACCCGTGAGATTGCGCACGAGTTTCACATCGGGACCGTCGCTCGCATAGAACCCGGTAAACGGTGTGTACTGACGGAAATTGTTCAGCCGACCCAGCAGAACGACACCCGGCGTGCGCACGGCGTTGGCAAAATGCGCGGGCCCGCTGTCGACACCAATAAACATCCGCGCGCGGCGAATGACTTCCGCGCTCTGCAGCAAAGTGAGACGGTTGACGAGGTCGACGGCATCGCCGCCGAGCGGCGACGGCTCTGCTTGCGCGCCGGCACCCACCTCGACAATGGGCAGTGCAAGGTCCTCGCGTACGATCTTCGCCAGAGCAGACCACTGGTGAGCTGGCCAATCCTTGTCGAGGTGATTGGAGACGCGGTGGATCACGCAAAACGTCTCTGGCAGCTTGAGCGCGTCTACTGCGTCCGCATGCTCCGTACTCAAGTAGACTTCGGGGTGGACGGAGAGACGCGGGAGCCCGGCGCCGAGACTGAAGGCCTCGAGCAACGCTCCATGATCGAACCACTCAAAAGCGTTGACGAGCGGATTGCCGGTCCGCTTGACCAGCGGAATGCGGCAATGCTGGCAGATGCGGTAATTAACGTGCAGATCGATGACGAGATCATGGTTGCAGTGACTTGACAGCCGCATCCATTCCGTCAGGCAGTCGACCGGCAGTGTTTCCTCGATATGGGGATTACTGTCGATCAGCTCTCGGTAGGGCGGCGAGACGACCCAAGTAATGTAACTACCGGGGTGCTTATCCTTGAGATAACGGGCGACTGGCTCGCAGGCGACGATATCCCCGATATGTTCGATCAGCCCGACGAGGATCCGCATGGGTGCTTGCTGACGGCGAGGAGAGCGGGAACAAGTAAGCCCTCGTATACCGCTACAGTCGTCTCAGGCAAGCAGTCCCTGGCCGCTCACATCCCGTGTCTTCGCAGGATAGGGCGGGCCGAGGGGGGTTCGCGGCCGGCGCTCAGAGCGAAAAGCTCGTACCACAGCCGCACGACGCAGTGGCCTGTGGGTTGTTGATCCTGAACGCTGCGCCCATCAGGTCGTCGACAAAGTCGATTTCGGAGCCGGCAAGGTAACCGAGCGACATCTGGTCGATCAGGACCATGGCTCCGTCGCGCGTAATCACCACGTCGTCCGACGCTTGCGCACGTTCCACGTCAAACTTGTACTGAAATCCCGAGCAGCCACCCCCTTCGACACTGACGCGCAACATCGTCCCGGACGGCTCACGGCGCAAGATCTCGAGGATCCGGCGCGCGGCCCTTTCCGTCAGATTTACCGAAGGATTGCCTGTGAGCTCTTGCATCTGCCGGGATAGCTAAGCGCGAGGCTGCTCGGGGTCAACGGGTGGGCTAGTCGACCCGGGCTGAACCGGAGAGCGCTGTTGACATCTACGGGCCGGGCGACATCTGCTATTTAGCATCAATTCCGCGTGGGGAGCATTGGTCCCCTGCAGCCCGCTCAAACCGGAGGGAGTGAAAGCCATGGCACTGCTGGTGTTCGGCGCGGGCACATCCCACACCCCCATGCTGCTCGCGTCCGACGAAACTCTCCCGCGCTTTGTAGAAACCGATCAGAAGATGAAGCATCGGGACAAGGAGGGGCATCCGGTAACTTATGGCGATCTGCTGGAGAAAGCTGATCCCAAGCTCGCGCAGATGGTGGCGCCGACGGATCTGGTCGAGCGCCAGAACGTGGCCCGCGCCGCCGCCGAACGCCTCCGGCAGGTGGTGGCCGCGGCTCGGCTGGACGCACTCATTGTGCTCGGGGACGACCAGAACGAGAGCTATTTGGAAGATTGCCGGCCCGCTTTTGCCGTCTATTACGGCGACACGATCCGCAACGACAACAAGCAGCACGGCACCTACAACCACCTCCCGGAGTGGTACATCAAGAACCGCTCCGCCTTTTTTGAGCAGGACCAACCGCGCGATTATCCCGTTCACAGCGCGCTTGCGGTCCACCTGATCGAGACCTTGATGGAGGATTTCGACCTGGCCAGCTCTAAATGCCTGAAGGCGGGAGAGGGCGAGGGGCACGCGATCGCCTATGTGCACCGGCACGTGCTCGATCCTCTGCACCCCGTTCCGGTGGTGCCGATCTTTCTCAACACTTATTACGACCCCAATCGGCCGCGCCCGCGCCGCTGCTATCGTTTCGGACAAGCCTTGCGGCAGGCAGTAGAGAGTTTCCCGGAAAACGCCCGGGTGGGCATCATGGCTTCCGGTGGCTTGAGCCACTTCCTCGTTGACGAGGAACTCGACCGCGGCATCCTCAAGGCGCTTGCCGACAAGAATGCTGTTTTTCTGCAGAGCCTCCCCTGGAACAAGCTGCACGCCGGCAGCTCTGAAATTCTGAATTGGGTGGGCATTGCCGGCGCGCTCGAGGCACTGGACCTTGATTGGTTCGAATATGTTCCGGGGTATCGCACACCTGCGGGCACCGGCACGGGTCTAAGCTTTGCAACCTGGTCGTAAGCAGAGCCACGCGGGCGCGCGCAGCAGAGGCGTTCGCCGTATCTTCAGTGAGGGCGGCTGACGCATGTCCGTCCGGGAGGGCGCTTCTGGCGCCCGTGCTCGCTACGCATCCGATCCGGAGCTCAGCCGCGGCCGGCAGTATCCGGAGCTCGCAAGCCCGACCCGTAACGCTTTTCGGCGCGATTGCGACCGCGTCATCCACTCGGCAGCGTTTCGCCGTCTGGCCTATAAGACCCAAGTTTTCGTCTTTCATGAAGGCGATCACTTCCGCACCCGCCTCACGCATACGCTCGAGGTGACGCAGATCGCCCGCTCCCTCGCCCGTGCGCTGCGCCTCGACGAGGACCTGGCCGAAGCGCTGGCGCTCGCGCATGATCTTGGGCACCCGCCCTTCGGGCATGCCGGCGAGCGCGCACTCGACCGCTGCCTCGCAGAGTATGGCGGCTTCGATCACAATGCGCAGACGCTGCATGTGGTCACTGCGCTCGAGCGCCGATACGCTGCTTTCGACGGGCTCAACCTGTCGTGGGAAACGTTGGAGGGCATGGTCAAACACAACGGTCCGGTTACGGACCGCGCCGGCCGTCCTGTGAGCCGCCATCGTCAGCGCGGTGTTCCTCACGCCATTCGACTTTATGGCGCAATACGCGATCTTGAGCTCTGGAGCCAGGCCGGGCTCGAGGCGCAGGTTGCCGCCATCGCTGACGATATCGCCTATAATGCACATGATATCGATGATGGACTGCGCGCCGAGCTGTTCACTCTCGAGGACCTCGATGCGGTGCCGCTGATCAGCGGAATGGTGGAGGAGGTGAATCGCCGCTGCCCCGGTGTGGACGGAGGCCGGCTCGTGCACGAGTTGATGCGCCTGCTGATCACCCGGATGATCGAGGACGTCATCGCCGAGACCGCACGCCGGCTCGATAAATTGGCACCGCAATCCGCAGATGACATCCGCTATGCCGAGCAGCCAATGGGGGCTTTCTCCGCCGAGATGAGCGCCGCCGATCAGGCCATCAAGAGCTTTCTTTATCCGCGCATGTATAGGCACGCGCGTATCATGCCGATTATCTGGAAGGCAGAACGGGTCGTTGCAGATCTGTTCGCGCGTTATGCTGAGCGGCCGCAGGATATTCCGAGCGAATGGGCGCATCGGCGGCAGGAGGAACGCAGTCAAGAACGGGATCAGGAACCGCATGATGCCGCGCGTCTGCGCCGGATCGCCGACTTCATCGCGGGAATGACTGACCGCTTTGCGCTTACCGAGCATGCGCGGTTGTTCGGCTCAGCCCCAGAGCTGAGGTGAGATCTACTTCGGAAACAGCCTCTCCAATATCGGATTCCAGGTGCGCTGTTGCTCCTGGATGAAGGCAATGACCTCGGAGGGCGACATGGGTCGGATATAGCCTCCGCGTGCCGCAATCTGTTTCTTCACCTCATCCTCATCGAGAACAGTGCGCAGGTCGGAACTGATCTTGCTGACGATCGTGTCCGGCGTGCCGTTTGGCGCTGCGAGCCCCTGCCATCCCGTGGCGAGGAAGCCGGGCACAGTCTCCGCCACTGTCGGCAGATCGGGAAAGGCGGGGAGCCGTTGTGCTGACGCGACTGCGATCGGCTTTATCGCGCCGGCCTGAACCGGCCCCGCCATCCCGGGATAAGCCTCGATAATGACTTGGACGCGCCCACCCAGGATGTCGTTCAGGGAATGGCTCGGGCCGCCGGAATACGGCACCAGCTGCAGCTTGATCCCGGTGCGCAGTTGTAACAGCTCGCCGGCGAGATGCGTGATGCGCCCAACGCCGGTCGTCGCATAGGTAATCTGCCCCGGTCGCTGCTTCGCAAGCGCGATGAGCTCGCTGAGGTTGTTGACGCCGAGGGAGGGAGGTACCGCGATGAACATGGGTTGTTCGGAGATCGAGCCGATCGGTGCGAAGTCGCGCGGCAGCTCGAGCGGCAGGTGGGCTGCTCGTCCCGGGGTGGCGAGGAAGATCGAGAGTGCAGGCTGATAGAGCGTATATCCGTCGGGCGCCGCCTCCGCGGCTGCCCGCGCCGAAATGGCTCCGCCCCCGCCGGGCTGGTTTATCGGCAGCACCTGCTGCCCCCAGAGCTGCCCCAGCCGGTCAGCAATGATGCGCAGGGTCACGTCAATGGCACTGCCTGGCGCGGAATCCACGATGATCCGCACCGGCCGCGTGGGATAGCTCTCGCGCTGCGCCCAGGCGCCGCCTCCCCACCTGCTGTC
>JBJMTV010000021.1:0-132790 GCA_045811525.1 Xanthobacteraceae bacterium | reverse complement strand
GGGCAAGCTCCCTTACGACGAGGAGAAGGACTTCGTTGCGGTCAGCGGCCTTGTTCGCATCAACCAGGCGCTGCTCACCAGACGTGATCTGCCGGTCGCCAATGTCGGCGAGTTGATTGCACTTGCCAAAGCGTCGCCGGGCAAGCTGACCTATGGCACGGCAGGTATCGGCTCCGGCCCGCACATGAACATCAGCCTGTTGGAGAGCATGGCAGGCGTGAAGTTTACGGCGGTGCACTACCGCGGCGCGGCGCCCGCGCTCAATGATGTGATTGCTGGGCACATCGACATGATGTCTGTGAGCGTCAGTTTGGCGCTGCCGCCGTTCCGTTCCGGTCTCCTGAAGATCCTCGGTATCGGCAGCGCGCAGCGCCTCGCGCCGGCGGCCGATCTCCCCACCGTTGCCGAGACCGGCTTGCCCGATTACGAGGCCACCACCTGGTTTGGCCTATTCGCGCCGAGCGGCACACCCGGCGACATCGTCATGAAGCTGCATGCCGAGACTCAGCGTCATTTGGCCGATCCTGCTTTTCGCGAGAAGTTCCTCGCGCCGCAGATGTTCGAGCCGATGAGGGCAACTCCTCAAGAGTTTGCCAAGTACATCAAGACGCAGGAGCGCAAATGGTCGAGGGTGATCCGCGAGCAGAAACTCTCGATCGATAAATAACGGCTCAGCGCCTTTGTCGCGCCCGGAGGATCCAAAGCACGCCGCTCCACGCCATTGTCACGGCAAGTCCAACGGCAAAAGCCAACCATGCTCCAAGCGGCTCGGCGAGGTAGTGAACGGCGAGAAAACCCAGAGCCAAGCCGAACAGCGCCGGCTGGGCATGGGCATAGACGGCACCTGCAGCCTGTCCGCCGACGCGCGGATGCAGAATGACGGCAAAGCTTCCCATCACAATCGGAAATACGGCGAGGACACCCGAGGCGAACGGCCCAATCCAGTGACTGGCCGTGGTCACGACGGCGACGACCAAGGCGGCCGTCCCCGCGCGCAGCGGCAGGTCATAGCGCGTGCGGGCGACGGCCGCTCGCAAGCTCTCGGCACGGCGGTAGCGCGCCGACGCAGGAATAGTGACTGCGAACACAGCCGCATTCAGTGCCAATGCAGTCGCCGGCGCCCAATCCACCATGCGCAAGGCTGCGGCTGCGGCAAACCATACAGCTGTGGCCGTGCCGAGACTGAGCAGGATGCCATGGCGCTGTGCGAGGACCGCGTAGGTCAGGGCAAAAAGGGCGACGGCTGCGTTGGCGGCGGCCGTGCCTACAGCGCTGGCAGCAATGAAGGACGGGGGATGCTCAATCGCCAAAATGATGTAGGCGGCGCCCGCCGCGGTCGGCAACGCCGCGATCAGTGCGCCCAGGAAAGGCCCACTGCGCTCGACCGCCACCGACGCCACCACCACGATGCCCGCGGTCAGGGCCATCTTGAGCGCCAGACCGTACCAGAAGACGAGATCCGCTGACATGAGACCGTGGGCAGTCGATCAGCGCGATCGCGATGCTGCATGCATGCGCTGAGGTGCCCCGAGCAGGAGAGCAAATCGCATCGGTTTCATGGAATCGCCGGAGCTCGTCCTAACTGGGCATCAACACCACGCGCCCGAGCACCTTGCCGGCTCGCAGGTCGGCTAGCGCGGTATTCACCTCGGCGAGCGGGCGGGTGGTGACGGGCAGTTGAGGCAATCCCGTCCGGCGCACCAGCTGCATCAACTCGGCCATCTCCGGCAGGCTTCCCACATAGGAGCCTTGCACGGTGATGGCGCGCATCGGAAAGACGGGCAGAGGCAGTGTGATGTCACCGCCGTAGAGGCCGACGAGGATCAGCTTGCCGCCCTTGCTGAGACTGTCGATGGCGAGGCGCGCTGTGCTCGAGGATCCGACCAGATCAATGACCGCCGGGGCGCCTCCGTTTGTCGCGTCGACAATCTGTTGCGCGGCATCCACCGCACTCCCGTCGATCACCGCGTGTGCCCCGGCCTCCTTGGCTACGGCGCGTTTCTGCGCATCGATATCCACGACGATCGCCGCCGTTCCACCCACCGCTTTGTGCAACGCCAGGCACATGAGACCCAGTCCGCCGGCGCCGATGATCACGATCGGCTCGCTCGCGAGTGCGGGGCCAACCTTTTTCAATGCGGCGTAGGTAGTGACGCCGGAACAGGCGAGCGGTGCCGCTTTTTCCGGGGGCAAGTCGTCGAGCTCGAAAAGGTAGCGCGGATGCGGCACCAGCAAGAGATCGCTGTAACCGCCGGCGCGGAAAATGCCGATACTCGCGGGTGTGCGGCAAAGCTGCTCCTCGCCGCGCTTGCATGTGGCGCAGCTGCCGCAACCCATCCACGGGTGGACCAGCCGGCGATTGCCTATTCTGACGCCACTCGCGTCGGGTCCAAGCCCCACGACTTCGCCGACGTTTTCGTGGCCCATGGTGAGTGGCAGCTTGATGCCCCGAGCGGCAATGGTCAGCCGCTTGCCGGCGCCCAGATCAAAGTAGCCGTCGGAGATGTGCAGGTCGCTGTGGCAGACCCCTGCCGCCAGGATCTTCAGCAGCACCTCAGTCCCGGCGGGTGTGGGAGTCGGCAACTCGGCCGGGCGCAGTGGGGCACCGCATTCACACACCTGGAAGCTTCGCATCGACGGGCTCTCACGGGTTTGCGCGGGCCGGGGGGGGGGCGCGCCATGGGGGCGCCATTCCCGCCATTATTCTAGGATGTTACATTGGATTACCACATTGAATTGCTGCCGCTCTGTTCTCTGACGATAGTGACACGCCGGTCCCCCTAACCCGATGGCGCCATGTTGACCGCCGGTGACCCGGACATCCGCGACAACGAGGTTTTCAGAGCGGCCGAGGTGGCTCGGGCGTTGCAGGCTTTGGCCGAGAGCTATTCAGGCAACCAACCGGAGCTCCTGCTCGCGGTTTCGCGGCACGTCAAAGCCGCCTTGCTGGAGGGTCGCGCGCGCGCCGAGCAGTTGTTGATCAAGGACCGGCATGGGCGGCGCTGTGCCGAGCGGCTGTGCCGGATGCAGGACGAGATCATCGAGCTGCTGTACGACTTTGCCATCAAGCATGTTTCTCCGGCGGAGAATGCGCCCGAGGCCGAGCGCATGACGGTCATTGCCACGGGGGGCTATGGTCGCGGCGTGCTAGCCCCCGGCTCGGACATCGATCTCCTCTTTCTGTTGCCCCACAAGCAGACTGCATGGAGCGAATCCATTGCCGAGGCCATGCTCTATTGCCTGTGGGACATGGGCCTGAAGGTCGGCCATGCCACGCGGTCGATCAGCGAGTGTATCCGTCAGGCCAAGGCGGACATGACCATCCGCACCGCGCTGCTCGAGGCGCGCTACCTTCTCGGCGACCGCAAGCTCTACGACGAGCTGATCGCACGGTTCGATAAGGAGGTCGTGCAGGGTACCGCGGCCGAGTTCGTCACGGCGAAGCTTGCGGAGCGCGAGGAGCGTCACCGGCGCGCCGGCCAGTCCCGCTACCTGGTCGAGCCGAACGTGAAGGATGGCAAGGGTGGCCTGCGCGATCTGCACACGCTCTACTGGATCGCCAAATACGTCTATCGCGTGCGTGAGCGCGAGGAGCTGATCGAGCTCGGGGTCTATGATCCGCGCGAGTACCGACGTTTCCGGCGTTGCGGGGATTTTCTCTGGGCCGTCCGCTGCCACGTGCATTTCGTGACCGGCCGCGCCGAGGAGCGGCTGTCATTCGATATCCAGCGCGAGATCGCGGTCCGCCTCGGCTATACCGAGCATCCCGGCCTGCGTGACGTCGAGCGGTTCATGAAGCACTATTTCCTGATCGCCAAGGATGTGGGTGATCTGACCGCGATCGTCTGTGCCAAGCTCGAGGACCGGCAAGCCAAGCCGATGCCGGTGCTCAGCCGAATGATGGCGCGTTTCCGACCGCGCGCGCGTCACTCCTTCAGCGAGACCGACGATTTCATCGCCGACTACAATCGCATCAACGTGGCCGACCAGGATGCGTTCAAGCGTGACCCGGTCAATCTGATACGCATCTTCAACATCGCGCAAAAATACAATCTCGCCTTCCATCCCGACGCGATGCACTTGGCAACGCGCTCACTCAATCTGATCGATCAGGATCTGCGCGAGAACGAGGAAGCCAACCGGCTCTTTCTCGAAATCCTTACCTCGAGGAACGATGGCGAGACCGTGTTGCGGCGCATGAACGAGGCGGGGGTGCTCGGCCGCCTGGTGCCGGCATTCGGTCGCATCGTGGCGATGATGCAGTTCAACATGTACCACCATTACACAGTGGACGAGCACCTTCTGCGCTGCATCGGCGTGCTTGCCGATATTGATGCGCAGCGCAGTGAGGACACGATTTTTGCCAACGAGCTGATGCGCACCATCCAGCCGCGGCATCGCGAGCTGCTTTACGTGACATTGTTCCTGCACGACATCGCCAAGGGACGGGTGGAGGACCATTCGATTGCCGGGGCGCGCGTCGCGCGCAGCTTATGTCCCCGGTTTGGTTTCTCGCCGGCAGAGACTGAGACGGTCGCTTGGCTGATCGAGGTGCACCTCGTCATGTCCTCGGTAGCCCAATCGCGCGACCTATCCGACCGCAAGACGATCGAGAATTTCAGCCAGCTGGTGCAGTCGGTGGAGCGCATGAAGCTGCTCACGCTTCTCACTGTTGCGGACATCAAGGCCGTTGGTCCGGGCGTGTGGAACGGCTGGAAAGCGCAGCTGATCCGCACGCTTTACTACGAGACCGAGCCAGTGCTCACGGGCGGCTTCTCCGAGGTCAACCGGGCGCAACGGGTCGCCGCAGCGCAGGCGGAATTCCGCCACGCCCTCGCCGATTGGACGCCGGCCGAGCTTGATGCCTATATCACTCTCCATTACCCGGCCTATTGGCTCAAAGTTGACCTGCCACAGAAGCTCGACCATGCCCGCTTCTTGCGACTGGCCGCGCAGGAGCAGAAATCGCTCGCGACGACAGTCGCGTTTCCCGCCGCACGCGGCGTCACCGAGCTCACCGTGCTCGCTCCGGATCATCCGTGGCTTCTTTCGATCATTGCCGGGGCCTGTGCCGTCGCCGGGGCGAACATCGTCGATGCCCAAATCTTCACCACCACCGATGGGCGCGCATTTGACACGATCGCCGTGTCGCGCGAGCTCGAGCATGATGCTGACGAGGGCCGGCGCGCCGCACGGATCATCGATTCAATCGAGAAAGCATTGCGAGGCGATATGCGGCTGCCTGACGTGGTGGCCAAGCGCGCAACGCCCCGCCCGCGAGTCAAAGCATTCATGGTGGTGCCCGAGGTCACCATCAGCAACAATTGGTCGAATCGCTACACCATGGTCGAGGTGATCGGTCTCGATCGGCCGGGCCTCCTGTTCGAAGTGACCGCGACCCTCTCCAAGCTCAACCTCAATATCGGCTCGGCCCATGTTGCGACCTTCGGCGAGCGGGTGGTCGACGTGTTCTATGTCACTGACCTGTTTGGTGCGAAGATCACCGCGGCCACCCGGCAGGCCACCATTAAGCGAGCACTGATCGGGCTTCTCACGGGAGCCAAGGAGAGCGCAGCAAAGCCACCGAAAGTCGCGGCTCTGCAATAGCTTGGTGCTCGTTGGCGTGCCGGTAACGGCGCCTTAAATCGTGCCCTCTACGGTCGATACCCGGGATCGGACGGGGACATCGATGGGCGCACGCAAGGCCGGCCCGCGCGCCGGTGGAGGTTCGCGGCCCGCGGAGCCCCACCAGCCTGGCGGGCCGAAACGACGCGGCGGCCGCAAGCCGCTCCTCGTTGGCGCATTTGCACGTGTGATCTACTGGACGCTGGTGATGGGGGTGTGGGCGCTGGTCGCCGGCGCCGGCACCATGGTGTTCGTGGCCGGGACACTGCCCGCGATCCAATCGCTTACGGTGCCGAAGCGGCCTCCAAGCGTCGAGATCGTCGGGCTCGACGGCAAGACGCTGGTCACCCGTGGCGAGATGAGCGGGACGGATGTGCCAATAAACGAGGTGCCGCCCTATCTGCCGCGCGCTTTCGTGGCCATCGAGGACCGCCGCTTCTACGGTCACATGGGGGTGGATCCGGTCGGGCTCGCGCGTGCCGCAGTTGCCAATGTCCTCCACCGCGGCGTTGCGCAAGGCGGTTCCACCATCACTCAGCAGCTTGCCAAGAACCTGTTCCTGACGCAGGAGCGCACGCTCTGGCGCAAGCTGCAGGAAGTCGTTCTGGCGCTTTGGCTCGAGCGCAAGTTCAGCAAGACGGAGATTCTCGAGCTCTATCTCAATCGCGTCTATTTCGGCTCCGGCGCTTACGGTGTGGAGGCCGCCGCGCAGCGTTATTTCGACAAGTCGGCACGGCAGGTCAAAATCGCCGAGGCCGCGATGCTCGCAGGACTGGTCAAATCACCCTCCCGCCTGGCGCCCAGCCGCAATCCCAATGGTGCGGAGCGGCGCGCCCAGCATGTCCTCCTCGCCATGGCCGAGCAGGGTTTCGTGACCGAGACCATGGCAAAGAGCGCGCTCGCTCACCCCGCGCGCGCCTTGAAACCGGCCGGCGCAGACTCGGTCAACTACGTGGCTGACTGGATCATGGATGTGCTCGACGATGTGGTCGGTCGCATCGAGCAGGACCTCGTCGTGGAAACGTCCATCGACCCGGTGTTGCAGGCGGCCACGGAAAAGGCGCTGGTGGACGAGCTGACCGGCAGGGGCGCAAAGCTCGACGTGGGGCAAGGCGCCGTGGTGGCGATGACACCGGAGGGCGCCGTTCGCGCGCTGGTCGGGGGCAAGAGCTATGCCGAGAGCCAGTACAATCGGGCGATTGCCGCCAAGCGTCAGCCTGGCTCGGCGTTCAAGCCGTTCGTCTATCTCACCGCCCTGGAGCGGGGGCTCACGCCCGAGACAGTGCGCGAGGACAAGCCCATCGCGCTCAAAGGCTGGAAACCTGAAAATTATACTCGGCACTATCAGGGTGCGGTCACCCTGACGCAGGCGCTTGCGCTTTCCCTCAACACCGTATCGGTGCGGCTCACACTCGAGTTTGGCGCGACCGCCGTCGCGAAGACGGCGTATCGCCTGGGTATCGCCTCGAAGCTCGAGGCTAACCCATCCATTGCCCTTGGCACCTCCGAGGTTTCGCTGATCGAGCTTGTCTCTGCCTATGCGACTTTTGCCAACAATGGCGAGGCTACCGCACCGCATGTCGTCGAGCGTGTGCGCACGCTGACCGGGAAGGTGCTGTTCGCACGCTCCGAGAAAACCTTGGGTCGCATCGTCGAGCCGCGCTATGTCGCAATGATGAACACGATGATGCGCGAGACGCTCACGACGGGAACGGCGCAGCGCGCGCAGCTGCTTGGCTGGCCGGCCGCCGGGAAGACCGGCACCTCGCAGGATTTTCGCGATGCGTGGTTTGTCGGCTATACCGCCCACCTCGTCACCGGCGTCTGGGTCGGTAACGATGATTCCTCCCCCACAAAGAAGGCGACCGGGGGCGGTATACCGGTCGAGGTTTGGACACGGATCATGAAAGTGGCACATCAGGGAGTCCCGGTCGCCGACCTGCCGGGCCTTGCAGCCACGCCATCATTCGCGTCCGCCTTGCCGCCGTGGGGGACATCCCCTGCGCCCGTTTCCGCCAACGAGCCCCCACCTGCCAGCCGAGCGCCGGCTCCAATCGATCGCGACATGGACGGCTGGTTTCTTGATCGCCTGTTTGGCCGCCGCTGATCGTGTGCAATCCACATTCCCAATCACGTCCGTGCTGGTAAATTCCAGCCATTCGGAGAGCGGCCGGATGCTTCTGGAGAACAAGGTGGCGATCGTCACGGGCGCTGCCCGCGGCATCGGCCGCGCCATTGCCGAGCGCTATGGAGCTGAGGGTGCGCGCGTCGTACTCGCCGATATTGATGCTGCCGGTGAGGCGGTGGCCCGCGCGATGGGGAGCAAGGCGCGGTTTGTTGCCGCCGACGTCGGCGATGCACGCCAAGCCGCCGAGCTGGTGGCGCAAACGTGTGACCTATTTGGCGGTGTCGATATTCTCGTCAACAATGCCGGGATCCTTCATGGAGCCGACTTCCTCGATCTCGCGGAGGCCGACTTTGATCGTGTGCTGCGCGTCAACCTGAAGGGCGCCTTTCTGGTCGGGCAGGCTGCGGCCCGCCGGATGGTGGCGCAGGTCGAGGCCGGGAAGCCGCCGGGCACCATCATCAACATGAGCTCGATCAACGCCGTGGTCGCCATTCCCAACCATCTGCCGTACTGCGTGTCGAAGGGAGGAATCGACCAACTCACAAAGGTGATGGCATTAGCCATGGCGCCCTACGGCATTCGCGTGAATGCGATCGGGCCCGGGTCGATCATGACCGACATTCTCAAGAGCGTGGCGTCAGACAAGGCGGCGATGCAGCGGATCCTGGCTCGCACTCCGGCCGGTCGCATCGGCGATCCGGACGAGATCGCGCAGGTTGCGGTCTTTCTCGCCTCATCTCAGGCAAGCTACATCACCGGCCAAACCATCTATGCTGATGGTGGCCGGCTCGCGCTGAACTACACCGTTCCGGTACGCGAGGACTGAAGGCGAGCACCTTGATGGCCGCTCAGCGCCAGTCAGCACTCGACAACATCGACATCAAGATCCTCTCGCTGCTGCAGCGGGACGGTCGCTCGACCGTGCAAAAGCTTGCACAGGCGGTTGCACTCTCCCCGCGTGCCACGCTGGAGCGTATGCGCCGCCTCGAAGCGGCGGGTATCATCAGCGGCTATCAGGCCGTGCTCGAGCTCAATCGCTTGACGCGTCCGGTGCATGTCTTCGCCGAGATCGCGCTGGAAAAGCAGGCGAGCCGCAGTCGGGTGGAAAGGCGCTTGCGCGCACTCGACGAGGTGGTGGAATGCTGGGAGGTGAGCGGCAACCTCGATTATGTCGCCCGTTTCGTCTGCGCCGATCTCGCCGCTTACGAGGAGATTACCGGCGCCCTGATCGACGACACTGAGCTCGGAGTAGCGCGGGTGATCAGCCATGTCGCGCTGCGCCCGGTGCGCCGTTTTGCCGGTTATCCCGATGCGCTGCTCACGCCGACACCACGCGAGTAAGCATCTTCAAGCACCTCACCGCCATTTCGGCTGAGTTCGCTGGCGGTCGCGGCGGAATCCGCGGCCAATGAGTTCCACTTCCGCCGGAGCGGTGGCTCGCGCGCGCTTACATTTCACTCGGCAGCGCTGTGTGCCGCCGGTGGAGAGTGTCATGAACGCGATCGAGCTTGAGAGGCGATACGGCGCTCATAACTATGAGCCGTTGCCGGTCGTGGTCACGCGCGGACGCGGAGCGCACATTTGGGATGCCGCGGGCCGGCGCTACATCGACATGATGAGCGCCTATTCGGCCGCGAGCCATGGCCATGCGCACCCCCGCATCCTGGCGGCATTGACGGCCCAGGCACACCGCTTGGCCGTACCATCACGCGCCTATCACAATGATCGGCTTGGCCCGTTCCTGCAGGAGCTTTGCGAGCTCACCGGACTCGACGCCGCCCTGCCCATGAACACCGGCGCGGAGGCCATCGAGACCGCGCTCAAGGCGGCGCGCCGGTGGGGTTATCGTGTGAAGGGCATTGCCAACGACCGCGCTGAGATCATCGTCGCGGCTGGAAATTTTCACGGCCGCACGACGACGGTCATCTCGTTTTCCACGGAAGCGGACTATCGCGACGGGTTCGGCCCGTTCACCCCGGGCTTTCGCGCCGTGCCATTCGGCGATCTTGCCGCGCTCGAGCAGGCGATCACACCTGACACCGCTGCAGTGCTGGTCGAGCCCATCCAGGGGGAGGCAGGAGTCATCGTCCCGCCGCCTGGCTATCTTGCCGGCCTGCGGCGGATCTGCGAGGCGCATCGCGTACTGCTCATCCTGGATGAGGTGCAGTCCGGGCTGGGCCGGACCGGTGCGTGGTTCGCATTTCAGCACGAGGCAATCCGTCCCGATGGACTGATCCTCGGCAAGGCCCTGGGCGGTGGCGTGCTCCCGGTTTCGGCACTGGTCGGCACACGCGAGCTCATGGATGTGTTCACTCCCGGCTCGCATGGCTCCACTTTTGGCGGCAATCCGCTAGCTGCCGCTGTGGGGCTCGAGGCGCTGCAGGTCATTCGCGACGAAAGCCTCGTCGCAAAGAGCCGGGTGCTGGGCGCGCACATGCTGCAGCGGCTGCGCGCCATCACGAGCCCGGCTCTCAAGGATGTGCGCGGTCGCGGGCTGTGGGTCGGGGCCGAGATCGAGCCTGCCATCGCCAGCGCTCGCGACGCCTGCGAGCGGCTCCTCAGCAGGGGAGTTCTCTCGAAGGAGACGCACGGCACGGTGGTGCGCTTGGCGCCGCCACTGGTGATCTCGCCCAACGATCTGGATTGGGCACTCGACCAGTTCGCCGAGGTCCTTCGTGATCTCGACGGCACGCATCGACGCGCGGCTTGAATAGGGAGGATACGATCGTGACGAGGTTCAATGAGCCGCGAGCGCGCTTCCTGATGTGCGCGCCCGAGCACTTCGATGTCAGCTATGCAATCAATCCGTGGATGGACCCGCAGAGCTGGGCGCAAGACCGTCGCGCCCATGCTGCTGCGCGGATCGAATGGGCCAATCTCCGTCGCAACCTGAAGGAGCTCGGCGGCGCTATCGAAATGGTACCGCCGACCGTCGGGCTGCCGGACCTCGTGTTCACGGCCAATGCGGCCGTAGTGCTTGATCGTCGCGTTCT
This sequence comes from Xanthobacteraceae bacterium, assembly GCA_045811525.1. Taxonomy (GTDB): domain Bacteria; phylum Pseudomonadota; class Alphaproteobacteria; order Rhizobiales; family Xanthobacteraceae; genus VAZQ01. The sequence continues at coordinate 122,044 of JBJMTV010000021.1, read as the reverse complement.
ACTGGCCAGGTTCCGATATGCCGAGCGCGCACGCGAGGAGCCTCACTTCGCCGCGAGCTTTCGCGCCCTGCAGGCCCGAGGACTCGTCGATGCCGTGCAGCCCCTGCCCGATGGAATCGTGCTGGAAGGCGCCGGCGATTGCGTCTGGGATGCCTCGCGCCAGCTGTTCTGGGTGGGTTATGGCCCGCGTTCCGATGCGAGGGCGAGCGGCGCCGTAGCTGACGTGTTCGGTCAGGAGGTGGTAGCGCTCGAACTCACGGATGCGCGCTTCTATCACATGGATACCGCCCTCGCCCCGCTCCCGGGCGGTGAGGTGATGTATCTGCCGCAGGCGTTCAGGCCCACCGGGCTTGCCACCATTCGGGAACGTGTCGCGCCGGAGGACCTTATCGAGCTCGGGCTCGAGGACGGGTGTCGGCTTGCTGCGAATGCGGTATGCATCGACAAGACTCTGGTCATCTCTGGATGCAGCGAGCGGCTGCGCGCGACTCTGGCGGAGCGAGGCTATTCCGTGGTGACCACGCCGCTACCCTCGTTTCTGCGCAGCGGCGGCTCGGCCTTCTGCTTGACCCTGCGGCTGGACCGCGCGGCGGCGATGGCTGCGGCGGGTGGACGGGCGGCGGCATGAGGGGGTGATCAGGGGGCAAATCGCTCCTGACAATTCTGGCCGTTTTGATCTAAGCTTCCTCGCATCGGACCGAAGCCAGCTGCATCCTCAAGACTGGCGTGGCGAGCTCGCTGCGCGGTCCGCACCGGACCAAGGAGGAAACAGCATGCGTACACGCACGATATCCCGGCGCGGTTTCCTGACCACGACCGCCGCCACTGCTCTGGCTATGCCGTATGTTCGCGGCGCGTCCGCTGCGGGCAAGCTATCCATCGGCTTCTGGGATCACTGGGTGCCTGGCGCCAACAAGGCCTCGCAGAAGCTGTGTGAGGAGTGGGCGGCCAAGGAAAAGGTCGATGTGTCGATTGATTACATCACCTCGCAAGGCAACAAGAATCTTCTCACGATAGCGGCCGAGTCCCAGGCGCGCTCCGGGCATGACATCTTTGCCTTCCCGACCTGGCAGCCGGCGGATCACGCCAACCGGCTGGAGCCGGTGGATGAGATCATGGCCGAGCTGATCACGCTCAACGGCCCGGTCAATCCGACCGTCGAGTATCTGGCGAAGTCTTCGGGCCACTGGGTGGGCGTACCCGCTTGCGTCGGCAGCCAGATCAAGGGGCCGTGCTCGCGCATCGATCTTCTCAAGAAGCATGCCGGCATCGACGTGGTGGCGATGTATCCGCCGCGCGAGCCGCCGAAGGCCGACAGCTGGACTCTCGACGCCATGCTCAAAGCGGCCGAAGCCTGCCACAAAGCGGGCTTCCCCTTCGGCATCGGACTGGGGGTGACCGAGGACAACGTCGACACCGCAGGCGCCATTTTCCAATCGTTTGGCGCCGATCTGGTCGATGCCAAAGGCAACATAGCCGTCAAGAGTGATCCGGTGCGGCAGGCTCTGGAATTTTACAAGAAGCTCGCGCAGTGGCTGCCCCCGGACGCGCCCGCCTGGGACAACGCGTCCAACAATAAGTATCTCATCGCCGGCAAGGGTGCGCTGATCATGAACCCGCCGAGCGCCTGGGCTGTCGCCAAGCGCGATGCGCCGCAGATCGCGGAGCAGCTTTGGACGCACGGCATGCCGGCCGGTCCGAAAGGCCGGTACGCGCCGTTCCTGCCCTACTTCTGGGGCATCTGGAGCTTCAGCAAGAACAAGGCGGCGGCAAAGAGCCTGCTGGTACATCTCTCCCAGCCCGCAGCCGTTGAGCAGATGGTCGACGCCAGTGCCGGCTATGACCTGCCGGCGTTCGAGAAGCTCAACACGCTCAAGGTGTGGGCGGAGGAGGGGCCGCCCAAGGGCACGCTTTACCACTATCCGAACCCGCACAATCATCAGATCCTGTCGGTCGCGGCGCAGCCCGCTCCGCCCAAAATTGCCGCCCAGATCTATACCCAGGCGATCCAGACCAAGATGGTCGTTCGCTTCATGCAGGGTGAGGCGCTGGAAAAGACGCTCGCTTGGGCTGAAAGCGAGGTCGAGGGCTACATGCGCACCTGAGCTTTTCAGGTGATGCCGAGCTTCTCGGAGGTGGGCACCGCCACGGCTCAGAACCTTCAACCAGCGAGCGCGGGCGCCACGTCATCTCTGCCGCTGGCTCCCGCTGGTGAGGCATGCCGCGGTCTGATCTGCGGGAGCTTCTAGATGGTCGACGCTGTACTGGACGTCCCGCCGCTCGCCGTTCGCCCCGGAAGACGCTCGCCGCTTCGCCGGGCGATGCAGCGCAAATCGACCATCGCTTTTTTAATGACGCTCCCGCTCATCCTCTTGGTTGTGCTGCTGGTGCTCTATCCGGCGCTCTATTCCGTCCACCTCGCCACACTGAACAAGTCCATGGAGCGTTTCGTCGGCTTTGCCAACTTCACCTTTCTGTTCAAGCGCGAGACATTCTGGATGGTGGTGCAGCAGTCCTGCATCTTCGCCATTACCGCCGTCGCCTCCAAAGCCTTGATCGGCTTTATCGTGGCCCATTTCGTGCACAACATCCCCAGTAAGCGGCAGCGCAAGTGGCGTGGCATGCTGCTGGTGCCGTGGGTCATTCCGCCGGCTATGAGCTGCCTCGCTTGGTTATGGCTGTTCGATCCGTCCTACAGCGCCTTGAACTGGGTGTTGGAGCTTTTGCATGTCGGTCCGGTGCCGTGGAGGGGCGACGCCTATTGGGCCCGGTTCTCGGTGATCCTCGTCAACGTCTGGGTCGGTGCGCCCTTTTTCATGATCATGTATCTGGCGGCGCTCAAGTCGGTCCCGGAGCAGCTTTACGAGGCGGCAGCCATCGACGGCGCCAATTGGTGGCAGCGCATGTGGTACGTCACGCTGCCGATGATGCGTAACATCATGGCCATTACCGCGCTGTTCTCGCTCATCGTGACCTTTGCCAATTTCGACATTGTGCGCATTCTCACCGCGGGCGGTCCGCTCGATCGCACCCACGTCTTCGCCACCTGGGCGTTCTGGGTTGGCATCCAAGGCAGCGATATTCCACTCGGTGCGAGCGTTTCGCTCTTCATGGTGCCGATCCTCACGGTCGCCGCCGTGGTCATCCTGCGCGATATTCATCGCCGCTCGAGCGAGATGTCATGAGCGCCGCATGGACAGCCGGCGCAGCAGTTCCGGCGCGTCGCCCACGCTACGGCAGCATGAGCCGTGACCGTCGCTGGGCGCTGCGCTGGTCGTATGTCTTCCTCACGCTGTTTGCGATCTTCTTCCTGATGCCACCGGTCTACATGCTGATCACCTCACTGAAGACGAGCGCCGAGATCTCGGCGGCGACGAATCCATGGTGGGTCTACAAACCGACCCTCAGCAATTACGTCGAGCTATTGACCTCCACGCAGTACCTCACTTTCTTTCGCAACTCGGCTCTGGTTTCGATCATCGTCGTATCGATCACGATGCTGATCAGCGTGCCGGCCGCTTTTGCGCTGTCACGCATGCGCTTCTGGGGCTCGGCAGTGCTCGGCGCCGGCATCTTCCTCAGCTATCTCATCCCGGAGACGCTGCTGTTCATCCCGCTATTCAAGATGTTCGCCGTGTTCAACGATCTCACCGGGATCCAGCTGATCAATCGCTGGTGGGTGCTGTTGCTGCTTTACCCGACACTGACGGTGCCGTTCTGCACCTGGATCATGATCGGGTATTTTGCCTCCATTCCGAAGGAACTCGACGAAGCCGCGCTGATGGACGGTGCCAACTATCGGCAAATCTTAACGCGCGTGTTCATTCCGGTAGCGCTGCCGGGGCTTATTGCCGCGACCATTTTTGCCTTTACCGTATCGTGGGCGCAGTTCCTCTATCCGCTAGCATTCACCACCTCGGCCGATCAACTGGTGCTTCCGGTCGGAATCATCACCACGCTGATCAAGGGTGACGTTTTCAACTGGGGGCAGATCATGACCGGGGCGCTGCTTGGCGCTGCGCCGCCGCTCGTGCTCTACGCGTTTCTCATGGACTACTACATCGCCGGACTTACCGCCGGCGCGACCAAGGGCTGAACGGCGCGAGTGCTGTCAAGAAAGTCTTCCGATGGCGCAAGTATCGTTGCGGAAGGTCGTCAAGCGCTTCGACGATACCGAAGCGGTGCGAGGAATTGACCTCGACATTGGCGACAAGGAGTTCGTGGTCCTGGTCGGACCGTCCGGCTGCGGCAAGTCGACGACCTTGCGCATGATTGCGGGGCTCGAGGAGGTCAGCAGCGGGGAGATCGCCGTCAATGGTGAGATCGTCAACGACGTGCCTCCCAAGGACCGGGATATGGCTATGGTATTTCAGAACTATGCGCTCTACCCGCACATGACGGTGCACGAGAACATGTCGTTCGGCCTGCGGCTGAAGCACTACCCAAAACCGGAAATCGCGAAACGCGTGCAGGAGGCCGCCCGTATCCTCGATATAACCGAGCTGCTCGATCGCAAGCCGCGCCAGCTCTCCGGCGGGCAACGCCAGCGGGTCGCAATGGGCCGCGCGATTGTACGCAATCCCAAGGTTTTTCTTTTCGACGAGCCGCTATCGAATCTCGATGCCAAGCTGCGGGTGCAGATGCGCACGGAGATCAAGCGTGTGCACCAGAAAGTGCGCACAACGACCGTGTATGTGACGCACGACCAGGTCGAGGCCATGACTCTCGCGGACCGCGTGGTGGTGATGAACCGCGGCCGAATCGAGCAGATTGGCACGCCGCATGAGCTCTACCATTCCCCGAAGACGCGCTTCGTTGCGGGCTTCATCGGCTCGCCGGCGATGAACTTCTTGCCTTGCCGGCTTGAAAGCACCGAACACGTACTGCAGCTGCGGCTTGCCGATGACATTGTGGTGCCGGTGCCTTCGTCCCGCACCGAGCGGTACCGCGCTTACGTCGGACGCGAGGGCCTCGTTCTCGGTCTGCGACCGGAGCATCTCACTGAGGTGAAGGCCAACGGGGAACGCCAGCTCGGCTACATGGATGTGACGCTCGAGGTTGCGGAGCCACTGGGAATGGAGACGCTGGTCTTCTTCCGCATCAACGGCATCGACGTGTGCGGCCGGGTGAGCCCGGACGCGGGTGCCCGTGAAGGTGAGCGCATGCGGCTTGCCGCCGCCGTCGATAACATCCACCTCATCTCGGAAGAAACCGGGCAGGTGATCTGAACGCGAGCGATCTGCCGGCAGCTCTCGCAGCACATCTATTCCGGGTTCGGCTTTGCTTGCCGCAGGCCCTTTATCGTGGCGCGGCGCTTTTTTGATTCAATACGCCGCTCGCGCGAAGCCCTTGTGGGCCTCGTCGGCCGCCGTGGGATGGGCGCAATCGCGGCACGTCGAATAAGCTCGATCAGCCGATTGAGGGCGTCGTGGCGGTTTGCTTCTTGCGTTCGGTACCGCTGCGCAGCAATCACCAGCACGCCTTCGCGTGTAAGCCGCCGCCCGGCAAGCCGCTCCAGTCGCATCCGCACGTCATCGGGAAGACTCGGCGCGTGGCGAACGTCGAAACGCAGCTGTACTGCGGTAGCCACCTTGTTGACGTTCTGACCGCCTGGTCCGGAGGCTCGAATAAAGCGCTCCTCCAGCTCGCTTTCATCGATGCTGATCCTGTGGTCGACCCGAATCATTGCCAGGCAAATGTAACCTGGATGGCGCGCGCCGCGACATCCGCGACTTCCTGTCCAGCGCTGCCTCGGTGGCATGGTGGATCGGTGGCACACCCGGCCATGAGCTCGAGCGTGCGACTCACTTCGCCTGGCGGCAGGTGCTAGCGCGCGACCGCAGCCTGAGCGGGCGGCTGCGCTGCTGGCTCGAGCGCCAGAAGCGCGCGGTAGGCATCGACAAGGCCCGCGCCGAACTGATCGTCACGGCCCTTCGGCCCAAGGTCGAGGGCAGAGCTGAGCAGGGTCTTTTTCAACGCCGCGGGCGTGAGGTTGGGGCTACGCTCAATCAGGAGAGCAGCGATGCCGCTCACATGGGCGGCCGCAATCGACGTGCCGGACGAGAGCTGGTAGCCGCCGCGCGGCGCGGCAGCGAGAATGTCGACGCCGGGAGCAGCGAGCGCAATGTGGCGGCCACGGCTCGCCACTGCGAGCAGGTGGTCCTGTGAATCGGTGGCAGTAACTGCAATGACATTGGGATCGTTGGCGGGAAACTGCGGCGGCGCTTTCGCGCCGGCATTGCCTGCTGCTGCCACGATGACCAATCCCTTCTGCCGGGCGGCGGCAATGCCGCGCGCGATCTGCGGATCGTGCGGCCCGGCAAAGCTCATGTTCAGCACTCGGGCACCGTGCGCCATCGCCCAATCCATTCCGCGCAGAATCGTCAGAGTCGTGCCTTCGTCCGCCTCGCCGCTCGAGCTGAAAGCGCGTATCGCGAGGATGCGCGCACCCGGCGCGACTCCGGTGAGCCTGCTATGCGCGACAATGGCCGAGGCCATCGCCGTGCCGTGGCTGTGCGGCGGCTCGCCCGATCCGAGCGCATCGAAGCTGCCGGCGACCAGGCCGGCAATTTCCGGATGGCCGGTCTCAACGCCGGAATCGATGACGCCGATGGTGACGCGCTCGCCGGTCGCTATTTGGTGCGCCTGCGCAAGCCGCAGCTTGGCCGGCGCATACTGCGCCGGATCCGAACGCAATGGTGAAGGGGATTGCTGCAGTCGGAAGCGATAGTTCGGTTGCGCCACACCAAGGCCGGACTCCGCTTCCAAAGCGCGGATCACGTCCGCTACCGGTCGCCCATCGCTGATGCGCCAGCGGTGCAAGGTTGTGCCAGTGATGCTGAGGGGTCGCGCGTCCACGCGCACCAGCCGATGTCGTCCGGCGAGCTCGTCCAGCGCGCCCGACGAGAGTCGCGTCGGCAGGTTCAACACGACCTCGTTGGGAATGAAGCGCCGCTCGCCGGCCGGCGGAACGCCGCTGCGCGGTGTCGGCACTCCGCCGCCACCAGGCAAGGCGCGGTTGATGCCGCTGCCGTTGAGGAGCGGATCCGTGACGCTACCAATGGTGCCAGTGGCGCTGGAAACGGCCGGGCCCACATCCGGCAGTGGCAGGCGCAGCAGCGACCCGCCGATTCCGTCCTGCATGCCGGAAATTGGCAGCCCGTTCTCCGGTGCGCCGATGGCGGGCCCGCTACTGCTGAGGCCGCCCGGAAGGCCGCCGGGGATGCCGCCACCGATACCACTGCCGCCCACACCGCCTCCCCGGCCCAAGCCCGGCAGCTGGGCAAAAGCGTCGGTCGAGAGAACTGCGAGCAGGAACGCGAAAGCGGCCAGCGGAGCGCTGCGCGATCGGCGCAGGCAGGCAGGCATTCGAAAGCGACAACAAGGCTGGTCCGAATGCATCGGCTCCCCCCCGGAACGAGCTCACTCGGCATCGGCAGAATGCCTGCGACTCGGCGGCGCAGCAAGGACAACATATTGATCGAGAACGCGTATTTCGACAAACAACGGCCGCAATCAACCGCACCGAGGCTCAAGCCACGCCGGTCAAATAGCGCTTCGCCAGGATTTTGCCTTCTTCCACGGCCGGCTGATCGAATGCATCCACTCCGAGCAGCAGTTCGGGGATGCGCTGCGCCAGCCCGGCACTCTTGAGTGCCGCGATGGCAGCGACCGTCTGCATCAGCGTCTCGGCAGTGCCGCCTGATTTCGAGATTGCGACGAAGCGCGTGCTCGCAAGAGGAAGCTTCACCAGCAGGGCCTCGTAAGTGTCGGCATCGAGATTATCGATGAAGTGCAGTCGCGGCCCCTCGCGCAACACGCCCAAGCCCGGCACGCCGTGCCGTGCGACCTGTGCGAGCGTCTGGCCGCCGAGGCTGGACCCGCCGGTACCCAGCAGCACGATGTCAGTGGCGCGGGCGCTGAGCCGCGAGGCCGCCTCTCATATCGCCGCGAGATCGTCGCTTTGCGCGGGCAGCCGCAGCAGCGGAAGGCTCTGATTGTCATGCTGCGCGCGCAGCCAGATCAGGGCATCCTGCGTGCGCGCGAGCGTGCTGTTGAAGGCGCTCGTGGACACGCCGTGATCGCCGATGCGCTCGGCCCGTGCATTATCGATTGATTGCAGAAGGCCATGACCGGCGCGAGCGCCCGTCAGGGCTGCCGGCCGGCCGGCGGCTGCAGCCTGCCGGGTTGTGTCGGGGCGCCTCCGGGGAGGACCTCCGTCGAGGTCAAACCGGGCGGCCGGCCCACGACCGTGATCAGCAATCCGTTCAGCAGACGTTGCGCGGCGCGCTTGCAGTCGGCCAAACTCACCGCGTCGATCAAATCGCCGCGCCGCTCGATATAGTCGATCCCCAAATTGTCGATCTGGATCTGCACCAGTTGGCTGGCAATGCGAGTGGACGTGTCGAGGCCGAGCGCATAGGAGCCCTTGAGGTAGCTCTTCGCCTTTTCGAACTCCTCTTGCGTTGGGCCCTCCTCGGCCATGCGTGCTATCTCGCGTTGAATGATCTCGATTGTTTGTGCGGTCGCATCCGCACGCGTGGCCGTGGTGCCAATGAGAACGGCGGCAGAGCGCAGCCAGACGAGGCTCTGCGAAATGCCATAGGCCAAGCCACGCTTCTCACGCACCTCGCTATAAAGGCGCGACGAGAATGAGCCGCCGCCGAGGATGTAGCTGACGATGTAGGCAGCCATGAAATCAGGGTCGCTGCGGAACACGCCCGGGCCACCGAAATTCACCACGGCCTGAGGCACGTCCAATGGGATGACCACGCGGCGCCCGAGCCCTTCCGGGCTCATTGCGGGGACTGGCGTCAATTCAGCTTCTTGTCTGAGCCCACCGAACGTGCGGTCAAGCAGAGACGCGGCAGTCAACGCATCAATGTCGCCGACGATCGCCACTTTGAGGTTGGCACGCCCGAGAACGCGCCCGACATAGGCTTTCAGATCGTCCGCGGTGATGCGCGGCACCGATTCGAGGGTGCCATTGACCGACCGCCCATAGGGATGGCCGGGAAAAGCCGTGGCCCACCAATTACGGCCGGCGATGTCTTGCGGGCTCACGCTTTCGCGCTGCAGGCGCGACATGATGTCGGCGCGCATGCGCTCGATGTCAGCCGCCTCGAGCCGGGGCTCGGTAAGCGAGAGCCGCAGCAGGCCGAAGGCCTCGTCGCGATTTTCTTTGAGCGTGCGCAATGTCCCGCGCAGGTAGTCACGCCCGGCCCGGAAGTTGAGCTCGATCGCCTTGCGCTCGAGCCGGTCGTGAAAAGCCGCCGAGTCATATGGACCCGCACCTTCGTCGAGCAGGCTCGTCGCCAGATTAGCAACGCCCGGCTTGTCGGCAGGATCCTGGTCGGCGCTGCCGCGGATGGCGAAGTCGAGAGCGATCAGCGGAAGGGTGCTGTCATGAACGAGCCAAGCCTCGATCCCACCCGGACTCACCACTTTTTCAATGGTCATTGCCGCTGCCGGAGGTGACCCCACGATCAGCAGGGAAAACGCGAGAACCGCGCCGGCAGCCGCGCCAGGCAGAGAAGAGTAGGCGAATGACTTCACGAGCGCTTCTCCTCAGGCTTGGTTTCCTTCACCAGGTAGCCGGTCACTGAATGGCGCTTGTCGAGCCAACGCCGTGCTGCATCGCGCACTGTCTCGATGTTGACGAGCTTGATGCGGTCGGGCCAGGTGCGGATCTGCTCCACCGTAGCCCCGGCAGTGAGCGCCCTGCCATACCACTGGGCCATGGTGCCTTGGCTGTCATTGGCATAGACCGCATCGGCAACCATGCGGCTCTTGGCGCGGTCGAGCTCCTCTGCGGTGACGCCAGTTGCGACCACTTCGGCGAGCACGCTGTCGATGAGCTGCTCGACCTGGGTGAGGGTCACGCCGGGCTTTGGCGCGGCGTAGACGCTCAAGTGGGTTGCATCCAGAGCGATGCTGTCGTAGCCCGCGCCGGCATTCACGGCCAAGCCGCCCTCGATCACCAAACGGGTATATAGGCGGCTGTTCGCCCCCCGTCCAAGAATGTGGGCGAGCACCTCCAGCGCCTCACTTTCCCCCGGACGCGCGCTGGTGCTCGACGGCACGAGATAATGCCGCGTGACGCTTGGCTGGCTCACGCGCGGATCCGCCAAGGTGACGGTGCGCGGTGCCTGCTGCACCGGCTCCTGCGGACGCAGGCGCGGGGCGATCTCCGCAACGCGCGGAACGGCTCCGTAAGTTTCCTCAGCGAGCGTGCGAACCTGCTCGGCGCTTACGTCGCCCGCGACGACCAAGATCGCGTTGTTGGGAGTATAGAAGCGCCGGTAGAACGCCAGTGCGCGCTCGCGCGTGAGCTGCTCGATCTCGTGGCGCCAGCCGATGACCGGCCGGCCATAGGGGTGATTGAGATAGAGCGCCGCTTCCATCTGCTCGCCAAGGCGCGCGGTCGGATTGTTGGCAACGCGCATATTCTGCTCTTCCAGCACCACGTCGAGCTCGGGCCGTACCACCTCGTCGGTCAGTACCAGGCCCGTCATGCGGTCCGCTTCCAGCTCCATCATTACCTTGAGGTTCTCGCGCGGCACGCGCTGGAAATAGGCCGTGTAGTCAGAGGAGGTGAACGCGTTTTCCTGTCCGCCAACGGTGGCGACCACTTCTGAGAAGCGCCCGGCCCGATTTTTCGCTGTTCCTTTGAACATCAGATGCTCGAGGAAATGCGCGAGGCCGGACCTTCCCGGTGTCTCGTCCGCCGAGCCGACGCGGTACCAAACCATATGTGTCACGACTGGCGCGCGGTGGTCGGGAATAACCACGACCTCCAGGCCGTTCGGCAGCACGAAGTGGGAGATATCGGGCCCGTCAGCGATGGCCGCCGATGTGGCGAACGCGAGCGCGGTGATGGTGAGTGCGGCGAGACGAGGCATATGGTGCATCAAGGTCGCAGTTCCACAATATGAGAAAGCCTGCATGAGAGCAGGCTGTATTTGCCGCCGCCGAGGCGATGGCGCACGAAGCCGGTTTTGTGCCGATTTCGAAGTCCGCAGATGACCTCGCGGCAAGATGACGCGGACTTCTGAACCGCCACGCTCTATTCAGGCGACCTGCCGCTGCTCCTGGCGATCGCGTTCAGCGGCTGTAGCTGGTCGCGCGATCCTCAATATTCGCGGCCTTGGGCTGCTCTTTCTTCGGACTAATTCCATAGGGTTGGCTCGGAGATGGGGTTTGATATCCCGGTGGGGGTGCTGTCAAGCTGTCCCGCTTCGGCTCGCCGGTAAACTCCGCGCTCTCGTCCTTCTCGACGAATGTGGAAAACATGCCGCTGAAGATGTTTTTTTTCGTGCCGAGCTGCTCCGGCGTCATGGGCCGTGCGCTCTCCTCGGGCGTTTGTGGTCGGGTGGTGCTGACGCTGCCTGTCGCGACGCGCCCTTTTTCCAGCTCAGAAGGCGAGAGTGGCCGGCCTTCGTTTATCATTGCTTCGGCAGCCGATTTTGCCACCGCCTTGCTTCGCGCCGCCTCCACTTTGCGCTTAGCGACATCGGGGTCCTTCGGCCAGGCCGGGTTATTTGCTACAGAGCCTTCGCTGCGGGGTGGGGGCAGCGTGCGCGTCGGCGGCACGACCAAAGGTGCGCGCTCGCGGAAATCAACATCGGGCTCATCGCGCTGCAGCCCCAGATCCTTGAGAAACTGGCGCATAATTCGGGTATCCGCCGGCAGCTCCTCGTCCTCGGCCGACTGGGCAAGAGCGCCGGATTGCCAGTTCAGCATCAACGCCAGGGCCAAGGACAAAGCGCCGGCCCATCCCGCAACGGCGCGCTCGCGCCGGTTCGCAACGTGCTTGTGCATGCTATTCCCCTTCGCGCATCGCCCGGTACGCGCCCGTTGGTGCGGGCCGGAAGTGCGACTCCCCCGGGCGCAAACTACGCCCAGGTCCCCGGCGGGGAATTCTGGTTACGATCCCGGCGCTTTTGCGGCACTGCTGCCGATCAGGCTCTCGAAAAGGAGGCCAATCACGCCCGCCACGATCGCCACGTCGGCGAGATTGAACACATACCATTTGAAGCTGAATGAGGCGCTGCTCACGTGGAACAGCACGAAATCGGCAACGGCGCCGTGCACCAGGCGGTCCACGGCGTTTCCGAATGCCCCGCCGATAATCAGCCCGAGTGAGAGCGCGGTCAGGCGCGATCCGGCGCGGGCCAGCCAAATCCAAAGCAGAATGAGCACAATTGCCTTAAGCGCGAGGAGCGCCCACTGCCCGAGCGGACCTTCCTGACGGAATAGTCCGTAGCTGATGCCGGAATTCCAGGTCAGCACCAAGTCGAGAAACGGGGTGAGCGTCACGACGCCGCGGCGACCGAGGTCGAAAACGAACACCAGCCAGAGCTTGGAGGCTTGGTCCGCCGCCGCGGCCGCGACGGCAACCAGCAGTCCGAACCCGCTCAGTGGACCCCAGCTGCGTGAGACGGGCGGTTCGCCATCGAGCCTGGTGCTCGCCACCATTACTCGGCCGCCTCGCGCATGGCGTCCCATTCGCGCAGAGCCAGGGCGTCGCGCGGCGTCACGTCAGGATAATCCGGGTCAGACCCGACACTCGGGAGGATTTTCCACGAGCGGGCACATTTTCGCCCCTGGGCCACCCGCACCTCCACTGCGACCCCATTCACATCCTCCACGCGAAATGCGTCCGCCGGCCCATCTCCCTCGACCAGAGTCGCAGCTGAGGTGATCGAGATCTCGGCCAGATCGATGTCGACCAATGCCGCAAACAGCTCGGGGTCGGAGACGTAGACAAACGGGTCGGCCTCCAGCGAGGAGCCGATGCGCTTGCCTGCGCGTTGGATCTCGAGAGCGCCGGTGATGACGCGCCGCACCAGCCGCACCTTGCGCCATTTCTCGGCCAAGGCGTCGTCGCGCCAGGACGCGGGCAAGGTCGGAAACAACTGCAGATGCACTGAGCCGTCGGCGGAGGGAAAGCGCGCAAGCCATGCCTCCTCGCTGGTGAAGGACAGCATGGGAGCGAGCCAGCAAACTGTCGCGCGGAACAGCTCATCGAGCACGGTGAGAGAGGCCTTGCGGGTGACCGAGGAGATTGGGTCGCAGTAGAGTGCGTCCTTGCGAATGTCGAAATAGAACGCTGACAGGTCGCTCGTCATGAAGGCATTGAGCGCGGCGAAAATGCGCTTGAAGTCGAAGTCCGCGTAGCCGAGGCGCACGAGTTTCTCGAGCTCGGCAAGCCTATGCAGCATCAAGCGCTCGAGCTCAGGCATGCCCTCGGGTGGAACGCGATCCTCCTCGCGAAAATGAGCGAGCGAGCCGAGCATCCAGCGCAGCGTGTTGCGCAGCTTGCGGTAGGTCTCGGCGAAATTCTTGAGGATCTCTGGCCCGAAGCGCACATCGTCCGAATAGTCCGATGCCGCTGCCCAGAGTCGCAGGATATCCGCCCCGTTGTTCCGGAATACGTCCATCGGCGATATGACGTTGCCACGCGACTTCGACATCTTGTCGACGCCCTTCTCGTCGAGCAGGAAGCCGTGCGTGAGCACGATGTCGTAAGGGGCAACGCCGCGTGTGCCGCATGATTCGAGCAACGAGGACTGGAACCAGCCGCGGTGCTGGTCCGAGCCCTCGAGGTACATGACCACGTCGTCGCCGCCGTCCGTCTTGCGCCGCACTTTGAGGTCGTCGCGTACTTCCAGCGTGAAGGCGTGAGTGCTGCCGGAATCGAACCACACATCCAAGGTGTCGTCGATCTTGCGCCAGTCATCGCTGCGGTAGTCTGGCTCGAGAAACCGCGCAGCAGCGCCGGGCGCATACCATGCATCGGCACCTTCAAGCTGGAACGCGTCGGCAATTCGCGCGTCCACACGCTGATCGTTCAGGATCTCGACCGTGCCGTCATCCTTGTCGCGCACGAACAGTGTGATCGGCACGCCCCAGGCCCGCTGTCGCGAGATGACCCAGTCCGGCCGGCTCTCGATCATGCCGGTGATGCGGTTCTCTCCCTGCGGCGGCACCCATCGCGTGACCTGGATGGCAGTGAGCGCGCGGTGGCGCAGGCTATCGCCCTGCCGCGCAGCGCCGTCGCTGCCGATGATGTCCTTGTCCATCGCAATGAACCATTGCGGCGTGTTGCGGAAGATGACGGGCTTCTTCGAGCGCCAGGAATGCGGGTATTGGTGGCTCAGCCGGCCGCGCGCCAACAACATGCCAGCCTGCGCAAGGGCCTTGATCACCGCGTCATTGGCCTCCCCCTTCTCACCTTTATCGGTGATGACGCGCTTGCCCGTGAAGCCCGGCGCCTGCGCCGTGAAACATCCGTCCTCGTCGACGGTGTAGGGGATGACCGGATTGATGCCGCGTGCGGCGAGCTTGGCGGCATTTGCCGTCCAAACGTCGAAGTCCTCACGGCCATGCCCCGGCGCCGTGTGCACGAAACCGGTGCCCGCATCATCGCTGACGTGATCACCCGCGAGGAGCGGTACCGCGAAGTCATAATTGCCGGCGAGACCTTTGAGCGGATGTCGGCAGATGAGCGAACCGAGGACCTCGGACGGCACCATCCCGTGCTGCTTGAACGCCGTGACGCGGGCCTGCCGCATGGTCTCCTCTACGAGCTTCTCCGCGATCACCAGCTTGTCGCCGCCGCGCGTCCAATTATCGGTCGGGGCGTCAGTGACCTCATAGAGCCTGTATGCGATGCGCGGCGAATAGCTGACGGCGCGGTTGCCGGGGATGGTCCATGGCGTCGTCGTCCAAATCACGACTGCAGCACCGTGCAGCTCGCCAGCCCCAGTGTCCGTGCGCTCGATGGGAAATTTGATCCAGACCTGATCGGAGATGTAGTCGTGGTACTCGACCTCGGCCTCAGCAAGGGCGGTCTTTTCCACCACCGACCACATCACCGGTTTCGAGCCGCGATAGAGTGTGCCGTTCTTCGCGAACTTCATCAGCTCGCGCGCGATCTGCGCCTCAGCTGCAAAGCTCATCGTGCTGTAGTAGTGGTCCCAGTCGCCGAGCCCGCCGAGCCGCATGAACTCCTCGCGCTGCACCGCAAGCCAATGCGCGGCGAAAGCGCGGCATTCCTGGCGAAACTCGATGACCGGCACCTCGTCCTTGTTCTTGCCCTTGGCGCGATACTCCTCCTCGACTTTCCATTCGATCGGCAGACCGTGGCAGTCCCAGCCCGGCACGAAGTTCGCGTCGCGACCGAGCATCTGCTGCGAGCGCACCACAATGTCCTTGAGAATTTTGCCGAGCGCGGTGCCGACGTGGATGTGCCCATTGGCGTAGGGCGGGCCGTCGTGCAGGATGAATCTGGGTTTGCCGCGGGCGGCCGTGCGCAACCGCTTATAA
This sequence comes from Xanthobacteraceae bacterium, assembly GCA_045811525.1. Lineage (GTDB taxonomy): Bacteria > Pseudomonadota > Alphaproteobacteria > Rhizobiales > Xanthobacteraceae > VAZQ01. The sequence goes on along the minus strand of JBJMTV010000021.1, from coordinate 106,714 downwards.
AGGTCGAGCTTCTGCCAGCGCGCGAGAATCTCCGGCTCCTTCTGTGGCAGCCCCGCACGCATCGGAAAGTCGGTCTTCGGCAGGAACAGAGTGTCGCTGTAGTCGCGGGCGGCGTCGGTCATGGTGACAAGATGGCGCTCGAGTGGTGGACGTGGATCGTGATGCCCGCGTTTGGCGCGTCACAGACACGCGCATACGCGCTCGGTGCCGCGCGCATCATGTCCCAAATCACGCGTAGAATCAAAGGCGTGGATGGCGGCGACTGGGGGGCAATGACTACAGAACGGGAGTTGCGAATGCAATCCCGCGTGCGTGCGCGTTGGGGTGCCGGGCATTGCACAGGATTCGTGCTCAGCACGGCTGCGGAACCCGCTTGTCCAATGCAGCGTTGGTTGCCCGACCCAGCCGAGCCGGATCGGGTCGCTGGAGGGTGCACGTGGAGCTGTCGCGCGCGGGCCAGGAGAAAGAGAGCGGCCTCAATAGTGAAAAGCCAGAATCAGTCGCTAGCACGGACGATCTCTGGCAGTCAGCTTCGCAGATTTCCACCGTCGGCATTTTCATTCTGTTGTTTGGCGCCTGCCTCTATGTCAGCCGACCGGTGCTCCTTCCGGTATCCGCAGCGGTAATCGTTGGCATCACGCTGGCGCCGATCGTGAAGTTTGCGGCGCGTCATCGTGTGTCGCCTTGGATGACGGCCATAGCCTTGGGCGCGGTCCTGGTGGTTGTTACGGCGACCATGATGACGCTTGCCGCAGCACCGCTTTCCGAATGGATTGGCAAGCTGCCGGAAATGGGCGTGAACATCCGAGCAAAGCTGCACGTCCTCGATCGTCCGCTGGCCGCCTTGCGCGAGTTCTACAGCGGCGTGATGCCGAGCAGGGGCAGTACCGTTGCGGTCGAGCCATCCGAGCTCGGCATCGTCACCCCGGTTATCACGTTTGCCACACCGGCGGCGATCCAGCTCACGTTGTTCTTTGTGACGTTGATCTTCTTTCTGGCCGCACAGATGGATTTCCGCCGCTACATGGTGTCGTTCTTCACCACGCGCGAGGCCAAGCTGCGGTTCCTGCGCATCGCCAATGAAATCGAGGAGAACATGGCCTCCTATGTGGCCACTGTGACGGTGATCAATGTTCTGCTCGGCGTCGCAACCGGGATCGGTGCCTGGGTGTTCGGTTTGCCCAACCCGATTATCATCGGAATGCTCGCCACCGTGCTCAACTTTATGCCCTATGTCGGTGCGAGCTGTCTCACGCTCATTCTGCTCGGCGTGAGCTTGGTCACTTTCTCGTCCCTCGCTTATGCGCTGGTGCCGCCCGCCGCCTTTGTGGTCCTCGCGACGGTGGAGGGCCAATTCATCACGCCAGCCGTTCTGGGCCACCGTCTCACGCTCAACCCCCTCGTCGTTCTGCTGGCGCTGGCGTTCTGGGCGTGGCTTTGGGGCCCAGTGGGCGCTTTCATTGCCGTACCCTTTACCATCGTCGCAATGGTGATATTGCATCACCTTTTCCCGCCGGAGGAGAGCAAGCTGCCGGGCTGAAGCGCGAGATGAATGACTATCGCCCCAGTGCGAGACCGTTCGACGCGCGCGAGTAGCACGTCAGGGGGACACGCGCCCGAGCTTGGGAAAAGCTTCCGGCACACGCTGCAACGCCAACCGCGCCAGGCGCGAGTCCTCGTTCATGCGTTCGATCAGCGCTTCGACGCTTCCCAATTTGAGCTCGGGCCTGATCCAGTCAATGAACGCAACATCGATCATCTCGCCGTAGAGGTCGCCGGAGAAATCGAACAGGAATGTTTCCAGCAACACCGTACCTTGGTCGAACATGGGTCGGCGTCCGAAGCTTGCTACGCCATCGTAGCAGCGCTCCCCCACGCCGACGCGCACGGCGTAGATGCCATGCGCGAGCCCGCAACAGGGATCAACGAGCAGATTTGCGGTAGGGTAGCCCAGTTGCCGGCCGCGCTTCTCGCCGTGAACCACCGGCGCGCTGATGAACCAGGGATAACCCAGGAGCTCGCGCGCCTCAGCCACGCGCCCCGCGGCAAGAGCGGCACGAATAGGCCCAGAGCGTACCGGCCGGCCGGCGTCCTCGAAGCGCGGCACAACGTCGACAGCAAACCCGAGTCTCGCGCCCTGTGCCCTAAGGAAGTCGGGCGTGCCGGCGCGATTTAGCCCGAAATGGAAGTCGAAACCGATCGCGACGCCGCTCACACGAAGCCGTGCGACCAGGATTTGAGCGACGAAGTCCGCTGCAGAGAGCCGCGCCAGCGCCGCATCGAAGCGCAGGACGACGGCACCGTCGAGGCCCGCCCCCGCAAGGAGGCGCAGCTTGTTGCACTCGTCGCTCAGGCGAAACAATGGCAGATCGGGACGAAAGAAGCTGCGCGGATGTGGCTCGAAGGTGAGTGCTGCGGACGGGCGTCCGAGCGATGCGGCACGCGCCCGTGCTGCGGCAATCACCGCCCGATGTCCACGATGAACGCCATCGAAATTGCCGATCGCGACCACGGCTCCGTGCAGTGCGGCGCTATCGGCGTTGTCACCGCGCAGCACAGTGAACGGATGCCTCGGCTGCGTGTCCTCGGGCATGTTCAAGCGCCGACCCGGATCAGGAGTGAAGGAGTGCTGAGACCCTCTTCATGGGCTATCGCGACTATTCAGGCAACCGGTGGGGCAGATGGGGAATGTGCGATCCCGGATGCCGCGGTGCTCTGGGCGAGCGCCGATTTGCTGGACCACTTGAGGCGCTGCGAAGCACGCGACTTGCGCCACACACCTCGTCACTTCGGATGGGCCAGGAGGCCGCGCGAGCACCGCCTCGCGCGTGCCCGACGGCTCGGCCAGTGAAGCGAGGCGGGCAAGCGACTGCGCCGGATAAGCTCAGCGCCGGGCAAACCGGAGGCGATGCTTGCGCCCCGAGCTCGGCTTCACCGAGCCTGTCACATCTTTGACCGTTGGCGTGCTCGCATCCGCAGTCAGCGTCACCCCGCGATTTGCGCGTAGCGCCACGGCTATTTTGTGCCAGTCGCCCTTCTGCTGGATGTGCGCGGGATCAGCGCCGGGCATCGGCCGGTTCAGGCCGTATTTGCCGCCGTGGGCGTCAATCCATCTCCAGACGTCCGAGGCCTGGCCGTCCGCGCCGGTAATATCAATGGCGCGCCCATGGCCATAGCCGCCCGTGCGCGTGCTGCCGCCGTGCAGAGAGTTGCCGCCGCGGGCTTTGAAGCCGGACGCGAGCCGCTGGCGATAGTCATCGCGAAATGCGCTGAGCATTGACCATTGCAGCCCGGCAGCGTCCATTGTCTTGCCGGCATGATAGAGCTGCTCGCGGAAATCCGGATCCATGCCCAGGATCACGTAATCGCGCACCGAGAGGCCCATCCGCTGAGCCGCTGCCGGATCTTTCCAGGTAAAATCGCCGCTGCCGTCGCGCTTGACCGGCACACGCTGGTAGACCTCCCAGAGATAATCGTCGACCTCATCCATGGCAGTGGCGCCGCGCTTCGCCGGAGAGCCGAGCGACATGGCGCCGCTCAAAGGTGCTGGTTCGACCGACGCTTCTTTGCCGGGGAAGGCAATGAAGCCGCCGACCTTTAGCATCGAGCGCGGCTCGGAGACGGGCTCAGTCGTCGCCGACGCAAGGGAAAAAGTGCCCGGGCTCGGGTCGGCGTTGGCAAAGCGGATCGTCTGCACGGGGCGGGTGAAGTTCGCTCCGGCCTCTGTGGAGTCGGGCAACTCTACGGATGACGGTGATATGGATGCCGGCGATATGGGTGAGGGCGATTCGTCGGCTGTGGATGGCGTGAACCGAGCCTGCGATTTCAGTTGGCGGATGACGACGGTCTGATTGCCCCCAATATCCGCAGCCACCGTGCTTTGCTTGATCTCCGTTGCATCATGATAGTTGAGCACGGCGAGCGCCACGGTTGCGCCGGCGAGCACGGCCGCTGCGAGCTTGAGCACGCGAACGCTGGCTGTATAGATCGCTTGGCCAAGCGTAATCGCGGTGTGCAGAGGCTCATACCGCCCCGTTGCCGCATGCGGATACGCCGCCGCTGCAGCAACCGCATGGGATCGTCGATGGGATAACGGCGGTCGCGAAGGAGCACGTCGCATGGCCACAAGCGCGCTGGACTGGCGCATCGAAGCGCTTGCTCGTGCGATCATGCAACGTTCCCCCGATCATTCTTCCGTGGAGCTCATGGACACGACAAGCGCGCTAGCTCGCGGCACTAGAGCGCGCCAGCGCCTGCGCATGTCAGACCGGACGAGAGTTGAGAGCCCCAAACCCCAGAAGTGATTTCCCCGATGGCGCTAAGCTCATCGATAAATGAGGAAAAAAATTGACCGCCCGGTACCCATTTACGGCGGTGCCAAGGCACGGTTCCGTCTACACAGCGCCGCGCACAACTCGCAACGATCGCGCTGCGAAGCAACGAACCAGTTTAATGCTTTATTAGGATTACTGCGCGCCTACCAGGCGAGCCGATGCATGATTGCTTTCGGCGCAACCTGCGCCTCGGCAAGCATGTCGCTCAAAGCCGAGATGTCGGGGCGCTCGCGTCCGAGCTCATCGGCGTGAATTCCGGCGGTGACGAATAACGAGTGGATTCCAAACGCGGCGGCTCCCTTCAGGTCCGTGCGTATGGAGTCGCCGATCGCCAGCACGCGCTCGCGCGGGGTCGGTTTGCCGCGGCTGGCTTGTGCGAGCGAGAGCGCCTGCTCATAGATTGGCTGGTACGGCTTGCCGGCATAGATCACCTGCCCCCCAGCGGCCGCGTAGAGGTCGGCGATGGCACCGGCACAATAGACGAGATCGGTACCGCGCTCGACCACGATGTCCGGATTGGCGCAGATCATCGGGAGTTCACGCGCGCGCATGCGCTCGATCAATGCGCGGTAATCCTCGGGCGTCTCGGTGGTATCGTCGGCGAGCCCCGAGCAGACGCTGTAATCGGCGCTCTCCAGCGGACTTAGGCTCGCTTGCAGCCCATCGAACATGGGCAGGTCCCTTTCGGGACCGATGTGAAACAGGCGCTGCCCCGGCCGCGCCTCAATCAGTGCGCGCGTCACGTCACCCGAGCTGACGATGCCCTCGTAGCAGTCTCGTGGGACGCCGAGCCGGTCCAGCATGGAGCGCACCACGGCGCCCGGCCGTGGTGCATTGGTGATCAGCACGACAGTACCGCCGCTCGCGCGGAAGCGGAGGAGTGCGTCACACGCGTCGGGCGCTGCGGCCAATCCGTTGTGCACAACCCCCCACACATCGCAGAGCACCACGGCGTAGGACACGGCGAGCGGCGCGAAATGCTCAGCTACCTCAATGCCCTTGGCCTCTGAGCTGTGCGCAGCTTTACTCATGTGGCGCTACGTATCAGCAGTAGCGCCCGTCTGGGTGTGCTCAATGTTGCTGAGGTCACCGGCAGGTCGCATCCGTTGCCAACGCGTAAGACCGAACGGGGTGAATGGAAGCTCATGGAAAGGGGCGCTCCGACCGGGAATTTCCACGACTCGGTGCTCGGGTGCAAGCGATGCCCCGGCGCTGCGGCGCTTTGCCGTGATCACTCTATTCGCGGGCTCGCCGCTGCCGCTATAAGGCATAGCCGCACGTGAGCGAGGACCGCAGCATCGATGTCCCGACTGATTGGCAGCATCGAGCAACGTCCGCGTGCCGCGTTCGCCTGCATGCTCGCGCTGCACGCTGCGCTCTGGACGGCGCTCCCGGCACTCCTCTACCCCAACCTGCCGCTCGATCTGATCGAGGCGCTGACCTATGGAAAAGAGTGGCAACTCGGGTCCGACAAGCTGCCGCCTTTGCCGTGGTGGTTGGTCGAAATTGTGCATCGGCTCGTCGACATTGACGCGGCCTATTACGCGCTGGCGCAGCTTTCGGTCGTTGCCGCGTTCACGTTTGTCTGGCTGCTGGCCCGCCGAGTGGTCGGCCCGCTCGGTGCGCTCGTCGCGGTCATGATCGTCGACGGGCTGCACTACTTCAATTACACGGCAGCCAAGTTCAATCATGACGTGATCCAGCTTCCGTTCTGGGGATTGGCCGGCTATGCCTTCTACGCCGCGCTGCGTCCGGGCGGGTCGAGCTCCCGCTTGCTCTATTGGGCCTTGCTCGGCGTTGCCCTCGGCCTCGCTTTTTGGGCGAAGTATTTCGTCATCGTCCTCGCCGCGCCGCTGGCACTCTTCTTGTTGGTGGACCGTCAGGCGCGGCCGGCGCTGGCCACGGCGGGGCCCTGGCTCGCTCTTGCATTGGCGCTGCTGATCGCCGTGCCGCATCTTGTCTGGCTCGCCCGCAACGATTTCGTACCGTTCACGTATGCCAGTGCACGCGCTGCACCGGCGCAGACTTTCCTGGATCATGTGCGGCATCCCGCCGAGTTTGCCCTGGGGCAGCTCGTCTTCATGATGCCGGCACTGCTCATTGCCGCGCTCCTCGTCTGGCCGCGGCCGCGCGCCCCAATCGCCCCCGTAGCAGATTCCTTCGACCGGAGGATCGTGACACTCCTGGCATTCGGTCCTGCCGCTGCAACACTTGCACTCTCGCTGGTCAGCGGGCGCGGTACCATCGCCATGTGGGGCTACCCGCTGTGGCTGTTCCTGGGTGTGTGGATCGTGCTGCAAGCGCGCGTGCCGCTCGAGCCGGTCAGACTGGGGCGCGTGGTCGCTGCCTGGGGTGTGGTTCTGATGCTTTTTGCCGCCGTGTTCGCGGTCAATTACACGGTGCTGCCCGCGTTCGATCACCGCTACCGCGCGGTCTTCTATCCCGGCGACCGCCTTGCGCAAGAGCTGGCGCGCGGCTTTCGTGCCGCCACTGGGCGTCCGCTCGACTACGTCATCGGCAGCATGTGGGACGGGGGAAACGTCGCGCACTATGCGCGCGAGCAGCCGCGCGTGCTGATCGATGGGGACCCGCGCCGCGCGCCGTGGATCGACCTCGGTGATCTGCGCAGCAAGGGAGCGGTGCTCGTCTGGACGGGCGACGATCCGTTGGTCATCCCGATCGGCTTGCGGTCCATTGCCGGTGATGCGCAGGTGCAACCGCCGATCACGCTGCCCTATCGGCGGGGCGAAGGCACCCTTACCGCGGGCTGGGCCATCATGCGCCCGCAGCCCGCCTTCGCGCAGTCGCATCCGCGCATTGGCAACAGCAGCGTATGGTGACTCAGGCTTTGCGTCGCGTGGTTGACGTATTCAGTGTCACGGCGGCGCGGATGAGAGCTTTCAAGGCATCCTCGTCGATCGTGTCGCCTTCGTGCAGGTCGATGGCTCGCCGCGTGTTTCCCTCGAGACTGGAATTGAACAGGCGCGAAGGATCCTTCAGCGCCGCTCCTTTGGCAAAGGTCATCTTCACGACGTTCTTGTAAGTCTCACCCGTGCAGATCAAGCCGGCGTGCGACCACACCGGGACCCCGCGCCACTTCCACTCCTCGACAACCTCGGGATCGGCTTGCTTGATCAAAGCACGCACGCGGCTGAGCATCTTGCCCCGCCAGTCGCCGAGCTCCTTGATTCTGGCGTCGATCAGCTGCGACGGAGATGCGCTCGGCTGCGACTCGCTTTTCTTCATGTGACGCTCCTGTTGCTTGGTGCCGCTTTGACAAGTTCCGCCAGGCAGCACAGGTGATGTGAAAGAGCAGGTTGGTGTGTGCCTCGCCCTCTCGCGTGTCCCCCTGTCACCTTGTCGCTGGCTGGTGCCGCTGCTACCAACGCCGGCCTTGACCGTCATGGCGCCCCCTTTAGCGTAGCCGCAAATGGCCGACAAACCCCACAAGCCGAACAAGCTCAAGGCGCGCCTGCCGCGTGGCTTGGCTGATCGCAGCGCTGGTGAAATCGTCGCCGTGCGCAAGATGCTGGAGACGATCCGGCGCGTCTACGAGCGCTACGGCTTCGACCCGGTGGAGACGCCGGCGATCGAGTACACCGATGCGCTCGGCAGGTTTCTGCCCGACCAGGATCGTCCCAACGAAGGTGTGTTCTCATTTCAGGATGATGACGAGCAATGGCTGTCGCTGCGCTATGACTTGACTGCGCCACTCGCGCGCTATGTCGCGGAGCATTTTCAGTCACTGCCGAGACCCTACCGCAGCTATCGCGAGGGCTGGGTCTTTCGCAACGAGAAGCCGGGCCCGGGCCGCTTCCGGCAGTTCATGCAGTTCGACGCCGACACTGTCGGCGCCTCTTCCATGGGTGCGGATGCCGAGATCTGCATCATGGCAGCGGACACGATGGAGGCGTTGGGAATCGCGCGCGGCAGCTATGTGGTCAAAGTGAACAACCGCAAGGTGCTGGACGGAGTGCTGGAGGCGATCGGGTTGGGCGGCGAGGCGAATATCGGGAAACGCCTCACTGTTCTGCGGGCGATCGACAAGCTTGACCGCCTGGGAGCGCAGGGGGTGCGTGCCTTGCTGGGCGAAGGACGCAAAGACGAGAGCGGAGACTTCACCAAAGGTGCAGGTCTTGCTGCTGGCGACATCGAGCGGGTGCTTGCATTCACTGCGGCGAAGGGCACAACGACAGCCGCCACGCTGCACAATCTGCAAGAGGTGGTACGCGGCTCAGAGCAGGGGATGCGCGGGGTCGAGGAGCTAGCCACCATCGCCTCCCTGGTGCCGGGCGCGGAGGGCGAGTCATTTGCCATCGATCCTGCAGTGGTGCGCGGTCTCGAATACTACACCGGGCCGGTTTACGAGGTGGAGCTCACGTTCGAGAGCAAGGACGAGGACGGCCGACCCATCCGCTTCGGCTCGGTCGGGGGTGGCGGCCGCTATGACGGACTGATCGCCCGTTTCCGCGGCGAGCCGGTGCCGGCTACTGGCTTCTCGATCGGTGTGTCACGCCTCGCGGCAGCCCTGCAACACCTCGGCAAGCTCGACGGCATGGCAGCGCCGGGACCGGTCGTGGTCACGGTCTTCGACCGCGAACGCATGCACGACTACCAGCGCATGGTTACGGCACTGCGCCAGGCGGACATCCGCGCTGAGCTCTATCTCGGCAACCCGAAGAGTTTCGGCAACCAGCTCAAATACGCCGATCAGCGGCGTGCGCCTTGCGTCGTGATCCAGGGCGCCGACGAGAAGGCGAGAGGGGAGGTGCAGATCAAGGATCTCGCACGCGGTACCGAGCTTGCGGGTCTGAGCAAAGACCGCGACGACTACCTGAAGAGGCAGAACGAGGCGCAGGTCGCGGTAAATGAAAGCGAGCTCGTCGAGACGGTGCGCAAACTGCTCGCGCGCACGCGCCCGGCATTGCAAACATGACCGCTAACTAGCTCCACAGCTCCTTGCTGGCGAGCTTGGCCCCTTCGGCCAGGGCGGCGAGCTTGGCCCAGGCGATCTGCGCGTGGATGCGCCCGCCGAAGCCGCAGTCCGAGCCGGCAATGACGCGCTCGCGCCCCACGATCTTGGCGTATCGCATGATCCGGTCAGCGACCACCTGCGGATGCTCCACGATGTTTGTGGCATGGCTCACGACACCAGGGATCAGCAGCTTGTCGGACGGGAGCTTCACCTCCTGCCACACGCGCCATTCATGCTCGTGCCGTGCATTGCCGGCCTCCACGGAATAGGCGCCGGCATTGACCGCGAGCACCAGGTCGACGATGTCGCGCAGGGGAATGTCCGTCGTGTGCGGGCCATGCCAGCTGCCCCAGCAGATGTGGAAGCGGATGCGCTCGGGCGGCATTCCGCGCAGCGCATGGTTGAGCGCCTCGATGCGCACGCCCTCGAACTTCTTGAACTCGTCGAGCGGCGGCTCCGGATCGATCATGTCCCAGTTGTCAGGGAGGCTCGGGTCGTCGATCTGCAGCACCAGGCCGGCATCGACGATGGCCTTGTACTCCTGGCGCATCGCTTCGGCGGACGCATAGACGAACTCCTCCTCGTTGCCATAGTGCAGGTTTTCGCCGCGGGCGAAGCTCCCCGGCCCAATGGAGCACAGAAAACCTTCTTCGACGCTCGCGGCTGCCATCGCCTGCTTCAGATTGCTGATGTCGGCGGCAATCGCGGCTTGGCCGGCATATTCGATCGGCCCGGTACAGACCGGCCGCCGTGTCGGTCTGCGCGCGGCGCTGCCGAGGAGCGTGCCGGTTGATTCGGGATCCCGGTAGAACTCGCTGAACTTCTGCCAGTCGCGCCGTTCGGGCATCGAGGTGAGCGCAACGTCGGCGACGCTCGAGCGCTTGTGCTTGGACTCCGCTACCGATTCGGCGGGAACGAATCCTTTCATGCGAGCGAAGGCGTAGTTCCACCACACGCCATAATCGTAATTTGACGCCATCGGTTTGCCGAACTCGCCGTCATCCACGATGTCGACGCCAAGCTCGCGCTGCTTGCGCACGACGCCTGCCACGGCATTTGTGAGACAGCGCGCATAGGCGCCGTCCTCGACGGTCTCGCCTTGCGCTCGTGCGCGGTTGAGCGCGATCAGGTCGGGAGGCCGTGACAGGCTGCCGGCATGGGTCGTGAGAATGCGATCAGTGCTGCGTTTCATAAAAAAGGCTCTCCGGAGGACAGACGCTTGCCGGGGCGATCATAGCGAATGTGTGCGTTCAGGGGGACGTGATGTGTGCCCCTCTCATTTTGGCTCGGCCTAGAATGGCTGTAGCCCTAGCGAGCGCGCGCGCGAGTAACGGGTGCGATACTCAAGAATGACTGCGATGATGACGGGTATCGCCCTCAGTTCAGCGCCTTGACGATGATCCCGGACCGGCAGAAACCGCGGACACCCACTGCGGGCAGTGCGTAGCGATTGACATAGGGCGACCACAGACAGTGGAAGGTGATGTAGTCGCCGTACTGCCGATGCACGCTGGTGATCCGGTGATACTTGTCCCAGCGCGCGCAATAGGTGGCGGCGATCTGCTGGGCCGCAGCCTCGTTCTCGCACGACCACGGGATGATGCCGCCGGTATCGTTACCGTGGTATACTTCCTGCGCCTGCGCGCTCGCCAACGACAGCGCGAGTGCGATCAACGCGGCCATCATGCGCATCGTGATCTCCTGTTGTGAGGCAGGGTCAATTGGCAGAAGCTTAAGGCGAAGGGCAGTCGCGGCAAACCATTGCCACTAAATAGTTTGCCGCTGTTGCCTTCCCGCACCGGCTGGGATGCACGTACCGCTCCGCCACGGGGCGTCGTGGCCGCAGTGCCACAGGCGCGCTTTATTGCGGCATCACGAATAACCTCACCTTGATTCTGCCGGGCTCGGCGATCACCGTTTGTCGCTGTATCGGGGTTTGAACTTGAGATGTGGAGTTCTGAACCGCGACACTCGTTGACGTGGGGACGATGTCATGGCTCGCCGTCTGGTGTTCATGCTGATGGGCTTCGCCATGCTGCTGCTCGGTGCGCCGACGGCACGGGGGGCGAGCTGGTTGGAAATGAACTTCTACCTCTCAGGTCCGCGCTACGACGGCGTGCTGCCCCCGTGCGACTATGGTCCTGCGCTTGAAAAGATTGCCCGCCGCTTCGCCAGCAAAGAGGGTCGCTTCTGGAATTCCGATTTGGAAATCCTCGGCTTCCACAAAGTCCGCGAGACTGCTTTCCGCCCCTGGGCAGCGGATACCATTCCGCGCCGTTTCTGCAGTGGGCTGGTCGACGTCTCAGATGGGACCAAGCGCCCAATCCACTATCTCATTGCTGAGGACACCGGCATGATCGGTGCATTCTGGGGCGTGGAGTGGTGTGTCGTCGGCCTTGACCGGAACTGGGCCTACAATCCGGCGTGCAAGATGGCACGTCCCTGACCGTCTGCTGTTCTCCGCAGACGCACTTCTAACTAACGACGCCCTGTGTTCTTGAAATGTTCTCCCGACCGTGCTACGCACAGATGTTGCGTGCTGTCGGAGGTTGGAATGGTCCTTGTCCGGTTGATTGCAGCCCTGTTGGTCGGCTTGTTGTTCACCGTCGGCGGCTCGGCTGCCCAGGATGGGCGGCAGAACCAAGCCGGACAATTCGACTTCTATGTGCTGGCGCTGTCGTGGTCGCCATCGTTTTGTGAGGCCGCCGGGGAACGCGGTACGCCGCCGCAGCAGCAGTGTGGCGCGCGTCCCTACTCGTTCGTGGTGCATGGCCTATGGCCACAATACGACAAAGGCTTTCCGGAATTCTGCCAGCAGCCCGCGCCGCGTCTCGACCGCAGCATTGTGTCGTTGATGCTCGACCTGATGCCAGCCCCGCGGCTCATCTTCAATGAATGGGACAAGCACGGCACCTGTTCCGGCTTGGCCGCGCATGCCTATTTCGAAACCATCCGCAAGGCGCGCGCGCAGATCCGGATTCCGGAAGCTTATATCGACCTCAAACAAGCCCTGTCGGTCACTCCTGGCGAGATCGAGGAGGCATTCGTCAACTCCAATCCGGGACTGCCCCGCGACGGAATTGCTGTGACTTGCGATAGCCGCCGATTGTCGGAGGTGCGCATCTGCCTCGGCAAGGATTTGCGGTTTCGCTCCTGTCAGGAAATCGATGCGCGCGCCTGTCGACGTGACAAGGTCGTGATGCCGCCATTGCGCGGCGGCAACGCAGCCCTGGTGCGCTAAAGTCTCGCCCCGCTTCCCGCTTTCTGCGGTGAACTGGCCGGGCGCAAGCAGGCGGAAGCTCTTTACCTGACGGTTTCGCCGGCGCTCAAATCGGCCCAATGAACTATCGTCACGCCTTTCACGCCGGCAATTTCGCCGATGTGCTCAAGCATGCCGTCCTGGTGCGCGTGCTGTGTCACCTTCGCGGTAAGCCAGGCGCCTTCCGCATCGTCGATACCCATGCCGGTGCCGGCCGGTATGACCTCGGCGGGGATGAGGCGATGCGCTCCGGCGAGTGGCGTGCGGGCATCGGCCGAATCCTGAGCGCGCAGCTCAGTGCCGAGGCGCGGGAGTTGATCGGCCCCTATTTGGACGTGGTCCGGGCCTGCAACGCAGCGGAGGGTCTCCACACCTATCTCGGGTCGCCCGCTCTGATCCGTGCGCTCCTTCGCCCCCAGGACCGATTGCTCGCGTGCGAGGTCGAGCCTGGCACGGCCGCCGCGCTGACGCGCTTCCTGGCGGGAGATCGGCGCAGCAAGGCGCTGCGTGTTGATGGATGGACGGCGCTCAAGGCCTATGTGCCGCCCAAAGAGCGCCGCGGCCTGGTGCTGATCGACCCGTCCTACGAAGATCCAGGCGATTTCGCGCGTCTTGGGGCGGGGCTGGCCGCGGCCTGGCGTCGATGGCCTTCGGGCATCTACCTCGCCTGGTATCCGCTCAAGGAGCGCGCTCTTCCAGATGCGCTCGCGCGGCATTTGCAGCGGGCGGGTCTCACGAAAATCCTGCGCATTGAATTGAGCATCGCGCGTGATTCCTCGGCCAGCGCTTCGCACGCGGCCGTGCCCCTCAATGCCTGTGGGATGATTGCGATCAATCCGCCGTTCACGCTGGCAGGCGAGCTTGCCGTGCTGCTGCCGGCACTTGCCCGCACGCTCTCCCATGATGGGGGCGGCGCGCATCGCCTGGACTGGATCGCGCCGGAGGCGCACGCAGCGCGCTGAGCGAATGCCACAGGCGCTTTGCGGCCAGTCTTTTTTGCGCTTATTGATGCTGGCTTGACGTTCCGTCTCCTGTGGCGAGGGGTCTAGTGCCGCTCGTCGAGCATCCGGTGTGTTCATGCTCAAACTGCGCCATTCCCCTGCCTCGCCGTTCGTCCGGAAAGTGCGCATCGCCGCGGCCATTCTTGGCATGGAACGCGACATCACGCTCGAGAGTGCCGATACCATCAATCCGGGCGACAGCATTCGCGAGCAGAACCCGCTCGGCAAAATTCCGGCTTTGGTGCTCGAGGACGGGAGCGTGCTCTACGATTCGCGGGTGATCCTGGAATATCTCGATCATCGTGCCGGGGGCGGCCGCATCGTGCCAAAAGAGGCAGATGCGCGCTTTGCGGCGCTGCGGCTGCAGGCGCTGGCCGATGGCCTGATGGATGCCTCCATCCTCATCATCTATGAGGGCCGCTTTCGCGCGACGGAGAAGCACGAGCCAAAATGGCTGGAGCATCAGGCGGGCAAGGTCACCCGCGCGCTCGGCGCCCTCGACGCGTCTCCACCTCGCCTGGATGGCAATCCGGATGTGGGGCAGATCGCACTCGCTTGTGCGTTGGGATACCGCGATTTCCGGTTCAACGGCAGCTGGCGCAACGACCATCAGCGGCTGGTCGCCTGGCTGGACCAGTTCGCACAGCGCGTTCCCGCCTTCGCCGCCACCCGTCCGCCTGCAGCCTGAACCTACCCGATCCAGGATCAAGCCGGTCTCGCATTTGCCAGGATCGGCGAGACCCGCAGGTGTAGGCCGCGGGTGGTCCAGCTTCCACCGAGCGCTTACCTTTCCGGCATGACTGTGCCGAAGAAAGACATCGATCCGTCGACCGAGCTCACCGACGAGGAAGAAGAGCAGTCGCTGCCGGAGCCGGAGATCGACCTCTCGGCCGGGCTTGCCCCGCTCGCGGCTGGCCGCGCCGCCATCGCCCGTCATGCGCGACACGCACCGTCGGCTCCCGGTGTCTACCGCATGATCGACGCGAAGGGAGACGTGCTCTACGTCGGCAAGGCGAAGAACATCAGAAAGCGCATCGTCGCCTATACCCGTCCGACTGGTTACGAGCCGCGCATTGAGCGCATGATCGCAGCGACGGCGTCGCTGGAATTCGTCTCGACGGCAACCGAGACGGAGGCGCTTCTGCTTGAAGCGAACCTCATCAAGCGGCTGCGCCCGCGTTTCAACGTGCTCCTGCGCGACGATAAGTCATTTCCCTATATCCTCATCACCTCAGATCATTGGGCACCGCAGATTCTCAAGCATCGCGGCGCACAAACCCGGCCGGGAAAGTACTACGGTCCGTTCGCCTCGGTCTGGGCCGTCAACCGCACCATTACGGCCCTGCAGCGCGCGTTCCTGCTGCGCTCCTGCTCCGACGGCTTCTTCGAAGGCCGCACGCGCCCTTGTCTGCTCTACCAGATCAAGCGCTGCTCCGGCCCGTGCACGCGCGAGATCGCGTTTCCCGAGTACTCGCAACTCGTGCGTGAGGCGCACGGCTTTCTTTCCGGTAAGAGCCAGGCTGTGAAGGACGAGTTGGCCTCAGAGATGGAGAGCGCCTCGGCGGCCCTGGATTTCGAGCGCGCCGCGATCTTTCGCGATCGCCTGGCCGCTCTTTCAGCGGTGGTGTCGCATCAAGGCATCAATCCGCGCGGCGTCGAGGAGGCAGATGTGTTCGCCGTCCATCAGGACGGTGGCTTCTCCTGTGTCGAGGTGTTCTTCTTCCGCGCCGGCCAGAACTGGGGCAATCGCGCCTATTTCCCGAAGGCCGATCGCGCGCTTGGGCCGGCCGCGGTGCTCGGGGCCTTCGTCGCCCAGTTCTATGATGACAAGCCGTGTCCGCGCTGCATTTTTCTCTCGCACGAGATCGAGGAGCGCGCACTCCTGGCCGAGGCGCTTGCCACGAAAAGCGGTCATCGCGTCGATGTCAGCGTTCCCCAGCGCGGCGAGAAGAAAGACCTCGTCGATCACGCGCTGGCCAATGCCCGCGAGGCGCTGGCGCGCAAGCTTGCCGACACTGCCTCGCAGCGCGCACTGCTCGCCGGGCTCGCGGGTGCTTTTGCTTTGCCGCAGCCACCCCGGCGTATCGAGGTGTACGACAACAGTCACATTCAGGGGACCAATGCGGTTGGGGCCATGGTGGTCGCCGGGGCGGAGGGGTTTCAGAAGAACCAGTACCGCAAATTCAATATCCGCTCCGCCGAGCTCACGCCGGGCGACGACTTCGCCATGCTGCGGGAAGTGCTCAACCGCCGTTTCAAGCGTCTCCTGAGCGAAGGCCCACGCCCGCGGGAGACGCCCTCGGTGCCGCTCGAGCAATTGGCGGAGGAGGGCACAGCGAGCGAAGCCCATTGGGCTCCGGACGCAAACGCCGAGCACCCCTGGCCCGACCTCGTCCTCATAGACGGCGGTCGCGGCCAGCTCTCGGCCGCACAGGAGACGCTCGCTGCTCTAGGCATCGCCGACCTGCCACTTGTGGCGATCGCCAAAGGGCCGGATCGCGACGCCGGCATTGAGACCTTCTTCCTCCCGGGTCGGGAGCCCTTCAAGTTGAGGCCGCGCGATCCGGTGCTCTATTTCCTGCAACGGCTGCGCGACGAGGCACATCGCTTCGCAGTCGGATCACATCGCGTGCGCCGCCGGCGCGACATCCGGGAAGCCGGGCTGCAGGAAATTCCGGGCGTCGGCCCAGCCCGAAAGCGCGCGCTGCTGCATCACTTCGGCACGTTGAAGGCAATCGAGCGCGCCGGAGCCGCCGACCTGGCCAAGGTGGCAGGGATCAGTGCCGAGACCGCGCGCAAGATTTACGATTTTTTTCATTCTGGCGCGGCGTAGGGATTTGCGGTGTCATGCTCGGCGTCGTTCTGGGTGTCGCCGCCTCGCCGAAAGGCGCGTTGCGATCATGTCTGGCGCCTGGCACGGGGCGGCTTATCTATGATTGGCCCCGGCCTCCCTTGACGCCGGGCAGGGCCTCTGGGACGCCGCTGTCATCCGGTTTGACGCCGGGGCGGCAAGGGTATTGGTTCGGTCCATGGATGTCGTGACGAGACACGTTCCAGCGCGGCCGCTCGCGGTCGCAAATCTCCTGACCTATGGCCGGATTGCTGCTGTTCCTGCTGTCGTCGCTTGCCTTTATTGGCAGGACATCCTGCAGGGCGGGTTGTGGTTGCGCTGGGTCGCGCTGGCCATCTTCATCTCGGCTGGTGTCACGGATGTGCTCGATGGCTATTACGCGCGCAAATGGGGAGAGCAGTCGAGCTTCGGCCGCATGCTCGATCCGATTGCCGACAAGCTGCTGGTATCGTCGTGCCTCCTCATGCTTGCGGCGGACGGCACCATTCGCGGCTGGTCGCTATGGGCCGCCATTGTCATCCTCTGTCGCGAGATCCTGGTCTCCGGGCTGCGCGAATATCTGGCGGAGCTGCGCGTCAGTGTCCCGGTCACGCAACTCGCGCGCTGGAAGACGACCCTGCAGATGGTGGCAGTCGGCTTTCTCGTTGCTGGAGACGCGGGTGACGCGGTGCTGCCGGTGGTGACGCCGATCGGGCTGACCTTGATCTGGCTCTCGGCATTGCTCACCCTCTATACCGGCTATGATTATTTCCGTGCCGGCGTGCGTCATCTCATTGACGAGTGATCGGGACGCGAGCTCGGGCGCACGCGCCATGAAGGAGGACAGAGAGCCGTGAAGGTGCTTTATTTCGCCTGGCTGCGCGAGCGCATCGGCAAGACCGAGGAGGAGGTCGAGCCGCCGCCGTCCGTCGCCACCATCGCTGATCTCCTGCAATGGCTGAGCGGGCGCGGCGCAGAATATGCGCACGCATTTGCCAATCCCAAGGTGGTTCGTGCCGCCATCGATCGTGCCCATGTGCGTCCCGAGAGCGGCATCGCCGGAGCACGCGAGATCGCGTTGTTTCCGCCGATGACCGGCGGATGAGCTGGCTCATGCTTGCCCGTGAACGGGCCACGGAGGCGCTGTTCCTCCTCGCCGTGAAAGGCGCCGCTTCAGGGGGAGGCGAAGACGAAGTGAGTGTCGTGGCCGGTGCGCAACCCACAAGCTCTGGACTGACATGACCGTCACCGTCCGCCTGCAGCGCGATCCCTTCGACTTGGCTGTCGAGGTGGGAGCACTCGCGCACAGCCGCAGCGAAGTCGGTGCCGTTGTGACCTTTACGGGCATCTGCCGCGGCGACGAAGCGGGCAATCAGCTCGCGGCCATGACGCTCGAGCACTACCCTGGCATGGCGGAAGCGGAGATTGCGCGGCACGTCGAGGACGCTCGGCAGCGCTGGCCCCTTCTCGGCGTGACTGTCATTCATCGGCACGGCCGCATCTTGCCCGGCGAGGACATCGTGCTGGTCATCACTGCTGCGGCACACCGGCAGGCGGCGTTCGCCGCCGCCGAGTTCCT
Organism: Xanthobacteraceae bacterium; assembly: GCA_045811525.1. Lineage (GTDB taxonomy): Bacteria > Pseudomonadota > Alphaproteobacteria > Rhizobiales > Xanthobacteraceae > VAZQ01. Next base: position 88,736 of record JBJMTV010000021.1, on the reverse strand, counting down.
CATGGACTATCTCAAGACCCGTGCCCCCTTCTGGAAGCAGGTCGAGTATGCGAGCGCTGGGGAGAGCGAAAGACGTTGGGTCGACGCCAAGTCCGCCGACGATGCACTCGCGCAGCGCTGGTCACGCAGTGACGCCGCCGAATAACGCACGCGTCGCATCCGGATTCGTGCCCCCAATGGAAACCAAGGTTGCTTCGCGCCATTGAGCCGGGTGCAGCCGTCGCGTAGGTTCCACAAAGCCGCGACAAGCCGCGTGAGAAGACGGCGGACGGCGAGGGACTGCGATGCAGCAGGTGGCCGCGCCTGGCGTCGAAAGTGAGATTGCGCGCCTCGAGCGCGAGCTCGCGGCGGCCGTTGCGCGTCAAGCCGCGAGCGACGAGGTGTTGCGGGTCATCAGCGCGTCCGCCGGCAAGCTCGAGCCGGTATTCGACACCATGCTGGGCAATGCCGTACGCATCTGCGAGGCGAGCTATGGGGTCCTTTTCCGCTATCAGGAGGGAATGATCCGCGCCGAGGCCATGTTGGGGGTGCCTCCTGCCTTCGCCGAGTTCTGGCAGCGCGGCGCGCAAAGCCCGGGAAGCGGGACGGCGTTCGACAGCGTGGTCCGAACAAAGCAGCCGGTGCACGTCATTGATGTGACCAGGGAGGCGGCCTACGTTCGCGGTGAAGCGGTGTTCGTCGCGGCGGCGGACCTGGGTGGTTTCCGCACGTTTCTCAACGTCCCTTTGCTCAAAGACGACGCGCTGATCGGCGTTGTCTCGATCTACCGCACAGAGGTGCGCCCGTTCACCGGCGAGCAGATTGCGCTGGTCGCGAGCTTTGCGCGCCAAGCGGTGATTGCGATCGAGAATGCGCGTCTGCTCGAGGAGGCGGATGCGCGTCGGCGGGAGGCACAGCAGGCGCTCGAGTACCAGACCGCGATCAGCGACGTGCTCAATGTTATTTCGCGCTCGCCCTCGGACGTGCAGCCCGTCCTGGAGGCCATCGCCGAGACGGCACAGCGGCTCTGCGGGGCTGAGCAGTCCTATGTCATGAAGCTGGAGAATGGCGGCTACGTTCCGGCCGCTGGCAAGGACGTGCAGCCCGAGCGCATCCACTATCTGCGTGCACACCCGGTGGCTAACGATCGGGGCTCGGTGTGCGGACGCGCCGCACTTGAGGGGCGGCCGGTGCACATTGTTGATGCCATTGCAGACCCCGAATACACGCTGCCCGCGGCGGGCGACCCCAGCGGATTTCGCACTCTGCTTGGCGTGCCGCTCTTGCGGGATGGAATTGCCATTGGCGTTATCGTGCTCACCCACGCCGTGGTGCGGCCGTTCACGGACAAGCAGATCGAGCTGATCACGACATTCGCGGATCAGGCCCTCATCGCCATCGAGAACGTACGCCTGTTCGAGGCCGAGCAGGCGCGCAGCCGCGAGCTCAGCGAGTCCCTCGCACAGCAAACCGCTACCGCCGACGTGCTCAAAGTCATCAGCCGCTCCACGTTCGACCTACGGTCGGTGCTTGACACGCTCGTGGAGTCCGCGACGCGCGTGTGCGATGCCGATCATGGCCAAATGTTTCAGCGGGATGGAAACGTATTGCACTGGGCGGCGGGCTTCGGCCTTGAAGTCGAGGTTCAAGAGCGCCTGAAAGAGTTTTTCAAGGCCAAGCCGCTCCCGCTCGACCGGACCAGCATCAGCGGACGTGCGGCCCTTAGCGGTGGCGTGGTGCAGGTGAGTGATGTGCTGGCGGAGCCTGAATCCACCTGGGCCGCACCACAGCAGATTGCCGGCTACAGGTCCGCTCTCGGCGTCCCGCTCCTGCGCGGTACCGATGTGATCGGCGTCTTCTTCGTGAGCAAGAGGCTACCGCAACCCTTCAGCGCCAAAGAGATCGAGCTGGTAACCACTTTTGCTGACCAGGCCGTGATCGCCATCGAGAACACGCGGCTGCTCAACGAGCTACGCGATTCGCTCGCACAGCAGACTGCGACGGCGGAGGTGCTGCAGGTCATCTCCACCTCGGCGGGCGAGCTCGCGCCGGTGTTCGACGCGATGCTGGAGAACGCCACGAATATCTGCGAGGCCAGCTATGGGGTCATGTGGCTGCGCGAAGCGGACGGCTTCCGCATGGCGGCGCTGCACGGCGCCTTGCCCGCGGAGCAATGGAAGAAAGGGGCGATCTACCGACCGTCGAAGGATGTGCCGCTGGCGCGCGTGGTCGAGAGCCGGCAGCCGGTGCATGTGCCCGATATGCGTGAAGAACGCGCGTACCGGGAAGGCGATCCGCTGCCACGCGCTGCCGTCGAGGTCGCTGGGATGCGCACTCTCCTTGCCGTGCCGATGCTCAAGGACAACGACGTAGTCGGCGGGATCGGGATCTACCGTACCGAGGTGCGGCCGTTCAGCGGCAAGCAGATCGAGCTGGTGGCCAATTTCGCTAGCCAAGCCGTGATCGCGATCGAGAACACGCGGCTGCTCAAGGAGCTGCGCGATTCGCTCGCACAGCAGACTGCCACGGCAGAGGTGCTGCAGGTTATCTCCAGCTCGCCCGGCGATCTGGAGCCGGTGTTCGAGACCATGCTGGAGAACGCGGTGCGCATCTGTGCCGCCAAGTTTGGCCTGATGTGGCTGAGCGAAGGTGGCGGGTTTCGCTCGGTCGCGATGTACGGAGTGCCGCCCGCGCTCGCCGGCGAGCGGTCGCGCGAGCCGATCATTCGACCCGGGCCGGAGATCCCGCTGGGCCGCCTGGCCGTGACCAAGGAGGTCCTGCAGATCCTCGACATCACTGCCGAGGCTGGGTACCGGGACAGCTTCGAGCCGCTGGTTGCGCTTGCGGATATCGGCGGGGCGCGCACCTTGCTACTCGTTCCCCTGCTGAAGGACGCCGAGCTGATGGGCGCCATTGCTATCTACCGCCCTGAGGTGCGGTTGTTCAGCGAAAAGCAGATCGCGCTGGTGCAGAACTTCGCCGCGCAGGCCGTGATCGCCATTGAGAACACGCGGCTGCTGCGCGAGCTGCGCCAGCGCACCGGCGACTTGAGCGAGGCACTGGAGCAGCAGACCGCGACGTCGAATGTGCTGGAGGTGATCAGCCGTTCGGCCTTCAACCTACAGCCGGTATTCGACACGGTAGCAGAAAGCGCGGCGCGCTTGTGCGGCGCAGATCGGGCCTTCATCTTCCAGTATGACGGCGCGTTGTTGCAGATGGTGGCAGGCTTCAATGCGCCCCCCGAGTTCAGGCAGTGGGTGGCGAACAACCCGATAAGGCCGGGCCGCCACAGCGGGTCCGCGCGTGCCGCGCTCGAGCGTCGCACTATTCACATCCCTGACGTCCTCGCTGATCCGGAATACACGTATGGCGCAAAAAGCGTAGAAAACATCCGTACCATCCTTGGGGTACCGATCCTGAAGGGCGATGAGCTTCTTGGCGTGATCATGATCTACCGCTTCGAGGTCAGGCCGTTCTCCGACAAGCAGATTGCGCTGGTCGAGACTTTCGCCGACCAAGCAGCGATCGCCATCGAGAATGTCCGTCTGTTCGACGAGTTGCGCACGCGTACGGACGAGCTGTCCAAATCGTTGCAGCAGCAGACCGCAACGGCCGATGTGCTCAGAGTGATCAGCCGCTCGACGTTCGACCTGCAGACCGTCCTCGAGACACTCGCGGAATCGGCGGCGCGCCTGTGCGATGCCGACACCACTTGGTTGTTTCGGCGCGAGGGTGATGGCTTCCGCTTTGCTGCCAGCTACGGCTATTCGCAGGAGGAGTATCCAAGGCTTCGCGACTACTTCAAGGAGCAGCTTGTGAAGCCGGGACGCGGCTCGCTGATCGGACGCACGGCGCTCGAGGGCAAACCGACCCACATAGCCGACGTATTTGCCGACCCGGACTATACCTGGAGCGAGGCGCAGCAGCTTGGGCACTACCGCACCACATTCGGGGTGCCGGTGTTGCGCGAGGGCGTGACCATCGGGGTGATGGCGCTCACGCGCTCGCAGGTGCGGCCATTCAGCGAGAAGCAGATCGAGCTTGCCACCAGCTTCGCCGACCAGGCCGGCATTGCCATCGAGAATGTCCGTCTGTTCAAAGAAATTCAGGATAAGAGCCGACAATTGGAGGAGGCGAGCAAGCACAAGTCGCAATTCCTGGCGAGTATGAGCCACGAGCTGCGCACGCCGCTCAACGCCATCATCGGCGTCACCGAGATGCTGGTCGAGGACGCGCACGAGTTCAAGCGTGATGACGAGCTCGAGCCGCTCGGGCGCGTATTGCGCGCGGCCAAGCACCTGCTGGCGCTGATCAACGACATCCTCGACCTTTCGAAGATCGAGGCCGGGCGTATGGAGTTGCAGCTCGAACCCTTCCCGTTGGCGCCGCTCATCGACGACGTGGCGCAGACCATCGAGCCCATCGCGGGCAAGAACGGCAACCGCTTGGTGGTCGACTGCGCGCCGGACCTCGGCATTATTCATGCCGATCAGATCCGCGTCCGCCAGGTGCTCCTGAATCTCGCAAGCAACGCCGGTAAATTCACCGAGCACGGCACCATCACCATTTCCGCGCAGCCCCAGCGCCAGGAAGGCCGCGAGCGGATCGACATTGCCGTGACGGATACCGGGATCGGCCTGACCGAGGAGCAGATCGGACGGCTGTTCCAGCATTTCTCTCAGGCTGATGCCTCGACGACGCGCAAATATGGCGGCACGGGTCTGGGCCTTGCCATCAGCCGCCATTTCTGCCGCATGATGGGCGGCGATATCACCGTCACCAGCAAGGCGGGCGTGGGCTCGACGTTTACCGTCAGCCTCCCGCGGCGAGTGGAGAGTGGCGCGGCCGCGGCGCCCGTCCCAGCACTTGCATCACGCACCGAGCCAAGCCCGACCACCCTAGACGAGGAACCATTGATCCTGGTCGTCGATGATGATGCAACGGTGCGCGACGTGGTGGCCAGGCATCTCGAGCGCGCCGGCTTCGCGGTGGTTGGCGCGCGCGGCGGAGCGGAAGGATTGCGGCTCACACGCGAGCTCCGACCTGCGGCGGTGACGCTCGACATCATGATGCCCGATCTTGACGGCTGGACCGTGCTCGCCGCCATCAAGGGCGATCCGGATCTTGCCGCCACCCCGGTCGTGCTGATGTCGATCGTCGAGGAGAAGAACCGCGGTTATGCGCTGGGTGCTGCCGACTACCTGGTCAAGCCCGTCGATCGCGGCAAGCTCGTCGAGACGCTGCGCGCAGTCTGCGGCGGCTCGGTGGGGCGTTTGCTTCTGGTCGATGATGATGATCTCGTTCGCCGTGGCGTCCGCGCTGCCCTCCAGCCGGTCGGTTGGGAGGTGCTGGAGGCCGAGGACGGCGCCGTCGCTCTCGACGCATTGGCGCGCTTCCGGCCGCACGCGATCATTCTCGATCTGATGATGCCGCGCATGGACGGCTTCGCCTTCCTTGAGGCCTTGCGCAGCCGCCCTGAGGCGCGGGACATTCCCGTGGTGGTGATCACCGCCAAGGATCTGACGCCGGCAGAGCGCGAACGCCTCAACGGCGGTGTCGCGCGCGTCATTGCCAAGAGCGATCGCGATGCAATGCTGTCCCAGCTTGCCGCCGAGTTGAAACGTTGCGTGAAAGTTGGCCCTGGCAAGACTCAATCCGTGCATGACGGCGGGCCGGCGCTTACGGGACGCGCATGAAAATTCTTTACGTCGAGGACAACGACGATAACGTCTATATGCTCAAGGCGAGGCTTACGCGTGCGGGCTATGTTGTCGTAGTCGCAACCGACGGTGCGCAGGGGGTCGCCATGGCCGGCTCCGAGCGACCCGATCTCATTCTGATGGACATCACGCTCCCCGATTTCGATGGAACAGAAGCCACGCGGCGGATCAAGTCGGAGCCGGGCACCAAGGGGATCCCCGTGATTGCTCTGACCGCCAATGCTATGCCCGGTGACCGCGAGGCGGCACTTGCCGCCGGTTGCGACGACTTCGACACCAAGCCGGTGGAGCTGGCGCGGCTCATCGGGAAAATAAAGGCACTGGCGCCGTGATCTGGCGAGCGATGAAGCATTCCAGCCGCTGCTCGCCCGGCCTGACCTCCACCCTCTTGCCCGGCGCGCGCACGGCCGGTGCGCTCCGGCACTGGGTAACCTCGGTAAGGCGAAGGGCTGGGGCCTTCGGCGAATGGTGAGTCCCGCCGAACCCGCACTGCTGGTGGTTGATGACGTCGATGACAACCGCTTTGCGCTGACCCGGCGTCTCGCGCGCCAGGGTTACCTCAATGTCACCACCGCCGCCGATGGAGAGCAGGCGCTCGAGGTCGTGCGCTCGAAGCCGTTCGATCTCGTGCTGCTCGATATCATGATGCCAAAGCTCAACGGCTACGAGGTGCTCGAGCGCATGAAGGGCGACGAGAGCCTGCGTCACATTCCAGTCATTATGATCTCTGCCGTCGACGAGATCGACAGCGTCATACGCTGCGTCGAGCTCGGCGCCGACGATTACCTGGCCAAGCCCTTCAACGCGACGTTGTTGCGCGCCCGTGTCGGTGCCTCGCTCGAGCGCAAGCGCCTGCACGACGAGCTTGCCGCGCGCAACCGCGAGCTGACGGAGTCGCTGGCACAACAGACCGCCACGGCCGACGTGCTCAAGGTGATCAGCCGTTCCGTTTTCGATCTGCAGCCGGTGCTCCAAACGCTGACGGAGTCGGCGGCACGACTATGCGACGCGTTCGACGCCGTACTCCTGCTGCGCGATGGCGATGCGCTGCTGTTCGGAGCGCACCACGGGCCGATCCCCGCTGACGCAATGAAGGCAAGCGCCGGAGTGCGGATCGGCCGCGGCTGGACCGCCGGTCGGGCCGTCATCGATCGGCGAGCGGTTCATGTGCACGACATCGTCGCCGAGGCGAACGAATTTCCCGAAGGCCAGGCGCTGGCGACGAGCATGGGCGGTCGCACCGTACTCTCGGTCCCGTTGTTGCGAGGGCGTGAAGGCATTGGCTCGCTCTCGTTGCGCCGTTCCGAGGTGCGTCCGTTCAGCCCGAAGCAAATCGAGCTCGCCACCACGTTTGCGGATCAGGCGGTCATCGCCATCGAGAACGCGCGGCTCATGAGCGAGCTTCGGGAGTCGCTGGCACAGCAGACGGCGACGGCCGACGTGCTCAAGGTGATCAGCCGCTCCACTTTCGATTTGCAGGCCGTGCTGCAGACTCTCGTCGAGTCCGCCGCGCACTTGTGCGATGCCGAGCAGGGCACGATCACCCGTCAGCGCGATGGGGTGTTCTACCGCGCCGAGTCCTACGGCTTCTCGCCCGAATTCATCGCGTTCGTCCGTGATCTGCCGGTCAGGCCGGAGCGCGCTACCATCACCGGACGCACGCTGCTCGAAGGCAAGATCATCCATATCCCCGATGTGCTCGCCGATCCCGACTACGCGTTCGCCGAAGCGCAACGCCTCGGTGGTTTTCGCACCAACCTCGGCGTCCCGATGATGCGGGAAGGCAAACCGATCGGTGTGCTGGCGCTTACGCGGCGTGCGGTGCGGCCGTTCAGCGAAAAGCAAATCGAGCTTGTTTCGACCTTCGCTGATCAGGCCGCGATCGCCATCGAGAACGTGCGGCTGTTCGAGCAGATTCAGGAGAAGAGCCGTCAACTGCAGGAGGCGAGCGAGCACAAGTCACAGTTTTTGGCGAGCATGAGCCACGAGCTGCGCACCCCGCTCAATGCCATCATCGGATTGACCGAGATGATGTCGAACAATGCCGCGCGGTTCGGCACTGAGAAGGCGCTGGAGCCGCTCAGGCGCGTGCACGCGGCGGGGACGCATCTGCTCGGGCTGATCAACCAGGTGCTCGACTTGTCGAAGATCGAGGCGGGCAAGCTCGAGCTCAGTCCCGAGTCGGTGAGCCTCCTGCCGTTGCTCGAGGAGGTGGTCGGCACGGCCGGGCATCTCGCGAAGCAGAATGGCAATCAGCTGGTCGTCGAGGGCGCTGCGAACCTCGGCACTATCAGCATCGACCCCATGCGCCTTCGCCAAATTCTGCTCAATCTCCTCAGCAATGCGTGCAAGTTCACCAAAGACGGTCAAGTCACCTTGCGGGCGGAGCGCGTGACGAACGGCGGCAGCTGGATCGAATTTGCCGTTGCCGATAGCGGCATCGGCATGACCGCGGAGCAGCTGGGCAGGCTCTTCCAGGAGTTCAGCCAGGCCGAAGCCTCGACGGCCAAGCGCTATGGCGGCACCGGTCTCGGCCTGGCCATCAGCCGCAGGCTCGCGCGCATGATGGGAGGCGACGTGACGGTAGCAAGCGAGCCCGGCAAGGGATCGGTGTTTACCGTTCGGTTGCCGGCGCCCCGTGAGCGCTCGGCGGAGGCGCTTGGCGGCGGCAGTGGCGATTGTGTGCTGGTGATCGACGATGATGTGACCGCACGCGAGCTGATTTCCGAGCATCTCACTGCCGCGGGCTACTCCGTCGTCACGGCCGAGGGCGGACTGCAGGGACTGAAGCTTGCCCGCGATTTGCGTCCTGTCTGCATCACCCTCGATGTGATGATGCCCGACCTCGACGGCTGGTCGGTGTTGGCCGCGTTGCGCCAGGATCAGGAGCTTGCCGACATCCCGGTGATCATGGTCACGATTCTCGACAAGCAGCGCCGGGCCGCCGCGCTTGGCGCGGATGGCTATCTCAACAAGCCGATTGAGCGCGAGCGGCTGTACCGCATGCTTGCCCGTTACCGGCGTCCGGCTGCACGCACCCGCGTGCTCATGGTCGACGACGATGCCGATCAGCGCGCGCGCCTGCGCGGTTGGTTGGAAGGCGCACAGTGGGACGTGCACGAGGCGGGTAATGGGCACGCGGCACTTGCGCACTTGCGCGAGCAGTTGCCCGACCTCATTCTGCTCGATCTCATGATGCCGGAGATGGACGGCTTTCAGGTCGTCGCGGCGCTGCAGCAGGAACCGGCTTGGCGCGACATCCCGGTCATTGTGGTGACCGCCCGCGACCTCGATGCCGAGGACCGCAAGCGCCTGAACTCGGGTGTGCATTCCGTGCTCGTCAAGGACAGCTTCCGCCCCGCCGAGCTGATTGCGCGCATTCGCGTGCTCGCAAGCTCGAAGCAGCAGCGCCTGGAAGCCGCGCAGTAGCAGAGAGGGCTAAACAGCACACTGCGCGCCCAGCAGGCGCTGACCTCGTGCTCTTCGGCAAAACGCCGGGACGCGCCTGTCGCGATGGAGTAGTGTTGGTCTGCCACAAGCATCCTGACACTGTGAGCTCAGGGGACGCCTTTACATTTGCGGCTTCGGTCCGAGATGCAGGGCACGCAGGCCGTAGCAAGATCAGGCATCAGGGAGTGAGCCCATGCTACACGGATGGAAGCTCGTCGTGTTGGCTCTGGCCGGGGTTCTCGTCGCCGGCACCGCACAGGCGCAAAGCACCATTGCCGGCACCGGCGCGGTGACCGGCACGGTTACTGCGCCGAAGCCTTTCACGGCCGCGCAGGTCTATCTGCGCAATGCCGAGAAGGGCGTGACGTTCATGGTTTACACCGCCGGCGGAAACTATCAGGCGATCAATCTCTATCCGGGCGTTTACGACGTGCACGTCGCGCGCCGCGGCTTCTCCTCTGACCCGCAGAAGATCACAGTCACGCAGGGCGCAACGGCCAAGGCGGACTTTGCGCTCAAGGAGGCCGAGTTAATGCCGCGAGCTGGGATCAATGGTCCATCGACGGTAGTCGCCTATCCGGGCCGCGCCACCATCACCGACAAAGACGTCGAGTTCTCCACCAACTACGACACGGTCTATCCGCGCGCACCGGGCCGCGAGGTGCTCGAGCGCGTGTGCATGAGTTGCCACGGGGTCAACTTCTTCGCCCTGAAGACGCTGGATCGTCTTGCCTGGGATGCACTGATCAACCGCATGAGCAAGCGCAACGAAGGCATGGATGTCTCCGTCGCGCCCGGCAAGATGTCGCCAAAGGAGCGCCAGCTGCTGCTCGACTATCTGGCCACCTATATGGGGCCGAACAGCAAGAGTCGCGCCCTCGCGATTGCGACGGACATGCCGTTGGACGAGGCCGCCTTGGGCAAGGCCATGTACATCGAGTACGAGATGCCAAAGGTCGGCACGAGCGGAAAGCCCGTCGGCCAAAATCCGTATTTCGATCATGACGGCAATGTCTGGATGACCGATCGCGGAACTCCCAATGCGGTCGTCAAGCTCGATCCCCGTACGGTCAAATGGGAGCACTATCCGCTCCCGCAGCGTGGGGTAATCCCGCACGGCATCACAGTTGATTCCAAAGGAATGGTCTGGTGGGGCGAGACGGTTGGCTTCGCATTCGGCCGCCTCGATCCGAAGACCGGGAAGATGGACCGTTTCCCGGTCGACCAGCGCGGTTACCTGAAGGGCCGCGGGCACGATCCGATCGTCGATGCCGAGGACAACATCTGGCTGACCATCATCAACGGCAACCGCTTGGCGAAGCTCGACAGCAAGACGGGAAAGATCTCGCTCTACGAGCCGCCGACGCCGAGCTCCTACCCCTACGGAGCCGACAAGGACAGGCAGGGCAACATCTGGATGTCGCAGTTTACCGCCTGTCGGATGGCCAAGTTCGATCCGAAGGAGGAGGTGTTTACCGAGTACCCGGCCCTGACGGCCTACCAGGACGATCCGTTCTGCCTCATCAGGCGCGGCAGCGTCGATAAGAACGGCATCATCTGGTACGGCGTCTTCAGCAACGGCAAGATCGGCAAGCTCGATCCGGCAACAGGCGAAATGGTCGAGTACAAGATGCCCGTGCCATATGCCGAGCCTTATGACATATGGGCCGACAACAACAACAAGCTGTGGATCGCCGACGGTGCCATGGGCGGAGCGATCATCAAGTTCGATCCTGCAACCGAGCAATTTACTTTTTATCCGGCAGTCCAGCGGGGTGATCTGCCCAAGATCGAGATCACTCGCGAAGGTGCCATTTGGTACAACCCGCGCTCCGCGCTCAAAGGTGCGGTCGGGGTGCTCTATCCCGACATGTCCAAGATGACCACGCACGAGGCGCGCTATTGACCCGACCCGCCTCGGTGGGGTGCAGAGGCGGCATGATCCGCCGCGTGCGCGCCTTTGGGCGCGCACGGCATGATGGTTCTGAGGAGTGAAATCATTATGTGCGCGCTGTGCGCACCGGCTCGTGCGCGCGCGCCTTGCACCAATGCGGTGCGGGAGATTGTGCGTGGGGCCCAGGCGCTTTGCGCACCCTGCGACGCTACCAAACTGGCGTGGATGGGTAACGCATCCGCGTCGCAAGCGCGCATCGTGAACGCGGCATCACGGCAGGTCCAATGAGCCTGGCCGAGGCAGATGCGCTCACCCGCGTGCCACTTGGTCGGGACTACCCGGAGCTGCGCGATGGCGTGCGCGCGATCTGCGCGCGGTACCCCGACCAGTATTGGCGCGAGCTCGAAGCCAAGGACGAGTATGCCGAAGCTTTTGTCGCCGAGTTGAGCAAGGCTGGCTATCTCGGCGCGCTCATCCCGGAACGCTATGGCGGCGCCGGGCTGCCGATCCGCGCCGGCTGCGTCATCCTCGAGGAGATCCACGCCGCCGGCTGCACCGCCGCTCCCTGTCGGGCACAGATGTACATGATGGGGACGCGGCTGCGGCATGGCAGCGAGGCGCAAAAGCAGCGCTACCTTCCCGGTATTGCATCGGGACAGATTCGATTTCAGGCGTTCGGCGTGACTGAGCCGACGACTGGATCCGACACGACGCAGCTGAAGACGCGCGCCGTGCGCCAAGGCGATCACTACGTTGTCAATGGTCAGAAGGTGTGGACGTCACGCGCGCACAAGTCCGATCTGATGCTGCTCCTTGTGCGCACCACGCCGGCCGACCAGGTGAAGCGGCGCTCCGAGGGACTTTCTGTGTTGCTCGTCGAGATGGCAGAAGCGCTCGGCAAGGGCCTCACCTTGCGGCGGCTCGACACGATGGTCAATCACCAGACCAACGAGGTCTTCTTGGACGACCTGCGCGTGCCCACCGAGAGCCTGATCGGCGAGGAGGGGCAGGGCTTCCGCTATATTCTCGATGGCATGAATGCCGAGCGCATCCTGGTCTCGGGCGAGTCGTTGGGCGACGCGCGTTACTTCATCACGCGCGCGAGCCGCTATGCCACGGAGCGCATCGTCTTCGGACGGCCCATCGGTCAGAACCAGGCCATTCAGTTTCCGATTGCCCGCGCCTACGCCGAGTACAAGGCTGCCGACCTCCTGACGCGGGCGGCGGCGGCGCAGTTCGATGCGGGTCAGCCGTGCGGTGAGGAAGCCAACACCGCAAAGCTCCTCGCATCGGAGGCTGCGTGGCACGCGGGCGAAGCTTGCATGCAGACTTTCGGCGGCTTTGCCGCTGCGCGTGAATACGGCATTGAGCGAAAATGGCGGGAGTGCCGTCTCTCGCAGATCGCGCCGATCTCGACCAATCTCATTCTCGCCTATCTCGGCCAGCACGTGCTCGGCATGCCGCGATCTTATTGAGGGGGCGGCCGCTGAGGGTCATCGTGCCGCTCTGCTGTTCCGAGGCTCTATGAGAAGGCGAGGAGGACAACGGCATGCCGAGCCAGCTCAAGATGACCGCGACGCGCGTGCTTGTGCTCTTCGGGCTTGCTCTCGCTTTTGCCGGAGTCGGCGAAGCTGCCTTTGCTCAGGACTATCCCACGCGGCCGATCACGCTGGTGGCACCATTCCCGCCCGGCGCCTCGGTTGATGCGCTCGCCCGCGTTCTGCGCGACCCCCTCACTGAGATCCTGAGCCAACCCATCATCGTCGAGAACCGAGCGGGCGCCGGCGGGAGCACTGGGGCCGGCGTGGTCGCCAATGCGGCACCTGATGGGTACACCCTCCTGGTCACGGTGAATGCGCCCATCACCATGAACGCCTATATGCAAAAGAACATGCCGTTTGATCCGCGCAGGGCCTTTGCGCCGATCACGTTGGCTGCCGAGACGTCGCTCCTGCTCGCCGTGCATCCGGCGGTCCCCGCGGCCAACGTTGCCGAGCTCATTGCCTATGCCAAGCAGGGCACCAGCAAGCTCAGCTATGGCAGCGCCGGCGTGGGCTCAGGCCATCACATCACTGGCGAGCTCTTGAAGCAGAAGACCGGCATCGACATGAACCACATTCCCTATCGCGGCGGCGGTCCCGCCATCCAGGATCTCGTGGCCGGTCATATCCAGATCAGCTTTGGCACCCCGCCTTCGGTGCTGCCGCAATCCAGTGCCGGCCGTGTCCGCCTGCTCGCGGTGGCCGAGGACAAACGCTTCGCATATTTGCCGCAGGTCCCGACCATCGCCGAGACCGTGCCGGGCGTGACGCTGCCCGCGACTTGGCTCGGTCTGCTCGCTCCGGCGTGGACTCCGAAGCCGATCATCGACAAGCTGAACCGTGCCATGCTGGTTGTGCTAAAGCAGCCGGATGTGATCGAGAAGCTGAAGCAGCAGGGCCTTTTGGTCATTGGCCAAGGACCTGAGGCCCTGGAAAATAAGATCGTCGACGAGCTCGCATTTTTCGGCCGCACCATCCCGGCGCTCGGGATTCAGCCGGAGTGAGCCGGAGTTTCCGGTATTCCGCCTCTTTGCCGACGCCCCTCGTCGGGCCGGGCCTGTCCGTCCGGATAGCTGAGAACACCGACGGCAAAGACTCAAGTGCGGCTGGCATCCCAATGGCTTGACCGGCGCCCTCGACTGGGGTCCGATCCTGCTCGCGCGGCGCTCAATCGGAACAACGAGGTGCTCCCATTGCCCGCCCGCTGCGCAGCCTGACCGAATGATGGTGACCTGCGTGGAGCGAGCATGTTTCGATGCTTTGGATGTGGCTGCAACAGAGTAGAGGAAGGAGAGGTCCCCGACGCAGTTGCGCTGTCTGTGCCGCGTGGGCGGCAACGAAAGCGCCGATTGCGCGTTGTCGCGGCAGTACGGGGCTGGTGGTGAAAGTACGGGCCGTATCAATGGGCCGGGGCACGCCCGAAGCCCGTAGCTCTGCTGAGGGATGAGCCGTGTTGCTGGCTCAGCAGCATGCGCTTTTGGCCGACATCGGCGCTTCGAACGCCCGCTTCGCGCTGCTGGCAAACGGGCTGCTTGGGCCGGTGCGATATTTCTCGGTGACTGACTTCCCGCGTTTTCTTGACGTGCTTGCCGCCTTCTGGGAGCAGGATTGCCGCGGTCTGCCGGTGACGCAGGCGGTCCTTGCGGTGGCCGGACCGATTGAGGCGAACCGATGCGTGCTCACCAATTGCTCCTGGGTAGTGGACGCGCAGGAGTTGTCCGAGGCTTTCGGCTTCGACAGCGTGCGCGTCTGCAATGACTTCGAAGCGGCGGCCCTGTCGCTCCCGTATCTCGCCGACGCTCATCTTCATCGCCTGGGAGGGGGTATTTCGCGGCCGGATGCCCCCATGGTTGTGCTGGGGCCTGGAACGGGGCTCGGCCTCGCCGGCCTTGTGCCGGCCGGGCAGGACTGGGCGGTCGTCGGCGGCGAAGGCGGCCATGCCACCATGCCCGCCAGCTCCGCAGACGAGGACGTGATCCTGCAACACTTGCGCCACGAGTTCGGCCACGTTTCGGCGGAACGCGTGATCTCGGGGCAGGGGCTGGAGAATCTTTATCGCGCGGTGGCGGCCGTCGACGGCGTGGCCGCACCGCCGCTTGAGGCGGCCTCCATCACTGCGGCAGCGCTGGCCGGTACTTGCGCAACAGCGGTAAGGGCGCTGGACCTGTTCTGCGCCATGCTTGGCACGTTCGCCGGCAATGTCGCGCTCACGTTCGGCGCCCGCGGAGGTGTCTACATTGCCGGCGGCATCGCCCCGCGGATCACCGACTTCCTGACACGCTCGCATTTTCGCGAACGCTTTGAGCAGAAGGGCCGGTTTCGCCAATACCTCGAGGCGATTCCGACCAGCGTCATCACGCATCCGTTCGCGACATTCGTGGGGTTGCAGAGCCTCGCGATGCGTGGACGTGCGGTTGGCGCTCCGGGTGAGCCCGCTCGAGGCTGATCGGATCAACCCCCATTACCCGGAGCACAATGCATGGCAAAGAAGCGCATTGGTATTTTGACCGGCGGCGGCGATGTTCCCGGGCTCAACGCGGTTATCAAGACCGTGACCTACCGGGCGAGCGAGAACGACATCGAGGTGATCGGCATCCGCCGCGGTTGGGAGGGTCTCACCCATCTTGATCCGGCGGACAGCGAAAGCCGGGGGCGCTACGTTCTGCCCCTCGACCGAGAAAATACGCGCGTCATCGACCGGCATGGCGGCACCGTGCTCCACTCCAGCCGCACCAACCCCACGCGCCTCGGCAAGCTGCCGGCGCATCTTGCTGACAAGGAATTCCCGAGCGCGCCCAGCAGCAAGGGCGGTCAGAGCTGGGACGTGTCGAAACAGGTGTTGGCGAACCTTGGCGCGCTCGGTATCGACCACCTCATCGCGATCGGCGGTGACGACACCTTGAGCTACGCGGCCAAGCTCGATGCTCTCGGCGTGAAGGTGTTGGCTGTCCCGAAGACGATGGACAATGATGTCCGCAACACCGAGTACTGTATTGGTTTCTCCACCGCGATTACCCGTGCCTCCGATGCCATCCAGAGGCAGCGCACCACCGTAGGCTCGCACGAGCGGATCGGCATCTTTCGCGTGTTCGGGCGCGACGCCGGTTTCACTGCGCTCTACACGGCCTATGTGAGCTCGATCCGTTGCGTGATCCCGGAATACAAGGTCGACCTCGAGAAGCTGGTGCGGCTACTCGTCGAGGACAAGCGCACGAATCCCAGCAATTATGCCCTGGTGGTTTTGAGCGAGGGTGCCGCCTGGGAGGGCTATAAAATCCAGCAATACGGGGAGCCCGACGCATACGGCCATCGCAAGAAGGCCAGTGTGGGTGAATCGCTTGCCGAGGAGATCCAGCGCCGTACCGGCCAGGAGACGCTCACGTCCGACCTGACCTACGACCTGCGGTCCGGCGATCCCGACTTCATCGACAAGCTCGTCGCCCTGACTTTCGGCAACATGGCTTATGATGCTGTGCTCGCCGGTAAAAGTGGTCTCATGTCGGCCCTGGTCGAGGGCCGCTACGATCTTGTTCCTATTCCCGACCCGAAGCTCGGGCCGCGCAAGGTCGATGTTGCGAGGAGCTACCACACCGAGCGCTACCGCCCCATCTATTCCGATAAGACGGGCCTGCCGGTGTTTCTCAATCGCGCCTCTTGATCGCCCAACTCTGCGTCCACCTGACTTGCTGTTACCAATGGCCAAGCTCGCATCAGTAATGCGGCAAAGATGATGCGGAGCTCTGAGCCGACACAGCGGCCGCGCATGGGCGTCGTCATGAATCCTGTTGCTTGGGCGCCCCTGCCTCTGCTCTGGGCAACCATGATCGCGGTGGCCGTGCAGAACCCCGCCACTGGGCTTGTCGTGTCGGCGCGGGCACAGACCAGCTCGTACACGGCAGCGCAATGGGAGGCGGTGGAGACTTACACGAAAGCGTTGGCCGACTTCAGGTCGATTTTGCGTGAACGGCGCGGCCAGATCAACGCGAAGCAAGCCCTGCCGAGTTTGCCTGGCCAAGCGCTCTATCTCGCACGCAACAAGATGATCAGCGCGTACAAGGATCTGACCGACGTCGCGCCGCAGAAGATCGGCAGACCGAACAAATTCGGTATCCCTCCGGCCTATTTCGAGGCCGATAACGAGCCGCTAGTGGATGAGTACACCAGTTTGTTCAGCATCATGCAGGCGCCCCCGGCGAACGCGCAGCCCTCGGACACTCCGTTTGCAGACGTCATACAGCTCGGCGCTGCCATCGCGCGGGCCAGGGGCCTTGACCAAGCAGGCGCGGAAGCAGCGGGGCGCATCAGTCTGGGCCTGTTCTTCGCCGAGACGAATGGCAATCAGAACATCGGGAACGCCCGGTCCAATAAATACAAGGGCAGCCTGCAAACAGGTGAATCGGAAGACCACAACGGGCAGAGGAAATGGGCCGCCATCAAGCCTCGGATCGCCGCCTTCGACCCGCAGTTGATCGCGCGCGATGACCGCGAGCAGGCGCGGGTCGGGCATCAGGATCAGCGGTTCAACCATTGGACGGCGGTGAGAAACGGCCTGATGAATGCACACGCCGAGCTCTTTCCTCAGATACCAGCAATTCTTGCCGCGCTGCCCCACCCCATCGACCAGATGAAGCTCTTCGAGCTCATCCAGATCGTTCCAAGCCCCACCAAGGCGGCACTGCGGTCAGGCGACCTGCTCAGGCATCGCGTCTCCGATGCCACAGTGATGGGGTACCTGCGCAACAACAGCATGTTCACCTTCGGACGGGCTGATCGAGCGAGGACATCGGCGAACTACCGTGAGATCCTCGATGCCATGTGGCTCTTCGACGAAAAGTTCGAGCGTGCCCTGGCGAAATCCAACGAGGTTAAGCGCGGCCAGTGATCGGCGGCTCGCTCGTCACGGCGAGATCCTAGCCGGGACACCAGGCAGTTTCGTGTAAACCAAAAGGGGCTGCCCCGGTTGCTTTCCGCGCGAAAAGGCGCTGCAATGCAGCGAGTCGGGGAGTCCATGGAGAACATGAATGAGTGTGCTGAATAAGACTCTGGCCGTTGCTCTGGTCGCCGGAGGCGTTTCCGCCTATGCGGCCTCGGCCGGTGCAGTGCCCCTTGCCGCCTCTGCAGGATTGCATCAAGCCGCTGCTCCAGTCGTTGAGACCGTGCAGTTGCGGCGGCGCGGCTTTGGCAGGGGCGGTGTCGGTGTTGGCGTTGGCCTTGCCGCTGGAGCCCTCGTCGGTGCGGCGCTGAGCGCTCCCTACTACGGCGGTTACGGCTATGGGTATGGTTATCCCGCCTACAGCTACTCGCAGTACCCTGCCTACGACTATGGCTACGGCGGCTCTTACGGCTACGGGTACGCACCGGGCTATTCCAGCTATTCCTACGGCTATCCCGGATACGGGTACGGGGGTGGGTACGGGTACGGCGGCGGGTACGGGTACGGCGGCGGGTACGGGCGCGGGGTCGGAATCGGCGTCGCGCCACGTGTGCGCGCTCGCGCCGTAGCTCGCGGCCGGCGGTTCTAATACTCGCTGCAAAACATCTGCTTCCGTTACCGTGAATACGGCCGCTCCGCGGCCGTATTCACTGCTTCAAGAAGTTGTAGTTGAAGCGCTCGGTATCCGCCTCCACCCATCCCACCGTGGGATGTGGAAAGTGCACCGGCATAACGAAGGCTCCGGTGCCGGCGATCTCGCCGAGAAAACGCCGCCGTGAGCGCGCCGCCTCGTCCCGATCCCAATCGAATATCGTCGACCAACCCGGCTCCCGACACTGCAGCGCGTGGTGCATGAGGTCGCCCACGATCACGGCACGCTGCCCGCGCGAGCGGATGTTGACGCAGCAGTGACAGGGCGAGTGCCCGGGTGTGGGGGTGAGCCAGATCATATCGTCGAGCTCGAAATCGTCATCGACGAGCAGTGCCTGACCGGCCGCAACCACCGGCTCACAATTGAACAGCCAGACGTTGCTGCCGTGCGGGTTGTTCCCGGCCTTGGTCGCCGCTTCCCACGCGGCGTATTCGCGCTTGTGAAAAATATACTTGGCGTTCGGGAAGGTCGGCACCCAGCGTCCGTCAACGAGCCGTGTGTTCCAGCCGGTATGGTCGATATGCAGGTGGGTGCAGAAGACGTAATCGATGTCATCGAACCGCAGTCCGGCGGCGCGGAAGCCATCCACCCACGGCTGCTTGGGAAAATCCATCGGCGCCGGATAGCCCTTGTCCTCGCCGGTGCAGGTGTCGACGAGGATCGTACGCTTGGGCGTGCGCACCACGAAGGTCTGATAGGTGATCACCATGCGCCCGGTCGCGGCGTCGAAGACGAAGGGGGGCAGTGCTGCAAGATGCCGCTTACCGACCTCGGGCTCATAGGCGGGAAACATATCCTCTGGCCGACGCCAGGGGCCGTCGCGCTCGATGATACTCGTGATGGTAACGTCGCCGATCTCAAGGGT
This sequence comes from Xanthobacteraceae bacterium, assembly GCA_045811525.1. Lineage (GTDB taxonomy): Bacteria > Pseudomonadota > Alphaproteobacteria > Rhizobiales > Xanthobacteraceae > VAZQ01. The sequence continues at coordinate 69,702 of JBJMTV010000021.1, read as the reverse complement.
ATCCATGCCCGTCCTCTCCAGCAGGAGAAAGCAGCCTAATTCGTCTGGCGGGCGCGGTCGATTACCTGCATCCGCGCCGATGCGGCACGCTTCACCGCTATTCCGCCCAAATCACGGCTAGGTAATAGCAAACTTGGAGTGCCGGCCCCTTCGCTGCAGGATAGCGAAACCGCGGGGGCCCGAGGGGAAGCCTCACATGCGATTAGTGTCCGCGACGGCCATTGCTGCGCTTGCATGTGCCGGGCTGTTAGCAACCGCCGCGGTGGCAGACGCGAAGCCCAGCCACGGCAGCTCCGCCAAGGCTGCAAAAACAAAGCTAGCTGCCAAGCCCTTGGGGAGCCGCAAGTCCAAGCCGGAGAAAGTCGCCACCGAGAAGGGAGCGGTGCCGCAGATCCCGCTCGCCGAGGGGACACGTCCGCAGACCTCAGAGGCGGATATCGCACTGGTGAAGAGCGCCATTGAGAGCTTACGCAAAGGGGGGGCCAGCAAGGCGGCCGAGGTCGCCGAGCAGATTTCTGACCCGGTCGCCCGTAAGCTCGTCGATTGGTTGATCCTGCGCAGCGAGAACAGCCATGCCGGCAGCGCGCGCTACCTCGCTTTTATCGCCGCCAATCCAGATTGGCCCAGCGTTGGAATGTTTCGCCGGCGCGCCGAGGCGATGCTGTGGGCCGAGGGCGGCAAGACCACCCAGGCCGCAGCTTTATTCTCGAGCTCACCACCTGAGACGGGGGTGGGGCACCTGCTGCTTGCCCGCGTGCTGGCAGCCAAGGGCGATAACGAAGCCGCGAGCACGGTCGTTCGTGACACCTGGCGCTATGACGCTCTTCCTGAGGAAGCCGAAAAGCAGGTGCTCGAGCGCTATTCGGCTTTGTTGAGCCCTGCCGATCACAAAGCGCGCATGGAGACACGGCTGTTCGCGCGTGACAACGAAGCGGCGTTGCGGGCAGCGCGTCGGCTGGATGAGGCACAGCTCGCCATCGCGCGGTTGCGCGTTGCCATCAATCACAAGAATGCCGCTCTTAGCAAAGGTGATCCCAAAAAGGCTGACGGCCTCAAGAAATTGCTCGAGAGCGTCCCTGCAGATGCACGGCAGGATCCAGGCTACCTGTTTGCGCAGGCTTACGCGCTGCGCAAGGCAGACAAGACTTCGGATGCTACGAACCTCCTCCTCTCTGCACCGCACGACCTCGAAGAGATCCACGACGGCGAGGACTGGTGGGTGGAGCGCCGGATCATGGCGCGGAAACTGCTCGATCTCGGCGATGCGCGCTCCGCATACCGGCTGGTCGCAGAGGCGGCCGAGCCGAGGAAGGAGAACTCCCGGGTGGAGCGCCACTTCATGGCGGGATGGATCGCCCTGCGCTTCCTGAATGAGCCGACAGTCGCGGCGACGCACTTCCGGCGCATTCCCGAGGTGAGCAGCCATACCACCTCGCTCGCGCGCGCGAACTATTGGCTCGGACGCGTCGCGGAAGCTTCCAACCAGCAGTACGAGGCGCGCGCCTCCTACGCCGCGGCGGCTGCGGCCTCCGCGTCCTATTACGGCCAATTGGCGCGTGCCAAGCTGGGCCTGCCGGCGTTAGCCTTGGCTCCGCCTCCGGCGACCCCTGAGCCGCGCAACGAAGCGCAGCGGCTCGAGCTCGTGCGCGCGCTGGAGATACTTTATGCGCTCAACGAACGGCCACTTGCGATCGCATTGATGTCGGGCGCCGGCGAGTCGGTGAGCGACATTGGCACCCTCTCCGCGCTCGGGGAGCTGGCAGAGCAGCGGCAAGACGCGCGCGGCATGCTGCACCTCGGCAAGGCGGCGCTCGCCCGCGGGTTGCCGCTTGATCGTTACGCCTTCCCCACAGTGGGTGTGCCGCGCTATTCACCGATCGCCCCTGGCCTCGATGAGGCGACGCTGTTCGCCATCATCCGGCAGGAAAGCATGTTCAACCCGGCTGACTCGTCACCGGCGCAGGCCATGGGCCTCATGCAGGTGACTCCCGTCGCAGGGCGCGATACCTGCAAGCGGTTCACCTGCAAGTTCGATGTCAAGCGCCTGAAGAATGACAGTGCATACAATTTGCAGATCGGCGCTGCCGAGCTCGCTGGCGTGCTGCAGGATTATCGCGGCAACTACCTCCTGGCATTTGCCGCTTACAATGCCGGACGCGGGCGGGTGAGCGAGTGGATCGCGCGTTTCGGCGATCCCCGCGACCCCAAGGTTGATCCGGTCGACTGGGTCGAGCGCATCCCGTTCATGGAGACGCGCAATTACGTCCAGCGCGTCATGGAGAACATGCAGGTCTATCGCAGCCGCTTCGCGAGCGACGCCCGGCTCACCATCGAGGCCGACCTGCGGCGCGACGCTGCGGCAAGGTAGCTCCGCCGACGTTTGCTCGCGAAGGCTCGTGGCGCGCGCTCCGCCGCAGGCCCAAAAGCATTGGGCCGAAACGATCTCGCGAGCTGGCTACTCAGTCACGATCTTCACGTGATCGCCGGGCTTTACGCGCTCGCCGGCCGCCAGACCGTTGAGCACCCGGAAGCGTTCGAGCGGACGATCGGTCGTCCCCATTCGGCTCGCCAGCCGCTCGACAGTATCGCCCGCCTCCGCCGTGATGACGCGGATGCGCAGCGGCTTTGCTGCCTCGCTTTCTGCAAGCGTCATGCGACGGAACGTGCCCACCGCTTCGCGAAAAGAGCGGTCGGTCTCGGCGGTCATGCGCTTGGCGGCAAAGATGAAGCGGTAGACCTCGCTGCCGAAGCGGACGACGTACAGGCGGAACATCCATTGGTCGCCTTTGGCCGTGCCGGTCGCGGCCGGCAGACCATTGATGTTCAACTCCTCGACCGTCTTCTGGTCGATACCTTCGATCCAGCCTGAATTGAGATAGTCAGCGAGCGTCTGCTCCGCATCGACGCGGACCACGTCCATACGCAGGGCCTGGCTCGCGCCCTCCTTTACGCCGAGCACTGCCTGTGCCGTGTTGTCGAGCGTGAACCCCTCAGGAGCGGTGAAGGTGAAGCCAAGCTTGGGATGCTGGAAGCGCCGCCCCCGCACCAGGCCTTCGCTCGGATCCTCGCCATAGATGAGCCCGTCGACGCCTTCCATATAGGCCTCGCGATTGCGCTCGCCCGCGCCCGGAGCACTGAACTGACGTGCATTACCCTGGGCATTCTTGATGCGCTCGGGGGTCGCCGGATGCGACGAGAGGAAATCGGGAGCGCGTGGATCGATTTGTGACTGGTTGGCCGGCGCCTTCAGATCGGCATTGCGTCCCATCGAGCTCAGGAAACGCACCGCACCGTACGGGTCGTATCCGGCGCGCGCAGCAATGCCCACCCCAATGCCGTCCGCCTCGAGCTCCTGGCCGCGCGAAAAGCTGGCGAGCTTGATCTTTGATTTCGCGAGCGCAAGCGCACTGGTTTCCGGGTCATTGCTGATATCGGTGAAGACGCGCTTGACCAGCGCGACCTGGCGCGCCTCGTCCTCACGCATGTCGGCGTGCCGGGCGATGACGTGCGACATCTCATGCGCCAGGACCGAGGCGATCTCGGACGAGTCATTGGCCAAGGCGATGAGGCCGCGGGTGATGTAGAGCTCGCCCGACGGGAGCGCGAAGGCATTTACGGACGCCGAATTGAGGATGGTCACGCGATACGACATGTCCGGTCGTTCGGAGGCGGCAACGAGCTTGGCGACGGTCTCGTTCAGCAATGTCTCGAGCTTGGCGTCCTCGTAAGCCCCACCATAGGCAGCGAGAATGCGTTGGTGCTCGCGCTGCGTTGCGCCGGTCTGTTCTTGGCGCTGTTGCTGTGCCTCTTTAAGCGGCACCGGCAACGCACCGGGGGGACTGCCGACCGAGAGGAGCGAGGAGCTGCAGCCTGCCAATGTGAGAGCGAGCGCGACGACGATCGCCAGCCGCGGCCCAGTGCCGCAAAGCTTCGCGTATGTCCCGGGCCCGCGCACGTCCACCTAAATCCGGTCTGCCATCTCGATCTGCTCCGGGCGGCTTGCCTCGATGCGCGGCCCGTTTCGCTCCTCGACATAGCCGCGAATGCGCAGCAGCCGATTTTCCAGGCGCCTCACCTCGAGCCCTGCGGCCGTAAAGGTGCGCTCATTGCGTTTCGAGATCGTGACCGTGAGGGCTTCCGACCATTTTCGCCCGAAATTCATGTAGATCGTGCCCCCGCTCTCGCGGATCGTTAGCGGCTTGCCTTCTACGAGACTGAATTGCCCCGGCGCCACATCCGACGCAACGAAGCGCTGCGCCGCACGCACGACATAATACGGCTCGTTCCAAAGGCCAAGCTTGCCGGCACGTCCGCCGCGCTCTTCCCGCCAAAGCTCCTGCGCACAGGCGAGATCGCCGACCTGGGCGGAAACGAGGGCGAAGCCGCGTGCAAGCATCTCGTGCGCGACGGACGTCTCGCCGCCCGTTGCAATCATGACACTGGCATGAGCGAGAACGCGTCCATAGCGATCGCCCGCGCCCTCCTTGAACTGGCGCAACTGCACTTGTCGTCCCCCAATGAGGCTCTTGAGCGCCTCTTGGGCCGCGCGGCCCGCCTCGGCCTCGCGCCCACTCTCGAGAGAACGCGGGACGAAAGGCACCTCTATGCCGGCAAGACGGACCTCACGCCCGTCCTCGAGCAGAAAACTCCGACCGTCGAGCACCGCGGTAACTTGCCCGGCATCGGCCGGCACCGCGCCGCAAGCAGAACGTTGGCCTGGGCCGCCAGCCTGCACCATTTGCGCGGAACCGGAGGCGGGCGGGTTGGCCATGATGGACGCCTGCGGCAAGGCCGTTCGCGCCGGCAACGCCACCAGAACGGCCAGCGCGAGCAGCCAACCGATCCGGTTGCAATGAGCGTCCCCACGCCTCCCCATGCGGCTCACGAAACGGGTGGAATGGGGCGGCACTGCGGCCGCGTGGCATAGGAAAGCGAATGGAATGGAATGAGAGCGAATTTGTCGTCGTGGGCGCCGGGGCGGCCGGGATTGCCGCAGCGCACCGGCTGGTCACGGCAGGTTTCCCCTGCATCGTCCTCGAGGCACGGCCGCGCCTAGGCGGCCGTGCCTGGACTGCACAGCATGGAGAGTGGCCGCTCGACCTGGGCTGCGGCTGGTTCCACTCGGCGGATCGCAATCCCTGGGTGGCCATCGCTCAGGCGCAAGGGCGCACGATCGACAAGACACCGCCGCCATGGGCGCGTCGCTCCGTGCCAATCGGGTTTCCGCTCGCCGAGCAGGATGCCTACCTCCAGGCGCTCGCAAGCTTTCATCAGCGGCTCGCCGCCCGTCCCTCTGCCGTCCCGGACTGCCCGGCAGCGCAATTCCTCGAGCAGGGAGGTCGCTGGAATGCATTGATCGACGCCGTAAGCACCTATGTCAGCGGTGCCGAGCTCACGCGCGTTTCAGCTTGCGATCTGGCGGGCTATGACGACAGCGGCGTCAACTGGAGGGCGGTTGAAGGCTATGGCAGCGTCATTGCGGCTCATGCCGCGACGCTGCCGGTCGTGCTCGATTGCCCGGTGCACGGCATCGATCATAGTGGACAGCGGCTCGTGGTCCTGACCGCGCACGGGGCCATTACCGCCAAGGCGCTCATTGTCGCGGTGCCCAGTGCAATACTCGCTGAAGAGGCCATTGTTTTCACGCCGGCGCTGCTGGACAAGATCGATGCGGCGGTCAGTCTGCCGCTCGGGCTTGCCGACAAGCTCTTCCTGTCGCTTTCGGGTGCGGAGGAGTTCGCGCCGGAAAGCCGGGTGTTCGGCCGTACTGATTGCGCTGCGACCGCAACATATCACTTCCGGCCATTCGGCCGGCCGATGATCGAGGCCTATTTCGCGGGCTCGCTTGCCGCCGAGCTCGAGCGAGGCGGCGTGCAGGCGTTCGTGGACTTTGCCAGAACCGAGCTCGCGAGGCTCCTGGGCACCGCCTTCCCGCGCCGCATAGAGCTCATAGCCCTGCATTGCTGGCGCGCCGACCCGTTTGCGCGCGGCTCGTATTCGTATGCCGTCCCCGGCAAGGCCGGCTCGCGTGCGGTGCTTGCCGCGCCGGTTGAGGAGCGGATCTTCTTCGCCGGTGAGGCCTGCTCGCCGCACGATTACTCCACCGCCCATGGTGCTTATCTCACGGGCATCGCCGCGGCGGAGCGGGCGATCGCCGCGCGCGGCCGCAGCTGACGCGCGCGAACCCGGGCGTGGCGTGCTGCGATGATAATGCAGCTTCATGCGTGTGACCCGCTCCGGCCTCGCGCGCGCGGCCAAGGCTGGGCTGGGCCCGGTCTCTTCTGCTATAGGAAAGAACGCCGCAGTCGAACCGCCATGCCTTGCTAAAGCAGTCCAGAACGGAATTGTCCCGTAGCTCAGCCGGATAGAGCAGCGGTTCGTAGATCTCGAAGGCTGGTCAAGAAGAAAGTGAAGGCTTAAAGCCAGAAGGCAAAAACGTCCCCGTAGCTCAGTCGGATAGAGCATTGGTTTCCTAAACCAAGGGTCGCAAGTTCGAGTCTTGCCGGGGACGCCATTTTTCGATTTGGCTCTTTTTGCCTCAGTGCATTGGTTCCTTCGCACGACGCCTCGCATCCCCACCACGGCGCGCAACTATGTGCGTCTTCTCGCCCGGACGATATCTTCCCGACAATGTCCAAGGTCTCGCTGCACGCGCCTTCCGCGCAAAATCCTCATTCCGTTTGCTTGCCAAGCTTCACCTAGCGCCCCCAAGACATCAGACCACATTGAGGGCGACCATATCGCCGGCCTCGTCGCCGCCCATGACTATGAAGGTCTTGCCCTCGCCGGGTTTCGTCGCGGCGGGGCCGATGAGGTGCAACGGCACGGTCTTGTTGGCTCCTGCGGTGAACACGAGAGACTTGATCTCGCGCTCGGCTTCAATCGCATCGCCACTGTCGATGTAAGCGATCATGCTGCCGCGGAGGATGCGCCCCTTTTTGATCGCCTCGAAATTGATTACCACGGAAAACCCGATCGATTCGCCGACGGCGTATTCCGGTTTGTCCAAGCGCAAATCGCTGAAGCCGAGTCCGCGCAGCAAGGATGGATACTTCGACGTGACCCGGATCGGGTCCATATTAGCGTAGGCCGGCGCGCCCATTGCGAGTCCCGCGCACCCGAGCATCGCCGCTTGCACGACGGTTCGTCTGGATGTCAGGCGCATTTTTCGCTCCGGTCGCGCGTCCTTATCCCCGCGGGTTGAGCCGATCAGCGCGACATATAGTTTTGCGCGTAATGCGCGGCAATTTCGTCGCTGGTGGTCAGCCACACGCCGTCGTGCCCGGCAATGTACTCCAGGGCCTTCTCCAAGTATTTGTGGCGAAACGGCTGGTTGATGATGAACGGATGTAGGCAGAGCGCCATGACACGCCCGGTTTTTTCTCCGTCCTTGTACAGCTGGTCGAACTGATCGACGACCATCCGGTAGAAGCCTTCGCCGGACAGGCTCTTGCCCACAAACATGCTGATGTCGTTGAGCTCGATGGAGTAGGGCACCGACATCATCCCAGGGACATTGAGTGGAAAGGGCTGGTCGTCGGCGCACCAGTCGAGGACATAGGTGAGGCCGAGCTCCTTCAGCAGGCGCGGCGTTTCAAAGGTCTCGGTCAGGGCTGGGCCGAGCCAGCCCTTGAGTTGGTGGCCGGTGGCCTTGGACACCGTCGACACCATAGCTTGCAGAGCCTTGCGCTCGTCCTCGGCATTCATTCCGGCCTGGAAGATGGAGTTGTTCTTGCCATGGGCGCACCAGGCCCAGTTGCGCTGCTTGCCCGCCGTGATGATCTGCGGATAGCGTTCGCACACGTCAGAGTTCAGGAGAACGGATGCGCGCATCCTGTAGCGGTCGAGCGCCTCGATCATGCGCCAGATTCCGACGCGGACGGCGTAGTCGCGCCAGCCGTAATTCAGCGGGTCGGGCGCGAGCATCGCAGTTCCGCCGAAGATGCTGGTCGACGGCTTGTCGACCTCGAAATGCTCGATGTTCAAGCCGATGTAGAATGCAACGCGTGCGCCGTTCGGCCAGACAAGCTTTGGCCGCTCGGTAATGGGGGAGTAGTTGTAAAGCTGGTTGTCCATTCGTGCCTCCCGTTTCGCCAACGAGCGCTCTCGCCATCGTGACAGCACGGCAAAGCCGCGCGGTAACTAATCGAGGCGTCTCGCGTCAAGCCGCTCCGAACTGAGCCCGCACGATGCCGGCCGCTCCCATGGCGTGCTCGCCTATTAGTTCGGTGCCGAATGACTGAGTCAAGATGCAGCGCAGTTGGCTCTCGGGTGCGCCCGTCAGAGCCCAATCTCTTTTGCGATCAGATCGCGCTGCAACTCATTGGTGCCCTCGCCAAACGTGTAGAGCCGGGCATCGCGCCAGTAACGTTGGATATCGCTTTCCGTGGAATAGCCAAAGCTGGCCTGAATTTGCATCCCGTGTGTTGAGACATATTCGAGCGCTTCGGTTGCCAGGACCTTGGCTTGCGCACTCTCCTTGCGCGACGGGCGTCCATTCTGGGTAAGCCAACTGGCCTGGTAGAGCATGAGCCTTGCTTGGTCGACGCGAGACTGCATGTCGACAAGCCGATGCCGAATCACTTGAAAGTCGGCAATCCGGCGGTCAAATTGCCGGCGCTCGAGCGCGAAAGTCTTCGCGCTGTCTACTGCGGCCTGCGCCACGCCGATGCACATTGCGGCCTGTCCCGTGCGGCTGTATTGCAACGTCGTCATCATGTTGCGCATACCCTTGCCTTGCTCGCCCATAAGCGTGCTATCGGTCACCTCCACATTATCAAAGCCGATATCCCACGAGGACATGCAGTTGTTCCCGACCTTCGATAGCCGGGTCATGTGTATACCGGGTGCATCACGCGGAACCAGGAAGGTAGAAAGCCCTTCCTTCCCCTTACTGCCGCGCGTCGTCCGGCACATGGTGACGAGATAGTCCGCAGTCCCGGCATTGCTGATCCAGATCTTGCGGCCGTTGATCGTCCAGCCTTTCTCTGTCTTGCTCGCCGAGGTTACGGCGGCGGCCGCATCGCTTCCGGCTCCGGCCTCGGTCAGGGCAAATGAAAAGACGAGCTCGCCTCTGATGGCACGAGGCAGCAACTCGCTCCGTTGCCCTTCTGTGCCGTAGCACAGCAGCGACATGCCGCCAAAGTCCGCAACTTGCCCAAACATGATAGCGGCGATTCCGCCATGTCGTGCCAACCGTTCCTGCACCAGGACCACGGTCAAGCGGTCTGCGTCGAGGCCGCCGTATTGCTTGGGAAACGGCAGGGCGAGCAGCCCTGCTTCGGCAAACACCGGCAGCATGTCCCTGCAGTCGGCATGTGCGGCATCCCGACGGCGAATTTCCTCCGGCGGATAGTGCCGTTGCATCAGCCGATCAACCGTAAGAAGGATCTGCTTTTGCTCGCTGGTAAGCTCGAAATCCATTGGCTCAGATCTCTGATGAACTGGGCAGCCATCCGAAATTGCCGGGATTGAGCCGGCATTCAGGGTCGAGCATGCGTTTGACTTGCGTAAGGAGCTGGTACACCTCGGGCTTCACCGCATTCGCGAAGTCGTAGTACTTCCCGATTTGTCCGTGAATGGCACCCAGCTCAAAGAAGATCTGCCTCAGCTCGTTGCGCAGTGTGACCACGACCTTGCGGCCCTCGAGGTTCGGCTGGCCGCGGTCCAGACGGGCAAACTTGGCGGCCGGCAGGTAGCGCCGATGCAGCGGCCCCAATTGATCGGGCCAATAGAGCATGGGCTCTATGACGAACACCCCGTTCTCCATACCGGCAAGGCAACAGGTTGAAATGGCTTGCTGTTCGAAGGTCCCCTCATGATCGGCAAAAAACTTTTCAACGCGCGCGGCCACCGCCGCCGCACGGGAGAGAGGAAAGATCGCGTGCACCGGAACGAACCGCTCACCGTGCAAACCCACAAACCCGCGCACTGAGTAGGGCCGGGCATTCAGGGCAATGGCGACGTTGGGACTGATCTCGGCGCCATTTTTGCAGCAGATCTTCCGGATGTGGGTGAGGGTAGTCTGGGCGGCCCGGTCGTCGACCCCCTCGGCATGGACGTGCAGCGCCCAATCGGCCGAGTCCAACGCACGCCGGCCCGACCGTGCAACAGAAATCGCATCGGCAATCCCGTGCATGACAGACGAGCGCGCACTGGCGATCGAGCCCAGCGTACGCCCTGCTTCGGCAATTCCCACCTTGGACACCGTGCGAGCTCTCAGCGGATCCATGCCGAACAATCTTGGCACCAGGTTCGCTCGCGTGATGTCGACTATCGCTTCGACGAGCAGCGGAAGAGTCGCAAATGAAAACGAAGCCATGGCCAGACCGGCGGGCGGCCTTTCCAACTTCAGCGTCACCTTGGTCTTGATGCCCAATGCGCCGGTATCGCCGGTGAAAAGGCCGGTAAGGTCCGGGCCGAAATGCCGGTAGAACGGCAAGCTTCGCGGTGAGGCGCTGCTCCCCGTCGTGATGACGCGCCCGTCAGCCAACACCACCTCGAACGCGAGGAATCCGTCCGTAGGTCCGAGCAGCCCCTGTGAGGCGGCGCCGCCGATCGTGGAATCGCTGCCCGAGATCGGCCCGCGCAAAACCGGACGCAGTGCATGCTCCTTTGCTGCATCAACGATCTGTTGCCACGTGGCTCCCGCACCTGCCGTGACATAGCGGTCATCTGCATTCAGCTCGCAGACTTGATTTAATCTTGATAGGTCGAGCGCGATGGTAGGATGACCGCGCGGCACGTATCCCTGTGTATAGGACAGCCCGCCACCGCGCGGCGCCACGGCCAAGCCTCTTGCGCCGGCCGCCCTGACGACCTCAACCACCTCCATAGTAGTCCCGGGCCGCACCACAAGCTCAACCTGCGTCGCGTCGTCCCATTCCATAAGGTCCTGGGAAAATTCCGTCCGCGCCTCCTTACTCGCATCAACATGCTGGGCCCCAACTATGGCGCCGAGCGCATCAACCAAGCTCATGAAATCAGGGCCAGTCTGCATTGAAGATCTCAGAAGGGACATCGGCTTGCTTAGATGTGGTTGACACTTGCGGGCAAACTTCAATTCAAATATGGCTGCATGTCATAGTTGGCGTCGATAATTTTTGATACTCCCAAAAGCAACGTGCATGCCAACAGCTGATTCCCTCACGAAAAAGCCGCTCACGAAAGTCTCGGCGGAATCGGCGTTGATGTCCGCGTTCAATGTCGGCGCCTCCTTAAGGCACACCTATAGATTCGTTTCTCAGGCCATGTCGGAAAGGCTGGCGCCCTACGATATATCGATGGGCATGTTCTATTTCTTCCTGTGCCTGTGGAAAGAAGACGGGCTGACACAGCGGGAGCTCAGCGACCGGGTTGGGACGATGGGGCCGGGCACGGTCGAGCAACTGCGCCGCATGCAACAGCGAGGGTTCATCAAGCGCCGCGCGTCGGTCGTTGATCGCCGCAAGATTCACGTGTTCTTGACGCCGAAGGGGCGTGCCTTGAAGAAGGAAATCCTGCCATTGGCGCGACAGGTGAACGCGATCGCTTTGCGCGGAATGCGGCGCGAAAATATGCAGAGCTTGCGCGAGTGTCTTCTGCAGATCAGGCAAAACCTCCGTGCAGGCACAGGCAACGAGCCAAAGACGAGCGGACGAGTGGCAGCGAACCGAACAGAGTTGAGTGCGTAAGCGCTGCATCTGCTAGGCACCCAGATACGCTTCGCGGATGCGCGCATGCTCCGCCAGCTCGTGCGCAGGACCCTCGATAACAATCTTCCCGTGTTCCAGCACATAGGCTCTGGCTGAGAATGTCAGCGCCATCGCCGTGTTCTGCTCGACCAGCAGCACTGTTAGCCCTTGCTGATTGATCTCGGCGATACGCTGATAGACCTCCTCGGCGAGGCGCGGCGCCAATCCGAGCGACGGCTCATCGAGCAGGAGCGCGCGCGGGCGCGACATCAGAGCACGGCCAATCGCAAGCATCTGCTGCTCGCCGCCGGACAGGGACCAGCCGAGTTGCTGCTGCCGCTCCTTCAGACGAGGAAATAGTTGATAAACGCGATCAAGATCGTCTTTGGCAGAAGCGCCCAGCGTGCGCCAGCCGGCGGTGGCGACCACAAGGTTTTCCAGGACGGTCAATCCCGGAAAGATCCGTCGCCGCTCGGGCGCGTGCGCAAGGCCCATTCGCACCCGCGCCGAAGGCGACAAATGGTCGACCTGCTGGGTGCCGAATGTGATGGTGCCTCGCGCCGGCTTGACAAGGCCCGATATGGCTCGCAGCAGGGTCGTCTTTCCCGCGCCATTGGCACCAAGAAGTGAGATGATCTCTTTGTCTTGCACGTGCAGCGTGACGCCAGAGAGAGCGACGACGCTGCCGTAGGTGACGGTGAGGTCCTCACATCCCAGCATGTTGCGACCGTCTTCCGAGATACGCCTCGGCAACGCGGGGTGACGCCTGCGCTTCTTTGGCGGTGCCCTCGAATATCTTCTTGCCGAAGTTGAGCACGATCACCTGGTCGGCAAGTTGCATGACCATCCCCATGTGATGCTCGACCAGGAGGACGGTCATGCCTTTCGCGCGCAGCCCGACAAGGTACTGGGTAAGACTTTCCTGCTCCGCGGAGTTCAAGCCGGCGGCCGGCTCGTCAAGCAGCATGACGTCCGGGGCACTGACCAAAGCCCGTACCAACTCGATCTGACGTTGCTTGCCGTAGGGCAATTCGGTGACGAGCCGATCCGCATCTGTCCACAGACCGAACTGCTCAAGGTATTGCCTTGCTCGCTCCTCGAGCTCGCGCTCCTCGGTGCGGAAGCGCTTGGTACGCAACACGACGTCGATCAGCTTCGCCCGCGCCCGGCTGCTGTTGCCGACGAGCGCATTCTGCAGGACCGTCAAACGGCTAAAGAGGCGCCCATTTTGGAAAGTTCTGACCATTCCAGCTTTCGCGAGCTCATGCGACGGCTTTCCTGTTACGTCATTACCATTGAGCATCACCCGACCGCTCGTCAGCCGGAGGAAGCCGCAGAGGAGATTGATGGCGGTGCTCTTTCCCGCGCCGTTGGGCCCAATCAATGCGGTGATTTGACCCTTGGGCAGCAGCATGTCCACCTGCGAAACGGCTTGAAGCCCCCCGAAATGGCAGGTCAGATCTTGCACCTCGAGGGCCGGTCTGCTCATGCCTTCGCACGCTTCGCCAGACGCAGGCATGATTCTAGTGATCCGACGATGCCTTTGGGCATGACGATCAGTACCCCCAGCATAAGGATGCCAAACGCAGCCATGTAGCCACCACCGATTCCACGCAGCCATTCCGGCAGATAGGTCAGGAAAAAGGAGCCGGTGATGGCTCCCAAGATCGAGAACTCCCCGCCGACAATGAGCATCGACAGGAGCATGATGGAGCGTGCGAGGGAAAAATCGTCAGGGGAGATGAAGCCGGCGTAATGTGCGTATAGCGCGCCGCTTAGACCGCCGTAGCCGCTGCACAGTACGAACGCGAGCGTTTTCATTCGCGTGACATCGATCCCGGACGCAGCTGCGGCCAACTCATCGTCGCGGACGGCGATCATGGCGCGCCCGAGATGCGATTTCCTGATGAGGGCCGCCGTAAAGGCGGCTGCGATCACGAAGGCCAGGCAGATATAGAAAAACTCGATTTCACTGCGCACGCCGCTCCTGATCGCAATGAGCGGGATGGCGGCAAGACCGTCATAGCCCCCGGTTACGTCTGTCCAGTTGCGAATGACGACTTCGAAGCTGACATTGAACCCAACGGTGACGAGAGCGAGATAATGGCTCTTGGTTCGATGCATGGGGAAAGCCAGCAAAGTAGCGGCCAAGGCTGTAAGGCCGCTTGCCGCGATCAGCGCTAGCCAGGGGGTCACCGCGATGCCCTGCGTGATCAGGGCGGACGAGTAGGCTCCTATTCCGACGAAAGCAGCTTGCGACAAATGGATAAGGCCCGCCAAGCCAAATGCAAAGTACAACCCAATGACCGAAATCGATGTGATCATCGCCAGAATGGCAAGTCGCAGATTGAACTCGGAAAGGACCGCCAAGCCGGCCAAAGCGCCGACGAGGAATACGGCACTTGCAGCCAGGGTCCAACGCGAGGCAATCATCGCCAAACTAGCCCCGTTCACTAATGCGTTCGCCAAAAATCCCGCGCGGCCTGAAAAGCAGAAATGCGATCATCAAGCCGAAAACGAGCACATCCTTGTATCTTGTTGATATGTACGCAGCGCTCAACGTCTCATTGAGCCCAACGAGCAGCCCGCCGATAATCGCTCCCGGGATGCTGCCGAAACCACCAATGATCGCTGCGGCAAATGCCTTGAGAGCAACTGAATCACCCACGTCGACATCGACGAGCCAGAGAGGAGCGAGCAACAGCCCGCCGACGCCGGCAAACACCCATGTCAGACTCCACGTGAACGCAAGAACCAGTGCCGTCCTGATGCCCATCAGCCGGGCGGTCTCGATATCCTGTGCAATGGCTCGCATCTGAATCCCAATAGGCGTCCGATGGAGCAGAAGGTGGAGGCCGCCAATGAGGGTGAGCGCCGCGATAACCGCAAAAAGCGTGTGAATGGGAGCGACGATGCCGAGAAAAACCAGGACACCATCCCCGACCGGCGAAAAGCCTTTCGCGGGCAATGGACCGAAAAACATAAGCGCGACGTTCTGCAGGACAATTCCGACCGCGATCGTTGCTATGACGACCGTCGAGACTGAACGTTTTTGCAGCGGCCAGTAAACGGTCGCAGCGAAGACCAGCCCGATTACGACCATGCACGCCAGAGTCAGTGCATAAATCTCTGTTGTACCGAGTCGGCTGATCGTCGCAAAAGCAGCCCCGACCACCGCTCCGATCATGACCAGTTGACCGGTCGCGAAATTGACAACTCCCGTCGTTTCGTAGGCAAGTTGAACGCTGATCGCCATGATCGCGTATATGAAGCCGACGGCGATCCCGTTCACCAGGAGCTGGAGCAGCTGTTGAACGGCAGGATTCAAAGCAGTCCTCGTCGCGATCGAGGGCGATAAGCTCCGCTGCCCTCGCCGCGCTACCTAATTGATGCTCGGGGACGACCGCTTACCTGTTGTCGTACACTTCCTTGATGATCCGGACGTCCTTGGTCCCGGGGATATATTCCACAATCGAAAGGTGGTGGAGCATGTCGCCGTTAGGCGCAGTGCTGAAGGTGCCGGTGACGCCTTGGTAATCCTTGAGACCGGCGAGGTATTGCCGAAGCTTCTCCCGGTCCGCCCCTGCCTTCTTCAAGCCATCGGCAACGATCATCGCCCCATCATAATAAACCGAGCCAAAGCCATCTGGGGGCACCTTGAAGCGTTCAATGAAATCCTTAACGAACTTGACGCTGCGTGGGCCATTCGGATTCGCCTGGCCGAGAACAGCATCTGCCACGCCGATAATGTTTTCCAAGTCAGGCAACGTGACAAGCTCGAGCATGGAGTCTTCGTTGACCGAGCTCACGGAGACGAATGCAATGTCGGTGAGGCCGAGCGCGCGGCGTTGCTTTATCATGAGGCCAGCGTCGCGAATGTAGGCATAAGCGATGAGCGCGTCGGCGCCGGAATTCTTGATGTTCAGCAATTGCGGAGCGAAGTCGGTGTCGCGCAGTCCATGTGTCTGCAACGATACAACATCAACGCCGGCCGCAGTGAGGTCCTTCTTTGTTTGCTCCGCAGCGGCGCTTCCATATTGGTCCTGAACGTTGATGATCCCGATCTTCTTTTTCTTCAGGATGGTCACCACAGCGTCCGAAGCGACTGCGGCGCGCAGGCGATCATTGGCGCGAAGCCTGAACATGTAAGGATTGTTTCGCTCCGCAATGGCGACACCGCCCCCGGCGTACATCACCGGGACCTTGGCCTTTAGCACCTCCGGCTCAGTGGCAAGATTCTGCACGGTAAAGCTGCTCAGGAAAATGAACGGCAGCTTCTGTTGCTCGAGTTTCAAGAAAGCATTGATGGCGACGCTGTTTGACGCCTGTGTGTCCTCGACCTGGAAACGGATGCGTTTTCCGTTTATTCCGCCGGCCGCATTGATGTCGTGCTCCGCCAGTTGCAGGCCCTGATATGTCTGCAACCCCGAACCGGCGAACGGGCCGGTCGTAGGAAGCGCCGCACCAATGACGATCTGCTCTTGCGCGCTTGCGGGTGAGACATGGAGCAGGGCAGCGAGGCTTGCGATGGCCGCTATCCTTGTGAAGAAAATGCTCATGTGATCCCTCTCCTTCTGCACGCTGACGCAATCCGCGCTGCACCGCCTGATCAGATCGCTTCAAAAGCCAGCCGCGCGCGCTGTCGACAAGCTCTGTTTCAGCCGCTGGTCCAGCTTGAACACCCGCCAAGCGTTGTCACGCATGATTTTTTTCAAGGGGCCAGGTCGGAAGTTCAGCGTCAAGACATCGTTCACCGCTCGGATAGGATCGACGACTGTCCAGTCCGTTCCAAACATGAATTTATCCTGTCCATAAGTGTTGGCGTACTGAACGATCTGCTTTGGCCAATGCTTGGGCGCGTAGGCATCGCCACCGATGTAGATGTTTGGGTGCTTCCAAGACATCGCAATCATCTCATCGGTCCAGGGAACGCCCAGATGCATTCCGATGAGCCGAAGCTCGGGAAAGTGAATGGCAACGCGGTCGAGCGTTATGGGGCGCGCCACTGTCGGAAGGCGGCGGTCCTGCTGGTAGATCAGATTTTGCCCGACCTGCATCATGATCGGGATGTCAAGCTCGATGCATTTCGCGTAGATCGGAAAAATGTAGGGATGATCCGGGGCGATATCGAACCAATGCGGGTAATAGTGCGCACCGATGAAGCCCAGCTCCTTGACTGCGTATTCAAGGTCGTACAGCTGCTTCATGCCAAGCGTCGGATCGATTCCGGCGAGGCCCGAAAACCGGGCAGGGTAGTCCGTGCACACCTTGTGGACTCGCTCGTACGGAATGTGTACGGAGCCGCGGACACGCAAATCGCCCATTCGTGCGGCGGCGAGGAAGGTGCGCTCGATCCCGGCCTTATCCTTCTTTTCGATATATTTTGCGATCGGCACCCCATTCCAGATCTCCGGATCCATCCGTACTTGTGCTTTGAAATGATCGTCTATTGTGCTGAGGCCGTCCGCTACCTCGGCTGGTGTGTACAGGTTGGCTACCAGGTCAATATAGCCAGTCATTCCTGCAGCTCCCGCAAATATCATTTGGTGCCGAAGCAATCATCATCGGAAGAAATGCGACCGACTGTCAACCGGCCTTCTCGCCGCGCCGCCATCTACGGACTTGTGTGAACGGGTTCCTCTTGCTGCGACATGTCCGCGGTGATGAAATTGGTGGATCAACACAGGCGGCAGCGCTGGCGATTTTGAAGGGAGCTCGAGATCCATGAGAGTCGAGAACGTTTCGGCGGCGATCCTCAGCAATGCGCGGCGGCGGCCGAATCACATCGCCCTCATGCAAGCTCGCGAGACGGTGAGCTGCGTGCAGCTCGAGCAACGCGTGGCACACGCTGCAGGGGCGCTGCGGAAGCGAGGCGTCACCCAAGGTGAAATTGTCGCGGTCTCCATGGGCGACACCATCGATCAGATTGTCATGATCTTCGCTTTGATGCGGCTCGGCGCAGTCATGTTGCCGATGGATGTGAGATGGACGCCGGCCGAAAGCCTTCGCGTTGCCGAATTTTTCTCAGCATCCACGCTGCTCCTGGATCATGCCGAGATCAGAGCTAACAAGATCAAGACAATCCGGGTTGATGACGGCTGGAATAAGGAATCCGTCAACGCGACTCCTATCACGAAATGGCATACGACATCCGAAAGTCCAATCGTTCTGTCGCTCTCTTCCGGCACCACAGGAATCCCGAAAGGCCCGATGGTCAGCCACGGGCTCTACATCCGGCGCATGTTCTATGAGCTGGTCACCAATGGCACCAGTCAGGACGAGATCAACATGCTGGCCACCCCGCTCTACTTTGGCGGGGGACGCAACATCACCCTGATGAACATCATCATCGGCGCGACGGTGGTCTTGTACCCGCCGCCTTATCAGATCGAGGACCTCGTCCGCAGCATCAACGATCTGAAAGTCACCTCGGTATTCGTGGTGCCGACATTGCTGCGCAGGATGTTGGCGCTGCCGTACGATGGAGGCCTGCTGTTCCCCAACCTGCGGATCATGATGTCTAGCGGAGCAGTCCTTCACAAGGAGGAGCTGCAACTCGCCCGGCAACGACTTACTCCCAACCTGGTGAACGTCTACGCGACAACGGAAGCGGGGGTGGTCACGCAACTCATGCCGACAGATAGTGAAAGCAAGGCGGGCTCGGTCGGCCGGCCGGTGTTCCTGGCCGATGTTCAAGTCACTGACGACAACCACCAGACGCTTCCACCCGGCGAGGTCGGGCGCATCCGTTATCGCACGCTGGCCGTGCCGGACGGTTTTTACAACAACCCTGAAGAAAGCGCGCGATCCTTTCACGACGGGTGGTTCTATCCAGGCGATCTCGGGAAGCTCGATAGCGACGGCTATCTCTATGTTGTCGGTCGCGGGAAGGACATGATCATTCGCGGTGGGATCAATATCTATCCGGCCGATATCGAAGCCGTACTCAATGCCCATCCGTCCGTGCTCGACGCATCGGTCTTGGGCTGGGCAGGTGGCGAAATGGGCGAAGAGATCGCGGCATTTGTAGCGAGGAAGGGGGCTGTATCGGAGGATGAGCTAACCGAATACTGCCGGGGCAACCTGGCGCGATACAAAGTGCCCAAGCGTATATTCTTCGTCGATCAGATGCCGAGGAATGACGCGGGCAAGGTCATCAAGGCAAAACTTGCAGCCCTCCTGCCAGCAGCTGGCGTGTGAACCAGTGCATAGTGCCCGGTGCACCGGCGGCTACTCGATCCTGCCGATGCGGGGGGGCCGCCTTTGCCCAGGACCTCCTGGAAATCTGATCCATTCAGAATGATCCTGTCGCAAAATGCCTGCTCTTGGGCCGGAGCTGCACGTTGCCAAGCGGCGCCCCGAGTGGACGGTTCACCGCTCACCTCAAGGCGGAAGCAACGCGAGCTGCCAGTCGCAGCGGAAGATCGCTTCGAGTGTTGCCACACCCGATAAGAGTGCGCCGAAAATCGCTACAACAGAGCCAGTCGCGGATGAAGGCGCGCGCGGGAGCGCCGCCGACAGCATGATCGCCGTAAACGGCAGTGCCGGCACGAAATAGCGGCCCTGCACGCCCTCGATGCGCACACCGTCGAGCGGGGTCCAAACCAGGTAGAAGATCATGAAGACGGCCCCGCAATAGCCGAGCACAATCAACCCCGACACGAGTGCCAAACGGCGGCGGGTGGACCGATCGACTTGCAACGCTGCGCACAGGCCGAACGCCAAGGTGAGGCTCAGCGCCGGATAGACCCACTCCTGCAGCCGCAAATCAAGCCAGCCGAGAACGCCGATCAGCTGCCGCCAATATTCTCCGACTGAATCGAGGTTGCCGAGGAGGAGGGTCGGGAAATGCAAGGGGTGCTCGAGCCAGAACCCGAGCTTCCACAATGGGCGGAAATGGTCAGCGGCGTTGCTGATGCCATTGACGATGCGCCAAGCCCCAGCATCCGCTGAGCCCAGAGCGGGCCACAGGATTCCCAGCACAAGGGCTGGTGCCACGACGACCGCGACGCAGCGCCAGTACCGGAGCCATTGTCCGACTGGCCTGCTCAGCGCCTCGGCCAGCACGAAGACAATCTGGGGCGGCTTTCCGAGCACGCACAAAGTCATCCAGACCGAGCGCATCCATGCGCTTCCACTGGGTAGCCGGTAAGCGCCGCGCAACGACAATGCTGCGACCATCATCGCATAGGCGAGCGAGCTCGCGTCGGCGCTGAGCATGGCACGGCTGAAAAGAGCCGAAGGCAACATGGCAATGAGAAGCCAAGCCCAGCCGAGAGCGGGAACGATCGCGATGGCGCACGCCACAACGCCCGTCAGCAGGAGCAAGCTCGTCCCGCGCATCAGATAAATCGTTGCGACAAAGTCCAGGTCGAGCAGGCGGGCAAGCGCGAGACCCGGCAACATCGCAAGATAAGCCGCGGGCGAATAGCCTTCCGATCCATCGTAAGGGACAAAGACCGGCGCCGCGGATCCAGTGGCGACCCCTGCGCGCAAACGCACATATTCCTCGAGCACCTGCGGAAAGGTCCATTCCGTACCCGCCGGCCGATAACGCCCGGTCAGTGCCACGGAGTAACAGTACATCTGCCGATAGAGCTCGGCAGGTAGCCAAACGCCCTTACGTCCGCTGGCATCCGTGGTCGTTGGAATGATCTCTCCGGTTAGAATGCCGTAGGCGCGAAGAAAGTGCGCCGGCTCGTCCGGTCCGCGCAGCGGCAGGGTCGCCGCGACCGTGAGTGCACCAAAAAGGGCCGAGAGCAGAAGAAACACAGCAACGGGCGACGTGCGCGCAAGACGTTGCCCACGCGTCCATACCGTCGAATGCGGGGAGACGCGGGCGAGGGGCGCTGCCTCCTCAACCTGCGTCATGTCTCATTTTCTCTGGACCGAGTGCACGGTCAGCAGCGCCCACCTGCTTGCGCCAGCGTCGGACTATGCCACGCCGGCATCGTGCCGATGCCGGAATCTTTACCGGCGCCCGCGGCACCAAACAACGGGCAGACGATCTGCTCAGACGCGTTGTGGGTTGCGCCTTGCGAAGATGCCCCAGATGACCAGCACGATGAGCGCGCCGACGACGGCACCAATCAACCCTGCTCCCTCATCCGCTTTGTACCAGCCGACAGCCTGGCCGAGATACGTGGCGACGAATGCACCGGCGATGCCGAGCAGCGTTGTCAGGATGAATCCCGACGGCTCATTGGGTCCGGGGTGAATGAGCTTGGCAATAATGCCCGCAATGAACCCGATCAGAATTGTCCAGATAATGCTCATCGTCGCCTCCGGTTGGCACCGTGCAAACGTGGCGGTTGAATTCTGGTTCCACGTCCGTCAGCTGTTTTATCCCATGTGGTTCGGAAAAGGAACTTCGTCTGTACCGGAGGGTTTGCTCGGTTGATTTTTCCTGGCAACGAGGGCGCCCGCTGGCATGGACGTGAACTGGTGGCAGCGCGCCGCGTTCTACGAGATTGCCACCATCTCCTTCCAGGACAGCAATGGTGACGGCAAAGGCGATCTGCCGGGGCTGATCTCGCGGCTCGATTACCTGGAATGGCTGGGCGTCAGGGCAGTCTGGCTGACGCCGGTCTATGTCTCGCCAATACGCGACCTCGGCTACTGCACCAGCCGCGCAAGCTCGCGTGGGACGGACAGGGGACGCTGTTGCTCACAACCCACCTGGATCGCGAGGCGCTGCCCGTGCGTGGGCCGATGCTGCTGGGCCCCGATGAGGGCGTCATAATCAAGCTGCGGGATTGAATTGTCTCATGCGCAATGCCCGATGGTGGCAGAACGGGATTATCTACCAGGTCTATCCGCGCTCGTTCCAGGACAGCAATGGTGATGGCGTCGGTGACCTGCGCGGGTTGCTCAGCCGTTTGCCGTATTTTACCGAGCTTGGGATCGATGCGATCTGGCTCTCGCCGATCTTCAGATCGCCTATGGCCGACTTCGGCTACGACATCGCCGATTATACCGATATCGATCCGCTGTTTGGGACACTGGCCGACGCGCAGGAGGTGATCGATGCCGCGCATGCGCAAGGCCTCAAGCTGATCTTGGACTTGGTACCCAATCACACGTCGGACCGACATCCCTGGTTCATTGACAGTCGCAGCTCGCGTGACAGTGCGAAGCGCGATTGGTACATCTGGCGCGATCCCGCTCCTGGTGGTGGCGCGCCGAACAACTGGCTCTCGCAATTTGGCGGCAGCGCGTGGGAGTACGACCCGCGGACCGGACAATATTATCATCACGCTTTCCTGGCGGCGCAGCCCGACCTCAATTGGCGCAATCCGCAGGTCCGCGCCGCGATCTATGATGTCATGCGCTTCTGGCTACGCCGCGGTGTCGATGGCTTTCGTGTGGACGTGCTTTGGCTCGTCATGAAGGATGCCGAGTTTCGCGATAATCCGACCAATTCGGGTTTCCGCGCAGGCGAGCCGCCACACCATGCACTCATTCCGCTTTACACGGCCGACCGACCGGAGATGCAGGATGTCATCACCGAGATGCGCCGCGTTGCCGATGAGTTTATCGACCGGGTGCTGATCGGTGAAATCTATCTGCCGATCGAGCGGCTGGTCGCCTATTACGGGCGCGATCTCGCCGGCCTGCATCTGCCGTTCAATTTCAGTCTTCTCGGCGCACGGTGGGACGCTCGAGCAATCGGCAAATTGATCGATGAATACGAGGGCGCGCTGCCGAGAGGCGGCTGGCCCAATTGGGTGCTCGGCAATCACGACAGACCGCGCCTTGCCAGCCGCCTCGGGGAGGAGCAAGCGCGTATAGCCGCCATGCTTCTCCTGACGCTGCGCGGAACCCCAACCATCTATTACGGCGATGAGATCGGCATGGAGGAGGCTAGCCTCCCGCCCGAGCGCATTCGCGATCCTCTCGAGCGCAATGTACCCGGGCTTGGAATTGGGCGGGACGGCTGCAGGACCCCGATGCAGTGGGACGATTCGCCCTACGCGGGTTTTTCCTCAACCGAGCCGTGGCTTCCCGTGGCCGCCAACTATCAGGAGCAGAATGTCGCGGCGCAGAGGCATGACATTGGCTCGCTCTTTGCGCTCTATCGCCGGCTGATCGCCTTACGACGCGAGCGGCAAGCCCTCGCAATCGGCGACTACCGGCCGCTCGTTGCCCCGAGCGATGTGCTGCTCTACCTCCGGGAGCTCGCCAGTGAAAGGGTTCTGATCGCGCTCAACTTCGGCGCGGAATCGATTCCAGCCTGCGCCTCAGGCGAGCTCGTCGGGCGCCTGTTGCTTTCCTCGCACGGTGATCGTGCTGATGAGCTGGTGAACGGCAGTATCGACCTGAGGCCGCACGAGGGCGTGATCATCGCTCTGACGCCGGCGAGCGCGCTGCCGGGTTGTCCGGACTGAGCGAACTCCGCTTATCCTGGGCTTGGGCGGGGCGCTCGCAGGGCTACAGCCGGGATCACCGGCGCACCGGTGCCGCGTCAGTGCGTGGGTCCTTACCTGCCTGACTTGGCGGGACCAAGCGCCAGTCGTTCGCTCGCAACCCGCGCCAGAGCTCCACCAGGTAAGGCAAAAGCTCTAGCATCAGCGCGGCTGCGAGTAGGGGGAGAATGTAGATAACCGGCAGCGGAGTCTCCTTCCATTTCAGAGCATAGCTCGCTGTCTCGTTGCCGAAGCCGAACAGCGCGATGAATTGCGGCCAATGCAGCACCGCTACGAAAGCCCCCGCCATAAGCGGGACGACCTCAAGAAAACTGTGCACGTGCTGCTCGATAGGTGAGATGTAACGCCTACTCGCGGAATAGCTCAGGTCCCACAGCGACGTGGCCTCATGCGCGAGAAAGGCGAGAATGATGAGTGCGAAGGTCAGAGCATTGATCTCGAGGAAGAGGCACATGAGCAAAGGGAGCGCAACCTCTGCGAACAGCAGCAGATGCAGGAGCGATTCCTTTGCGCCGGAGGTGTGCTCGATATCCGTCGCTTGGTGGCAGAGCCAGTCGGCTATTCCGGCGATCAACCAGAGCGGCAGGACGAAATAGAGGAGAACCGCCTGCGTGGGATCGTCAAACGGCAGGCTCGTCACGATTGCGCTCGTCGCCGACATTGCACTCGCAAGAGGAACACCATCGCAGGTCCGGGCGCTTCTCCTCCCCATGCTGCCGCGGGCACTTGGCCAAACGTGGCGGTCGCAGGCTTTGTTCCAATTTCCGCATGAGCCCTCTACGGCTGCGTGCGCCTTGGCTCCCGTTCGCCCGCTGGATAGTCGCCAGCTGAAGGCCATCACGTTGCGCACGGAACAGGGTTATGTAGGGGCGGGTTTCAAACCCGCCCCTAGAGAGTGGCCTACGATAGAGGCGGCTTTGCCCAGATTTTCGGCCAGCAATTGATGTCCAACGATCCTCGTGCATGCCGCCGCTCGCTGCGGTTGCCAGGGTACGATTATTTTCAAGCCGGTGCGTATTTCGCGCTTACATCACGAACAATCCGGCGCGGTGGGCGGATTGACCCAGAGAACATCTCGTGAGGGGTGTCTGCTGAAGCGAGCCGGGTTTGAAACCCGCCCCCTACAAGTCTCCCGATTTGTACATCGCGTCTGCCGAGATGTGCCAACAATCACTTTGCACCGTAGCGGGCAACGCGGTCAGTCTATTATGATGTGACCAATTCAATTCACCTCGTCGGCACGGGTCGTGAAGACAACTGTGTGCGGCTTAGTTCGATACTGTGAGATGCCCGACCCAGCTGTTCACTGTGGGAATTCGGAACCTTCGCAAAAAGTCCAGGTTGTCTTTGGCGCCTCACCAGGACGCAAGGAGAACTCAGCATGGCCACGAGATTGATCATTGGCGCGAGCATCGCTGCCGCGTTGTTGCTGGGCGGACCGAGCTTTGCTCAGGATCGCGCGAGCCAGACATTCATCAAGGACGCCATAGAGGGTAATCTCGCCGAAGTGCAGATGGGCCAGCTCGCCCAGAAAAACGGGCAGAGTGACGGCGTTCGTTCATTCGGACAGATGCTCGAGAAGGACCACACAGAGGCGGGGCAAAAGGCGAGCTCCGTCGCCACAACCCTGGGCGTGACGCCGCCGAGCGAGCCGAACAGCAAGCAGAAGGCCGACCACGACAGGATGGCAAAGCTCAATGGGGAAAAATTCCATGCCGAGTTCGCGCGGCACATGATTGCCGATCACAAGAAGGACATCAGCGAATACGAGAAAGCGGCCAAGAAGAACGACGCGGCTGCCAGCTATGCGCAGGAAAGCTTGCCCGTGCTGCGCAAGCATCTCGAGACCGCGCAGTCGCTCGCTGGCACCCCGACCCAAGCGAAAGGGAAGCGTTGAACTCGATTTGCATCGGCAATACGCACGCGGGATAGCGGGGCGCAGTCCGCCCCTCACCGGCTGAATGCGGGCTGCTTCGTGTTGTGCGCCTGTGAGCGTGTGGCCTTGCGCTCCGTCGAGCCCAGCACCACAATCGTCCGGCATATCAGCCGGAGGGCAGCGTGGGCACGATCATCTCAATCCTGATCACCTTTCTGGTGATCATCCTGGTGCTTTATCTCATCAACCTGCTGCCAATCGATGGTCGCGCGAAGCAGATTGCGCGGGTCATCGTCATTATCATCGCGATCATCTCGTTGCTGAGATATCTCGCCGTGTTCTGACCCGTTCTCAGGTCACCGCCGGGCCGACGGTATCGGCCATGACAGCCCCGCGAACGCCCAGCGGCTTTGGCTGCCCTATGGTCGAGTCCTGCGCCGTCTGGTGCTCAATCTCCGAATTGAGCTCGGCCCCTACGAGCACCACGATGGTCGAGAGCCACATCCACATCATCAGGCCCACCACGGCGCCGAGCGCGCCGTAGGTGGCGTTATAATTGGCAAAATTTGCGAGATACCAGGAGAACAGAGAAGACACCGCGAGCCATGCCACTGCTGCGACGACGCTGCCGACGCTCATCCAGCGCCACTTCGCCTGACGGCGACTGGGTCCGTACCGATAAAGCACCGATAACGCCAGGATCGTGGCGACGAACATCACGGGCCAGCGCAGCAGGCCGACGAACGGGTAGTCGAGACTGGTGAAGCCGAGCGCTGCGGAGAGAAGCGGGAACACCACCACGAGCCCCACGGCAACGCCCGCCGCGGCAATGGCGCAAGCGGTGAAAAACAGTGAGACCAGGTTGAGCCGGATGAGGCCGCGTTTCTCCTCCTCGTCATAGATGATGTTGAGCGCGTCGAAGATCGCCTTCATCCCCGCGTTTGCGCTCCACAGAGCGACGGCCAAGCCGAAAACAAAGCCGAAGGTCAGCTTGCCGTCGCTCTTGGCGGCGATGCGGGTAATTTCCGTGCTCAATAGCTCGAGAGCGCCGGCCGGAACGACGTCCGCCGCAATCGACAAATGCTTCGCGATGCTCGCCGCATCGGCGAACAGTGCGTAGCACGACACGCCCGCGGCGATGGCCGGGACCAACGCGACCAGCGAATAGAACACAACGCCGGCGGCGAGCGCGAGCAGGCGATCGTTTTGGATCTCCTGATAGGTCCGCAGCAGTATGTCCTTCCATCCACGCCAAGGGATCTGCTGAGGTTTGTGAGCGCCGCGACCGCGGCCTTGCTCAGCGGCTCGCGCGTGTTGGATGGCAAGTGGCTCCTGCGAAGGACTCGGGTGTGGAGGGACGTGGGACGGCCGCCCCGGGCGTTCCTCGACGACCGTGAGCGCAAAGACAACTCCTGCAGTCACCATCACCGAGGCAGCAAACCAGGTCAGTAGCTTCTCCAACGGGGAATGCGAAGGGTGCGGTGACATCTGCGAGCCGGTCCTTTCAGCCACTAACAACGAGTCCAGCCTGCAATCCGTTCGAAACCGGAAAGCTCACGCAGCTTGTGCGATACGAATTACGCTCGCCTGCTTGGCCACTATGACACCTGGCAAACACATGAAGCCGAAATGACAGGGTCTGCGCGCCTGCATGCCAGCACGTTCTGACCGCACCGGAACGAAGAAGAAAGGTCCGCGTTCCGTGAACGGCGGAGGCACAAAAGAGCGAGCACGGGGCTCTTTGGTCCGGGAGACTCGTGCATGCGACTCGCTTCACTTCTACTGCTTCCCACCTTCGCGCTGACCGTCGTCCCTGCCGTGACGCGTGCTCAGGAAGGTCATCTGGGGCACGACCATGAAAAGTGGCATCAAAGCTTCTACATGACGCTGCAGCGTCCGGATGCCAAAGGCTCGTGTTGCAACATGACCGATTGCCGCCCCACATCCGGCCGCACCGTCGAGGGCCATTACGAGATCAAGGTGAATGGCGCCTGGGTATCGGTGCCGCAGACCAAGATCCTCAAGGAGTCGGCGCCCGACGGCGGTTATCACGTGTGTGCCCCTTACAATTTCAAAGGGCAGCCTGACGAGCTCTACTGCGTTATCATCGCACCAGAAAGTTAGCCGCCGCCCCTCGCTTGCCTCAGGTCTTGTCGCATCCATTCTGCTTGTCAAACGGCTCTGTTTGTTAGCTCGGGGCAAGCCCATTCCTTGCCTCTCGCCTGGAGGGCACAGCGCGTGCAAACATCGCCAAGCGGCCTTGCCAAGACTAGAGGCTCTACTGAATAATCGCGGGTGATGAAGCCCGCCAAATTCCAGTATCACGCCCCCAAGACAATAGACCAAGCACTTGCCATCCTCGCCGAGGTCGGTCCCGGCGATGGGCGCGTGCTGGCCGGCGGTCAGAGTCTCGTGCCGATGATGGCGTTCCGCCTCGCCCGCCCCGCGCATCTCGTCGATATCAACGGTGTGGATGCGCTGCGAAGGCTGGAAGTGGAAGACGGGAAGCTCTGTATCGGTGCCTGTGTGCGACATGCGTCGTTTCAACGGCTCGTCGAACCGGGGCCCCTTGGTCAGCTCTTGAGCTTGGTGGTGCGCCATATCGCTCATCATCCGATCCGCACCCGCGGTACGTTCTGCGGCAGCATCGCGCATGCGGATCCAGCGTCCGAATGGTGCGCCGTGGCGGCTACGCTCGGGGCCGAGATGGTCGCGCGCAGCACGCGCGGCACGCGGGTTGTCGCTGCTGATGACTTTTTCGCGGGGATCATGACGACCACTCTGGCCGAGGACGAATTGTTGACCGAGGTGCGTCTGCCGCTCCTGCCGGATGGGACGCGCGTCGGGTTCTATGAGTTCAGCCGGCGGGCAGGGGACTTTGCGATCGCCATGGCCGTTACGACTTACCGCCTCAGCGGCGGCAGCATGGCTGATCCTCGGGTCGCCGTCGGCGGCGCGGAGCCTAAGCCCCGCCGTCTCACGGCAGCCGAGCAGGCGCTTTCTGGGCAGCCCCCCGAAATTGCGAGCTTCAAGGCTGCAGCTGAGCGCGCCTCCGCATCCGTGGACCCGATGGAGGATGCGACCACCGGCGCCGATTATCGGCGGGATCTCGTCGGCACAGTCGTGCGCCGCGCCCTTGAACGTGCGGCAGGTTCGTAGACTTGTGCGCCGGCATCGGTCGAGATTGCGAGTAGGCAGCAACTCATGACGGAAAAAGTCGAGCTCACGCTCACCATCAACGGGTGTGACTACCCGATTCGCGTCGAGCCGCGCAGGACGCTCGTCGACGCGATCCGCGATGATTGCGGGCAGACCGGCACGCATATCGGCTGCGAGCATGGCGTCTGTGGCGCCTGCACTGTCATTCTCGATAATGAGGCGGTGCGTTCGTGCCTGATGTTCGCGGTGCAGGCGCAGGGCAAGCCCATTCGCACCGTCGAGGGGCTCGCTGAGGGCGACAAGCTGCACCCGCTCCAATCTGCATTCATCGCCCATCACGCCTTGCAATGCGGCTTCTGCACGCCAGGCTTCCTGATGCTGTCGGTCAATGCGCTAGAGACCAATCCCGGCATCACCGACGAGGAGATTCTGGAGCTTCTCTCGTCGAACCTTTGCCGCTGCACCGGCTACCAGAACATCATCAAGGCCGTGCGCAGCGCCGCGGCCGACCTGCGCGCCGGCACACGCTGATCGATATGCCCGTCGACACCCACGCCCACTACGTTCCCCCGCAGCTCAATGCCGCGATCGAGGCGCATGGCAAGGAGATCGGCGTCTCGCTTATTGGGGCGGCAGGCTCGCCGCCGGCCCTTCAGTTCACCTATGGGTTCAAGACGCGACCGTTGTTTCCGCGGCTGATTGAGCCGGTACCGCAGCGAGAGGCGTGGCTCGACGAGCAGCGCATCGATCATCAGATCGTGGGCACTTGGCCTGACATCTTTGGCTACGGCCTTGCGCCGGATGCGTGTGCCGCCTGGCATCGCATGCTCAACGACACGCTCGCAGAGTGGTGTGCCGACAATACCGCGCGGTTCAGCTGGATCGGCTCGGTGCCGCTGACACGTGCCCAGGACGCGGCCGACGAGCTCGATCGTGCCATCGCGCTCGGCGCCTGCGGGGCAATCGTCTCCTCCAATGTCGAGAACATCAACCTCGGCGAGCTCGAGCTTGATCCATTTTGGGAACGCGCTCAGGCGCTTGGCGTCCCAGTGCTGATCCATCCTGTACTGGTTGGGCCGGCGCCGCGTGCTGCCAAGTTCGCACTGGCGCAGGTCGCGCAATACACCTTCGACACCACCCTCGGCGTCGGCTCCCTGGTCATGTCAGGTGTGCTTGACCGCTTCCCCCGGCTCCGACTGCTATTGTCGCATGGCGGGGGAGCTTATCCCTACCTCGCCGGCCGTTTCGACATTATGCATCAGCGTATGGATCGCGCGGCGCAGGGCGACGTGGCGCAGAATGCGCCGTCCACCTACGCGGCGCGAATGGCGTATGACAGCATCGTGCACGCGCCGAAGGCGCTGCGGTTTCTGATAGATGTGGCGGGCCTGGATAATGTTCTGCTGGGCACGGACTATTCGTTCCCCCCCGCCGACATGGAGCCATTGGCACTGCTGCGCTCGGCGGGGCTGACGAGCGCCCAATCCGAGGCGATCGCCGATACTAATCCGCGGCGCCTGTTTGCGCGCCTGCGCTGACCTGGCGAACGGGCATGAGCGCTGCTCCGGTCACAGGCGGCGGATGGGTTGGGCGCTCGATCCGGAGACTTGAGGATCCGGCCCTGGTGGTGGGGGAGGGACGCTTCACCAGCGATCTGCCGGCGGCCTACTGGGTGCGCTTCGTACGCAGCGCGGTTGCATCCGGCCGCATTGCCCGGATCCCCACTCCGGCTGGGGCGATGGTGATCACGGCAGCCGATCTTGTCGACGTGAAGCCGATCAGGCCCATGTTGCACAAATTTAACTATGTGCCCATTGCACAGCCGGTGCTGGCCCGCGACGTCGTACGCTTTGTCGGCGAGCCGATCGCGGCCGTCGTCGCGACGTCCCGCGAGCAAGCCGAGGATGTAGCTGACAGTCTCGAGGTGGAAATCGAGCCGCTGTCGGCAGTGGTCGAGGCCACAGCCGCGCTCGCGCCGCGGGCGCCGGCTGTTCATGGCGAGGCGAGCGGGAATGTGCTGGTCGAGGGTCGGGTGCAGACGCCTGGCTTCGACGAGCTCTGGGCGACTGCGCAAGAGCGCGTCAAGATCGACATTCGCTCGCACCGACAGAACGCGCTGCCGCTGGAGCCACGCGCGGCGCACGCCGCCTGGGATGCCGCCAGTCGGCGCATCACGCTCACTTGCGCGACCCAGATGCCGCACGCCATGCGCACCATCATCAGCGAGTTGATCGGCATGCCGGAATCCGATCTGCGGGTGATTGCGCCGGACGTTGGCGGCGGGTTTGGACAGAAGATGTCGCTCCCGCCCGAATACGTCGTGGGGACCTGGCTCGCACGCAAGCTCAAGACGTCCATCGCCTGGGTCGAGGACCGGCGCGAGAATCTCGTCGCCTGCTTTCACAGCCGCGACCAGCAGATTGCGCTCGAGGGTGCATTCGACGGCGACGGGCGTCTGCACGCGCTCTCGGCCGATGTCATTGCCAATGTGGGTGCTTATTCCTGCTATCCCACGACATGCGGCGTCGAGCCATTGATGGCGATGGCGGAGATGACGGGTCCCTACGACGTGCGCCACTATGCCTGTCGAGCCCGCGCTGTCGCGACCCACACATGTCCCATGGCGCCTTATCGCGGTGTGTCACGCCCGGTGGTCACATTCGCCTTGGAGCGGCTCATGGACAAGGCAGCGGCGCAATTGCGCATTGACCCAATCGAGCTCCGCCGCCGCAACCTTGTGAAGGAGTTTCCCTACTCATCGGCCATGGGACTGGTGTTCGACGAGGCCAGCTATGTGGAGACCATGGACGCTGCAGTGGAGGCGCTGGATGTCCCCGCCTTCCGCATCCGACAGCTCGCCGCGCGGGCCCAGGGCCGTCACCTCGGGATCGGCTTTGCAACCTTTTCCGAGCGCACTGGTTATGGCACCCCGGCGTTCGCGGCGCGCGGGATGGAGGTCACGCCGGGGTGGGAAACCGTCGAGGTCAGTATGGACCCATCGGGCTTCATCGAGGCGCGTATCGGTGCCTCGCCGCACGGTCAGGGGCTACGCACGACGCTCGCTCAGATCCTCGCCGACGAGCTTGGCTCGTCTCCCGATCGCATCAAGGTGGTACACGGCGACACCGATCGGACGCCCTATGGCTGGGGTACTTTTGCCAGTCGCTCTCTGGTAATCGCGGGCGGCGCGACCCTGCTTGCCGCCCGCAAGGTCCGCAGCAAGATCGCAATCATGGCGGGCATATTGCTGGAAGCTTCCGCTGAGGACATCGTGCTCGAAGGCGATGCTGCGCGCGTGGCAGGGACGGACCGTGCGGTCCCCTTTGCCACGCTGGCCCGCGCAGCCTATCACCAGGTGCACCTCTTCAAAGGCGAGATCAGTCCAGGGATCGCCGAGAGCGCGACCTACGATCCGGCCGGCACGTTCTCGAATGCTTGCCATGCCGCTCTTGTCGAGGTCGACATCGAGACGGGGCATGTCACCATTGAGAAATTCATCGTCGCCGAGGACGCCGGTCGTTTGATCAATCCGCTCATCGTTGATGGGCAGATTCATGGTGGCGTGGCGCAAGGCATTGCCAACGCCTTGCTGGAGGAAATCATCTACGACGACACCGGCAATATCCTTACGGCAACACTTGCGGACTATCTGCCGCCGACCGCACGCGAGATCCCGCCCATCGAAATCCATCATCGCGAGACGTGTAGCGACGCTTCGCTGACCAGGGCAAAGGGGCTGGGCGAAGGCGGGGCCATCGGTGCGCCGGCGGCCGTCATCAATGCGATCAATGACGCGCTGTCGCCACTTGACGTGTCCATCGACGAATTCCCGGCAACGCCACAGCGCATTCGCGCTGCGCTGCGCCGGGCTGGCTGCAAGGCGCAGGCATGAGCCTCATCGGACGCTCGCTGCCTCGTCTGGAAGATCGCCCGCTTGTGACGGGCGCAGGCCGCTTCGCCGCTGACGTCGCTTTTCCAAACATGCTGCACATGCGCGTCGCACGCTCGGCGCACGCGCACGGGCGCATTATGCGCATCGATACGTCTTTGGCGCAGGCCATGTCCGGCGTGGTGGCGGTATGGACCTTTGCCGACGTCGCCGATATTCCGCCCATCGACTTCCGGCTGACCAGGATCGAAGGATTGGTACCGTATCGCCAGACTATTCTGGCGCGGGAGCGAGTGCGCTATGTCGGGGACCCCGTCGCCGTCGTGCTCGCCACGGAGCCCTACACGGCAGAAGATGCAGCCGATCTGGTGGCTCTGGAAATCGAGGAGCTCCCCGTCGTTCTTGATGCGAGCGCTGCTCTCGGCGAGTTCGAGGCGGGCCGCTCGACCGAGCCGGCGGTGATTGAAAAGTCCTATGGCGACGTGGCGGATGCGTTCCGCAATGCCCATGCCGTGGTCGAGCTGGATCTTGCCATTGGACGGCATTCCGGAGTGCCGCTCGAGACGCGCGGTGCGATTGCGCGCTACGATTCGGCTCGGGACGTGCTGGAGCTGCATGGCGCCGCCAAGGTGCTGCATTGGAACCGCGACAACATTGCACGCATGCTCGGTCGCGATCCCTCGACGGTGCATCTCTATGAGGGTCATGTCGGCGGCGGCTTTGGCATCCGCGGCGAGCTTTATCCGGAGGACGTCCTCGTCTGCCTCGCTGCACTGCGACTTCGCCGCCCCGTGAAATGGATCGAGGACCGCCGCGAGCACTTGATTGCTGCGAACCACTCGCGCGAGCAGCGCCATAAGGTGCGCGCCGCCGTCGATGCGGAAGGTCGTCTCCTCGCGATCGACAATGAATTCTTCCACGACCAGGGCGCCTATGTGCGCACGCATGCGGCCACCGTGCCGGATCTGGCCGCGGCCATGCTGCCGGGTCCGTATCAGGTGCCAGCGTACCGGGCGCTCGGCCACCTGCGCCTGACCAACAAGACTCCGGGCGGCACCTACCGCGCACCGGGGCGCTACGAGAGCACATTCGTTCGCGAGCGCCTGCTGGATGCGATCGCCGCCCGCGTCGGTATCGACCGGGTGGAGGTGCGCCGGCGCAACCTGATCGAGAAAAGCGCCATGCCGCATGCACGCCCGCTGGCGACGCTCGGCACTGACATCGTGCTTGATTCCGGCGACTATGTGCGCCTGCTCGACACTGCTCTCGCCCGCATCGAGTGGAACGAGCTGACGCTCACGCTCTCGCGGCGTCGCGCCGGCGGCGAATGCGTCGGTGCCGGGCTCGGGTTTTTCGTCGAGAAGAGCGGACTGGGCCCGTTCGATGGCGTGCGCGTCTCGGTCGATGGTTCAGGCCTGGTCGAGGTGGTCACCGGCGCGGCCTCCCTGGGGCAGGGCATTGAGACCGTGGTTGCGCAGATCTGCGCCGAGACGCTTGGTGTGGACTATCGTCGCGTGCGTGTGGTGCATGGCCAGACCGATCGGATTGCCTTCGGCATGGGTGCCTTCGCCTCGCGGGCAACCGTGATGACGGGCGAGGCCACCCGGCTTGCCGCAACCGACGTGCGCAGCAAGGCGCTCGAGATTGCAGCCGAGCTGCTACAGCAGCCGACGCAGATGCTCGAGCTCATAGAGGGCCGGGTGACGCGCAAGGGCGCTGCCTCGGGACCCTCGGTCTCGCTCGGCGAGGTTGCGAAGGCGCTCGAGCCGACTTCAAAGCTGCGCGGCACACGCGCGCCCGGCTTGATCGCGGAAGGGTGGTTCTACACCGACCACATGAATTATCCGTACGGCGTCCACATTGCAGTGGTGAGGGTCGATCGCGAGACCGGTGAGGTTGCCATCGAGCGCTATGTGATGGCCTACGATGTTGGGCGAGCCGTCAATCCGATGCTGGTCGAGGGCCAGCTCACGGGCGGGTTCGCGCAAGGCGTTGGTGGCGCGCTCATGGAAGAATTTCTTTACGATGAGCGCGGCCAGCCGCTGTCCGTCAACTTCGCCGATTATCTGATGCCCACCGCGCGTGAGATCCCGAGCTGCGACGTGATCGTCACCGAGGACGCGCCGTCGCCGCTGAATCCCTTAGGCCTGAAAGGCGCAGGTGAGGGTGGCATCAATCCGGTCGGCGCCGCCATTGCCTCGGCCATCGATGATGCGATCGGCGTGCCGGGGGCCATCACCCGCCTACCGGTGACGCCACAGCGGCTGCGCGCAATCCTCGCGCAGCACGATAGGGCTTCACACTGACAGGAAGCTGCGCTGCACGGCCGTGTCGCTGCCCAACTCTGCCATCGTTCCCTGCCAGCGCAATTGCCCCTTCTCCAGCACGTAGGCGCGATCACTCACAAGCTCGGCAAAATGAATATTCTGCTCCGAAAGCAGCACTGAGAGCCCCTCCTGCTTGAGCTCAATGATGCTGTTGGCCATCTGCTCGACTATGACCGGTGCGACGCCTTCGGAGGGTTCATCAAGCGCCACCAGCAGCGGATTGCCCATGAGCGTGCGTGCCACTGTGAGCATCTGCTGCTCGCCCCCGCTCATATGCGCTCCCCGACGGTTGGTCATGCGGCCGAGATTGGGAAAAATCGCAAACAGCTTTTGCGGGTCCCATGCCGGTGCGACCTTCCCATCCGCAAAGCGATGGGGAGGCTGGCGCCCTACGTCGAGATTCTCCAGCACCGTGAGGTCGGAAAAGATGCGCCGATCCTCGGGGACGAAACCGAATCCGCGGCGCGCGATTTGGAAGGGCCGCAGCCGCGATATTTCCTCACCGCAAAAGCGGACACTGCCGCTGCGATGCTCGATAAGTGCCATCAACGCCTTCATCGTC
The DNA here is from genome assembly GCA_045811525.1 of Xanthobacteraceae bacterium. GTDB lineage: Bacteria > Pseudomonadota > Alphaproteobacteria > Rhizobiales > Xanthobacteraceae > VAZQ01. Next base: position 34,791 of record JBJMTV010000021.1, on the reverse strand, counting down.
GTCGATTTTCCCGCGCCATTACGTCCCATGAGGGCGACGACTTCGCCGCGACCGACCTGAAAAGTCAGATCGAAGAGGATGTGTGCCGCGCCATACCAAGCGTTGAGCCCGTGCACCTCGAGCAGCGGCTCGGTCATGCGTGCACTTGCGCCCGCACCGCGGTGAGCCGGCCGCTCCCGAGATAGACCTCCTGCACCTCGTGGTTTGCGCGGATGGCCGCGGCGGTACCGGCAGCAATCAGGGCGCCACGCGCCAGGACCACGATGCGGTCTGCATGAGCGAAGACCACATCCATCGAGTGCTCGGTGAACAGCACGGAAATCTTGCGCTCGACCACAAGCTTCTTGACCAGGGCAATGAGCTCGTTGCGCTCGCGCGGCGCCATTCCGGCCGTGGGCTCGTCCATGAGCAGCAGGCGCGGGTCGTTGGCAAGGGCAATGGCGAGCTCTACCCGCTTCACGTCGCCATAGGCTAGCTGTTTACATGGACGCTCCGCGGCATCTGCCATGCCCACCTGGGAGAGGAGCTCGAGGGCACGCTCACGATGCCGGGCGCCCAAGCTCGAGAGCAGGTTGAACACCTCGCGCTGATGGCTCGCGAGCGCCAGCTGGACATTCTCAATGACGGTGAGTGAGCCAAAGGTGGCGGCCACCTGGAAGGTGCGCCCGACGCCCAGCCGCCAGATCGCCCTTGGCGCCAAGCCGACGATGCTCCGACCCGCGAACTGCACGTCCCCCCTGTCGGGTGTGAGCTGCCCATTAATAATATTGAAGCAGGTGGATTTCCCGGCCCCATTGGGGCCAATCATGGCCAAGAACTCGCCTTCAGCAAGCTCGAAGCTCACGTCGCCAACGGCTTGCACGCCGCCGAACGCTTTCCCCAGCTCGGTGACGACGAGGATGCTCACGCTGGTCTCTGCCAGCCGCTGAGTCGCTTCCCCAGGGTACCGACAATTCCCGCTGGAAACGCGAGCACAAGCAAAAGAATAACGGCGCCGAGCAGCCCGCGCCAGAACGCAGTCTGGCGCATGACAGAGTCCTGCAGAACGGTGAACGCGGTAGCGCCGACTAGCGGGCCGGTGAGCGTCTGAATGCCTCCCAAAAGCACCATGACCATTCCGTCAATGGAGCGGCCGACACCCACGAGCTCAGGCGAAATCGTCCCTTTGGCGAACGCAAACAGCCCGCCGGCAACGCCGCAGATCAAGCCGGCGAGAGCGAAGCCGAGCCAATGTACGCGCCTCACATTGATGCCGATCGCTTCCGCGCGCAAAGGTGAATCGCGTCCGGCCCGCATGGCATAACCGAAGGGCGAAAACAGGATCCGGCGCAGCAGGAGAACGCCCCCCGTCACGAGCAGCAGCGTGAGCAGATAGAACCCGGGTCGGCTGTCGAATGGCGGCTGTGGCCAGATCCCAAGGATGCCGTTTGAGCCGCCGGTGACGTCCTCCCACTGGAATACAATCGACCAGACGATCTGCGCGAAGGCGAGCGTGAGCATGGCGAGATAGACGCCCGACAGACGCACGGCGAACCACCCGAACAGAATCGCTCCGGCAAATGCCGCCAATGGTGCAACGATGAGCGCGGGCGTCATTCCTGCCGCGGCAAGCTTCACCATCAGTGCGGCACCATAGGCGCCCAGCCCGAAATAGGCAGCGTGGCCGAACGAGTGCATACCCCCCGGCCCCATGATGAAATGCAGCGACGTCGCAAAAAGGATGGCGATGAGCACATCCGTGCCAAGCACGAGCGCATAGGGCGAGTCACGGGCCGCGAGCGGCAACAGCAGCAACGCCATGAACACGCCGGCCCCCGCAAGCTTGAGGAGGAGCGGCGCCGGTCGAAGCGGATCCTCGGCTTCACCGGGGTTGCGCACCGCCAGTTGCGGTCGCCCGAGCAGGCCGTAGGGCCGCGCGATCAACACGATGGCCATGACGATGAATTCGGCCACCAGCGTCATTTTTGAAAAATTGATGCTGATGCTGCCCAATGAGAGGACGCCAATGCCGATGCAGAGCGCCTTCGTCTCGGCAATGAGGAGCGCGGCGAGGTACGCTCCGGTGATCGATCCCATGCCGCCAACCACTACCACCACGAACGCCTCGCCGATGACGATCAGGTCGAGCGCCAGATTGGCAGGCTCACGGGCGACCTGCAGGGCGCCGCCGAGTCCAGCGAGAAACGCGCCGACTGCAAAGACCGTCGTGAACAGCAGGGCCTGGTTGATGCCCAGCGCCCCCACCATCTCGCGGTCCTGCGTTGCCGCGCGGATCAGCCGCCCGAACCGCGTGTTGGCGAGCATGACGTGAAGGAGCAGAAGCACGAGCGGCCCCACCGCAATCAGAAACAGGTCGTAGGACGGAAAGTTGCGCCCGAGAATCTGGACCGAGCCGCGCAAACCGGGGGCACGCGGGCCGAGCAAATCTTCCGGGCCCCAGAAGTACTGCACGGCATCATTGATCACCAGAACAAGCGCGAATGTGGCGAGCAGCTGAAAAATTTCCGGCGCCCGATAGATGCGTCGCAGCAGCAGCATCTCGATGACGACGCCGAGAGCCGCGACCGCGAGTCCGGCCGCGAGAATGCCGCCCCAGAAGCCGAGGCCGCCCCCGATCTTGGTTGCAAACGAGTACGCGAGATAGAGCCCCACCATGAAGAAGGAGCCGTGGGCGATGTTGATGATCCGGGTGACGCCGAAAATCAGCGACAGCCCGGCGCCCACGAAGAAAAGGCTCGATGCCCCGGCTAGCCCGTTGAGCGCCTGAAACAGCAGGGATTCAGAGCTCATGGTGGAACGGCACGCCCCGCCGCATGGCGGTGCGCTCGCTGGCGCAGATAATTCCGGCCGAACGATCTCGCGCGTTAAGCGCGCGTTCGTGGCAAGTAACCACGCATGCCCAGGCGCTGGACGGGAGTAGCCCGAACGCCCGTAAAGATGGTGCCATGCTGTGCTTTGGCGCGTTGCCCACGCGCTGCCGCATTAGTTCATGGCGGCGCCGGGGCGCAGCTTTCTCACCTCTTCGTCGGAAGGTTGCACGCTTGCACCATCGACGTAGCGAAAATCAGACATGGTGCCTTTGCCGTCTTTGACGGCGATCTGGCCGACGTAGGCGCCCATCGTGGCCTGGTGGTCTAGGGCCCGGTATTCGAATGGTCCAAATGGGCTCTCAAGCTTGAGCCCGCGGAACGCGGCAATCAGCTTTTCCGTATCCGTCGAACCCGCCTTGGTGATGCCCGCGGCGAGCGAGCGCATGGTGTCGTAACCAACCACCGAGCCGATGCGCGGATAATCGTTCCAGCGCTTTTGATACCCGGCAAGGAACGCCTTGTGCCCCGGGGTATCGACCGCATCCCAAGGATAGCCCGTCACGATCCACCCGACCGGCGCCTCGTCTTTCAGCGGGTCGAGGTATTCAGGCTCGCCGGAGAGCAGACTTACGACGGTCCGGTTGCGGAACGTGCCCCGGGTGGTGCCCTCGCGCACGAGCTTCGCCAGGTCCGGTCCGAACAGCACATTAAAGACGGCATCGGGCTTTGCGTCATCGATCGCCTGGGCGACCGTGCCCGCGTCCACGCGTCCCAGCGGAGGCGCCTGCTCGGTCACGAATTCCACATCCGGCTGCTCTTTCTTGAGCATCTCCTTGAACCAGGTTGCGGCGGACTGCCCGTATTCAAAATTCGGATAGATGAGAGCCCAGCGTTTTTTGTTGGCAGCTTTCGCATGCGGGATCAGCATCGCCACCTGCATGTAGGTCGACGGCCGCAGGCGGAAGGTATAGCGGTTGCCATTCTGCCAGGTGATCTTGTCGGTGAGAGGCTCAGCTGCGAGGAAGAACACCTTCTCCTTTCCGGCAAATTCGGTGACCGCCAAGCCGATATTCGACAGGAAGGTGCCAGCGATGACATTGATGCCCTCGCGCGTGACAAGCTCGTTCGCCACACGGACGGCATCGCCTGGATTGGCGCCGTCGTCGCGACTCACCACCTCGAGCTTCTTGCCGAGCACACCACCCTTGGCATTGATCTCCTCGACGGCGAATTCCCAACCCCGCTTGTAGGGCTCGAGGAAGGCTGGTTGCGACTTGTAGCTGTTGAGCTCGCCGATCTTGAGCGTGCCTTGTGCCTTTGCCGGCCCTGCCAGGCACAGCAGTGTGAGGCTGGCCGCCGCCAATCGAACCGGGGAAATTCTCATGCTGGAGCTCCGTTGCTTCGACTATGCGCGCGTCGTCAGGGGGTCACAAAGCTTACTTCCGGTCGCGCACCCGGTCCATCAGCGCCTTCTCCTGGCCGCCGTCGATCTCGATCTGCGTCCCGTTGACCATCTGCATCAGCGGCGAGGCGAGCATGACCACGAGGCTCGCGACCTCCTCGACCTCGGCAATACGACCGAGCGGTATAGAGGAGGGAGCGAGCTTGTCGGCCTCCTCGTAGCTTAGCTTCATGTCGCGTGACATGGCGTTGACCAGCCCGGTCCAGCGCTCGGTCCGCACCGGGCCGGGATTGACGGCGCAAAAGCTGATGCCATGCTTGCCATATTGGCCGGCAAGCGAAATGGTGAGGTTCTGGCCTGCGGCGTTTGCAGCGCCCGGACAGATCTCCCAATAGGAGGGTTTGACCCCGTCATTGCCAATCAGATTGACCACGCGACCGCCGCCCTGCTTCACCATGATCGGCAGTACGTAGCGCAGGCAGCGCACGTAACCCATGAATTTGAGCTGTAGCCCTTTTTCCCAATCGTCCTCGGTCAGATGCTCGATCACGCCGCCAGCTGCCGAGCCGGCATTGTTGACCATGATGTCGACGCGACCGAGCGCCTTATGCCCCTGCTCGATGAAATTCTTTGCATCCGCGTTGTTGCGCAGATCAGCGGCTATGGGAATGATCTTGCGGCCGCTCTCCTTGGCGATTTCGCCGGCGGTCTTTTCCAGGACGTCCTTGCGCCGCCCACATATTGCGACGTCGACGCCTTCTTTGGCGAAAATGCGCGCGATGCCCTTGCCGATTCCTTCGCTGCCGCCGGTCACCAGTGCGGTCTTACCATGCAGTTGCAGGTCCATATTGCGTCTCCTTCCAACGTCCCAATGGGTGCTCAGGCCGGCCGGTGCGCGAGCCAGCGTCCCGACTCTGCCGCGCAGAAAAGATCGGCGAGTGCTGCATTGACGGCGAGCGGCTCCTCGCTGTTGATGGTGTGGCCGGCGCGCGGAATGACCAGCAGGGCCGCCGTCGGTGCGGTGCGCTTGAGAAACACGCTGCCGTCGAGGCAGAGGTCGTCCTCGTCGCCGACGATGACGAGGAGCGCGGGAGCGAACTGCCGCAGTTCGGCTTCCATCTCCCAGAGAGTGGGCCGCTTGAGCTGCAGGTTGAGCATGGTATGTGCGTGGCCCTGCGCAGAGTGCTCCGCCAGCATGCGCGCGAACTCAGCATAGCCGCGCGGGTCCTTGTGCTTGAAGGCGCGGCGCATCGGCGCGTCGGCATATTTTGCAGCAGCAGCGGCGATTCCCTCCTGCGCAAACATTTTGCCCGTGTCCGCCGCCAGCGCTTTCATGGCCTCCCGCTTGGCCGGGTCCGGCGTCGACCCCCAACCGCAACCTGCGGCAGTGACGGAGAGGCACCGGTCGGGAAATCGGATACCCACATGCAGAGCGGTGTAGGCGCCCATCGAATGCCCTACCACATGCGCCTTGTCGATCCCGAGCGCATCCATGACCGCGATCACGTCGTCACGTGCGATCGCCTGCGAATATCGCGCCGGATCGGAAGGCACATCGGAGGGAGGATAGCCGCGCTGGCTAAACGTCACGCACCTGTGCTGGCGGCTGAAGAACCGCATCTGTGGCTCCCAGCTGCGGTAGTCCCCGGCATATTCATGGACGAAAACCACGGGCGTGCCGAGGCCGGTCTCCTCGACATAGAGCATGGTCTCGTCGGGTGCGGAGATCCTCGGCATAGCCTGTCCGGAAAACGAGGTGAATTGGCGTGCTGCAGGCTAGACGAATACCATGCCAGTGTCTTTCGATTTCAGGTTCGCAGCGGACGCCAGCTGTGATGAATGCGGTTCAAAATGCCACCCGAGGCGCGTGCGTCTGATGAACTCTCCAGAGTAAGCCGGCGATCTCCTTTTCCCATGGCGCGCCGCTTCGTGGCATCTTACCTAAGCACGCGGAACTAACCCTAGCCAACGGTGCTGAGTGGTGCACCTCGGCAGCTCAATTTGGACGTGAAGAGATGCGGGAAGTCATCGCGCCTGATGATCTGGCGGTCATGGGCGAGCTCGAGCGGAAGGTTCTTTGGCTCGCAAGCTGGATGATTCATCATGCCAATCACGTGCGAGAGAATGTCGACGGGTTGAAGGTCGGCGGACACCAGGCGTCTTCCGCCTCGCTCGCCACCATCATGACCGCACTCTATTTTCACGTCCTGCGGCCGCAGGACCGGGTTGCCGTCAAACCCCACGCGTCCCCAAACTTCCATGCGATACAATATCTGTTCGGCAAACAAACGCGCGAGCGGCTCGAGAATTTTCGCGGTTACCAGGGCGCCCAATCCTATCCGTCCCGTTCGAAGGATGCCGACGACGTGGACTTCTCCACCGGGTCGGTCGGCCTCGGCGTGGCGCAAACACTGTTCTCGTCGCTCGTGCAAGATTATGTACGCGCTCATGGTTGGGCGCTCGACCGACCTGAAGGTCGCATGCTCGCCCTCATTGGCGACGCCGAGCTCGACGAAGGCAACATCTTCGAGTCGCTGCTCGAAGGCTGGAAACAGGGGCTGCGAAATTGCTGGTGGATTGTCGACTACAACCGGCAAAGTCTCGACGCGGTGGTGCGCGAGGGCCTCTGGCAACGTTATGAGCAGCTGTTCGTCAATTTTGGCTGGTCGGTCGTCATCCTCAAATATGGCTCTCTTCTGGAATCTGCTTTTCGTGAACCAGGCGGGACTGCACTGCGGCATTGGATCGAGCAATGTCCGAACCAGCTTTACTCCGCGCTCGTGTTTCAGGGTGGCGCGGCTTGGCGCAAGCGACTGGTCGCTGATCTGGGGAGCGATGACGCTGCGTCCAAGCTGATCGCGTCGCGTTCGGATGACGAGCTTGCTCGGCTGATGACCAATCTTGCCGGCCACGACTTGCCGACATTATTGCAGGCCTTCGCAAGCATTGAGCACGATCGGCCGGTTTGTTTCATCTGTTACACGGTCAAGGGATACGGGCTGCCGTTGGCGGGGCATAAGGACAATCATGCGGGCTTGATGACCCCGGCGCAGATGGAAGTCTTGCGTGAGGCGATGCAAGTCCGTCCCGGTCATGAATGGGAGCCGTTCGAGGGTCTCAGCGCGAGCGCTGAACGATTGCAGACGTTTCTAGACGCGGCGCCGTTTGGCGCAGGAGGGCATCGCCGCCTGTCGGCACCACGTTTTCCGGTCCCGAACAGCATCGCGGTTAGAATTCAACGCGAAATGTCGACGCAAGCCGGGTTCGGTGCGCTGCTCAGCGAGCTTGGTCGCGAAAAGTCCGATCTCGTCGCTCACATTGTGACGACCTCGCCCGACGTGACCGTTTCCACGAATCTAGGCGGGTGGGTGAACCGGAGAGGACTGTTCGCGCGTGAGGCTCTCATCGATACGTTCAAGAGCGAACGGATTCCTTCTACCTTCAATTGGGAGTTTTCCGCGCAGGGCCAGCATCTCGAGCTCGGCATCGCCGAGATGAATCTTTTCATCCTTCTTTCGGCGCTCGGCCTTTCGCACTCGATAAACGGCGAACGGCTGCTGCCGATCGGCACGCTGTACGATCCATTCATCGCCCGCGGCTTGGATGCGCTGAACTATGCTTGCTATCAAGATGCGCGATTCATTGTTGTGGCGACGCCCTCCGGTCTCAGCTTGGCTCCTGAAGGAGGAGCGCATCAGTCCATAGTTGAACCCGTGATTGGCATGGCTCAGGACGGCATCGCCGCGTTCGAGCCGGCCTTTGTCGATGAGCTTGCCGCGATTTTTGCCTTCTCGCTCGAATATATTCAGAAGGAGAGCCCCGGCGTCACCTCGGAGCGCAATTGGTTGCAGGATGACACCGGAGGCTCCGTTTACCTGCGTCTCTCGACCCGGCCCATCGAGCAGATGAAACGCACGATGACGCCCGCCCTCAAGCAGGCAATCATCGATGGTGCCTACTGGATGCGTGAGCCTGGCCCGAACTGCCAGCTCGTGGTTGCCTACATGGGCGCTGTTGCGCCGGAAGCGATCCAAGCCGTTGGCCTCATGGCAGAGGACAGGCGCGATGTGGGACTGCTTGCGATCACCTCAGCTGATCGCCTGCATGCCGGCTGGACCGCTGCGCAGCGTGCAAGGGAAGCCGGGCTCGTGCATGCGCGTTCCCATATTGAGCGATTGTTCGCCAACCTGACCGCGCAGTGTGGAATGGTCACCGTGCTCGACGGCCACCCGACGACCCTCTCCTGGCTTGGCGCGGTCGGCGGGCATCGTGTGCGCGCACTCGGGGTCGAGCGCTTCGGTCAAACCGGCTCCATACCGGAGCTTTATCGGCACTACGGAATTGATGCCAACGCAATCGTTGCGGGGGCGCAATCCCTTACACCGGGCGCGCCAATGCGCTACCTCAGGGCAATCGGCTGATCCGATCGCGCTGGCACGTGCCCGGCCGCTGCGTCATGCGGTGCTCATAATGGCGTTCGCGGCGTTGCCCACCGCCTCGACATGCTCGCCGGCATCGAGAAACGCGACGATACGGCAGGGACAACCCTCCAGCCCCTCATAACGCCAAGGGAATGCGCCGATGAGGGCGCGCTTATTGAGCATGAGGTCGATGTCGCCGCCGAGGTTCTCGGCGTGCAACAGCCCCTCCTGAAACGCCCAATTGTGGAAGGGAAACACGTCCGAGCTGACCTTGCGCCCGGATTTCTTGTGCGTGTATTCGAAGCGTCCAAAGAACTCGGCTGGGGTTTTCCCCTTTACCCTGGTGAATTCCGCCGCAAGGTCGGGACGCATGTTGCGGATCGAGGTGTTCATGGCGTGGTCGCAGGAGCCCGTATCCATGGCCCACCATTTGATCCTTTTTTCGAGCATCCAGTGCAGCGTGTCGAGATTGGGCCCGGGGTGGTAGCAGAAGTACTTCACCAGATCTTGCTGCGGCTGGCCTTCGTAATGCTTGTGCCAGCCGGTATGCAGGACGAGGATGTCGCCGTCGCGGATGTCGGCACCCGCGCTCTCGATGATTTCGGGCGTTATGACCGCCCAGTCCGACATCTCTTTTGAGATGTCCACTACCACACCCCGGTTCACGAGATAATCGAGCGGCAGCGACGCCATGTCTCCTTTGCGGTTGTCGGTCGCGTGCATCGCCCCGTCGAAATGGGTGCCAACGTGGAGCGCGGTGTCGATGCGCTGGGCCACAATCATCTGAGTCTGGAGGTTCTGCGCATAGTACATCTTGTTCCCGGCATAGCCGACCCACCCCGGCGTGTGTACGTTCATCACATGGCTCATATCGATGATCTTCATGCGGGAAGCTCTCCACCTTCGTTCACAAGCCGGGCACCATAGCCAATTGCCGGCAGCAAAAAAGCCGTGTCACCAATATCCCAGAAACAGCCTTCCAGGCGCTGCGCCACGAACGACAACAGGGGATAATCATGACCTCGGCCAGGCGCACTTTGGTTGGTCAGGCGGTTGAGCGGGCCGAGGACGTGCGCTTTCTCAAGGGCGCGGGTTCTTTCGTCGATGATCTGCAGCGTGCCGGCATGGTACATGCGGCAATCCTGCGCAGCGCGGTCGCGCATGGTCGCATCCGCCACCTAGACACTTCAGGCGCGCGCGCCATGGCTGGTGTGCATGCGGTCGTCGCCGCAGGGGACATAGCCGAGAAGGTGCCGCGCATTCCGTTGCGCCTCGCCAACCTTCCGGAATTCCAGCCCTTTCTTCAGCCCGTCATCGCGCAGCACAGGGTGCGCTATGTCGGCGAGCCCCTTGCCGTCGTGGTGGCCGATAGCGCAGCACTCGCCGCGGACGCGCTCGAACAGATTGATGTCGAGATTGACGCGCTGCCGCCGGTCGCAGCCTGGAACGCAGCTGTAAGCAGCGCTGGCCTGCTGTTTGAGAGCACGGGCAGCAACCGTGCCGTACGCTATCAGGTGAGCCTGGGCGATGCCGAAGCCGCATTTGCGAGAGCGGATTACGTCCGGCGGGAGACCTTTCGCTGTCATCGCTTGACCGCACTCCCACTCGAGACGCGCGGTCTTATCGCCGAATGGGATCGGAGTAATTCCAGGCTCACTGTGCTCGGTGCCTGCAAGGTGCTGTTCTTCAACCGGCGCGCGCTCGCACCCATGCTCGGGATCGACGAGACGGCAATCGACATGATCGAGCCTGACATCGGCGGCGGCTTCGGCGTGCGCGGCGAATTCTATCCCGAGGACTTTCTCATCCCATTCGTCGCCCGCCTGGTCGGCCGGCCGGTGAAGTGGATCGAGGATCGGCACGAGCACCTCATGGCGACCAATCATTCTCGTGAGGTCGACTGCGAGCTCCAGATCGCGTGCAGCCGCGAGGGACTCATTCTTGGTTTGCGCGGGCGCGTCATCGGCGACATGGGCGCTTATATCCGCACCAATGGCGGCGTAGTGCCGGCGAAAGCGGCGCAGTTTCTGCCGGGCCCCTATCGCGTGCGCGACGTCAGCATCACCGTCGAGGCGTGGATGACGAGCAAGACGCCGGTCGGCACCGTGCGCGCGCCCGGCCGCTTCGAGGCCAACTTCTTTCGCGAGCGGCTGCTCGACTTGGCGGCTCGCGATCTCGGCCTGGATGCCGCGGACTTCCGCCGCAAGAACCTCCTCACCGAGGCCGAGCTGCCCTTCGCGACGGGCAAGCTTGTGCCCTATGAAGGAGAGACCGACTTCGACAGCGGCGATTATCACGCCACGTTCGAGCGTGCCTTGAGCGAAATTGGCTGGGCCGAGAGGCAATCGCTGCAAGGCCGCCTTATCGAGGGCCGCTACCATGGCCTTGCAGTGGTGCCGTTCGTCGAGAGCGGTGGGTCGGGCAAAGAGAACGCACGCCTCGTCGTGGAGGCGGATGGTACCGTCACAGTCTATGTTGGCTCATCGGTGCTGGGGCAGGGCCTTGAAACGACGCTTGCGCAGGTCGCCGCCGACGCGCTCGATCTTCCGTTCGCTCGCATCGTCATCCGCCACGGCTCGACGCCCTATCTGACCGAGGGATTCGGCACTTTTGCATCGCGCTCGATGGTGGTGGGCGGCTCGGCCGTGCTCGACGGCTGCAAGAATTTGCTCGCCGCCATTCGCGCTGCGGCCACGCAGCGCTTCGGCCTGCCGAACGAGGAAATCGCCGTAACCGGAGGTGAGGTGAGTGCGGGGGCAAAACGCGCGACCTTGGCTGATTTCGCCGGCATCGAGGCGTATGGCAGTTTCGCCACCGGGATCCGTACTTACAGCTACGGCGCCCACGCCTGCCACGTTGCAGTCGAGCCGCGCACCGGCGCCGTCGAGATCTTGGACTACGTGGCGATCGAGGATGTCGGCCGTGCAATCAACCCGCAGATTGTCCACGGCCAGGCAATTGGGGCGCTTGTGCAGGGGCTCGGGGGCGTTTTCCTCGACCGGCTGTTGTATGACGACCAGGGTCAGCTGCTCAACGCTTCGCTGGCGGATTATCTCGTGCCGGTCGCATCCGACTTTTGTAATGTGCGCGCGATCACCATGGAGCTACGACGCTCCAGCACCAATCCGCTCGGCGCCAAGGGTGCCGGCGAGGGCGGCATGGTGGCCGTCGCTGCGGCGGTGGGCAATGCTGTCGCAGCGGCCCTGGCGCCGCTTTGCGTCGAGCTGCGCGATCTGCCACTCTCACCTGCCCATTTGTGGACGCTTATCAACGCGACCAGCAAAGGGCGCAGCTTCGATTAGGTTATTCGAACTGCGCCTTGCGCCACTTCAGCGCTGCCCGCAGGCCATCCTTTTCGGCGATATCCCGGAAATGCACCCCGACTTCGGTCTGCGCCGCGTAGAGCGGAGCGACCACATCGATGCCTGCCTGCATGGCATTGCGAAAACCGGCAGCGTCGGCGCCGCGGTTGATGGCGAGCTTGGCAGCCGCGAGTGCCTCGGGTGCAATCAGCGCGACACGCTTTGCAAGCTTCAGCGTTTCGGCCGCGAGGTCGTCGCGGGCCACGACCCTGTTGACCATCCCGAGATCAAGCGCGGTTGCTGCATCGATCATGTCGCCGAGATAGAGGAGCTCGCGCGCCTTCTTGTAGCCGATGATCCATGGCATCACGAATCCGGGGCCGGCCTGTGAGAACCTGATCTCGGGCTCGCCGAACTTGGCGTCCTCGGCGGCGATGGTGAGATCACAAAACATGGCGAGCTCGCATCCGCCGCCGAGCGCATGGCCCTGCACCGAGGCGATGACCGGCTTTTTCATGTACCAAGGGTAGAGCTCAAGGGCCAAGCTCGTGCCCAGCCGGTCATGAAATTTGAGGGCGTCGCGTCGCCAACTCTGGTCCCCGGCGCTGCCGCCGCCAATGTCGTAGCCGACGCAAAAGCTGCGGCCCGCGCCGCGCAGAACGACGACGCTGGTCGTGGCATCCTCGTCGGCAAGGCGCAGCGCCTCCGCCAACGTCCGGCGCAGCTCCACACTGAGCGCATTGAGCTTCTCCGGACGATTGAGCGTGACGAGCCCTATTTTTTCCGCAGCCTCGTAGATTACGAGCTCGTCAGTCATGGCCTATTCCTTGCGAGCCTAGGAGCTGAGCCATCGCGTGAACCGCTCCTCGATCGCGGCGATCCGCTCCACCTCCCATTGGTCGTCCTCGCGCACGGACACCGCCTCGTTATCGCCATAGGTGGGCAGCTGAACCGCGATGTCTCGCGGAATGAAGGAATAGGCATCGGGGTGGATCGGCCCGTAGAATAGCCGCGTGTTGAACTCCGCCTGCGGCTTTGCTTGTGATGCGAAGCTGATCAGCTCCCAGGCAAGCTTGCGGTTGGGAGCGCCTTTGAGAACGCCCCATGTGCTGGTGCTCCGCACCGCGCCATTCCAGACGAGCTTCACCGGAACACCCTGCTGCTTGAGCTCGCTCGCGCGCGCGTTCCAGATCGACATCATGTCGACCTCTCCGTCGCGAATGAGCTGTTGCGACTGCGTGCCTTCACGCCACCACACGCGGATGTGCGGCTTGATGGCGTCGAGCTTGCGGAAAGCGCGCTCGATATCAAGAGGATAAAGCTTCTCACGCGCCACACCATCGGCGAGTAGCGCGAAGATGAGCGTGCGGGGCGCGTCACTCAAGCACAGGCTGCGCGGTCCGGGAAACTTCTGCACATCCCAGAAATCCGCCCATGAGGCCGGCCCGCGTTGCGGGTACTTGTCTGTGCGGTAACAAAGGGCAGTGCCGAGGATGTTCTGGGCAATACCATTGCCGTCGGCCACTACGGCGCCAGGCGGCAGCGCTTCCTTCTTAACGATGCTCCAATCTACCGCATCGGCGAGGCCTTCACGCGCCGCGCGCAGCCACAGCATCGAGTTTACCGACGTCGTGTCAAACTCATAGCTGCGCGCCTGGACCTGTGCCTTGATCTTACCGTAGGAAACCGGCGTGACCGTGCGCACCTGAATGCCGGTGGCCGCAGTGAAGGGCTTGAAGAAGGCAGCCTCTTGCGCTGCGGTGTAGCTGCCGCCCCAGGAATTGACATAGACGGTGCGCGTTTGTGCGATGGTGCGCTCAGTGATGAGCAAGGGACCGAGCACGGCCCCCGCTGCGCCCGCTGCCGCACTTTGCAGCAGACGCCGGCGAGCGCGATCAAAACGAAATTTCTGCGCCATGAAGTGCTCCCGGCAGGTGTTCGGCCTTCGGGTGCTGGACAGGCTCTTCTATTCAGTTCGGCAGATAAGAGAGGTCCACCAGCTTGTCGATGTCTGCCGCTTTCTCCTGCCAGCCGATTTTCATCTGCAGATCCTGCATTTTGCGCAACGCCTCGCGATCGATTCTGGCCGAGGGCGTGCGGTAATAGTCGGTCATCCCGAAATAGACCTCCGGTGCGAGCCGCACGAATTTGGCGTCGATGAGGGCCTGACGTGCCTCTTTGGCATGCTCGGCATAGTACTTCGTGGCTGCCACCAGGTCCGAGAGGAAGGCGCGGACCACCGCGCCGTTCGGTGCGAGAAATTCAGGTCGGGCAATCAGGAGCATGAGCTCCTCATCGAATGGCACGCCGTCCTTCGACGTGAACAGCACTCGTGACCCGCCCTGATCCTCCTGCAGCTTGGCAAACGGCTGTGGAAAGGCGCCCACGTCGATCTTTCCGGCCCGCAACGCCTCGCCCTGTGCCGGAAACGGCACCGGGACGAACGTTACATCCTTCGCCGGGTCGAGCCCGGCGTGCTGGAGGGCCAGAATCGCCCAAAGCTGGATCGAGGAGTTGAACCCGTTGATGCCGATGGTCTTCCCCTTCACATCCTGTACCGTTGCCATTGGGCTGTCCTTCTTCACCATATAGCGGGTGAAGAAGCCTTTGCGGCTCTCCTGCGAGATCGATGCAATGGCGTTCACGTGCGCGCCGCTGGAGGCAAACTGGATTACCGAGTTGGCGCTGCCGGTCGCGATGTCGAGCTCTCCCGCCTCGAAAGCGAGAAAACGTTTGTCGGTCGCGGGAAAGTTGGTGAGATCGAGCGTATAGACTCGGCCCTGATTCGGCGCGATCTCTGGTTTGGCAGCCATCAGCCAAAGCTGCTCCTCGGCGGCAGCGCCGCGGCCAACGCGTATCTTGACTGGCTCTGCGAGCGCGCTAGCGCTCGACCAGGCAGAGATCGCCAGCATCGCAATGGACAGCAGGATTTTGTTGCGCATCTGAATTGCTCCTGGTCGATCGCAGGCAAGCCGCAGCATTGCCCGGTGCCGCATCATTGTCAGAAACCCGCCGCCGCGCAACTTCCAGCAAGCAACGAGCGCGCGTGGTGCGAGCGGGATACGCGCAGACCGGGTTATTGGTTACCTGGTTCCTGGATCGAGCGCAGATAGGCGATGATTGCGCCCACCTCATCCGCTTCGAAAATGAATTCCGGCATGTCCGGATGCCCGACGGAGATGCCCTCAGCCAAGGACTCAGCCAGCCCGTCGACCTCGTATCGGTCCGACAAGCTGCGAAAGGGTGGCGCTTCTGGGTGTGGACTCGCTCCGGTTCGTCCGACGGCGTGACAGCGAGCGCAATTCTTTCTCAGCAAGGCCTCGCCCCTCTCCTCGGCGCTGGGACCGGGTTCAGCGACAGCTGACATCCCGGTGGTGAGAGCGAAGGCGGTGCCGGCAAGCAAGCCAGGAATTATTCGGAACATGCTGGACTCAGTAGGGTGTTGCACTGAAGCCTGAAAATCTCCAGGAGGTTATGCGAGGCTCGAGGCCAGGCAAAGACCTTCCGTAATGACCGAATGGTAGCTTGTGAATTGCAGGCTCGACCCTATTCACGCGCCTGCTGCGAATGGCGACTGGAAAGTTGCCGCCCTGGTCTTCCGCGGAATACCGGAGGGCATCAAGCGCCGCGTTGGCCCATCGCCACGCGCGCCGGTCCAGCTCCGCGGTTGTCCGCGCGCTCTCGTCCGATCGTCAGCACGCGTTCGGCTGCATCAGCTTGGCCGGTAGTCGTGCCGTGCTCGAGAAAAAACGGTCGTGCGAAATGATAGCCTTGTGCATAGCGGATCCGCGTGGCGCCGAGCAGATACGCGAGCTCCTCGAATGTCTCGACGCCCTCGGCGACAACGGTCATGCCCAAGGCATAGCTCACGGACTCGATCGCCTTCAAGATGCTCTGACTGCGCGAGCGGCGATGGATGTCAGTGATGAACGAGCGGTCGATTTTGATCTCATCAGCCGTTATGTCGGCCAGCACGGACAAGGAGGAATAGCCGGTCCCGAAATCATCGATGGAGACGCGGACGCCGATCTCGCGCAGCATCGGCAGAACCTCGGACTGGAACCGGTTCTTGGCGATGAACGCATCCTCGGTAACCTCGATGACGAAGCGGTTGGCGCATCCCGTTTCCTTCAGCAACTCGACGAAGCCTCGCATGAATTTCACATCGCCGGCCTGCTTGGCCGCGACATTGAGCGCGATGGTCTTCCCCGGTCCGAACGCGTCATCCAGGATATCCACCGCGCGGATTGCTTCCATCAGCACGAACTGCGTGATCGGATCGATGAGGCCCAGCTCGGTCGCCAAGCCAATGAACGATGCGGGCGGCTGAATCTCACAATCGCTATCGCGCCAGCGAACCAGCGTTTCAAAACCGACCACTTCCTGGGTGCGAATATCGATTTTAGGTTGAAAGGCGCAGCAGAACTGACGATCGCGAATGGCGAGGCGAAGTCGCTGCTCGAGCTCCATGCGAGCCGTCACGCTTTGGCCGATCTGGGCATCATAGAACGCTGCTGCGCCCTTGGTTCCGCTCTTGGCCCGGTACATCGCGCTGTCCGCGTTGCGCCTCAACTCCTCATAGGTGCAGCCGTGCTCCGGATAGATGCTGACGCCAATCGATGCCGAGGTGAACACCTCGAAACTTTCGATGTGAAAGGGCTGCTTCAGCTCGTCGAGGAGCCGGTCAATGATGCTGGCGATCTGCTCGGCGCTGTCCACAGGGTTTACCAACAAGACGAATTCGTCGCCGCTGATCCGGGCCAGCAGGTCGCTCTCTCGCACCAGGGTAGCGATGCGCTGCGCTACCTTGACCAGCAGGGCGTCGCCGACTGCATGACTGTAGTAGTCATTGATGTGCTTGAAATTATCGAGATCGATGAAGGCGAGGGCAAACTGCTCGTGACCGCTGTTTGCACGTAAGACCTCGTGGACGTGCTCTTGAATTCTGGCGCGATTGGCCAAACCAGTCAGGTCGTCGGAATAGGCGCGACGTGCGAGCTCGCTTTCGACCTGTTTGCGACGGGTTATATCGATTGAGGTTGAAAGCAGCAGGGTCTCCTGGTGAAAATGCACCGGCTGCCGCGATACCAGCCAGGTGCGCTCACCCGCGGATGCTGCTGCCCTCTCCTCGATGTCTCGCGGTTGCGCTAGTGCGTGGTCCACATCCTGGCGCGGTTCTGATGGCAAAGCCAGAGTGGCACCTGCGTCATGCGCATCTGTATTCTCGTGGCCAGACGAGTGTCCCAGCCGCGCTGC
Source organism: Xanthobacteraceae bacterium (assembly GCA_045811525.1). Classification (GTDB taxonomy): domain Bacteria; phylum Pseudomonadota; class Alphaproteobacteria; order Rhizobiales; family Xanthobacteraceae; genus VAZQ01. The sequence continues at coordinate 17,600 of JBJMTV010000021.1, read as the reverse complement.
GGCGGCTCGGTTGACGAGAATGAAATGGCCCTCCTCATCCTCCACCGTCAGTCCGACTGGCAAGAGCTCCACAATCCCTTCAAGCAGCTCGCCCGTGCGCCGCGCTTCCGCCTCGGCTCGCTCGAGCTTGGCGAGCTTTGTGCGGAGCCCACGAACCTCCGCCTCGATTGCGCCTGCATGTGCTGCCGCGAGCCCCGCGAGGCGCACGAGCGCGATTTGGCGGGCTACGCATATGTCACGGTCGTCGAAGGGCGGGCTACCGAGCGCCCGCAACAATATCAGCACGCTGCGCCGGCCTTGCACACTATAGGGAAGGTATAACGCCGGCTGCTCGGCAGCGATTGACTCATGTAAGACTGAGCGCAGCTCCCTGAGGTCCGAAGCACCGCAGCTCGCGGCAACGCGACCGGCGGCAATCTCATCGAAGAAGGGGCCCGAACCCCACTTCAATCCGGTGAGATGGTCGGGCAAAGCGCACACGCAATGTAGGCCGGACTCGTCCGCCTGTAGCAACATTGCCTGATCGAAACTGAGGACCTCCCGCAGCGCCTCCAGACCGGCGCTCAACGCTTGAGTGTCGCCGGGCGGCGTCGGCGCTGTTCGCAATAAAGCCAGCGGCAAATGCGCCATTTCAGCACTCACACAAGTTTGCGCCGACGCACAGACATTCGGCGCGATGGTTATAGTAGGGCCAAGGCCGCGTCACTGCGTGCGGCCGGATCGCGCTGTTTGAACTGGACTGTCATGAACGTTAGAGATTCGCGCCCGAATGCGAGCAGGTATTTTTGAGGAACGCGTGCGCGTCAGCTATCGTGCGGACGAGCTGCCGCGGGAGATGGCTGGAACGCTTTGGAGAGGTCCAGACGGTCGCTCGGCGCACGCCGCAGGAAGCTCGGACGTCCAGCGTCGGCTGCGGGCGACGCAGGCAGCACCGCTGCCGCAACCGACGCCACAGCTTCGAGGGGACGCGCTTCGCGGATCGCCTCGTCCGTGCTCGCCGGCTCGCTCGAGCTCGCCCGCCGCCAGCGCTTGAGCACCTTTGCGATGAACTCCTCGCCCATTGGGGTTGCGAACTCCTCGCGCGATTTGCTCGGCGTGTCGCTCCTCGGGAGCAGTTGCGCCGGCAGTTGTTTGAGCTTCACGCGGGTCGGCAAAGGCACGCCCTCGCCGAAAGCAAAGACCTCGCCGGTGCCAAGCGAAGGCAGGAAGTCCAAAAGATTGGCAGCGCCGTCCGACACGGCGGAGCGCAGGATGGCCTGATCTCGATCATTGGTCATACGCATGGCGAACAGCGTGCTGCATTGAGAGATGATCGTGGCATCGAGCTCAGCTGGCCGCTGGCTGACCAGGCCAAGAAATACTCCGTGCTTGCGGCCCTCCTTGGCGATACGGGAAAGCGACCTGCGCGTCGGCCCAAAACCTACGCTCCGGTCGGCTGCTGCGTAGCGGTGCGCTTCCTCGCATACCAGCAACAGGGGCGCCGCTCCTTCGCTCCACAAGCCGAGGTCGAAGGCCATTCGGCAGATGACCGACACCACTGCATCGACGACTTCCGATGGAAAACCGGCCAGCTGCATGACAGTGACTGGCTTGTCGTTCGCCGGTAGCCGAAACAGCTGGCCCAACACGTCGGCCATGATGTCGCCGCCGACATTCGCATTGTCGAACATGAAGGAGTAGCGAGGATCGTTCCCGAGATTTTCAATGCGCGTGATCAGCCGGTGATAGATCATGCGGGTGGCTCGGTTCTCCAGTTTTCCCATACGCTCGTCGAGCTGGCCGATCAGATCGGCGAGGCGATAGGGCACCGGCGTGTCGACGGAGTAAGCGGCCGAGCGCGCGTCGCTCCTCTTCACGATGGAGCGATCGGCTGATGGCCGATACTGGCTGTAGCTCGCCTTGGCCCGAGGAATGACCTCGGAAAGGATATCGACCTCCTCTTCCGTACCTGGTCGAGCGCCGAACAGGACGTCGACGATCTCCTCGAAGTTGAACATCCAGAAAGGCAGCCGCAGATTGCGCGGATTAAGGACGAGCGCGCGGTCGCCGAAGAGCTGGCCATACTCGTTGTGAGCATCGAGGACGAAAATCCGCAGATCATGCCGTGTCTGCAGGATTTCCTGCAACATGAGGACCACTGCGCTGGACTTGCCCACGCCTGTCGTGCCGAGCACGGCGAAATGCTTGCACAGCATGTCGTCGACATCGACGTAAGCGCCGATGCTGCTGTCCTGTTGCAGATGGCCGATCTCGATCACGGCATCGCTCGTCACGTTGAAAACCAACCGCAACTCGCGCGCGCCGACGGCGATCACGGAGTCGCCGATGGCCGGGTATTCAGTGACCCCACGCTGAAACTGGGCAGGTGCCACAGCGGATTGCTTGACCTCTCCAACGAGATCGAGATCAGCCCTGGATTGGCACCCATGTTCCTTGGCAAACGAAGAGCTCTCGATCGACACCTTGGTGATGACGCCGATCAGGAGCGAGCCGCCAGCGCGGATACCGAGGAACTTGCCTACCGTAGGCCGCGCTGTACTTCGGTGGTTGGCTGCGAGCCCGACGGTAGCTTGTGACCCTCGCACCGACACCACAAGCCCGATCGCCTCGCACGGACCGGCTGGGCCGTCGTTTTGCAGATGCGCACCATCGGCATTCAACATTTGCGGTTCCTCGACCTTGCGAGCAGCTACGAGAGGTTGTAGCTGCCCGCGGTTATTGCCGCCTGAATCGAACTGGTTAATGAGCCCGTTACATTGATGATTCAAAATGCGTTCTTGGTGTTTAGCCGAGGCGGCTCTCACCAATGCGACGCGCAGCCGGTTCGCCTGCGAACAGTTGATCGGCTTCACAGGCACGAGGTGGTCGCACGTGCGACAACCAGATCCTGATCACAATGTCGGGCATTCGACAGCAGTTGAATGCATCGCCTGCGACATCGGGTGAATGAACCGTTCACCGCGCGAGCGCGTTGATGCGAGCACATGACCAGCAAGAGGAGCAATGCGATGTGCGATTACAGCTTGATGCATGTCAAATCGCGACCCGCAAGCGTCGGCGATAAACTTCGGACAACCAACTTCGGGACGGGTACCCGGGGGTTTGCCGGTGCGGACGATCCCACCACGGCGGTGTGCGTCCTGCCCGGGACCGAGCTGGCATTCAGCTCGGCAGCCTCGGTGTATGGCGCCTCTGCTCCTTCCCGGCACAAGACTGCCATATTCCGGCAAATCAACCGCGAGCAGCCGCACATGCATCACGATGCGCTGGAGTTTCCGGACGGCCAGATCGTGCTTCTGACGTTTTTCTGTGAAGGCCAGGAAGCGACCGTCCTGCAGCTGCCAGCGCAGCCCAAGACCGAGCAAGAGGCGCACGCGCAGCAGCGTGTGGCTTATATCGGTTGATCGAACGAGTACGTCACGCCGGCGTCGCACTCTCGAACTGCGAAGCCGGCGGCGCGTTGGCCTTGATACGCTGTACTAGGTATAATCAGCGTTGAGACATCATTGGTTTCAGCGCTGCTGTGATGACAGTCCGTATCGGCACCTCCGAACCCGGCGGCACCTTTCACCGCCAAGGCGGTGCCCTCAAACTTGTGCTTGATCGCGACCCGTCACTTCGTCCCATTCAGGTGCTGGAATGTCGGTCGGCCAGCATTGAGAATGCTCACCGGCTGCATCGGGGTGAGATCGACTTCGGTTTCATGGCCGCGAATTGGATCGGCCGCGCTTACAAGGGTGAGTCCCCGTTCAACGAGCCGCTCGCATTGAGCATGGCGTCGCCGATGAACGCAGGACCTTTGTTTTTCGTCGTGCCGGCAACATCTGGGCTGCGCGCTGTCTCCGACCTGCGCGGCCGTCGAATCGCCGTGGGCCCGCAGACCAGCGGCATGGTGCAGCATGCTCAGGTCATCCTGGGCGTTTTGGGAATGAGCTTCGCCGAAATCACCCCGCTTTACCTTGATTTCGCTGCCGGGGCGCGGGCGCTCATGGCCGGGGAGGTCGACGCGCAATTCCAGTGCCCGATCCCGAATGCCGTCATGACTGAGCTCGATACCAGGATGGCCCTGCGCGTGCTGCCCTATGATGAGGGGCAGCTCGAGACGCTACTTGCCGCGGTCTCGTTTTACCGCCGCACCGTCATGCGCAAAGGGGCGCTTCGTGCGCTCGAAGCGGACCTGCCGCAGCTCGTCGTGATCAATGTGCTGGTTACACACGCTCGCGTACCGGACAATGTCGTACGCCAGGTGGTCACAGCGATTCTGGCCCATACTGCCGAGCTTGGCCGCCTCAATGCGTTGTTTCTCGGGCTGAGGGAGCTGTTTGAGCCGCTTCAAAGCGACGGCGTTTGTGCATTTGAATTCGGGGGCGTGCCGCTGCACCCCGGCGCGGTGCGTGCTTATAGCGACGCGGGACTGCTGCGGGGCTAAGCCCGTCCGCGCTATTGCGGATGAATGTCAGCTTCTTTGATGACCTTCGCCCAGAGCTCTGTTTCCTCCGCGAAGAAGCTACGCGTTTCGCTAACCGTCGTGGCGCCGATGTCCAATGATAGATTCTGCAATAACTGCTTGACGTCCTGGCGCGCAAGGATGTCGACCACGTCCCGGTTGATCCTTTCGGCGAGCGCCGCAGGGGTGGCGGGCGGCGCCACCAATCCGAACCATGTGATAGATCGAAAGCCGGGAAGACCCGCCTCCGAGAATGTCGGTACCTCCGCAATAGCTTTGGCCCGCTGCAAGTCCGCAACCGCCAGCAGCTTGATTTTGTTTTCGCGATACAACGGCACCGAGGTCGCGAGCGTATCGAAGAACATGTCGACATGGCCGGCAATGACGTCGGTCAGTGCCGGCTGTGCCCCGCGGTAGGGAACGTGCACCATCTTGATACCCGCCTGCGCCTCGAGCTGCGCTCCGGAAAGATGTGCGGTCGAGCCAACCCCTTGCGAGGCATAGGACAGCTTTCCCGAATTGGCCTTGCCATAGCGGATGAGCCCTTCGAGGGTATTCGTCGGAAGCTCATTGCGAGCCACGAGTACGTTGGGAATCTTGGCGAGCAGCGTAATGGGCACAAACTTCGCCGGCTCGTAGCCCAGATCGCGGTACAGAAGATGGTTGAACGACAATGGCGAGGGCGGCGCCACAAAAAGCGTGTATCCATCGGGCGCCGAACGCGCCACAGCGCTGGCACCAATATTCATGGCACCACCAGCGATGTTTTCGACGATCGTCGGCTTGCCCCATTTCTGGCTGAGCTGATCCGCCAGCATGCGCGCCAGTGTGTCCGTCGTCGAGCCGGGTGCCGAAGGAATGACGATCTTCACGGTGCGTGACGGGTAGACTTCCTGCGCAAACGCGGCATTGCCGAGCCCGGCGAGAAGGCCGAGAGCGACCAGCATGCGAACGGTGAAAGGCATTTAGGTCTTCCGTCTTGCGATTGCGTTCGGGCAGACCCGAAAGCCACTCATCGTAGTTGTGAGGTCATTGCGCGTCGCGGCGAGACACTCTGGTATGGATCATCTGGCTGCCGCCTCCGCAGCTCGACACTGTCATCGTCGTCCAGCTACTTGTGATAGGTTTGTTTTGCCGCAGCCGACGAGACATAGCCTTCAGCGACATCCAGGGCAACGGCCGCCGCGTTACGGGCACGTGCATTGCCGAATCCTCCGCCACCCGCGCTCTCCAAGAGAAAGCGCTCGCCTGCTTTGAGCTCATACCGGCCCGAAGCGGGGGTAACTTTCTCCTGCGCAGTGCCGAGCCCTATGACGAAACGTGCGCCGCGGCCCGGTTGCCCGCCATTCAAACCCTCCGGCGGAAAGCGGCTCTTATCATAACGGCGGATGACCGCCGCATCGTCCAACAGCTCGTACTCGCGCAGCAGACTGAGGCCGCCCCGCCACTGACCGGCGCCGCCGGAGTCAGGAATAAGCTCGAAGCGGGCAATGCGGCATGGGAATTCGGACTCCAAGATTTCGATAGGTGTGATGTGGAGGTTGCTCGAATGCGTCGCGGTGCCAGACGCCCCGTCGTGCCCGCTGCCGCCACCATAGGCCGAGCCGATGATCTCGTATTGCATCCCGGATTGGCCGGGCCGCGGCCTGGCCCAGGCGATGGTGAGCGCACTGGACGATCCTCCGTTTGCGATGGCGCGCCGCGGCTGAAAATGAGCAAGCGCCTCCAGGAGGACATCAACGAGCTTGAGGTTGACCATCTGATAGTTTGAGACCGAGCAAGGCGGCTCCGCATTGGTGATGGTACGCGGCGCAAAACCAGGCGGACCACGTCGCGCATGCCGTCATTGAAAGCAAGATCGGGCCCGAGGCAGCCGATCAAAGAATAGAACACACACGCTTCGACCATGGAGGGCCGGAGGTTGATGGGTCCCCGCGCCTGCAGATCGCTCTTGGAGAAGTCGAATGTTGCAACGGCTTTGCTGATTGCGACAGTGACCGCCAATTTGACCGGCTGCTCGATCACAACCCCATCGCTGTCGAGAAGGCCCTGCGCGGAAAAGACCCCTTCGGGCAGCCGTCCAAGCGCTGCGCGCAATTCCTCTGCAGCATTGCTCAGGATGGCGGAAAAGGCGCCGGTGACCGTATGCGTGCCGAAGCGCTGACAGAGCTCCTTCACGCGCGCCGCGCCCATTTGCGTGACGGCGACCTGAGCACGGATATCGCCCATCATCAATGCGGGCTGCCGAGAATTGGCGAGGATGATCCGCTCAATGTCGCGTTGGGCAACGCCGGCGCTCACAATCTTGATCGGCGGCAGAAGCAAGCCTTCCTGGTACATTTCCGTGGCATTGGCTGAGGTAGAGCCCGGCACGGCCCCGCCCACGTCCGGCTTATGGGCGATTGATCCTGCAAAGGCGACAATCGCCCCTTCCGCGAATATTGGTGCAACGAAAGCCATGTCCGACACATGCGGCAAACCACCTTCATAGGGGCGATTGGACACAAACACGTCGCCTTCGCTGATGTCCGTCTGTGTTTCGAGAATGCGAGCGACCAGGTGCCGGTACACCGGCGCATGGAAAAACATCGGCGGAGCGACAATCAGGCGCCCGGAACAGTCGAGCACGACGCAGCTGAAGTCGCGCGATTCGCGTATGATCGTGGACTATCCGGAGCGATAGAAGTGATAATGCATCTCCTCAACCAGGCTGCTGATCTTGTTGCGCAAGACCTGGATGGTGATCGGGTCGGGCTTCACCGCAGTATTCACAGTCATTGCTCGAGGACGAGGTTGCGCAACCCGTCCACGCGGGCGCGCCACTCCGGCGGAACGACGGTGGTGGCGTCGAATTGCTCGATAATCGCCGGCCCCGTGAGCTCGCTGCCCACCTCGAGCAGAGTTCGTTGATAAACCGTCGCATCCCTGAGCCCGCGATCGAACCAGGCTTTGCGGGTGCCTTTGACCGCGGCGCCAGGGTCCAGCGTCGCTGCGGCCGCATGCTCGCGCGGTTCGAATTTCGGCACGTTGGCGCGCAGACGCAAGCGGTAGCTTACCAGCTCGACAGGCCGCTCCTTGGCAGCGTGCCCATGCAGCTCGGCGTGCCGCCTGTCGAAGCGCTCGCGCACCGCATGCAGCGTGACATCCCTGATCCGGTCAATGAACAATCCGTCGAGCGGAATGCGCAGCTCATAGCCTTGGCCGCTGTAACGTAGATCGAGTGCGCGGCTGAACAAAGTTTCGGTTTCGCTCAATCCTTCCGCCGCAAGCTCGCCGCGCGCGCGTGTCTCGAGCTCGCATAACGCATTCTCGGCATGTGCCGCGCTGATCCCGCTGAGCGGGCGCAGCTCTGACCGGACGTAGTCGTGGACGACGTCAGTACACAACAACCCTAGTGCCGAGAACGCGCCGGGGGAGGGCGGAACGGTAATCCGGCGGATACCAAGCTCGGTGGCGACTCCGCCCGCATGCACTCCACCCGCACCGCCGAATGGCAGCAGTGTGAAAGACGTCAGATCAATCCCCCGCTTGGCAGCAAACACCCGTACGGCGTCGGCCATCCGCATGTCGACAATGCGTCTGATGCCCGCTGCCGCGTCGAGGACATTCATGCCGAGCGGGTCGGCAATGCACGCCTGCAGTGCACCTCGTGCCGCATCGAGGTCGAGCTTCTGCGCACCGCCCAGAAAATAAGCTGGGTTGAGATAGCCACAGACGAGATCGGCGTCGGTCACCGTAGGACGCGCCCCACCGCGGCCATAGCAAACCGGACCGGGATCAGCGCCGGCGCTATGCGGCCCGACATCCAGGAGCCCACCGGGCCCGATTGCGGCAATCGAGCCGCCGCCAGCAGAGATCGTCGTCAGATCGAGGGCTGGCACATCGATCTGCCGGCGCGCGATAAGGCTTTCGCTGGTTTCGAGTGGAGCGCCGCTTTCAATGAAGGCGATGTCCGCCGATGTTCCACCCATGTCCAAGGTAACGAGACCGCATTGTTTGTCATGGGCGAGGTGCGCGCACGCCTGCGCGCCGGCGGCGGGCCCGGAAAGCAGAGTATGCACCGTCCGGCCGCCTGCTATCGCCGTCGAAAATGGCATGACGCCCCCATTCGACTGCATCAGAAACCGTTGCTGGGTCCGCAGACCTGCTTTGTCGAGCCCCTCATTGAGGCTCGCGATATAGTGCACCATCACTGGCTCGAGATACGCATTGAGCAGCGTCGTCGAGAGGCGGGGCCATTCGCGGATCCGGGGCAGCACCTCGCTGGACACCGAGACATGCAGACCCGGGCACTCGGCTTGGAGGAGTGCCCGCGTCTCCTGCTCGCGAGCAGAATTCATGAACGAGAACAGGTAGCAGACTGCAATGGCCTCGACGCCGGCTCTCGCAAGCTCGCGTCCTGCTTGTCGCACCGCCTCCCGATCGAGCGGTACGAGCACGGTTCCGCAATAATCCACCCGTTCAGGAATTTCGCGTGTCAGACTCTGTGGGCCGATGGGAGCCGGCTTGGCGTAGAAATAATCGAACAGATTGCCATCACGGGCCTGGGTTTGGACCTCCTGGACCGCGCGAAATCCCTTGGTGATGAGCAAGCCAACCTTCGCGCCGCGCATTTCGAGCAGCCCATTCGTGGTGATCGTTGTCGCGTGGGCGAAAAACCCTATCTCGGACGCAGGCACACCGCGTGCTATGAGCCGCGTAAGGCCATTAAGCACGCCGATAGCCGGATTGTTCGGTGTGCTCGCGACCTTCTCGACCAGCAACTCACCGTCGGTGGTGTCGAGCAACACCAGATCCGTGTGGGTCCCGCCAACATCGACGCCGAGTCGATAGCGGGACGCACCTAGCATGCTGCGCAAGGCTCGCCGAGAGACGAGGACATCCAACGCCGCGCCTGATCCTGGGCTCGTTGCCACGCACCCTCGGCGTCGTGGTGGAGAACAGCCTTCATCGGTCAGTCGTCCCGATTGAGATGATAGTCCGCTGTCGGGGGAGGGCCCCAACCCGAAATCGCGCGGCTCTCGCTCGTCCAGACCTTTGGGCGCTGCGGGCGATCGATGTGCCAGGGCCGAGGATCGAAAAAACCGAGCTCCTCATCCAGAATTTGGTCGAGCTCGGTAAAGAGCTCAATCACGTGCTGATCTGGGTTGCGGTGATAGATCGAGACATTGTGGCCAGGACCATGACGCAGCGGGCCCCAGATGATCGGGATCCGATGTTGCGAAAGCACGTCGCAGGCTTGCGCGACGGCCGCAAAGTCGCGAACCTCGAAAGCTACATGGTGCATACGCGCCCGCTTGCCGCGCAAGAAATTCACCGTGTGATGATCGGGATTGCACCGCATGAACACGAAGAAATCGCCGGTCCAGTCGGAGACCTTGAAGCCAAGCACGCGCTCGTAGAAATCGCGTGTCTGCTGCACGTCCGGTACCACGAAGGCGCAGTGGCCGAGCTTCAAGGGACCGATACCCGCCACTTGCTGGTTCGGTGTCAAATAATCCCACTCCGAGAAAACCTCGATCGTCGTACCCTTGTTGTCCTGGAAGGCCAACAGCTTGGGCGTGCCGGGGAGGTCGTCGCTCTGTAGCTCGCTGTTGATGCCGTTGGCGGCGAGCGCACGCGCCAGCTCATTGAAGTCCGAGCCGGGTGCGACCTGAAACGCAAGCTTTGCACAGCGCGCTTCGCTTGCCCGCCTCAGCTGAATGACGAGCTGGCCTAACCGGCTGGCGAGCAGCGCCCGGTTCTTTTCGCGTACCGCCAACACCAGCCCGGTCACTTGCGTGAAGTAATCGATCTGTTTGTCGAGATCAGGCGTTTCGAATGTGACGTGTCCGATGCGTCGGATCTTAATCATGCTCGCCTCAAGAATAGGTCTTCAGCACGTGGCGGGCGATGACCATCTTCATCACCTCGGTCGCACCTTCGGTGATGCGAAAGCTGCGCTGCTGGCGCCACATTTTCTCAATCGGCAGATCGGTCGTGAGCGCGATGCCGCCGTGAATCTGCATGCACCTGTCGGCGGTGTTGAACGCCATCTCATCCGCATAGTATTTCGCGACGTAGGCGTCCTCACGCGCTTCTTCACCGAGATCGAGGCGCACCGCGGTCTTGTAGACCAATAGTCGGGCGGCCTGCAGCTCGATAAACATGTCGGCAAGCATCCACTGCACAGCCTGCCGGTCCGCCAGCGGCCGCCCGAAGGTGGAGCGTTGCTTCGCGTAGGAGCTCGCCATTTCCAGGCAACGTTCGGCCACGCCGAGCGCATGCGCCCCGTGCTTGACGCGTCCGATGTTCAGCCATTGCTGACCGAAGCGCATGCCGTCGCCTTCCGCACCCACGCGGCATGAAGCCGGCACGCGGACATTCTCAAGCACGATCTCCCAAGGAGCGTCGCCCATCATGGTCTGATACTGCGTGCCGAGCCTCACCCCCCGTGTGTCCATGTCGACGATGAAACAGGAAATTCCGCCACGCGAGCCCTTGCTGCGATCGGTCGCCGCCAGGAGCTGCATGAAGTCGGCATCGGCGGCCGCGGTAATGAACCGTTTCACCCCGTTGATGACGTAGTAGTCGCCGTCGCGGACTGCGGTCGTGCGCATCCCGCCTGGGTCAGAGCCAGCATCGGGCTCGGTCTGGGCAAAACAGGCCTTTTTTTCGCCGCGCAGCACCGGAATGAGGTACCGCTCGCGCATGTCGCCCTCGAGCGCATACAGCACACCGCGGGGCGTCGGGCCGGTAATGCCTTCACCGCGGGCCGGCAAAGCGATGCTGCGCGAGAGCTCCTCCCAGACGACTGCGCAGGCCAAGACAGACATGCCCGAGCCGCCGTATTCCTCCGGCACATTGAGCTGCCAGATGCCGAGCTCCTTTGCCCGCTGCTGCAGCGGTCCGAGGTATTCCGGCTTGATTTTCTCGCCGATGGTGGTCTGCCGCTCGATGGGGATCAACTCGTTGTCGACGAAGCGCCTCAGCCCCGCCTTGAGAATGCGCAGCTCTTCCGGCAACTCGAAATCCATTTACTGCGCTCCGTGCGCCTCGTCTTGCCAAAGCACACGCACGTCCACGGCAACGGCGCCGTGGCCCGCCGGGCGCACGATGAGGGGATTGATCTCGATGTCAGAAATTCTCGAGCGATGATCGAGATAGAATTGCGCAAGGCCCAGTGCGGCCGTTTCGAGCGCGCCGCGGTCGGCCGCCGGCCCTCCGCGAAATCCCGCGAGCAGGGTCGCGAGCCGCAGGGTGTCCACCATGGTACGCACATCGCTGTCGTCTACCGGAAGAAGGCGCAGCGCGGTGTCCTGCGCCAGCTCCACGAGCACGCCGCCCGCGCCGATCAGCAGAATCGGACCATAGAGCGAGTCCTTGCGCGCGCCGATGATGGCCTCCACTCCTGTGACCATCTCTTGCACGATGAACCCGTCGAGACGTGCGCTTGGCGCCGCAGCACGGGCCGACGCTATAAGCGCGTCTGCTGCCGCCGTGAGCGCTGCCCGATCGCGCAGCCCGAGCGCGACACCCCCAGCTTCGGTTTTGTGTACGATCGCGGCGGAGCGAATCTTCAGCACGACGGGGAAACCGATCTGCTCGGCAGCGCGGACCGCCTCTTCGGCGGAGCCGACGGCACGGCTTTTGGGCAGCACTAACCCGTAGCTTGCAAGCGTCGCATCGAGGTTGGCGGGGGCAAGCTCGCTCCCGGGCGCAGGCGGCGCTGAAGCCGGACGGCGGCCGCGCCGAGCGGCGTGAAACCACAGCCCGTTAAGGGCGCGAATGGTCGGCTGGATACCTTGCAGGAGCGGAAAGCCTGCCGCCGACTGGGCAGCGAGGCGACTCTCGCCCTCCTGCTGAATCATGCGAGCAAAACCTACGATCGGCTTCTCGGTGCGCCCGAGCAGCGCGCGCATCGGCGTCATATCGCCAAGTCCTTCATTCTCGCGCGGCATCGGCGCGCCCCAAGCGACCATATCTATGGAGGGATCAGTGGCTGCCGCCGCGCAAATGTCCGCGGCGACCTGCATAGTCGATGGAATACCGACGTCGAGCGGATTACGTGGTGCAATGCCCTCCTGCATCATGGGCGCAAGCCGGGCCTTCGTCGCATCGCCAAAGTCGGGTGCGACCGCGCCTTCAATCTCAACATAGTCATGCAGGAGATCGACGGTCGCTCCTGACGTTGTGATGAAGGCGATGCGCGGTCCGCGCGGCAGTCGGCGACCGGCGAAGGCGAGCGCCGCCTCCACCATGTCATCGAGCGAGCGGTAATTGACAATGCCGTAGCGTTCGCACATCGCCAGATAGGCGGCATAGTCACCTGCAATTGCACCGGTATGCGATTGCGAGGCGGCGCGCGACTTGGCCGTTGCCCCAGTCTTGATGGCGAGGACCGGCTTTCCGAGGGCGAGTGCGCGACCAGCGGCATGCATGAAGGCCTCTGGCCGACGAATTCCTTCGATGAAGAGAACGATCAAGCGTGTTTCAGGATCGTCGATGACAAAGTCGAGATAGTCTGCCAATCCGAGATCCGGCTCGTTGCCAGATGTGATGCAATAGGAATAGCGAAGACCCCGCTCTGCTCCGGATTTCATCCAAAACTGGATGAGTCCACCAGACTGAAAGATACAAGCGACCGAGCCGGGCTCGAGCCGGCACAGGTCGGTGTTGGGATAGCCGAGCAGGCGCTCGCGGAACGAATATGCGCCCATGCAATTCGGTCCGGCGATGCGCAGTCGGCTGTGAGCGACAAAATCAGCGAGCCAGGCGCCTCGCTCCTTGGACTCGGGGGCCTCGCCATCTCCTAACATGGAGGCATAGACAGTGGCGGATTTGACTCCGGCCGCTTCCGCATCGGTCAGCACACCCGGCACGGCGGCGGCCGGGACAATGACGAGTGCGTGGTCGACCGGCTCCGGCAAGTCTTTCAGTGACGGATAACAGCGCTCGCCGAAGACCTGACTTTGCCGAGGGTTGACCAGCGCGATGCGACCAGCATACCCGAACTCGCGCAGGTTCTTGTAGATTTCGCTTGGCCACCGTGCGCGCTCAGATGCCCCGACAATCGCGACCGACTTCGCTTGCAGCGCGCTCACGGCAGAGCGAAACAATCCTCGCTCGCCCTTGAGCTGATGATCCCCCGTACCGCGTTCCGCCTGCATATCCCTTCTTAGGATTTCGCGCTCAGGCGGTCAAAGGCGTGCGGCTTCGGGGCCGCGCGACATGCGTCCGCTTGAGCAAAAGATAACCTTCAATGCTGCTTAGCAACGGGAGCGCGCAAGCCGGGCACCAGCCGCTCCAGGCCGGCATAGGCAACAGCAACCACAAGGGTCCAGGCAGTCCACCCGGCGATCATCTCCAAGACATAAACAATCTGCTCGAGCCCGAGCACGTCGAGAGAAACCGCCACCGCTGCGCTCGCGAGCACAACGACCAGCAGCCCCAGCCACAAAACCTTTCGCATCTACTCACCTCACTACAAGGCGATTTGTCATACCGAGGGGATGAACTTCAGCCAGGGCATCCATTCGCCGAGGAGTGTGGGCGGCCACGGGATCGACATCACGTAGTCGAAGATGAAACTGATGGAGACCAGTAATATGACCGCATATGGGATGATGACCGGCCAGCGTTCCTGGTTTTCGTACCGCATGAAGACAATGACGAAAATGGCGACCGTCGGCACGAGGCCTATCCCCCACATGACCGCCATGAAGGCGACGAGATAGCCGAAAAACCGCGCGGCCCTCTTGATGATCAGCGCAGTAGGCAGGTGAGCAGTTTCCGACGTCAGGTCCATGTGTATCTTCTGATCGGTTGCGAGGCCTTGCTCCGCCTCCCGTCGCGCCTGGTCCGCTAGACTCAGGGCGGGCTCGGGCTTGCGGAACATCTCGTTGAAGAGGCTCAGTCCCGCAGCCAGCAGTGCCACGCAGCCCACAACCTCCGGCACGATCCTCGCGCTGAAGTCCCAGCTCAAGGCCGTCGTAAGCGCCGCGCCGATCAGCGCGATCATGAACATGGTGAAGAGTTGCGAAGGATGGAACCGCGGCGCCTGAAAGGCCGTCAGCATTCGAACCGCTCCGCCGTGCTGACGAATGTCCTGCAGCATCGGGCGAACAAGACCGATGACCGACAGCACGAGCAGCACCTTCATGACCGGATGAAAGGTGAGCGCGTCCCACGAGCTGAACCAACGCCACGGCAGGAACAGGTCGGCCCCATACCGCTCGAGCGAGATGAACAGATACCGCTCTATGGTGTCGCCCAGCACCACACCCAGGATCAGTGGCGGTCGCGGCCACTTGAACTGCTTCATGATCCAGCCGAGCAGGCCGAACAGAAGCAGCGCGACCAGGTCGCCCCAGGAACGTGAGGCTTCAAAAGCACCGATGTAGATGACGCCGAGGACGGCCGGCAAAATCAGGCTGAAGCGCAGGACCGACAATTTCGCGAACTGCGGGCTGAACGCATAGCACATGCCCGCGCCGAGAATATTGGCGAGTGCCACCGACCACACCATGGAGTAGGTGATGTCGAGGTGCTTGTTCAGCATATCCGGCCCGGGCACCAGACCATGGATCAGGAAGGCGCCAAGAAGGATGGCCATGGTCGCACTGCCTGGAACGCCGAACGCGACGGTCGGCACCAGCGCGCCGCCTTCCTTGGCGTTGTTTGAGCTCTCCGAGGCAATGACGCCGCGTACGTCACCTTTGCCAAATGTTTGGCTCGCGCCCTTCTCGGTCTTCAGGGCGTGCCCATAGGCGAGCCAATCGACAACGGCTGCGCTGATGCCGGGAATCGAGCCAATGCCGCCGCCGATCCATGAGCACCGCATGATCAGCCACCAGTGCTGCATACAGTCGCGCACCCCCTGCCATTGTCCTTTGTAGATATTGGCAATGCTGGTGTCGGCGGCGATAGTCGTGCGCGCGATTAACAGGTCGCAGAGCTCAGGCAGCGCAAAGATTCCCAGGAGGAGTGGCGTCAGCTTTTTGTCGAAGCCGTCCCAAAGGTAAAGGCTGTTCTCGACGGTGAGCTGCAGCGGGAACCAGCTCTCTGAATCCCACGTGAGCGCCGGCACCATTGTCCAGCGCAAGGTCCCGGTCTGCGGATCGGTGCCGATCATCGCTATCATGATGCCCAAGCACGCGGCCGTCATGCCGCGCAATGGCGCGCTGCCTGACAGCACCGCTACCATCGAGATGCCGAGCACCGCGAAGGCAAGCAGCTCCGGCGAGCCCAGATAAAGCATGACCGGCCGCAGGATCGGCACCGAGACGGCGAGCAACATCGCCCCGAAGACGCCGCCCATGAGTGAGGACATGTAGGCGGCGCTGAGTGCCCTACCGGCCTCACCTTTCTTTGCCATCGGGAAGCCGTCGAGCACAGTCGCTGCTGAAGCTGCACCCCCCGGCACCCCGAACAGAATTGCCGGGATCGGATCACCGGTAGCTGTTGTGGCGCCAAGCCCGAGCAGCATGGCGAAGGCCGCATATGGGTCCATGTTGAATGTGAAAGGGAGCAACATGGCGGTGCCTGCGAGCCCGCCAATGCCGGGGATAATCCCGAGCACCAGGCCCATGATGCAGCCGGCACCCAGGAACATCAGCCGATGCGGCTCGATAATCAGCAGGAAAGCCTTGCCTGCCGAGTCGGCCATGAAGGCCAATTCCCCAGCGATACTTTCCATTTGCTCCGCCTCCCGGACGCTCCATTGCGTGCCCCGTGACGAACTTCGGAATCGGACCGCTAGGGCTTTCCCCCGTGCGGGATCAAGAACCGGGTATGCAGGGGTTCATCCCGTCATAACGATTTGCATGTCGTTTGTCGCCCCTCCGCGAGCGCATCGTGTGACCATGCTCGAGCGCGCCCCGTTCCACTTCTCGCAGACCTCATGTAAGCAGAAGATGGGGCGACGGAAAAGCGTCCGGGAAAGGGCCGGCCGGCGCCTCTTGAGCCGTGATGCCACGCGTCGACGCGGGCGGCTCGATTGCTCGCCCCGTCGTCGATGTGGGGGTGCACAGATGCAACTCGATACCATTGCCGGTGAGCCCGACACGAAGGTCGCATGGGGTAGCGATATAGCCGCCCAGATGCTGCGCCGGTTGGGCATCCGCTACATCAGCCTCAATCCGGGGGCGAGCTATCGTGGCTTGCACGACAGTATCGTCAATCATCTCGGCAACGAGCGTCCCGGGATCGTTTTGTGTCTGCACGAGGATCATTCGGTCTCCATCGCGCACGGCTATGCGAAGGCAACAGGTGAGCCGATGGCCTGTGTGCTGCACAGCAATGTGGGTCTGCTGCACGGAATGATGAGCTTGTTCAACGCGTGGTGCGACCGAGTACCCATGCTTGTGCTCGGTGCCACAGGCCCGCTCGATGCAGAGAAGCGACGCCCCTGGATCGACTGGATTCATACATCACGCGATCAAGCCGCCTACATTCGATCGATCATCAAATGGGACGATCAACCTTCCTCGCCGCAGGCGCTCGTCGAGTCCATGTGCCGCGCCAATATGCTCACCCGTAGCGCTCCCACCGCGCCCGTCTATGTCTGCCTCGATGCCGGTTTGCAGGAGCAGCGTCTAGAGCGTGAACCGGAATGGCCTGATGTTGGTCGTTTCCAAGCGCCGACGCCATCGCGACCAGCGCATAGCGCGGTTCAGGAGGCGGCACGCTTGCTCGCCTCGGCTGAGCGGCCGGTCATCATGTTCGGCCGTGCCTCGCGGCGGGCCGAGCTCTGGCAGCCGCGCATTGATCTCGCCGAGCGGCTTGGTGCCTGTGTACTCACCGACCTCAAGCAAGGCGCTGTGTTCCCGACTGACCATCCGGCACACTACGTCGCGCCGTTCAATGTGCTGCCGAAGGCTGCACGCGAGCTTCTCTGTGAGGCCGACGTTATCCTCGCGCTCGATTGGGTCGACCTCGGGGGCGCGCTGCGGCAGGCGAGATCGGCGGGTACCGTCCCGGCGCGGATCGTTGCCGCGGCAATCGATCAGACACTGCATACTGGTGCCAATATGGAGTACCAGTCTTTGCCGCCGGTCGACATTGCGATGGCGGCGACCGGAGATGTGACCGTCGCCGACCTGTTGCAGGCGCTACCCTCGCATGGCGCCAATCCTCCATGGAAAGCACGGCAGCCGAGCAGGCCAGGCGCTGC
>JBJMTV010000020.1:0-66074 GCA_045811525.1 Xanthobacteraceae bacterium | reverse complement strand
TGTCCGCCGACATCGTCGACGAGATGAAGGCGGCCGGCCTGTTCCGAATCATGACCCCGGCTGCTTATGGCGGCTATGAACATGGCTTCGAGGTGCTGGTCCCGGTCGTTGCCCAGGTCGCTGCCGGCTGTGGCTCGTCGGGGTGGGTGTTCAGCCTTGGCATTGTCCACCAGTGGCTGGTTGCGACGATGCCCAAGGAGGCACAGGATGAGTATTGGTCCGACCCGGATGCGATTTCGGGTGGGTCGTACCCGCCAGTCGGCAAGGTGAAACGTGTCGATGGTGGCTACCGCATTTCCGGCAATTGGGGATTCACCAGCGGCTGCGACCGCATGCAATGGCTGTTCCTTGGGGGAATGGTACCGCCCGCCGAAGACGGTCGGCCACCTACGCCCGCCTTCTTCCTTCTGCCGCGCGGCGACGTCAGCCTGGATGACAACTGGTTCACCATGGGTCTCGCGGGAACTGGAAGTAAAACCACGGTTGCGGTGGACGTGTTCGTGCCGGCGCATCGTGTGGTGATGGTGGCTGATCTGCTCGCCGGCACGACTCCCGGAGCGCGCGTGCACAGCAACCCGCTCTACCGGCAGTCCATGCTTTCTTCGCTGCCCTTTGCGCTGGTCTCACCTGTGCTGGGAATGGCGGAAGGTGCGCTGGAGGACTTCATTGACATGGCGAAGGTTCGCACCACGCGCGGGGCTGTCGCGGGGGGAAATAACCGCATGGCGGAATTCGCCACCATTCAGAGCCGGGTCGCAGAGGCCACCGGCTCGATCGAAGCCGCACGCCTGACCATCTCTCACGCGCTGCAAAGGTCGCGGGTCGCCGCCGAGATTGACGGGCAGGCCGATCTGAACGTTCGGCTGCAGAACCGTCTCGCACAAGCCTTCAGCGTGAAGCTTCTGGTGCAGGCGGTGGATGCGTTGTTTGCCGCATCAGGAGGCCAGAGCATCTTCACGGGCAAACCGATCCAGCGCGCTTGGCGTGACGCGCACGCCGCCGGGGTTCATGTCAGCATGAACTGGGATGCGGTCAGCACGATGTACGGTCAACACGCCCTGGGACTCGACCCAAAGGGACAGTATTGAGATCTGCCCGCAGGTTTATTGGATCGACAAGCTGTTCTTCGAGATCCTGGCCGCGGTTTTTCAGTGCAAGAAGCACGTGAGTAGGATCGAGCGGGGCTGGTGCCGAACCCACGCTACGTGGTGCGTTTCAGGACCTTTACCCGGCGCGCAATCCTGCAATCAGCGCCTCGGCATCGGCGCGGATTTTCGGACCGTGGGTGCGCATCTCGGTAAATTCCGCCTCGGTGATGAGGTCGTGCAGGCCGCGCCGGAAGCTCGGCCATTCCTGCACCCGCGCCCACCAGTCGTTGATCCGGGGGCGGTTCGCGGTCCAGGCTTCGAGCACCCCGAGATAAGACAGCCGGGCGACAAACGGCATCAGGTTGATATCTGCAAGCGTTGGGCTCTTTCCCAGAAGCCAAGGCCCGCGTTCTCCCAGCGTCTCCTCCATCAGCTTGAAAGCGCGTTCATAGGCAGCGATGGCATGCAGCACGAAGGGCGATTGCATGCCATGCTCGTAGGTCGACATGAAGCGATCACGCCGGCGCGGGTCGCCGACATTGCGAAACCGCTTGGCACGCAGCTCCGGAGCCATGTTGCGCATCCGTTCGCGAAACATGGCAGAGAAGCTCAATTCCGTCACGCCGTCGAACAATCCTTCGTCGACGAGCTTGCTCCACACTCGCATGCGTGCGCGCTCAGCCGGGTGTTTCGGGATCAGCGGCGGATCCGGAAACGTTTCGTCGAGATATTCGCAGATCAGCGTCGATTCGATGATCGGCGTTCCCTCATGAACGAGGGTGGGCACCACGCCCTTGGGGTTCAGCTTGAGGTACTGCGGGTCATGCTCGGTCTTGAACAGATCGACATTCCGCGCCTCCCACTTCAGGCCTTTCTCGACGAGTGTGATGCGGACCTTCTGGCAGCACACCGAATTGCCGAAGTCATAGAGAATTAGCATCTGTGACCCTGTGCGCCGATGCCTTTGCGGCTCATGCAGCTCCTAGGCGAAGGCTGTCAACCTGCGCAAGCTCGTTGGCGGTTGATGTGGCGAGCCCCGCTCTGTCCTTGCGCTGCCGCCGGAGCGGAGCTTCGAGCCCGACTGCAACATCCGGCTCGTTAGAGGTATTGGCTCCCAGTTTGCTTCCGAAGCGTACACCTGCTTGATACGCTTCAAAAGCAGCTGACCAGCTGCCGGACCATCGTCATTCAGTGAAAACCGCGTCAGAGTTCTTTCCGAGGGCAGCATGAACACTTCGCGCCGGCATTTTGTCTATTGGGCGGCACTGGTGGCGAGCCTCGGCGCGCCAACGGTGGGGTCCGCGCAGTCCTACCCGACGCGGCCCATTCAGGTCATCGTTCCCTTTGCTGGCGGCAGCGCCAGCGATGTGGTCATGCGCATCGTGCTCGAGCGAATGGGAAAGTCCATGGGACAGCCCTTCGTCGTCGATAACCGACCTGGAGCGGGTGGCAATATCGGTACCTACGCGGCCACCAAAGCGGTCCCGGACGGCTACACATTGGTGATGGGCTCGACCGGGCCGCTCGCCTCCAACAAGACGCTCTACCGGGAGCTTGGGTACGATCCCGAGAGGGACCTCGAGCCTATTTCGCTCTTTGCCCACTTCCCCAATCTCATCGTCGTGAATTCGAAGCTGCCGGTGAAATCGTTGTCCGAGTTTGTGTCTTATGCCAAGGCGCGGCCGAAACAGCTCAACTATGGCTCAGTCGGCATCGGCAGCTCGCAGCATCTTGCCGGCGTCTATTTCGAGCAGGTCGTCGGAGTTGAGTTGACACACGTGCCTTACCGCAACATCGCGCAATATGTGCCGGATTTGATCTCGGGCGCGGTGCCGGTCGGGTTTCAGTGGCTTCCGAACGTGAGTGGACCCCTGCAGACCGGTGATGCCAAGGCACTCGCCGTCACCGTGAGCAAGCGTATGACCGCGCTCCCGGACGTTCCGACGGTCGCGGAAGCCGGCCTGATGAACTACGAGGTCTCCGGGTGGCTCACCTTGATGGCGCCCGCGGGGACGCCAAAGCCCATCATCGCGCGGCTCAATCAGGAGCTTGTCGCCGCACTCAAGGATCCGGGCGCGCGCAATGCCATCATCGAGCAGGGCGCCGAAGGCGTCTCCACGTCACCGGAAGAGCTGCGCACCTTCATCGCAGCTGAATCAGCCAAATGGCGCAGCATCATCACCAAAGCGGGCATCCCCCCGATTCAATGAGCGCTTGGGGTGCCTCCCCCGGCCGCCTGCCCTTCACGGCGGACCGAACACCTGACGGCCGCCCAGGAAAGTTCGCTCGATACGAATGTCCTTCAGGTGGTCGAGATCGCAGGAAAGCGGATCCTCCGCGAGCACGACCATGTCGGCGATCTTGCCGGGCTCGAGTGAGCCATAGCGATCCTCGTTCCATGTCAACCGGTGCCCGCTTTGCGCGGCCATTCGTAACGCTTCCTCCCGCGTCAGATGGCTCTCGCCGAGCTGTTGTTGCCCGTCCTCGTCCCAGCGGGCAATCGCCTCCCACGCCGCCCACAACATGGAGTAGGGCACGCCGTCGGTCGAAAGTGCGACCGGCACGCCCGCATCCAGCATGCGGCGGATGGGAATGCCATCAGCACCCAGCTTATCAAGGCCGTAGCGGTCGCTCGCCATCCAGAGGAAGCCCGGTACCACGGTGGCTATGACGCCGAGCGCCTTCATGCGAAGGATCTGGGCATCACTCGCTTGATTGACGTGGATCACCACCCAGCGGCGCTCCCGGATCGGCACCTCCCGGTCAATCGCCTCGTAGGCGCTCAGAGCATATTCAAGATCGCGGCTGACGACGCAATTCACGCGCAGACCGAGCCGCGCCGCTTCAGTGCCCAGCTTGACGAAACGCTCGTGGGACATTGCCTGATAGAAATGTCCAGCCCACTGATCATAGGGATAACCCGATGCAATAATGTCCGCGACTGTCGCATCGGCGTGACCGCCGAGATTGATGCCCTCCACGCGCAGGATGTCGTCGCCACGGCCGCGGCCGCCTGCGGGGCCGGCATAGTGATGGAACAGGTCCACCAGCCGCTTGTCGTCGAATGCCGCACTCGGCATGCTCACGGGCGCATGCATGCGCAAGGGCAAGGCATCGCGCTCCGCATTCTCCCGATACGCCCGGATCACCGTCGGCGTAAGCCCGTGGCCTTCATAGAGTGACGTGCTCCCTGCCGCCACATAGACCTGCGCGCCGAGACGGACGCTGTCGACGCGATCGGAATAGCTGAAGCGCGGCAGGTCGCGAAACAGAGTGTATTCGAGAACAGGCACGAAATTGCGCTCCAGGAACACGCCCGTTGGCTCGCCACGCGCGTCCCTGACAATCTCAACATTGTACGGCGGCGCAGTATCGCGCGTGACGCCCGCGCGTTTGAGCGCCAGCGAATTGGCGACCGAGGGAAACGGGCGGCGGCTCCACCAGCCCCAAACCGCACGGATATACACGGCATGCTCTGGCGCAACGGCATCGAGATCGTGGCGGGTGGGAAAACGTCCGTCCACCAGTTGGTCCGGGCGGCTGATGTACTCGTGCGGAGGCTCCCCCATCGGCATGAGCACGATCCACTCGCCGGGCGGTGTGGACTGAGCCGCGCGTCTGACGATCTCGGCGATCTCAGCCACAGAATGCAGACCCTCGATGGGAATGCCGCCACGCGCCTTCAGACCTTCCCGGTCCGCATGCGGATGTGAATCGAAGAAGCCGGGAAGCACCGAGCGCCCCTGCAGATCGATGCGCTTGGTGGAAGGGCCAGCCTCCTTCAGAACTGCCGCATCCTCGCCGACAGCGGTGATCCGTCCTGCGCAGACCGCGATCGCCTGCGCCAAGCGCGAAGCGCCATCAAGCGTGATGATCTTGCCGCCATGCAGGATCAGATCAGGGGGAAGCATGCACCGCCGCCTTATCCAGCGAGATATGCCTGACGGACGTGCGGATTGCCAATCAGCTCGCTCCCACTTCCGTGCATGACCATCGAGCCGGATTCCAGCAGATAGGCATGATCACACATATCCAAGGCAGCGGAAGCATTCTGCTCCACCATCAGCACCGTGGTGCCGGAGTCGCGGATGCCGGTGATGATGTCGAATGTGCGCTCGACGATGTTGGGCGCGAGACCCAGCGAAGGCTCGTCAAACAGGATCAGCTTCGGCCGCGACATCAGCGCCCTGCCGATGGCGAGCATCTGCTGCTCGCCGCCGGACAAGGTTCCCGC
Source organism: Xanthobacteraceae bacterium (assembly GCA_045811525.1). Lineage (GTDB taxonomy): Bacteria > Pseudomonadota > Alphaproteobacteria > Rhizobiales > Xanthobacteraceae > VAZQ01. The sequence continues at coordinate 60,752 of JBJMTV010000020.1, read as the reverse complement.
GGGTTGCTGCCGCCGTTCGGCAAGACGGGGAAACTGATCGAGCACCTGCGCCATGTCTGCCGCGATCTCCCGGCGATCACCGCGCAAGTAGCAGCCCATCTCCAGGTTCTCCAGCACGGTCATCTGCGGGAAAACGTGCCGACCCTCGGGACAATGGGCTATCCCCAACGAAAGGATGGTGCGAGCCGGAGCCCGTGTGATGTCGTGCCCCTCGAACACGATCGTACCGGCACTGGGATGCAGCAGGCCGGAGATGGCGCGCAGGGTCGTGGTCTTGCCGGCGCCATTCGCTCCGATCAAGGCAACAAGCCGACCTTTCCCCACCGTGAGGGACACTCCTTTCAGCGCAAGCACCTGGCCGTAGCGGCAGACCACCTCGCGCAACTCAAGCACGCTTTCTCCCCTCCCCCAAATAGGCCCGGATAACATCGCGATCGCTCTGGATCGCTGACGGCGATCCCTCGGCGATGATCCGTCCATAATTGAGGACCACAACCCGGTCGGAAACCTGCATCACCATGGGCATGTCGTGCTCGACCAGCAAGATGGTCACGCCCGACGCACGAATGTTCTCGACGAGCTTCATCACCTTCGCGGTCTCGCTCGCATTCATCCCAGACACCGGCTCATCGAGCAGCAGCATGGAGGGCTCGGCGGCCAGCGCCAGAGCGATGCCGAGCAAGCGCTGCTCGCCATAGGCTAGCGCACCAGCAATTTCGTGCTCGCGCCGCTCGAGCCCGACGAGCCCCAGGATTTTACGGGCTTTATCGGTAAGCTCCCGCTCGCCCGCCTTCACGCGCGGGAGCGCGAGCAAGGTTTCCCACAGGGTCGAGTGTCCGCGGCGATGCAATCCCATCAACACGTTAGCGAGCACGCTGTTGTTCGCGAATATGCTGGTGCGCTGGAAGGTTCTGACCAGACCGAGTGCAGCGATCTCGTGCGGCGCACGATTGTTCAGCAACGTTCCGCGATAGCGGATTTCACCCTCTGCCGGCCTGAGAAATCCGGTGAGGAGATTGAATGCCGTCGTCTTGCCCGCGCCGTTTGGCCCGATAAGACCGACGATCTCTCCCTCGCAGACGCGAAGATTGAAATCTGAAAGAGCGACAAGGCCACCGAACTTCACAGTCACATGCTCGACCGAGAGGACGACTTCCCGCGATGTGACCTGTGCAGCCATTATGGTTGTTTGCTCAGGTTGGGCTTACCCGAGCCCGCCATGCTGAGCACCTTGTCCCTAGATTGCGTCCAGCGAGCCAAGCATCGATCCAGCGCCGGCACGATTCCCCGCGGAAGAACGAAGACGATCATCACCATCAGGGCGCCGTACAGGATCCATTGCACCGCGGGTGCCGCGATCGGGCGGACGATCACCGGGAGGAAACCGAAAATCAGTCCGCCGACGATGGGGCCGGCCAAGGTGCCCTTGCCCCCGGTGATCACCATGATGACCATGGTCACGGTGTAGATGAACAGGAAGATGTCCGGATCGATGATCTTGAGGTAGTGCGCGTACAGGCTGCCGGCGCCGCCAGCCAGCGCTGCGGAAAGGACGGCCGCCAGGACGAGGTAATGAGTCACATCGATACCGACGGAGCTTGCCAAGGTCTCGTTTTCCTTGAGCGCGATCATGGCACGGCCGATGCGCGAGCCGACCAGGCGGCTGATCACGACATAGGCCACTAGCCCCACGGCAAGGACGAAGTAGTAATACGCCGTCTTGCTCCAGAGCGTGTAAAAGCCGATGCCGGAAATGCCGAGCGTATAAGGAGGAATGTTGGTGAGGGCCAACGGTCCTTGGGTCAGCTCCACCCAATTCAAGGCAACGAGCCGCGTCACCTCCGCGAAGCTTATCGTGACGATCACGAAGTAGGCGCCGCGCACTTTGAAAGAGAGCCGGCCGATCACGTAGCCACTCATGCCGGCGACGAGCATCGCCACAAAGAATCCGATTATGGCGGGCAAGGGCTGGTGTACCGCGCGAAAACCTGGAAACAGCTCGACGTCGAAACCGAGCGTGGTCAAAGCGCTGGCATATGCGCCGATGCCGAAGAACGCGACATGGCCCAGGCTGAGCTGTCCGGTATAGCCGAGCAGCAGGTTGAGACTCATCGCCGCGATGATGAAAATGCCCGTCGTGATCAGGACGTGAAGCAGGTACTGGTCCTGCAGCCACAGCGGAACGGAGAGCATGACGACGAGCCAGAAGGCCCGCAACACGCGGTTCATCCAACGCGCTCCGCCCGCTCGAACAGGCCGGTCGGCTTGAACAAGAGCACCACGATAATGATGAGAAAGCCCATCGCATCCCGATAGCCGGATGAGATGTAGCCGGCACCGATCTCCTCGACGAACGCAAGAATGAATCCGCCGATGGTCGCGCCGGTGATGTTGCCGAGACCGCCGAGAATGACGATCGCGAAAGCCTTCAGCGACGCGAGATCGCCCATCGTTGGCGTCACGAGAAAGACCGGGCCAAGCAACGCCCCGGCAGCGGCGGCCAGCGCTGAACCGAGGGCGAAGGTTGCGGTGTATATGCCGCGAATGTTGATGCCCATCAGCGCGGCGGTGTCGCTGTCCTGGAAAGTCGCCCGCATAGCCTTGCCGAGCTTCGTGCGATGGATGAGCAAATAGGTGGCAACAATCAGCAGGAATGCGACGAGCAGGACGAACACCCGCAACCAGGAGACTGACACAGGTCCAATCACCAGCGGCGCGTCCGGAAACGGCGTGACGATTGCCTTGGCGACACCGCCCCAGATCAGAAGCTCGGTGTTCTGCATGACGATCCAGGCGCCGATCATCACCAGCATGACGACATCGATGTCGGTGCTGCGAAGCGGCCGCAGCAGTGCGATCTCGAGCAACGCGCCGAGCAAGGCACCGGCTATGACGGCAGCTGCAAGCGCGAGAAAGAAATTGAGGCCGAGCGCCGCCGCCAGGAAATAGACGGTATACGCGCCAAATGCATAGAGCTCGCCATGGGTGAAATTTACCACCCGCATAATGCCGAAGATCAGCGTCAGCCCTATGCCGAGAAGGGCGTAGGTCCCACCGAGGATCACAGCATTGACGAGGTGCTGCAGAAGCTGGTCCACGTGCCCCTCACGCGTCGCTTTTCGGCAGCCTGCTCGGGGGGGCGCGCCCCCCGAGCCTTGTGGCGTCAGGCGTTGGGGAGCACAACCTTTCCGTTCTCGATCTTGATCAGGTAAATGCCCGGGCTGCTCTGACCGCTTTCCTGCCCAGCGGGTCCGGCTTTCTCGAACTTGATCCGACCATTCATCCCGCTCAGCTCGACCTGCCAGAAGGCGGCGCGGATTGCATCGGGCTCCGCCTTCCCCGCCTTGGTGATGGCCGCGGCGATCGTGCGGATACCGTCATAGCCGCGGAAGCTCTCGGTCAGGCCGGCGAACGGGTACCCTCGTTTCTTCCACTCCTCGATGAACGCCTTCGCCATAGCGGGGTCGGCCGATACGTTCGGATTCCACGGTGTGAAGAAAGTGATGTGCGTCGTGTCGTTTGCCGCGGCGCCGGCCTGCTCGATCAATTGATCGGGGTTCTGCGAGCCGCCGGTGGTGATGATCCGCTTCTTCAAGCCGAGCGCAGCAGCCTGCTTGAAGATCAGCGTGAGCTGCTCGACCGCCGTGGTGATGATCAGCGTGTCGGCATCGGATGCCTTGATCTTGGCGAGCTGCGCGCTCATGTCCTGCGCCGGCGGGTCCATGGTCTCGACCAGCCCGACCTTGATGTTGTGCTCTTTGAACATCTTGCCGAAATCATCCGCAGCGCCGCGGCCCCAATCGTTGTTCACGACGAGGAAGTCCGCTTTGCCGATCTTGAGCCCGTCCACGATCTTGGCGAACGCGGTTGCTTCGACGGAGGATGGAGGCGAGATCCGGAAGATGTACGGATTTCCCGATGTCGTGATCTTGCCGGCTGACGAGGTCTCGACCAGCATCGGCACCTTGTATTCCATCAGCTTAGGCATGATCGCGAGTGTGAAGCCCGAGCCCCAGGCCCCCATCATCACCGGGACCTTGTCGCGGACGATGAGCTTCTCCGCGACCGCGGCCGCTTCGGTCGGATTGCTCTTGTTATCCTCGATCACCAGCTCGATTTTCTTGCCGAGAACGCCACCTTTGCCATTGATCTCGTCGGCCGCGATCTTCGCGCCGTTCGCCACATAGTTTCCGGAGGCTGCAAACGCGCCGGTCAGCGGCTGAATGACACCGACCTTGATGCTCTCCTGCGCACCCCCTGTCGTGATACCCGCGGCGAGCACGATTGCCGCGAGCGTGGCCTTGCTAGCGTAGTGCCTCATGTCCGTCCCTTCCGTTTTGCAAGCCGGCCGCAGCCGGTCGTCGCTTGAGTACGAAATGCCCTTCGGAATTTTCCGGTCATCTCTCTCAAGACGACCGCGGGCGGTGTCGTCCCACTGCGGGTGTTCGTCCAGCCCTTGCCACCGCAGTGGCTCTCGTTACGATGATAGCACGGGCGGCGAATGGCGCGGCAAGCCGAAATGTCTGGCGATCGGAGCACGCGCCTCCGCGCAAATTTTTCCTGTCCGCGGCGCCGCTGCCTTAAATGTAGGCTCCCCATGAGAGCACTTGCTGTCATCGTCAGCTCGCCTTCAGGCGCGGAATGACCTCGCGGGCAATCGTCTCGATCTGCTCCATCTGATATTTGTACGGAACGAAGATCAGTTTTTGCGTTCCGACGGCCAGATGCGCCTTGAGCTGCTCGACGCACTCATCGACCGTGCCCATGATTGCGCTCTCCTTCGTCGATTCGCTCCATGCCGCGAAATCCCATTCCTTGGTGAGCCACTCCATCATTTGGCTTTCCACCGCCTGCCGCGGCTTGCCGACGAAGATCGGCAATTGCGATGCATTGAGGAGCTTATCCGGATCCTTTCCGGCTTCACGCGCGAAGCCGCGAATTTTTTGCCAGGATTTGGCGAAGCTTTCCGGTCGGTAGAAATAGGTCAGCCAGCCGTCGCCGGACACAGCCGCGCGTTGCAGCACGCGGTCCACATATCCGCCGATCAGGAGCGGCGGATGCGGCTTCTGCACCGGCTTTGGAAACATCACCCCCGCGGGGATGTCGTAGTTCCGGAATTTGGCGGTGACCAGGTCCTCGGTCCAGAAGCGCTTCAGGATGTCCAGGTTTTCGTCCATGATTTTGCCGCGCTGCTCGAAGGGTACGCCAATCGCATTGAACTCGCGGCGGTACCAGCCCGACGCCATGCCCATGAGCAGGCGGCCATCCGACAACTGGTCCATGCTCGCCAGCTGTTTGGCCAGAATCACGGGATTGCGCATGGGCAAAACGAGAACGCCAGTGCCGAGCTTGATGCGCGTGGTCCGCGCGGCAATAGCGGTGAGCAGGATCAAGGACTCGATCAGCGGAAAGTTCGGGTCCACACCGAGGAGGATATGATCCCACACCCAAACAGAATCAAAACCGAGCTGCTCCATCCTGACGCCGTACTCGACGAGCGCCTTGGCGTCCGGCATCTGCGGATATGCGGTGAAATTCTGCACTGCGATGCCGAACGTGCGATCCAAACGGGGCATCCCAAACTCCTCTTGCGTCACTATCGCTCATCAGGCGCGAATGCAGCCACAGCCGATCACATTCGACTCTTTGTCAACTTCATGCATGCGGCGCTTGCGCGGGAATTTCGAAGGTGAAAGGACAGCCCAGAAAACTCATTCGCTACATCAGCCCGTGTAAAGCTGCTCTGGATCAAGCTCGCGCACGAGGTTGAGCTCGTGATCCGTGGGCGGCTCCGTTACGCCCAGGTGCTCGGCGAAGTCCAGAGCGAAGCCGGTGTTCTCTTGCAGCTCCTCCTGGCTCACGCCTGGATTGAGCGACATGACCTGCATGCGTCGTGTCTTGGCTTCGAAGCCGAACACCGCCAGATCGGTGACCACGCGGAACATGCCTCCGGCGACCAGGCCGCTTGCCGCCCGCGTGTCGCCACCGCGCAGATATCCGGGACTGGTGATGAAATCGACATGCTCGACGAAGCGTCGCTTCTCGTGCTTCATCGCCACGATCATCTGCGCCAGGCTGGCGATGTCGTTGCCGCCGCCAGTACCAGGCAGGCGCGTCTTGGGTTTCGCCGGATCCCCAATGAATGAGCTGTTCAGGTTGCCGTATTGGTCGACTTGGGCGCCGCCCATGAAGCCAACATCAACGTAGCCGCGCTGCAGCAGCAGGAGCACCTCGGCGCTGCCCAGCACCATGTTGGCGCGCTTCGTGCACCGCTGATCGTTGGTGGAGGGCGGCAGCCTGCCGGGCTCGATGAACGCGCCGATGACGCCGCCCTCGAAAAGGATGGTCAGGCCGGGGCAGCGCAGCCGCTGAGCGAGGGTGGCGGCCAGAAGAGGGATACCAACTCCGGCGAAGACGACCTGCCCATCGCTTAGCTGGCGCGCGCTCAAGATCGTGAGCAGCTCCGCTGCCGTATGGCTGTGCTGCCTATGCATCGTAGATGCTCTCTCCTGCCCGCGCCGATACGAGCAGCTGATCGATCCCGATCAGGGCGAGAAACTCGCTCCATGATTTTGGTCCATACACGAACCGATCGAGATAGCTCTTCATTCCTTCGAGCGGATCCTTGTTCACGAGCTCCACATACGCCTCCATGTGGCGCATCATCGGCTCGTAGACGCCATAGCATTCGTGCGGCGCGCATCCGAACGGCAACTCAACCACGGCGTCCACTGCGAAGAAGGGTATCTTGGTCTGGTCCGGGGCGCGCCGGATCTGATCGTTGGAGACGATCCGCTCGGTCGTCAGAATCACTCGGTTGGCGGCCATGGCCAAATCCAGGTCCATGAATTGCAGGCCGTCGATCTGCGCGTTGCCGAAAGCATCGCAACGCTGGACGTGAATCAAGGCGACGTCGGGGTTGAGCGCAGGCACGAGCAGAAGCTTGTCGCCGGTGAATGGGCAATCCATTTCGACTGCCTCGGGGCGCTGCTTGCGCACATCGGAGCCCAGCATCGATCGGATCGGCATGAAGGGAACGCCCATCGCCCCGGCGCGCAATCTCATGCCCATGGCCAGGTGACTCCACTCATCGAAGCGCGCTTTCCCGCTCTCGACGTGGTGCCGCATCACCTTGGACACCCCCCACAGGATGCTCTGGCTGAACCAGCTGGTCACGATGTGGTCGCAGACGCCCGACGCAAACAGCAGATCGCCGTCGCTGGAGACAATGCTGCGCGAGCAGGTGAGCTGCTTTCGTCCCGCGCGGATGAGCGCCCAGATCATGCCCATGGGCGTGCGCGACATCGTGCTCCCGCCGATTCCGACGGACTCTCCATCGCGCACGAATGATGGCGCTTCTTCAAGCGAGATGACCTTGTCGCGCAGGCTGCGGTCGCGACGCGACAGTTTCTCACGTAGCTCCAGATAGGTGCGAGGTGATTTGCCCAGTGCCATGCGGGTTCAATGAGGGCGCGCGGCGCCAACCTCCGCATTGAATTCATCGATCAGGCGGTCCCAGTCGGGTATGCCGTCCACCAGGCCGCGCCAGAAACGCTGGTCTCTGCGGCGATCAAAATCGTCTAGCGCGACGCCCTGCTGTTCCACCCAGGTATAGTAGCCAAGATTGAAGATGCGCTTGCGATCGACTTGGGTGAGCTCGAGGAGGTGATCATCGACGACTCCCTCCAAGTATCGGCTGAAGATCTCGCCGGCATTCACTTCATCGAAACCGTCGGGATAGATCCGTTTCAAAACGTTTTGTCGCTCGCTGGCGTAGAGCTCGGCGCTATCGGTGGCCACCGTCATGACCACATCGTCCGCGGTGAAATCAAGATGCCGGGCGAGCTTGATGGCGGCAACGATGTTGGCCAGTCCGGAGATGCCAATGTCGTCAAAGGCGTTCAGCACGGCCGGGTCGACGTTGCGCCGCGCCGCGAGATAGCTGCGCCCCACATTCCCGCCGAACAGCAGGTTGAGAGAATCGCTGGCACGGTCTGTGACGCCGACCACCAGGTCTGTGTTCATCACGTTGTGAATGAGCGGAATATGCTTGTCGCCAATGCCCTGGATGTTGTGCTCGCCATAACCGTTGCACAGCATGGTCGGACACTCGATCGCCTCGACGGCAGCGATCTTTGTGCCATGCAGGCGTTTCAGATAGTCCCCGGCCGCGATCGTTCCGGCCGAGCCGGTCGCCGATACGAAGGCGGAAAGTCGGTATTCCGGATTGGTGCTGTTCAGGTGCGAGAACACACGCTCGAAGGCAGCACCCGTACAAAGGTAATGGATGAGGTAATTGGCGAATTCGGAGAACTGATTGAGGATGACATTGTCCTCATCGCGGGCGAGCTCGGCGCATTTATCATAGATTTCCTTGACGTTGCTTTCTGTGCCCGGCGTGCGGATGATATCGGCCGGATCAGAAACCCAGGCCTGCAGCCAATCGAACCGCTCCCGGCTCATGCCCGCCGGCAGCACGGCCACGCCGCGACAACCGAGAATGCGCGAGATGGCGACGCCGCCGCGGCAGTAGTTTCCAGTCGAGGGCCAAATGGCCCTGTCCTGTGCGGGCGCGAACTGGCCCGTCACCAGCCGGGCCACCAGGCACGCATAAGCGGCCAGCACCTTGTGCGCGCCGATCATGGGAAAGCGCCGCCCCAATAGCACAACGATCGGCGCCTTCACTCCGGTCAACGCTTCCGGCAGGACCACATGGCCGGGCAGCGTGGCCCGCCGCCTGCGGTCTGCATCATTGAACCAGTGAACGCGCCACAGGTTCTCGCCCTTGGCTTCATCGGGGCCGATCGAATCGAGACTGCCCGAGACGGTCGCCGGGATCGTGGCCGGGTCGGCGAGCTCGCTCCAAGTAGGCAGACGCACCTGCCTGGCGCGCAGAGCTCGGATGGCTGCGGTTCGCCGCGTGCCATCCACCACTTCCGGCTGGTTGAGAAATGGACTCGTCATTTGGTTCGGGGCCAGTGCGCTGTCCGAGGCCAATCCATCATCCGGGAGCGCTAGCGGTCGTCCACGCCGCACCAGTCGCAGATGCTCAGCGCCATGACCTTGATCGCGGTCAGATAGTCGTCGACCGATACGTATTCATCGTTCGAGTGCATCACGGCGGTCGAGCCCGGCCCGAATATGACGGTGGGCGTGCTTCCATAGAGATTGAGGAAGCGGGTATCGGCGGCTCCTTGGCGGCCGCTGATCTCGGGCTCGCGCCCGGCGATCTCCTTGTAGTTCTTGCACACGGTGTCGACGATGGGATGATTGCGCGGGATTTCGGATGCCTGGGCGTCATAGCCGACGAAGCGCACCTTTGGCGGGTGGGATTTCATCCAGGGATCCTCGGCCGCCGCGCGCGCCACCTGATCAACCAAGCTCTGCTTAACGCCTTCATGATCTTCGCCGGGCACAGTACCGATGCTGCCCTTCAGAAGGCAGGTGGCTGGGAACGCGCTCGGATAATTGCCAGCTGAGAAGCTGCCGATCATGCACGGGAGCGAATCGAGCGCATTGGGATACAATGGGTGGGTGACAGTGGCGACGCGTTTCGCCTCGAGATCCGCCACCGCCTTCGCGATCTTGTTGCCGAGCTCGATTCCGCTTACGCCCTCGTAGCGCTTCTGGATGCCAACGGGCTTGCCGTGGATTTCAATCTCAAACCAGATGCGGCCGATGCAGGCAGGCTGCACTGCCAGATCGCTGGTCTCGCCGGATATCCCGGCATCAGCCTTGTACCCACGGATGACGGTATCAAGGGTGCCGTGACCGCTGACCTCCTCGTCGATGACGACATTAAGGTAGACATCGCCCTTGGGCTTCAGTCCTGCCGCAATCAGCGATTCGACGGCCATGATATGGCTGGCCACCCCGCTCTTCATATCGGCCGAGCCGCGCCCGTAGATGCGGCCGTTCTTGATCTTGGCAGACCAGGGATCGTCACTCCAACCTTCCCCTCCCCCGACCGGGATGACATCGGTATGCCCGTTCAGCAGAAGCGAACGCCCGCCACCCGACCCCTTCAAAGTTGCGACGATGTTCGGCCGCCCCTCATAGCCGCGATCGACCTTGATGTATCCGGGATGTTTCTTCAATTCCTCCCAGTCGGTTTCCCACATATCGACCTCGAGCCCGAGTCGCGCCATGTAGTCGGCAAGAAACTGCTGAATCCGCGCTTCATCTCCGGTCACGCTCGGGATCGCGATCATCTGCTGAAGAAAGCTGATCGCCTTCTCGCGGTTATCGTCGACCTTTTGCAGAACTTTCTGGCGTGGGTTTGCACTCATTCAGTCACCGTCAAAACACGTGGAGCGTTAGAATGGCCGGCAATCCGCCCGCGCGCAACGTGGGATCGTGGGGCCGTGGGGTGTGCAAAGCCGCGTAGCGGCGTGCGCACCTTGTCCTTCTCGCGCGCGTGGTGCGCACTGCGCTTGTGTTCTCGCGCAGTTGGTGCGCACGGTGCTTCGCACCTTTGCACACCCTACGGCGACCAATGGCTGCATGTAGGGTACGCAAAGCCGCGGGAGCGGCGTGCGCACCATGAGTCGCCCCGGCTTCACGCGTGCCTACAATCGGCAATGGCGTGCAGGATGCGCGGCGGCGTGATCGGCGAGACGAGGAGCTCGGCGCCGAGTGGCCGCAAGGCATCGTTGATGGCATTGGCGATCGCCGCTGGTGGTGCGATTGCCCCCCCTTCCCCGATCCCCTTGACGCCGAATTCGGTATAGGGCGCCAGCGTCTCCATATGATGCAGCACTGGGGTCGGCACTTCGGTCGATCCCGGCAAAAGGTAGTCCGCTAGCGTCGAGGCAAGAGGCTGACCGCGTCCATCAAACGGCATCTCCTCGTACAGTGCGGTACCCACACCTTGGGCAAAGCCGCCGTAGATCTGGCCATCGGCGATCATCGGATTAACGAGCTTGCCGCCGTCCTCGACGATGACGTAGCCGATGATCTCGACGTCGCCGATCTCCGGATCGACAGCCACGAGCGCGGCGTGTGTCGCGTAGCTGAACGTGCCGGTGTCGCGCGGCGGCTTGTAGCCGACGGTCGCTTCGAGCCCGCCAGGATCTACGTCACCGGGCAGATCTTGCGGGCGCAAGTACCAGGCGCGCGCGATCTCGGCCAGGCTAACGGACCCATGTGGCCCCGCGACCTTGTTGTCGGCGACCACCACCAGCTTCGGATCAATCTGCAAAAGCTGAGCGCCAATCTTTGCCGCGCGCTCGGCGATCTCGCGACAAGCTGTGGCGACGGCGCCGCCGGCCATGACCATGCAGCGCGAGCCCCATGTCCCTGTTGAATAGGGAGTGAGCGCCGTATCACCGAGCACGACTTTGATCTTGCTGGTGTCGATCCCGAGAACCTCATGCGCAACCTGTGCGAGCGTCGTTTCCAATCCCTGGCCATGCGAGTGCACACCGACACGGAGCTCCAGGCCGCCATCGGGGGTCACACGGGCGGTTGCCTGCTCGTGGCCGGGCACCATCGGAATCCCCCAGCCATAATAAACCGACGTTCCGTGCGCCGCTTGCTCGCAATAGGTCGCGAGACCGACGCCAATGAGACGTCCGTCCGCCTCACCACGTTTCTGCCGCTGGCGAACTTTTTCGACGTCAATCGCCGCGACCGCCCGGCTCAACGATTGAGGATAATCACCACTGTCGAAGTGCTTCTTGGTGATGTTGTCGAACGGCATCTGCCCAGGCTGAACCAGGTTTCTGCTCCGCACCTCGTGCGGCTCCATGCCGGCCTCGCGCGCGACCGCGTCGAGGATCAGCTCGAGGGCGAAACACACCCCGGTACGCGCGACCCCGCGATAGGGGAGAATCGGGCACTTGTTGGTTGCTACCGAGAAAGTGCGGCAGCGGTAAGCGGGAAAATCGTACGGTCCCGGCAGAATGCTCGCCACCTGCGCGGCTTCCAAACAGGCGGAAAACGGATAGGAGGAGTATGCACCGGAATCAACGAAGGCCTCGCAATCGATGCCGCGCAGCGTGCCGTCGCGATTGGCATAGGCAGTGATGCGGTAGTGGTGCTCCCGACAATTGGCCCCTGCGATCAGATGCTCGCGCCGATCCTCGATCCAGCGCACCGGATGGCCGGCGTGCATGGCAAGCCAGCCGAGGCAGATCTCTTCCGGCAGCAGAATGCCCTTGTAGCCAAATCCGCCCCCGACATCGGGCGCTATGATGCGGACCTGCCCCTCCTCCAGCCCGAGACACTGGGAGAGTCCCGTGCGCACGATGTGCGGCATCTGGCAGGCTGAATACAATGTCAATTGCTCGAGCCGGGTGTCCCAGAAGGCAACGACGCCGCGTCCTTCGATCGGCGCCATGCATTGCCTGGCGGTGCGGATCTCGCGCGTGACCTTGATCGGCGCATCGAGCGCTTTGCCGATGTCGATATCGACGAGCGTCTCGAGGAACACGTTATCGGTCCAGTGCTCATGCACCAAAGGCACGCCTGCACTTCGCGCGTCAATCATGTCGTGGACGGCAGGTAGCTCTTCGAGGTCGAGGACGATCGCCTGCACCACGTCCTCGGCGTCGGCTCGCGTTGCGCCGACGCACATCGCCACCAGCTCGCCGACGTAACGGACTTTATCCGTGGCGAGCGGCGGTTGTTCCGAGACTTTGAACCCGCGCAAGCCCGACACCGCGCGGATGGGCTTCACGGCGGCAAGCTCCGCGGCCGTAAACGTGTCGGGGCGATTTGCTGGCGGCACGGAAATGCCGCGCAGGCGCGCATGCGCAACCGGACTGCGCACGAACGCCACCTCCTTCATGCGGGGCAGCCGAATGTCGGCAACGAACTGGCCACGACCGCGCATGAGCCGGTCGTCTTCCTTTCTGACGAGACGAGCTCCGACCCCCTGTGCAGACATTGTGGTCCCTGGTGGCCGCACGAATGACAGTCCCGGTCAAGCGGCGTTGCGGCGCTAGATGCTCACGCCGGCCGACTGCAGGATGGAGCGAGCGCGCGCCCGGTGGTCCTCGGAGATCACGAGACGCTCGGCAAAATCGCGCCCGATTGGGCGGGTTGCGTCGATGCCCATCTTGGTCAGGGTAAAGTCCTCTGGGTCCGAGGTCGGGTCGAGAATCGCGCCCTTCGCGCCGGGCACGAATATGATGTCCTTGTCCGCGCGCATGCGCGTCGCGATCGCCCACATCACGTCGTTCATGTTGAAGATGTCGACGTCCTCGTCCACGACGATCACAAACTTGGTGTAGAGCTCGGTGCCGAGGGTGGCCATGATGGCCATCTGCGGCTCGCCCTGGGCAATTTTTTTCATGGAGATAAAGGCCATGAAGGCGCCGCAGGTCGTGTGCGGCACGTGCACGGCGCGCACATTCGGCAGGTTGCGCCGCAACGCATTGAGGATCTCGCCCTCGCGGGTGATGCAGGAAACCAGGATGTGATCTCGCGACATGCCCGAGGTGACGCTGTGGTACATGGCGTCGCGCCGCATGCGAATACGATGGGCGACGAACACGTTTTGCGTACTGCGGTACGAGGCGTAGCCTGTGAACTCGCTGAAGGGTCCTTCCGGCTCGTGGACGTTGGCGAGGATCTCGCCCTCGATGATGATCTCGGCGCCCGCGGGTACCTCGAGGCCGTCCACCCCGCAGCGGGCGAGCCGGTAGGGCTCGCCGAACAAACCGCCAATGATCTCGAATTTCCTGACCTGCGGCGGATAGGCATAGACCATCGACCCCATGTAGTGCAGCGGATGGACCCCAAGAGTGATGGCGGCCGGGAGCGATTCTCCCCTTTCCTCGGCGCGGCGGTGAAACTCATAGAGCCGGCGTCGCGAATGCAGCGACACGCCCAGCCGGTTCTTCCCGTTCAGCATGAGGCGGTGAAAGCCGGTCGTATCGACGCCGCTCACCGGGTCGCGTGCGGTGATCTGACCGGCGGTAATGTAAGGGGCCGCATCGACCTTGAACTGTAGCGGGATGGGCAATTTCGTGAGATCGACGTCGTCACCCTCGATCACGATGTCTTCCCAGGCACCTCGATCGACGGTCTCGCAGGGAATGTATTTTTGGCAGCGTTCGCGGAAGGCCGTCGGTAGACTTCCCGGCTCGACGCCGAGACAGGCCGCCAGCAGCTTGCGGCTGCCCGCCACATTGGTCACGAGCTGCATGCTGCTGCCGCGCACATTCTCGAAGACGACGACCGGGCTTTTTGCCGCCTGATCGAGCTCGAACACCAACGCCGTGAGATCATAATGCAGGTCGACCGGCTCACGAACGCGCAGCAATTCGTCGGGATGCTCGCTCTCCACCAGACGCAGAAAGCCGCGCAGGCTCTGGTTGTCGCCGTCGAAATTGTTCAAGTGCTCAAGCCCCGTCACAGTCGTATTTTGGTCCAGCACCTGCTTCGCGGCAAGCACCATACCGGCGTAGCGCACTGCGCGTCGCGACAAATTCTTCGCTGAAGGGCCGGTGCATCAATCAGAACGCCGTTCCTCGCCTTGTACCCCCTTGTGAATCTCGCGATGATCGAGCCGCCGGAGAACACGGGAGTGTCGGAATTGCTCGTAGGAAGCGAAATGTCGCGATTGAACGGATGCACGTCACCCGCTCGGTCCGCCTCGCCAAGTTGGCTCAGCTTAGGATGCGTCAGCTTGGCGTTGTCGGTATTGCTGGTGTCCACGTCAGCCAGTGCGCAAGGCACGGACTGGCCGACCAGACCTGTTACTGTCGTTGTCGGCTATGCGGCGGGCGGCAACACCGACGTCATGGCGCGCATGGCAAGCAAGACACTCTCCGAGGAGCTCAAGCAGAGCTTTGTCGTGGACAACCGCGTTGGTGCCGGAGGCGCCCTGGCCGCGGCCTACGTGGCGCAGGCGGCGCCGGATGGCTACACATTGTTCTTTGCGGCTTCACCGCAGATTGCGATCGTGCCGCAAATTCAGAAGGTGAACTACGATCCGCATAAGGATTTTATCCCGGTCAGCGTCTTCGGGACGGGGCCTTTCATCCTCGCCATCACCTCGGCCATCCCCGCCAAGACGCTGGCCGAGTTCGTCACCTACGCAAAAACACGCAGGATCAATTACGGCTCGAGCGGTGCCGGCTCGGTCGCGCATCTCTCGGCGGCGCTATTGGTCGCCCGCGCGGGCCTCGATGCCGTGCACATCCCGTTTCGTGGAAGCGGACAGGTGACAGCGGCTTTGCTGGGCGGGCAGATTGATATGTTCTTCGGGAATGCATCAGATCTGGTGCCCCAGGCCGCGAGCGGCAAGGTGACGCTGCTCGCAGTGGCGATGCCGCAACGCATGAAACAGCTTCCCCATGTGCCAACCCTCGGCGAAAGCTATCCGGACCTGTCACTGACGAGTTGGAACGGTTTCCTGGTTCACGCCAACACGCCGCGGCCGATTGTCGAGAAATTGGCTGAACATGTTATTGCTGCCGCACGCGATCAGAGCAACGTCGAGGCACTAAAGGCCCTGGGCATCGTGCCGGGCGGCAATACGCCGGAAGCGTTTGCGGCGCAGATCGTGCGGGAGCAGCCCATGTATGATGCCGCGATCAAGGCTGCCGATCTCAAGGCGGAGTAGCGTGGTAGCGGGAGCTCTCGGCCCCGCCGCCACTACCAGCCGCATGTCTCGCCCTTGTTCTGCTCAATGAGCCACTTGTTGAGCGGCGCAAAATAATCCGCGACGGCGCTCGCATCGATGTCGCGCTCCCCGGTGAATGCTGCGAGTGCCTCGGGCCATGGCCGCGAAACGCCCATGCGCAACATCGCCTGGAAGCGTTCGCCGACTTCCCGGTTGCCGTAAATGGAGCAACGGTTGAGCGGCCCAGTCCAGCCGGCTTGACGGCAAGCGGCGCGGTAGAATTGGAATTGATAGATGTTAGCGAGGAAATAGCGAATGTAGGGCGTGTTGCTCGCCATGTGGAACTTCGCGCCTGGATCGAAAGCATCCACCGGCCGCGGTCCGGGATTGGCTATCCCCTGGTATTTCAAGCGAAGGTCCGACCATGACCGGTTGTAGTGGTCGGGAAGTGTCTCGCCGGAGAAGACCTGCCACCGCCATTTGTCCATGACAAACGCGAACGGAAGGAGCGGTACCTTCTCGAGCGCCATTTGCAGCAGATACCGGAGATCGGCCTCTGGGCCGGGAACGTTGTCGATCAATCCGATCTGCCGCAGATAGTCAGGCGTCAGTGCATTCAAGCCGATGAAGTCACCGATTGCCTCATGGAAGCCGTCGTTGGCGCCGCCTTTGAACAGGAACGGCTGGTCCTTATAGGCGCGCTGGTAGACATTATGGCCAAGCTCGTGGTGCGCTACATAAAAATCCGCCGCAGTAACACGCAAGCAGGCCTTCACGCGCAGGTCGTCCATATCGTCAATGTCCCAGGCGGACGCGTGACAATCAACTTCGCGGTCGCGAGGCCGCGTGAGCAGGGACCGCTCCCAAAAAGTCGCCGGTAACGGCAGAAATCCTATCGAGACATAAAAGTTTTCCGCTGTCTTCACCAGCTTGAGCGCGTCATAGCCCTGCTTCACGAGTACGCTGGTGAGGTCATAGCGGCGGATGGAAGTCTTAGGGGCGAGGAGGTTGAAGATGTTGTCCCAAGTCTGACCCCAGATATTGCCCAACAGATCGGCGCGAATGGGACCGGTGCGTGGCTGCACTTCCTCGCCATACGCGTCGTTGAGCTTTGCACGCGTATAGCAATGCAAATTCGCGTACATTGGCGCGAGCTGCGACATTAACCGGTCAATGGTCGCGGAAAACTCATCAGGGGACATATCGTAGGATGAGCGCCAGAGCTCGCTCGTATCCTGCCATCCGAGCGCACGGGCTCCCTCGTTGGCAAGGACGGCTTGCCGCGCAAAATCGTCCCGCATCGGCTTGGCGGTGTCGTGCCAGCTCTCCCAGAGTGCCTTGAGCTCGGCCGGGTCACGCGAGGTGCGGAATGCCTCCTCGATCTCTTCGAGCGCCAGCTGCTTGCCACGGTAGATGATTTTCGCGGTCGAATAGCGCGACGCCATGCGGACGCCGATGCTCGAAAGCTCGTCGGCGGCACCGGGGCGATCGGGCGGCGCGAACAGGAGATTGCGCTTGACCAGCTCGAGCTTCCGCCGCGTCACCGGATCGACCTGGACCTGGTCGAAGGTCGCGGCCTTTTTGGCGCGCGCGACCGCAACTAGGGAAAGCTCGGCCCCTACCTTGGCCGAAAGCCAATCCGTATCGGTGGTGATGAAGTTGGCACCGATCCAGCTCACCCGGTTTGAATATTCGCTCTCCTTCGCGAGTGCGGGCTCAAGGTTGGCAATGAAATCTGCTGCATTGTGCGATTCTGGCAAGCCGCCGGGTGTGGCGACAGCACTTGCGGATGGCAGGCGCAGGATCGACGGTCCTGCATGATCCGGCTCCTGTGCCAGGCAGGGCGTGACCAGCATGGTGGCGATCGCGAGCAGCGTTGCAGGCTTCATCGATTTTCCTGTTTTGCGGTTTTATGCGCGGAGCATGCTCGATCAGCAATCTTAAAAGTATCTCATCGGCATTTTGGTGGGATCGTGCGTGCCAGCTGGGCTGATCGTGGCGCGCAGCCAGACAGCAGTTGCCAGGGTCGGAAGCTTCCAGCCACCACCTTTGTCACTCCTTGCGGCTCGCTCCTCATTCGATAATTTCGTCGGCGGTCGCGAGCAGGGTCGCCGGCACTGTGACGCCGAGTAGCCGAGCGGTCTGGCCATTGATGACCATCTCGAACTTCGAGGACTGCTCGACCGGCAGGTCCGCGGGCCTAGCACCTTTGAGGATGCGGCCAACATAGCCGCCTGCCTGACGATAGGCATCGGCGGCGTTGCTTCCATAGCTCATCAGCCCGCCAACTTCGGCATACTCACGTCCCGAAAATGTTGCCGGCACCGCGTGGCGCATGGCGGAAAGGGACAATTGGAGCCGCCGGCTTTGAAAGAAGGAGTCCGTGCCCACGAACAGGGCCTCGGGCCGGTCGTGCGCCATTGTTGCGAACGCCGCATCGATTTCGCCGATCGTGCTGGCGTTGAGGACTTGGATTTGCATGCCGACGGCGCGAGCCGCCACTTGCACGTCGCGCAACGTGTTCTCGGTGCCGGTGGCATTAACCGGATTAACCAGCACGGCGACGCGTGCCGCTGCCGGTACCAGGGCGCGCAACAGCTCCAGCCGTTTTGCCGTCAGCTCGCTGCTGAAAAAATTGATCCCCGTGAGGTTGCCGCCCGGGCGGGCGAGGTTTGCAACGAGACCAAGCTTGACCGGGTCTTCGGTGGCGAGGAAAACTATTGGAATGGTCGTCGTGGCTGCCTTCGCCGCCAATGCGACGAACGGTCCGCCACTGGCCAGGATCACGGCCACGCCCTTGCGAGCCAGGTCAGCAGCTTGTGCTGGAATCCGATCGCGTTGATTCTCGGCCCAGCGGTAGTCGATCGTGACGTTCTCACCTTCGATGTAGCCGCTCTCCTTGAGACCCTGACGAAATCTGCGCAGACGGTCGACGAAAAGCTCAGGCGATCTGGTATCAAGAAATCCGATCACTGGCATCGTCGTCTGCTGCGCGCGCGCCTCGAGCGCGACCACGGCTGCGGATGCCGTACCACCAAATGCTTTGAGAAATTGGCGCCGCTTCATTTTGCACGGTCGACGGACATTGAATTCAGCTCAGTATGCGACGGTCTTGTATGGTTCGCAAAGGTGCGAAGCGCCGTGCGCACCGAGTCATCGGCGAGATATAATGTGCGCACGCCGCTGGCGCGGCTTTGCGCACCCTACAGGCGAACGCCCGCCCAGCTCCCCGTTTCCGTCAACGCAGGATTTGGCCAAGGAACAAGCGCGTGCGCTCGTGCTTGGGTCGGGTGAAGAACGCCTCAGGCGCATTCACCTCGATGATCTGACCGGCGTCCATGAACACGACCCGGTTGGCGACCTGCCGGGCGAAGCCCATCTCGTGGCTGACCACCAGCATAGTCATGCCGTCATGTGCCAGGGCCACCATTGTTTCGAGCACCTCTTTGACCATCTCCGGGTCAAGCGATGAGGTGGGTTCGTCGAACAGCATGATCTTGGGTTGCATGCATAGAGCGCGTGCGATGGCAACGCGCTGCTGTTGCCCGCCCGAGAGTTGGCCCGGATATTTGTCGGCCTGCTCGGGGATGCGCACGCGCGCGAGGTAATGGCGCGCAATCTCTTCGGCTTGCCGCCTGGGGAGGCGGCGCACCCAGATCGGCGCCAAGGTGCAATTCTCGATCACCGTGAGGTGGGGAAAGAGATTGAATTGCTGGAATACCATGCCAACCTCGCGGCGCACCTCGTCGATCTTCTTAAGATCGGCGGTGAACTCCAGCCCATCGACAACCACACGGCCGCGCTGCCAGTCCTCGATGCGATTGATACAGCGCAGCAGGGTCGACTTGCCGCTGCCGGATGGGCCGCAGATGACGATGCGCTCGCCGCGGCGGACCTCGAGATCGATGTGGCGCAGCACATGAAATGTCCCGAACCACTTGTCGAGCCCGGCGATCGCGATGGCGACCTCGTGCTCGGTGGTGCGCATCGCAAGTGGGGGGCTCGCGCCCTTCCCACTTACTGCCGCAACGGGCTCGGCATTGCTCACAATGGCAATCTCTTCAGCGCGTCCGCTCGACGTTGAGGCGGCGCTCCATGAATAGCGCATAGCGCGACATGCTGAAGCTCACCAGAAAATAGATCATTCCGGCGAAGGCGAAGCCGGTGAACAAGGTGACCGGCGTCGCCCATGCCGGGTCGGCGAAGGCGGCGCGCAGCTGACCGAGGAGATCGAGGATCGACACGATCATGACCAGGGTCGTGTCCTTGAACAGGGAAATGAACGAGTTGACCAGGCCCGGTATGATCAAGCGCAGCGCCTGCGGCAGAATGATGAGCCCCATGGTGCGCCAATAGCCGAGCCCCAAAGCCGTTGCGCCCTCGTATTGCCCGCGCGAAATCGCCTGCAATCCACCGCGCACGACCTCGGCCAAGTAGGCGGCGGAGAAGAGAATGACGCCGATGAGCACACGCAGCAGTGCGTCGATGTCCCATGCCGGCGGCAGGAAGAACGGCAGCATGTAGGTGGCAAAGAACAGGACGGTGATCAGCGGCACCCCGCGCCACAGCTCGATGAACACGACGCAGACCGAACGCACGATCGGCAGCGCGGATCGCCGCCCCAGTGCCAGGAGCACGCCTAGCGGCAGCGAGAGAGTGATGCCTGCATAGGAGATCACAAGGCTCACCAGCAATCCGCCCCAGAGCCGCGTTTCGACGTGCGGCAAGCCTAAGGTCCCGCCGACCAGCAGCACGAAGGCAAGTGCCGGGTAGACGACGAAGAACAGCAACGCGTTCGCTCGTTTGCCGGGAATGCCTGGTATGAGCAGCGGGACCAGCAGGAGCACCCCCACCACATACGTGAAATTGACACGCCACTGCTCGCTCTGCGGATAGAACCCGTACATGAGGAGGCGCAGCTTGGCGCGAATGAACGGCCAGCACGCGCCGACCGCGGTACCCCTCGTCTCGGGCAAACAATCCACCCTGCTCGCGCCGTCCCAGACCGCGTCGATCAGAAGAAACTTCAGGGCCGACCAGACCACTGCCGTAATGATCGCGGCGCTCGCCAAGGTGAGGACGGTGTTCATCGGCCCCGTGAACAGATGTGCCCGGGTCCAGCCGATCGGCCCGGTGTTGGCAAGCGGCGGGGGCTCAGGCTCGGTGAGTGAGCGACGCACAAAGCTTGCGGAACCGGCAGCCATCAGCGCTCCGCCATGCCGATGCGGGCGTTGTACCAGTTCATCAGCGCACTGGTGAGAAGCGAGATCGCAAGATAAACCGCCATGGTGATGGCAATGATCTCAATCGCCTGGCCGGTCTGGTTCAGCGCCGTGCCGGCGAAGACGGCGACCAGATCGGGATAGCCGACGGCGACGGCCAACGAGGAGTTCTTTGTCAGGCTGAGATATTGATTGGTGAGCGGTGGCACGATTACCCGCAGCGCCTGCGGCACGATGATGAGCCGGAGCGACAGGCCGCGGCGCAGCCCCAGCGCCATGGCCGCCTCGGTCTGGCCGCGCGGCACCGCGAGCAGCCCGGCACGGACGATCTCGGCGATGAACGAGGCAGTGTAGGTCGTCAGCGCGAGCAGCAAGGCCGCGAGCTCCGGGATCAACCGCAGCCCGCCGACGAAATTGAATCCTCGCAACTCCGGCGTCTCAAATCGAACGGGGAAGCCCGTGAGCACGAGCGCAAACACTGGCAACCCTATGATGACCAGGAGCGAGGTCCACAGCACCGGGAAAGACCGGCCGGTCCGCTCCTGGCGGCGCCTCGACCAGGAACGCAGGGCAAGGCTGATGATCAGGCCTAGGCTCAGCGCCCCGAGCACCAGCTGCGCGCCTTGTCCGGCCACCGGCGCAGGAACGATCACGCCGCGGTTGTTGATGAAGATTTCACCGAACAAGGAGATGCTCTGGCGCGGCGGCGGGAGCGTGCCGAGCACCGCGAGGTACCAGAACAGAATCTGAAACAGGAGCGGCAGGTTACGGATGAGCTCGACATAACCGCCGGCCAGCCGGGCCAGGAGCCAGTTCGGCGACAAACGCGCGATGCCGATGAGAAAGCCAAGCAGCGTCGCCAGCACGATGCCGAGCGCGGAGACCAGCAAAGTATTGAGCAAACCGACCAGGAAGACGCGGCCATAGGCGTCGGATTCCGAATACGGTATGAGCGTCTGGTTGACGCCGAAGCCGGCGGTGGTTTCAAGAAAGCCGAAGCCACTGGTGATATTCAGCGCTTCCAGATTGGCCCTGGCGTTGAGCGCGAGCTGCAACCCCAGCCAAATCACGGCTGCGAGCAGCACGAGCTGCGACGCGAGCGCGCGGGTCCTCGGATTGTTGTAAAACGGAACGCGCGGCGGCTGCACTTCGTCTCGTGCAGGCACGGGCCTGCGTGTCGTCACGGGCCCCCCACCGGCCGGGCGAGCGTCAACGAATCGGTGGGGCGTATTGAATGCCGCCCTTCGTCCACAGCCGGTTGAGGCCGCGGCTGATGCCGAGCTTGGAATTGGCGCCGAGATTACGGTCGAACACCTCGGCATAGTTGCCGACCTGCTTGAGGACCCGCACCATCCAGTCCTTGTTGAGCCCCAGCTGCTCGCCGAAATTGCCTTCGACACCGAGGAGCCGCCGAATTTCCGGCTGGGCGGATTTTAGCGCCTCGTCAACATTCTTCGACGAGACACCGAGCTCCTCGGCATTGAGCATGCCGAACAGGATCCATTTGACCACCACAAACCACTGATCATCCCCGTGACGCACGAGCGGGCCGAGCGGCTCCTTCGAGATGACCTCCGGCAGGATCACGTGGTCGCTGACGTTGGTCAGTTTGAGCTTTTCGGCATAGAGCTGCGACACATCGGTGGTGAAGGCATCGCAGCGGCCCGACTCGTAGGCCTTCACGGTCTCGTCGGAGGTGCCGAACGCAATCACCTCGTACTTCATGTTATTGGCACGAAAGTAATCGGCGAGATTGAGCTCGGTGGTTGTGCCGGTTTGCGTGCAGACCGAGGCGCCGTTGAGCTCGAGGGCGGAATTCACCTTGAGCGCCTTGCGCACCATGAAGCCTTGGCCGTCGTAATAGGTCACTCCGGCAAAGTTGCCATAGGCCACGTCGCGCGAGAGTGTCCAGGTGGTATTGCGCGAGAGCACGTCGATGCCGCCGGTTTTCAGCGGCTCGAAGCGATCTTTCGCCGACAGCGGGGTGAACTTCACCTTGGTGGCGTCGTTGAGAACACCCGCCGCCAGAGCGCGGCAGAAATCCACGTCGAATCCGGTCCAGTTGCCCTTGTCATCGGGTAGCGAAAAGCCGGCAATGCCCGGGCCGACACCGCAGATCAGGGAGCCGCGATCCTTCACGGCCTTGAGCGTCTGCGCCGTCGCCGGGACGGAAAAGCCGAGCGCGAAAGTCGCCGCAAGAGCCAGGAGAACTTCGCGTTTCATGGATGAGCCTTTCATCGAGAGCGAGCGACGGCATTGCAGCGGCTTACCAGCAGCAGGGCAGCGCGGATCGCGTCGGAATCATGTGCCCGCTTGCATCAGCGGCGCCATCTCAGAACGATCATGCATCGCGGTCAAGGGGTTGACGGCAGCGCTGCGCGAGGCCATCACCGCTGCTGGTGTTGCAACGTCGCGATTACGCGCACGACGCTGCGCGCGCGCAGGAAGACAGCATGAGCGGCAAGCCGAAAGCACACAGATCGCCGCAGTCATTAAAGCCGGCAACGCGTCTGGTCACCGGAGGCCGCGACCCGCATGGCAATCACGGCTTCGTCAACCCGGCGGTCGTGCACGCGTCCACCGTTCTTTATCCGACCGCGGAGGACTTTCGCGCCCGCCGGGCGCGCTACGTCTATGGCCGTCGCGGCACGCCGACATCCGAGGCGCTGGAGAGCGCACTGCGCGACCTCGAAGGCGCCGCCTGCGCCGGTGTTGCTCTGGTGCCCTCGGGTCTCGCCGCAATCTCCACGGCCCTGCTCGCGGTGCTTGGAGCCGGTGACCATGTGCTGGTCACCGACAACGTCTATCAACCCACGCGCAAATTCTGCGACGGCGTTCTCAAACGGCTAGGGGTCGCGACCACCTATTTCGATCCGATGCTCGGTGCACGCATTGGCGAGCTCATGCAGCCGAACACACGCGCGGTGTTCGTGGAATCACCCGGCTCGCTGTCGTTCGAGGTGCAAGATGTGCCGGCGATCGCCGTCGCGGCGCATGCGCGCGGCGCGATCGTGCTTATGGACAACACGTGGGCAACCCCGCTCTATTTCCCGGCCCTCGAGCACGGGGTGGACCTGTCGATCCAGGCCGCGACCAAATATATCGGCGGCCATTCCGACCTGATGCTCGGCACAGTCGCTGCCAATGAGGCCACATGGCCGCGCCTGAGCGACACGCTGCATGAGCTCGGGCTCTGCGTCGGTCCGGACGACATTTACCTCGGGCTGCGCGGCTTGCGCACACTGGGCGTGCGCCTGGCCGCGCACGATCGGGCGGGACGCGCGGTCGCACAATGGCTGGCGCAACGGCCGGAGGTCGCCCGCGTGCTGCATCCCGCGCTCGAAAGCTGCCCTGGCCATGCGCTCTGGAAACGCGACTTTACCGGGGCGAGCGGGCTCTTCGCGATCGTGCTCGAGCCCGCGTCCGACACAGCCGTGAATGCCTTCCTCAACGCGCTCACCTTGTTCGGCATGGGCGCATCGTGGGGCGGCTTCGAGAGCCTCGCCATCCCGTTCGACTGCGCAGCGATCCGCACCGCCACCAAATGGGCCCCTGCCGGGCCGTCGATACGCCTGCACATCGGCCTCGAGGATACCGACGATCTGATCGCCGATCTTGCACGCGGCTTCACGGCGCTCGCCTCCGCTTCGTAGCTGTTGCGAGCGGTCGCTCACACTGTAGGGTGCGCAAAGGTGCGAAGCACCGTGCGCACCAAGCCGGCGCGAGAAAGTCAACGGTGCGCACGCCGCTGCGCGGCTTTGCACACCCTACAGGGAGCAAATATCGTTGCGGCTGTAGGGTGCGCAAAGGTGCGAAGCACCGTGCGCACCATCCCAACGCCAGTAGTGCGCACCGCGCTGCGGGGCTTTGCGCTACTCACGTCGCGCATGCGATTGCGCGTAGTGCTGGCGCAGCACATCAAATCCGTAATCGTTGCCGTTCGGCGTTCGCACCACCGTGTGCACGTGAAACTTGGCTGGTTCTTTGTTGGTGAGGAAGACTCCGGAGTGATGATCGAACTCGATGAACACCACCGGGCTTTGAACACGGTAGTAGAACGGGCTGACCTCATCGAAGCCGCCGATCCAGCAGAAATGGGTGGCCTCGAGATGGCGTTCGATCTCGCTCATGCGCGCCGCCTGTGGCCCTGAGGGCAAGGGCTGCAGATAGGCCGAGATGAGATCAGTGAGATTGCGCCGCTGCAACGCTGAGAGACCGCTCCCCCGCAGCCCCTCCAGAGGCACGATGCGATTGTCCTGGTGTGCGCCCCCGAGATGCAGGTGATCGGCGAAATGCCAGCGGCCCGGCGGGTGGTCAGCCCCGTGCATCGAGCTGGAAACGAGCGCAACCTTCTGCTGCTGCGGCGAGAGAGATCGCATGAGTGCCAACCCCGACCGCTCCTCATCCTCGAAGAGGGTGGTGCCGGCAAATGGGCCGCTGTCCGCATAAGCCGGCTCGGCGCCCAGAAAGGTCGGCGACAACACCATTTGGCGGCCGATGACCAGACAATTGAGCGAGAGATGATGCCCGAACAGCTGCCATCCCCAGGGCTCGGATGGCGAGGGCGTCCCGAACAGGCAGAAGGTATACGCCCACTCCCCCAGCACCTCCGGACCACCGACCAGATCGCCAAGAAAGCGGTTAAGCTGCATCACCGCGCGCGAGACCTGAAATCCCTTCGCGCTCAGGCTCGCCCGCAACACCGCCATGGCTGCATCGCGGATCGGCTGCGCCACCTCATCGAGGCGCAGTCCATGGTGCTCGACATAAAGCTCGGTGTTTTGCCACTGGCGCCACACACGCGAGTCGACTGGAAAGCTCATGTTACCGCGCTGTGCCGGTGAAAGGTGCCGCAAGAGCGCTTCGGCGGCAGCGACCATTTCCGGTGTTGGCGCATCCGCGGGAGCGAGCGAGAACAGCCCGTCCTCGACGGTGCCATTGGTGGTAATCCCTTTGAACGGCGCCGCCGCAAGTTTCTCCCAGGCGCCAAACAGCTCACCCGCACGCGGTGACTTGATGCGCGCCTGCGTATGCTCACGCGGGGTCGGGCCGGCGATGCGTGACTGCCCCGGAGCCGGTACGAAAGGACGAAAATCAGCGCGACTCATGCCGCTCCTCCGTCGAAAAAGGTAATTCTGGCGAACGGGCGTGCGCAGGATACATCAGCAGGAAGAAGCAGTGAGCGTCGCAAAACCGCCGGAGCCCGGCCCCGGGGAGTGCGGGGATGACGAGCTGTGGCCCCATTCGCAACGCTATCGCGCCGCGAGATCGGACGCGTTTCGGAAGGAAGACGGCGCGAGAGCCGACGCGGGTGCTATTTCCAGCCCGCCTTGCGGTCGCAGTCGCGCTTGGCGGCAGGATTAGCCTTTTCCCACTGGGTGATCGACCGCGTTTCGTTGTTCTCCATTTTCTCATTCATACAAAGGCAGTATGCGCGGACAATCTCCGGCGTGCCGCCCGGCTCACCGCGATTGTCTTGAATACACTGATTGACCCATTTCACGTCATCAGCGTGCAAGGGCTGCGCATGCGCTGCACTAGAGTAAATAACTGCCGACAATAATCCACACAGTG
Organism: Xanthobacteraceae bacterium; assembly: GCA_045811525.1. Classification (GTDB taxonomy): domain Bacteria; phylum Pseudomonadota; class Alphaproteobacteria; order Rhizobiales; family Xanthobacteraceae; genus VAZQ01. The sequence goes on along the minus strand of JBJMTV010000020.1, from coordinate 34,382 downwards.
CCGCTCGCTTGTTCATGTCGTACATCCTCGCATGAAGCCGAATGGCTTGTTGTTATTCGGTCCGCTCGCACAGCCCGCAACGCGGGCAACGCTTCATCGTGCAGTGTAGGACGTCGTGTCGTTGGCTCGGTTATAGCGGAGCGTGAGCGTGTTGATCTCGCACAAATTCACGTCACGCCAGATCACGCCCGGATAGCCGTCCTCAGACCACTCGATGCGGAAATTCCAGACGCAGCCTTCGTCTTCCGTGTTGAACTTCACGTACACACTAGAGCCGTTTGCAAGCACGCTGCCGAGCTCGTTGTCGGACCAATCGTTGTCGCCGGGATTGTTGAAGCCGAGAAATTTGATGCCGTAGCCGGTGCCGTTTATGACATTGACGTTGCGCTGGTCCTCGGCGGCGTTTGCCGAGGCCGCGAGCAGCGTCAGCAACAATCCGATGAACAGCCGTCGCATGCCAATCTCCTTCTGAGCCCACTCCCCTAACGAGAGCGGGACGATCCGGCACCGGTGATGAAAGGAGAACAATGGCGGAATGACGACGACGCGCGGAATGACGACGGTGTCATGCCGAAGCACAGCAGGTCACATGCCGCGGCCAACGCATTGCACGCGCAGAATGTCCAGCATGGTCACGGATACATGAGCGCGGTGCAATTAGCCCAGGGAAGCTCTCGGGCTCCTGAAACACTCCAAGCTGACGCAGCAGGGTCGCACCTGAATGCCCGCCATGCTTACTCAGGCTTGATGTTTGCCGACTCGATCACTTTCTTCCAGCGTTCCCGCTCCTCCGCCATGAAGGCGGCCATGTCGTCGGGAGAGCTTGCGACCGGCTCCAAGCCCGCCGTTCTCAACGAGAGAGAGACCTGCGGCGACAGAAGGATTTCTCGGAACGCACTCGAGAGCTCATCAGTGACTCTCCTGCCGGTTTTTGGCGGCGCCAACGCCGCGAACCAACTCAAGGCATGGACGGTCGGATAGCTCTCGGCGATGGTCGGTACGTCGGGCAACTCGGACGCCCGTGCCTGGCTCGCGACCGCAATCACTTTCAGTCGACCAGCACGCATGTGCTCGAGTGCGTTGACGAGATTCGCGAACAGCAGGTCGATGTGCCCGGCGAGAAGGTCCGTCATAGCAGGTGCCAACCCGCCCTTGTAGGGCACATGGGTCATCTCGACACCTGCGGCGAGGCGAAGAAGCTCGCCGGTGAGATGAGGCGGCGTTCCGATGCCGGATGACCCATAGGTGAGCGCGCCGGGCTTCGCTCTTGCCAAGGAAACGACGTCGACGAGTGAAGCAGCCTCGAGGCCTGGACGCGCTACCAGAACCAGGTGCCCGCGTGTAAGGAGCGAAATCGGCGCAAATTGCGTGGCGTCGTAGGGAAGACTGGAAACGAGGAACGGGCTGACGACCAGACCTCCGCCTGGTGCAAGCAGGATGGTACTGCCGTCAGGCGCGGACTTGGCAACGTACTCCGCGCCGAGCCGCTCGCCGGCGCCGGGACGATTTTCCACGATGACGGTGCGCCCGATCTTCTCGCGCAAGCCTTCACTCAATGTGCGAGCGAGAAGATCGGGTCCGGAACCGGCCGCGAGGGGAACGACAATGTGCAAAGGCGTGGAGGCCGTGCGCAGCTGGGCATGACCTTCGTCGGCAACCCCCATTAGCATGAGCACCGCTAGGAAAAGTGCTGGCATGTCGCTCCTCCACCCAAACGCATGGGGGCCGATTACCCGCATTTCGCTGCATCTGCAATGCACGCGTCGCTTGCCCGCCGAGCTCATCCGGAACGACGCAGGCCGCAGGCTGCGCCGGTCGCGCGGTGTGTTGCGGCGCCCGGCAGCTCACCTGCGATGCGACGGCTCTCTCCGCTCAGCAACCGCGGCGGCGCTTTAGGTCAAGCAGCGGAGATCGTCGGCCGGGCGCTTAGCCGGGTCGCAAAGAGCGTTGTGCCGCCAGCACGGATGCAAGTAATGTCGGCAAAAGGCAGATGCCTCCGCCGGCCCTCATTATGTTCGGGAATGCTGATCGGGACCGGACAAGAGCCTCATCTACGACACTGGCGCGCTCTTTTGGATGCGCGAAGAAGATGCCACGGCTAGCACGCTCGGAATGACGCGATGTTCTCCATGCCCCCCTGCAGACTGAGGATCGTTTGCCTCCTCGCGCTGTCGGCATTTTCACCTGCCTCTGCGGCGGTCGCGCAAAATCCCATCGATGGTTCAGAGTGCCGGATCAGTGAAAAGGATCGGCAGCGGGCGATCGAGGCCTGCTCGCGGATAATTGCTGATCCAGGGCTGCCGGCGTCGCAACGGGCGGAGGCATTGATGCGACGTGGCAGCATTTACGACGCGCTCGGCGCCGCTGATCTCGCAAGCGCTCTCACGGCCAATCCTGACGATCGCGAAATGCGCCGTTGGCGCGCCTATCACTATGCGACCTCGGGAGCTTTCACGAAGGCCATGGCCGACTACGAGGCTCTGCTCCGCAGCGATCCCGCCGATGCCAAGGCCTACCAGGCCCGGGGCGATCTCTGGCTCATGCACAAGCACGTCAAGGAGGCCATTGCCGATTATCGTAAGGCAGGAGAGATCGAGGCGGTCGAGCCTTCGGAAGCCTTGGTCGCATGCAGAGCGAGCGCCTCATGGACCACCGCATTTTTCCACTGCACGCTTGTTGCATTCGACCCCCGCCAATCGGCTGAGAACCGCGCCTACGCAGAAACTCGCATCAGCGCAGCCGTCCCTAAACCATCGATTCCATGAACCCGATGGGATCGGATCGATTCGAACCAAACCGATCTCGTGCTGATGGATTTCCCTGTTGCGCTGATGTGAGCGCAATTGCGTCAGCAGCAGAAAGCACCGCGTGAGCACCCTCGGACCGCAAGACCTCATCGCGCGCAATCGGGCCTGGGCCGCCCGCATGACGGCCGAGGATCCCGATTTCTTTCGCCGCCTGGAACGCCAACAGGCGCCGCGTTATCTCTGGATCGGCTGCTCCGATAGCCGCGTGCCGGCGAACACCATCGTCGGGCTCGACCCGGGCGAGTTGTTCGTCCACCGCAATGTGGCCAATCTCGCTTCGCCGCAGGATGCGAACTACCTGTCAGTGCTCCAGTTCGCCGTCGATGTCCTCAAGGTGCAGCACGTCATGGTGGTGGGCCATTACGGCTGCGGTGGCGTGAGCGCCGCGGTCGACGGCGAGCGCCGCGGTCTCGTCGATCATTGGCTGCATCCGATCCGCGAGCTCGCGCGCACCCACAACCAGGAGCTTGCTCTCATAGGTGACGAGCGCCGCCGGCTCAATCGCCTCTGCGAGCTCAATGTCACGCAACAGGTCAAGAACGTCGCCGCCGACGTGCTCGTGCTCGAAGCCTGGGCCCGTAAGCAGGACCTGTCCGTGCATGGCTGGATCTATTCCATCGGGGACGGTCGCATCAAGGATCTCAACGTCACCGTGAATGGTCGGGATCAGGCCTGAGCTAACCTTGCAAGATTGCTTCTCCGCGGCTGCACAGCCGGCCGAGCAGCGAATCAAAAGAGTTTCGTCCACTACGCGGCGCTCGCCCTCGCTCGGTCGCGCAACTCGAAATAGAGATTGCGCGCATAGACGAACACCCCGAAGCCCTGGCCGAGAATGAAGACGGGGTCGCGGATGTAGAGCGCATAGGCGAACAGCAGCAGCCCGCCCCCGATCGAGAAGAACCAGAAAGCGATGGGCATGACCATCTTGCCAGCACGCTCGGACGCGATCCATTGCACCACGAAACGCATGGTGAACATGAGCTGTGCGAGATAGCCGAGCAGCACCCACCACTGGAAGCGCGCGACGAACACCTCATGCAGATAGCTGCCGATCGCGTGCGAAAGATCAATCAGCATTCCGCCTCACCTCCAGCACCTGCGGCAAGCGGCGGCGGCGGATCAGCCACCACACCCCGACGAGATCGGCGATGCCGACCCACAGCCGGTCGAGCATCCCGTAATTGGATCGGCCCGCGCGGCGCGCACGATCGATCACATCGACATAGCCGATCTCGTAGCCTTCGCGACGCACCAAGGCCGGCAGAAACCGGTGCATGCCGTCGAAATACGGCAGAGCGAGGAAAAGCTCGCGCTGGAAGGCCTTCAGCCCGCACCCGGTATCACGGGTGCCATCGCGCAGCACGGCGGCGCGGACCGCGTTGGCCAGCCGCGACTGAAGCCGCTTGAAGCTGCTGTCCTTGCGCCCCACGCGCTGCCCTGCAACCAGGCCCAGCTTGGGCGCCCCCGCAGCGAGCGTTTTGAGCAGCGCGGGAATGAAAGCGGGATCGTTCTGCCCGTCCCCATCGAGCGTCACGACAATGGGTGCGCGTGCATGCAGCACGCCGGTTCGAACTGCCGCTGATTGTCCGCAACAGACTTCGTGCCTGAGATGTCGCAGCCAAGGCCGGCTCGCCATCAGCAGCGTCAGCTGTGATTCGGTCCGATCGGTCGAACCGTCGTTCACGTAGATGATCTCGAAGCGCGCGCTCTCGCCGAGAGCGGTGACGATCTCACCAAGGAGCGGCGCAATGTTCTCTGCCTCGTTACGCACCGGAACCACGACCGAGATGGCCGGCGTGACCGCGCTGGCAGGTGTGTCGTTCATGCGTTCGAGGTCCGCTGCGCAGCCGGGAGACACGGATTTTTGGGATGCGCGAGCTTCTTATGGCGCAAGAAGCTGGCGGGCAACCCTTTTCAGCCGGCTGAGCGAGGGCCCGGGCAGCGCAGTAATCCGCCCGCCAGGAGCCTGAGCAAAGGCGAGACCGCGCGTGGCGAACCATTCACGCACGAGCAACGCGCCAAGCACTCCAACGATCGCTCCGGCAAGGACATCGCTCGGGAAATGCGCGGTCAGGACGACACGGCTGAGCGCGATCACCACCGCATAGAGCAACATCACCGCGCGTGCGCTTGGCCACAGCAGGGCAACCGCGGTGGCGATGGCGAAGGCATCGACCGCATGGCCAGAGGGCAGGCTCGCATACTCCACGCTCCAGCCGAGCGGGTGATAGAGGAACGGGTCGGCTCCGCCTTCAATCAGCGGGCGTGCACGCCCGATCAAACGCTTCGTGATGGTCACGACGAGCCCGGGAAGTCCGATGGCGAGCAGGAGGAACCCCAGCCGTACCGCGACTGCCGCAAGCACGCGCTGCGCCATACGCGGCACCGTAGGCGCGGCGAGGAGTGTCAGCCCCAAGAGCGCGAGCGCCACGGGGATAAGAAAGCGAACCGATTTGCCGAAGTCGGTCACGTCATCAAACATGCGGGTGAGCCATTCCGGCCATTGCAGCACGCTGCGCACGGCCCAGGCGTCCACAAGCGCCATGGTGGCGGCGAGCAGTGCTATGCCAAGAAGGGCCGCGACCACGAGACGAAGAGGGGCGAGCCGCATCGATCGGGCGCGAGGCCTGGGCTTGCGTCCGAGCAGCGCGAGATAGCCAAGGATATTCGCACCCACCCAGTGCAACGGCCTGCCTGAGGATGCGGCCGGCTTGGCGTTCCCGCTGATGGTCATGGCAGCTCCGCCGAGCGATAGACCGCAACTGTGATCGGGTGCCCGTTGCTCATGTTGAAGCCGTCAATCCGCGCAGCGGCGCTGTATCGTAGGCCAATGAGCTCGGCGCGCTGACCAAAGCTTCTTTCCTGGCGAGCTTCGACGAAGGCGAACCGGCAAGGACCGCCGTTGAGGAATTCGGCCGCACTCGCTGCGTCGGTAAAGCGCGTCTCGGTACCGGCGAGAAAGACAAGACTCGGCTCTTCATAACCCACCGATACGGCCTGCGGCCGCGAGCACCCCACCTCGCGCAGCACCCGCGCCAGCGCGACGCTGGGGAATAGGGGAGCCAGCGAGGGAGTGATGACGCCAAACAGGGCAATTGCGATCAGGATCGCGGCGACGATCGCGCGCAACAACGAATCCTCGGCGCCGTCGACCTCATAAAGCCGCCAGGCGAGCAGGCTCATGACAGCGCCGGCACCAATCAGCGGCCATGCCAAGAGCCCAAACTGGCGGCCGATCACGGCCAGCGCCACAAGCCCCAGTAGTCCCGCGCCCAAGGCAACGACAAACCACCAAATTGTGCCCCAGACCAAACCCGGTCGCTGCGACAGGGCATGCGTGTCGATTGCGTTGGCAATGAGGATGGCAATCGCCGGATAGAGCGGCAGGACGTAGTGCGGCAGCTTGGTAATGACCAATTCGAACACGAGCCAGGAGGGCAGCAACCACGCCAGCAGAAATTTGATGCTCGGCTCTCGTCGGCTGGCCCAGGTGGCCGGCGTGGCGAGCGCCGCCAAAGTGGCGCCGGGCCAGAACGTGATCCAGAACAGCGCCAGGTAGTAGCCGGGCGGGGCCCCGTGCGACTCCTGCCCGCTGAAAATCTTGCTGAACAGGTCTTGTCCGACCGACTCGGCAAAGAAGGTTTCGCCAGCGCGTCCGGTAATCGCCACGAACCACGGGAGAACGAGGAGCGCGAGCCAGATAAGGCCCGGCAGCGGCTTAAGGGCCAGGAGCCAGGATCCGGAACGATCGACGATCAGCAACGCAACAGCGGCGAGACCAACCACCAGCAGGATCACCGGTCCTTTGAGCAGTATCCCTGCCGCCAAGGCGGTCCAGAATACGGCCGCAGTGCTCCAGGATACGGCGGCCGGCGGCGCAGCAGGACCGCTACGCGCAACGTAAATGCGGCCCATCGCCCCCATGGCCGCCACCACGGTCAGGAGCAACATGGCGTCGGTCTTCGCCATGAGCCGCTCGACGCCGAGGAGGACGCAGCTCGCCAGCATCAGCCCTGCGAGCAGCGCCGCCCGGCGTGACACCAAGGCGAGCGCGGCCCAATAGGTCAGCAGAACGGCGCCCACCGCGCCGATCAGCGACGGCAGCCGATAGAGCCAGATCGTGGTGAGCGCGCCACGCATGCCAAGCGCCGCGGCGGCCTTCACCACGCCGGCTTGCAGCCAATAGATGCCGACCGGTTTCTTGTAGCGCACCTCATCCTGAAATCGGATGTCGATGTACTCGCCGCTCTCAACCATCTGTTTAGTGGCTTGGGCAAAGCGCGCCTCGTCGCGATCAAGCGGCGGGATGCTGAAGAACCCGGGCAAAAAGCAGCAAAGCGCGCAAACGACGAGCAACGCGAGTGCCCGCAAATGCGACGCCGCAGCAAAATCGATAATGGCGGTGAGGCCGCCCCAGCGGAGCTTGCGGCGGCTCTCATTGCCGGCAGTGATGACCATCCCCTGCCCTGTCTGGTTGTGACTAGAGAATAAAGGACCGGCGCCAAGCGGGAAAGCGGCGGCCGAAAGGGGCAGCCTTCACTGCAGGCGCACCATGACGCTGTCAGTGGCGCCCTTTCCATCCATGACCGTGAGCCGCACGAAGCCTGGCCCTTCGGGCGCGAAAAAGAAGGTGCGGCGGCCGGAAGTGACCTCCTGCGGGACGCCGTTGACCAGCACGGTGAGCGCTCCGGCGCCGCCGGTGATCTTCACGGGGATGGGGTCGGGCTTGCCTGAGCCGTCACTGGCGAGCTCGAGACGGGCGCCGTTGGGTGGAAACATGATGCGCAAGGCAGGCTCGGCGGCCTCGTTCGGGGCGAGGATGCCGGTACGCAGCCGTTGCAGCGGTGGGGGAAGCTTTCCCGTCGCCACGACGAGCGTACCCTTCGGCGCCGCCGGAAGCGGCACCGGAAGCTTGCCGGTGCGGGCAAAGGCATCGAACAGGATTGGCGCCGCCGCCAAACGGCCGGTGATCCCCGCCACGGGCGCTCCATCGGGGCGGCCGACCCAGACGCCGATGGTGCGTTTGCCGTCGAAGCCAACCGACCAGGCATCGCGGTATCCATAGGAGGTGCCGGTCTTGAAGGCGATGCGGCCGCCGGCCGCGTTTTCGGGCGGCGGCGTGCCGAGGAGAACGCTGGCCACGTGCCAGGCCGCAGTGGGATCGAGCAGCCGCAGCGGCGCCGGCGCGGCGTTGCGCTCTCCAACGCGCTCGTTGACGGGGATGGTGCTGCCGAGGCGAGCGAGCCCGGCATAGAGCCGAACGAGGTCGTTGAGCGTGATGCCTACGCCACCCAGCCCCATAGCGAGCCCGGGCACCTCGCCGGGCGGCAGCACCAAGTGCGCTCCCGCCTGCTGCAGGCGCGCAGTAAAGCGGCTCGCACCCACCTTCTCGATCACTGCCACCGCCGGAACGTTGAGCGAGAGCTGCAGCGCGCGCCGCACCGTCACCGTCCCCTGAAAGCTCAAGTCGAAATTCTCCGGCGCATATCCCCCGAAACGCACCGGCCGATCCTCGATAAGCGTTTCCGGGTGGATGAAGCCATCCTCGATGCCTAGTCCGTAGATGAACGGTTTGAGCGTCGAGCCGGGCGAGCGCAGCGCGTGTGTCATGTCCACTTGGCCGGAGCGGCGGATGTCGAAGTAATCGGCCGACCCGACGCGTGCGAGCACCTCGCCCGTCGCGTGCTCCACGACAAGGATCGCTACCGACACATCGGGACCGAGGGCGCGCGCGCGTTCACGCGCGAGCTCCTCGAGCGTCCTCTGCAAGCTCGCGTCAATGCTCAGGCGGTGCTCACGCGCTTGCGGGGCGGCGGCGAGCGCAGCGGCGGCGGCGTGCGGCGCCAGCATTGGCATGGCCTTGCGCCCCTCCGGCACGACCTCGCGGCGGGCGCGATCCATGTCCTCGGCAGTGATGAAACCCTGCTCCGCCGCCGTTAGGGCCGCCGATTGCAGCACCGGACCGGCGCGGCTAAGCACACGATCGCGCGCGGCTCGGGCGCTCGCGGGAGAGCGGTCGGGGCGTCGCTGCTCCGGTGACTGCGGCAGGGCCACGAGGAGCGCCGCCTCGCCCAGGGTCAGCCGGCGCGGCTCTTTCCCGAAATAGGCGAGCGAGGCCGCACGCACCCCTTCGAGATTGCCGCCATACGGCGCCAGGCTGAGATAGAGATCGAGGATCTCGTCCTTCGAGAGCTTTCGCTCGATCTCAAGCGCGCGCACGATCTGTCGCAACTTGGCGGCGAAGCTGCGCTCGTTGCGCGGCTCGAGCAGGCGGGCAACCTGCATTGTCAGAGTGGAGGCACCGGAGACGATGTGCCCGTGCGTGACAAGCTGCATGAGCGCGCGCGCGAGAGCCACAGGGTCAACGCCGTGATGGCCCCGGAAGCGCTTGTCCTCGTAGGCGAGCAACAAAGCGATGAAGCGCGGGTCAACGTGCTCGCGTGTCGCCGGCAGGCGCCAGCGCCCATCCTCAGTGGTGTACGGCCGCAGCAGGCGGCCCTCACGATCAAGCACAAGCGAGGAGAAGGCGAGACCGTCACCGAGCGGGGCCGGCCCGAGCGCAATGATGAAGTACGCGAGCCAGGTGGCACCGGCGACGAGCGTCAGGCAAAGCGCAGCAAGGCCGAAGGCACGCGCGCGCCATTGCTGCACGACACGATGGTGTCCGGTCAAAAACGCGCCGAGGACGCGCGTGCAGGTCTGATAAGAACACGTCTCATAAGAACGAGATTTTTGCCGCACGCCCTGCAGCGCGCTCGTCATTTCTCCGCGGCCGTCACCTCGGCCGACCCGGTCGCGGTGCGGCCGAAGCGGTCGGGACGATACATATCCTCGACATAAGCCTGAGGATGGACGTAGCGGCCCGGAGTGACCGCGCGCACGACATAGGCAACCGTGAACACTGCCGGGTCGCCCGCGTTTCTGGTGAACGCCGCGCTGAAGCGGTCGTCCCGGAACTCGGAGTGGACCGGCTCCTGCGCATCCTCGATCCAGGCCAGCGTGCCGGTCTCGCCCGAAGAGACGAGCCGCGGGTTGTCGATCTCGAATCCCGCCGGGAGATAGTCGGCAACGATAATGCGTCCGAACACCGGCTGCGCCTCGGTCATCTTCAGCACCACGGCGAAGCGATCGTTCTGCTTCGCGTGGGCGGGATCGGCGGGCTGCCCGCCAAGCGTGTAGTAGTGGCGCTCGATCTTGAAGCCGCGCTCGACCGCGGGCTCCGCCACCAAGGGCGCACCGGACGTGGTGACGACCGCCTGGACTGTGGTGTTGCCGGTGTTGGTCACCTTCAACGGTTGCGCCAGGTCGGACGGTCGCAAAATGCGGTTGAGCGCGCCCGTGACGGTCTCGCCGCCGACCTCGAGCGACACGGCCTGTGCATCCTTGGCGAGAGCGCGGGCGGCAAGCAGCATCCAGGCGTTCTCCTGTGTCGATGTGCGGGACGTGACGCCGCGCGCCGCCTCCACCCGCTCGACGGCCGCAACCAGCGTCGCCCCACCCGCACCACCTTCGGCGGCGAGCGTGACCAAGGCCGCCGCGTCACGCAGCGGCGAGCCGTAGTCGCTGCGGCCGTAATCGAGCGTCGGCCGTGGCGGCAGCGCCGTGAGCGCTGCGGCAAAGACCCGCTCGGCGCGGATGCGATCGCCGAGCAAGGCCAGCGCAGCCGCGATCTGCGCCTTGGCAATCGGAGTGGCGATTGCGTCGAGCTTCGTGTCAGCGAGGTAGCGCAGGTCGCCGATCGGCGCGGCGCCATTGCGCGCCAGCACATAGAGCGCGTAGGCGACGTTGCGGCCGCCGTCTTTTGCCGGATCTTCCGCGGTGGCGATGAAGTTGCGCAGCCGGTCGATCGCGAGCTTGAAGCTCGCATCGGCGACGGCAAAACCCTTCTCGCGCGCACGCGTGAGAAAATCGCTGACATAGGCGTCGAGCCAGAGATCGTCGCCGCCGGCCGACCACAGACCGAACGAGCCGTTCGAGCCCTGGCGCGCCAGCAAACGGTCGATCGAATCGCGGATTCGCTCATCGGCCGCGCGGTCAAGCGCGAGATGGGCTGCCAACGCGAGATCGTTCACGTAGAGGAGCGGCAGTGCGACGCTGGCGATCTGCTCCGTGCAGCCGAACGGATAGCGATCAAGAGCCGCAAGCAGCGCGGCGGCGTCAAGCGCGCCCGACATGCCGACGGTGAGCGCCACGCGCCCCGTACCGGGCACGAGATCGGCCAGCACATCGGTTGACAAGGTCAGGCTCTCGCCCGGAGCCAGCGGCTTGACCGTGCGGCGGGCAAAGATCTGGCTTCCTGGCCGGACATCAAGCGTATAGCTGCGCTCCAGCGCGTAGCCCGCCGGTCCGCTCAGGCGCACCGTCACGCTGGCGGTCCCTGCCGCTGCGGCGGTGATCGGCACGCTCAATGTGCTCTTCTGCTTGGCGGCGAGCTTGAGCGTCGGCGTTGGCGCCGTCGCGGTGACGCCATCGGTTTTCACCTCCAGACGATAGTCGCCAGCAGCACCTTCGAGGTTGTCGATGGCGAGGTGCATGGTGGCGTGGTCGCCTGAGAGCAGGAAGCGCGGCAGCGTCGCCGTGAGCACGACCAGGTCGCGCACAGTGACGTCGGCTGTGGCACGGCCGACCTTGTCCTTCGACCAGGCGACAGCCATCACGCGGGCGGTGCCGGCGAAATCGGGGATGTCGAACGCCACCTCGGCGCTGCCATTGGCATTGACGCTGACGACGCCGGAATAGAGCGCGAGGGGCTTCTGCGTGGGGGGCGAGCCCTGCAGCTCAACCGCGCCGGCATCGCCGCCGCTCCTGATCTGGCCGCGCGTGCCTTGCATACCGTCGATCAGCTGGCCGTAGAGGTCGCGGACATCGGCGCTCAGGCGGCGCTGGCCGAGATAGTGCTCGTCCGGCGCCGGCGGCTTGTAGCCGGTGAGATTGAGAATGCCGACATCGACTGCCGCCACGACGATGCGCGCCTCCTCACCCGGATTGAGCCCGGTGACCTTCATCGGCAGGCGCATGGGCGTGTTCGGGCGGATGAGCGTCGGCGCCTTCAGCTCGACCGTGAGGGTGCGCGCCTTGCGATTGATCGCGAACCACTGCACGCCGATCGCCCGGCCCGGCATGCGCTGCGCATCCTTGTCGAGCGGGCGGCGCAAGGTCGCGAGCACGTAGGCACCGGTGCCCCAGTCGCTCCCTACGGGGATGCGCAGCTGCGCGGTACCCCGCGTCACGTCCTGCGTAACAGTCGAGATGAGCCGGTCGGCAATGACGTTGAGCGTGACCTTGCCGGCGGTGCGGGCGGTGACCGCGACCGTCATGCTTTCGCCGGGCAGGTATTCCGGCTTGTCGAGCGCGAGCTCGAGCAGGTCCGGGGTGTCGGCGCTCGCTTCGGTGTACCAGCCGGCATCAAAGGCAACCGAGGCTACTGCCCCATTGCGCTCGCCGGTCGAGACTTCCAGGCGGTAGCGGCCCCAGCTCACCGGGAGCGAGATGCGCGCCGGGCGGTCGGCCGCCACCTCGAATGTGCCGTCGGCCACGCGCTTGGTCGTTTTCACCGGCTCGAAGTCCCAGATGCCTTCACGGCGATACCACTGGTATCGGCTCTCGATCTTGAGGAGCTCGTAGCGCAGGCCGCTGCGCGCCATTGGCTTCCCCGCCGGATCGGCGACCAGCACATCGAAGCTTGCGGTCTCACCGTCACCGAGCGACTTGCCGGAAAAGAGCGGCTTGATACCGAGCATCGGCCCGGTTGGAATGACGGGCAGGCTGAGTTTGCGCTCGACCGCGCGGCCGCCCGGCTCAACCAGACGCAGGTTCACCTGCGCCTGCAATGGCCGGCTGGTGGCGGGCTGCTTGTCAAGCCGCACCGCGAACGTGGCTTTGCCGTCGGCATCCGTTTCGGGCAGCCCCTCGAGCGGCACGCGCGCCGTCTCGACATCCTCCTCGGCGAGGCCGAACTGATAGCCTGGAAAGCCTGGCCGCTCGGCGGCCGCCTGGACGATGACCTCGCCTTCGAGCTCCAGCTTGGCCGCCGGCGCCCCGTAGAGATAGCGGCCCTCCACCGTCACCTCGGCCGGGCTCGCCTTGGCGATGCCGCCAGCCTTGGAGGCAAGCTCGAAGTCGAGCCGGTCCGGCAGATAGTCCTCCACCAGGAAAGTCGCCTCGCCAATGGCAGGCCGTTTGGGATCGGTATAGGCCCGCACCCGCCAGGTGCCGGTCGGCGCCGATGGCACGAGCGCCACACCGAGCGCGCGCCCGCCGAGCCCTTCGTCGGCCACCACGCTGCGCCGGTACTCCAAGCCATCCGGCCGCTCGACCACCAGCGTGAGCGGCACGTTGAGCGCGGCCATGCCCTGCGCGTCGCGCAGCAGCGAGGTTATCTGCACGGTCTCGCCGGAGCGGTAGACGCCCCGCTCGGTATAGACGAAGGCATCAAGCCCAGCCGGCACCGCGCGGCCAGCGACGCCGCGGTCGCTCAGGTCGAAAGCCGGCGACTTGAGGCTGAGGAACGCATAGTCGCCGCGCGTGTCGCTGGCGATCAGCATGGCGGGCGCTGCCGCCCCCTCCCCGCGCGCCAAATTGGCCTCGAACTGCACGTGGCCCGTGTCGCTCGTACGCTTGCGCGCGAGCACTTCGTTGCTGCGGGAGAGAAGCCTGATCTCGACCGCGCCCTTGGGCTGAGTGGTTTCCAGCGAATGCACGAACGCGTGGATGCCGTCGTGGCCGGAAAACGCGGTCATGCCGAGGTCCGAGACGATGAACCACTGGGTCGCGAGCGACTCGAACTCCTCCTTGGCCCCGCCTTTCGCCTGCCCGACCATGACGTAGACGCCGGACGCCAAGGTGCCGATCGCCTGGTCGACCGGGAAGGCGGTGGTCACGTCGGTGTTGAGCACCTGCTCCACCGTCATGTCGCCGCTCCACACCTTCGTGGCGCGCTCGTCCTTGAGCCGGCTCACGTCGAAGCGGTCGAGCATGCGTTGGAAGTTGCCGCCAATGACGGTGTCGAGCAGGTTCCTGTCGCCGATGCGATAGATGTCGAGCGCGACAGAATCGGTGTTGACGCTGACCACCGGAATGCCGCGTTGGCCGCTCCTCGGCAGCACATAGGCTTTGCTGGTGAAGCGAACCAGCGGGCGCCGGTCACGCACGAAGATGGTGAACTCGGCCGTTTTGGCGAGCGTCTCGCGCACCACCGAGGGAATGCCGGCGCGCAGGGTGACGCTGTAGCGTTCGCCATGCTTGAGGCCTTCCACGCAGAGCTGGCGCTCCTGCACGGTCACCGCCGGTTTGTCCTGGCCGGCGACCGCCACGAAGGGCGAGAAGTCGGTGCGCTTGCCCGGCAGGTCCTCGGAGAACTGGAAGCAAACGCGCGGGGAAGCCGCGTCGGCGTCGACGCTGTAATCGACGATGTGAAAGCCATGCTCCTCGCGCAGCCGCTCGTATTGCGCGCGAACGTCGGCGACCTCGCGCAGCTCGAGCGCGATCCGCAGCGCATCGAGCGCCGGACGCCAGACCGAGCGCTCGGCAAAGCTCTTGGCGATCACTACGAGCGCCTCGGCCTCCTCGCCGGCATTGCCGGTGCTGCGCTGGTAAGCGATGTAGCCTGCGGCCGCGGCGCGCTCCAGCAACGGCGTGCGCTCGCGCTCGTTGCCAGGCCGCACCTGCAGCACGGTCTTGGCAAGCCGCAGCCAGCTGCCGCTGTCGTCAGGCGCGACCGTGATGATCTGCCCGAGCACCTGGATGCCGAGCCGCACATCATTTCTTTGGAACGCCGCATCCGCCTCACGCTTGAGCGCGGCAGCGGATTTGGTGACGCTGCCGGCCTCGCTCCTAATCTCGGCTTCGAGGTTGCGCGCGGCATCGGCGAGATCGTCGCGCTTGAAGGGCTTGTCGGCGGCACTGGCGGGGAGAACGAAGACAACGACGAGCGCGGCTGCGAGTGCAGCGCGAGCGAACGCGAGCATCGAAGAACCTCCATGCCCGTGCGGCGGGGGATTATCGCAACGGGGGAGCACCAGAGGAGGGGCAAAACATGTCAGGCTCGTGGCCGCGGCACTGGGCTCACGGCCGGCAATGCGCCAGATTGTCTCAGTGGCCGTGCGGCTTTAACTTGGCCTCGGGCGGCTTGGCCCCGGCTTTGGGCTCCGCCCGTGCTGCCACGGTTTGATGAGCGTCCGAAAAAGAAATCCCGCGGGAGGGATGCTCCCGCGGGGTTGCCGTCAGCGAAGTGCCGAGGCTCAGTAGGCTGCGATGACGGGGCCGCCGCCGAAGCCGCCGAAGCGGTAGTTCAACCCGGCCTTGACGACATGCATCTTCTCGGTGATGTCGGTGCGGGCGGTGATGCCGATCGGGAGGCCAGTGATGGTGATCGGCACGTTGTAGGTGTGGGTGCCGAAATCGATGTAGTTGTACTCGATCTTGGCCGACCAGCCGCCCCACACTCCTTGCTCGATTCCAGCGCCGAAGAGCGCGCCGACCCGGTTGTTGTCGTTCACTGCACCGCGGATGTTGACCCCGGCGAGCGACAGCGATGCGGAATAGTCGGTCTGTGCCCAAGCTGCGCCGCCCTTCACGTAGAGGAGCGTCTGGCTCATTGCCGCCAGGCCCACGCGGCCGGCAGCCGTTACGAGCCAGTCGTGGCTGGTCTCGCAGCGGAACACGACGAGGCACGGCGCGTGCCCTTTGATGTCGGTCGCCGAGGCGTCAGCTTCGACGCCGAACACGAGCGGGCCCATCTGCCAGTTGAAGCCGACCTGGCCACCGCCGAGGAACCCGTTGTTGTTATGCGACGAGAGCGGGAGATTGAAGCCCGCCACGGCGATTGGACCGATGGTGATCGAGGTAATGTCTGCCTCGGTGGTCGACCAGCCGGCGCCCACATGCGCGCCGATGTAGAAACCAGTCCAGCTCCACATCGGAGGAGGAGGAGGCGGCGGTGCCTTGCGCACCATTGGCAGATCGGCTGCCGAAGCGATGGTAGCAAGTCCGAGAAGACTGGCTGAAGCCAGCAACGCTGTTGCGATACGACGCATGATGATCCCCTTTGATACCCCTGTTCAGGCAATAGACGCCCGCTTAACGAGGCGAGTGATGGCGCAGGGACCCGTGACACTGCAAGCAAATGATGACGCCTGAGCGACTTACCGCGAGGGGATGTCCCTCGCTGTGGCCGAGGGGCAACAACCTCTGTCCGGCAGCGCACATGTGCGCGTTCAAAGGAGCGAGCTCCGCGGCAATGCCAGTGATGGCACCGCTGCCCGCCGCAAAGCCTTTCGCACGCGGCGGCGTTTGCGCTAGAAGCGTGGAACCTTTGAGTCCCCGTAGCTCAGCTGGATAGCAGCAGCGGATTTCTAATCCGCAGGTCGCAGGTTCGAATCCTGCCGGGGACGCCAATTAAAACAATTACTTAGATTAAATCACTAATTCAATTTGTGTCTGCGACATACGCAACAAATTACATTGATTTCCAACGAGATTCGAAGAGCGTCGGCACCTCCACGCGACAAGCACGCGACATACGAGGCTATTTCCGGCGGCGAGCAGTTCGCTGACGCGTCTTGGTTTCGGGCCGACGCTGATGAGCGACACGGCAGCGGTTCGAGCAGTAGAACGCATTCGTTCGCTTGCTCGTGAGGCCTCCCCCGAGGAATGGTGAGCCGCACTGCAAGCAGGTGAGCAGGGTAGTTTGGTTCAGATGCGCAAGAGCGACTTGCATCAACATAAAGCCGTTCGGATCAGACGGCATGAACGTAAGGGTGGGAGAGAGACGGTTCGTCCAAAGATTAAAGAGCGGCGCGAGTCGGGGGGTACGTGAATTGGCGGAGTTGAATGCGCTTGCAAACTCGTGATGTTTTCCGGCCTGACTCAGATCGAGGAGCTTGCGTAGTGCATCTCTATTTTGTCGGAGATTTTTTAAGCTCTGTTCTGTGCCGTCAGCCCCTTCTGCAGGGCCGGGCAGTCCATACTCGGCAACGAACTCGACGAAGTCGTCTGCGCTGATGCATCGGAGGTAAGCCTCCAGCATCGACCGCTTCAGATCGTTATTCCGCAGGTGATAGGGCCGTAGCTTAGACGAGCGGTTTTGTACCCAAACCCCGCCTTCATGTTGAGCGGTTAACAGGACCGCCCTGCCCTGCATCCCGGGCGACTCCTCAAACTCCGCGGCTACGGCCCCATCAACGCATCGCCACCACATCAATTCTAGCGCTATCGCCATGTGCCTACTTCGTGCCTAACGTCTAGGCACAACGAGTAACATGGTGGTACAACCGTCTGCAACGCGTTACTTTTCATGCCAGCTTCTTTTATAGAAGTAGGCACAGGAGGAGGTGAACGCGATGCCACATTCCGACGAATACGAGCACGACAGCGAACGCCCGAAGTGGGGCGTGTCGGCGATTGCTGAGACGGTCGGAAAAAACCGCCGCCAGACTTACTACCTTCTGGAAACAGGGCGCTTAGACGCCACGAAAGTTGGGCGTCAGTGGGTGAGCAACCGCCGCAGGCTAATGGCAAGCCTCGCGGGGAGAGAGCCCGCCTAATGACCCAAAAAAGCGAAACCGCCGGGGGCTTGCGGCTCCTGTCCGGCGGCTTCGATGTTGACGAGCTGCCTGGCTGCGTCGATTTCGAAAATAAAGCCCGCACCCACTTTTCGCAAGCAATCCTCCGTCCGGCGCAGCTTGACCTATTCGTCGCGCCCCCGACACAGCCGCATCTGCCGGCATCCCCTATCGTGGGTGCGCCCGTTCGGTTCGCTGAACGCAACTGTGACCGCTGCGGCCACGAGAAAGCTCTTATCGGTGAAGGTCGCGGGCCTCACGCGGGCGAGATCCTATGCGCCCGTTGCCACTCGCATCGCGGCTGGCTCGCCAAGAGCACGGCGGCGTGGCTGGGGTCCGTCGTTACTAAGTTCGGCGCGCCGACCACGCCAATCGTTCTGCGCCACTGGCCGGAGGGCGCGCCATGAGGGCTCGCCTTTCAACATTCAGCGGAGACGTGATCGTTTCATTCCCAGCGCGGCAACGGCGCGCAGTCTTCATCAGCAAGCAGGCCGAAGGCGCTTGGCTCGTGCTCGCTTTCGACCACGGATGGATTCTGGGCTCGCGCGCTGAAGCTGAGACTGACGCGAGATGGCTCTCCGCCAATCTTGATCTACCAGTACGGGTGCTGTCGTGAGTGGTGCACTATCGCACCCTCGTGCGCTGCAATGCGCCCTCACCCTCGCTCAGCGCGGAGTGCGTTGCTTCCCTTGCCGGGAGGACAAGCGTCCCGCATCTCCACGCGGGCTCAAGGACGCCAGCTCTAGGCGCCTGGAGCTTGAGCAGCTCTGGACCAGCTGGCCCGGTTCACTCGTCGGTGTTCCGACGGGCGAGGTGAACAGAATCTTCGTGCTCGATCTCGACCTACAGCACCCAAGTGCGCGGCAATGGTACGAAGCCTGCCATCTGCGCCTACCGATCACGCGCACGCATCACACCCGATCAGGCGGCCGTCACCTTCTGTTCAAGCACAGACCTCATCTGCGAAACTCCGCGGGTAAGCTTGCGCACGGAGTGGATACGCGAGGAGACGGCGGCTACATCATTTGGTGGCCCGGGGTCGGCTTACAAATTGAGCACGCGAAAGTCTTAGCTGAGCCGCCGACGTGGCTGGTTGCAGCGCTGATCCCACCTGCACCGCCGCGGTCATCACCGTTGCCGCGCTCGAAGCTCTGGCAAGGCGCGGGAGAGCGGGGCATCAAAGCGATTGTTCGCACCATCGCCTGCGCTCCTGTAGGCCAACGGAATCAACTCGCATTCTGGGGAGCTTGTCGTCTCGCCGAGCTAACCCGCGATGGCTGGATAGGACGCAGCACCGCTGTTGACCTTGTCATAGCGGCGGCTGGTCGCGCGGGACTTCCTCGACCTGAAGCAATGCGTACGGCGCTAAGCGCATTTCAGACCGTGGGTGCTTAGCGATGTTGCAACCCACCGACGTCGATAGGTTCGTTGACGCTGCGATAGACAATCCGTTTACGGAGGATGCGCTTGCACTCCGGTTCTCCGAACGACATGCCCATAACCTCCGCTACGTCGCTGCGCGGGGTCAATGGTACCAATGGGACGGCACGCGGTGGTGTCCCGAAACAACTCTGCTAGTGTTTGATCTTGCGCGAGCCAGCTGCCGCGCCGACGCCACGGACTACGGCAACGGCAACCCGCCGGACAAGCTCTACAGCGCGAAGAC
The DNA here is from genome assembly GCA_045811525.1 of Xanthobacteraceae bacterium. GTDB lineage: Bacteria > Pseudomonadota > Alphaproteobacteria > Rhizobiales > Xanthobacteraceae > VAZQ01. Next base: position 15,348 of record JBJMTV010000020.1, on the reverse strand, counting down.
TGTGGGCGCGGTACATTCATTCGCCCGGGCCGATCGGCGGCAGGCAGCAACCCTCGAACAATTCGATGCCAATAACTGGGTGCTGACAACGGAGAGGGAGACCTTCGATCTAGGCACCGGTAGTGGAAAGGCTCCAGACCCGTCCGACTACATCACGAAGAAGACAGCCTGCAGCGTAGCTCCTCCTGGCACTCCTCACCCGGTGTGGACCGCGTTCCTCGAGAGGATTACCGCGGACAACCATGAGCTGATCGCGTTCCTGCAGCGTTATTTCGGTTACAGCTTGACCGGAGAGACGTCCGAGCATCGATTCGTCTTCGCCTACGGCACTGGCGCAAACGGCAAGAGTACGTTGATAAACACGATTGCGAGGATCTTCGCTGACTACGCGACCATTGCCGACGTCGGTACATTCATTGCGGCCGCGCATGAGCGCCATCCGACCGACCTAGCCAAGCTGCATGGCTATCGGTTGGTTGTCGCGCAGGAGACGGAAAAGGGACGCCGCTGGGATGATGTGAAGATCAAGAGCATGACCGGGGGCGACAAGATGACCGCCAGGTTCATGCGTCAGGATTATTTCGACTTCGTGCCGACCTTCAAACTGTTCATAACCGGCAATCACAAACCGCGCCTTGATAACGTGGACGAGGCAATGCGCCGTCGCCTCTTGCTCGTTCCGTTCACTGTCCAAATTCCGCCCGAGGAACGCGATCCCGAGCTACCGCGCAAGCTTGAAGCGGAATGGCCTGCCATCCTGCGCTGGTGCCTTGATGGATGCCTCGAGTGGCAGCGTATTGGGCTCGCCCCGCCGCCAGTCGTGGCCTACGCGACCGCGGCCTACTTCGACGACCAGGACACAGTCCAGCAATGGTTGGACGAGTGCACAAAGGATGGTGGACCTTATGCCTTCACCCTCACGAAGCAGCTGTTCGCCTCCTGGAAGCAGTGGTGCGACGAGCGGCACATGGCACCCGGGAGCCTTGAGACATTCTCAGGCGCCTTGGAGGACCGGGGCTTCACCAAGAAGCGCGCCACCGGGGGCAAGCGTGGTTTCGCCAAACTAATCCTGGCACCGGCCAACGATAGTGACGGGGTGTGACGCCCTTTCCCATTTCCCCCGTTACACGCGCGCGCGGCCTATACGGTAGATAAGGGAAAACCCGTCACTGCCCGTCACTACTGGGGCTGAGTGGTGCAGATGAGAGGCAAGAGAAACGAACACCGACACTGCATTTTTTTGTTTTCGCCACTTTCCTCGCTCCCAGGTGTCTTCGTCTGCCTCCCCTAGCGAGCTTCTCTTCCCCAATTCTCGGTTTTATTCGTGTTTCAATTTCAGAATAGAGGATATTTCCGATGGATCGGGCCCAGAACAAAAATTTGATCCCGGCGCAACCTGGTGAGGTTCGCAATCCGCGTGGAAGGCCCAAGGGCTCCCGCAATAAATTAGGCGAGGCGTTCATTGCTGCGCTGCATGAGGACTTTAGCGAGCACGGGCTGGAAGTCATTCAGCGCGTTCGGGTTGAGGAGCCCGCGCAATATTTGAAGGTGGTGGCAAGCATTTTACCGAGAGAACTGAAGGTTGAGCATGTGGACAGCCTCACTGAGGCTGAAATCGACCAGCGTCTCCAGCACCTGACCGTGCTTCTCGGTGCTGAAGTAGGAATTACTCTGATCTCTCCGAGAAAACCCCATCCGGTAAAGGACTAGAAGTGGTACTGCCGAGGTAGCGGTTCGTTAAACAGGGAGAAGTTCGAGCCTTGGAGCTGTTCCAGGGGCATTGTTAAGATCGGTTAAGTTCAAGGGACTGGTTGTTTTGGAGAGCGCTAGGCGATCTAAGGACGCGTCATGAGGCTTTCGCCCAGCTTGGGAGCGATGGCTCTGCTGCTTCTGCTGCCCAGAAGTGCCATGACTGCAGAAATCGTAGTCATCGATGGCGATACCCTGCGGGATGGCACCACCGTTTACAGGTTGCACGGCACCTCGATATGCTCGGAGTATTCGCTGAATTCGAAATCAATTTGCGGCGCGAGCGCCAGATGGAGGGTATCGCGAAGGCTAAAGCAGCTGGGGTGTACAAGGGGCGCCGACCGACTATTGCTCCGACTGAGGTGCTGCGGCTGAAAAATGAAGGTTTCGGTCCCTCGAAAATTGCCAAGCTACTAAAAATTGGTCGAGCGTCTGTCTACCGCGTTTTAGCCGACCTGATGTCACCCTGATCTGCACTTCCGACGCAGGGCCATCGAAAAGCTGAGCAACTGCAGTAATTTGCAGTTGCGGAAACCAAGTTGCGCAAGGCGATGTAATCTAAAGGTCGCTTACGGTATAATCACTGAGCCAGTTTTAGTATCGGGGGCTTCCTACGGATGATGAGTTATCGCCGTCTCGGACGCACAGGATTGAGAGTTTCCGCCATTGGTTTCGGTACCTGCCAATTACGGATGGTACCGTACAATCGCGCCCTGGAAACTTTGATTACTGGGTTCAATATGGGTGTAAACATAGTTCATACTGCGCCGGATTACGCCGGAGCCGTGGAGATCGTTGAGGAGGCCATCAGAATCAGCCGGAAGGATGTATATGTGTGCTCCAACGGCTGGGGGAGCATTGAATATTTCGAGCATTTGTTCGAACAGACCAGAGATAAATTTGGAAAGATTGGCAAATCTGGCGTGAAGCAGCTCGACCTGTTCGGCATAGCATGTCCGGAGGACCGCGATATTTTGGGCGAAGATGCTTGGGGGCCGGACGGAATGGTGGCATTCCTCGCGGCCAAGAAGCGCGAGGGAAAGCTCGTAAACACGTTTTGTACATGCCACGGTTCGCCAAAATATATACGTGGACTAATTGAGAGCGGTGCGTTTGATGCAGTGATGTTGGCGTACAACCCGCTAGGCTATCATATGCTGTCGTGGAATCCGCCGGACGCTCGGGGCCGAGAATGCGTCAGCGAAAACAAGCAGCTGTTTGCCATCGCTGCGGAACACGACGTCGGCATAATGCTAATGGAAGTGCTTGGCGGTGGACTTCTTTGTCGAGGGAAAGCCTTTCCTTCTCGCACTCCTCATCTGGACGATACCGCGCCCCTGCCCACCGCCGGGGACATTCTGCGCTACCTTTTGCAAACGGAGCCCACTGTGGCCTGCTTACTGCCAGGCACGGCGAGTGTCGAGGAGGCCGCCGAGAACGCGATGGCTGGTCACAAGTTGCCAGGCGGCGCTGACAATGCGCACAGGCGCATCCGGGATGCAGTCGATCACCTAAAAACCACGGTTTGTTGTCGCTGTGGGCAATGTGAGCAGCTTTGTAGTCACGACTTGCCAATCTCATGGCTGTTTCGTGCCGCGCAGATTGCCCGAGCGGATAGCGTTCCTTTTGAAACACCACGAGAGCGACAATACTTCGACCTGCACTCAACCGATGAACACGCAACCTGCGCTACGTGTCAGGACATAACTTGTGGGTGCCCCCACGGAATAGACATTCCCACCCAGCTCATCAAGGCTCACCTGCAGATGTGCACGCTGCTTGCACGTGGCGAAGTGCCCGGCCCCACACCTGTGCTTGAAGGATCAAATCCGACCGCGTACTCCGCACGCCTTGTATCCGCATCGTGGAACGGGTCGTTTGCAACAGTGGTTATCGAAAATGTGGGAACCCATGCTTGGCATCTCGAACCTGGTCATCCCATTGTGGAAGTTCATTTGCGGGATCACCGGGATATTCTCGGTTCATGTCAGATCCGCGCAGCTGTAGGGCCAGCTGCGTTCGGCTACTTTGTTTTCGACGTTCAAGAACCTCTCAGCCCGAATGGGTGCACTATTTGGATCTTATTTCGTGATGCTGAAGCTCAGGGTGTAACCGAGCTGCAACTAGGGAACCTACAGACAGCGAGAGATTAGTGAGCCCGCAATCAAATCTACATAGCCCCAGACCGTATGACGTGCACTTTCTAGGTTCCTCAATTCCTGCGGTCTTGCGCCCCGCACATGAGGTCTGCGCCTCCGTAGAGCTACGAAATGTCGGGGCGACAGTGTGGGAGCTGAGGCCCGCCGACGGCTGCACAATAAATCTTGTTTTGGACATCGGAGGAAATATCCAAACGTTTGATCTTCCCCAGGCGGTTGCGCCTGGCGAAACAGTGACAATCCCTTTCAGCTTCGCGGCACCGAGCGGGTTGGGGCCTGCCAAACTGGTTCTAGACCTGGTGAAGCAAAACGTAGCGTTCTTTTCAGATTTGGGTTCTGAACCCCTTGTTCTGCTGCCTAATGTTTGTAGCGATGTGTCAAGCCTCGGGGTCGGCAGTGCTCTTATGCCACCGGCCTATGGATTAGAGTGCGTTGAGTGCCGGGCGCCCGCTTCTGTCCCAGCGCGGTCGCGATTTGATATTTGGGCACGCCTTAGAAATACAGGCTCGATGCAATGGGAGCCTCATGGTGCCAGCGGGCGGCTCGTGACCACCATGGTAGCATTCGGCAACGAGATCCTGGGGCGGGCGTCGATTCCCCATACAACAAAGATCTTCCAGGAGGTGGATATTCATATCGTCACTGCTGCACCAGCCACGGCGGGACGACATAATCTCCTCCTTAGCCTCGTGCACGAGGGAGTTACGCACTTTCAACCTCAGGGAGTGCCACCAGTTGAGATAGCTTTGGAGGTGCAGGACGGTCCGCCGCAAGCGGACGCCGACTTATTTGAAATTGCATTGCGCAGCAATTGGGCGTTCTATCACCCGAGTGGCTATGTCTCATGCCTCTCTGACGGCACGGTGCTTCCTCGTGTGCTTGAGCGTGGTGAAGGTAGCCACGTCTGGGACAGTAGTGGACGCAGGTATATCGACTACACTATGGGATGGGGATGCGCACTTCTGGGGCACGGGCACAAGGAGATCGAGGCATCTGTGCGTCGGTGGATGGGATGCGGGCCCACCCTGCCGCTGCCGCACCGAATTGAGCTTGAATTGACAGATGCCCTCTGTCAACAGGCGAAAATCCCCTGCGCAGAAGCGGCCGCATTTGGAAAGAACGGTTCAGATGTATGTACTTTGGCCGTCCGACTGGCGCGGCTTGCCACTGGACGTCATACGATTCTTTTCTGCGGTTATCACGGATGGCAGGATTGGTACGCAGAGGGACTAGGTTTTGGCGGCACCGGCGTGCCTGAGCGCGATCGGCAAATAGTCCATCGTTTTTCGTACAACGACATTCCTTCATTCCGTCACGCAATTTCAGAGCACCGAGCGGATCTAGCGGCGGTCATGCTCGAGCCTTCGGGGGCGTCCGGCGGCGTAGATGGAATTGGCGAGGACACCGATTTGGCGTTCCTCAACGTTGTAGCTGAGGACACGCGGGCTGCGGGTGGCCTCTTGATCTTTGATGAAATAATAACAGGCTTTCGATATCCCGGTGGCAGTGTGCAAAAAGCTACTAATGTTATCCCCGATCTTGCCTGCTTCGGTAAGGCCCTCGGCAACGGCTTTCCTATTTCCGCCTTGTTAGGCAGGCGTGACCTCATGCGCCTTATGTCCCGTACCTTTTACGGCCCGACTTTTAAGGGTGAAGTGTATTCGCTCGCAGCTGCGCGCAGCGCGCTCACAATTTATGGCTCGGAACCGGTTGCTGAGCATGTCTGCTTGTTCGGCCAGCGGCTCCGAGCCGGTTTGATGCAAATATGCGGAGCTTGCGGGGTTGATGCTCGGGTCGTCGGCCCGCCTTTTCGTATGCGTCTCGTATTTGCCGAGCCGGACCCGCTCCGTCGCAAACTCCTTCACACGCTTTATGTTCAACAGCTGCTCGGCGCCGGCCTGATCACCTATCAGGGCATCATGCTTCCCAGTTATGCGCATGGAGAGGCCGAGCTGTCGCACACCATGTCTGTGATGGAAGATGCGCTCGGTCGTTGTGCGCACTATAGTGAACGTGAGAGCATTGAGCTGCACCGTTGTATTGAAATTCCTCTGATCGATCTACCGGGGAGTTGAGCCATCAAAAATACTACAGATCGATTGTGGCTCAAGGTCTGAGTCGTGGGCATGGTACCGAATGTACGGGTTTGTATTCTATTCCAGCGCTCCGCGTAACAAGTGCCCTTTCGCCGGACACCCTTGGTACCATTCTGCTAGACCGCCCCGTCGGCTTGCCGCTGAGGCTCATGAGCGTTGGCGGCTACAGTTCGGATAGAATTTTGAGTTAAATCGTGGGACTGGACTCTCCGACACAAACGATAGGAACCAAGCGATAGATCAGGTTCCGTCGCAGTTTTTTAGTTAGATTGAACCAGTGATGATTGCGAAAAACGCGAGGTTTTGCTCTTCACTTGTGGGTCTTATCTAATCCGAGAGAGGCCTGCTTTAGGAAATTTATGCAAAGCGCGCGCCGTTATGGCTTGGCCTGCGATCGGAGAGACGCCCCATCAGGATGCGCCGAAGATCATCTTCATCGTGTAGGGCAGCGAGGCGGCGGAGCGCGCGACAGAACTCCGCCTGGACCGCGCAACCCCACGATCACCGACCACATCCTGACGCCGCCGACGGCGGAGAGCACGAGCGCCGCGAATAGTCGGGTCCCCGCGTAGGCGGATTCCGGCGCGCTCTTCACACGGCTTTCACGATTGGCGGCGGGCTCGGGCATGACAGGCGCGCCGCTCAGTATTCGACGGCGTGAAAACAGCGGGGCGGCGACCCGAACGAAGATGAGTCGTCAGCCGGCGCGCTGGCCTAGAAAGCCGCGTGGCCGACCCCCGTCGGTGCTTGATCTGCGCCGGCGACGGCAGCAATGTCTCTGGGATGAATCCCATCCCCCGGATCCGCCACCGGCTGTCCACCGAGCACTTCGCGTCTACGGTGGTCGTGCCGGGACCACTCGTTCGCGCCGGGCCGCTCGCGGTCTGGCTGCTCGACAACGTGCGCGCGCTCGCCGAGCGGATCTGTGTTCCGCCGGTCGTGGTCAAGGGCTGGCATGCCGGCGCCGACCCCGACGAAATCGTGGGCGCTGGCCATCGGTGGCTCGAGCGGAAGACCTGTCTCGTCGTCAACGTTCGTTTCCTCCTCATGCATGCGCCGCCGGCGTGGCCCCTGCTCGAGCGCGCGTCCCAGGGACCCTTGATGCTGTACGGCAGCCGCGGCCGCGGCGAGCTGCAGGCGTTCGCGTTCCGCGCGTCGCGGCTGCGTCGTCCAAACGTCAAGCGCCTGCTCGCATATCTGACCCGCTGTGATGACGCCTGGGACGACGGCTGGGTGAGGACCCCCGATGCCGTCGTCGTGGAGGAGGAGACGAGCGAGTCCCTCGCCCGCGCGCGGCCCGACGCCTATGCCGCCTTTCGACTGAACACGGCTCTGCGTGAGCTGATCGAGCGGCCGAGCGAGGAAGACGTGGCGGGCGGGGACCCGGATCGTCTCGCGCAAGCGCTCGCCGCCCAGCGCGACCGGTCGGCGGTCCCCTGGATCTGGAATGCGCTCGCCAACGAGGTGGAGCACCGCGCCGCGCGGCCCGTCCTGCGCAGTTTTCCCCAGGAGATGCACCTGTCGCTCACGGGGCGCTGCAACATCGAGTGCCGGTTCTGCAGCTACTCTCACGAGGCTGCGCGCTCCGACTTCCTCGATCGCACCCGCATCGAACGCCTCGGCGTGCTGCGACACCTGCGCACGGTTCGGCTCTCCAGCGGCCTCGGCGAGCCCACGGCCCACCCGCACCTCGCCGGCCTCGTGGCCTGGCTGGCCGAACACTTTCCGCACCTCGAGCTGAACTTCTTCACCAACGGCGTGCGTCTCTATCGCCCCGATCTCCGCGCCGCCCTCGTGGGCCGGCTGGCCTGGCTCCACGTGTCCCTGAACGCGGCGACCCGCGCCGGATGGAACGCCGTCAGCAGCGGGGACCACTTCGACCGCATCTGCGTCAGCCTCCGCGCGCTGACCGCGGCCAAACGAGAGCGCGGCCTGCGCGAGCCGCTCGTGCGCGGCTCGATCGTGCTCACCACGGCCACTCTCGACGAGCTGCCGCGGATGCCGGCGCTGTGCCGAGAGCTGGGCGTGGCGTACCTCACGGCGATCCCCTTCTTTTCTCTCGGCTACGAACGTCTTCCGAGGCTGTCGGGCGCGGAGAGCCTGCACGTGGTCCGCGCGCGTTACGACGCGCTTCATGATGACGTGGTGGCGGCGGCGCGGGCAGCCGGGGTCAGCGTCGAGCTGCCGGTCCCCAGCCACGGCCGGTCCACCCGCTTCGGGCTGGAGGTCCGCCGCCAGCACGACTTCGCCGGGGTCGAGCAGCATCGGCCGGTGCTGGGCCGGCTGCTCGACGGCGATCCCAATCACGACGACGCGGGCGTCCCCTGTCCGGAGGTGTGGCGAAACCTCTACCTCGGGAGCACGGCGCGCCTCCACGCCCGGCAGGACCTCACCCATTATGCGTATCCGTGTCTGGGTCCGCTAAGCTCGGTCGATTTCAGCGAGGAGACCGGCTTCGACTTCCCGGCGGACGAGGCGGCCTTCCTTTCGTTCTGGAACAATCCGCTCCACCGCCACCTCCGGGAGGCACAGTCGCGGCGGGATCTCAGCACGGTCTGTGACGTGTGCCGGTCCACCGACACCCGCGATCCCGCCGAGTTCCCGCGCATGGAAAGCGTCATCGCGGCTTGGCAGCGGACCCGGAGCGCTCAGCGGGACGGCGCTCCCTAATAGAGAAACTCGCCGACAAGCCGTAAGAGCGCGGAAGCTCTCCAGGCGAGGCTATCGCCTACAATGCCGGCGAGGGTGAGTTGGATATTCAGGCCATCCAGTTTGGTTCCAGCTCAGGCAGTCTCTCAGTTGCGGACCCAAGGCGCCATTGCCGCTTGGGGTGGCGAGGCGAGACAACGTGCGGCTTATATCGAGCCCATTGGCGAGGGACTCACTGGTGCCTCTCGTGCTGTCCAGCTCGGCGTGAGTTCGTTCGCGAAGATCAACGACGATACCGGCTTTTCTCTCTACAAGACCGGTGGTCTCTATTGAGGAGCGAGTTGCCTCATCGTCACTGCCGATTTGCATAAATTCTAAGTTTCGCAAGTTTTGCTGGTGCCCATTCTGCCTTGTGTTATACATTGCGTAAGTCGGTTGCGAAACTAGTCGCCTTCCGACACGGCAGAGGGGCACTTCACTATGACCAAGACCAGCACCGCACCCGTCGTGGGTCGCATCATCGGCTATGCCCGCGTGAGCACCGGGGGGCAGGACCTCACGTCACAACAGCACGCTTTGCAGGCTGCCGGCGCCGCGAAGATCTACCGGGAGAAAATCTCCGGCGCTCGCAGTGACCGCCCCGAGCTGGCGAAGGCGCTCAAGTCGCTTGAGCCGGGGGACGTGCTGCTGGTGACACGCCTTGACCGGCTCGCCCGATCCACGCGCGACCTGCTCAATGTGCTCGATCTCGTCACCAAGGCAGGCGCCGGCTTCAAGTCGCTGGCGGATAACTGGGCAGACACAACCACACCGCACGGCAGGCTGATGCTGACCGTGCTCGGCGGGCTCGCGGAGTTCGAGCGGTCGCTCATCCTGGCCCGCACCAGCGATGGCCGTCAGCGCGCCAAGGAACGCGGCGTGAAGTTCGGCCGGCCGGCCAAGTTGACTCTGCACCAGCGGCGTGAGGCTGTGCAGCGGGCAAGCAACGGCGAGAGCCAGGCCGACATCGCGCGGCTGCTTGGCGTGCACGACGCTACGATCAGTCGGCTGCTCGCTAAGCAGGAGGCAGCTCCGGTCTAACCTAAATGTCCGCTCAAGGTCATAGGGCAGGCGATGCGCATCACCGTTGCATACCTGGAAGCTAATCCTCAACGCCTGCATGAAGATTTCATAGAACTAACCTTGCAGGCTCTGCGGAAGGCTTGGCCTTGCCGATAGATGTGCCAGCGTCTCCCCGTCGCTCGCTCAGGTCTCTGGTCAGTGTCCGACCTTGCGCGCAAATTCCTTGAAACGACGCTGGGCTTCCATCCAGCCGAACACAATGGCATCAGCAGACTTCAAGAACGTCCGATCTTCGTCCCTCAAATGTGCCGCATCATCATAGATTGCATCGCGCTCCACTTCCGGAAACGGACCACGCAGATCGGACAATGTGGCATACGTCAAAGGCACATTCGCTCTACTGGCCAGAGTCGAGATGAAAGCTCGGGGCCGCGATAGCGCGTCATTCAGAATAAATGGCAATCGATAGCGGCGACCACTTGCGCCCTTGAACTCATCGGGCTCCCGGGCTCTCTCGCCCACGATCTCGCGGAGCTTCTCCACAACGATCACTCGAAAGTCCGTTTCAACCTGTCTCCTGATCTCAAACGCATAGTCCGCAACCGACCGCGCTGCGTTCGCGACTAGTGCCACGACTTGCGGAAGCTCTGATGTATCCGTTGCCGAGGCGATTACGCGACCTTCTAGAAATTGGCATCGATAGCGTTGGGTCAACTCAGAGAGGCGATGCACTACGTGCGGTGTCAGTGATACGCCTGCGCCACTAAGGCGCATGGCACTAAAACTGGCATCATGAACGACAAGCGCATCTCTAGTCTGCTCGACAATAACGGTTACAAGCTCGCCGTCGCCATAGGCAACCGGCAAAGTCACTTCTATCCCAAGATTCGACTTCTCGACGGCCGTGAGGGATCGGATCATCCTCTCGACTTCGGCAGCCGTCAGCTTCTCGTTACTGGCGGTCAAAGTCTTCATTGACGATCAGCCTCAACTGTATGCCTTGGGGCGGGGATAATACGCGAAATGTTGGAACCACGTTGGCTGCCTTGAAGAAGGCAATCGCCCACTGCTGGAAATTCTGTTCGCGATCATCAAGCTCCGCGTCCATCTTGGGCCAACGTTGCCAATGCGTAACATTCATGCTGCTGCCTGGCAGTAGCAAATTCGTGTGATGCCGCCCTGGATTAACATCCAAGCCAAGGATTCGTTTTCCTCGCAGCAGCAACGAAAAGCTGTACTTAGGCGGAAGCTTCACCTTGTGAGCAGTCATCGCCAGGACACCGACAAGAACGCTCGATCCGGGAACTCCTACAAAGGTCTTAGCCTCTGCAAAATCGGGGTGTGCCTTGGAGCGCCACCGCGGCGTGACATGTGCCGTCTTCTCGGCCTCCAGAAACCGAGTGACGAGGATGTCGAAGTCGGCCAAGCCATACCCCGCAATGCGCGGGGCAGAACCCTACCACGAGTGGGCCCCACTTCGCAGGTTTGTTGCGAAGCAGGGTGAAAAGCCGACGCCCGGCCCTAAATCTCTGAACCTAGGAGGAATTTCGCCCGTCCTATCGGCGGCCCCAATCTTCTTCGAACTCGCGGCGCACAGCAGGTGCGGCAGGATTCTTGATCTTGCGCCATACCTCGGTGCGTCCACTGACATAGGCAGACCGCAGATGCTTACTGACGATGCCTTCACAGCCGAGCGCGCATGCGTGCTGAAACACGATCTCGCCCGGTGCCTCATAGGTCGCGTTCAGCACGAGGCCCGGTCGGGGCTTGCGCAGAAGCTTGGCTAGGGCTCGGCGGCGTGTGCTCAAGGGCTGGCCACGCATGTCGTGCCCATCAAGCTCCAGCAAGTCGAACGCGACCATGTGCACCGGGGCACGGCGGTAGCGCAGTCTTTGAAAGTCGGTGAGGCCGGTCGGATCGCAAGCGATGGCCTCCCCATCGATCAGGCAGGAGCGCACACCGATGGTGGAGATAGCTTCAAGGATGAGCGGGAAGCGGTTGGTCCAGTCGATCCCTCTGCGGGTGAACAGCCGCACGCTCTCACCCTGCCGGCGTGCGAGCAGGCGAAAGCCGTCATGCTTGATCTCATGAATCCAGTCGGGTCCAGAAGGCGGCCGTTCGGCCCGACTTGGAAGGCACGGCGAGACGAAACCCGACGGGTACACGGGACGCGACATGGACGGGCGAATAGTCCCAGACGAGCACGGAGTCGAGTCTCTGACCGACTTCGGAACTCTGCACGGCCTCGGACGTAGATTCAACGTGGGGCGTGGGTGCGTTGAACTTCTACCGTGGCCAGAGCCAAAGACCTTCAAAAGGAAGCTGACCGCCTTCTTGAGGCAGCGCGAAGTACGCCGAGCCCAGAAGTACGTGTGGCGTTAGTTGAGCTGGCCCGGAAATATTATGAGCTGGCCGGCATTCACTCCGCAGCTGAAATTGACGCGATCTTGCAAGAGTTCAATGCCGAGGCGGCGGGTGGGCGAAATTCAGGCTGAAGCCGCAACGTCCCTGTGCTGTGTCCAGAGCGACACGGTCAACGATTAAAGATCATTAGGACACATCGTCCCTTGCTACTTCTTGAGGAGCTGAGCGATAATGTGAGCGCCCCGACGCGCCGTTTGCACCGACGCGCCGGGACTTGAACCGAACCGCCTGGAGGGGCGACCCGGTCCCATGACCTTCATATCAAATCACGCTTGGATTCCGAGTCCGCCCTCCGAGGCATTTCAACCGGAGGACTGACCAATGACGACCAATCTTTCCCGCCGCGCCGTCGTGGCTGGTGCGGCCGCTGCCGCTGTCCCCAGCGGCGGGACTGCCATAGCAAACGCTCCCGATCCGGCATTCGCTGCTATTGACGCATGGAAAGCCGCAAATCGACTACTCGACAAAGCCTACCGCGCCCAGTCCCATCTCGAGGAGAGCCTTCCAGATCACCAGCGAACTTGGAGGCCGAACTATGGGGATGGCAAGGGACCGCCTGAGGGATGCGCAGACGACCCTGAATGGATTGCGGCTGAACTAGCGCGAGCCGCCTCAACCGATCGGCACCACGACGCGCTGATAACGCTGCTGACAACGGAGCCGACCACGTTCGCTGGCCTACAAGCTCTGCTCGCCGCCGTCGGCAGCCCGAAATGGGATGAGAGCGGGCCATATGTGGAAGAAATAGAGACGATCGATGAGCCCGCACCGTTGCTTTTCTACGCGATCGGCTACAGCAACAAGGAAATTGTTAAGGCCGCCCTTTGCTTCCCGCAGCTGATGGCTCGTGCCACTAGCACGATCGCCGCACGCGCCGATGCTCCGGCACATGAGTAAGAGCAGCGTCATCAAACTCAGTGACGACCAACGCTTCCGCCCAAGGAAGCGCCGGAAATCGCCAAAGCAGAAATCCTGCTTTGAACTCTACCCACTGCCCTTCTTCAATAGGAAGGCGCCGCTCTCCTATTGGGATGTAACTCCAACAGGGGACTACGCTACGGATTGTGCAATCGGCAAGGCTTACGCATTCCAATTCCTTCGGACATGCGACGGGACTGTTGGTTGGCGCACGCTCCTTGGGTGCATAGTCGCGGACATGATCCGAGCCGGGACAAGCGGTGCCTTCGCAGACGGCTATTCTAAAGTGAATGGGATTGTGGTGGGCTTCATGGGCACCATCAGCACGGTGCTCATCCACGACTACGCGGGATTTTCCTTCCACACTTCCATGCTGAACTTAGCGCGGGCTGAAGAATAGAGGCGGACGCAAACCCGCAGGGTGCCAGCGGGGCGGCGCTGCTGCCCCGCTTCTGTTCACAGGATGGGCACGATCGTGCTCTCGGTTTTGATATAAATCCAAAAGCAACCTGCACTGGAGAGCTGCCATGTCAGTCCGCAAGCGAACATGGAACGGCAAGAACGGTCAGGAGCGTGAGGCTTGGATTGTTGATTACGTGGATCAGGCGGGCGATAGACACATCAAAACGTTCGAGCGGAAGAAGGAAGCCGATGCGTATCACGCGACGGTCAACGTCGAAGTCGCGAGCGGGACGCATACAGCGCCGAGGAAGAGCCTGACGCTTTCCGAGGCTGGTGACTTGTGGATCGCCACTTGCAAAGCGCGCGGCTTGGAACGGACGACGATCGATTTCTATCGACAGCACTTGAAGCTGCACATTTGTCCGTATCTCGGCAGGCGAAAGCTTCCCGAACTCACTCTGCCGCTAATCCGTCAGTTTGAGGACGATCTGCGGAGCGGCAAGCCCCCTCCCGGTGCAGTAGAAGGCACCGCTCGTTCCGCGGTTATGACGAAGCGGGTCCTCACCAGCTTGGGCTCGCTGCTAGCAGACGCTCAGGAGCGTGGCGAACTCGCGCAGAACGTTGTTCGCAGTCTCAGGGCTGGACGCGGCCGGGGAAAGGATCGGCGGGTTGAACGGAGGCTGCGTAAGCGTCTTAAGGTCGGCGTGGATATCCCGACGCCAGATGAAATTCGCCGCATTGTGCACGCGCTTCCCGGGAGCCGCTGGCGCCCTCTCCTGCTCACCGCGATCTTCACCGGACTTCGTGCGTCGGAGCTGCGTGGCTTGCGATGGGAAGACATCGACCTGAGCAAGCGCGAGCTGCACGTCCGGCAACGGGCGGACCGCTACAAGAAGATTGGCCAACCAAAGTCGGAGTCTGGCCAGCGTACCGTGCCCCTTCCTCCGATCGTGGTGGAGGCGCTGCGGGAATGGAAGCTCTCGTACCCCCGGCCGATCCTTGCGGAAAATCAGCGAGAACCCGCGAAGGCTCAGCACTTGGTGTTCCCCACCGGCACAGGGCAGGTAGAGGACCACTCCAACATCCTGCGTAGGGGTTTAGAACCCATTCAGGTAGCCGCTGGTGTGACGAATGGGAAAACCCCTCCCCGCGCCAGGTATACCGGGTTGCACGCCCTGCGACACTTCTATGCGTCGTGGTGCATCAACCGGAAGGCGGATGGCGGGCTCGAGCTACCACCCAAGTTGGTGCAGGAGCGTCTGGGGCACTCAAGCATCGTCATCACGCTCGACTTGTACGGGCACTTATTCGCGCGCGGTGACGATGGCGCAGAGCTTGCTGACGCGGAGCACGCGCTGCTGGGCTGAGGGCGCCGCGCGGGCGCGACAAGAACGCGACAAGAAGCCAGATTCAGCAGTAAAATCAATATAGTCTAGCGGATTTCTAATCCGCAGGTCGCAGGTTCGAATCCTGCCGGGGACGCCACCTTCAATTTGTCCGACCCGGACACATAGGTGACAAAACGTACCTGAGACATGGGTGACAACCTCGGGCCGAACGGGTTGTCGAGGGGTTGCAAGGTTCTCTGCTCCAAGTCGAAGTAGCCGAGATCATAGTGGCTGAAGCTGACGAGCCAAATGCCTTCGTCAACTTCCTTGATGCCGAGCCGCTGGCCGGCCAGCACCGTAGAGACGTTGATTTTCTTGCGATGCAGGCAGATGCGCCCGCAGGCCGTTACCAGGATGTCGCGATCGTGAAACGGGTAGGTCAGCTCCGGCAGGCCGTCGTACCGGCGTGGTGAGGCAGAGTAGAGCTCTGCAGGGCACTTCATAGCCAATGCCTCGTGTGGGCGTTCAGCATTGTACTCGCGCACCAAGTCGTCGAAGCGC
>JBJMTV010000019.1:0-58591 GCA_045811525.1 Xanthobacteraceae bacterium | reverse complement strand
ATGGACCTGTTCGTGGTGCCGACAATCTCGTTCCGGCTTCTGTATGGACTGCTCATTCTGCGGCACGATCGGCGTCGGATTCTGTGGCTGGGTGCCACAATGCATCCGACCGCGGAATGGATCGCCCAGCAACTGGTGGAGGCCTGCGGATGGGACAGGGCTCCACGCCATCTCATCCGTGACCGCGATCGGTCGTATGGGGAGGCGTTGCTTCGGCGTGTTCGTGCCATGGGGATTCGAGATCGACCGACCTCGCCGCGCTCGCCGTGGCAAAACGGATACGCGGAGCGGCTAATCGGTTCGATCCGACGGGAGAGCGTCGATCATGTCGTGGTGCTTGGCGAACGCCACCTCCGACACCTCTGCAGTCCTACCTGCAGTACTACAATGAAACGCGCATGCACCTATCCTAGGGGAAGGATGCGCCGATCCCGCGCGCTGTCGAGGCTGTTGGTTGCATACTCAGCCGCCCCATGCTGGGCGGATTGCATCACCGGTATATGCGGATCTATTTTGCGACGGGCACACGGTTATAGAACCGACAAGAAAACGGTTCTGACCGATCCGTGTGTGGGAACATAAAGCGGACCCTTGGCAATCCGCCCTGCCGCTGACTAGCTCCCTCACCAGCCACGTTCTCGAATGGGCGCGCACATGAGGGACGGCTGATGGCGTCGTCAATTGGGGAACACCAACTTTCCAACCGAGGCATAGAAAAATGCTCTCTAGGGTGCTCGTCTTTGTCATCATCGCAGCAGGATTCGCTGCGCCTGCGCATGCCCAGAACTGGGGTGAATGCAATGTGCGGCCGAAGAACGACATTGTCGATATCAAACGGGCAAAGGTCGACCCGGACCGCCTGATCGATGCGTGCACGCGTCTGATCGAGCGCGGAGGGCTGTCCAACGCCAACAAAGCGATCGCCCTTCACCGCCGCGGCATCGGATATCTGGCGAAAAAGCAAGATGACCTCGCCTTCGAAGATTTCAACAATGCTATCAAGCTCGATCCACGCAATGCCGCCTTCTATAGCAGCCGCGGCAATGTGTGGCATTCCCGCGATGAGTACGACAAGGCGATCGAGGATTACAGCAAGGCCATCCAGCTGGACCCCAAGGATGCCGTCGCCTACGGGAACCGCTGCGATGATTGGCAATACAAGGATGAATGGAGCAAAGCCTTGGATGATTGCAACAAAGCAATCCAGCTGCGGCCAAACTATGCCATGCCATACGTCTATCGCGGCGAAATCTGGGAGCACAAAAAGGAACCCAAGAAGGCGCTTGAGGATTACACGACGGCTATCAAATACGACGCCGAGGAAGCCGATGCGTACGTGCATCGTGCCGATATCCTCGGCGATCAGGGGGAGCATGACGCCGCGATCGCAGACCTCGACAAGGCAATCGCGCTCGACAGCACATGGCCGCGGCCGTACTTCTTGCGCGGCTGGAGCTACGAGGAGCAGAAAAAGCATCAGCTCGCGATAGCCGACTTCACCTCGGCGATCGGCTACGATCGCAAATACTCACGAGCCTATCGCGAGCGTGGCAAGGTGTTTCAGGCGCTGTTCCGATGGGACGAGGCGGCGGCCGATTTCGAGGAATTGGTTCGACTGCGCCCAAAAGACGCCGATGATTGGAACCGGCTGTGCTGGGCACGGGCAGTGGGCGGGAAGTTGCAGCCGGCGCTGGACGCGTGCAACACATCACTCGACCTCGAGAAACAATCCTACACATTCGACAGTCGCGGCCTCGTGAACTTCAAGCTGGCAAACTATGAGCAAGCGGTCCAGGACTACACAGTGGCCTTCGCACTCGACCCGAAGTCATCGAGCTCGCTCTACGGGCGCGGTTTGGCGAAGCTCAAGCTTGGCCAACAAGAGGCGGGCGAAGCAGACATCACCAAAGCAAAACAAATGGATCCCGGTCTGGTCAAAGATTTCGAGGAATATCTCAAGCGTTGACAACGTCTCGATTAACAAATCGCGGTGGCGACGTAATATACTCGATAACTGAGGTGGGTTCATGCTCGTGGACCTTATTAAAACGCTTCGTCAGCAACGAAGCCGATACCTGTCACTATCGCAAATCTGATCCCTTGGGGAGGAATGGCGAATCGGGTGATGCTCGCGCCGGATGTTAGACGGCCTCAGGTTGATTTGGTCGCTACTGATCGGCTTGTTCCGATCCAGAGCGGCACTTAAGGCCGAGAACATTGTGTTACGGCAACAGAGTATCGTCCTGCACCGCACAGCGCCGAAAAGGCCCAGCATCATTGCCATATATTCGTCCGGCCGTACCGACTGCTTTCGAATGTTCGGGCTGTGCTGACCATCCGCACGATCGGTCTCAGCCTGCAGTTGCTGCTGCTGCGTCACCCCATTCGGAGGCTGCGAGTTGTTCGCGGGACCCATGGTCGCGAACATGAGCGGCATCGTTTTCGGCTGCAACGTACCGGGCCGTCAGGTACCGCCATTCGCGGCCTGGGCGCGCTGCAAGCCGAGCCATCGCACATTGGTGACGTGCAGCACATAGGAACGAGCTGGGCACACGCTTATTAAACAGAGATGGCCCGCTATTTTTTCGTTCTGGTCGCCAGGACAATAATCATCCCCGATCCTCACGGGGAGGAGTGGGCAACCCTAGAAGAGGCGAAGGCAGCAGCCATTCAGGCTGCGCACGATCTTGCCGTCGGGAAGCTACCAGCGCAGGTGAGTGGCCACAGAATCGTGGTGCAGGACGAAACAGGCGTCCAACTATTCGAGGCGCCGTTACGGATTATTTGAGACTCTCTCGTCCCTAAATGCCGGTGTTCATTGCGGCCACGGTGCTGTCGTGTGGGATTGATTTATGCTCGCCATCATCATCTTCGGAGTTCTGATCCCGGTTGCCCTGGTACTGGCCGAACTGACTTGGCTGATAATCGGATGAGGCATCATGTGCTCGTCATCGTCTCTCGATAGAGTTGCGCTCGGGCGACGGAACTAGCCCTCGGCCGTTTCACAAGCCCACGGCCGGGGGCTTTTCTCTGAGACCAGAAGGTTACGGCTGGAAAGGGGATGAGCCCCAGCGGGGCTGAAAAACTCCGGGTGGCTACCAAGCGCGTCTCCGGATGCGCGCGGCTACTCGATCACCTCGTCGGCCCGCGCGAGCAGCGTTGGCGGCACCTCAAGGCCGAGTGCTCGTGCGGTCTTGAGGTTGATCGCGAGCAGGAGCTTTGTGACTTGCTGCACAGGCAAATCGCCAGCCGCCTCGCCCTTCAGAATACGCCCTGTGTAGACACCAACTTGTCGCCAGGCATCAAACAAGTCCGGTCCATAACTCATGAGGCCGCCCGCCGAGACAATCTCTCCCAGAAGGTACGAGGTTGGGATTGCATGGTGACCCGCGAGTGCGACGATCTGAGCTACGTGAGTAGTAGAAAGTAAAGCGTCGGGCAGACACTAGAAGTGCCTCGGCATTCTGCTGGACAAGATTGCCAAATGCGTTCTCGATCTCTGCTGACTGATTTGCATCAACGATCACCAAGCGAATTCCAAGGGCACGCGCCGCGGCGTCCATTGCCTCCGTTTCGACCTTCGCATAAGGCGGGTTTGTCGGATTGCGGAGATAACCAATCACCTTGGCCGAAGGCGTCAACTCGTGCAGCAGTTCAAGCCGCTTTCCAACCGTTCCGCTCATCAGAAGAGTAAACCCTGTGGCGTTCCCGCCGGGATGGTTGAGACTGCGAGTTAAGCCGGTCTCGATCGGGTCCGCGCCTTGCATGAAGACGATGGGGATGGTTTGGGTAGCCGCCTTGGCGGAAAGCGCACCATATGTGCTCTCCAGTATGACGAGAACAGATACGTTCTGGCTCACCAATTCAGTGGCTAATCTTGGCAGCTGATCACTTTGGCCATGGGCCCATCGATACTCGATCCTCACGTTTCTGCCGTCGGTGTATCCAACCTCTCCCAGGCCTTTGTGAAACCAGGAAAGGTACTCACGCCTCGCTTCGAACGATGCAACGTGAAAAAACCCGATCGCGGGAATCGCTTGCTCCGTGCGTGCCACGAGCGGCCACCCCGACGCGGCGCCGCCCAGGACTGTGAAGAACTCGCGCCGCCTCACTCGATGACCTCGTCGGCCCGGGCGAGAAGCGTCGGTGGAATGGTGAGGCCGAGCATCCTCGCAGTCTCGGCGTTGATGACTAGCTCGAATTTGGTCGACTGCACAACTGGCAGGTCACCGGGCTTCGAGCCCTTGAGGATCCGGCCTGCATAAACGCCTAAGTGACGGTAGCCCTCCGGTAGGTTTGCTCCATAACTGATCAAGCCGCCAACCTCCACATTCTGCCGTCCTGCGTACATGGTCGGAATTCTATAGTACGTCGCGAGCTGAACCAGCTGCACGCGCCTGCCATTGAAGGGAGGGCCAACGCCGACGAGCACGGCTTCATCGCGATCACGCGCGAACGTCTGGAAAGCGGCATTGATCTGACCTCCACTGCCAGCCGTGAAGACACGCATCCGCAGGTCTAACGCGCGAGCAGCGGTCTCAAGGTCTCGCAACGTCGCATCCGTTGTTTCGGCATTAGCTGGGTTGACCAGGACAGCGACGCGCCGGGCTGTGGGAAGAAGCTCGTGCAAGAGCCCCAGCCGTTTGGCTTCTATTTCAGCTCCGAGGAAATTTACGCCTGTCAGATTGGCGCCGGGACGGGCAAGGCTTGCAACGAGGCCAAGTTTTACCGGGTCATCGGCTGCCATGAACAGGATGGGAATGGTGGCGGTTGCATCCTTTGCCGCCATTGAAGAAGGAATGCCGCCGGTGGCAACAATCACAGCGACTCGCCGGTGCACCAAATCGGACGCGAGCGCCGCCAGCCGCTCATTATGATTTTCCGCCCAGCGGTATTCGACAGTGACGCTCTCGCCTTCGACAAATCCTGTCTCCTTCAATCCCTGGCGAAACCCGCGCACGTTTTCCGCGGCGACATCGGGCGACTGGGTGTGGAGGAATCCGACGACGGGCAGACCCGCCAGCTGGCCGCGTGCCGACAGCGGCCATGCCGCCGCGCCGCCAAGGACTGTGAAGAACTCGCGCCGTCGCATTGGTCGCCCCAGCACTCAGCCCATCGATGCTGGGTAGCATAGCGCCGAAGCGCAGCCCAAAAATCCGGGTTAGAGAAAAATTTCCGCTGACGTTCGGGACGATCAGCGGACAATCGCGAGGGGCGCATACCAGCTAGGCAGCGCGAGCCCGTTTTTTCCGGCCCCCCTCGGTTACAGAGCGAGACGTGGGCTCACGGGGTGTGCCGATCACCAGAGCGATGGACGCCGACGGCACGCCTCACACGCGCGCTCCGCTACTGGGAGCTAGCTTGCGAGCCTGCTGTGGGGTCGGTTGTGGGGTATCGCCGACCGGCTGCCATATCCCATTGATTTAACAAAGAGCACAGCGGAGCCCTGGTCCGCCTAGCGGCTTCAAGTGGCGCCGCTCTCATCATCGCCGCCGGTCGGAATGATCTCGATTATGCCGTCGTCGTCGGACAGCGAAGGGCTCGCGATTGACATTGATTTGCACGAGAATGCCAGGCGTCACAGGATGTCGACCAAGCCCCACGCCGTCTGACGCTCGCGGCTCATTCATGGTTTCCAATTGCCTCACGCTGTTCACGATTGCGACTCCGTTCTCGCTCGTATCCCTCACCCGCGCCAGGGCACCTTCGTTGCCGGCACAAATCGCCTCACGATAAGCCTTCCTCTCACTCCGAAGCGCACTGATCACGTGTGGCCTGTCCAACCACCTCCGCGCCACGTCTGGCTTCAGCCCGGCAATTCGCCCCGCCTCAATGAAATCGAGCGGCTTGGCGTCTGGATCGTCTTCGCGTCCGCGTACCATGCACTCGATCATCTTCTTCACGCGCTTCGGAATAGCCTGCGCACGCTTCGGTTCGCGAGACCCGGAGGCTGCCAAGGGAGGGTTGTACGGCATAACGCAATCCTGGCCGTTTCGAATGTTCGGGCTGTGCTGACCATCGTCAGGCCAGAGATCGTCCTCGGTGGCATCGCGCGGGATTTCAAGCCTAGTGGCGTTGGAAATCGAGGCCGCGCTGGGGCAGACCAAAGATCCCGGCTGCGGTTCGGCAGTTGATCGCGAGATGGGTCTCGCCAACCCACTGTGGGGAGCTCCGCGCATCCATGCGACGGGAGTGCATCGATCATGTCGTAGTGCTTGGGGGAGCGCCACCTCCGTCACGTGCTGCAGTCGTACTTGCAATATTACAATGAGACTCGCACGCACCTGTCGCTGGAGAAGGATGCGCCTTTCCCACGCGCTGTCGAGGCGGTCGGCGATATACTCAGCCGCCCCGTACTGGGCGGATTGCATCACCAATATACGCGGATCTAATTTGCGATAGGCACAGGCGCGGCGACAGATCGTTGATGCGTCCTTTTATCAAATCTCGCCGGACTTTCAGCGGCTGGATCGCACCAGCTTTCCCTTGGGCGCACGTAGCAGTAACGACGTGCGTTTCATCGCACGGGCCCCCTTCCGGGCTCAATCTCACACCCCATGCAATGCTGTGTACGCTTCGCAGCCGCTGTCGCCAATGACCGCGCAAACACTCGCTACCAAGCGGACGCTGCTCGACATGTCAGGGAGTAGGCCGAAGCGAGTTGCGGCCTGCGACCAATTTGAAAGATCTACTTGCACCTCGGCGAGCCATTTTGGCCCTCAAGGCGCGGTCGCCGCCGTGAAGCGGACCTGACCATACCTAGACGGCTTGCACGCGCGGGCGGGCACTGTCGTCTCTCTGCGATCGCCGCTACGCTCAGTTGTCCTCATCTCACCTCCCGCTCACCACAAGGTGCCCGGCTTGACAATCGGTAGCGTGACCGGCGCGCGCGGATCCGACATGTTGCTATTCATCTTGCGGGCGTCACGCTCCATTTCCAGGCAGGTAAGCCATTCGACGTAACTCGGTAGATAGACGCCGGTGCGCACGCATCGCGCTCGGTCACGAGCGGAATAGGTGTCCCAGTCCTTGACCAGCTGCTCGCGCGCCCGCTGCTCAGAGCCGAGGCAGATTTCGGTGTCATTACCAGCGGTGCTGCCGCCCATCAGCTGGAGCATGGCGGCGGCGGCCGTCTTGCAGGTTTTCTGAATATCGATGGTCGGTACTTTCCCTCGGCCTTGCGTCTCGAGCGCGGCAGCACGTTGGCGCGCCTCCGCGACGTGCGCGCCAGAAGGAAACTTTTGAACGTAACTCCTAAACGAGGCGCCCGTGCCGGCGCGCATTGCGTGTGCCCACTCCTTTTCGTCCTCTTCTTTGCGAGTTTGTTCCTCAAGTGAGGCAGAGCGCTGGCGCGCCTCCGCAATGTGTGCGCCGGAGCTGAAGTCTTGGATATACCTGGTGTACGCCGCAGCGGTGCCGGCCCGAACGGCATCGGCCCAGGCTTTCTCATCCGCTTCCTGTCGGCTTAGCTCAGTGACCCGCTGGCGCGCCTGCGCAACATGGGCGCTGCCGCCGAAGTCTTGAATGTATGCCATGTATGCTGCGACGGTGCTGGTCCTCTCGGCATCGGCCCAGGCTTTCTCGTCCGCATCCTTGCGCGCCTGTTCGTTGAGCGCGGCGATCCGCTCGCTCGCTCGGCGATATGCGCGCCCGACGCAAAGTTCTGTAGATAGCCGGTATAGGCTGCGACGGTGCCGGTCTTCTCTGCATCGGCCCAGGCTTTCTCGTCCGCATCCTTGCGCGCCTGTTCGTTGAGCGCGGCGATCCGCTCGCTCGCCTCGGCGATATGCGCGCCCGACGCAAAGTTCTGTAGATAGCCGGTGTAGGCTGCGACGGTGCCAGTCTTCTCTGCATCGGCCCAGGCCTTTTCGTCAGCATCTCTGGACGCCCGCTCTGTTTGCCGTTGCGGCGCGGTTGATGGCGTCTCTGTACGCTCGCTGCACGCTGATAAAATGGCCGCACTGGCAATAAGTGCTGCGGCTGCCGTTCTCCAGAATGCACTCCATTCCGCCCCATGGGGCCGAAATCTAAGATCCCCCATCATGGCCGGCATTTCGAAAAGAGCATTTCCGGTCTCATTCTAGTGCATCGTTCGGACGGGATGCAGTCCGCGCTGGTCGTCTAAGTACGACACCCACCGGATCGGTGGCGGCGTTTCCGCGTGAGGCCATGCCGAGACGAAACCAAGGGCCGTCGCCCTCCTCGATCCGGCCACGGCGCGCAACGCGTGCGACACTTTCCGCGCGGCCGCGGCCGAGATCTGGCGATGAATTCCGCCGAGGAGAGGACCGCTGCCAGGTGAACGAAGCAACCACCCAGCAGCTGCGTTCCAGACGGCACTCGACCGGCTGACCAGGCGCCGCGCCGATCTCGACAAGGAGATCGCGGCCGGTGGAATGTTCTGGAGCGCGCATTCCGGCTTGATCGGGTTGCGGCGCAGATGAAGAGCCGTATGATTGGCGGCGTCAGGTGAGGGGAGTCTCGCCATGGTGACGAAGGACGATCCGCTGATCGCTGAGCTGTCGCTGACAGCCTTCGAGCTTCCAAGATGGCCCGTCCAGCCGGCGGAGAGGAGGCTTTGACAGAGCCAGTCATTCGGTGCACGGGCGTCGACCAGACCCAGCGGGACAATAAAGGCAAGGATCGCGCACTCGGGTCTGGGAGACACGTACTGCTTCGTCTGCGGTCTGTACGTCGGTGCGACATGAACCGTCCCTTATCGGCTCACCCGCTCCAGCGTGTAGCACGTCGCAACCACCGAACGACTTGGGCTGACTCCATTATGGGCGTAGCATTTCTCCACCTCGTTGCGGAGGGAACTTGAGCATGGCGCTGATTGATCGTCGGCGCGGCATTGACCGCCGTGCACTGCTTGCGGCCTGCACGCTCGTTCCAGCCTTGTCCGTCCCGCTCTTTCCCACCTCGGCGCTGGAGCAAACGGCGACATCGCACGACCCGCTGCCCTCCTGGAATGACGGCCCGGCGAAACAAACGATCGTCGACTTCGCGCGCGCAACCACCGACCGATCGAGCTCGAGCTACGTCGCCGCGGAGGATCGCATCGCGGTGTTCGATCAGGACGGCACGCTTTGGGTCGAGCAGCCCATGTACACGCAAGTCGTATATGGATTGGCGCGCGTGCCGGCGGTCGTGGCAAAACAGCCGGAGCTCAGAAACGTCGAGCCGTTCAAGACGGTGCTCTCGGGCGATCACGAAGCTATTGGCAAGCTGAGGATGCACGATCTCGAGACCATTCTCACCGCGACCCTGACGGGCATGTCACTCGACGAGTTCAACGCCGAAGCGAAGCAGTGGATCGAAACGGCCAAGCATCCGCGCTGGGGCCGGCGCTACACCGAGTTGGTGTACCAGCCGATGCTCGAAGTCCTGCGCTACCTGCGCGACAACAGCTACAAGACTTACATCGTGACCGGCAGTGGGCAGGATTTCGTGCGGATCTATGCCGAAAAGGTATACGGCATCCCGCCCGAGCAGGTGGTCGGGACTGCAGGCGGAACGAAGTACAGCTATCGCACGGATCATAGCCCGTTCCTGATCAAGGAGCCGAAACTCCTGCTCAACGACAACGATGCCGGCAAAGTCGAAGGAATCCATTTGATGATCGGGCGCAGGCCCTACGCAGCATTCGGCAATTCGATCGGCGATCGAGAGATGCTGGAGTGGATCGGTGCTGGCGCCGGCCCGCGGCTGAAGATGCTGCTACTGCACGACGATGCCACGCGGGAATACGCCTATGGCCCGGCGCAGGGACTTCCCGACAGCAACGTCGGCACGTTCACGCGCACGCTGTTCGACGAGGCCAGCAAGAACGGCTGGTCTGTGATCAGCATGAAAAGTGATTGGAAACGCATCTTTGCATTCGAATAGTGCTTGAGCAGTGGCCGCTCGTCCGTGGTGTGGTGGCCTTCCCGACGGTGGGCTGGTTGCGCGATCGTTCCTAAAACTCATTCGATCCGCAAAATGGGTGCACCGATGGACGAGGCGTCCAGACTGGCCGAAGGCATAGTTGATCAAATCGCTGATGCCGTCATCTTTGCCGACTCAGCCGGCACGATCGTTCGGTGGAACCGGGCGTCGACCGCTTTGTTCGGTTATTCCGCCGAGGAGGCGCTTAGACAGAGCATCGATCTGATCATTCCCGAACATCTGCGAGCCGCACATTGGCGCGGTTTCGACGCTGCCATGGCAAAGGGCACAACCACGCTTAGCGGACGCCCGATACTCACCCGGGCTTTGCACAAGAGCGGTCGTCGGCTATACGTCGAGATGAGCTTTGCAATTGTCAAAGGCCATACCGAAAACGAAGTGTTAGGCGCGGTCGCTGTGGCACGAGACGTCACAGAGCGGGTTGAGCGAGAGCGGGCTGCAAGCCGCTCACGCTGAGGGCTACGCGGATCAGAGCGAGGGGTCGATCAAGCTGCGCGTTGCCTTCCGCGGAAGGGGTGACGGACGGGAGCTGGTCCTTGCCGAGGTCTCGGCAATGCGAAGTCGATCGGTATCAATGAGCTTACGGGCCGCACTTTCACGCCGCTCGATCAAAGCCGCAAACTGCATTCGACGCGCTTGACGTTCCTCTGCTGAAGTAGCGACCGGCATTCTCAGGAGGCCATCCATCTCACTTTCAGCGGCTTGGCATTCGCCACGCCAGCGCGAGAGGGCTTCTCTTAATTCTCCATTGTGCATCACTCACCTCGCATCGCCCAGGCGCCTCGACGGCTCGACGGCTGTGCCCCTTTGCAAGAACAACGCGACGCTTCTGGGGCAACCACCCAAGGAGTACACGTCCTGTGTTCACAAGGACACACTTCATGGAGTCAGGTCGGAAGTTAGCTGCCATCCCACAAATTTGTCTCATTGTCGGAGCGCCATCGTACCTCGGAGCGCCCGTTGCCTTCGGGGAGAGGACAATGCCGCAGACTGTTTCCGTCCAGCTAAATCCGGTCGTGCCGGTCGACCGCATCGGCAATTCGCATCTCCGTACACTCAGCGTAGGTTCGAGCTACGTAGATACAGTGCTGTTCGGCCGGCGCCGCGCAGAGGCGCTTCCGCCCAACGTGAGTAGTGTTGCCCGGACTGGTAGCATCGCTGACCAACTCTAGCCCAAGCCGGCAAGTTGCTGGATTGTCTTTTTTGCCACCAGCCTAGCGTCGATGGCCCAGCCCGATGCCCAGCTTTAACGCTCGCTGACGAAGCGCGCCCTCTGTCCGTTTTATTACGCGCGAAATCTTTGCGACGGGCGTTCGGTTCTTTGAATGCGCCTTCAGCTCACGATGATCTGCTTTCAACCACGCGCGGCCTTCGCTCTTTGCCCTTCTCAGGCCAGCCCGGACACGTTCCTGGATCATCGACCGTTCGAATTCGGCAAAGCGTCGAGTAGATTCGTGCGTTCCGTGCGACCCTGTTGACAATTGGATCAGCCGCAGCGCCGCTATGGTTTCAACTCCTGCGTTCTGGCACAATGCCCTTCCCCCAATGAGCATGTCTAATAAATAAAGATGAGAGGGTCCATATGGCGACCGCAGCCGGACTCGCGAAGATGTCGATCCACGGGCTTCTACAGCTCCGGGATGACGTTACCAAGATGTTGGGCGAGAAGGCGGCGCAGTTGCAAGATCAGCTGGCGCGTCTTGGTGGGGATGCGCGTGCTCCGGGTCGGAAGCCACGCCAGCACACACTTTCCCTATATTGGTCTACTTGCAATTATACGCCGGAGGAAAGCGCATGAGGTTCTTAGTAAAAGTGTCATTCCCAGTAGAGGCGGGGAACGCAGCAGCGAAAAACGGCTTTAAAATAGTCCAGAAGATTCTCGAGCAACAAAAGCCCGAGGCGGCCTATTTCATTTCTGATGGTGGCCAGCGCACCGGCATTCTGATCATCGATATGAAGGATGCTTCTGAGCTCCCAGGTATCGCTGAGCCTTGGTTTTTGGCGTTGAACGCAAGCATCGATGCAACTCCGGCAATGACTGCTGAGGATTTGCAAAAGGCGACGTCAGCTATTGAGCAGGCAGTTAAGAGCTTCGGCTCGCGGGCACAATTCTGAATCGCAACTTTCTCTGGCCCCTCTTCGATCTCGGACCGATGACCAGCATATCAGCCGTCTCGATGCCGATACCGATACCGATACTCTATCTTTTTTGCCCCCAGCGCCTAGCGTCGATGGCCCAGCCCGATGCCCAGCTTTAACGCTTGCTGAGTGCGATGTTCATCTAGGTAGGAGCACCTGAGGAGATCTGATGAAGCTCCAGCAGCCCCCCGCCGCTTCAGGTGTGCTCGCTGGCATCAGCTCTCATCTGGATTGGTACAGGACGCTTTCCCCACCTGGTCGCGCCGCATTCTGGGCGACGTTCGGTGGGTGGGCGCTCGACGCCTATAACCAGATGACTCTCGGGTTCGTGCTGCCCGCTGTTACGACAGCCTTTGCGCTCTCAACCGCGCAGGCAGGCCTGCTGGGGACCGTGGGCGATCTCAATCCGCTGTGCCCTAAACAAGCCATTGAGCGGAACAACGACTGCTTGAACTCCTTGCGTACTGAAGAGCTCAAATGCCGGAGTAAGCTCGGTCGGCGCCGCGACGCTGGCTGTCACTAGCGTGGCACCTGCGGCGCGTGCAGCTTCTTCGATGCTGTCGGTAAAGAGTCCCATTGATGCGCCGGTGGGATTCGAAAGGAAGCCTATCCGAACGGCGCCAGGGAGAATTTCGCGTGCCACTTCCACGAGTTTGCCGGTGAGGCCTTCAACGGTGACCGCCATTCCCGTTACATTGCCACCCGGTCGCGAATAGCTCGCTATTAGTTCTGGAATAAGCGCACTCGTTAAGGCGAGGCAGACGATCGGGAGGGTTGGCGCGAGGCTTTTGAGGGCCCTGCAAGGGCTAGGCTCGCTGCCGACTAACACGTCCGGTTGGAAGGCCATCAATTGCAATGCGAGCGGGATGAGCCGATCGACGTTTCCAGCGGCATAACCGTACTGAATGTCCACGTCACGATCCGGCGCATACCCCAGGCGGCGCAAACCTTCGATGAAAGACTGAACAAGCTGCTGTCCCTCGTCCGGGGCACTCAGTGTTAGAAACCCGATTCGAGGTCGAGCTTCCAAGGAAGCTGGTAGAACAACACAGCAGAGAGCCAGAAGCAGCGCAAATGTAGAGGGGATTACAGGACGCCGGGCATCCAGAGGCGAGTGCCGGTCATCCTCTTCAGCTTGGCCATGCACGAATGTGGGGGCGTCAACAGTCACTCGATCACCTCATCCGCCAGGAGCAGGAAGCATACCCGCCGGAGCGAAGGAGACGAAGAAACGTTGAAGCTCGAAGCCACCAATCAGCATGAGCTGGCTCAAGCTCAATCCCACCCGCGATCGCTGTGTACGCTTCACGATGGCACCCGGTGTGTAACTCACTCGATGATCTCGTCTGCAATGGCGAGGAGCCCAGGCGGCGCCGAGAGACCGAGTAGTTTGGCCGACTGAAGGTTGATGACCAATTCGAATTCGGTTGGCTGCATTACGGGCAGAGCGCCGGGCTCCTCTCCATTAAGAATGCGGCCTGCCTACACGCCTAACTGACGATATTGAGATGTGAGGCTTGGTCCATAACTCATCAGTCCTCCGGCCTCGGCAAACAGACGATAGGAATAAACAGTTGGTATGCGATAGTGCGCCGCAAGGAGGGCAAATTGTACCCGACGGCTAGTGAAGAATTGGTCGGAGCTGACAAGGAGCGCCTCGAAGCCCTTTTGCGCAACGCGAGCAAATACAGCTTCGATGTCGTTACTCGTGCTGGCATGCCCCATCTCTATCTGACGTCCAATGGCCGAGGCTGCTGCCAGAGCCTCTTGAGTTAGCGACTCCGCAATGGAGCTTTTGGGGTTGATGAGCGCCACAATGCGCGCAACTTCCGGGAAGAGCTCTCGCAGGAGACCAAGCCGCTTTGCGCCGAGCTCAACATTCATGGTGCTGAGGCCGGTGACATTACCTCCGGGCTGGTTGAAGCTGGTGACGAGCCCCTCTTGAACGGGATCTGTGCTGGTCAGAAACAAGATCGGGATCGTGCTGGTCGACTTTTTGGCTGCAAGCGCCGCTCCGGTGCCGAACGGCGTGACGATCACGGCCACGCGCCGACGGACCAAGTCGGCCGCCAACTCTGGTAGGCGACCGAGTTGGTTGTTCGCATAGCGGTATTCGGTTGTCACGTTGCGGCCTTCAATGTAGCCGCTTTCGCTCAAGCCTTTGCGGAACGCCTCCAGAAACGCTCCTGTAGACTCGGCAGTGTACGTATCAAGATACCCCACCACAGACGGTTTCTGCTCCTGCGCCGGGGCTGCAAGCGGCCACGCCGCTGCCGCGCCACCGAGAAGCATCATGACCGTGCGCCGGCGCATCATTCAATCACCTCGTCGGCACGCGCAACCAAGGTCGCCGGCACCTCGAGCCCGAGCGCCTTGGCGGTCTTGAGATTGATCACCAGTTCGTACTTTGTGGGCGCTTGCACCGGCAGGCCGGCCGGCTTCTCGCCCTTGAGGATGCGATCGACATAGGCGGCGGCACGTCGGAACTGGTCGACCACATCGAACCCCTAAGAAACCAAGCCGCCAGAATTGACATAGAGCCGGCGCGGGTAGACCGCCGGCAGCCGCAGTCCCGCGGCCAGCGCGACGATGCGGTCGAGGTGAACCAGCGTCGACGCGCTTGCCGTGACGACAAGACCACCATTCGGAGTCCGTGCGAAGTTCGTCACCGCGCGCTCGAGCTCGTCGGGGTCGTGCACATTTATCGGAACCACCTCAATCCCGACCAACGACGCCACCGACTGAATGACCGCGAATTGACCAATGCCTGCGGTCTGTGTCCGGTCGCGCAGCACCGCCGCATGCGTCAAGCCAGGCGCAATCTGCTTGAGCAGTTCCAGCCATTTGCCGCTCAGACTGTACTCGAACTGGATGAAGCCCGTGGCATTGCCGCCCGGTCGCGACATGCTGTCAATGAAGCCGGCTCCGACCGGATCGGTGACGCTGGTGAAAACGATGGGCACGGTGCGCGTCGTCTGCAACATGGGCGTCAGTGACGAGGCGCCGGAGACCAGGAGGACGTCTGGCGCGAGCGCGACCAACTCCTGCGCGTATTTGCGAGTGTCGGCAGCGTTGCCGCGGCCCCAGCGATACTCGATCTGCAGGTTGCGGCCCTCGTGCCAGCCCAGTTGCTGCAGCCGCTGCAGGAACCCCGCCACATCGGGACGATCCGGCGCGGTGCTGCCGAGTAGCACACCAAGCCGGCGAACGCGGTCGGCCTGCTGCGCACGCACCTCCATCGGCCACGCCGCAGCCGCGCCTCCGAGAAGCCTGATGATCTTGCGGCGCGTAGTCACTCGATGACTTCGTCGGCGCGGGCAAGCAGTATGGGTGGTACCTCGATGCCAAGTGCTCTCGCCGTCTGCAGGTTGATGACGAGCTCGAACTTTGTCGACTGCAGGACGGGTAGATCGGCCGGGTTGCGGCCTTTGACAATGATGCCAGCATATATGCCAACCTGACGAAACATGTCAGTGATACTCGTGCCGTAACTCATCAGACCGCCGGCGTCGACGAACTCGCGAGCACCATAGCTTACCGGCAGCTGGTCGCGTGCCGCCAGCGTGGCAAATTGACCGCGACGGCTGAGTAAGAATCCGTCCCCGGTGACGAGCGAAGCGTCGGCTCGTCCGCGCGCCATGGCTACAAAGGCTTGGTCGATCTCGTCTATGGTGCTGGCGTTGATAGCAAATACGTGTAGCGCCATTGCACCCCCTGCCTCGCGTGCTGCCGTCAGCGTCGCTTCGGCGGCCGTCGGGTTGTTGGGATTCACCACCACCGCAATGCGGACCGCTTTGGGTACGAGCTCATGCAGCAGAGCCAGGCGCTTGGAAACCGTCTCATGTAGCAGGAAATTAATCCCCGTGACGTTCCCACCCGGCCGCGCAATGCTCGCGACCAAACCGAGCTTGACCGGGTCGTCACCCACCCCGAAGACGATCGGGATCGTCTCTGTGGCAGCTCTAGCTGCGAGGGCGCCGGGGGGAAATCCCGGAGTCGCGATTACGGCTACACGACGGCTCGCGAGGTCCAGTATCAGCGGGGACACGCGGTCATATTGCCCTTCCATCCAGTGGAATTCGACTCTGACATTTTGGCCCTCTACCAAGCCCACCTCGCTGAGCCCCTTGCGAAATGCCGCCGCATTGCGCGCCGCCGCCTGCGGCACGCCACCATTGACAAATGCGACCACTGGCAAGGGCGGCTGCTGCGCTCGCGCCACTCGCGGCCACGCCGCCGCCGCGCCGCCGAGCAGTGTGATGACCTGGCGCCGCCGCATCACTCGATCACCTCGTCGGCGCGGGCGAGCAGTGTGGCGGGCACGGTCAATCCGAGGGCGTGTGCTGTGATCAGGTTTATGACAAGATCGAACTTGGTTGGCTGCTCTACTGGCAGGTCGCTTGGCTTGGCTCCGCGCAAAATCTTGTCAACATAATCACCGGCGCGGCGGAACAGGTCCGTCACGTTCGGTCCATATGACATCAGCCCACCGCTTGCGAGCCGCTCCCGAATTCCATGCATGGTTGGAAGTCTTGCAACGAGCGCGAAGGTGTGCAGCCGATTTATGTTGGTGGCCATGAAGGGATCGTTACACACGTAGAGAGCGTCCGCGCGACCTTTAAGCGTCTCGAACGCGAGTGCCATATCCTCGATGCCGCGGATTTCCAGCGTGGTGACCTCGACCTCAAGCATACGCGCCGCCGCTCGAACCTCGCTCATCTCCATTACGGAGGCGGAGTAGCGGACATTGCCCATGACTGCTAAGACTCGCAGTCCGGGGAGAACATTTCGCAATAGCTCCAGCTTTTTTCCGCCCGTATCCGCCATTTGGCTCGATAGGCCGGTGATGTTGCCACCCGGTCGCGCCAGGCTCTCGACTAACCCGCCAGCAACGGGGTCTGCCGCCACAGCGAACACAATAGGGATGAGCGACGTCGCCGCCTTGGCGGCGAGGACAGCGCCGCCCGATGTGACAATCACGTCCACCTTAAGCTGTACAAACTCTGCGGCGATCTCCGCATAGCGTTCACTGCGACCCTCCGCCCACCGGTACTGCAGTATAACCGAGCGCCCATCTATCCAGCCGAGTTCGCGCAGCCGTGTCCCGAAAGCAGCAATTCATGGTGCCCATGCCGAAGCTGTTGCCCCGCCCAAAATCCCAATCGTCGGCACCTTACCGGACTGCTGCGCTCGCGCCGTGAGCGGCCATGCCGCTGCGCTGCCGAACAGCTCCAGGAACTCCCGCCGATGTGGTCGATGAAATCGCATCCGATCTCCACCGCAGACCCGGGGCCCGCACACGACAGCATACGCCAGCTGGCGAGGAGTAGTCAGAGGTATTGACAGTGATTTTCGATTGGTAAGGTGCAACCGATGTCTCTTGTGGGACCCGTAGCCGACATGCACCTCTCTCGGCCATTGCATTGACGTCGTTGTGAAACAATACTGTTCGCTGTCGCGTCCGGCACGGGCTGACCACAAGGGAATCTATGGCAACTTACGTGAAATTCATTTGTCGGTTTACGTGCGGCTTGACATGTCTGTCACTTGGTATCGGCGGTGCATTCGCGCAGCCGCAGGATCGCGCCTTTCAATTTGGTATCATCGGTGACATGCCCTATACCACGGTGCAGCAGCAGGAATACCAACGTGTGCTATCGGCCCTGAACAAGGCCGACCTTGCCTTCGTCGTCCACGTTGGCGATTTCCAGAATGATCCGAGGGGTTACTATCCAAACCCCACCATCGGTTTGCTGCCCTGCCTCGACGACAACTACAAGGCAATATACGACTCGTTCCAGAGCGTAAGGCATCCGTTTATCCTGACGCCGGGTGACAACGATTGGGCTGATTGCCATTTGGTGCGGGAGCCCAAGATTGATCCTCTGGAACGTCTTGCCAAAGTCCGGGCCATGTTCTTTCCAGAGGGACACAGTCTTGGTCAGCGCACCATGCCGGTGGAGAGCCAGGCCAAGGACTCGCGATATACAAAATTCCCCGAGAATCTCCGCTGGGTCATAAGCGGAGTAATCTTCGCGACGCTGCACATTGTCGGGAGCAACGACAATTTCGGCCGCACGCCCGAGATGGATGCTGAACAACGTGAACGTAAGGCTGCCAACATCAGCTGGATGCGTGGAGCTTTTGCGAAAGCAAAGTCCGAGGGCACCCGTGGTCTCGTTTTTATGACGCAAGCCAATCCGGGATTTGAGAACTACTGGCCACCTGCCGCGAAAGGCCGCTACTTCGGCCCATTCGTCGGTCGGAGTAGTCCGCCGCAAATTCCACCCAACGCCTTCGAGGACTACATCTCAGCACTCGTGGACGAAGTTGAGACCTACGACAAGCCGGTCGCCTTTCTGCATGGCGATACACATCTTCATCGCATTGACAAACCCCTCTACAGCAACAAGACCAAGCGGATGTTCGAAAACTTCACCCGCGTCGAGACGTTTGGCAATCCAGACACCCATTGGGTCCTGGTGACGGCCGACCCGTCCGATCCGCAATTGTTCACGTTCAACGGGAAAATTGTTCCGGACAACGTCGTCAATCATCTGACGAAATAAACGCGGCGTGAATGTCGGCTTGCGGCACTTCTCCGGTCTTTTGATCACGTTGAGAGAAGGTTTGCTGCTTGGGAGTAAAGCGGAAGCCCTTACTACGGGCTGCTGAAGCGCGCTATTGACCCCATAGGGTCTATAGGCAGCTAATTTGCTGCGAACCAGATCCCATCGCAACCTGCTAGAGTGTGGCCCTCTGATGGAGAAGTCCACGAGGCGGCGGGAATTTCTCAGTGTTGTGGGCGGCGCGCGCGCAGCAAGCTGGCAAGGTGCACCGCATCGGATTTCTGGGCTCAGCGACCGCTGCAGGATCGGTTCGTGCGGTGGACTAACTCGAGCGGGGGATTCTGCAGCAATGCATGCCGACAAATTCGACCTGGTGATCAATCTTGCATCCGTCAAGGCGGCTCGGCCTCGAAGTGGCGCCTACACTGCTCGCGCACGCAGACGAGGTCATTGAGTGAGATGCCGCGATCTGGTCGCACTGCTCGGGAGCGCGGCTGCGTGGCCGCGAGTGGCGCGTGCGCAGCAGCCGGCCCGGGTGCCGGTCCTGGGTATCGTTTCGATTGGCGCTAGCGCGACGGATCCTGGAAATTTCGCCGGCTTTCTCGTGCAAATGCGAGAGTTGGGCTATGCCGAAGGGACCAACATCAACTTCGAAAAGCGCTTCGCGGGCGGGCGTGACGAACTGATCGAAGCATACCTTACCGATCTGGTGCGCCGGGCCGTGGACGTGATCGTCGTAACCGGTACGCGCGAGAGCTTAGCTGCCAAGCACGCAACCTCCTCGATTCCTATCGTCACCATCGTCAATCCCGATCCGGTGGGGATGGGCTTGGCGCAAAGCTTGGCGCGGCCGGGCGCCAATGTTACGGGCCTGACCACAATGGACCTGGACATCTATGGAAAGCGGCTTGAGCTTCTCAAGCAAGCCATCCCTGGCCTGCGGAAAGGGGCAATCCTCGTTATTGCTGTCGAGAATGGCGTATCGCACAAGCTAACAATTTGCACTCCTTTGGAAGAATACCCACATGCGGCTCTGCCTTGCTACGTTCGTCACCTGACGTTCCCATTGGGTATAACTTGCACTCGGCTGAGGCGCATACCGGGCTGGATTGGAGGGCGCATGCGTACTACGGCTCCCGGCGTGCCCGGCCGACACGAGGACAATGTCCATGGCAGTGGAAAGCATCTTCTATTCGGCGTCCGGCATTGGCTCCCGCGGCGCCCTCATCTGGGACGAGGGGATCAAGGCGCCCCGTCCGCTGCTGCTGGTGGCGCCGAGTTGGCGCGGCGTGATCAAGCCGGCGATCGAGGCTGGCCAGATGCTGGCGGGGGAAGGCTATGTCGTGTTCGTTGCCGATATGTTCGGCGAGGGGAACGGACCGGTCGGCAGCGAGGATCCGGCCGAATTCCTCAAGCCGTTCATGGCTGATGTGCCGGGAATGCGCCGGCGCATCGCCGCCGCCTTGGACACGCTGACCCGGGAGGCCGACCGCCGCGCCATCGGCGACATCACGCGACGTGCCGCCATCGGGTTTTGCTTCGGTGGGCTCAATGTGCTCGATCTCGCGCGCAGCGGCGCTGATGTACAGGCCGTCGTCTCGATGCATGGCACGCTGGTCACCTCACAACCGGCCAAGCGCGGCGACATAAAAGCCGCGGTGCTGGCCGTGCATGGAGCCGATGACCCGGTGGCGCCGCAGCCGGAGCGCCAGGCGTTCGAGGCCGAGATGCGCGAGGCGGGCGCCTGCTGGGCCCTGCTGATGTTTGGCGGCGTCTACCACAGCTTCACTGATCCGCAGGCAAGCCGTCCGGGAAGGGCGGTCTACGATGAGCCTGCCTCACGCCACGGCTACGCACTCGCCCACGCCTTTATCGCCGATGCATTTGCCG
Organism: Xanthobacteraceae bacterium; assembly: GCA_045811525.1. Classification (GTDB taxonomy): domain Bacteria; phylum Pseudomonadota; class Alphaproteobacteria; order Rhizobiales; family Xanthobacteraceae; genus VAZQ01. The sequence continues at coordinate 38,045 of JBJMTV010000019.1, read as the reverse complement.
GACGGCGACATGGTTGCCCGCTGCCGCAAGCCGCACAATAATCGGCTTCGCTGCGAAATCCTTCGCTGCCAAAGGACGAGCTCTCATGCACAAGCTGTCGATCCCGCAGTCCGTCGTTGATCGCGCGATTGCCCGCCGCGGGCGCGAGCACATCCATGACGATCTCGATCCCGCCAGAACCGCACTGGTCGTGGTCGACATGCAGAACGCCTTCATGCTGCCCGGCGTGGCGCACTCGCTTTGTCCCATGGCCGAAGCGATCGTCCCCAATATCAATCGTCTCGCTGCCGCAGTGCGTGCGACTGGCGGAACAGTGGTTTGGGTGAGCACCACGTTCACCGAGGAAGCACTCGAGAGCTGGTCCACATACTTTGCGATGGTCACGCCGCAGCTGCGCGCCCAACGCATTAAGGCGCTCACCGCCGGCAGCAAGGGCCACGAGCTTTGGGCTTCGCTCGACGTGAAGAAGGACGATTTTTTCATCGAGAAAAATCGCTTCAGCGCCTTCATTGATGGCTCCTCGCGGCTGGCCGCTGTTCTGCGCGAGCGCGCTCTCGATACCCTCCTGATCACCGGGACTGTCACGAACGTGTGCTGTGAATCGACCGCGCGCGACGCGATGATGCTCAACTTCAAGACCGTGATGGTGACGGACGGCAATGCTGCGATCACCGACGAGGATCACAACAACGCGTTGTGCGCGTTCTACCTCACCTTCGGTGACATCATGCCGACCGACATGCTGATCGCCTGCCTCGAGCGCAATGCCGAGCGCAATGCGAATGGCGCGCTCGCGGCGGCCGAGTAGCAGCCTTCGGAGCGGCCGGTGATGCACGCGAGCACCGGCCCGGAGCCTGTGGCACACAGCGCGACAGGCACTCCGCAACCGGCTGAGATCATCGCCCGCGTCAGGGCGCTCATTCCTGCCCTTGCCGCTCGCTCGCTTGCCGGACGCCGGGTACGGCGCATTCCGGACGAGACCATTGCCGACATGCGGCACGCCGGGTTGTTCCGGGTGCTGCAGCCCAAGCGCTGGCACGGGTACGAGATGGACCTCAATACGTTTTATGAGGTCGAGCTCGCATTGGCTGAAGGCGACATGTCGACCGGCTGGATTTACGGCGTGTCGGGCGTGCACCCCTGGTTCATGGCGCTGCTCGACGACCGCGCGGCGCAGGAGGTCTGGGGCGCAGACTCCTCGGCCCTGATCTGCTCCTCGCTGATGCCCGTCGGCAAGGCCATTCCGGTCGAGGGCGGCTATCGCCTGAGCGGTCACTGGCGTTATGCCAGCGCCTGCGATCATTGCGACTGGGCGCTCCTCGGCGGCATTGTCACGGCGGCGGATGAGGCGCCGCATGGGCGCATCTTTCTGCTGCCGCGGCGCGACTACCGCACGCTCGACACGTGGCATGTGTCGGGCCTGCAGGCGACCGGCAGCTGGGACATCATCGTCGATGATGTGCTCGTGCCGGTCTACCGCACGCAGAGCACGCTCGATAATTTCCGCCTCATGGGGGCCGGGCAGGCGGTGAACACGTCGAGCCTTTATCGGCTGCCGTTCGGGCAGATCTTCGTGCGCGGCATCTCCACCGCGGCGCTCGGCGCCCTGCAGGGCATGCTTACTGCGCTTCTGAGCTACGGCCAGACGCGCAATACGCGCGCGGGCGGGCGCTCCTCGGAAAATCCGTTCGTGCAGCTCCTATGCGCGGAAGCGGCATCCGCCATCGACGAGATGCGCAGCATCCTGCATCGCAATTTCGCGAGTCTGCATGCGTATGCCGAGCGCAGCGAGACGCCGACTGTCGAGGAGCGCCTGCGCTACAAGTTTCAATCGACGACGGTGACCGAGCGCTGCACGCTCTTGGCGGCGCGCATCTTCAAGGCCACCGGTGCGGCGGGGCTGTCGGTCGAATTCCCCTTCGGCGGCATTCTTGCCGACCTCACCGCCGGCCGGCAGCACATCTCCAATCAATATGAATATGTCGGCAGCAGTTGGGGCAGCGTGATGTTCGGGCGCGACAACAAGGATTTGATGCTCTGACGGCGATGTCCACAGGCCGCATCCACGCTGCTCATGGCGCCCCCTCATTCTGCGGCGCGCCGGCGGGCCGCAAGGCCGGTGATGGTCATGAGGAAATCGGCGGCTTGAACCGGCTCGGCTTCGCGCGCAGGCTCGGACGCGCCCTCGCTGCCGACGAAGCAGGCATAACGGTGCTCCCACCCGGCAAGCTGGCCGTCGAGGAAGGCGCACCGGCTGGCGCGATCAGGCAATGTGGGGAGATGCCGGTCAATGCGGCACAGAAACCGGTCGGTGCGCGACTGTCGCGTGGCATCAGCTCGGCCATCGCTCGCCTCAACTCTGTGCATCCGCCTCTCCTCATGCCTGCTTGGCTTGAGGCAGCGGCTATGTGACACGCGTCGGACCGGCAACTACGTTGCGTATTAATGGCCCGACCTGCTTGGTCTAGCGGGTCCGGGCCACTGAGAAAGGACGGCGTGGCCCTAGACGCCGGCCGGCGCTTGGAATTGCACGCGCAAGATCGCGAGCGCTTGCGTCAAGTCCGTGACGGTGCGATGGGCCGCAGAGGTCGCCGGACGATCGCCCGCGTCCCTGAGCAGAATGCGCAAGCCCACGCCGGCGGCCGCGGCGGCGGCCATGTCGCTCTCCTGGTCGCCGATCATGACCGAGTTGGCGAGGTCGAGATCCAGGTCTTTCGCGGCCTCGAGGATCATCCCCGGGTTCGGTTTGCGCCAGGGATGCTCGGCCCGGTAGCGACCGATCCCGTGCTCGGGATGGTAGGGGCAGTGGTACACACGCGCGATGCTCACGCCGTCGGCGGCAAATCGCTCGTGCATGAAGTGGGTGAGGTCGGCGTAGGCGCGCTCATCGAAATAGCCGCGCCCGATACCCGACTGGTTGCTCACCACCACGATCGGTGCAGCGAGCTCGTGCGCCCAGAACCGTGTCAATTCGAGAATGCCGGCCACCAGCTCGAACTGATCGGCGCGGTGCACATAGCCGTGGTCGACGTTGATAACCCCATCACGGTCGAGGATCAGCGCGGCGCGGCGCCACTCAACGCGAGAGCCGGTAGCTCGGATGGAGCGCGCGAAGTGCGCGCAATCCGGGAGCGGACTTGCCGCAGACGCCGGTGCCGGATTCCGCTGACGCTTCATCCGCGCTACGGGCTTCTCAGATGGCGGCGAGCTCAGCCCTTGAGATAAGGCGCAAGCTGCTTGTCGAGCTCCTCGGCCGTCATCACGCCGCGGAATATCTTGCCGTTGATGAAGAACGTGGGCGTCGACTGCACCTCGAAGCGCTCGGCCGCGCGCGTGCGCGTCTCCTCGATGGCTTGCAGCACGCGCTGGTTCTGCAGGCATTCGTCGAAGCTCTGGCGCGTGAAGCCAGCCTGGCGTGCGATGGCGAACATCGGCTCGAGCGGCCGCTGCACGGCCCACTCGCGCTGCTGGGAAAAGAACGTATCGATCATCGGGAAGTACTTGTCTTTGCCGGCGCAGCGCGCCAGCGCCGAGGCGCCGGCGGCGATCGGATCGAGCGGAAACTCGCGGAAGATGAAGCGCACTTTGCCGGTGTCGATGTAGTTCTTTTTGAGTTCGGGAAACACCGTCTCGTGAAAATGCGCACAATGCGGGCAGGTCATTGACGCATATTCGATGATGGTCACCGGGGCGTCGGCGGAGCCCAGCTCCTCATCCCCGAGGGGTCCGGGGGTCATCAGCTCGCCCATAGGCGCGGTGCGCCCGGTCTGGGCGACGGCGCTACCGCTGCCAAGTCCCTCTTTCCCGCTCCACCAGTAGTAGCTGCCCCCGCCCGCAACGAGGACGACGGCCGCCCCGGCGGCGGCAATCATGAATTGGCGCCGATTGCGCGGCGTGCTCTCGGCAAGTTCCGATGTCGTGGCCATGCTTTCCGTGTCCGTCTGGTGGAGCCCCGCCTCGGTACCTTGAAACCCAGAATGTGGCAATGGCAGGCCGATGCGCCAAGGGCAAAGCGCCAAGGGGAAGGCGCCAAGGGGATGGCGCGCCTCGGCGCGCCCGGCCTCTCGTCCCGCCCACCGCTCGCCAGCCGAGAGTCAGGCGGCGTTCACGAGCCTTTCACAGACGCTCCGAGCCGGGCGAGCGCGTCGCGCAGCTTATCGTCGTGCACGGCGGAGAGCGTGGCCGCGAGAAGCGCCGTTGCCGCCGGATCCACGGCGGCGGGGAGGGCGCGCACCTTGCGGCCGAGCGGCGCCTGGCGCAGGCGCAATGTCCCCACAGCCTTCCAGCCGAAGAATCGGTTCACGCGCTCGAGGATGAGGCCCGAGAGGTGTTGGATCTCGAGTGCAGTCGGCCCCTGAACGCGCAGCACCAGCGTGCCCGGCCCTGGGGGCTCGCCCGCCATGCCGCGCGGCCATTGGATTCTCTCGGGCTGCGAGTGGGCCGCGACCTCGGCGCCGGCAATATCGGCCCAGCGTGTGACGAGCTCGGCGGAGGCGAAGCCCTGCTTGGCGAACGCTTGGCCCAGCGTCTTGTGCACAAGCGTGCCGATTGCGCGCGGATAAGATTTCGCGGGCTTGTTCACGTGGCAGGCCTCTGTCACACCGCTGGCATGACGTTAGCAGCCGCACCCGTGCGGCGGAAGGGCAGCTCGCCGGAGGGCGACGGCGCGCAGACGCTCGCCGCGCAATTGCTGGCCTGGTACGACCGGCAGCGCCGCGTCCTGCCGTGGCGGCCCGCGCCGGGAATTCGTCCTGATCCCTACCGCGTCTGGCTGTCCGAAATCATGCTGCAGCAGACCACCGTCAAGGCGGTGGCGCCCTATTTCATGCGCTTCATCGCGCGTTGGGACAATGTGGAGGCGCTCGCCGCTGCGCCGCTCGAGGAGGTGCTGAGCGCCTGGGCCGGGCTTGGCTACTACGCGCGCGCCCGCAATCTGCATGTCTGCGCCAAGGCGGTGGTGGAGCATCACGCTGGGCAATTCCCGGCCAGTGAAGCAGAGCTTGCGGCCCTGCCGGGCATCGGCCCCTATACCGCGGCTGCGATTGCTGCCATCGCCTTTGACCTGCCGGCTGCCGCGGTGGACGGCAATGTCGAGCGCGTGGTGGCGCGCATCTTCGCCGTCGCGCAGGAGCTTCCGGCTGCCAAGCCGCAGCTGCGCGAGCTGACACAAACGCTCGTGCCGCAGCGGCGGGCCGGCGACTTCGCCCAGGCCTTGATGGATCTTGGTGCCACGATCTGCACGCCGCGGCGACCGGCTTGCTCGCTGTGTCCTTGGTTTGAGCCCTGTGCCGCGCGGCGGCGTGGCGAGCCGGAAGCTTTTCCGCGCAAGGGCGCAAGGCCGCAGCGCCGCTTGCGTCATGGGGCGGCCTTCGTGGTGATCAGCCAGGACGAGCGGCTCCTTCTGCGTTCGCGTCCGCCGCGCGGCCTTCTCGGCGGCATGACGGAGGTGCCGACCAGCGAGTGGCGCGACGACCTCACGCAGCACGACCTGCTCGCCGCAGCGCCGCCGATTGCGGTGCCTGGCTGGCGGCGCGTCGCCGGCCACGTCAACCATGTGTTCACGCATTTTCCACTGCAGCTTACCGTCTACCTGGCGCAGGTGAAGGCGGGCACACCGGCGCCGCCCGGCATGCGCTGGGTCGCGCTCGCCGATCTTGATACGCAGCCGCTGCCGAGCGTCATGCGCAAGGTCGTTGCGCACGCATTGCCAGCGGCGCTGGCGCCCGGTGTAATGGCTGCGGCCAAACAGACCGGCAGGAGGGCGAGATGAGCATTCAGCGCATCGACGGCAACGCGCGCATGAGCAAGGTGGTGGTGCATGGCGGCACGGTTTATCTCGCCGGGCTGATTGCCGATAAGGCGCTCGGGCAGGGGGTGCCCGAGCAGACGCGGGAAATTCTGGCGCTGATCGATGCTTTTCTCGCCAAGGCCGGTACTGACAAATCGAAGCTCCTCACGGCGACCATCTGGCTCTCGGATATTCGTACTGTCGAGGAGATGAACAAGGTGTGGGATGCCTGGGTGGTGCCCGGGAGCACGCCGGCGCGCGCGTGCGTCGAAGCGCTGCTGCAGGGGCCGGAGAAGCGGATCGAAATTCAGGTCACCGCGGCCCGCTGAGCGGATGCTCGCCTTCTTGTCACGCGCCCTCGTCGTTGCCGCTGTGGCTGCGCTGTTGTGTTGCGCCGGCGCGCGGGCGCAGGAATATCCGCTGCGGCCGGTTCGCGTGATCATCCCGCTCGCTGCCGGCGGCGGCGGCGACGTATTCACGCGCGCATTGGCGGACGAGCTGCAGAAGATGCTCGGGCAGCCGGTAGTGGTGGAAAATCGCCCGGGGGGCACTCTCAATATCGGCACCCGGGTCTGCGCCGAGGCGCCGCCCGACGGCTATACGCTCTGCGTGCTTTCGAGCGAGCCTGTCGTCTACAACCAGTTCCTGTTCAGGACGCTGCCGTTCGATCCGGAGAAGGACCTCGAGCCGATCGCGTTGCTGTTCTTCAATACGCTCGCCCTGGTCGCCAACAGCGCGCTCCAGGTCGCGACCATCCCTGAGCTGATCGCCCTTGCCAAGGCCAAGCCCGGGACGCTGAGCTACGGGACATTTTCCTTTCCGGCGTCGGCATTCATGGAGAAGCTCAAGCGGGAGGCCGGCATCGACATCGTGCGCGTGCCGTTCCGCGGCGGCGGCGAGGTGGTGACGGCGCTGCTTGCGGGCTCGACTCCGATTGCCGTGCTGGCGCTCTCCAACATGGTTGCGCAGCTGGAGGCTGGGCGCATCAGGGGCCTCGCTGTCATCGCGCAGGCTCGTTCGCCTCTGTTCCCGCAGGTTCCGACGCTGCTGGAGGTACGCGGTGAGAGCGTTCGTGCGACTTGGTTTGGCTTGTTCGCGCCGGCGGGCATGCCGAGAGGGATCCGCGCCAGACTCGCGGCGGCGGTGACGCGTATCATCGAGGAGCCCGGGTTCCGCCGGCGCATGTTCCTCGAGCGCGCGGTCGAGCCGGGAGGAGCGACGCTCGAGGAGTTTGCCCAGTTCATTGCCGAGGAGCGCAAGATTGCCGAGCGCCTCGTCCGGGACATTGGTGTCAAGCCGGACTGACCGTCTTCAGCACACGAAGTAGCGGCGACCGTACGGCGCCCAGGCCCAGCATGCCGGGCCGAGCGAATATTTCCAATAGACGGGCGGCGGTACCGGGTCGGGCCGGTAATAGCTGTAATGCGAGCCGTAGTAGCCCACATAGAAGGGGGTAATGACGTTGCGGCTTATCTCGCCGACAGGATAGGCGCGTCGGAAAACGCGCACGCCATCGGCTGCTGCAGGAACGGCCAGGGTGGCGACGCTGGTGGTGGCTGCGAGTACCAGGACAAGCGCGAGGAGCAGTCTGTGTGTAATGCGCATGCCGTAATTGTAACACGACGGGAGATACCGGGCAGTCATACGGCCCCCGATTTCTCTGGCCATGGTTGCCGAGAACTGGCGTACCCCGCGCAATATGAGCGTATCGCTGCAGCTGCCTTCAGCTGAACTCTGTCGTCAGTGACGGCTCGCTCTACTGCGCGTTAATCAGCTTGAGCGCATCCAGAAGGCCCGCCCCGCACGGCTTTTCTTTGGGGCAGGCGCCAAGCGGGAGCTTGTAGGCGCTCGAGCGCAGCTTCTCAGCGACAAGGTCCGGTTTGCCACGCCAGTCCGGGTGCTTGGCAAGTGCCAAGGCAATGGCCCCGGCGACGTGTGGCGCAGCCATGGATGTGCCTTGCAGGCTGCCGACTCCATCCGGATGGGCCGCGGTGGCTTTCACCGCGCTGAAGACGCCGTCTTTGTCGCCTGAGCCCGGAATGGGGTTCTTGTTCGCATCACTATACGGCCGCGTATCGCCGCCCGGCGCCATAATCGTCACTGCACCAAAATTCGAGTAAAAGGCGAGCTTTCCGGCGCGGTCGCTCGCCGCGACTGAAATCACCCCGGGGCAGCTAGCCGGAATGACGCCCTTGATATCGACCGCTTCGTTGCCGGCCGCGATGACCACGACAGCGCCTGCCTCGCGCACGGCCGCGATTGCGTCCACATAGATTCCGGCATTGGCGCACTCTCCGCCTCCGCCCAGACTCATATTGATGACGTGGGCGGGGCTGGGATTGCGGGGCAGTCCCTCGACCGGAAGCCCAGCAGCCCAGCGCATGGCCTCGGTGATGTCCTTGCTGGTCCCGCCGCATGCGCCAATGACCCGCACGGGGAGCACTGTGACAGTCCAAGCGATGCCCGCGACAGCGACGCCGTTGTTGGAGCCCACGCCGCCGATTGTTCCTGCGGTATGCGTGCCGTGCCATGAAGGCAGACCCATGCTCGGCGGGTTCGAAGCCGGACATATCGACAATGCGCTGGTATCGCGGGCATCACCCTTGCGTCCCAGGGATGACAACATGTTTTGGCCCGGCAGCACGTTTCTCGCGTTCTTGATGTCGGCGTGATCGAGAATGATGCCGTTATCGAGCACGGCGACGACGACATCTTTGCTGCCGGTATAGCCTGCCTTCCAGGCATTCACGGCGTTCATTCCAACGGGAGGAGCGTTGTAGTGCCACTGCTTGCCTTGAACGAACACGGGATCGTTGGGCAAGCTCTGTTGCGGGGTGGCCAGCGGCGCGAGGGGAGGGTTCTCCACGCGGGGAATGTCCACCGACGGTGGCGGATTGATATTCAGGATCCAGTTCGGATGCGCGTAGCGCACCCGACTGTCATTCGCCTTGATCTGCTGAGCGAGCTCCTGCAGGAGCGCGAGCTCCTCTTGGGGGTTGGTATCAAGCCGTGAGCGCATGCGCTCCGGAAACTCGATGCGCAGACTCAAGGCGGAGCCGCTCAGGCGCTCGACCGTGATAGCCGCGGGCGGCTCGCCACGGGCGCGAAGCCTCCCTCGCGTCTCCTCCAGTTTCTCAATCAGCTGCTCGCGATCGCGGACGCTTTCGAAGCCGACGAGCAACTCCCCAGGAACGTGCGGCGCCGAAGCTCCCGTCTGTGCGAGGCCCTGCCCGACTGCAGCCAGCGCGACGACCCCGGCGGAGATGCATGAGAGAAGCAAGCGTCGCTTCATGGCGATCCTCACAGCGCAGACGTGATCGTGAAAACTTATGTGCACCTAGCTTAGTCTGTTGGATTTGGACCGAAACCTGGCAAAACAAAGTAGATAAAGCGGCGAGCACCTTTGGCCGCATTAACAATAGCTCATGTGAGGCTTAGGGGGCTGAACCCCGTAGTCCGGGAGAAATTCGCGTCTGTCATTTCGCGCGCCTCCTGGTTCAGATGATGATGCTCGGGTTGCGCAGATTCTGGTCGCAGTCGATCAGGTTCACCTGACGGACCTGGATCTGCCACTGCCCACCCTGCGGCACAAAGCGGTGAGCACACCAGCCGGATAAAAGGCGGGTCCCGTCAGCGCGAAACTCGCTGATCAGGTAGTTGGAGCGTACCATCCGCGCTGTGCCGGTCTTGGCAGCAAAGACCTCGACATTGCTGACCAGCCGTACGGTTCGCGATTTTGGCGCCTGTGACCAGGCATATCCGGTGCGGAGGCGATAAACGCGGTCTTCCATGCGGCGACGATCGTCGAATGAGATCGCGATCTCGCGCCGCGGATCACCGGCCTCGGGCGTACCGGGAACCCAATAAATGCATTCTGGATAATACAATGCGAGCCAATCATCGAACCGGAGCTGGTCGAGCAGTCGAGCTTCGGTTTCAACGAGGCGGCGGAAGCGGTCACGCTCCGTCGGTTCTTCCACGGCCAGTTCCTCGCGCTCCCAGTCGGTGAAGTTGTCGACCAGCTCACGATAGAACGCGTCGTTGACATAATAGGAGCTGATCGAGGGGTCGCGCGTGTGCTGCATGGCGTCGCTCTCCGCTCAGGGCTCCCGTTGCACGGCTAGCCGGGGCGAGGCTTTCATCAGCCGTTTCCACTCCTTGATGTATTCGCGCATGAAGGCTTCATCTGTCGCCGGAGCGGTGATGATGCCGTGCTCGTCTGTCTTGACCCTTCCCGGAATTCCGAGTCCACGGTGCATGTAGACCCACTCGTCCTCCTGACACGCCAGGCCGCGCTGGATCTCCTCGAAATTCGCGAGATCATCGACCTCACCAAAGTTAGGGAACTGCTCCTGCGTGCGCATGCGCAACGCATTCACGTCGCCGAGCGCATCCCCGAGCACGCCGTCCTCGTCGACCACGGCGGTGCCGTACCAGGTGACGTTCGTCTCGTCGACGGCGACAGGCTCGAACACCTGGATGTGGTTGCCTAGCAGCGAGAAGTTCGGGAATACGTTGATATTGACCGGCTCTGAGGAGGCGAGGTCGAGGATCTCCTCAGCGCGTGTGCCGAACCGCCGGCGCAGGTCCTCCTGGTAATGCTCTGTGCCGGGTGCTGGGCCTTCGACGGCCCAAAGCCCGCCGGCGCGCTTCTCGATAGCAGGGCGCTTGTCCTTGAAGTGGTGTCCGTTGCCCATATAGGCCATGTACATGGGCGAGCTGTCCGGCGAGCTCTTGTAGTAGGACATGCCTTTGTTGGCCACATCGGCCTGGCGGTTCTCCATCTCGAGCAACGACCGGTGCGAGAACACGACATGATAGCCGTCGCCGGAATTGTCGTAGGCGAGCTTCCAGTTGCCTTTATATTTGAGCCGATTGGCCTCGCAGACGGCAACTTTTCCCTTGGGCTGGCGATCGAGCCACTCGTCGATAGGTCGAGTGATCGGCCCGAGGTACTCGAGCAAGGTCGGTGCATCCGGATTGAGAGTGCCGAAGATGAAGCCGCGATAGCTGTCGATGCGCGGCAGCTGAGCGACATTGAATTTTGCTTCCTTGAAGTCACAAGCATAGCCGTCGGGCCAAGGCACGGCGCGCAGCTTGCCTGTGTTGAGATAGCTCCATCCGTGATAGGGACAGGTGAACATGCGCGCGGATCCCTTCTCCTTGCGGCAGAGGGTCGTCCCGCGGTGCGTGCAGCGATTGAAAAGCGCCCGGATCTTTCCATTGGAATCGCGCAACAGAATGAGCGGCCGTAAGCCGAGCCGTACGGTAATGAAGTCGTCTTTCTTGGCGATCTGGCTTTCGTGCCCCAGATAGACCCAGACCGCCCCGAAGATGTTCACCATTTCGGCCTGGAAGATCGCGGGATCCGTGTAGATCAGCCGGTGAACGCGGTCCTCCTGCACCAGGTCATCCCAGTCGTAGAGATCAGCCGCGTTCTGGATCCGGCTGGGGGTCAGGCGCTCGAGCATGCGGTCGGTCCTTTTGGGGGATAGCGAGATAATGCCGGTGCTCAGAAAAAATCAAAATACTCGTTCTGTTCCCACTGGGTGGGAGTTCCGTCCTCTCGCACCCCGTTCTCTGTGCACCAAGCGGCGAAACGCGAGGCTTCGTTGCGCTTCACGGCAAGAAAGTAGTCGATGAACACGTCTCCGAGCTGCGTGCGAAACAGAGGCGACCGGTCGAGAGCATCCAACGCCTCCGGCAAAGATGTCGGCAGCATCGGCCGCTTTGCCTCGTAGGGCTCTTCGTCGGGAGGGCCGGGATCGAGCCTGTGCTCGAGCCCATCGAGCCCTGCGACAATCTGCGAGACCATGTAGAGGTAGGGATTGGCCGCAGGCTCGCCGATCCGGTTCTCAATCCGTGTGGCGGGATCGCCTGCGCCACCGAGCACGCGCAGCATGACGCCGCGGTGGTCGTGGCACCAGGTGACCCGATCAGGTGCCAGCGAATTGGGCCGATAGCGGCGATAACCATTGACCGTAGGCGTGGCGAACGCCGCCGCTGGTACACCATGCTGCAACAGTCCGCCGAGGAACGAGCGCCCGAGTGGCGAGAGCCACTCGCCTTCGCTTTCCGGGATGAAGACATTGCGACCGCTTGCTACGTCCACCAGGGACTGATGCAGGTGCCAGCCGCTCGAGCAGAAGCTTCCGAGCGGCGGGCGGCACATGAAGCTTGCGAGATAGCCCATGCGCCGGCACATCTGGCGAGTAGCGCTTCGGAAAAGCACCGCGTTGTCGGCGGCTTCAAGCGCGCCTTGTGCTGCGAACGTGCATTCAAGCTGACCTGGTCCCCACTCGTTCTCCATCGAGCGCAACGGCAACCCCATCTGCTCGTACCCAGTGGCGAGCGCCGAGATAACCGGCTGCATCAGATCGAGGTGGGTTTCAGAATGATAGGAGAAGCCGGGCTCAACCGGTAGTGTCGCTATTGGCCGCGGCCGCACTCCTGGCGCGCCGGTATTCTCGAGGCTGAGTTGCTCGGCAGCGACGCGCAGCAGGTACCACTCGATCTCGAGCCCCACCAGCAGGTTCATCTTCATGGCAGCCAAGCGCTTGAGCTGCCGACGCAGCAGCTGGCGTGGCGAGAAGTGGAAGGGCACGCCACTGGCGAAGTACTCATCGCAGAGCACCCAACCGATCCGCTCGCCCCAAGGCAGCACTCGGAATGTTGCGGGGTCGGGAACAATGGTGAGATTGGGTGAGCCGGTCATCTCAGCCAACCCCATCCCGCCCCCGCGCGTGAACGAAGCGAAGGTGCGCGCGTTCGCCGAATCGAGTGTCGTGGTGGCAACGTTGATGTTGTACCCGGTCTCGAGTGCGGCCACGAAGGCCGGCGCAGTCAAGGCCTTCGCGCGCACAGCACCATGTGGATCGGCCCAGCAAACGCGGATCAGTTGGAGTTTATCGAGCTCGATCCTGCGCTTGATCTCGTCGGCTTGCCGCCGCTGCTCGTCGGTCCAGAGCCCGTGCCGCTCGATGAATCCGCGCGTATCGGTCACTCGATCTCAATCCATTCCCGGTATTCGCCCGACACCGCGGATTAGAAGCAAGAATAGGCCTGGAGCAATAGCAATCTTCAGCGTGCGTCAGTGCTCCTCAATCAGGTCCCTCGACAGCGAGCAACGCCACGCATTGACGAGCGCTCAAGCTGCCGATTTGATCGGTCTGTAACTCGGCTGAGTGACTAACGACGCGTGCTGAAATTGCGCAAAAGCGCAACGGCATCGCTGCAGGCATTAGGGCGTAACGAGAGGGTCTGAGATGGGCTACCGCGAAGTAAGCGAGGTGCGTGACGGCATGCGGGTCGACTGGGACATGCCGATCAAGATGGATGACGGCCTCGTGCTGCGCTGCGACGTCTACCGCCCCATCGAGGACGGCAAATATCCGGTGCTCCTCTCCTATGGCCCGTACGGCAAGTGGCTGCACTTCGAGGACCTCTATACCGAGCAATGGCGACGCATGTGTGAGACCCAGCCGGACGTGCCGACCGGCTCGACCAACAAGTACCAATGCTGGGAGGTGGTCGATCCCGAGAAATGGGTGCCAGACGGCTATGCCTGCGTGCGGGTCGACAGCCGCGGGGCGGGCCGTTCCCCCGGATTGCTCGACATCTGGTCGCGTCGCGAGGCGGAGGACCTCGCGCAATGCGTGGAGTGGGCCGGCGTGCAGCGCTGGTCCAACGGCAAGGTGGGGCTCAACGGCATCTCCTATTACGCCGAGAACCAGTGGCAAGCTGCTGCGCTTCAGCCGAAGCATCTCGCGGCGATTTGCCTATGGGAAGGTGCCGCCGACTTCTACCGCGATATGGCGCATCACGGCGGCATCTTCTGCAACGGGTTTACCGACAACTGGTCACGCTCGCAGGTCTACACGCTGCAGCATGGACTGGGCAGGCGCGGCTTCCGCAGCCGCATGAACGGGGACTGGGTGTCGGGGCCGATCGAGCTCACCGACGAGGAGCTTGGTGCCAACCGGCGCAATTTCTATGAGGACTGCCTGTCGCACAAGCTTGATACCGCCGCTTACTGGCAGTCGCGGATGCCGGACTGGTCAAAGGTGAATGTGCCGCTGTTCTCGGCCGCCAACTGGGGAGGGCAGGGTCTGCACCCGCGTGGCAATTTCGAGGGCTTCATGCGCGCTGCCTCAGGCGAGAAGTGGCTGGAGTGCCACGGCCTCGAGCACTGGACGCACTTCTATACGGACTACGGCGTCGGGTTGCAGAAGAAGTTCTTCGGCCATTTTCTCAAAGGTGAGGACACCGGCTGGCGCCGGCAGCCGAAGGTGCTGCTGCAGGTTCGTCACGTCGATCAGTTCGTGGAGCGGCACGAGCAGGAATGGCCGCTGGCACGCACCCGATGGACCAAGCTCTTTCTCCACCCAGCGGATTGTTCGCTCTTAACCAGACCGCAATCCGAGACGTCATCGCACAGCTATGCCGGCCTGAGTGACGGCGTGACCTTTCTCGGCGACCCGCTGCACGAGGAGACGGAGATCACCGGACCCATTGCCGCCAAGCTCTGGGTGTCGTCGAGCACGGAGGATGCCGACCTCTTTCTGATCGTGCGGGCGTTCTCCCCCGACATGAGGGAGCTGGTATTTCAGGGCGCTCTCGACCCGCACACGCCGTTGGCGCAAGGCTGGCTGCGTGTGTCGCACCGCAAGCTCGACAACGAGCTCTCGCTTCCCTACCGCCCGTATCACACGCACGACGAGGAGGAGAAGCTCGAGAAGGGTGAGGTGTACGAGGTCGACGTCGAGGTCTGGCCTACCTGCATCGTGGTGCCGGCAGGTTATCGCCTGGCGCTTACCGTGCGCGGCAAGGATTATGTGTACGGCGGCGGGCCTGCTGCGGGGCTAAAGACGTTAGGGGCGGTGTGGACGGGCGTCGGACCGTTCCGTCACGACGATGCGCGTGACCGACCGCCGAGTGTTTTCGGTGGAAATGTAACACTCCATGCGGAACCCGGTCGCAATGCCTACCTGCTGCTGCCGGTCATTCCACCGGAATAGGGCACAGGCCCGAGCTCTGAGCGTGGCGCAGTCCCTAGGACCGTTTCAGCAGCCCGGCGAGCCAGCTCCAGATGACCTTTCCAACAAGGGCGAAGCCGGGAATGGGCTTCGCCGCCGAAGGCGCGGGCGCAGGCACGATTGAGGGCGACGACACGCCGGGCGGCGTCGCTGCTGCCGGCGGGGAAGCACCCATGGGCGCACCTTCCTGCGCGAGCTTCTCGCGCAGAGACTTGGCGAATTGATTCATCAGCTGTGAGGCAGTGGCCTGAATAATGCCGACGCCTCGCCCGTATTGGGCCACCGCGCCTGACAATGTGAGATTGGTGTGCACCAGCACCTTCGAGCCGGTGCCGGCGGGCTCGAGCCGGAACACCGAAGCGGCATTGGCCCCGCCGCGGCCCTTGGCATCGGTGCCCTGGGCCGAGACGCGCGCGCTGCGGCTGGTTTGGTCTATCTCCTCGAACTTCACCAGGCCGGCAAAGGTCAGTGCCACGGGCCCAAGCCGCACGTTGATCCTGCCCTTGTAGCGGTTATCACCGAGCACCTCCGTGAGCTCAGCGCCCGGCATGCACGGGGCGATGCGCTGGATATCGAGCAGCACCTTCCATGCCTGATCGGGAGGGAGCGGGACCTCGAAGGAGTTGTCGAATTCCATTCTTCGCGCCCTCCTTAAGCGCGCACGCCGATGAGCTCAGGCGAGCCCAAGACCCGCCAGATCCAGCGGGCGCAGGCGAGCAACTCGCTGTCGCGATGCCGCTGCCCGACCAGCTGGATACCGACCGGTAATCCGCTTGGCCCGTAATGCGTCGGCAGGCTGAGAGTGGGCACATAAAGAATTGTCCAGATCGCCTGAAAGGCGGGGTCACCGGTGTCGCCCAGCCCGCGCGGCGCTTCGCCATTGGTGCAGGGCGCGAGCAGCACATCAATATTGCCGAAGACGTTGGGGAGCAGCTTGCGGCAATCCTCGCCGAGTTGCAGCGCGTCGCGGTAATCGGCATGTGCAGTGGCGCGGCCGGTCTCGAGACGCGTACGCAGCCGCGGGCTGATTTCCTGGCGATGCGTATTCCACTCCCAGGCCATTGCGCCAGCGCGCTCGTAGTTGTTGATGGTCTCGCGTGCGGCGTCGGGCAGAGCGGCGAAAGCAGGGGTCAGCACGACCTCGCGGATGCTCGCGCCCGCTTTCGCAAGGCGCGTCGCCGCATCATCGATCGCCGAAACTGTCGCGGGCTGCGCCTTGTCCCAGAGTGGCGTACGGCACAACCCGATCTTGGGTTGCAGCTCGCTTCCGGCCGCAAGTGAGGTGCGCAACTGCAACACGGCACTCACCAGCTCGATGTCTTCCAGCGAGCGCGCCATCAGCCCGACCGTGTCGAGGCTCTCGGCTGCCGGATAAACGCCGCGACGGTTGAACGCGCCGAAACTCGGCTTGAAGCCGAAGACACCGCAATAGCTTGCCGGCCGCAGGACGGAGCCGCCGGTCTGCGTGCCCAAGGCGACCGGCACCATGAAATCGGCAACAGCGGCCCCTGAGCCGCTGGACGAGCCGCCAGGCGTGTGGTCGGGATTGTGCGGATTCGTGGTGACACTGGGCGTCATGCCCGCAAATTCGCAAGTAACAGTTTTTCCCAAAATCACCGCGCCAGCCGCACGCAGTTGCGCGACGCAAGCCGCATCAGCGGCAGGCCGGTGACCCTGAAAGATCGGCGATCCCATCTGCGTTGGCAGGTCGGCGGTATCAATGTTGTCCTTGATGCCGATTGGCACGCCGTGCAGCGGTCCCGGCGCTCGGGCGCAATCGCGCCGGCGTGCCTGCGCCAGTGCCAGCTCACGATCAGCGCAGGCCCAGGCCTGCACCACTTTTTCGCGCGCGTCGATGCGATCGAGGCACTCGCCGAGCACCTGCTCGCAGGTGAATTCGCCGGTGCTCACGCCGTCCGTGATCTGGCTTGCGGTGAGCCGGTTGAGCGCGGTTCTGTCTGGCCTCTGCAACATCAATTCTTGTCCGCGCGCGCGGCTGCGATGCCGGCAATGCGGCCGAACACCGCTCCCGACGTGAGGCCGGACCCCCCGGGATAGTTGAAATAGAACAGACCACCCACCAGCTCGCCCGCCGCATAGAGCCCCCGTATCGGCTGGTAGTCCGTGTTCACCACCTCCGCGTCCGTGTTGATGCGCAACCCGCCGAAAGTGAAGGTCACACCGCAGGTGACCGCGTAAGCTTCATACGGCGGGGTGTCGATCGTATTCGCCCAATTGCTCTTGTTGACAGCAAGCCCGACCGTCCCGCGGCCGTCCTTCACATTGGGATTGAACGGCACCGCGCTGCGCACCGCCTTGTTGTACTCCGATATCGTCTTGATGAACTCGGCCGCGTTGACGCCTTCGAGCCGCTGGGCCAGCTCCTCGATACTGTTGGCGGTCACCTTGGTGATCTGTCGGATCCTGTATTCGTCGCGCTGCAGATGTTTGACCTTCTGGTCGAAGATCTGCCAAGCGAACTGGCCGGGCTGCTCCAGCACCACGCGCCCATATTTCGCATAAGTGTAGTTGCGGAAGTCGGCACCCTCGTCAACGAACCGCTTGCCAGTCGCGTTGATCAGGATTGAAAATGGATATGAGTGCTTCTGGAACTGGTCGCCGACCGCCAGATCGCCGAACTCGGGCGCATTCATCTCCCACTGCACGGCATGACAACCAGACCAATTGCCGCGCGGGCTTGCGCCGATGTCCATGGCCATGCGGATGCCGTCGCCATTATTGAAACGCGTGCCGCGAACTTTCGCGAGATCCCAGCCCGGTCCCAGATACCGGGTGCGCCACTCAGCGTTGGACTCGAAGCCGCCGCAGGCGAGCACCACGGATTTGGCGCGCAACTCGTTCTCGACCCCGTTGTGGCGAACGCGCACGCCGCTCACCCGCGTGCCGTCGAACAGCAGGCTCAGCGCGCGGGTCTGATAGCGGATCTCAATGCCGCGCTTGGTTGCAGCGTCGGTGAGCATCTTGATGAGCCCGGGGCCGCCACCCACCGCTTCTACGGTCAGCCCTCCCCAGAACTTGAACTTGCCTTCGATCTTGAAGGCTTGGCGTCCATAGATCGGGATGAACCGCACACCCTTGTCGCGCATCCAGCAGAAGGTCTCAAAGCTTCGCGTGACCAAAAGCTCGACCAGGTCCGGGTCGGCGCGGTTTTGCGTCACCCGCGCCATGTCGTCGAAAAACTGGTCGGCGGTATAGGTGCCGAAGTCAGTGTCGGCGAGCTCTTGTGGTGTGAGGTCGGGAACGAGCGCGGTGATGTCATTGACGCCGTTGTACACCACGCGCACCGAGCCGGCTGTGAAACGGCTGTTGCCGCCGGCCTCATCCTCCGGCGCGGCCTCGAGCATGAGCACCGAGGCGCCTTGCTCCTGCGCGGCGAGGGCAGCGCAGAAGGCTGCGTTTCCGCCGCCGACCACGATGACGTCGAGCTCCGATTTCGCCATTCAAAAACCTCTTGCAGGCATCCTCGTTTAGATCAGGCCCGCTTTGACAAACCATCCGCTCGCCCGCCCGGCAAGCGACCGTTGGCCTGGTGTCCCGATTCCGAAGTTCGCATCATTGTGCGGCACCGTGGTCTGCGAGCTCAGCTCATTCGGCGGCGACTGCGGCGACGCCGCCATGAGCCTTGGACCACCCCGCGGGGTCGTGCATGAAGCTCTCCGCCTCGACCAGCAACGCGGGATCGAACCTGTTTGCCGCCTTGGCCGCGCGCAGAATGTCCCACCACGTGGCCAGATGGTGCAGCTGCACCCCGAGATCCGACAAGATGGTGCGGCTTTCCGGGTAGATATCGTAGAAGAACAGCACGAAGCAGTGCTCGACCTTGGCGCCGGCGTCGCGCAGGGCTTTGCAGAAGTTGACCTTGCTGCGCCCGTCGGTGGTGAGGTCCTCGACCAAGAGCACACGCTGCCCCTCGAGCAAATGGCCCTCGATCTGGGCGTTGCGGCCGAAACCCTTGGGCTTCTTGCGCACGTACTGCATCGGGAGCATCAGCCGGTCGGCCATCCAGGCCGCGAACGGAATGCCAGCCGTCTCCCCACCGGCAACTGAATCGAACTGCTCGAACCCGGCATCCTGCAAGATGATCGTCGCGCCGAAATCGATCAGGGTGCGGCGCACCCGCGGAAAAGAGATCAGCCGGCGACAATCGATGTAGACGGGGCTCGCCCAACCGGAAGTGAAAATGAAGGGTTTGTCGCTCATGAAGCGGACGGCTTCAACCTCGAGAAATATCCGGGCGGTCTGCTCGGCAATGGCGCTGTTGTTAGAAACGGCCATGCTCGACATGCTCTGGTCCTCTTCTTCGTCCGCACCCGGGCGCTACGCCTGCTGCATCAGGTAAACACCTGGTGCGGCGGGCGTGTAGTCGATGCATCATTGGTTGGTTCACAGGAAAATATTCAGTTCGACACAACCTTCCACTCGATCGTCTCGCCGCCGCGGTAGACCAGCGCCTTTTCGTCCGGCCCCTCGACCTTGACCTCCTCCGGGGCGGTCCACGCTGACTTTTCCAGCGTAATCCGCTCCTCGTTCGGCGGCATACGGTAATGCTTGGGGCCATTCAGAGAGGCGAACGCCTCGAGCTTCTCGAGTGCACCTTCTTCCTCGAACACTCGTGCGTAGGTCTCGATTGCGACCGGCGCATTGAAAAGCCCAGGAATGCCATTCACCCCCAGCTTTTTGGCCACCGGATGAGGCGCTGAATCGGTGCCGAGAAAATAGCAGGCCTCGCCCGAGGTGGCCGCCTTGCGCAGTGCCGCGCGGTCCTTCGCCGTTTTGATGACCGGCATGCAGTACATGTAGGGTTTCAGGCCCCAGCCCAGCCAATCCGTGCGGGTCAGGATCAGGTGGTAGGGCGTTATCGTGCCGCCCACCTGCGGTGCGGCACTCTTGACGAAATCCACCCCTTCTTTCGAGGAGAGATGCTCGAGGATGAAGCGCAATCCAGAGAACTGACGCGTCCATTGCGACAGATAGCGCTCAATAAACCTGGCCTCGCGGTCGAAAATGTCGACTTCCGGATCGACATCCTCGCCGTGCATGAGGAACGGCATGCCGATCGTTTCCATCCGTTCCAGCACGCGCATGATCTTGCGATAGTCGCTGACGCCCGCGGCTGAATTTGTCGTCGCATTTGCCGGATAAAGCTTCACCCCAGTGAAGACACCTTCCTTGAAACCGCGCTCCACGTCATTCGGATCGGTCTCGTCTGTGAGGTAGCATGTGAGGAGCGGCTTGAACTTCGAGCCCTTCGGCAGTGCTGCACCGACGCGCTGTCGATAAGCGATCGCATCCGCGGTCGTGGCGACCGGCGGGATGAGATTTGGCATCAAGATGGCGCGGCCAAAGTGCTTCGCTGTGAACGGCAGAACCGCCTTCAGCATGGCGCCGTCGCGCACATGCAGATGCCAGTCGTCCGGCTTGCGGATGGTGATGCGGCTGGTCACGGGTGCTCAGCCGATGGGCGCGGCAGCAGCAACGAAGGTGTTGGCGGGCTTGTCGTAATTCAGGGCGCCGGTGAGATCAGCCACCCGCGCCACCCCACGCCTTTTGCACCACTCCTCAAGACCATCGATGATGGCGATCATGCCGGAAGGGTTGCGGAACGTGAGATAGCCGATCATGACGGCGCTGGCGCCGGCGAGCATGTATTCGATGACGTCCTCGACCTTGACGATGCCCCCGCAGCCAATGATCGGAATCTTCACTGCGCGCGAGCACTGGTGCACCATCCGCAGGATGATCGGCTTGATGCCGGGGCCGGAGAGCCCACCGTAACCATTGCCGATGGCTGGCCGGAAGGTCTCGGTATTGATCTTGAGCCCGAGGAGGGTGTTCGAGATGGTCAGGGCATCCGCGCCAGCGCGCTCGGCGGCGAGCGCGACGAGATCAATCTCACCGGCGTTGGGTGAGAGCTTCGCCCAGAGCGGCTTCTTCGTCGCCTGGCGCACGCGACGGACGATCTCGTAGGTGTGATCCTCGTGCAGGGCAAAGTTGCCGCCGCCGGGCTCGCGCGTGGGACAAGAGATGTTCATCTCGATCACGTCCACCTCGGGGCGGTCGACCTCGCGCGCCATGGCCTCGAAATCCTCGGCCGACGTCGCGGTGATGTTGGCAACCAACGGTGGACTAAACCGCTTGTAGTCGGGAATCTGATGCTCGAGAAAATATTTCAAACCTTTGGTCGGGAGGCCGATCGAGTTGATCATGCCCCCTTCCACCTCGGCAGCGCGTGGCGGTGGATTACCATCACGATGCCCGCGCGAGACGGTTTTGCACACGAGGGCGCCGAGTCGATTGACGTCCATCACTTGCGCCAGCTCGGTCGAAAACGCCCCTGAAGCAGGCATGATCGGGTTTTTGAGGGTGACGCTCCCGATCCTCACGCTCATGTCTACCATCCGACCGCCTCCTGCAGATCGAACACGGGTCCGTCGATGCACACGCGCCGCAGTTCCTGCTTGCCGTTCACTTCAAACGTGCGCACGCATACGTAACAAGGCCCCAAGCCGCACGCCATCACCTGCTCCATCGCCACCTGCCCGGGGATGCCGTGCTCCTTGCCTAATCGCTTCATCAGCTGAAACAGGCGGTTGGAACCGCAGGTGAAGAATGCATCCGCCTTGCGCGCGGTAATCAGCCTCCGGAGGATTGCCTCGACATTGTCAACGGCACTGCTCCCGTCGCTATCGAGCACGCCGATCGCTTCGCCGACGCCGGCAAAAAGATCGTCCGCCATGACGAACTCGCGGCTACGCGCACTCAGAATGGCCGTCACCCCAACGCCCTGCTCGCCGGCAAGTTGCGAGATCGGTGCAAGCGTCGCCAAGCCCACGCCGCGGCCGAGCACGACGACATGCTTCCAGGCTGGATCGATGCTGAAGCCCACGCCGAGCGGGCCTACCATGTTGAGATCATCGCCCTGCTTCAGGGTGGCGAGGCCGTTAGTGCCGCGCCCCACGCACTTGTAGAGAAACTCCAATCGACTCCTGGACCGGTCGATCCGGTAGACGCTCTGCGGACGGCGTAACCACAGCTCGGCTGCATCCGGAGAAGGGCAGAGCAGGTTGAAGAACTGCCCCGGCTTGACCGCCAGCGCCTTTGGGGAGGCTTGCACGACGAGGTGCTTGTATTCGGCGTTGACCCAGTCGTGCGAGATGATCGGCGCCAGCGCCTCTTCCGTGCGGATTTGCGGCTGGCCGGGTTCGGACGAGCTCGCACCGACGATCCGTGGGGCTGATGCGAAAGGCTCGTTGACCATCTACTTGCTCGAGGTGAGGAGAGGGGCGGTTGTGCTGTGGTACGAGACCTCCGTACCAAAATCAATACTATTTCCAAAAAGTGAACACTGGCATGGCAGGAGCGTCAATGCCGCCTGTCCATCAGAGAGCGCAGCAGCTTCGCTGCCGCTCCCCCCTTCAGCGCCCGTTGCCAGAGCTCCTTTGCCATTTTCTCGTGCAGTGCCAGCGCTTCTGGGGCCGAGGTAATCATCGCGACGCCGACGCGGATGTTCGGTTGCTCGCCCAAACGGAACGGGCTCAGCACGAGTATCTGGCGGTCCGGCTGGCGCAGGAGCTGAAAGCCGGCATGCGGCAGGGTGTCAGGCACGATTCCAATCTGCACGCCGATCGGAGTGTCCTCAATGAGCTCGAGGAAATGTTGCGCTTCCGCTCGTGCGAGGGCGCGCCGTTCGCGCCGGACCTTCTCCGGCAGGCCAGGACGGCCGACCAGCCCGTTCTCGAGAAAATGCTGCATCTCATTCGCAGAGATGAGATTGACGATGGCGGGTTGCCGTTGGCGATACTGCTGCTTGCGCTGCTGCAGCACGGCCACGATCTCATCGACTTGGTCGAGCGCGCGCTTGCGCGCGGTGAGAGCGTCGGGAATGCTCTCACGCAGGATGCCGCTCAGCGCCTGGTCGAACGCGTCGGATGCGAGCAGGTACGAGATCGGGCCCGCGAGCACAATGATGTGCTCCGAGCTTTCCTCAATCTGGCGCATGCGTTCGAAATAGCTCAGCGCCGAGGGGACGTACTCGACTCCTACCCCGAGTAGGGTCGGTACTGAGACCGACAACAGCTCGGCGAGCTTTTCCAAGGTCTCGATCTTGGCGAGCTCGCCTTTTTCAAACCGGTAGAGGGCGGTGCGGGAGATACCCAGTCGATTGGCAATCTCATCAGCACTGAGCCCGGAACCGAGCCGGAACGCCCGCAGACGATTGCCGATATCATCAAAGCGAATGGGCAATGCTGCGCGCCGCTAAAATTCATGCCGCGGGGCTGGGTGGGCTGCGCAGCCGCTTTGCGGCATCGAGGGCCGAAATAACGATATTCTGGTAGCCGGTGCAGCGGCAGAGATTGCCGGAAATCGCGATCCGCACCTCCTGCTCGGTCGGGTCGGGGTTGTCGCGCAGGAACTCGATGAGGGTGGTCAAAATGCCCGGCGTGCAGAAGCCACATTGCAGGCCGTGGTTCTCATGGAATGCCTGCTGCAGCGGGTGCAGCTCATCGGCAGATGGAGCAATACCTTCCACGGTGAGCAGCTCATGTCCGTCCGCCTGCACCGCAAGCATCAGGCACGAGCGGGCCGAGCGTCCGTCGAACAGGATGGTGCAGGCGCCGCATACGCCGTGCTCGCAGCCTAAATGCGTGCCCGTCAGCCCGAGCTGATGACGAATGAAATCGGCGAGGGTCACGCGTACCTCGACCTCCTGGTCCTGGTAGCGCTTGCCATTAACGACAAGCGTGATCTTGCGCGTCTGGCCCATCCTGGCTCCTGAATTAGTGCGGCCGCGCTGATAGCGAATCGCGGCCCGTCAGCCGCGCATAGGCTTTCTCCAGAGCACGACGCGACAAGACAGCGGCCAGATGCTGCCGATAGTCCGCCGGCGCATGCACGTCGCTGATTGCCTCGAGCTTGCGGCAGCTTTCGCAGGCATCGCGGAACAGAGTGTCCCCTGGCACTTGCCCGGTAATCGCCTCCTCGACCTCACGTGCACGGGTCGGGGCCGTGCCCATGCCGCCGACCGTGACCGATGCGCGGCTTATTCTGCCGATGCTGTCACCCTCAAGCAGGACGGCGGCCGAGGTGATGGCGAAGTCACCATGCCGACGCGAGAATTCGACAAATGCATAGCCGTGACCCGGCGCCCATTCCGGGAACCGTACGCGGGTCACCATCTCGTTGAGCTCGAGGGCCGGCGTCATGTAGGCCACCGGAAACTCCGCGAACGGGAGCTCACGCTGTCCATTCGGTCCGGAAACGGTAACGGTCGCGTCGTAACCCGTCGCCAGTGAGACAAGCTCGGCAGCGGGATCGAGATGGCAGAGCGAGCCGCCAATGGTCCCACGGTTGCGGGTCTGCCGGTGTCCGACCTGCAGCAGCGCCTCGTGGATGATGGGCCAGCGGGCGCGCACGAGATCGGAGAATTCGAGCTCGCGTTGGCGCGTCATCGCGCCGATCTCGAGCATGCCTCCGCTCTCGCGGATATAGGACAAGCCCTCGATCCGGTTGAGATCAATGATGTGGTCCGGCTGCACGAAGCGGAAATTCAGCATCGGCATGAGCGACTGACCACCTGCCAGCAGCTTGGCGTTCTCCAGGCTGGTGAGCAGTCCGACGGCATCGGCGACGGTCTTCGGGTCGTGATAGTTGAATGGCGGAGGTTTCATGCTCGATTGTGCGAAAGAGGAGCGGCAGCTTTACATACACTATTGCCTGTGCATCAATCCAAAAAAAGCAAATTTCCCGAACATGGGACCAGCGCGGACCGATGACGGTCAATAAATGGATCGGACAATCGGTCGAGCGCCTCGAGGACCCCCCTCTGGTCCGCGGCTCCGGTCGTTTCGCCGGTGATATTTCCTTTCCGCATCAGTTGTACATGCGCGTGGTGCGCTCCGATCGCGCGCACGGCCACATTGTCTCGATAGATACTGCTGCAGCAGGGCGATTGCCCGGTGTGGTTGCCGTATGGACCGCGGCGGACATTGCCGACGTCCCCCCGATTGATTTCCGGGAGGGCAGAATTCCGGCGTTCGAGCCCTACCGGCAGCCCGTGCTGGCGCTTGACCGGGTGCGCTATGTTGGTGAGCCAATCGCTGCCGTTTTTGCCAGCGATCCCTATCTCGCCGAGGATGCTGCCGACCTCGTGTCGGTTGAGGTCGAGGAGCTGCCGATCCTGCTTGCCGCAACGGCGGAGCCTGCCGAGTTCGCGCCGGGCCGCAATACCGAGGTGACAATCATTCGCCAGGGTTATGGCAATGTCGATCAGGCGTTACGCGACGCACCCATCATTGTCGAGCTCGAGCTCGAGCTGGGCCGCCACTCCGGTGTGCCGCTCGAGCCCCGCGGTGCGATCGGCCGCTTTGACACCGCCCGCGGCATTCTCGAGCTGCATGGTGCAGCGAAGGTGCCGCACCGAAACCGCGAGCTGCTTGCGCGCATGCTCGGACTTCCCCCGTCCTCGATCCACGTGCACGAGTCGCATGTTGGTGGCGGGTTCGGCATCCGCGGCGAGATCTACCCGGAAGACGTGCTGGTGTGCGTCGCCGCCAAGCGGCTCGGCCGCGCGGTGAAATGGATGGAGGATAGGCGCGAGCACCTGATTGCCGCCAATCATTCTCGCCAGCAGCTGCATCGTATCAAGGCTGGGGTGGACCAGGACGGGTGCATTCTCGCCATCGACGACGTGTACTTCCACGACCAGGGTGCGTATGTGCGCACCCACGCCGCGCGCGTCGTGCATATGACGGCCGGGATCCTTCCAGGGCCCTATCGGGTGCCGGCCTATCGGGCCGTCGGGCATTTCCGCCTCACCAACAAGACGCCTGCCGCGACCTATCGCGCGCCTGGACGTTATGAGACGACCTTCGTGCGGGAACGGCTGATCGACGCCATAGCCCATAAGCTCGATGTGGATGCGAATGAGGTGCGACGGAGGAACGCTATCTCGAAGGAGGAGATGCCCTACCATCGCCCTCTCGAGGCGCTTGGAGAGGAGATCGAGCACGATTCCGGCGACTATGTGGGTCTGCTCGACAAGCTGCTCGTCGCGCTCGAGTGGGACACGCTCAAAGTAGAGCTCGCTCGGCGCCGTGCTGCCGGGGAGGCGGTAGGTGCCGGTTTTGCCATGTTCGTGGAGAAGAGCGGCTTGGGCCCTGCCGACGGAGTGCGGATCGAGGTCGACACCTCAGGCATGGTCGAGCTGATCACGGGAGGCGCGTCGCTCGGACAAGGCTTCGAGACGGTGATGGCGCAAGTCTGTGCCGAGACGCTTGGGGTCGATTACCGGAATGTGCGCGTCACTCATGGGCAGACGGACCGCATCGCCTTCGGCATCGGTGCGCATGCCTCGCGCGCTACTGTCATGACGGCCTCGGCCACCCACAACGGGGCCCTC
Organism: Xanthobacteraceae bacterium; assembly: GCA_045811525.1. Classification (GTDB taxonomy): domain Bacteria; phylum Pseudomonadota; class Alphaproteobacteria; order Rhizobiales; family Xanthobacteraceae; genus VAZQ01. The sequence continues at coordinate 11,803 of JBJMTV010000019.1, read as the reverse complement.
GCTTTGCGCGCCAAGGCAATCGAGGTCGCGGCCGAGCTGATGCAGGCTCCCATCGAGGCACTCGAGGTGATCGACGGCCGCGTGCTGCGCAAAGATCAGCCAGCCGGCCCATCCATTGCACTCGGCGAGTTAGCAAGGCAGCTCGATCCGACCTTAAAAACGTTGGGAGACCGTGCTCCAGGATTGTCGGCGGAGGGATGGTTTCGCGTCAAACACCAGGTCTATCCCTACGGCATCCACTTTGCCGTGGTGCGCGTCGACCGAGCGACGGGCTGTGTGCGGGTCGAGCAGTACGTCATTGCTTACGACATCGGTCGCGCGATCAATCCAGCCCTGGTGAAGGGCCAGATCGTCGGTGGTTTCGCGCAGGGGCTAGGCGGAGCGCTGCTCGAGGAGTTCACCTATAATGAGCGCGGCGACCCACTCGCGACGAGCTTCGCCGATTATCTCATACCGACCGTGTCCGAGACCCCAGCCGTCGACGTGCTGTTGCGCGAGGATTATGTCAGCCCGCTCAATCCGCTCGGCATCAAGGGAGCGGGGGAGAGTGGCATCACCGGCGTCGGGGCAGCGATTGCCTCGGCAATCGACGACGCGATCGGTCTCCCGGGAGCAGTGACGCAGCTCCCGGTGACACCGCAGCGATTGAAAAAGATCTTGCAGGCAAGAACGCCGCAGACTGCGTGACGGCGTGCGGCCGCCACCGGCGCGTTGCCCCGCAGCGCAAACGCACATGCATCGCCTGCTCTGGCTGTGCTTCACGTGCATTGCCCTTCTAACGCGTCGCCCGGCGCAGTAGATTACCCGCCCTGCCATTGCGAGACATGTCATGACGGTCACCGATCTGCATCGCCCCAAGCGCACCCCGAAAAAATCGCCGAAATCCTCGAAGCAGGATTTGCGCGCATGGCTCGAGCAGCTGCGTGCGGCCGGCGAGGTGCAGGAGATCAGCGGGGCCGAGCGCGAGGTGGAGATCGGCGGCATCGTCGACCTCTACATGCGCAAGATGGGCAATCCCGCGGTGCTGTTCGACGACATTCCCGGCTATCCGCGCGGTCATCGCATTCTTGCCAACATTCTCACATCGGTGCGCCGGATCAATCTGACGCTAGGCAGGTCGATCGACAGCTCTGCGATCGATCTCGTCTCCTATTGGCGCAGCTACATGAAGGACGCGAAGAGCATTGCGCCCGTGACCGTGAAGACCGGGGCGCTGCTCGAGAATGTGACCTCGGGCAGCCAGATCGACATCCAGAAAATTCCAACGCCGCGTTGGCACGAGCACGATGGCGGCTATTACATCGGTACCGGGTGCATGGTGATCATGCAGGATCCCGACAGCGGCTGGATCAATTACGGCGCCTACCGGGTGCAGTCGCAAGGTCCGCAGCTGGCCTCCGTGATGTGCTCGAAAGGCAAGCATGGCGACCTGATCAAGCGACGCTGGCATGAGCGCGGCAAGCCATGTCCGATTGCGGTGGTGGCGGGAATGCATCCGGCGCTGTTCATGGTGGCGGGGCTGGAAATTCCCTACGGCAAGAACGAATACGATGTGGCAGGTGGCCTGATCGGGGAGCCGGTCGAGGTCATCAAAGGCCCGCGTACCGGCTTGCCGATCCCGGCGCAGGCGGAAATTGCCTTTGAGGGCTTCGTGCATCCGAATGATCTGGTTGATGAGGGGCCGCTCGGAGAGTGGACCGGCTATTATGCCGGCGGCCTGAAAAAGGAGCCGGCGATCCGGATCGAGACCTTCATGCACCGCGACGATCCGATCCTGCTCGGCGCCATTCCCGGCGTGCCGCCCGATGACGACTCATTCTATCGCGGTACCTACCGCTCCGGTGCAGTCTGGAATCAGCTCGAGGCTGCCGGCATTCCCGAGGTGAAGGGCGTCTGGGCCCACCCTGCGGGCGGGAGCCGGCTGTGGCTCACCGTTGCCATCAGGCAGCAATATGGCGGTCACTCCAAACAGGCCGGTCTCATCGCCTCGCAATGCCACGCGGGCGCCTATGCCAATCGGGTCGTAGTCGTCGTGGACGAGGATATCGATCCGGCCGACATGGACCAGGTTGTGTGGGCGATCTGCACGCGCATGGAGCCGCGCGAGGGCATCGAGACACTGCGCGGCTGCTGGAGCACTGTCCTCGACCCGATGGCCTATGGACCGGACGATCCGCGCAATGCGCGCATCGTGATCGATGCCTGCAAGCCCTGGTCGCGTCGCGCCACGTTTCCCATCGTGGCACGCTCGAGCCAGGAGGTTGATGCCAAGATCCGCGCCAAGTGGGCACACGTGTTGCCGCGCAGCTGAGTAGCTCGGACACGAGGCTCGGACTTTCATCCCGGCCAAGCTCCTGCGGGCTCGGCAGCGCTCGCGGTTGGCTAGTTCCTGCGGGGCACGCTGCGGCTCGATCACCTGCAGGGTTCAAGAGGCGCAATTACCAGCGCAGGCCAAATTCTTCCGCCCAGCGCCGGACCATTGCGGTCTCCTCGACCGTGGGCTCGCGGTTCGCGAAGCCTCGGCATTGCGAGATGGAGCCATCGCTCTCGAACTCGATGGTGAGCCGATGATCGATCTCGCCTCCTGCATGTTCACAGCTCACGGACCATATTGACACCCTCCCCGACACGCACAGGTCCTTGTAGGACGCAACACAGTGGGAGAGGCGACGGCCCTCACGTGCGAGCTCCTCGCCGGTCTTGATTTGGCGAAAGCGCCAAACGACGTGGGCTGATCCCTCCTCACTCACATAAGTGGCATCTTGCTGCCGGCGACCCGGCCAGCGTCCGTCACAGGCAATGTCGTGCAGCTCGCGGTGCCATTCGGCGATACGCCGTCGCAGCCCTGCAAGGGTGCGCCCATTGAGCGTGAAGCTGGCATCCTCCTGCTTTGCCGCCCGCAGGAAATCGATCAGATCGTTCATCTCCAAGATCGAAGTTGGGCTCATTGCGAAAAAGCGCGCCACCTCCTTGCAGAACGGGTCGACCACGGGAAGGGTCGCAAGCTTGCTTCGCGCTACACGGAGGGCCACTTCGCTGCCGGCCTGTTGAGCTCGGGCAAACGCGTACCAGAAGGCACGTTGTGTCGAATCCACCTCGCCGGCAGAGGTCACGAAGTGATGCGTCTCGTGCCTGCTCATGTAGGCCTGCGCGCCTTCCTTGAACAAGGAGCGGCCCTGACCGACGGCGATATACCATCGGCAAAAATCCGGTGCCGGCTCACCATAGATGTCGCGATCGGCCTCAGGCGCTGCGCCGAGCCAAGCGCGCTCGAGGTGCGCTGCGACGGGATAGTCGGTGAAAGTGTAGCGTACCAGCTCGAGAAAGCGTCGCTCGGGAGAGCGGCTCCTCAGTGCGCAACGCCAGGACTCGGGCGCACGCAGTGCCAGGCTGCGGTAAGCTTCGATTTTTGCCCGAAGGTCAGGCGTGAAGTCGCCGTAGCGTTCGAGGAACGGGATGCGCGGCTTGGCTGGCGAACGCGCGCGCAGGCGCGCCGCCAAGAGCTCGGCGGTTGCGCCGCGTTGCGCCTCGCGCAATTTGGTACGTTTGCCCATAGGTCCAATCCAAGCGGTCGGGGGGACGACCACTCGATTGGACGGATCGCAAAGCCGTGAGCCTTGTCGAACAGCATCGGTTCATTCCACGCAGCAACGGTGCCGCACACCATAGGGCTTCGGAAATGACGGCACCTGCGCGCTATATAGAATGCATTGTGGCAGTTTCGCGGCTCGTGACGGCGCGTTGAAACATCAGTATAGGGTGGCTCTCACGGTTGCTCCGCACGGCGTGCACACCGTTGGTGCTTTGCCGGGAGCAGAGCGCGACGGCTCGCACCGGAGTCGAAACACCCGGGAAAGCCGCCATGCAGGGACAGCTGTTTACCCATCGGAGCCTGGATCGTTGATGCAACCCCGGTTGTCGTGTTCTGCCCTGGGGCTCGCCATTACGTGCTCGCTGCTGGTGCTGGACCCCGCCAAAGCGGCGGGAGTGGAAGATTTTTACCGCGGCAAAACCATCTCGCTCGTGATCGGGTTCAGCGTCGGCGGCGGCTATGATGCGTATGCGCGCCTGTTGGCGCGGCATCTTGGCAAGCACATCCCCGGCAATCCAACAATCGTGCCGCAGAACATGACGGGGGCCGGCAGTCTCAAGGCAGCTAGCTTCCTCTACTCGGTTGCCCAGAAGGATGGCAGCGTCATCGGCACCTTCTCGCGCAGCATGCCGATTGCTCCACTCGTTGACAAAGCCGACTTCGACAGCACGAAGTTCACATGGATCGGCAGCGTCACGGACGAGGTGAGTCTGTGTGTGACGAGGCATGACGCGCCGGTGAAGACTTTTGCTGCGCTCCAACAGACCGGAGCTACTTTCGGAGGGGAGGGCGCGGGCTCCGATCCGAATGTTTTCGCCCTCCTTTACCGCAACGTGTTCGGGGCGAAGATCAAGCTGGTGAGCGGTTATCCCGGCACCAACGAGGTGCAACTGGCGACAGAACGCGGCGAGGTGGACGGGTTATGTGGGCTCTCGTGGAGCACTCTTAAGAGCCGCTATCCGCACTGGCTCAAGGAGCCGAAGGCCAATATTCTCGTGCAGGCCGGCATCAGGAAGCAGCCGGAGCTGCCCGAAGTGCCCTCGGCGGCGGAGCTCGTCACCGCCGCCAAGCAGAGACAAATTCTCGATCTCATTTTGATCGGTCAGGCGATGGCACGTCCCTTTGCAGCGCCACCTGCCATTCCCGTCGACCGTAAGCAGGCGCTGATTGCCGGGTTCGACCGGGCGACCAGCGATCCCGATTTTCTCGCCGAAGCGGCAAAACTCAACTTGGACGTGAATCCCGTTGCCGCTGCCAAGCTCGATGCGCTTATGGCCAAGGCTTACGCGACGCCGAAGGATGTCCTTGGCAGCGCAGCCAAAGCCATGTCGGAGTGACGGGGCAGTGGCGGGCCTGATCGGAGCGCGCATCCCGCGGCTGGAGGATTTTCCCCTGCTTGTCGGCAGAGGCCGCTACGTCGACGATATTAATCCTCCCGGCGTGTTGCACGCCACATTCGTGCGCAGCCCTTACCCGCACGCCGCTATCCGGGCGGTCGATAAGTCCGCAGCACTCGCCCTTGCCGGCGTCCGCGCAGTGCTCACGCTCGATGACCTCGCAGCGGTGCTGACCAAGCGCCGAATGCTGCGACATTCCAACTCCGGCACTCCGCTCGAGCGGTTTTGGTCTTTTGCTCTTGCCGATGGCGAGACGTCTTACGTTGGCGAGCCGGTCGCGATCGTGGTCGCTGAGAGCCGTTATCTTGCCGAGGATGCGGTCGCGCGCGTGACGGTCGATTACGACGTGCTGCCGGCCGCGGCGGATTGCCGTGCCGCAGTGCAGGCGGGGGCTCCCGCCGTACGGCGCGAGCTCAACACCAACATCGCGGCGAGCTACAAGGTGGCGTACGGCGACATCCAAGCGGCCTTTGCCAAGCCTGCGCATGTGGTGCATCAGGATCTCTGGCAACACCGCGGCTCCGCGCATTCGATCGAGACGCGCGGTTTGATCGCCGAATGGCGCCGGGACGACGGCACCATGGCCGTGTGGGCCTCCACCCAGAAGGCACACGATCTCTTCCAGTCGCTGGTCTCGTTCCTCGATTTTGACGAGAGCCGCCTGCGCGTCGCCACCCCTGACGTCGGCGGCGGCTTTGGGCCGAAGCTCTGCGTATATCCGGAGGACATCGCGGTAGTCGCGGCGGCTAAGCTCCTCGGGTGCTCCATTAAGTGGATCGAAGACCGGCGCGAGCACTTCACCAATGCGGCGCAGGAGCGCGACCAATATTGGTCGCTTGACGCGGCGGTGGATGCGCAGGGAAAGCTGCTCGGCGTGCGCGGACGCTTGCTGCACGATCTCGGTGCCTACGCCCTGCAGGACGTGAACATTCCCTACAACTCCGCTTCCATGATCAGCGGGCCTTATATTCTGCCTGCTCTGTCGATCGACATTACGGTCGCCGCGACCAACAAGACGCCGGTGTCATCGGTGCGCGGAGCAGGCTACCCGCAGGCTGCCTTCGCCATGGAGCGCTTGATGGATGGCTTGGCGCGGGAGCTTGGTCTCGATCGCGCCGAGCTGCGCCGGCGCAATCTTATTCCCGCGGAGAAGATGCCCTACACCAAGCCGCTTAAAGCCCGATCCGGCGCCAGCATGCAGTATGACAGCGGAAACTACCCGGTAGCCCATGGAGAGGTGCTGAAGGCTGCTCGCTGGTCGGAATTTCCCGAGCGACAGGCTGCCGCACGTGCGCAGGGCCGCTACCTGGGCATCGGACTTGCCCACGGCATCAAAGGGACAGGCCGCGGTCCATTCGAATCCGGCATTGTGCGCGTGGCAAGCAATGGGCGGGTCTCCGTCTTCACCGGCGCCGCGGCGATCGGCCAGGGATTGAGCACGGCGCTTGCGCAGATTTGCGCAGGTGAGCTCGGCCTCAACGCCCACGACATCACGGTCGTGCCGGGCGATACCAGGGGCGTCTCGCTTGGGCTCGGTGCGTTTGCGAGTCGGCAGACGGTCACCGCCGGCTCCTCCGTCCTGCTTGCTGCGCGTGCCGTTGCCGGAAAGGCGAAGAAGCTTGCCAGTCATGTGCTGGAAGCTGCCGAGCACGATCTCGAGCTCGCCGACGGGGAAGTGCGGGTGGTTGGCGCACCGGACCTGGCGGTCAAGCTCGGTGAGCTCGCGCGCATCCTCAAGGGAGCGCCGGGTTACGGCTTTCCGCCGGACATTGATCCCGGGCTGGAGGCAAACGTGAACTGGCGCACCGATGCGCTCGCCTATGCGAATTCCTGCCAAGCCGTCGAGGTGGAGGTCGATCCCGAGACCGGTGCGGTGACAATCATCAACTACGTGGCGCTGCAGGATTCCGGCACGTTGATCAATCCGATGCTGGTCGATGGGCAGCTGCGCGGCGCGGTGGCGCATGGCATCGGCAACGCTCTTTTGGAATGGATGGGCTACGACGAGAGCGCTCAGCCGGTGACCACCACGTTCGCCGACTACCTCCTGCCCGGCGCGACCGAGGTGCCCGCGATCGAGACGATCTATATCCAGACCCCATCGCCGCTCAATCCGCTCGGCGCCAAGGGCGCGGGCGAGGTGAGCACCATACCCGTGGCAGCAGCCATCATCTCGGCGGTCGAGGATGCGCTGCAGCCCTTCGCCGTCCGCATAGACCAGACGCCCATCACGCCCGCCAAGCTGGTGGAGCTGATTGCCAAGGGCGTAAACTCATCATCCTGAACTGCGTCGGAATGTGCAGCCATGCGAACCGGCTCCGATTATCTGCGTTCTCTCGCCGACGGCCGCCAGGTCTTCGTGGATGGGGAGCGCGTCGCTGATGTGACGCGGCATCGCGCCTTTCGCGAGGCCGCCCGCTCGGTCGCGCGGCTCTATGACATCGCGGCGGCGCCCGAGGTGCGTGAGCGCATGACTTTTCCCTCCCCGAAAACTGGCGAGCCAGTGCTCCGCGCCTTTCAGATACCGCACAGCCATGCCGACCTGAAGGCGCGCCGCTTGTTCTCGGAGACGTGGGCAGAGGCAACTTTCGGTCTGATGGGCCGCACGCCCGACCATGTTGCCGGGTTTTTCTGCGGCTATGCGGCGCGTGCCGACGTGCTCGCCGCCGGCGGTCAGAACTTCGCCGACAACGTCGTGTCGTTTTATGACTACATGCGTGATCACCACGCCTATGTGGCGTATGCGATCGTGCCGCCGCAGATCGATCGCAGCAAGCCGGCGCACCTGCAGAGCGATCCCGCACTCTATGCCGGAGTGGTCAAGGAGCGTGACGACGGCATCGTCATTTCCGGCGCCCAGCAGCTCGCGACCGGAGGCGCTATTGCTGATTACATCCACTTGAGCTGCATTCACCCGCTGCAGCCCGGTGACGAGAATTATGCCAATTGCCTGGCGGTCCCGATGGATGCCCCGGGGCTCAAGCTCTATCCCCGGCGGCCGTTTGCGCTCGCGGCAACCAATGCCTTCGACTATCCGCTCTCGAGCCGGTTCGACGAGAGCGACAGCTATGTGGTGTTCGACAACGTGTTCGTCCCATGGGAGCGCGTGTTCATCTATCGCAATGTTCAGCTCTCGCGCGAACAATGGTTCAAGACGCCCTCGCATGCCTACGGCAATCACCAGGCACAGGTGCGCTATGTCACCAAGCTGCGCTTCATGCTCGGTCTTGCGCAGCGCATGAACGAGATGACCGGCAATGCCGGCAATCCCGCGGTGCAGGTCATGATGGGTGAGCTTGCTGCACTTGCAACCGTCTATGAGAGCATGCTTCTCGCACACGAGACCATCGGCACCATAGACTCGAAAGGCGTGCTGTGGCCTTCCGTGACCTCGCTCTATTCGGCAATGGCGCTGCAGTCCGAGTTCAATGGTCGCATGCTGGAGACCATTCGCGAGCTCAGTGGGTCGGCCATGATCACTGTGCCGTCATCGCTCAAGGACCTCGAGAGCGCGACCACCGCCTCAGATATCAGCCGCTACATGCGCTCCGCGTCAGCCGATGCTACTGGCCGGGCCGCCTTGATGCGCCTTGCCTGGGACTTCATCGGCTCTGAGTTCGGCAGCAGGCACCAGCAGTACGAGAAGTTCTATGGCGGGGCATCGTTTGTGGTGAAGCAGAACGTCTTCCGCAATTACGACTTCAAGCGTGCCACTGCCCTGGTCGACGCCGCACTGGCATTACCGCCATTGTCGCCTGAGCCTTCGTGAGGCACGACGGGGTAAGCGGGCGCAAAGCCCGAGCGGACTGCCTCCGTTGCTCTTCTTGTGCCGCTCGGGCGGCGTGCTTCGCAGGTTGTGAACCTACCAAAACTTGGCGAACTGATGCGCGACAATGCCCTCGTAGGGCGCATCGCCCTGGAGGATGCCGGCATTGCGGCAGAACCGGTTCATGCCCGCGACGAACTCACGTGAGATGCTGGCGTAGTAATATGGCAAATCGCGGCGGATGAGCTCTGCAATCAGTTCCGCCTCTGCTGGTGGAAAAAGCTTCCGCCCGATCGCCGTCGCACGTGAGGGATCGCCCTTGAGAGCGGCGTGCGTGCGCACCAACGCGCGAACGGCAGCCGCTGCGGCCTCAGGATTGCGCTCGATCAGCTGCTCTGTCGTGGCGATTGAGGCCATGGTGTAATTGAAGCAGGCGGGCGGCCCGTCGCCGCGGCGCACGTCGAGTACGACGGTGCCGACTCCGCGGCGTACCGCCACCTCGGTCCCCATGCCGTTGGCCCAGAAACCGTCGATCTTCCGATCCTCGAGCGCCTTGGCTGCAGTCACGCCGAAATTGATCCCGGCACCGACCGCACCTGGCACTGGCGCGATCTGGACGTTGTCGCGCGCAAGATCAATGCCGGCCTCGATCAGGAGCTGGCGCAGCCCGAGATCGACCCACGGCGCGGCGCCGATCCTGCGGCCCTTAACAACGCTGAGATCGCCGCGTTTTCCGCCGAGATCCTTGTGCATGACCAGGAACCAGTACATGCCCTGGCCCTGTGCCGCGAGCAGCCGCGCCCCCTCCCATTTCGGAAAGGCAGCGAGCGCCGAGTGCGCGGATCCGCCGACGAAATCCACGGCCTTCTCGCGCAGCGCCGCATAGCATTTGTCAACCGGATAGATGAGCTCGAGCGAGACATCGAGCCCCTCCGCCTTGAACATGCCGAGCTCGATTGCCGCGACGGCGGGAAAGTACGAATTGGAGATCATGTCGGGGATCGCGAGTTTCATCGGTAAGCTCCGCCTTCTGTTGCCGTGTGGCCTCAACCGCGGCCTGCGCTGTCGGCCCCCACCGAAGCTTCGGAATCGACCCAGCGTAGCTTCACTCGCGTTTCACCGGCGTGTTCATCGCCACATCCGCGCGCCGCTGGTTGGCGAGGTTCTTGCCCAGCTCGAAGTACTCGCTGCGCACGGCCATCTCGGCCTCGCGTCGCAGCTCGGCCGGCCAGTGACCGAGATCATAGCCGTGCCATGGCACCTGCGGGGTGAGCGGCGGTAGGCCGAGCCGCTCCCAAATCGTCTTGGCGTGCTCCATGAACTCACGCGCGGGCAAGGCGACCGGCGCATAGGTCCCCTTCAGCGTCGCATTGATCAGCACTGCGGCGCTTTCACCATCGTCGCGCGGGCCACGCGGCCCGTGCCCAGGGTCCTTGTGGGGCAACACTGCGAGATCGTGTTGCGGCTGGCACCGATAGGACATCGCCCATAGCAAAGCGTCGGCGTTGTCCGGCTCGATATCGTCGTCAACGGCGATGATCCACTTTCCGGCAAACCGATGCAGGGCAGAAGCGCCCTGCAGCGCGCGCCACACCTCGCTCTCCGCGGTCCCACGGGCGAGCTGGATCGCGATCACGGCATAAAGGCTGGTCAGTGGCTCGTGCATGGCGACGCGCCGCACGCTTTTGATGCCGAGCACGCTGCGCAGGTGGTGCAGGTAGACGGGCTCCATCGCCACCTTGCGGATCACGCTCGACTCGCTCGGTGTGACCTGGCTGATGAACGAGCTGAGGATCGGGTGAGCGCGGCGCGTGATCGCCGTCACTTCCATGAAGGCGTTGTATTCCTGCAGATTGACATAGCCGTGCGATTCCCCGAACGGCGCCTCCGGCTCAAGCAGATCGGTGTTGATGAAGCCTTCGATGACGATCTCTGCTTCAGCCGGCACCAGCAGATCAACGCTCTGCGCGGGCGTGACATTGATTGGCCCCCCGGCGATGGCGCCGGCGACCGTGAGCTCGTCGAGATTTTCCGGCAGCTTCTGTACCGATGCATACGAGATCACCGGCGGACAACCAACGACCACGGCGCAAGGGAGCGGCTCGCCGCGGGCCTTGCATTTGAGCCAGTGCGCGTAGATGCCGGCGCGCAGCTCGACGGACGGGTTCATGCCGAGCCGACGCTGTGACTTGAGCTGGCCGCGATAGTTGCCGAGGTTCTGAATTCCGGTCTCCGGGTCCTTGGTGATGTAGTGACCGGCGGAGAGATAGGGCGCATTGTCGAAGCCAGGTGTGGAGATCGGCACCGGCAGCCCATCGAGCCCGGCGCCATCGCGCTCGAGCTCGCGGCCGGTCATCACGACATCCTGGCACGGCGCACCTTGGACCAGCTGTGTTGGAATGGGATGAGCGATGGCTTCGATCCAGCTCCTGCCAATCTCGTCCAGCGCCTTGCCGAAACCGATGCGATAGACCTCGGGGTTGGCGGCGAGCCCCGCCACCAACACCGCAATGTCGAATTTGCGGCCTTTGCTGTCGGTTGGGTGAGTGAAGAGAAACGCTTTGCGGTCGCGCTCCTTGATTCCGCCGCGGTACTGCCAGCGCACCAGCGGGTGCATCTCGGTATCTTTGTTGATCGGCTCGTCGATCACCGCGAGCAGGCCGGCCTCATCGAGCGCCAGCACATGGTCGTGCAGGTCACGATAGCTGCGCGGATGCCTCGGTGCTTCGCGATAGCGCTCGACCGCGCTCCCGGTCACGTCAGAACAGGGCCTCGATCGCCGCCGCCACCGCGAAGGCCTCCGCGTCGCGATTGGTGAAACCAGTAATCTGCAGGCCGAGCGGCAGCCCCTCATCGGACAGGACCGGCAACGAAATTGCGGGCATGCCGATCAGAGATGCGTGGACCGTGCAGCTCGGATCACCAGTCGAGCCGAGGCCAATGGGCGCGCAGGCAGGAGCGGCCAGGCTGATGCAGACCTCGCATTCTGCGGCAAGCTCGGCATAGAGTGGGATAAGATTGTAAGTGTGTGGTTTATGGTTTGTGTTT
>JBJMTV010000018.1:0-55393 GCA_045811525.1 Xanthobacteraceae bacterium | reverse complement strand
GAATCGCGAATGATGCCATGACGCACCGAGCCAATGCCGGCAAAGCCGCCGCCGAGATAGCCGCCCACGGTGGCCGAGCGCATGGTCGAGGGATACATCATCAATTGCTGGCCCGACGCCAATGCCGCTTCGAGGGCGACGCCGATCACCGTGCCGGATTGCACCCGAATGCTACCATCCTCGACGGCAAGAACCCGGTTCAGACCGGGCATGTCGACGAGGACACCGCCGTGCAGCGGGACCGACTGACCGTAATTACCGGTGCCGCCGCCGCGCAAGGTGAGCGGCAGCCGCTGTTTGACCGCCGCCGTCACCACCGCTGCGAGCTCATCCTCGCTGCGTGGTTGAACGACCACATCGGCACGACAGTGCTGTAGCTGCGGAGTCAGCACCGGACTGTACCAATGAAAGTCGTGCGACTTCTGGCGCAGCAGCCGCTCATCCACTGTCGAGCTGACGCTGCCGATCGCGCGGCGAAACTCCTCGACCGCAGGCCCATCCATCATTGCTTGCTCCAGCCCGTGTGGCTGGAGAAAAAAGGAGAATCGATCCGCGACAAACTCACTTCTCCATCACGTCCTCGGCGGCCGAGAGGAGCCCCGCCTTCGGATTTTGCGCGCAGAAGAGGTTGAGCTTATCGGCCTTCGTCTTCATCTGCGCGAGATCGACCACTCGCGGCTCCTCGTCATCCGTCAAATAACCATCGAGCCAGGTTGTAACGCTCGTGATCGTCTCCTTGGGAAGCTCGACGAAGTCCTTGCATTTCATGCGCGAGATATCGACCGCTTGTGCGTGAGCCGCGACGGCGGCAAGCAGGGCGGGAACGGCGGCAATGCTGGCAACTTTCAAGGGAGCTTCCGAAGTGAGGGGGATGACGCAGACGCTAGCCGCCCGTCCGGGCGGCGTCAAAAATTTTCGGCTCTCTAATGTTGATCCACACCGATCTGCGACATCGCGTGCTCAGGTCGCTTGCCAGTCGGGGCGGATCGGCCCGGAGACCCCTTCGAATGCCCGGTCTCTGAGCTCGCATACGAGCAGGCGTGCCGGATCCACCGGGCCCGGCAGCGCGACGCTCCCTTTGGGAATGGCCTTGAAACCAAACTTGCCATAATAAGGCTCGTCCCCCACCAGCAGCACGAGGCGATGGCCCTGCGCCTTCGCCTCGGCCAATGCCCGCGCGATCAGGGCAGATCCGACGCCACGCGCGCGAAACGGCGGCTCGACCGTCAGCGGTCCGAGCAGCAGGGCTTTGCTCTTGCCGATGCAGATCGGCGAGAGCCGAACAGAGCCCACGAGCAGCGTCCCAATGCGGGAGGTGAACGAGAGCTCGGGCTTGTGGTGGAGGCGCTCGCGCAGGCGATAGGCCGATTTGGCGTATCGCCCCGGTCCGAAGGTGCGCTCATGCAAGCGCTCGATCTCATGTGCGTCTTGCGGCGTCTCCTGCAGAATCGTGATCGCGAGGTCGGTCACCGATGCCCCGATGCGAAGTGCCGTGGAAGCCGGCGCGGCACCGGCCGCGCTTAGCATTTGGCGCGCGCAAGGTCCATCGAGAGCGCGCGGTGCGCACGGTGCTTCGCACCTATGCGCACCCTACAACCCGATCGCACGAGCAGCGCGATCGCGCCGTAGGGGTGCGTAAAGCCGCACTGCGCGGCGTGCGCACCACCAAGCTCTCGCATTCCTGGCAGCGGAGCGGCGCGTGCTCTTTCATTTCCGGCCAACGAGCGTGATCACCGCAGACATGCCCTGATGCGCCAAGCCTTCCTGCATCTCGAGATCGCTTTCCTCGATGCTGATCTGCTTGAAACTGCCGAACTCGCGCTCGAGCAGTGCGCGCGTGTACATCTGCTCCGGCTCCTTCGGGCCGCCGGTGGCATAGGCGATCTGCTCCGGCCGGTACCCCTGCAGCAACAGCAATCCGCCTGACTTGAGAGTGCGGCGGATGCCGGCAAACTTCGCCGCGCGCTCGTCGGGCGAAGAGAACTGCGTGAAGATATCGACGACAACGTCGAAAGCTTCGGCCGGCCAGCTGTAATCCGCAACCTTCAGAAGCTCGAGCGTCAGTGTCACGCCACGCGAGCGAGCGAGCGAGCGTGCTTTGGCTTGTGCATTCGCGGAAAAATCGAAAGCGAGGACGTCGAGCCCCTGCTCCGCCAGCCAGACGCCGTTGCGCCCCTCCCCGTCGGCAATGGCCAGCGCGCGCCCCTGTTGCGGCAGGAGGTGCTTCTGGGCGGCAAGAAATTCGTTCGGCCCTGTCCCGAAAACATAATCCGGGTTGGCAAACCGGCTTTCCCAACGCGCGTGCTCGTCCATGGCAACGTGCCCCTGCGGCTAAAAATCGAGCCTGTTCTGAATTGCGGCGACCCCTGCTTTGGCACAAGCCTCATCAGCATCGCCGCCCGGCGCGCCGGACACGCCAACCCCACCCACCAGACTCCCTGCCGCCTCGACAAAGATGCCGCCCCCCAGAATCACCACGCCTGGCAAGCTGCGTATGCCTGCCTGCGGCATGCCGGGCTGCGTTGCCGCGACGAGATCAGTCGTGCTGGTGCGAAAGCTCACAGCCGTCCACGCCTTGCCGCTTGCGGTTGCCGGCGTATGCTGCCCCGCGAGCCGGTCGCGCAGCAGAACCTGCGCCACGCCAAAGCGATCCACCACCGCAACTGCGACCTGGTAGCCACGTTGACGGCAGTCTGCGAGTGCGGCGCGCGCGAGATCGAGTGCCGTCTCGACGCTCATGCTCTTGTGAGCGACGAGCGCCTCCTGAGCCGCGGCGGCTGGGACGTACAACAGCAAAGCTGCGGCGATCGCTCTTGCCGCGCCTATGCTGATCTTGCTGGGTGAGGTCAGGTTCGTTCTACTCCACTTTCGGCGCCTGCTGTGTGTCCGGTGTGACATCGAGGGCTCGTGCGCGGTTGATGATAGTAGCGTCACCCGGCAGACAGCTCGCCATGCACGGGGCTTGCTTCCAGAATTCCCGCTCCGCGGTTTCTCGGTCGTCGTCGTGGAAATTTGGTTGATTCGGGAGTGTGATGGACGTGAGATTGCTGCGATTAAGCTCAAAGCTCTCGTCGCCAATCAAGTCGTTGAGGTAAAGCACATAGGCCGTGATCGCATAAAGCTCATCATTGCCGAGAGATTGCGCATTGCCGAATGGCATGCTGCGCCGGATGTAATCGATGAGCGTCGAGGCATAGGGCCAGTACGAACCGACAGATTTCACCGGATCAGTGCTGGCGAGCGTTCCTTTGCCGCCCATCAGCGTCGGCCAGCGCCCAACGCCTTCCCCGAACTCACCATGACACCCCGCACAGCGCTCGAGGTAGAGCGGCTCGCCTTGTTTGGGGCTCCCTTTGCCTGCCGGCAAGCCCTGCCCGTCGGTTCGTATGCCGATGGCCCAGCCGGCGATCTCCTGCTCTGTCGCGACCCGGCCGATCCCCATCTTGCCGCGGGGTGGCGGCACTGTCTCCGCACCTACCATCTGCCCCTCTGCCATGACCCTGGGCGTCAGAGCGACAAGCATGACCGTGGCCAGCGCAAACGGAAAGGCCCTAGCCGACCTCGACATTCTCAACCTCTCCGTTGCTATGCACGTGCCAGGTCTGGATGCCGTTGTTGTGGTAGATGGAGTTCACCCCGCGATACTTGCGCAGCTCCGTCTTGCTGGGCTGCACATAACCCGTGTCGTCGATGGCCCGCGACTGCAGCAGAAGCTCGCGACCGTCCCAATCAAGCTCGTAATAGAACCGCGTGACGGCCTTTTTCCAGACCGGACCATCGAGCTGGGCTGGACGCCAGTTGCGCCCGCCATCGAGCGACACGTCAACGCGCGCAATGCGCCCTCGCCCGGACCATGCCAACCCGGAAAGCACGGTCAATCCCGACTTGTGCGCGAGCGGCGCCTGCGGGCTAGGGTTGGTGATCACCGACTTCGCATCCATCACGAAGGTAAATCGGCGAGCCGTGCCGTCGGCGAGAAGGTCGGTGTATTTCGACGTTTCCTCACGGTGATGCCACGGCGCATCGCCGACCTCGATGCGGCGCAGCCACTTTACCCACATGTTGGCCTCCCAGCCGGGAACGACCATACGCAGCGGGTATCCGTTCTCGGGATAAAGCATTTCGCCATTCATCCGGTAGGCGAGGAGCACATCCTCGAGCGCCTTGGCGAGCGGCAATGAGCGTGTCATTGCCGCCGCGTCGGCGCCCTCGAGAAGCAGCCAACGCGCGTTCGGCTTGAGGCCCGCCTCCGCCAGCAGCGTCTTCAACGGCACGCCCGTATACATCACGCAATGCACCATGCCGTGGGTGTACTGCACGCCGTCAAGCTGGGACCCGCGCCACTCCATGCCGGAATTGGCGGCGCACTCGCAGAAATAGACGCGGCTCACCCGCGGCATGCGCTTGATCTCGTCCACGGTAAATATGAGCGGCGTGTCAACCAAGCCGTGAATGATCAAGCGATGATCGACCGGGTCGATCTCCGCGATCCCGGCATGATGCCGCTCAAAGCAAAGCCCATTCGGCGTTATCACTCCGTCGAGCTCGTGCAAGGGAGTGAAGCTCACCGAGCTCTGCGGAGTGGCTGTGAGCCAGGACACATCACGTCGGATCGCGTGC
Organism: Xanthobacteraceae bacterium; assembly: GCA_045811525.1. Lineage (GTDB taxonomy): Bacteria > Pseudomonadota > Alphaproteobacteria > Rhizobiales > Xanthobacteraceae > VAZQ01. The sequence goes on along the minus strand of JBJMTV010000018.1, from coordinate 50,773 downwards.
GCTTCGTGCTTCGACGGTCTTCCATAGACCCGCTGGGCGACGCCCTCTCCGAGAAAGCGCGACCACTCCGGAACATTCGGCGGCTGGTTTGCCGGGTTGTCGGCCGGCATCGCGGGCCGCGGGTCGACGAGCACGCCCCCACTGGCCCCGGCGAGTGTCGCCCCGAGGAAGCTGCGCCGCGAGGGTTTGCCTGCAGTCATGTCGGACGTGATTTGGTAGCGGGCATAATTTCCACTCTCGAATTGGCGGCTCACCAAGGCTAGTCTACAAATCTGGACTTGGCGAAGCACGTTTTCAGGGTGGACGTTGGCGATGCGGACGCCACGACGGTACTGCGCAAGCGAGCCGCGGCGCAGCGGAATGCTTGGCCTACCGGGCTGTCCCTAATAGGTGCGGAGGCCTGTGCGATGTGTCATGGACACATCGATCGCGCTTGAGTGATGAGGGCTTGGTTCGTCCACCGTTCCTTGTGCTCGCACAAGAGCTTCCTATTCCCCTCTATCTCGGACTAAATCTCCGAACAATAAGGGCGCTCGACAAGCCTTTCCGAGTCGTTCCTAGTCCGTGCCGACGAGGTGACTAAGTGAGGCGAAGGGCATTTATTGTCGGTGCGAGCGCCGCGTGTGTGTGGCCGTCCATTGTACGGGCGCAGCATGCCGCGCCGGTAATCGGCTTCCTCAATGTCGCATCGGCCACCGGGTCCGCTCCGCGGATCCAAGCGTTTCTTCAGGGGCTGAAGGAAACCGGGTTTGTCGCGGGATCAAATGTTGCGATCGACACGCCGGACGACCCAGAGGCCAAGCTGCGTATCGCAGCGCTTCTGGATGCGCTTGAGCAAACGGGCTGGAGGGACGGCGGCAACCTCGACATTCTCTACCGCTGGGGCAGGGCAAATCCGGCCGAATACGAAACGCTAGCGCGCGAATTGATTGCGTGGTGGCCAGATGTGATTCTATCTAACACCACGCCGGTAACTGCTGCTCTCCAGAGGCAGACTAATTCCATTCCGATAATTTTTGTCATCGTCTCAGACCCGGTGGGAGACGGATTTGTGAAGAGCCTATCAAGGCCGGGCGGCAATATAACAGGCTTCATCAACTTCGAAGACTCGATGAGCGGCAAATGGCTTGAATTGCTGAAGGAAGCTATGCCTTCACTCAAGCGTGCCGGGTTTGTTTTCAATCCCAACACGGCCCCGGGCCATGGTGATTACTTCTCGCCCGCGTTTCAAACAGCGGCCACCGCCTTAGGCATTGAACCGGTCGTCACTCGGGTTCACACGCCTTTAGACATAGAAAAGGTGATTGCTGACATTGCCAAAGAGCCAGGCGGCGGCATCGTCGTGTCCACTGACAGCTTTATGACTGTTAATCGTCAACTGGTGATGTCGTCCGCGGACCGTCTCAAGGTACCCGCAACATTTCCACTCGGCATCTTCGCCAAGGAGGGTGGATTACTTGCTTATGGGCCAGACTACCATGACTTGTTTCGCCGCTCAGCCATTTACATAGACCGCATTCTACGCGGAGCAAACCCTGCAGAGCTGCCTGTGCAAGTCCCGACCAGATACGAGCTTGTAATCAACCTCGTTACGGCGCGGGGGCTCGGCCTCGAGCTACCGGCCACACTGCTCGCGCGCGCCGACGAGGTGATTGAGTGAGTACGCCAGGAGTAAGCTGGTGCGATCCAGCCGGTGAAAGTCTGGCCCAAAAAAAGGAGTAGCGTCCGCTTGGTAGCGAGTGTTGCGTGGTCACTGGCGACAGTGGCTGCAAAGCGTATAGAGCGATTGCATGGGGTCGAAGCGTAATGAATGCACATCGTCTCACTCGCCTTACCTGGCTCGTCGGCACACCAGATGCGCCATACAATGACATGAAGGAAACAGTGCGATGAAAGGATTGGCTCTTGAGGTGATAGTGGTCCGTCTGCCCGCATGGCTGCTCGGTGCCATGCTGCTTTGCGGCGTCGCCGTCGCCCAGGGACCCCAGCAACAGGGGCGACAGGACACGGGCAACCCCGGCCTGGCGCACACCCGGCTTGTGGTTCTCGGTGCCGGCGCCGGGCGCACCGCCATGCGTGGCGGCGGCGAAGGCGGCATGTCGGCAGCCGTTCAGGTCGGAAGGGATGTATACCTTGTCGATTTCGGAGCCGGCTGGCTCGACGCTTTCTATCAGGCCGGCCTTGCAACGCCCGGACCAACCGACATTCCTGGAGGGCTTGAGACGCTGCGCGCGGGCTTCATCACCCACCTCCACGCCGACCACATGGCCGATTATGGGCGGCTCGTTCAGTTCGGGCCAACCGACGGATTGCAGAAACGCAAGACTCCTGTAGCCGTGTACGGCCCGGGTCGCGTGACGGACAGCGGGTTGTTCCCAGGCATCAAGGACCGCAAGACGCTGATGCAGCCGGACAACCCCGCGCCTGGCATCGTTGACGTCACCGAAAGTCTCCTGCAAGCCAATGCTGCTGACATCAACGACAACATGTCAGATGGTGGCCGACCTAGTCCGCGCGTCTATCTTGCCGCGCACGACATCATAATCCCAGAGAACGCCGGCGCGTCACTGTCAAAACCGTCGCCGCGCATGGCTCCCTTCGAAATCTACAAGGACGAGAATGTCCGCGTATTGGCGACGCTCGTCAACCACGCGCCAATCTATCCCGCCTTCGCCTTCCGTTTTGAGACGCCGAACGGCATAATCGTCTTCTCAGGCGACACCAACCGAAACGATAATCTCATCAACATGGCGAGAGGTGCGGACGTCCTCGTCCACGAAGCTATGGACATGAACTGGCCCAGGAAGTTTCTTCCTGAGCCGCGCTCGTCCTCGGATGAGGCCAAGCTGCGGCACTTGCTCGAAGCTCATACCGATGTTGCAGAACTCGGCTCGATTGCAAGTGAGGCCGGCGTAAAGGTGCTGGTTCTCTCGCATCTTGGGCCGCCGACCACGTCGGATGCGGACTATCTGGCGCAGATAAAGGGTTTTGCGGGTAAGGTCTTCGTCGGCAGGCGCCTGTTCTCGCTCGGGTTGCCCATACGCTAAGATGGAATGATCGCCAGGCGCACAGTCCTGTCCCTTCTGAAAATCACATCCCCCTGAAAATCACATTGGCACGTCGTGATGGTGCAATCCCGAGAACAGCTTACGGACCTGGGCCGAGCACCCGAGCTGGGAGCCGTACGCGAGAAAGACGCACGCACGGACCTGGGCGGGGGCGCGCGGTGAAACGCGCGTCCGTACCGCTACTGCGGCGCGACTTCATCACTGTTCTCGGTGGTGCGGCGGCGTGGCGGACATCGGCATGGGCCCAGCAGCCCGAGCATATTCGGCGGATTGGGGTGCTGATGGACTATTCACAAGCAGACCAATTCGCCGAGTCCTTACTCAAAGCATTTCGAGAACGTCTGGAATCGTTTGGTTGGAGCGACGGCCGCAATATTTATATCACCTATCGGTGGGCCGCCGGTGACGCTGACCGGCTGCGCTCCTACTCGGCTGAACTAGCGGGGCTGAAGCCGGACGTAATTTTTGGCCGAGGTACGCCCGTGATTGCGGCCCTGCGGGCGGCTACGGGAAGCATTCCAATTGTCTTTGTGAACGCTAACAATCCGATTGGTTCCGGCTTCATAGCCAGCATGGCGCGACCCGGCGGCAACATTACGGGGTTTGTCGCTTTTGAACCGGATATGGGTGGAAAGTGGTTGCAGACACTAAAAGAGATTGAGCCCAAGATTACGCGCGTCGGCCTCCTTTACAACCCGCAGTCTCATACCGGTCAGCATTTTCCGTCTATCGAGCTTGCCTCACCGTCATTAGCCATGAAGATAGTGCGGCTGCCGTTTTACAATGCCGGTGGGATCGAACGAGCATTGGGTGACTATGCGGTCGGCTCCAACGCCGGCATTCTTGTAATGCCGGACAATTCTACCAACTTGCATCGCGATTTGATTGTAAGGCTCGCGACTCAATACCGGTTGCCGGCGATCTATCCCTTCCGCCAATTCATGGTCGCCGGCGGACTGGCATGTTATGGCGCTGACGAAAAAGATCAGTCGGAAAAAGCGGCCGAATATGTCAATCGCATACTGAACGGTGCTCGGCCAGGTGACCTTCCAGTTCAGTTCCCGACCAGGTTCGAGCTCGTGCTCAACAACAAAGCCGCCAAGGCGATTGGCCTCGCAATACCGCCGACCATGCTCGCCCGCGCCGACGAGGTGATCGACTGATGCGCCGGCGCGCGTTCGTTGCGCCATCACCAAAAGAACCCTCTTGAATTCTCCTCACCCTTTCCGAAACACCAAGCTCAAATTGTTCGCCGGCATCTGGACACGCTCAGCGAGGCCGAAGGCGTGGCGGCGCGCAAGATCGATGACGTCCACCGTATCGCGCACACCCCATTGCGGATTGCGCGACCGCAAACTTGCATCGAACGCCTCGTTGCTCGGCGCGGTGTGCACGCCGTTCTCCTTGTATGGACCGTACAGGTACAGCACCCCACCAGCGGGCAGCACCCTCCCCGCACCGGCCATCAACGCTTCACCGGCCGCCCACGGGGAAATGTGAATCATGTTGATCGACACAACAGCGTGGGCGCGCGTCACCGGCCAAGCCGGCGCCGTCACGTCAAGCTCGATCGGAGGCAGCAGGTTCGGCAATCGCATCTGCGCGCGGTGCGCCGCAATGCTTGCGAGCGCATCGGCGTCGCGATCGGTCGGCTGCCACATCAAGCTCGGCAGGGCTGTAGCGAAATGGACCGCGTGCTCGCCAGTTCCGCTCGCGATCTCGAGCACTGTTCCGGTCGCGGGCAGCACGCGCCGCAACACTGCGAGAATCGGATCGCGATTGCGCTGCGTCGCAGGCGCGAGAAGCCCGGCACCGGGAAAGGCCGATGGCTCGCCTGCGCCGCTCACGCTACCCCGCCACAACGCGCACGCGGCTGCGTTCCGGGAGCGCCATGACGCGCTGTCTGCGGGCATAATCCATCACCACATCCCAGATTGGCGGACCTTGCGTGTCCTCGTTCACGCTCGCCCAGCCTGCGATCACATATTCCTTCTCGGGCTCGACGGGCTGACCGGTTCGGATCAGCGTCAGATCAGAGATGCGTCGGCCGATCGGCTGACCGAGATCGATGCTGTACGAAATCCCCCCTGCCCGCACCATGTCGCCGCCCTGCTGATAATAGGGGTCCGGGTTGAACAAGTTGTCGGCGACGTCCTCGAGCACCTCCTTCAAGCGGGCCCCGGACATGGCAGTGCGATAAGCCGCGGGATAGGTGATGGCGGTGGCATTGTAGATGTCCTCGCGCGTGATCGCTTGGCCCGGCAGCACGGATGCACCCCAGCGGAAGCCGGGTGACAGCGCAATCTCGGCGTCGCGCTCCTGCATCAGCGCGTCGCAGATCATGTCGTCGAAGGTGCCGGAGAAATTGTCCCGGCGATAAAGCAGCGTCTCGGTGCGTGCGACCACCTCGCCGAGCATCGCCTCGTGCGGCGCCCGTATGGCGCGGATCTTTTCCGCCATGGGGCGCGCCGCGGCAATCACGTCCGAGAAAACCGGAATGAGCTTGTAGCGATAATCCCTGATTGCGCGGCCGCGCACATCGAGATCGAGGCGCGACACGAACTTGCCGTGGCTCCCCGATGCCACCAGCAGCGTGTTTGCGACCTTCGCGACCTCGGGCAAGGCATCATGAGTATGCGCGGTGAGGATCACGTCAATACCACTCACGCGCGAGGCAAGCTTGCGGTCGACATCAAAGCCGCTGTGGGACAGGAGCACCACCAGCTCGGCGCCGTGCTTGCGTGCCTTGGCCACGTTCTCGCGCAGATCGTTCTCGCGAATGCCAAAGGTCCAGCCGGGAATCATCCAGCGCGGATTGGCGATCGGCGTGTAGGGCAAGGCCTGGCCAATCACCGCGATGCGTACGCCTCCGCGCTCCAACATCGTCATGGCCTCGAACACGGGCTCATTCCATTCGCTGTCGCGGACGTTTTGCGCGAGGAAGGGAAACGAGAGCTGCGCCGCGAGGTCTTTCACGCGCTCGGCGCCAAGCGTGAACTCCCAGTGGCCGACCATGGCGTCCGGGCGCAACAGCGCCATGCATTGCACCATGTCCTCGCCCCTCGTCATCAGCGAGGTGTAGCTGTTCTGCCAGGTGTCGCCGCCATCGAGAAAAACGACGCGGTCGCCGCGTTCGGCACGGATCGACTCGACAATCGTGGCAATGCGATCGAGCCCGCCGACCCGGCCATAGCTGCGCGCCAGCGCGACGAAATCGTCTGGTGAGAGCGCGTAAGCCTGCGCCGAGCCGGGTGCAATCCCGTAGCGTTCGAGGAGCGCTTTGCCGCTCTGGTGCGGCGGCAGCCCCTTGGCAGCGCCGACACCGAGATTGACCGACGGCTCACGAAACCAGACCGGTCGCAGCTGGGCGTGCAGATCGGCGACATGCACCAGGGTTACGTTGCCGAGCGGGGAAAATTCCAACAGCTGATCTTGAGTCAGGCGTTGCTGCGCGAGCGCGCGCGTCCAGCCGCCCCCGAGCAGGGCTGCGGTCGCGGCGGCGAGCTGAACGAAATCGCGCCTCGAGCGCATCAGCCCTCCGGGGGTTCAAGCACCGGCCATTGTAGATAAAAGAAACGGCAGCCGGTCAGAGGGGCAGCCGGTGCGCCGGCCTGGGTAAGCATCAAGGCGCGGCGAGCATCAAGTCACGGTTATGGAATCCTGGCCGACGATGTTGGACCCGTCATCGTCAACCCAGGTCAGCACGACCGCTCCGGACTCCTGCGCGCGAAACTTGAACTGCACGAAAGGATTGGCGGCAATGGCCGGCTCGAAGTCGGCGGAGAATACTTCCTTGCCGGCGACCGTGCAGATGAACCGGTTCAGGATTTTGCGCGGCACGAGATTGCCTGCAGCGTCCTTGCGCTGCCCGCTTTCCATGATGTGCGCGACAAGCGCCTTGACCTCGACGAGCTCGCCTTTTTTGACCTGCTTCTTGTCGAGCTTGATGCGCGGCTTTACGTCGGCCATCTCACCTCTCCCTTTCCGGTCAACCGCCGCAACCGCCGATGGTCACCTTCACCGGCTTGGTCGTCATGAACAGCGAGCCGTCATTCATCTTGGCGATGGCGATGATATTTTGCGTTTCGGCGAGCCGAATGCGGACGTTCGCCTCGGCGACACCGCTCGCCGTCGAGAAATGGAATGTGGCAATGCCGGCGTTTGGATTGCCGTCGCCTACCACGAGCACGTCAGTTACATAGGACTGCTCGTCCATTGGGCTTTCGACGAACACGCTCATGGGAACGGTGTTGCCGTTCTCGGCAATCTCCGGCAGGTCCAGGCGCACCCGACCTTCGGCCGCTTCCTTTCCACCGGTGAATTTCCTGATCAGCTCATCGGAATTGTTTTTGGCAAATGCCGACCCGCTCGTGCCGCACCACAGGGCCGCCGCCACGCCGCCGATGCCCAACGTCAAGGCGGCCCGACGATCCACGCTCGCTCGCATGCGATTTCCTCCTGGAAGCAGCGCTCTTATCACTTCCCGGCTCCCCTATCTACCGGCTTACCGGCGTGACGCATCCCTTTTCATGCAGTTCACGGCATGTATGGTACGCCGTGAGGTGCCGCCCAACCGATAGCGCAACAAGCTCCAACCCTACGCTTTAGGAGCACAAGATTTCCGGAGAAAGCCAGTAGTGCAGATGAAATTCACCTCGTGCGCCTTCGCGCTTAGCATCATTTCCGCTGCGTGCCTCACCATTCTTCCGACCCGCGCACAGGACGAGGAGACGGAGAAGGGTATTGAGAAATACCGTCAGATGCTCAAGGAGGATCCCTGGAGCAATCCGGCGCTGCTCGATGCCGACCGTGGTGAGGCATTGTGGAAAACGCCGCGCGGTCCGAGGAATGTCTCCCTGGAAGGCTGTGATCTTGGCAAGGGAGCCGGCGAGGTCCGCGGCGCTTTCGCCGAGCTGCCGCGCTATTTTGCCGATGCGGGACAGGTTCAGGATCTGGAAACCCGCATTCTCTGGTGCATGGAGAAGCTGCAAGGCTACACCCGGTCGGAGCTCGTCAAGAAGCCACACCCGCCCGGCGGTCAGCCGGTGCGGGATCTGGGTGCGATCGCAACCTACGTTGCGACCCAGTCAGCTGGCATGACGATCTCAGCCGCACTCGATCGACGCGAGGAAGCGGATGCGGTCGCACTCGGCGAGGCGCTGTTCTACCGCCGCAGCGGACCGTTCGATTTCTCCTGTGCCACCTGTCACGACGGCACCGGCCTGCGCATTCGGCTGCAGGGCCTGCCGCACCTTTCCGCAAAGGAGGAGGCGCAAAAGGTGATCGGCGAGTGGCCGGCCTACCGGGTCTCGGCAACGCACGTCATGACCATGCAGCACCGGATTTATGACTGTTATTGGCAGATGCGCATGCCCGAGCTCGAGCTCGGCTCCGAGGTGAGCATCGCTCTCATTGCCTTCCTGACCAGCCAAGCCAAGGGCGGCGAGATTGCGGTCCCTGGCCTCAAGCGCTGATGTGGGCGGAAGTCATGCGAAGGGCTCTTGCCGCACTTGTGCTTGTGACATTTGGCTTGTCGGCATTCCCGCCGGCAGTCAGTCTGGGACAGAGCGCCCTGCCCGCTCCCGCGCGAGCGGATACGGCCATCAATCGGGCGTTCCCGACCGCGCCGCCGGAATGGCGGCCGCGGCTCACCGCCGATGAAACGATGCGCCAATGCTCGGCACATCGGAATGCCCCACCCAAGGCTGTCGCTGAAGCGATCCAGCAGCGGGAACGTGCCAGCATCCGCTACCCTGCGGGAGAGAAGCTGATGGGCGAGTGGGAGAAAGGCGAGGCCGTGGCGCAGTCGGGCTATGGGCTGCGCTTCACCGACTATCCGCCGCGCGCAGCGAACGGTGGCAACTGCTATGCCTGTCATCAGATCACGCGCGACGAGGTGAGCTACGGCACGCTTGGTCCGTCGCTGCTGCATTATGGCAAGCAACGCAACTTCGGCGCGGCCGAGACGAAGGCCGTCTACGATAAGATCTATAATTCACAAGCGTCTTTTCCGTGCTCCAGCATGCCGCGGTTCGGTGCCAACCAGATCCTCACGATGGAGCAGATCAAGGACCTGGTGGCGCTGCTGATGAGCCCCGACAGCCGTGCGAACAAGTAGTCACGACCACCCAGCAGAAGGAGCGTCCCCAAATGCGCAAGAACCGGCGCCAGATCATCGCCGCCATGGCAGCGAGCCCGGCGGTGCTCGCCGCTCCGAGCTCAACGCAGGCGCAGCCGGTTGCGGTCAACTTCGCCGAGATCACGAAAGAAACCGACATCGCCTGTCTCTATCACTGCGATTTCGGCGATCCGCAGCGCTTTTCGCAGATGCTGCAGAACATGCTCAACCACTATTCGGCGTACGAGTTCGACAACTTCCGCATCAAGCTCGTTGTGGTCGCGCATGCCGCCGGCATCAAATTTTTTCTCGAGGACCGCAGCGGAACGCCTTGGGAAAAAGACGAGATCGATCCGGCGATCTATGCGCGCTTCGCCGCGCTCACCAAGTACGGTGCCGAAGCGTATCTCTGCCAGATCACATACAAACGCCTGAACATCGATCCGGCGAAGACCCGCAAAGATGCGTTCTTGAAGTTCGTTCCTTCAGGGGTCGCAGCCGTGGGTGAGCTGCAAGGGAAAGGTTTCGCCTATCTCAAGACAGGTTGAGCGCGGCCCGCGGTCATCCCTTGCGGCAGCCATCGAGGAAGGCGGCGACCTTGGGATTGCGCTGGAGCTCGGCGAGATCCTGCGCCGACGGCAGCTGCGGCTTGTCGCGCTGCGCGTTTACCATGCAGAGAAAGCCGAGCGGCTCACCTGCGCTCGCGCGGAACTGGTGCCAGGTCATCGGCGCGACGGTGACGAGGTCATGCGTGTGGATTGGCCTCACCTCGTTGCCGACCAGACACTCCCCATTGCCGCGCAGGACCAGCACCGCATGCATATGCTCGTGCCGCTCGAGCGTGGAGAACCCGCCCGGCGCTACCTCGAAGTAGCGCAGCTCGCCCTGCATCTGCGGGTCCGAGAACAGCACCTGCCGGCTGATTGACTTGAAGAGGGCTCGCTCATCCTCCTTATAAGGAAGCTCCTCCACACCCTCCCAGCGGTAGCCGCGCGCTTTGCGATGAGCGGTTCGTGTCGGCATCAAGCTCGTCCAAAGGAGTGGCGATGCACCTGTCCGACGAAGTCCGCGGTGGCCGCAGTCAACTGCTCGCGCGACTCCAACAGCGCACCTCCGATCAGCAACATGACCTCAGGTCCGTAGAAATCAAGCACCTCCGGTACCCGCGCCGGCGTCATCCCTCCGGCAGGCACCGGCACGCAGGGAAGAAGCCCGTTCTGCCGGTCGACCGCAGCATTGGCCAACGCCCGGCAGGTATCTAGGGAGTAGCCGAAGCGCCCGCCATGGTGGGGAAACACGACAGCGTCGACACCCATGAGGCGAAAGAGCTTGCCCATGAGCAGCGGTGGAGCAATCCGCGCCGCGCCCGCCATGCTGGGATGAGCAATGAACGCCAAATCAGCGTTGTCGGCGACGAGGCGATGGAAGTTGGCAAATCCCATGAGCATCGGCGCCGCCAGGACGGTGTCGACGCCTGCGTCTCGCGCGATGCCGATCTGGCGACGCATGTCATCGAGGTCGCCGGACAGGTTGGGAGCGTAGCGAGCTGCGTGACCGAGCCGGCGCAAGGCCTCAGCAATCGGAGGAACTCGCAACGCGAAGGGTGAGTAGGTCTGGTCTGCCAACCCGTGATCGTCCTTGATATAGTCCACGCCACCCTCGGCGAATTGCAGCGCCAGCTGCACAAGCCGGGCCGGTGCCAATCCCTGCGGTTTGAGTGCCGAGCAGGTGAGAGCGCGATCTGCTGCCCCGACGCGCCGGCGCAACTCTGCGAGCCCATGATGCGGCCCACCAAAATTTCGCATGACCTCCGCCGGCAGCGAGACGTCACCGAGCACCACGTCATCCTGCAGCGAGCTGTTGCCGAACAGCATGTTGAGGAGCTGTCCGGCATCGTCCCCGACACTCTCGCTGCTGAGCGTGATCCGCACCTCGAACAGGCTTTCGCTGCGCTCTCTGATTGCATCGACCTGACCGACAATCTCGGCGCGCACAAACTCATCGTCGATCGCCGAAACCGGCATCTCGACGCTCTGCTCCACCGCCAGCGCTCGCGCGCGCGCTTCGATGGCATGACCATCGCTTCGGACGACATACAAGGCCTGCAATCGCGGGGACACCGCGTGGCGCTCAGCCGGCCGGCTGATGATCAAGCACGCCGTAGGGTTTGCGTCGCAGGCTGCGACGCGCGACTTCAATGGCGGCCGTGGCTGCTGCGACGACGCCTACGGCGGCGAGGCCCACGAGGAACGCGCCACATAGCGCCATCAAGACAAGCAGCGAGAACCCGATGATCGCCAGCGGGCGGGCGCCGGGTCGCATGGAGCGCGCGAGCGGGACACGTGGAGTATCCGGCCAAGGCGGCACCTCGGCGGCCTGCGCCGGGCGCAGCACAGGATCGTTGTCGTTCGCAGCTCGGTTCCAGGAGATCACGGCGGGTCGCATCGTGCGTAACCACTGCGCTGGCAGCCGGGTACAGCGTGAACAATATCGGCAATCGCCACATGCGAGGTCAAGTCGCTCGGGATGGGTGATTTCGCCACGCCAGCGCCGGCGCGCGGAGCCATATCACCAGCGCTGGCTCACCGGAGCTCCGCCCAGGACCTCGATGATACGGGCCCTGGTGCCGGCCGTCGTGTCATTTGGCAGCTCGTCTGGGGCGAAGAATCCATTGGCAACGATCTCCCGGTCGGGGACGCGGAAGCCGCTCTGACGAAAGCCGCGCACCACGAAGAGCGCAATATGGTCGCGGCGGGACACGCGATGGTTGAAGTAGACGCCAAAGAGATCCGGCGGATCAAGCAGCTCGATGTTGCCCTCCTCGCGCAGCTCGCGGGCAAGCGCCTCGAGGAGGGTCTCGCCGTGCTCCACGCCTCCGCCTGGGAGATGCCAACCGCTGGTATAGCTGTGCTTCACCAGGAAGATCCGCCCTTTCTCGTCGCGGACGACGGCGCGAGCGCCGAGTGTCATGCCGCGAGAAAAACGCCAATAGCCGTGCAGGACGCGCCGCAACGCGGGCTCGCAGGCGCGCCGAACCCGATCGAGGCTGCCGGCTTGCATCTTCATCAGGAGACCTCCGCCGCGCAGCACTGAGAACCAATCCTCTGCGGGTTGTCAAAACGGCACCCTTGTTTAGATTGGTTCTAACAAGAGCTGACGATCGGGGGCGCCGTGAAGCGTTTTGCAGACCTGTCGGAGCAGGAAATCCTTGCGCTTGCCATATCCAACGAGGAGGAGGACAGCCGGATCTATCGCGGCTTCGCCGAGGGCGTGCGCGAACAATATCCTGCCTCCGCCACGGTCTTCGACGAAATGGCGGAGGAGGAGGTCACGCACCGCACGCGGCTGTTTGAGCTCTACCGCGCCAAGTTCGGGGAATATCTGCCGCTCATCCGCCGCCAGGACGTGAAAGGCTTCATTGCGAAAAAGCCGCTCTGGCTTATGCAGCCGCTGCATCTCGATGAGGTCCGCAAGTTCGCAGAGAACATGGAATTTGAGGCGGCCCGGTTCTACCGCAGGGCCGCCGAGACCACGCGCGACGCCTCGACGCGCCAGCTCCTCGTCGAATTGGGCGAGGCGGAGGTGGCGCATGAGAGCCTGGCCCACAAGCTCGAGCAGAAAATCCTCACGCCAAATGCTCGCGCCGAGGAGGACGAGACGGCGCGTCGCATGTTCGTGCTGCAATATGTGCAGCCCGGGCTGGCGGGTCTCATGGACGGCTCCGTGTCAACCTTGGCGCCCTTGTTCGCCGCCGCCTTTGCCACTCATAATACCTGGGAAACGTTTTTGGTGGGGCTCGCCGCATCTGTTGGCGCCGGCATATCGATGGGCTTTGCCGAGGCTCTTTCCGATGACGGCTCGCTCACCGGGCGCGGCGCCCCGCTCGTGCGCGGGGTGGTCTGCGGGGTGATGACCGGCGTCGGCGGCCTTGGGCACACGCTCCCCTATCTCATCCCCAATTTCTGGACGGCGACAATCTTTGCCATCGCAGTCGTGGCAGTGGAGCTGGCGGTAATCTCGTGGATCAGGCACCGCTTCATGGATACGCCGTTCCTCTCCGCCGCATTCCAGGTGGTGGTCGGAGGCGTGCTGGTGTTCGTGGCAGGGATTATCATCGGAAGCTCGTAGCTGCTTCCTATTCCTCGGCGCGCGCATCCCCGCTGCAACTCGGCCACTGACGAATGTTCGTGCTCGCGCATCTCTCCGATCCGCATCTCGCGCCACTCCCGGTCCCGCGCTGGCGTGAGCTGCTCGGCAAACGCGCCACAGGCTTCGTGAACTGGCACCGCCGACGCCACCTGATCCATCGCCCAGATGTACTGATGCGCATTGTTGCGGACCTGAAGGCGCATGCCCCGGACCACATCGCCGTGACCGGCGACCTCGTCAACATTGCGCTCGCCGGCGAATATTCATCCGCTGCTGCCTGGCTCACGAGTTTGGGGACACCCGAGGACGTGACCTTTGTCCCGGGCAACCATGACGCTTATGTCCGCGCCGCCCTCGGCTTCCCCGCGCAACACTGGGGCGACTACATGCGTGCCGATCAGGGCGAGGATCACGGTGGCGAGGTCTCGTTCCCGTTTCTCCGCCGACGCGGAGCGATCGCGCTCATTGGCCTCTCGAGCGCGGTACCAAGTCCGCCGTTGATGGCGACGGGCCGCCTCGGCTCGGCGCAGATCGCTCCGCTCGCAGCAATCCTCGCGCGCTGCCGCCGCGAGTCGTTGTTTCGCGTGGTGCTGATCCATCACCCGCTGACGAGCGACCGCTCGCGCCGCTTGAAGCGCCTCACAGATGCAGCGGCGCTGCGCGCCGTCCTCGCGCAGGAGGGTGCCGAGCTCGTCCTGCACGGACACGACCATGAGCACGCCCTTGTGCACGTCGCGGGACCGCACCGGCCCATTCCAGTCGTCGGCGTCGCGTCAGCTTCCGAAGCACCGCGCATCAATCACGGTGGCGCCGGCTACAACCTTTATCATATCGACCCTGATACGCGGCGATGCCAGTTGCTGTCGCGGTCTCTCACGCGCGACGGCGCCGCGGTCATCGAGAGCAGACGCCTCGAGCTGTAGCGATTTCCAGCGGATTCTGACGCTCTCAGATACGCGGGCCAAACAGCATCACCGCTGCAACCAGCGTGGCGAAGCCAAGCACAAGGCCAAACAGGAATGCCATGAGGGCGCGTCCCTGGCGCTGCCGCCGCTGGGCACGAAGCTCGTGCTTGAGTCCGCGTAGCACGGGCAGCGAGCCCGAGGCGAGCGCACGCTCGCGCTCGATCATGCGCTGCGCCAGATACGTGGTCACGGCGTGCACCATGTCGCTGATGTTCTCGCTTTCCGCCAGTGCTTTGCGGCCATAGCGCGTGTCTTGAAAGAATCGGTAGCGGCGTTTGTCGCGGCCCATGGCGACGTGAGCCACGGCGTCGATCCACAGCCGCGGAGTTGCGCCGCCGCTGATGCCACGGTCGAACAGATCGACGTCGGCGGGGATTTCCTCGAATATGGGGTCGAGCGCCTCGTCCAGCGCTTCGAGCCTCGCCACCTCGGCATCGTGCAGGTCGAGGACCGCGCTGGTGCGCTCGGCCTGGTCGACCCGGGCGCGACGCAACGCTTCCTTCAGTGGCTGCGCCCCCGCAGGCTTCGTGAAAGCCGCGGCGCCATCTTTGTGCGGTTTACGTCTCCACATGCCGGCGAAACTAATAAGCGACTGCGGCAAGGCAATGCCCGCGCGACCATTTTGCCCGGGATGGAGCGCGTAGCCCGGATGGAGCGGGCGAGCGAAATCGGGGGCGGCGTTTTGATGAGGTATCCCGCTGCACCAGGTATGGCGCGGACGCCGGGGCAGATGGGGACTACACGCCGGCACGAGGCCTGACGCCGTAAGGCTGCGCCCATACGAGACCCGCTTCGGTGCCGGCACGGGGCCGGTACTCGCATCCAACCCATCCAGGATATGCAAGCCGGTCCAGGACACTGAAGATTTCGGGATAATTGATCTCCCCTTCGTCCGGCTCCTGGCGGCTCGGCACAGCGGCAACCTGCACGTGACCGATGAGGGGCTGATGCTTTTCGAAACGCCGGATCAAGTCGCCGCCCAAGATCTGGACGTGGTAGAAATCGTACTGAATACGCACATTCGGGCACCCAACTTTACTGATGATGTCGGCTGCGTGCTCGGGCCGAGCGAGAAAATAGTCGGGCCGGTCACGCGGGTTGAGGGGCTCAATGAGAAGCGTGATGTTCTTCGCCGCGGCAGCGTCGGCCGCCTGCGCAAGATTGCGAATGAAAACCTTCTCTGCCGCGGGGCGCTGCTCAGGCGCTACCTTGCCCGCCATACAGTGGATTTGGCAGCCGCCGATGGCCGTGACGTAATCGAGCGCCTGTTTGAACAGCGCCGCAAATTCCTGCTCACGCCCAGGAATGGCGGCGACACCAGATTCTCCGCCGCTCCCCCGCCCTGCGGCCGTGTTGAGACCAAGCATCGTGAGATGATACCGAGCGAGCTCTGTCTTCACCGCCGAAGGTGCAAGCTCGTATGGAAATTGCAACTCGACGGCCTCGAAGCCCGCGGCGGCCGCGGCGGCAAATCGCTCGATCGGCGGTCGCTCAGTGAACAAGTAGGCCAGGTTCGCGGCGAAACGGGGCATGCGGCGGCGATCCATGTGCTTGGGCGGACATTCGCTATAGCAGACGTGGCTCCGGGTACACGGCGTGGTTCGAGACCCCACGGTGCGTTGCCCATAAGCGCGCCCACTGACCGGGTGGGCTGTTTTATGGTTGACGCCCGCCTCGGCGCTTGCTTCGCTGAGTACGGCTCGGCGCAAGCCAGCACAGCCAAGCAAGAGCGGCGGCGCGCCGGGCGAGGAAACTCGGACCGAGGCGACGCCATGAGCGCACAGCAATTGCTTCAGGAAATCTCCGACTACTGCCGTCACAGCGGGCTTGCCGAATCGACCTTCGGCCGTCGCGCCGTCAATGACGGCAAGCTGACCGCGCGACTGCGTAATGGTGGACGCATAACCACGGAGACGCTCGACCGCATCCGCGCTTTCATGCATACCAACAAGAACGCGGCGCAGCCCCGGTCGATGGTCATAACGCGCAACGGCGAGCCGCGCAGCCCCTCCGTGCCGCCGCCACCGAGTGGCGGGGGCGGCGAGCCGGACCCGCAGCGCAATTTCCGGTTCTTCGACAACCGCCAGAAGTATCTGCTGTTCGTCAACACCTGCAGCGAAAAATGGGTCGTCGCCAGCCGTGTCGGCATGGAGCTCGGAAACGTGCATCCACGCCCGCCGGCGCTGCGCATGTTCGATGCCGGCGTTGGTGACGGGACGGTGTTGCTGCGCGTCATGCGCGCAATGCACGACCGTTTTCCGACGATCCCGTTTTACGTGGTCGGAAAGGAGATCAGTCTCGAAGATGTGCGGCTCGCGCTGCAGAAGATGTCGGACCGCTTCTTCGAGCATCCCGCGACCGTGCTGATCATGACCAATCTCGCCTATGCCGATGCACCCTGGCTGCACGTGAAGTCACTGTCAGCCGCGTCGAGCCTGGTCTGGCACGAGGTGCCGCTTGTCGGCGATTCCGCCTATCGCTTCGAGCAGCAGATCACCGACCTGGTGCCCTTCCTGTCGCAGAACTGGAAGGCGGGCGTGTCGCCGAAAACCGGCAATCCAGTCTATGAGCGGCCGGTCGTCCTGGTGCTGTATCGCGAGGACCACAAATTCCTCCTCGATCCCATTATTCCCAAACCTGGCGGCACCCGCGCCGACTATGACCTGGTGATCGCCTCCCAGCCTTATCGGGCCCGCGCCTCGCTCGACTTCAAGGCGAAACGGGTGATCACGCCCCTCGCGCGGGCACTTGGCCCGGGTGGCCGCCTCATCGCCATCCATTCGCACGGAAATGATCCCGGCATGCAGATCATCCAGAAGGTGTGGCCGGGCGACAATCCATTCGCGCACGACCGTCATCAAATCATGAAAGCGGTCAAGCACGAGCTCGGCCAATCCGGGCGCGATCTCAACTTCAATGCCTATGCCGATAACCGGTCGCTGTTTCGCTACGATATGCATACGCTGCCGAGCGAGATCACCGAGACCTCCTCGATCGGTACCTCCACGCTTTTTGCGGCCTGGAACGCAGCGATCTATGTGGCACAAGTGGAGGACGACCGGCTCGGCGATGTGGTCGCTGACGGGCGCTACCTCGAAGCCACTGGCGAGGTGCTGCGCGAGCATGGCGGCCTGTGGTTCTATGACGAGAGCTACGTGATCTCGCGCCGGCGCGAGTGAAAAAAATGCGCCACACCCACTCGTCCGACCCTTGCCGGATCGGCGCTGCCCCGGTGAGCGAGTCGTGCGCAGCTATGTGCGCGCAGCCCGCACGAGATCTCGCATGACTTGGGTTTCTGCGGCTCAGCCGGAGCACGTCTCCACAGAGATCGCGGCCATCGCCAATTTTGCTCGCGGCTTTTCGCTCGAGGCCACACGCCCGACGCGAGAGGAGGTGCAAGAGCTACGGGAGATCGTGCCGGAAGGCACGCGAGTCTATGTGAGCGCCGTCGCAACGCGCCCCAACAACGAGGTGGTGGAGGGGGCGATCAAGCTGCGGAACGCCGGATTCGAGCCGGTGCCGCACCTCGCCGTGCGAAATTTTCAAAGCGATAGCGAGATGCAAGAGTTTCTCACACGCCTCGTTGCAGAAGCGGGCGTAACGCGCCTCCTCGTGATCGCCGGAGACCGTGCTGATCCGGCCGGACCATTGCACAGCGCGATCGAGGTGATCGACGGCGGCGTGCTCAAGCGTCACGGCATTGCCGAGATCGGCATTGCCGGCTATCCCGAGGGCCATCCACGCATTCCTGGCGGCGAGCTCGAGCGAGCGCTCGCAGACAAGATCAGCGCCGCGCAGGCGACCGGCATGTCGCTCAGCATCGTCAGCCAATTCTGCTTCGAGGCAAAACCCATTCTCGCCTGGATCGATCAGCTGCGCGCCTTCGGCATCGAGCTGCCGCTGCGCATCGGTCTGCCCGGACCGAGCTCGCTTTCCACACTGCTGCATTACGCGCATCGCTGCGGTGTCCGCGCCTCGGCACAGGGGCTAGCAAGGCAGGCTGGACTGGTCCGGCAGATCTTCGCCCTCTCGGCACCCGATGCGCTCGTTCGTGCCCTCGCGGAGGCGCGCGGCGAGAGCACCACCGGCATCGTGGCGCCGCATTTCTTCTCGTTCGGCGGATTGTTGCGCAGTGCGCGCTGGGCAGCCGCGGTATCGCATGGGCGCGTTGCCCTGCAAAGCGACGACGGCTTTCGGGTCGAGCCGGCGCGCTAACTCGACGGGCCGCGCTCGAGCCGTGCCCGCTAAATCAGCGCAACGCCCATTCGCGCGCGCGGCGCTGCGCCTCGGCCAGTTGCTCGGGTGAGAGCTTGGCCGCCATTGCATCGCGGCTCGCGGCGGCGGCGGTGCGACGCGGAGCATCGTTTCCGGGAAAACGGGATGCCGCGAGGTTGAACCACATGTGGGCGCTGACCGGGTCGACGGGAACACCCTCGCCCTTGGCGTAGGCGAGCCCCAGATTGTACTGCGCTTGCGCATCGCCGCGCTCCGCAGCGCGCCGATACCATATAGCTGCCTGCTCGTAATCCTGCGGCAGGCCCTGACCGTCGGCAAACATCAGGCCGAGGTAAAACTCAGCTGCCGCATCACCATTATCCGCCGCGCGGCGAAACCACTTCGTTGCCTCGGCATGATCCTGCGCCGTACCGCGGCCGCGGTAATACATAAGTCCAACCAGCGATTGGGCGCGCGCATCGCCCGCATCGGCCAGCGGACGCGCCTCGTCCAAAGCTGCGACGTAATTGCCCTTCAGGTAAGCCGCATAGGCATCATCGGTCGTCTTTGCCACTGGCGTGAGACCGACGATCTCGATCCCGGTACGCAGGAGGGGCTCACGATAAAGACCGAGCACGAAACCGAGAGCCAAGCAGACAATTCCAACCGCAACAGTGACCTGCCAGCCGGCGCTCCAGCGGCCGGCCACCTCGGCACAGCGCGAGAGCGCGCTCTCAAGCGCAGTGACCTGTTGCTGCAATACTTCCGTCTGATCACGGCGCCTTCCGAACAAGCGCCCGCGCGCCAATGCGGCCATATTCACGGTTCCCAGCTTAGATGGACAATGTACGAGATAACGCTTCTTTTGCGCTGCAACAAGCGAATGCACAACGATGTGAACGCTCGTGAATACGGGGTGCGCTGCGCGCCATCATCAACCCGGGCGGGGATAGCCGCAAGACCAAGATCACGTGCAGGCGTGACCCCGGCGGGCTCGCTGCCTCGGAGCCATCAGGCGCGGCACCCCGGGCGATGCGTCAATCAGGAAGGGAGAACTGTGTCCTCCCCCGGCGAGACCGACCGTCGCTCGTCGGTCCTGCGCCCGCTTGAACAGCGACGGCGGCTTGCCCGGAGGCACGCCCCCGCCGCTCGCCACTGAGTCGGTTACCAGCCGCGCCAGCGGCCGTACGGCACGGGAGCCGGCGGGCGTGGCGGCTCTTGGATGTAGACGCGCCGCTGCACCGCGACGCCGCCGACCGAACCGTATGCCTGGAGCGGCGGATCATAGAGCGGGGCTGTTGGGACGCCGTAATCTGCTCCCGGTGCGACATAGCTCACCGGCGGCGCGTAGTATTCTCCCGGTGCCACATAGCCGTTCGTAGGCGCCACCGCCGCAGGCGCGCCGTAGTAAGCACCACCGCCTTGCGGCGTGACATAGACAGAGCCTCCCGGCGCGACATACACGCCGCCGGGCGCGACATACACCGATTGAGCTGAGGCGGAGCCGGCGCCTGCAAGTGCAAGCAAGGCGGCGGCAAGGGAACGGTACAACATAACGTCACTCCGTTTACACGACCCGTCCCCGCACACATTGTTGCTGACGAATCATGCGCGCGCAATCACGAACTGCAAACGCCGCATGAGATGACGAAGATCTGGTTAGCGCGAGCAGGACGGCGTTACCACAAGCGACACGCGCGAGCTGCAAAGCCTTCATCTTTTTCGTCACGCTGAGCATCACGATCATACCGATGTTCGTCTCACGTTCGAGGCCTGTTCACGGCTTCATCCTTCGGAAGTTAATGGCGAGGGATAAATTTTGCGGAGCCAAGCAAGCTCGCCACACAAGTCCTGACATGGCGCCGCCTGGCGTGCACTTGAGCGGCATTTTGCGGCGCGACTCAGCAAAAACCAGAACGATTCAGAGCATCAGGTTGCCGCTTAAGGACACCGACGGAGGCCACGCGCATCATGAAACACTTCTGCAGCGGCCATTCAGTGCCGCCACCTCGCCAGAAAGGACGCACTGCCATGAATGAGCTTTTCCGCCCGGCGATAGATGCTGCTGCGCCCTTGAGTGCGGGCCCGCTGAGCGGCGCCGTGCCTCAGCGTGATGACGCGCAGCCGCTGCGTCTGCCCGCTTTGCGCAAGCGCTACGCCATTACGCAAGGAGAGCTCGCTGAAAAACTTTCGATTGGCCGTCCCGCCGTGTGCAAGCTCGAGCGCCGGTCAGACATGCACGTGAGCAACTTGCGTCGTTACGTGGAAGCGCTGGGCGGCACGCTTGCGATCACCGCGCATTTTCCCGATGGTGCAGTCACGATCGGCGACCTTGGCTGCTCGACTACGCGCTGAGCGACAGCGCGCAACCGCTCTCAGGCACCCGGTTGCACAGCCTTCCTGAAGTGCACCTGGTAGGGTGCGCAAAGGTGCGAAGCACCGTGCGCACCATGCACGACCACCAGATGCGAGAGCTTGATAGTGCGCACGCCGCGCAGTGCGGCTTTGCGCACCCTACGGCCCCTCATGCGATCGCGTGCTCGTGCGATCCGGTAAGGTGCGCAAAGGTGCAAAGCACGGTACGCACCCAGCGATCCCGCGAGAGCGAACTGCAGCTTAGCAACAGTTCGGTACCGCACAGACAGTGCGAGGCCAGAGCTCATGGATCGGCCCATGATGCACGCAAGAGCAGGTGATTCGCACCACATCTGCGTCAGCGCCCTGACGCCAAAGCACGCTGTGTGTGGTCCGCAAGGCACATGGCACAGGCCTTTCCACAGCCCAGCGGTCCGAGTGCTTGACAAGATGCTGATACCTGCGCTCCATCCGACCAGGGATCGGAGTGCTTCAAGATGCGATGCGTGGGTTGTGGGGTTGAGATGATCGTTGTGAGCGTCGTGCCGGATGAGAGCATGATTGTGCCCGGTTTCGAACGCTACACCATGCAGTGCCTTGGCTGCGGTGAAACCGAGGAGCGCTTCTTATTCAAAGCTTCCATGAGTCGGCAGGCTGAGACCGCGGTTCAAGCAGCGGCTGTTGTTGCCGAGCAGGCGAACCCGCCCGAGCCAGTACCGATGGCGCGCGCCTGGCTGCGCGCCATCGAAAAGCTGCGCGGCCACGAGACGGCACTGACAGAGGAACGCGCGGAGGCACAGAAGGCCGACCGCGTGACTGAGTTCTATCGCGAGTGGGAGGAGCTCATACCGGCCGCCCAACGCCCGCACCGGCTGAGGCAGCCTCCGAAGCCAGCGTCTCGGGCAAGATCAATGGCGCGACTCACCGACCGACTGACGCTCGAGGGCACGCAGCCCAACGCGTGGGAGCACGCCACGGCCAAATTGCGGGCGCGCCAACATCGCGGGTAATGCGTCTTGCGCTCGCTTCGTTGCAGTCGTGGGTCTTGCCCCCGTGCCCCGAGGCCACTGCTCAGGTTTGCTTTTTGATCGGCGCAGGTAGCTGGCCAGCGGCAGCCCGCTGGACAAGCAACTTATCCTTGATCTCCTGCTCGATGAGCTGCAGCCAGCCCTCCGCGCGCCGCGCTCGGTCGCGCATGTACTCGAGCTCGTCAGCCTGCTCGCCGAGCCGTTCCTCCGCATTCTGCACTTCGCGCCGTAAGGCCTCCGCCGCTTCGCTGTCCATGCGCGCGAGCTCGCTCTCAAGCTCGCGCATGCGAGCATCCGCCTGCCGCAGCCGATCGCCGGCTATGCGCTGGACCCGCTGCTCGTTCTGTGCCGCCACGGCCGTCACGCGGTCAATTTCAGCCTGCATCAGCTCCACTCGCTCCGCCATCGAGCGTTGAGCGCGCTCCAGAGCTGCTGCAAGCTCGGCGCGAGCCGCCTCCTTCAGTTGCTGCTCTGCGGCCTGCGTGGACTCGATCAGGCGCTCCTCATTGGCCATTGCGCTCTCAGCCGCACGCACGAGCTCCGCCTCGAGATCAGAAAGCCGCGCTTCCGCGTCGCGGACCACTTCTGCTGTCTCGCCTTTGAGCCGGCCAACCTCACCTGTGAGCGCGGCCGTTCGCTCGTCGGCCATGCGCTGTGCCTCACTGACACTCTGGTGGGCGGCGCGGTCCGCCTCACGCACGCGCTGCTCAGCGCCGCGTTCAATTTCGCCGATGCGTTCCTCGGCGGCACGTTGGAAGTCGGCTACGTGTTGTTGCTTCGCCCGCTCGCTTGCCGCCACAGCTTCCTTTGCAGCGGTCTCCGCCTGAGTGATGCGCTCGTTGGCAATCTGCTCAATCTCGGCAATTCGATCACTGGCGCTGCGTTCAGCCGCGGCAACGCGCTCTTCGGCGCTGCGCTCAGCCTCACTCACCTTCTGCTCCGCCGCGTCGAGTACCTCGCGCGCCCGCGCTTCAATGGCAACCTTCGCGTCATTGGCACTGAGCTCGATCTCGCTGATGCGGCCATCCGCGAGTGCCTGCGCGCGCCCGACGATGTGCTCGAGTTCCAGCTCGAGCTTCACCACGCGTTCCTGCGCCTCCCGCAGTTCAGCCGATAAGCGATGCGACAGCGACATGGCGCGGTCGCAGTTCTCATTCGATGTCCGCACCGCCTGCTGGAGGCGCGCGATCTGCACCGCAGCGTCACCTGCAGAGGAAGGCGCTGCATCTGAACGCGCGGATTTATCCCCGGCCCCGCCTTGGGGGGCCGTAGGCTCCGCAGCAGAGCGCGGGATCATGGAGGGCGAAGTTCCCTGAGCCATGGCGCACAGCATAAGACGCGGCCCGCCGATCCGCCATCGTGCCCACGGGCCGGGTCCGCAAATTTCCCGAAGGTGTGGCGTTCGGGTTGTGCTCCTACAAGGCCGCGGCGAGCAGACCCCGCACATCAGCCCCGGCGACCGGGCGCGGCGCCGTGATCGCAAGCGCCGCGACCTCGGCAGCAACCGCGCCGATGCGAGCAGGGCTAAAGCCCACCTGCGCAAGCCGCTGCGGGATCGGCAGGCAGGCCAGCATCAGGGCCAAGCGCTCGGCCCCATCCCCATCAAGCGCCAGCGCCAGGTACTCGCGTGCCTGCGGAGCGGCAGCGAGGTTGAAGCGGGTCACGTGCGGCAGAATGATGGCGTGCACCTCCGCATGCGGTAACCCCAACCCGCCCAGCACATGGGCAAGCTTATGCTGAAGGGCAGTGCCGGCATTGAGCACGAACCCGGCAAGCCATGCGGCGACCAGACATTCGGCACGTGCCTCGAAATCGTCGCCGTGGGCAACGGTGGACGGCAAATGCTTTGCGAGCCGCCGCACCGCATCCAACGCAACCGCCATCAGGAAAGGCGTGCGGGCCTCCACCCACATGCTCTCCACGCAATGTGCCATGGCGTTCATGCCGCTGGCGGCAGTGACGGCAGGCGGCAGGGTCAGAGTGAGGTCGGGGTCATAGATGATGGTGCGCGGGAGGACGCGCGCATCCTTCCCCGTGAATTTACGATCGCCCTCCGAGAGGCCCCAGATGGTCGTTGCCTCAGACCCGGAATAAGTCGTAGGCACGGCCACGATCGGCAGACCTAGATCGCGGGCAATGATCTTGGCGAGACCGATGGCAGCGCCGCCGCCCACAGCAACGAGGCCGTCGGGCGCGCCCGCCCGGGCGGCCTCGAGCCCACTTTCGGCGACGGCCTTCGGCACGTGTACGGCGGCATGAGCAAACATTCCCGCAGCCCGGGGGCCGAGAACATCAATGGCGCGCGCTCCGAGCCGCGCTCCACTGCCGGGCGTGGCTATCACCAACGCGCGTTCGATACCGCAGCGTTGTGCCTCCTCCGCCAGCCGGCCGAGCGCACCACGCGCAAACACGACGCGCTGTTGGGGGACGTCATGAATGAAGGTTAAGGACATGCGACTGGAGAGCAAATACAGGTCCCGGCAAAGCAGGTGCATCACCGTAGAAGCAAGGCGCCGATTTCGCTACCCTGCGGCCTACAGAACTAAGACGAACAACGACAGGTGCGAGAATTTGATCTGCACCAGCCGGAGAGCCCGGGCAGATCAACCTAAACGCAATGACACTGCGCAGGGATGGAATCGTGATGATGACCAAGACGCTCGGCACGCTGCTGCGGCCGCTTGTGCTCGTTGGATCACTGGCAATGCTTGTGGACAGCAAGGCGCAGGCACAGACCTATGGCTTCGCCTCAATGCAGCCGGGCTCGATAAACCACACCACGAGCGCGGCAATCTCGAAAGTGCTGAAGGAAAAGGCCGGGTTGAACACGCTCGTCCAGGCCACCGCGGGTGAATCGGTGATGATTGCCATTGTCGGCCGCGGTGAAGCGGATTTCGCGATGGCCAATGCGCCGGAGATCGGCATGGGCATTGCCAACAACGCGCAGCCGAACCTGCGTATTATCGGACCTGTCTACACCTTGAAGACGGGATTCTGGGTGCGCAAAGACTCCAACATGCGCAGCGTGGGTGATCTGCGCGGCAAGCGCGTGACCATGGGTTACTCCGCCATGCGCGCGCTCGACCCGCTCTCGCGCGCCATACTGGCCACCGGCGGCCTCAACGAGAACGACATCAAGCCGGTGCTGGTGCCCAACGTTGTGCGCTCAGCCGACGATTTTGTCTCCGGTGCGGCCGACATGTTCATGTTCGCTTTCGGGGCACCGAAGGTGCGTGAGGTCGATGTCACGGTGGGAGGCACCCGCTTCCTGGAGATTCCGCAAACGCCCGGCATGCCAGCGGCAAAGCAGGTTTCGCCTTATGGCTATCTCTCCGACGTCACACCGGGACCGGCTTATATCGGGGTGGAGAAGCCCATGCAGGTCTACACCATCGATAATATTCTTTTCACCCACGCCAAGGTGCCCGACGAGGTGGTGTACAAGGTGATCGAGACCATGGAAGCGAACCAGGCGGAGTTGGTCGCGGTCGCACCCAACCTGCGCGAGTTCTCGACGGCCTCGCTCTACAAGACCTACGACTTTCCTTATCACCCCGGCGCATTGAAATATTTCAAGGACAAGAAAATGTCCGCCAAGCCCCTCGAGTGAGGACTGCAGTGCGTTTACCTCTTTAAGGGGTCGAAATACCTGCCATGAGCCAAGTGGATGGTCCGACCCACCTGGGGCAGCAGCACGTCATTGCCTCCGAGGAGCGTTTTCTTTCCAGCGCTGAAGAGCTCGCGGCGACCACATCGCCGGCGACGGTTTTTCTTACCAACCTGCTGCAGGCACTGCTCATCACCTGTGTGGTCCTCTGGGTCATGGACGTACCCAGGCGGGTGTTCAACGTCTCGTTCTATACCGAGCAGTTGCTGACCGTCTGTCTCGGTCTGACGCTCGCGCTCGCTTTCGTCGTCGAAACGCGACGCGAATACCGCAAGGTTGACCTTGCCGGCGCGATCACCGTGCTGATGCTGATCGCCTATATCGCGTACCGGTTTCCGGATCCGCGCGACATCCCGCTCCTGCTCTGGGCTGGTGTCCTGCTCGCGCTGGCATGGACCCTGCTCGCGAGCCGACGCACCTTTGCCCGCGCTTTCGACTACGCCAGCGCGATCGTTTCGCTTCTACTCTGCGGCTACATCTTTGTGCGTTACGAGCCCTTGACCTACGAGCTCGCCATGCTCCCGGTCGAAGGGATCGTCGGTAGCGCGATGCTGCTGTTTCTGGTGTTGGAGGCGAGCCGACGCACCTCCGGCTTCGGCTTCGTCTCAATCATCCTGGCGATGGCGGTCTACATCTATATCAGTCCGCATCTGCCGGGGGACTTCCAAACCCGCTGGGTGTCGCCCGAGCGGCTGGTTGCGTATCTCGGTCTCGACGTCAACAGCATGATCGGCGCGATCCTGCAGGTGGCCGTACTGGTGGTGATCCCGTTCACCATCCTCGGCCAGGTCCTCGCACGCACCGGAGGTGCCGATTTCTTCTCCGACATCGCCATGTCGGCGATGGGACGCTTCCGCGGCGGGGCTGCAAAGATTGCGGTGGTCGGCTCCGCCTTGTTCGGGATGATCTCCGGCAGTGCGGTGTCGAACGTGCTCGCGGTCGGGATTGTCACCATACCAACCATGATCAAGTCGGGGTTTTCGCCGTACAAGGCCGCCGCAGTCGAGTCGGTCGGCTCAACCGGCGGGCAGCTGATGCCGCCGGTCATGGGCGCGGCGGCCTTCATCATGGCCGAGTTCCTGCAGGTCTCGTACGGCGCCGTCTGCATTGCCGCTGCAATCCCGGCCATCCTCTACTACGCTTGCCTCTTCATTCACGTCGACCTGGACGCCGCGAAGCACAAGATCGGTGCCGTTCAGGATCCGGCTGCGCCCACGATCTCTCAGGTGATGCGGTCAGGTTGGCACTTCCTGCTGCCGATCATGTTCCTGGTGCTGGCGCTGATCTATCCAGAGGTGCTGCTGCTCACGCCTGAGAAGGCGGCCGTGCTGGCCACCGTCATGCTGATGGTGTTGACGTTCGTCTTCGGCTACCGCGGCAAACGTCCCACTGCGCGCGAGCTTGGGATGGCAGTCATCGAGAGCGGCCGGATCTCGCTCGACATTCTGCTGATCGGCGCCGCCGCTGGCGTGATGGTCGGCATCTTGGCGATCTCGGGACTCGCGTTCAGCATGACGTTGCAGCTCGTCGCGCTCTCGGGCGACAACGTCTTCTTGTTGCTGCTGCTGATCGCTGTGCTCGCCTTCGTGCTTGGCATCGGTTTGCCGACTGTGAGCGTCTACATCCTGACTGCGACGCTGCTCGCACCGGCGCTGGTCAAGCTCGGCGTGACGCCGATGGCCGCGCACATGTTCGTCATGTACAACGGCATGCTCTCGATGATCACGCCGCCCGTTGCGTTCGCAGCCTATGCTGCTGCCAATATCGCGCGAACGGATGGCTGGACGACGGGCTGGATTGCCTGCCTGGTCGGCTGGTCCACTTTCATCCTGCCATTCCTGTTCGTGCTCACGCCAAGCCTCTTGATGGACGGACCCGTTTATCTGATCGTCTGGAATTTCCTGCGCATCCTGTTCGGACTGTTCATTGGCACTGCAGGAATTATCGGTTTCGCGCTCACGCCTCTCTCGGTGGCCGCGCGATTTCTCTATGGCGGGCTGTCGTGCTTGATCGTGCTGCCGCCAGAATCGTTCGTCGGCGGCGGCTACGTCAACCTGATTGCCGTCGCCGCCGGCATTCTGCTGCTTGTGCTCGAGCACCTGCGACGAAGCGAGTCAGGGCGCAAGCGAGCGGGGGCTTAGAGCACAAAGAGCTCGTCAGAGTCGCGCTCGGTCCGTCGCGCTTGCGGATAAGCTCGCCCGCAAGCGCCGGTCAGTCTTGCCTCCCGGTCAGCCTTGCCTAATGCGTGCGTGCATCCTCGCGCCAGATACCGAGCGCCTCTTGCGAGGGTCGGTCCGAGATTGAG
Organism: Xanthobacteraceae bacterium; assembly: GCA_045811525.1. GTDB lineage: Bacteria > Pseudomonadota > Alphaproteobacteria > Rhizobiales > Xanthobacteraceae > VAZQ01. The sequence goes on along the minus strand of JBJMTV010000018.1, from coordinate 22,903 downwards.
AACAAGACCGACTGCTTCTCGGCATGATGCGCATAGCGCTTCCACGGCGGCACGATGAATACGTCCCACGGTCCCCATTCCAGGACCTTCCCATCGACAGTCGTCGTCCCCTTGCCTTCGGCACAGACGAACACCGTACCGTCAGTCGAACGGTAGGGCTCGCCCTCAAAGCCCGAGGGGAACATGGCGAGATTGGCGCCCATGGTCGGGAGCACCGGACCGCCGTTCACGGGATTGGCGTAGCGCACACGCGCACCATGGCTCTTGTCGATATCGCCCGCTTTCATCATGCGTTCGATGATGGGGCGGGTGCGCGCATAGGTATAGTTGATCACCGGGCTCGAATTCGGTCGCGCGACCCGCCCATCGGGCAGAACGCCAGAACCGTAAAACGCGAGCGAGTCGCCGTCCTGGCGCGTGGTCGGTTGCGTTGCGCTATCAAATTCCTGCGCAAATGACGCTTCGAAGAAGTTCACTTGGGGAAAATCGAGCACGTCGAGCCAGAGCATGGGCCGATCGGACGTGTTGCCGTGATCGTGCGGCGCCCAGTTGGCCGTGATCACAAAATCGCCGGGCGACATGAAAGCCTTCTCGCCCTCCACGGCGGTATAGGCGCCCTCCCCGTCGAGCACGAACCTGATCGCGGAGGAGACGTGGCGGTGCGCCGGCGCGACCTCACCTGGCAGGATCATTTGCACGCCTGCAAACAACGTATTCGTCGCCTTGGACTGGCCCGAGAGTGCGGGATTTTCCAGGATCAAAACGCGCCGGTTGGCCTCCTCCGCCGTGATCAGCCCGCCCGACTCCATGACCAGTCGCTTGATGTCGTCGAAGTGCCAGACCACCGGCACGCATTGGGTGACCGGCTCCTTCGTCACGACGCTGTCCATGACCTTCCAGAGCGGCGTCATGCTGTGCTGCGCAATGCGCTGGTAGTAGTCCTGGCGCATCGCCTCGATGTTGTGTTTGGGGCCTGGGGTGGTGGTTTGGGTCGCGGTGGCGCTCGCCATGGCGCTCTCCGTTCAATCTGGTGGGGCTCAGGAATCGCCGCTCGCGGCAACCCCGGGGAAATTAGTATATAATGAAACTATCTTGCCTCGGGAAGACCCTGCCGCACCCAATTAGCTGCGATTGGTGTGCCAGCGGCCGTAGCCCCGATGCAGCGCAGTACGGCGTCTCTTCACTGGAAATCCAGGTGCCAGACTGAGCTCAGGTATTCACGTTGCCCCCGTCCACCATCAGGGTCTGGCCGGTGACAAAATCACTGTCTGGCGAGGCTAGGAAAACCAGGGCCCCGAGGAGATCCTGCGGATGCATGTCCCGGTGCAGGGAGCGCGACTGCACCGCGCGTTCGCGGGCGCTCGCCACATGCCCAGGGTTCTCGTTGAGTACACTGTCGCTCAAGGTGAACCCCGGGGCCAAGGTGTTGACGCGGATGCCCTGGTCCCCAAGCTCGCGGGCGAGCGCACGCGTCATGGCCAAGATGCCGCCCTTGCTGGTCACGTAGTGCAGCATCCAAGGAATGCCGCGGAAAGCCGTGCCGGACCCGATATTGATGATCTTGCCGTAGCCTGCCGTCTGCATGCGCGGCACGACGTGTTTCACCATCAGAAACGGGCCACGCAAATTGACTGCCATGACCTGATCCCAGACCGCCGCGTCGATCTCCGTACACTTTTGCTCCTGCAGCGGCGCGAATAGAGCGGCGTTGTTGACCAGAACGTCGATTTTACCGAAGCGCTCGACGGTGGCGGCGACCAGCGCCGTGACTGCGCTTTCGCTGCTCACATCGGCCACAGTGCTCGCAACCGAGTTCATGCCGTAAGCGGCGGCAAGCTCCTGGGCGAGCGCGCTGCCGTCGGCGATGTCGGCGATCATGACCCGAGCGCCTTCGGCGGCCAAGGCTTGCGAATAGTGCCGCCCGATGCCTTTCGCCCCGCCAGTGACAAGGGCCGTACGGCCAGCCAGTCGCCCCATTGCTGCGTCTTTCCGAGCTACTTGGCCATGAGCCGACGGGCGTGCTTCTCGAGCGCGGCGAGTTGCAATTTGACCAAATCGATTGCCGTCTGGTCCTTAAGCTCCAGCGTCTTTTCATCGAACTTCTGCGCGGCGAACGTGATAATGACCTCGGGCCGGCCAAAAACGATGGCATCGATAGCCGTCAACGTCATGCGCACGTGATATTGCATGCGCGAGCCTCCAAGGATGCCTCCCGCACACGACTGCAGGGCGACCGGCTTGTCCTGGAACGGCTGATCCTTCATGCGCGAGACCCAGTCGATCGCGTTCTTCAGGCCGCCCGGTATCGACCAGTTATACTCGGGCGAAACGATGATAACGGCGTCAGCTGAGCGGATCGCGTCAGCCCACGCCGTGATCTCGGGAGGAAAACCGGACGCATTCTGAATGTCGAAGTTGTAGATGGGAAATTTCTCGAATGAGGGGGCCGTGCGCAGCTTCAGGCCTGGGGGGGCCAACGACGGCAAGGTGCGCGCCAAAGCCGCGTTGTAGGACCCCTTGCGCAGCGAGCCGCATATGACGAGTACATCGAGTTGGTCGGCCATGTGCAGTCCTTTTAAGGGTTGAAAGTCGACGATGTGATGTGGGCAAAGTACTCAGTGGCACTGATGCTGCGCGTCCCGGCGCAGTCTCCAGGTCCAATGCTCAGGCCTGTGCCGGCCGGAAACCATCCACTCATTCAGCAGCAATCGGATTGACCAGCACGCCTATTTTCTCAATCTCGACCTCACAGGCGTCACCCGGTTTCATCCAGACTGGATCGGGCTTGCGGGCATGACCGACACCTGAAGGGGTGCCGGTGAACACGATGTCACCAGGCTCGAGTGTCATTCCTTGCGTGACATAAGCGATCATCTCGGCAACGGGAAACATCATGTTGTCGGTATTGTCGGACTGCATCACTCGCCCATTGAGACGGGTCTCGATCTTCAGACCCTTGGCTCCGGGCGGCAGCTCGTCGGCGGTCACCATCCAGGGCCCGAAGCCGCCGGTGCGGTCAAAATTCTTGCCCATGTCCCATTGCGAGGTCTTGCGCTGGAATTCGCGGACCGAGCCCTCATTTCCGCACGAATACCCGGCAATGCACGAATAGGCGTTCTCGAGGTTGAGGTGCTTGGCGCGCTTGCCGACCACCAGGATCAGCTCGGCCTCGTAGTCGAGGGTCTCTGATGCCTTGGGGCGAATGATGGGCTCCCCGTGCGGCACCAGGGAGGAATTGCCCCGCATGAAGATGGTCGGGAATTTCGGGATGTTGTCGCGCTGCGAGCCTTCCTTGACGTGCTCCAGGTAGTTAAGGCCGAGACAGATCACCTTCCCGGGCCTTGCGACAGGCAATCCGTATTTCAACCCGGCGAGCTTTCGACGCGCACTCGCCTGGCTCTGTTTTGCCGCATCCTTTAGAGCCGCCAGATCACCATTGGCTTGACGCAGAACCTCCCCGAGTTCAGCCGGAATTGAACGATCCACAGCCTGCAGGTCGATCACCTCCTGGCCTTCGAGAACCCCGAGATGCCAAGCGCCATCCACCTGAAACGTCATGATTTTCATGCAGAGATCCCTCGCGATCAGGTTTTAGCAAAGCCATTGATGAATAGCGAATAAAGCACGGGTCCAACCGGTTACGGGGGCAGCTGGCGGGGCGAGGCTCAACCGCGGTTCATGCCCGCGAGTTGGAGAACCTGGGCATCGGCGGGTAAGCGACCGAGAGACATCCGGCTCGCGCAACCTTTAGCTGTTCGCGCCGACATCGGTCGACGGCACGGCTCCGGGATGCGCACTCAACCGCAATGCATGCACAGAAAATTCCTTATCGGTCCAGACTGCCGCAGGCTTCCACCCCGCCGCGCGTGCCAGGGCGGCAAAGGAAGCGAGCGTATATTTGTAGCTGTTCTCGGTGTGAATGGTTTCCCCAGCTGCAAAGTGTATCACGCGTCCGGCGAGGCTCACGTCTTGCGCGACGGTACTGCGCAGATGCATCTCCACCCGCTGCTTCTCGACATTGTAGAACGCACGATGAGTGAAGTGGCGGAGATCAAAATCCGCGCCGAGCTCGCGATTGATGCGTGTCAGGAGGTTGAAATTGAAGGCTGCAGTCACTCCGGCAGCATCGTTGTAGGCGGCGTCCAGCAGGTGTGCATCCTTGATGAGGTCGACGCCGACGATCAGGACAGCGCCATGGCCGAGAATGCTTGCGGCGTGCCGCAAGAACGTAACCGCGTCGCGCGGCTCGAAGTTGCCGATGGTCGAGCCGGGAAAAAAGCCGACGCGCGGCATCGCCGTCACCGCGCTGGGTAGCACGAAATTGCTGGTGAAATCAGCAGCAAGCGGCAGCACTGTCAGACCCGGATGATCGCGTCGCAGCTGCTCAGCTTCCTGGACCAACATTTCCGCGGACACGTCGACTGGCACATACGCCTTGATGGTTGGCGCAGCCGCGAGCACGGTGCGAATCTTGCGGCTCGAGCCGCTGCCAAACTCGATCAAAGCCGCACCCGCGGGAAAAAACTGCGCGATCTCCGCGCCATGCTCGCTCAGCAGGTGCAGCTCGCAGCGCGTCGGGTAATATTCCGGCAAAGCCGTGATGGCCTCAAACAACCGGGCGCCGATCTCGTCATAGAAATACTTTGGCGGCAATCGTTTAGGCTGCGCCGTGAGGCCAACGATCACGTCGCGCAGAAAAGGGGAGTGAGGCTCGTCCTGCCGCACCTGTTGTGCCGAGGTGACCAGAGACGAGCTGTCCGTCACCATTGAGATATTCGCACCATCAGCGCTGCGCATAGTCCAACAGCCGGAGGCCGCTGAACTGCCAGCGTGCCGGAGGATAGAAGAAGTTGCGATAGCTTGGACGCGTGTGCCCCACAGGAGTGGCATGCGATCCGCCTCGCAGCACCATCTGGTTTACCATGAACTTGCCGTTGTACTCGCCAAGCGCGCCCTCGGCCGCACGATAGGCGGGATATGGCAGATAGGCGCTGCGGGTCCATTGCCAGGCGATGCCGAACGCATCGTCGAGCAATCCGAGGCGTACGGCGACCTCCCACTCCGCTTCGGTCGGCAAATGCTTACCCGCCCACCGGGCGAATGCGTCCGCCTCATAATAGCTCAAATGCATCACCGGGGATTCCGGATCGACGGCGCGCAGTCCGGCCAGGGTGACCGCCATCCACACTCCGTCCTGCTCACGCCAGTACCCCGGAGCGCTCCATTCTTCCGCCTCCCTCAACGTCCAGCCGTCCGACAGCCAGAGCGACGGCGTTGCGTATCCACCGTCCGCCATGAACTCGAGCCATTGTGCATTGGTTACGAGGTCGCGCGCGATGCGCGCCTCCTGCAGCAGCACTTGATGGGCTGGTTGCTCGTTGTCGAAGCAATGGCCCTGCCCGGCAAAGCCTATCTGATGAATCCCTGCAGGCAGCTCGGCAAATTCCTGGGACGAGCCGGTTGTGCACGGCGCTGTCCAGTGCATGTCGTATGCAGGTGCGAGCGGATTCTCGGCAAAGGCATGCAGGATGTCGGTAAGGAGAAGCTCCTGATGCTGTTGCTCGTGTTGCATCCCGATCTCGAGGACGCGCAGGACCTCTGCAAGGCTTGTGTCGCTCGCCTCGGCAAGCAGGCGGTCGACCGCTGCATCCACGTAAGCGCGGTAAGCGCTCACCTCCTCACAGGTTGGCCGCGTCAGCATTCCGCGACGCGGCCGCGCATGACGCGGCCCCGCCGTGACATAGTAGGAGTTGAAGAGAAACGCGAAACGATCATCGAAGAGGCGGTACCCGTGGAGATATGGCCCGAGCAGAAACTGCTCCAGGAACCATGTCGTATGCGCGCGATGCCATTTGCTCGGACTCGCATCCGGCATCGATTGCACCGCCTGATCCTCGGCGCCGAGCGGGGCTGCGCGGCGTTCAGTTTCGCCGCGCACTCGACGAAAAGCCTCGCGCCAAAAGCTGCGCACATCATCCAGCGCCGCTGGTGCAGCACGGCTACGGCGCAGGGCTGGGAAGGAACGCACGGGCGGCATGCCCAATTCCGGGGATGAGGGTGAACTGACCGGAAACCACCCCACCGTTCAGGTCCAATCCACTATAACCTGACAAGGAGCAAGAGGTTCGGCGCTCGCGTATATTTGAGGGCCGAGGGAAATTGTATCGGCGCTATCTCGCTGCGCCCGCCCCCGCCGCAGCTGTTGAGCCGTCCTGCTGTCCTGTTCCGCCGCTCACGCCTATGGCGCCCACGATCTTGCCGTTCACGACAATCGGCACGCCTCCCTCGGACGCCACCGGTCGGTCCGGAAATGTGGTGAATGCCGTATTTCCTGCGGCGAATTGATCGGCGAAGGCCTTGGTCGGTCGGCGGTACATCACGGCGGTGCGTGCCTTGGCCTGCGAAATTTCCGTGGAGGCGAGTTGGGCGCCATCCATTTTCTCAAAGTAGACGAGCTCGCCTGCGGGTCCCATAATGGTGAATGCCATTCGCCAGTTGTTCTTCTTTGCTTCGGCAAAGGCGGCGCCGGCCACTGATTTCATCTGCTCGTTGGTGATCGGTGGCCCATAATCCGGGGGCGGGGCCGCGGGCGTTGTGGCGGCGGGCGACGGGATCGGCGCCGGCGTTTGTTGTGCAATCGCGGTGCCGGCCAGCGGCAAACCTATGCACAGGGCCAGGAAAAGATAATTACGCATGCTTGTCCCTCTCACCGTTACCCGCGGGCGGCCATGATGTTGTCGAAAATTCGTCGTCTCTGCGCAAGCGCCGAAAAAAGCATAATCCTTCTTGGTTGCTGAGAAATCGGCCGGGTCACTGCAATCAGGATAGGCGACTTGCCGTTGCGCGAGCAAGCCGCACGGACGCGCGAGCGCAGATTGATCCCCTCCCCTTCGGGTGGCTGAGCAGAAAGCGGGCGGACACATGCCGACCAGAGCGATTGATGCGATCCGCGGAAGCGTGCGTCTAGCGGTGCTCACGACTCCTTGCGTTGTGATGCTCGCAACATCGGGGTTGGCACAGCCCAATTGCCGTAACACCGGAGCTTTCGAGCCATGGCTTGCCGCCTTCAAGAAGGAGGCACTCGCCAAAGGCATCGCACCGAGTGCGCTCGCCGCCGCAGGACCATACCTGGTTCTCGATCAGCGCATCATCAACATTGACCGTGGACAAAGATTCTTCGCGCAGAACTTCATCGAAATGTCCGACAAGATGGTCGTCAGGTCGGGGCGTCTGTCGACCGGCGCGCGGCAGCTGAAGAAGTACGAGGCTCTGTTCGAGCGCGAGATGAAGGACTACGGCGTCCCAGCTTCTGTGATCAACGCGTTCTGGGGATTGGAGAGTGATTTCGGTGCCGGTCAGGGGAAGGATCACTCCATCACGTCACTCGCCACGCTCGGCTATGACTGCCGCCGCTCCGATATGTTTCGTGCGCATCTGTTCGACGCCTTGCGCATTATCGAGCACGGCGACCTGCGCGCCGATGAAATGATCGGATCGTGGGCTGGCGAGCTCGGCCAAACGCAGATGATGCCTTCGGAATACATGGCCCATGCAGTCGATTACGACGGTGACGGCCGACGCGATCTGATCAAGAGCGCAGCGGATGTGATCGGCTCGACGGGAAAGTATCTCGTGCATCTCGGATGGAAACGTGGCGAGCCGTGGCTCCAGGAAATTCGCGTTCCGCCGAATCTGCCGTGGAAAGAGGCGGATCTCTCAGTGCAACATCCGCGGTCCCAGTGGGCGAGCTGGGGTGTCACTTTGGCGAATGGCAAGCCGCTGCCCAACGACCAGATGCCTGCCTCTGTGGTGCTGCCGGTCGGCCGGTTCGGCCCGGCGTTTCTCGCCTATGACAATTTTCAGGCTTACCTCAAATGGAATAACTCTCTCAATTATTCTCTGACTGCTGCCTATTACGCCACGCGCCTCGATGGCGCGCCGGCGATGAGCCGCGGCAGCGGCACTATTCCCCACATCAGCTTCGATGACGCGCGCCAGCTGCAGGAGCTGCTACAGAAACGCGGCTATGACGTCGGACGCCTGGATGGCGTACTCGGTTTGAAGACGCGGGAAGCCATCCGCGACATGCAGATCAAGCTTGCCATGCCGGCGGACGGCTGGCCCACGCCGGAGTTGCTCACGCGCATGGGCGGTACCGTGCGCGCGAGCACGGAGCAGGCGCAATCGGTCTCGCCACAGCCGCCCAGCAAAGCGGGCAAGGGAAGCAAAGCCGAGCCACGCAGGTCCGCAGAGCCATTCAATCCGTTCAATCCGCGATGACTGCAAAGCGGGAAGCCGTTCGTCGCACCGCAGAGCGTTCCTGAACGCGTGTTCATCACAGAGGGCTTGGCGTAACAAACTCCAGCCCCAATGCGCGCCTACGCCTCGGACAGCTCCACTGCACCAGCCGAAGGGAACTCCCGTGCCGTTTGCACAACACAAAATCAATCACAAGCTTCGCTACGCGCTGCTCGCCGGCACTGTCCTGTCCACACTCACCATCGCGTACTCCGCCGTCGCCATGAATCGCTTTGCGGTTCCGGCGAGCGAGGGCACGATCTCGCTGGCGCAGGCACCGGTTATCGATCCGCAAACGGGACGGCCAGTGCAGCCGAAAGGTCCACCGGCGAAGGGCCCACCCGCGAAGGGGCCCCAGGCTGTGCAACCAGGTAATGCAACGCCCGCTCCCGCTGGAACACCGCCCGCCGCTGGCGTGACCCCCGGCGCACAACCGAAAGGCTTACAACCCCGGCAGTTCGGGCAACCCGGCACGCCACCGTCCGGAGCGGCTCCACAGGGAGGCCAAGCGATGCCAGGTGGGGCCCCGGCAACGGGCGCGCCGAAGGCATTGCCGAAGCAGTTCGGCCAGCCGGGAGGTAGTCCGGGTGGCTCACAAGTGGGACAGCCCGGCGCTGCCCCGACGGGATTGCCAAAACAATTTGGCCAACCGGGAGCTACTCCGGGTGGCTCGCCGATGCCTCACCAGCCCCAAATCGGACAGCCCGCTCCGGTGCCGGGTGGCGCGCCGAAGGGAGTCCAACCCAGACAGTTCGGTCAACCCGGGGCGGTGCCGTCGAACGCGCCCCACGTCGGCGGACAGCCGCAGGTCGTCCAGCCCAATCAACCCGCAGGCGTGCCGAAAGGGGCACAACCCAAACAGGTCATGCCGCCACCCGCCGCGGGCATCCCGCCGCAAGGCGGACAGGGACAGCCCACGCCCGTTGGGCCCGGTCCTGTTGGCGGGGCCACGCCCGGCCAAGCCCTCACTGCACCCGCCGGGGCGCCGAGGCCGGGCATGCCGCCGCGGCAGCTCGGCGGGCCCACACCCGTGCCGTCGGCTCTGACGCCTCCTGGCGGACAGCCGCAGGTCGGGAACGTCGAGCAATTGCGCTCGCACCGCCAGGAGCGCACCGAAGGCAACCGCGTCGTCATCGAAGAGCCGGGCCGACGCTTTATTGTCCGGGATGGAGGCACAACCATCATTCGCCACGATGAGACCGAGCGGTTCCAGCGTTGGGGTGCCCCCCGCGTGGAGCAGCGCGGGGCCGAGCACTACGCCTATATCTCGCGCCCGGGTGGCTACGAGATCATCAACGTCACGGATGCGAACGGCCGCTTACTGCGTCGTGCGCGGCGCGGGCCGGACGGGCGTGAGGTGGTGATCATCGACAACCGCGGTCCTGGATTCGGCGCCGGGATTGCGCTCGGGGTCGGGGTGGGGCTCGCAGCCGGCGCCGTTCTGGCTCTCGCACCGCCGGTCGTCACAATTCCGCGCGAGCGCTACATCGTGGCGGCCAGTGCGGCTCCGGCGCCGGTGGTCTATGAGGCATTGGAGGCACCGCCGATAATGCCGCTCGAGCGCGCCTATTCCCTGGACGAGATTCGCTACAATGTCGCCCTGCGTGATCGGATGCGACGCATCGATATCGACTCCATTACATTCGACACCGGTTCATGGGAGATCCCGCCGGAACAACAAGCACGGTTATCGGTGGTTGCCGAAGCGATACAGCGGGTGATCCAGCAGCGTCCGGAAGAAGTCTTCCTGATCGAAGGCCACACCGACACGGTGGGTGCGGACGTCGACAATCTCTCGCTATCCGACCGCCGTGCCGAGTCGGCCGCGGTCATTCTCACCGATGTCTACCAGATCCCGCCGGAAAACCTGGTGACGCAAGGGTATGGCGCGCAACAACTCAAAGTGCCGGTGGACGGGCCGAACCGCGAAAACCGCCGCGTCACGGTGCGCCGGATCACCCCGCTCCTGCAGGGCCAGGTGGCGAACCGCTAAGTCGTATAGTACGGGTGGAGGCTGGCCTCCACCCGTACCTGTCACTGCCAGAGCTGCTTGCTCGCGATCTCGGCACCATCAACGAGAGACTTGAGCTTCGCCCAGACGATACTCGGGTGCACTTCCTTTGAGCCGGCGAAGGTCGCGAAGCCGCAGTCAGAGCCGGCAATCACGTTCTCTCGGCCGACCACGCTCGCGAAGCGTTCGATGCGCTGGGCAACCAGCTCTGGATGCTCGACCAAAACCGTGGAATGGCTGATCACGCCAGGAATGAGCACCTTGCCGTCGGGCAGCTTCACGCTTTCCCAGACTTTCCATTCGTGCTCGTGCCGAGGATTGGCGGCCTCGAAGGAGTAAGCGCCGGCGCGGATTCTTAGTACGATGTCGACAATGTCTTTGAGCTGCAGATCGTGGATGCGCGGCCCCATATTGATGCCGTAACACGTGTGGTGGCGTATTTTCTCCTCTGGAATATTACGCAGCGCATGGTTGAGTGCCTCCACCCGCACCTCAGCCCATTTGCGGCATTGCGCGAGTGTCAGATCTGGTTCCTTGATCCAAGACGTGACGAGATGAGGATCATCGACCTGCAGTAAAAAGCCCGCGCCGACGATCGCCTCGTATTCCTCGCGCAGCGCCTCGGCAACCGCGAACAGATATTCCTCTTCCGTCTTGTAGTAGCCGTTGTAGAGCCAGTCGGCGGCGCTGGTCGGCGAGATTGCCGGCATGAAGACCTCCACGGGGGCGAGGCCCTCGAGCGCGGCTTTGAGATTGGCGATGTCGGTTTGCAATTGCGCCATACCGCGATAGCTCACCGGCCCCTTACAGGCCTTGCGGTCAATGCGAGCCGACAAATTGGTTTCGGCATAGAACTCTGGGAATGATTGCGCCTCGCGCGATTGCGCCCACGAGCTGCGGCGCGGCGCCGCCTTATCTATTTCGAACCCGCCCAGGCGGTCGTTCACATAGGACACGAAACTCGGCTTGCCGAACTCGCCGTCATCAATGATGTCGATCCCTAGATCGACCTGCTTGCGCACGACATCGCGTACCCCATCATGCAGCCTCCTCCCATGCGCGGCCTCGTCCACCGCTTTACCTTGCTGTTTGGCCTCGACCATCTGCAGCAGGTCGGCAGGGCGCGGCAGACTGCCCACATGCGTGGTCAGAATACGCTCGATACTGCGCTTCATGTGCTGGCGTCTCCTTGAACGGCTTGCAGGCAAGGACCCGCGCGGTGCGACACCGCACTGGCGTGCGACCTGCAGCGACTTACAAACAAGTTTTGTTTGTGGTCGTCGCGCCGCACGGCAGTTTGCTAGGCTCGGCGGCAAATGTCACCCGCCCAAGAGCCGCCGTGAAGGAGCACACCCGATGTCTCGGAGCTTCTGTTGCATCATTCAGGCTCTCTGGCTGGTCGGCGTCATGGGCGTCGGAGCAGCGCAGGCGCAATCTGATTACCCCTCGAAGCCAGTGAAGATCATCGTGCCTTCCGCGGCTGGCGGCGGCACCGACATCTCCGCGCGGGTTCTCGCGCAATATCTTTCGCAATCCGTGCGCCAGCAGTTCTTCGTCGAGAACCGGCCTGGGGCCGGCAACATGATAGGCATCGAGGCAGCCGCGCGCTCGGCGCCTGATGGTTACACGCTATTGATGACCGCGAGCACGCTTACGCTGAACCAGCTCACGTACAAGAAGGTGCTTTACGATGCCGTCCGCGATTTTGCGCCGATCTCACTCGTCGTCTCGCTGCCAAGCCTCCTGGTGGTGCATCCGTCTGTGCCGGTGCACTCTGTGAGGGAGCTCGTCGCCCTCGCGAAGGCCAAGCCTGACGAGCTCACCTACGGCTCCGCCGGGATCGGCACCAATCCGCACTTCGCCATGGAGCTCCTCAAGACCCTGGCTGGGATTGAGATCAGGCATATTCCATACAAAGGAGTAGGTCCCGCGTTGAACGATCTGGTGGCGGGGCAGATCTCGGCGATGATTGCAGGCCTACTCACCACGAAGCCTCAGGTCGAGGCTGGTACCCTGCGGGCGCTCGGCGTCACCAGCCACGCTCGAGCCGAGAGCCTGCCTGACGTTCCGACCGTCGCCGAAGGCGGCATTGCCGGTTACGAGGCGTTGCAGTGGTACGGCCTCCTGGCACCCGGCGGCACCCCTGGCCCAATCGTGCAGCGGCTCTACCAGGAAACGGCGAAGGCAGTGCGCACCGCGGAGATGAAGGAGCGGCTTGCCGCGGACGGCGCCGAGCCCGTGGGCAACACGCCGGCCGAGTTCGCGGCGCATATCCGTGAGGAGATGCGCAAATGGGCTGAGGTCGCGCGTACTGCCAAAATTGAGCCGCAGTGAACATTCCCATTCGGCAGTTCATCACAGCTCCCTCACACTCACCCGCCCTTCTCCGCGAATAGCTTGCGGACATAATCGAGCAGCTCGGGTGGCGAGCTTGCCATGCGATCAATGGCCAGGAGAACGCCGTCCGCAGCAACCGGGCTGATGTCGAGCCGCAGCCTGCCGGCATCGTCCAGATATTGTGGATCGGCGTGAACGCTCACGAAGGCGCGTTGCAGCGCATGCGCGCGCTCCGCCGGCAAGTTGGGCGGCGCAGCGAATGGCCGCGACATGATGTAGGGGAGCTCGGCGAGCTCGATGAGCGCTCGCGCTTTCTCGTCCTTGGCGAGCTCGCGGGCGGTCGGCACATCGGGGAAATCCGGGTGCCGGGTGGCGCGCGCAAACTGCACCAGGACGCGATAGGCGCTGTCCGGCCTGAGCCACTCCGGTTTCATCGACTTGATAGACGATAGGTCCACCGTGCGCCCGTGCACCTCGCCGCGTTCGATTGCCTCGAAAATGGCCGTGCTGTCCGGATATCCGACAACCTGCTTGATGTGCAGACCTATGGTGTCGCGCAGAATGATGGGCACGTCATTTCCGGTAGCGCCTTCGGCCGTGCCGCCAAGGACGAGGCCAGGCAGATCGGGGCGCCGCGCTTCCTCGATCGTCTTCACGGGTGCGTCCTTGCGCACGATCAAAATGTAGGCGTCGTTCAGAAAGCTGGAGGATGACCCGAGCCAGGTGAATCTGCGCGGATCAAACTGGGCGTTGTCGCTGCCGCCCATCAACCCAAGGAGCGGCATGTTGCGCGAGAACAGCCCGAAGGCGGTACCGTCACGCGGAGCAACCTTGTAGAGGTAATTGACGGCTGTCAGGCTTCCAGCGCCCGGCATGTTCTGCACGATGATGGCGGGCTCGCCTGGAACGAAGCGCGGGAAGTGTCGTGCAAGGAGGCGCGCGTAGATATCGTAGCCGCCGCCCGGTCCAAAACCGACGATAAGGTTGAGCTGCCTGCCCCTATAGAACTCTGCAACATCCTCGGCTGGTGTCGCCGGCTCCATTCCCACGAGGGTTGCCGCGGTGACCGCCAGCAAGGCGATCCGGCACGCATACATCGTACCTCCAATGCCCCAAGCAAATGGTAGCTCCAGCACAATCCCCCTTTCAATGGCGCCATAGGACACTCGGGGCAGCCGGGATCTCGTTCTGACCACCGTTGAGCTGATCGAGCTCCTCAGCCGTGAGCTTGGCTCTTCAGCCCGAACATCCGCTCCGCGTTCTTATGACAAATGTTTTCCATGTCGGAGCGGGAAAGATGATCAAGCGACTCCATGACCTCCATCGTGGCACGGATATAACCGCGCCCCTTCTCCTTATCGAACGGGCAATCCGAAGCGAACAGCACGTGATCGACGCCAAAGAATGAAATCCCGCAGATCGTCGGCGCTCGCGCACCAGCGAGCGCCGTGTCACCGTAGAACCCCTTGAAATAATCGAATGGGCGCTTCTTCAAACGCTTGAGAATGAGCGAATAGTCCTCATCCGAGGTGCGCGCGCCTAGCTGATCCCAGCTGTGCGCAACGCGACCCTCGAAATATGGGATGATCCCTCCGAGGTGGTGAGTGATCACCTTCAACTGCGGGAACCGATCCATGATTCCGGAAAACACAAGACGCGCAAGGGCAGCGCCGGTTTCGAACGGCCAACCGATCACGCTGCAGATCTCGTATTTGGATTTGTCCTCGCTGCGATAGTCGGCCATCTCGCGGGTGCGGATCGGATGCAGCAGTATCGGCTTACCCGACCTCTCGATCACATCGTAGATCGGCAGAAACACCTGCTGGTCAATGGGTGCGCCATCGACGTTGGTGTGCAGCTGGATGGCGTTGGCACCATTCGCCAGCACACGCTCGGCCTCTCTTGCCGCGGCCTCAGGCGCATTCATCGGCAGAGAGGCCGCATAACCGACGAACCGGTCGGGATAGCGCGCACAGATTTCGGCCAAGCCATCATTGCCGATGCGCGCCCATTCCGGCGACTGGTCGGGGCCAGCGAGGCGGTCGAGGGCCGGCATGCCCAGACAGATGATCTGCGTGTAATCCGGAAAGCTGTCGACCACGCGCAATCGCTCCTCGATGTCATAGAGCGCAGGAATTCCACGCATGCGTTTGCCGAGATCTTTTTGCCCGGCCGGCGAGCTCAGGAGCAGCTGGTAAATGCGGTCGGGAAAGAAATGGTTAAACACATCAATGTAGCGCATTTTGCATCCCCCTCACGTCATTCACACGAGCCAGTGCTCAGTGCTCTGTCATAGCCGCCATAGGCACGTTCAGCGCGAGCGCCCGAGTATCGTGCGCTGGTACAGGTCCTGCCACTTGCGCCCTTGATCGAGCATGAGCGCAGAATCGATCAGCTTCACTGGAGCCTTTGCCGGTGTGTCGATCTTCCGACTCGCCACCACAAATTGGCGGCTTGCCAGGATTTGCTGCGCCTCGCCTATCAGGAAATCATAGAACAGAAGCGCGGCATGCGGGTGCAGTGCATTCCTCGCCAAACCCTGAGCGGTCGGACGCGCAATCAGGGGCGCGATCGCGAACCAATCGAGGGGAGCGCCTTTGGTCTTCGCCTGCTCGGCGAGAAAGCCATACACCGTCAGCGCGAGTGGCACCTCCCCAGCACTCACTAGATTGGCGAGCAGGCTGTGACCCTTGCGCACGGAAATCCCATTACTGCTGACGATGTCGCGGAACAGCTTCAGCCCCTGCGCCTCTCCGAGGTCAAGGACCACCTGCGCAAACCAGTCGAAGTCCTCGGCTTCGATCCCGAGATTGCCCCGCCATTCCGGCCGCAGCAGATCGTGGTAGGTCTGCGGCAGCCGGTCCTTGCTGATCAGATTGGTATTGTAGGCCTGGACGATGGTGTTGAGATAGATCGCAACCCATTGGCGGTGCGGCGCCAATCCTTCCGGCACGAGGTCGCCGAACAAGGGTGAGTTGACCTCCACCAGCATCTGCTCGCGCGCCAGCGGCTCGAGCGCGGAGCTCGCGGCAGCCGCAATGTCGAATTCGAAGCGTCGTCCTCTCGCTTCTGCAAGGATGCGCTGCAGAATACTCTCCGAATCAGCACGCCAGACCTTAACCTTGAGTCCGTATTTCTTGTCGAACGCGGCAGCGAGGACAGTGATTTCCTCGGAAGGAATCGAAGCGTAGACCGTGAGCTCCTTCTCGCGCTTGGCGCCGTCGAGAAGCCGCTGCTCACGATCGCTCCCCTGATAGGCAGCAATCTCAGCCACAGGATTGGTTTGCGCGAGCGAGCTTGCAGCCGAAAGGACGAGCGTGGCTGCCAGCGCGGTGACCATCCGCTGGGAGGCGAATGGCGCGGGTGCCATGCCCTTCGCGCGGGCGCGCTGCACGGGGTGCCACGCAAGAATCCACAATAGCTTGGCCGAGAATGCAGGAGCGCCCAGTTCGAACGTCCCAAGAAAATCAAAGGACCCCGGCCGCGACTGGTCCGGGGTCCTTGGCTGGAACAGGCGCGGTCGCGATCGCGGGGTTTGTCCCAGGCGCGTGGAGAACGCCGCAAACCTGCAAAGGTTCCAGCCAACCCGCGCGGCACTTTCAAATAACGCCATGCTGCCAGCAGGAACCCACGGCCGAATGCGGCATTTGTTCTGCGGGCGTGCGCAAGGAGAACTCAGTCTATGCCTATCCTGTTGTGGATCATCTATCCCATCGCGGTCTGGTCCGCGTGCGCCGGCATGATCAATGATCCGAACGCCGACTCCAGCAACGGCCCCGGTACAACAGATCGGGCCGAGGACTAGGTGTTGAGGCCTGCGCGCTCTCATTGTCTTGGCATCGTATAGGCTGCGCGAATCTTCTCCAGTAGCGCGGGCGGCAAATCGCTCACCTCGGCAACGAGCTTCTGCAGCTCCTCTCCCGTGATCGGGTTCAAGGTGACGCGGGTACGCTCGACCTCAGCAATGAATTCGGGATCTTTCATTGTCGCATCGAATGCGCGACGCAGGGCCGTGAGCCGGTCGGGTGGCACGCCCGGCGTGCTGAAGAAGGCGGAGCCCACCTCGGTCGCGTTCATGATGGCGCTCAACATCGTGCGTTGCTCCTCGGTGCGGGCGAGCTCGACAACCGTCGGAGTATCGGTCAGCTCGGGATGCCGCCGCAGTGCAAACTGCACCAGGACGGAGACGCTCTGGTCTTTGATCCAGTCGGGGTGCGCAACCTTCAGGGCCACCCATGACGTGGAGTGTCCTTCGACCTCGCCCCGCTCGACCGCGAGCATAGCGTCGTTCGATCCGCGATAGCCCATGATGAGTTTGAACTTCGTGCCCAGCACGTTGTTCATGACTGTCGGATAGATCGACACCGTGGAGCCCGTGCCGGTCCCGGAAAGCGTTGATTCACGCTGCATGGCGTCGGCGATGGTTTTCACTGGCGAGGTCTTCCACATGAAAACCATGTTCACGAGGCTGTCCACCCGGCCGACCCAGCTGAGCTCGGAAGTCTTGAAGCGCACGCCTTGCGTGCCGAGACGCTCATCGAGCGGCATTGTCGGCGCACCAATGGCAATGACGCTGCCATCTCGTGGCATGGCCGCGTAAACCTGGTTCACTGCCAGAAAGCTGCCGGCACCCGGGGTATTTTTCGGCACGACCACAGGCTTGCCCGGGAGGTGACGGCCGAGATGGCGGCTCAACAAACGCCCCCAAACATCGTTGCTGCCACCGGGCGGGTAGGCAATGACCATATCGATGGACTTGCCTCTGTAGAACTCCTCGGGGGTTTGCGCGAATGCGGCGCAAGCGGAAAAGGCGACTACGAAGAAAGGAGCAAGGACACGAACGGCAAAGAGCACCTATGCCTCCCCGCGCAAACACCGGATTCGACGCAGTGAGCATTCATGCGCCACTGCTGTAGGCCCGTGTAGCTCCGGCCATGCGGCCGAGCGTCGCGGCACCCATATCGCGGCCGAGAGCAGCTCCCGGTCAATCGAATCAGAGCGTCATCTTGGCCGCACACTTCCCACCATCTACGCCTTTCCCACCATTTACGTCTTGTTTGCACGACAGAGTCAGGGATGCGCGCGCCAAGCAACGCGAAGGCCGGCATGACGATGCAGAGATTCGAAGGGATCGCTTTAGCGTGCTGAGACAGTACCCGCCTTCGCGCTGGTGCTCGGCCGTGGTGAGGAGCCCAGTTTGGCAGGCGTGCCTTTGCGATCCTGCGCCACCCTGACTTCGGCAAATTGCAAGGCGCGGGCCGGATCGATAAGGCCCCAGCCGACCTTGTCGTCTCGCCCTTGCGGACCGATGCTCTTGGCGCTGAGCGTCAGGATTTCATGCACAGCCGCCGGATCCAGCGAAGGGTTGCGCTCGAGCAGGAGGGCGGCAACCCCGCTCACATGCGCTGCAGCAACCGAGGTGCCGGTTGTCACCTGGTAGCCGGCATTCGGTGCGGGCTCGAGAATGTTCACCCCCGGTGCCGCCACCGCCACGTAAGGTCCCTGGTTCGCCTGGGCAAACACCTTATCGTTCTGGTCCGTCGCAGTAACGGCGATCACGTTCGGGTCGGCGGCCGGATAGAGCGGCGGCGAGTTAGGACCGAGATTGCCGACTGCAGCGACAAGCACCACGCCCTTTTCCCGCGCACGCTTGATGGCGAGTTGCAGCATCGGATCATACGGCCCGGCGAAGCTCAGGTTAATGACGCGCGCGCCTTTTGTGATCGCCCATTCGAGGCCGGCAATGATGTGCTGCGTAGTAGCCTGAGCCGACTCATTGGCGTCCGGCCTGAATGCGTGCACGGCAAGAATGCGCGCGTTCGGCGCGATACCCAGGAGCTTGCGGTGTGCCGCAATGGCGCCGGCCATTCCGGTGCCGTGCACATGTGGCCGGTCGGCGCGTCCAACGGCATCGAACTGCTCGACGATGGAGCCGGCGAGATCGGGATGACGAGTGTCGACCGCGGAGTCAATGACGGCCACCAGAACATTGCTGCCGGTTGCGACCCGGTGCGTCTCACCAAGCTGGAGCTTGCCGACCACATATTGCGCCGGGTCACCGACGCTGGTGCGCGCGGCGAGCATCGGATCCTGCTGCACACGATAGACGTAATTGGGCTGCGCGATGCCCATATTCTCCGCCTCGAGCGCGCGCACCATCTCGGCCAGTTGCCGGCCTTCGCCAATGCGCAGGTGCAAGACAGTGCCGCCGGTCAACGTGCTGGTGTATGAGCCGACCGTGCTGAGCCCGAGCCGGCGCACGGCCGCATCCACCGCTGCTTGAGATGTGTTCGCGCCGATCTGGAACACCACTTCATTGGCCATGAAGCGGCTCTCCCCGGCGGGCGGCACCCCGGTAAAGCCGCGCTCCCCAGGGAGCGGGCGCACCGGCAGGCGGCTGCGTGCAAGCGCCATCTCCTGGCGATGCGTCACCTGACGCTGCAGGTAATTTTGCACGACCGCCCGGGGCAATTCGCGTCGCTGAAGCTGCGACCCGGCAAAGCCAAGCGGCCGAGCGGCCGAGGGCTGCTGCACGTGCTGAGTACTACCGACACGGTCGAGCGCTGCCCTGCCTGTTGGGGCCCCTTTGGGGGACTGGGCTGGGTGATCCGTTCCTTTGCCGAAACCGATGCCGGCGGGAGTCTGCCCGTTGGGCGCGGCCGTGCTTTGCAGCACCCGCCCCCTGCCCGCGGCCGCTGGGAGTACGGTGCCCTTTCCCAATCCAGGCGTGGTCGGAACAAGGGGCTTCGGCGCGGGCGCCCGCTTCGTGATGGCTTTTTTCCAAGGCCCGGGCCGATCGAGGGCTGCAGCGTTCCCCACCAGACCAAGCACTGTCGCCGCAAGCAGCAAGAGCGCGAAGCTGCGCTTCGAAGCTCGGCTTCCTTCGGTGTGCCTGCCCTGCCGCATGTCCCGGCAATGCGTGCGGCAGGATTGCGGTGACTTTAGGTCAATGACGGCGCGCCAGTCGCAGGCTGCTCGACATTGGCGATCCGGCTCGGCACGCCAAACTCGCGACGGCAAACCTCGGCCAATGCCGCAACACCCCGGCGAATGATCTCGTGCGACGGATTTGCGAAACACAGCCGCATCCGGCTGCGTGCATGCGCTTTGTCGACCGACCATTCGGGGCCTGGATTGATCGAGATGCCGGCCGCGCCAGCAGCCTTGGCGAGCGCCATCGTATCCACCACGTCCGCCAGCTTGACCCAGAGATAGATGCCGCCTTTCGGCTCCGCGAACTCTGCGGCGGTGCCAAATTGCTCATTGAGGGCGTCCATCAGCGTATCGAGCTTGCGCCGTAGTCCGCGCGTCAGCTCGGGAACATGAGTCTCGAAATGGGCAGCACAAAACTCGCCGAGCACCATCTGCTCGAGCGCGCCTGAGCCTGCGTCTGCCTTGAGCGCCAGCATGCGGGAGAGGAGCTCCCAGGGAGCCACGATATAGCCGACGCGCAACGCCGGCGCGATCGACTTCGAGAACGAGCCGATGTGGATCACGCCCCCGTGCTCGCTCAACGCGTAGAGCGCAGGAGGACGCCGTCCCTCCCACACGAGATCGGAATAGCATTCGTCCTCAAAGATCGGCACGGCATGCGAACGCGTGAGCCTCAGCAACTCACGCCGGCGCTGCTCGCCCATGATGCTGCCCGTCGGGTTCTGCACGGTTGGAATGGTGTAGAGGTACTTGGCCCGGACGTTGCGTTGTTTGAGATCATCGAGCGTAGCGGCGAGCGCATCCAAACGCAGCCCTTCACCGTCAAGCGGTACTCCGATTGCGTTGACGCCCAGTCGCGTCAAGCGGGTGAGCGCGCCCTGATAGGTGTCCTGCTCGATCAGCACGGTGTCGCCGGGCGAAAGCAGGATGCCGTTAACGAGATCAATGGCCTGCAGCGAGCCGGAGGTAATCAGGATCTCATCACTCGTACAGGCGATCCCTGCAGCCCGCTTGAGCTTGTTGGCGAGAAACTCGCGCAGTGGACGGTAGCCCAGAGGCCCGCTCTCCAGCCCGTAGGTCGCGAGCGTCTTGCCCTCACGGCCGAGCACGGCGGTCGCCGCTCGAATGAGCGACTGGACGGGAACGTGCTCCGCGTCATTGTGCCCGCCGGTGAAATTGTATTGGGGAAATCCGCTCCACTTCGCTGCAGGTTGTGGCAGCCCTGGGGGGAACAGCGGCGCAAAATCGAGGCTGGACATCATTGCTCTCGGATCGGGGTGTTAGGGCGCTCGTCGGCGACGCAGAGCCGCATCCGTGCGCTTGAGTATGCCTTGGTTTTGAGAAATCCGGCTGGAGAAATCCGCATCCATGCGCGCAGCAAGACGGTGCGGAACTCTGAGCTGCCGGGCTAATTTAGGCTTGGATGCTGCGGCGGTCCAGAGAACTGGGTGGGACCAGCGCGTATCGGTTCATGGAGGAGCAAGCAAATGACGACGGCCGACGTTCACGACACCGGATTGAAGTTGCGGCAGGATATTTTCGGGAGCGCCGCAGTCGAGCAGCGCATGCACGCGCTCGGCAAATTTGGTGAGCCTCTGCAACACTTGATTAATACATACGCGTATGGGGACGTCTGGCAGCGCAGCGCGTTGTCGCGGGCCATGAAATCACTCTGCGTCGTGGCGATGACGGCAGCATCAGGACGCAGTGACGAGCTGCGGGTCCATCTCAAAGGAGCGCTTAACAACGGCTGCAGTGCGGAGGAGATTCAAGACATCCTCCTGCTCGTTGCGATTTACTGCGGCATTCCACTCGCGAATGAGGCGCACCGCGTAGCCGCCGAGGTTCTCTCACCTACGGCAACATCGCACCAGGGCCTTTGATCTCGACACTTGTGTCGGTATGGCGCCACCGCACGGAGAAGCGCAGCTCGCAGGATTCAGTCGGCGCGACGGAGATTCTGTGTGGTTTATGCAACGGTCGCCGATTCTTTCTGTACGGCCACAGTGCGGCACGTATTTCCTGTTCCCTTGTCGCAATTCTACTACAGCACACGGGGGTGTCTAATGATGGGGGTGTCGATGAATGTGCCTGCAATGAAGTCGCCGGTGGTTAAACGCTCGATCGTAGTGGCCGGCCACAAGACCAGCGTGAGCCTTGAAGATGCGTTCTGGAAAGGGTTGAAGGACATTGCCGGGGGCCGGCACGTCACTTTGTCTGATCTGGTCGCCAACATCGACTCGGAGCGCCGACACGGGAATCTCTCATCCGCGATTCGGCTGTTCGTGCTCGACTTCTATCGGCGCCAGCTGGCTGAGCTGAAGGAGGGCTGTATGGAGACGCGCGAAATGGCCCCGGCCACGGTGCCGGCTTATACCTGAGCGTCAAAGCCATACGGCATTTGACTGAGTGGTTCTTCGTGATGGCCGGGCTCTGTCCCGGCCATTCACATTGGGTATCAGGTTCATCAACGCAGCAGGCTTAAAGGCTCGGATGCAAGGAGCAGCGCGCGACCCCATCCATCAGCGCTGCCTGCCGCCCGAACTCGTGCTACCGCGCCGCCCCGAGCTGCACAGGGGTGCCCATGTAGTCGCGCTTGCCAAGCTCGACCCCGCAATGGCGCAGGATGTCGTAGGCGGTGGTGCAGTGGAAATAAAAGTTGGGCAGTGAGTTATTCAGCAGCAGCGATTGTCCCGTGAACTCGCGCACCTGACCGCTCGGGAAGGTGATTTTGATGTCCTTGCTCTCGCTGCCGTCGATCTGTGCGGGCTTGAGGCTTTTCAAGAATTCAACAGTCTTGGCGATCCGTTCTTTGAGCTCCGGGATCGTCGCCTCGGTGTTGGAGAAGCTCGGCATGTCAGCTCCGGCAAGCCGGCCACACCCATTGACGGCGTGATCGGTTGCCGCGCGCACCTGCCGGACCAGCGGAAACATGTCAGGCGCAAGCCGCGTGTTGAGCAGGACGGACGCATCAATCTTCTTGGCCTCCGCGAATGCCGCCGCTTTGTCGAGTACGGCGGACAAGCTGGCGAGGAATTGAATGAATATGGGAGCCGACACTTGATACATCGAGATCGTCATCTGTGAGGTCCTCGGAACAGGTGGAGATGCATGCTCATACTACTCCGGAGCAAGCCGGGCCAAGATCGCGCAGCGGGCTGGGGCCAGCATGCAGAAGGTCCAAACCACGCCCGCGCAAGAATGCGAGCTTCGCAACCGGACACTGGTTTTCAGGAAAACGGCTCGAGGACGCCACGCAGCAGGGCGGCATAGACCATCTCCAGCGGGCCTTTGGGCTTCGCCAAAGCCATGCGATCGAGACAT
>JBJMTV010000017.1:0-32501 GCA_045811525.1 Xanthobacteraceae bacterium | reverse complement strand
GCGGGCGGATCCCCAGAGCCGCCCGGGATCACGGTTGCGAGCCATGACCGCGGGCGCCGCCCGTTGCTCTCGCCTTCAGGATCGCCTCCGGAAGGCGCCCCTCGTATTCGAGCAACGATAAAGCCGCTTCCATATGACACGCGTCAGGTCGTCAACACCTTTCGTATCGCTGCGTGCACGATCATGTGAAGGAAGATGGCGCGCACGCCGCTGCGCGGCTTTGCGGCACCCTACGGCCGCTCGTGCGATGCCCATCTTGTAGGGTGCGCATAGGTGCGAAGCACCGTGCGCACCGCAGCTCAGGCAAGAGGACAACGGTGGGCACGCGGGCACGAGGGTTAGCACGGCGACAACGGCCCTTGTTGGCGCATCGGCTCTCACCCGCTATACAATGGATCGGCAAGCGGGCGTGGCGAAACTGGTAGACGCAACGGACTTAAGCCAAGCAATTGAGTGCTCGCCGGGAAACCGGAGATGTAGAACTGCCCAAATTCGGGGAAACCTTCACTGGCAATCCCGAGCCAAGCCCGGAAACGGGAAGGTGTAGAGACTAGACGGGCAGCACCTAAGGCGAACAGCTATGGTGAAGGGATAGTCCAGACCACAAACGCCTGAGGCGGCGGCGAAAGCCGAAGTGGTAAGAAAATCCGTAGGGCCAAAAGGCCTGTGCCGGTTCAAGTCCGGCCGCCCGCACCACCACCACCAGCTACTCCAAACCGTCTCCGAAAGAGATGAAATTCCAGCGTTAAAACCCGAATTTTTTGAGGCCCGACTGCGCTGAACAGAATAACGGCAAGCCCCTTCCTTCAACACATTCCGCGGGGGCCTCAACCCGCTACGGCCGCGCGCCGCGTCGGCGTCGGCACCGCATGCCCGAGGTCGCGAGCGGCTTCGATCCAGGCATTGATCGCGTCCTGGATGTTGGCGACGGCTTCCTCGGGTGTCTCCCCGTCGCTCATACAGCCCGGCAGGTCGGGAGCTGTTGCAAGGAAGCCGCCGCCTTCTTCGGTCGGAAGAGGCTCGACCACGATCGGATATTCGAGTCTGCTCATTGCTGCTTCCTCAGCGCATCGATGAACGCGACGAGCTTTCGAACATATACCGGCTTGATCGGACGTTTATAGGGGATCGTCAGTTTCTCAGCCATCTGCGCATGCGCCACCTTGTAATGCGAGCCGCCACCGCGAGCTGGCTCGCATACCACTCCATGCTCGCGGCAGACCGCTTCAACATCGCGAATTGTCCAATCCCCGGCCGGATTGCGGCGCATCCGTTCGAGACGTTCGCTCATGGGACGCACCGAAGGCACACGGGGTGCTGCGAAATAGATAACGAGCGTATCCCGCCGCTCGTTCGTGGTGAATAGGTTACGCCTCCCGCCCGCTAACTCAGCGGTGCCGTGCCAGCCCGCACTCACCAAATCCAGGTGCGGTAGGTGGCACCATATGGGCCGGTAACGGCGAGTTTCTCGGCACGATGACAATGAGCGCGCGCGGTCGCTAGGCGGGTCGGACCAACTCGTGCGTGTGAAACGGTTGCAGGGAATCAATCGCCTCGACCGACTGCGCTTTCTGGTCCCATTTGAATATTCGAAAAACCATTTTGTCCGGCGTGAAGTCGACGAGCGTGAAACCGTGCTGCTCAATGGGCTTGATCTGCTCATCAAGATCAAGGACGCCCGAAGGAGTAGCGGGCGTGCCTCGGATCCCGACGGATGGCCAGCCGCCGGCACTCGTGCCGATCGTGCCTGACAGAGCGACATTGACCGGATTGCGTGCAAGATTGAGCGTGCCGCTGCGCAGAATTTTGCCGAGTGCAATTGCGTGCATGTCGCCACTGATCACCAGCGGCGCGCGGCCCTTCATCTCCGAGAGCGCGGCAATAATGCGGTCGTGCTGCTTGAGCCAACCTGGTTGCCAATACGGCTTTGGCATCGCCGTGGTGAGCTTTTTGTCAGGTCCGAGCACGTCGGGATACCACTCGCCCCATTTCCCCGCTGACCAGCCGGGTGGGTTCGAGGGTGCGTGCACCAGATGCGTGACCTCATCGGAGTTGGCTCGAGCCATGAGCCACTTCTCGGCCTCGAGATCGACGTAGACGGCACTCGGCCCGGCCAGGGTTGCGGTGCGCCTGATGTCGTACAACAGGATTTCCGCCAAGCGGCCATAGCGTATCGTGCCGAACGTCTCGGATACGCCCTCGGGGCGGTCTGCGCCCGACGACCAGGCGAGACCGCGCGGCCGCGCGGCATCCGGCAGGTGTTCCGGATAGAACATGAGCTGCGTGGCACGGGCGAGCTGCAGCATGAAGTGGCTCGGCGGAAAGGTGATGATGTCGTCAGTCGCTTCGTCGTTCTCGAAATAATCGTGATCGTCCTGAATGAAGAACATCGGGGTTGACCGAAAATCAGTCCCATACACCGGTACGATCTGAGGAGCGGCCGCACGTTTGAGGACCGTCTCATTGTCACCGCCCAGCACGATGCCGGAGCGGTTAAAGCGGCCCGCGAGCTGCTGGGCTTCCGCAGATGCCCCATAGCGTGCGGACGTAAGCGGTGAGAGAAGGTCCCAATAAACATGATCGCCATTCGCTACGGCGGCATGGGGCGCGTAGCTCAGCGCGCGACGCAGGAGACGCAGCCGCACCTCCGTGGGCAGGAATTTGTTCGGCCCTGTCGGCAATGCAGGGTGGCCGCCAGCACACGAAAAAAACAGCACTCGAAATTCCTGCGGTCGTTCATTCGGACCTGGGAACGTCGACAGCTGCCAAGGTTCGCTGAGCGCGCGCCCGCTACCGTTGAAGAGAGAGAGCGTATAGGAGCGGCCGGGGTCCAGGTCAGTCGCATAAAAATGCCAGTACGCCCCTTGGGTGTCGCTCATTCGTCCCTGCACGGTCGCAGCGGCAACGCGAAGGGACGGAACGTCCGACAGTGGTGCGGTGAACGAAGTCTTGATGAGCATTCGCGTATCGCTCACCGTGGGCAACACATGGGCTAAAGTGCCGGCATCCCATCGTGGAGTTGGCGCAGCCGATAGCGGATGAGCTCCGTGCAATAACTCTGCGGGGAGGCCCAGCCCCAGCGCCGTCGAAGTTGAAGCACGCAGAAAGGTGCGGCGATCCAGTCGCATTGATCTCTCCCTCAGGCGCAAATGACTGAGCCGTGCAGAGAATACTCGTTTCTGCTGGCACAATCTCCGGCGCATTCGACAATTGGTTGCAAAATGCTGAGAGATTGCTACCGACTCCATCACAGCAATATGGATGACTGCGATGAAGACAACGGTCGATATTCCGTGGCCGGTTCTCCGCGAGGCGCGCAAGGTCGCAGCGCGGGAAGGCACGACACTGCGGTCTCTCGTCGAAGAAGGCCTGCGTCGAGTCCTTGCGGAGAAGGGGCGCAAATCCAGGTTTCGTTTGCAGCTGGTCACTACCGGAGGGCGCGGAGTGCGGCCGGGTCAGTGTAATGCGAATTGGGATGAAATCCGTGATGTGTCCTATCGGCAGGAAGAGTGAGCGGCGTCGACACGCAGTAAATCAACTTTCGTCCGGCATGGTCGGAATCCGCCCTCGAGATCGGGGAGGTACCCCCGATGAGCGCAGCCAATGCGGCGCCGGCGGTTTCAGAAGCTCCCGCATTTCGCGGGCGCTTCATGCGGGCTACGTTGCTTCTGGCCGTTCAGAGGAAGGGCAGCGGAGCTCAAGCCGCCTGATGCCGCAGTGAGCCGCGCGCCCGCGCATAGGCGTTGGTGAACTCGGCGCCGAGCAGCACGATCTGGGCGGAGTAGTAGACCCAGATCAGCACCACCACGATCGATGCGGCCGCACCATAGGTGGATTCGAGTCCCTGCTTGCCGATATAGAGTCCGATGAGAAACTTGCCGATCTCGAACAAGGCAGCAGTCGCCAAAGCGCCGATCCAGACGTCGCGCCAGTGCACGTCCGCGTCGGGCAGCCATTTGAAGATCATGCCGAACAGGGCACTGACGACGGCGAACGAGACAATGAAGCTTACCGCCTGCATGGCCAGCTCGGGCAGATAGGGGGCGAGATACTTGCCCCCAGCCGCCAACGCCGTGGTCACCAGCATTGAGACCAACAACAGGAAGCCGAGCGCCAGCACACCCGCGAAAGAGAGCACATAGCTGCGGATGAATCCCCAAATGCCCTTCCCGGGTGTGGTCTTCACTTCCCAGACCGTGTTGAGGGCATCCTTGAGCTGCACGACCACTCCGATCGCCGCAAAAACCAGCGTGACGATACCGATCGCGCTCGCGATTATGCCCTCGTGCGGCTTGTTAGCACCAGCGAGCATCGCCTCGACGGCCTGCGAGCCCGAGTGGCCGAGCAGCGTTCCCAGCGTGCCGGTTACTTCCTTGCGCACCGTCTCCGGATCCAACAGCAGCCCGGCGACGGCAATCGCGATGACGATCAACGGACCAACCGAGAAGACGGAGTAATAGGCAAGCGCGGCACCGAGACGTGAATCCTTGTGCGCCACCCACTGCAGCGCAGCGCTTTTTGCCATTCCGAACCAGCTCGGATCCGCGGGAGCTTTCTCGGCAGCAGGCGTTTCATCGGGCTGCAACGGGGCGCTCGCATTACCGGCTCGTTGCGCACGTGCGCCCATGCGCGACGTCTCGCCGGGCAGGGAGGGTTGCAGGGACGCACCGCGTCCCGCGTCTGCTCGCTGGTTTGCCGGAATGCCCGGGCGCGTTTTGGCCATGACGAAATCGCCTTTGCACGGATGTTGCGGAAGCAACTCGGCTTAAACTGCCGGGTTCCGGGGGCGAGTCGGGGGTTTGACGAAAAAACGCGCGGCCCAGGCACAAGGCCCTGACGCAGGGTCGGGAACATGTCCGGCGATCGTTGATTGAAGGGAGTAGGTTTCCTAGCGGACAGACTTTTCCGATCTCGCCTAGCCGGAAAGGATAGCCAATGCGGTGGGAAGATTTCCGGCGCAGTGACAATGTCGAGGACGCCCGCGGCGGAGGTTTCGGCGGCGGCTTTGGCGGGGGCGGGATGCCCATGGGTGCCGGAGGAATGGGCATCGGCGGCATGATCGTCCTGGCGCTCTTGGCATGGGCCTTCGGCATCGATCCCTCGGCCCTGATGGGCACGCTCGATGGATCGTCGCCGTCGGGCTATGAGGAGCCGAGCACCAATGCCCGCGGCACTCCCGAAGATCGCACCGGCCAGTTCGTGGCTGCGGTGCTCGGCGATACTGAGGACCGCTGGAGCGAAATATTCCACGAGACCAATCGCTCCTACGAAGCGCCAAAATTGCGCTTGTACTCGGGGGCGGATCGTTCCGCTTGCGGGTTTGCCCAGGCCGCCATGGGTCCGTTCTATTGCCCGAACGATCGGCACGTCTATCTCGATACCTCCTTCTTTCACGACCTCGAGGGGCGATTTCGCGGCTGCAGCGGGAAAGCATGCGAGTTTGCGGAGGCCTACGTTGTCGCTCACGAGGTCGGACATCACGTGCAGAACCTGCTTGGCATTCTGCCGCGGGTTACAGAGATGCAGCAGGGGAGGGATCGTGCCTCGGCAAACCACCTGCAAGTAGGCATCGAGTTGCAGGCCGACTGCCTTGCCGGCGTGTGGGCGCATCACTCACAGGACAAATGGAAGTTCATCGAGCCCGGCGATGTTGAAGCGGCGATGCAGACTGCCGCTGCCATTGGCGATGATCGGCTGCAGCAGCAATCACAGGGGTATGTCGTGCCGGATGCCTTCACGCACGGGTCATCGGAGCAGCGGGTGCATTGGTTTACCACCGGGCTGCGCTCGGGTGAGCTGTCGGCCTGCAACACCCTGGATGTCCGACAATAATGGTGGACTGCCTCGCTTGGATCGGCTCACGTACCTGGCGCGGCGGTGTCCGCGCATTCGTATCTGACAGGAGATCGACATGGGATTGATGGACGTTCTCAACGGCATGCGCAATGGACCGCGCGGAGCAGCCGGCTCCAAGCCGCCAGGGGGCGGCATGTCGCCCCTCACCATGGCGCTTCTCGGGCTTCTTGCCTACAAGGCCATGAAGGGAGGCGGCGGCGGGCTCTTCGGCGGCCATCAGGCTTCGCCTGCTCCGGCGAGCCCACCACGCCCGGCTGCAGATGCTGGCGCGTCTGACTGGCTCGGGGGACTTGGCAAGATGCTCGCAGGAGGGGCCGCCGGAGGCGTCCTCACGGGAGGCCTTGGTGAGCTCATGCGGCGGATGCAGCAGTCCGGCCAAAATCACGCTGTCGATTCCTGGGTCGGCAGCGGGCCAAACCGCTCGATCTCTCCAACCGATCTCGAGCACGCGCTCGGTCAGGAGACGCTGGAGGATCTTTCCAGGCAGACGGGAATGCCGCGCAATCAGCTGGCCACCCAGTTGGCCGAGGAGCTGCCGCAAACGGTGGACACAATGACCCCGGACGGGCGCCTTCCCACGGAGACTGAAGCCAACCGCTGGGCCTGATGCCCGGCTGTGATGGAGCCGCGCTCTTCGACTTTTGACCGAGGATGGCGGCTACATCACCACCAGCGCGTTCGGCAACTCGTTGCGATTGATCGCGCCTGGCGGGAAGTGCTGCGCCAGTACGGCCCCGCACTTCTCGATCGCCGCGATGAAGCCTTGGGCGGGACGGTCTGCCTTGATGGCCGCAACCATTGTCGCGACGGCCTCTTGCCACGCTGCGGTGCCGACCTTGCTGTGAATGCCGCTGTCAGCAATGATTTCGGCGTAGCGTTCGGCGACCGAGGCAAAGATCAGCACGCCGGTGCGCGCCTCCGTCAAATGCAGGCCATGGGCCAAGAACTGGCGCATGGCCTCGTCATGAGCGTGCTGGTGCATCACCCTTCGTGGGACCACGTAATAGCGTACGCCAGGAAGCGATAGCACCGCCGCAGTGACGACAAACAACGCGAGCTGGCCGACGTAAATGATCAGCGCTGGCCAAGTCGTGACATAGATGAGCGGCAGCGGCAAAACGAGCGCGGCGAGCGCCGCCCAGGCGAGCGGCACCAGGCGATAGCTGCCCGATGACTGCGTGATCACGCAGAAAATCTCACCCGCAGTGCGCGTTTCGGCGGCGCGAATGGCTTCGCTCACCGTTTCGATGTCCGCTTGTCCGATCATCGGCAATGAGCCCCGCTACCAGCTGCCGGAGGCACCGCCACCCCCGAACGAGCCGCCGCCGCCAGAAAACCCGCCGGACGATCCGGACCACGACCCGCCCGATCCCCATGACGCGCCGGAGCTGGGCAGCGGAAAAAAGATAGGCCCGCGCCGGCCGTAGCGACCGCCGCGCTGCCCACCACCCCCGGCATTGCGCAAGATGATCAGCAGCATCAGACCGAAGAAGATCAGCAAGAGAATATCCCAGTTGCCGGACTGCGTTTCCGGCCGTTTGGTGGCACGCTGCTTCCACTCCTCAGCGTCGCCGGACAGGACCTGAATGATGTCGTCGACGCCGCGAGTAATGCCTCCGGCAAAGTCTCCCGCCCTGAAGCGCGGCAGGATCGAGCTCTCGATGATCAGCTTGCTCACCGCATCCGTGAGGGTGCCCTCGAGGCCGTAGCCGACCTCGATGCGTACCTTGCGCTCATTCGGCGCGACAATAAGCAAAGCCCCGCTGTTCTTGTCCTTTTGGCCGATGCCCCAGTGGCGCCCCAGCTGGTAGCCGTAATCCTCGATCGAGGTACCTTGCAGGGAGCGCACACTAACGACCACCAGCTGGCCCGTGCTCTTCGCTTCGAAGTCGGCGAGCTTGCGATCCAGGTTGGCCTTCGTCGCTCCGTCGAGAACTCCGGCGTCGTCGACGACCCGACCGCTAAGCTGCGGAAACGTCAGCGTGGCGAGTGCTGCGCCGACCGACAGTGCAAGGAGCACCGCCACGCCGAGCGCCCACGTAGTCGCCTGATGACATCTTTGCTGCAGCATCAGAATTTCACGGATGGCGGCCGCTGGCTTTCGGGAGCGGCGGTGAACGTCTCCATCGGCTTGTAGCCGCGGTAGAGCGTCGATGACCAGAGCACGCCAGGGAAGGTCTTGAGCTCGGTGTTATACGCGCGCACCGCCTCGATGTAGTCGCGCCGTGCGACGGCGATCCGGTTCTCGGTGCCTTCGAGTTGGGATTGCAAGGCAAGGAAGTTCTGATTGGCCTTGAGATCGGGATAGCTCTCGACAGTCGCGAGCAGCCGGCCGAGTGCACCGGTGAGTTGCGCCTGTGCGTCTTGAAATTCCTTGAACTTAGCTGGGTCGGTTACCGTGGACGCGTCCACTTTGATCTGGGTTGCCCTCGCGCGCGCCTCTGTGACCTGCGTGAGCACCTCGCGCTCATGTGCAGCATACCCCTTCACCGTCTCAACTAGGTTTGGGATGAGATCGGCGCGCCGCTGGTACTGGTTCTGAACGTCGGACCACTTTGCCTTGGCCTGCTCCTCGAGTGACGGGATCGTATTGACGCCGCAGCCCGACAGCAGCAGCCCCAGCGTGAGAACCAGCAGTGGAACGGGAAAATTGCGCGCAAGCGCCGGATTGCGGGACGGCATGAGGGTCTCCTCGAGGGCCAGAGTGCGAAAGTGGGATGTTCGTCGGGCGGGCGGGCATCGGCAAGGGGCGTGGCCCGGCATCCGCTCTAAATTATAGGGTTGCTAATTGTCTTTCGACCCGCGGCTGATCGACGGGAACACAACATCGGCGATGATGGGCAGGTGATCGGACGCGGTGCGGGCCTCGCGATCAGCATAGCTGTGCAACACCGTTTCCGCAGGCCAGCAAAAGATGCGGTCCAACCGCAGAAGCGGAAAGCGAGAGGGAAAACTTGCGTGCGCGGTGCGGGCGGGAAGCTCGCGCTTGAGCGCGGCACGCAAGGGTCCTGGCCAAAACCAGTCGTTGAAGTCGCCAAGCATCACTGTCGGGATGGCATGGCGGCGGGCGATCTCTACCAACCGGCGCGCTTGCACGCGTCGCTCGGCAGGGGCCAGGCCGAAATGCGCTGCCACCACGTGGAAGCGGCCGCCGGGCCATTCCACATCCGCTTCGATGGCGCGGCGAGGCTCGCGCTTCTCATGCGTGATGTCATGGACCTGCGCAGAGGAGAGGGGCCATCGGCTGACCAGCATCTGCCCGTATTCGCCGTCCGCCGTGACGATCGACTTGGCATCGACCCCGTGCTCACCCACCGCACGTCGAAGAAGATCGAAAGGCGAGGCGACGCCCTTTGCGAGCCGGCGCGAGTCCACCTCCTGCAGGGCTGCGACATCGGGTGCATTGCGCTTGATGGCGGTGCAAACGCGCTCCAGATCGTAGCGCCGATCCGGACCCACGCCGCCATGAATGTTCCAGGTCATCACCCGCAGGCGGCTGCAAAACGCCGCATCGTTCACCGCGACCCTCCGCGCGCCCGTCGCAAGAGCGCCTGCACGGTCAAGGTGAGTCCGATCCAGCCAAGCACCGCGGCGATCAACAGTGCGATGTTGCTCGGGGTGGGCTCCGTCAAGAGTGACGCAAGGCGGCTCCCCAGGAGCGACATCAGCACAATGCCCGGCGCCATGCCGAGCACGGTGCCGAGCATGAAATCACTGAAGCGGATACGGCTCGCACCGGCGACCAGGTTGACCAGAGTGAACGGTGCGACCGGCACCATGCGGATAGCGGCAATGGCGAGTACGCCGCGGCGTGCGATAACCCGCCGGATACGGTTGAGCCGCGGGCCCAGCACCTCGTCCAGCGTGCGGCGGCCGAGCAGGGCGCCGATGCCGTAGCTCACGGCAGCACTGGCCAGCGCCCCGGCACCTGCATAGGTGGGTCCGAGCCATGGCCCGAACGTGGCCGCAGTGGCCGCAATCATCAGCAGCACCGGAAACATCACCAATCCGCCGAGGACAAAGATGGCGACCACCACGAAAATGGACCCAGGCAGCTCCGCATAGGCTGCGAGCATGCGGGCGATCCCTTCGCCCTCGAGCGTCTGTGAGATCGGCAGGAAGCGCCAGATCAGTGCGATGGCGATCAGCGCGATCCCGACCGCCATCACTCCAAGAACGCTGCCGAGCCGCCGTGTATTCGGTCGCGGGCCGACAAGTGCTTCTAGGAAAGCCGGTGCGGCGATCGGCTGCTCGGGATCCCCGATCGCCTGTAAGGGGGAGTGCGCAACTGCGCCGAGCGCGGCCCTGTCGATCGCCTTCAGACTGTGGCCGTTGTGGCAAAGGGCGCGCGCTGTCCGCACCAGCGATCCAGTCTTTCCCAGCGATTTTGCCACAGCGGCCGCTCCTGCACCACAATGGTGCCCAAGCAACCGGTTGCGCACGGTGATGATCGCTTCGCGATGCGCCCGCGTCCTTGCGGCGAACGCAAGATCACATTCAGTGTCGAGCCCGAGCGAGCGATTGTTAAGGTTCGCCGAGCCTACACGCAGCAGGACGTCGTCGACGATCATGACCTTTGAGTGAACCAGGGTCTCAAGCGTGCGGCCGTTGGCGTGGACGGCGGGATAGAATACGCCAACCCGCTCGCCGACTGCCTCGCGGCTCAGCTGCTCGAGGGAGCGCACCAGGCCAGCATGCACCGTCTGACGCTCGAGCCAGGAGTGTGTTCCAGGTGGCACCACCAGGACCGCCTCGAGCGTCGGCACCGCCTGCAGGCGTTCGACGAGCGCGCGAACGATAGGTTGCGAGGTCAGGTACTGGTTTTCGATGTAGATTGTCTGCTGCGCACAGCCGATCGAATCGATGAACAGCCTCTCGACCTCCCGCACCTCTCGCGTGCTTGGCTCAGTGGAGGCGTAGGTTCTGGCAACACCAACCTCGATATTCGTGAAATCGGGAATGACGCTTTGCGGCCATAGCTCGCCGCTCAATCGCCGGCTCGCCGGCGGCTTCTCGCAGGCGCCGCGCGCCCAACGTGCCCGCGCCAACTGCCCGAGCGCAGCGGCGGCAGGGCCATCTACCACTGCCTGCACGTCGTGAAAGGGTGGATACGGCTTGCCGCCGACATCAACGCGACGCGGGTCGTCTGCATCGTGGTCGCGTGTATCCCAGCGCCGGCTGGTCAGATCGAGGCCGCCGCAGAAGGCGACCGCATCGTCGATGACAACGATTTTCTGATGATGTGAGGCTCCGAGCGGCAGGTTGTCGTCGAGGCAAAAGCGCACGCGGCTCGGTGTCTGCCATTGGAACGAGGCCGCCGGGAACAGCTGCCGTTCGGGCGCATATAAAATCGAGTAATCCCAGACCAGGATGTTGATGACCAGATCGGGGCGTCGCTCGACCAGTGCCTTCAAGAAGGGGCCGAGCTCTTCCGGCAACTCGTCACCGGTGCGTCCGTCCTCACCGACAAGACGCATGCGGCTGTCGATGTCCCAGCCCAGAATGAAGACGCTGGAACGCGCCGTGCGCAGCGATTCGCGCAATGCACGAAAGTACTGGCCGGCATCCGTGAGCACAGCGGCGCGCGCGGCGCACGCCACCCGCCAGGTGTTATGCCCCGGCTGC
Organism: Xanthobacteraceae bacterium; assembly: GCA_045811525.1. Classification (GTDB taxonomy): domain Bacteria; phylum Pseudomonadota; class Alphaproteobacteria; order Rhizobiales; family Xanthobacteraceae; genus VAZQ01. Next base: position 21,020 of record JBJMTV010000017.1, on the reverse strand, counting down.
AAGATCTTCGGCGCGCACTCCTGGCGGAGCGTTACTGCTGTCTGGGTCACGACGCGCATGTCAATACGGCGACACGGCAATAGTTCCAGGAGGCACGGGCTGACAAACACCGCGGATCGAGCGATCAGCGCTCCCCTGAAGCTCAATGTGCATTAGCAGCGGTTCGATGAATCGTCAGAGGGGCGAGCAGCGCCGTCCACGCGGGCGGTCGAGCACCATGATTAGGGCATATTGCGGCCGCATAGCCGCCGCCGCACGAGAACAGATTGTGAGCGCGTGCGTGCGAGGGGAGTCACTGGAGTTGCGCCCGCTCATGCAGGACCGTATCCGAAAGCATGCGGCAGTCGCGACCATCGTTGCTGCAGTGCTCAGCAGCATTTTGGTGAGCGGCTGCTCGACAGCTGACAGCACAGTCACGCTGTTTGCCGATCCGTCCAGATATCAGTTTCACTCGTGTGAGCAGCTTGCCGGCGAACGCCGGCAATGGACTGCGCGCGAGCAGGAGCTGCGGTTGCTTATGGACCGGGCGGAGCAGAGCGCGGGCGGTGCCGTCGTCAACGTGCTCGCCTATAAAGCCGACCATGTTGCTGCAAGCGAGGAGCTCAGAATAGTCGAGATCGCCGCGCGCGCCAAGAACTGCGAGACCCCGGCGATGTGGCGCAGCAATTCAGCCGTGAGGTAACGGCCGCACGCCAGCTTGCAACCTCAACCGAATTGCTTGCGCGCCAGCTCGGCGCCGCGTCCGAGCGCTTTGAGCTTGGCATAGGCGACTTCCCGACGCATCGGCGCCATGCCGCAATTCGTGCTCGGGATGATGTTTTCCCGCGGCACAAACGCTCTCGCCTCGCCGATCAGTGCTGCCACTTCTTCGGGTGTTTCGACAGCACCGCTTGCGACATCAATGACACCGAGCTGCACCTGTTTGCCATGCAGAAGTTTGAGCAACTCGAGCGGTACGCGCGAATTGCGATATTCGACCGATACTTGTTGGATGCGGCTGCGGGCGAGCGCTGGAAAAATCTCCTGGTATTGCGCCCATTCGTTTCCGAGGGTCGCTTTCCAAGCGATGTTCGCCTCGATCCCGTAGCCATAGCAAATGTGGACCGCTGTCGTGCAGGTGAGCCCGTCAATCGCCCGATGCAGCGCGGCAATGCCCCACTCGTTCACCTCGCGCATATAGACATTGAACGCCGGCTCATCGAGCTGGATAACATCGACCCCGTCTGCCGCCAGCGCTCGCGCCTCGATGTTGAGCACATCGGCAAAGGCCATCGCCAGCTCCGCGCGCTCGCCGTAATGAACGTCGGCCACGGTATCGGCGACAGTCATCGGCCCTGGCAGCGTGAACTTTAATTTGCGGCTGGTGTGGGCGCGCGCGGTTTGCGCCTCGCGCGCGTGCACGCGGCCCTTCAGCCGCAATGGACCCGTCACGCTCGGCACCATTGCTTTGTAGCGGTCCGCGCGGATGCCGATCTCGACCTTGCGGTTGAAGTCGATGCCCTCCACGAGCTCAAGAAACCCATGCACGAAATGCTGGCGCGATTGCTCGCCGTCAGTGACGATGTCGATGCCACAATCCTCCTGCAGCTTCAGCGCAAGAAGCGTCGCATCGCGCTTGCCGGTCTCGAGTTCCGCGTCCTCGAGCCGCCACGCCGGCCACAGCTTGTTCGGGTCGGCGAGCCAAGTAGGCTTGGGCAGGCTGCCGGCGATCGTGGTCTCAAACATTGCGGCCTCGCTGGCTTCGTCTTCCGACCCCGCATGCCGCTTTCGCTGCATGCGGGGTCGGCTCACCCTATCACCGCTGCTTCCAGCCATAGAGCCAATCGTATATCGTGATGAGCCGCTGCCTGCCCATCAGGCCAAGCGCAACGCCGCGCAGAACTGCTGGAATGCCGCCCATGTGGTACAGCACCGCGTTGCGGCGGGCGGCGCGCTGCACCCGAGCTGTGCGTGGCCGGCGTTGCTGCTCGTAGCTGCGCATCGCGCCCACAAGGTCGTCTGCTGTCGAGGCGAAACACTCCGCCAGCACGCTTGCGTCCTCGATGGCCATTGCCGCGCCTTGAGCCAGATACGGCAGCATGGGATGCGCAGCGTCTCCGAGCAGGGTGACGGGGCCGCCATTGCCCCAGCGCCGGAGCGGGGGCCGATCGTAGAGTGCCCATTTCTCCCAGTGCTCTGCGGCGCCCAGTATCGCGCGTAGTTCTGGCGCCCAAGTGCCTTTGGGGAAGTGTGCGAGGATCTCCGTCCGATCGCCGCGGGAGGTCCAGCCGGGATTGCGCCAATTGTCGCGAACGATCGCGACAATGTTGATCAGACGGCCTCCTCGCACTGGGTAATGAACGACATGGGCGTCACGCCCGAGCCACAGATTGAGGGCGGCCTGGCTCAACTCGGTTATCGCCGCGTCAGCGGAAACGAGGGCGCGCCATGCGGTGTGCTGGGCAAAGCGTGGCTCGTCACCATGGCCAAGACAGCCGCGCAAGTGTGACCACAGCCCATCAGCGCCGATGAGCGCGGCGCCACGTTCCTCGACCCTGCCGCCGCCGGATAAAGCGGTCACTGTGACGCCTTGACCATGCGGCGCGAAACCTTCCACCCGGGTGCCGAGGCGCAAGCTGACCTCTGGATTGGCGCGAGCGGCCTCGAGCAAGGTGCCCTGCAGATCGGCGCGGTGGATGACCCAATAGGGGGCGCCATAGCGCTCCTCTACTGCGCGCCCGAGCACGGCGCCCGCGAGCCCCCGTCCGCTGCGGCCATCAAGAACGCGCAACTCCGCAGGCGCTGTCACATGCGGAGCCAAGCGCTCGCGCAGCCCGAGCGCATCGAGCACTCGGACAGCGTTGGGTGACAGCTGGACCCCGGCTCCGGCAGGGTCGAGCCGCGGCGCCTGCTCGATCACTGATACCCGTATTCCGCGCTGGGCAAGGGCCAAGGCTGCGGTGAGGCCGCCGATGCCTGCACCCACAACGATGACGCTGGTCGTGCCGCTCCAACCGGGGGCGAGCATGAGGGTGGCGCCGCCGCTTCGCGCCCGCGGAGAAGCTTATCCCTGCTCGGTCCTCAATTCCGAGGTGAGCTCGCATTCCGGGGGCCGGGCGTGCCGGGGAGCAAGGGTGGGATCATAGCGAAACAGAGTCGAGCAATACGGACAGATCATTTCCGTCGCGTCGCCCATGTCCAGGAAAACGTGAGGGTGGTCGAATGGTGGCGTTTCGCCGACGCACATGAACTCGCGAGCGCCGATCTCAACGACTGGAACTCCGGGAGTATTGTGAAAATGTGCAACAATGCTTTCGGTCATATCCGTGCCTGGCTGGTAGCTGCCTTGCCCGCGCACCGCAGGCTCAAGTCGGTTGCAATGGTGCTGCGAGGGCTTTTTGCGCCCGACCGGAGGGAGCGGGAACCATACTGACCGGAGTGTCCGGTTTCCAGGGGAAACCGGACAACATGGCGCCAAACCTTGGATCGGCCTCGCGCCAAGAACCCGCATTCCGCTTTAAGCTTCATGCGGGCTACGGTGCTGCCATAGGATTGCTGGAAACCCGACCCATTGCATCTGGTTATCTTACCGGCGCGTTCATACCTGATGAGGCGAGCCAGTTGATTCGTCTCCGGCGCACGCGAAGGGAACCGTAATGAGGGGAGGGCGGGCGCTACTGCCGCTGCGTTTGGCCATCGCGCTCGGGCTTGCCGCTCTCCTGCTCGCGCCGACGGCCTTCGAAGCGCAGCATCTGCTGCTGGTCCAGGACGACCCGGCGGCGCTTGCTGATCACGCGATTGGCGACAGCTTTGATGTCGCGGCGGCGACGCGAGAGATCAATGCGGCTCTTGCGGCCAACGATGCCGATCTGGCGCAAAGCTTCCTCGAGCTTGCTCGCGAGCGCAACCTGCCGGTCGATGCGGCGCTCGTCACCAAGGTAGAGGCCGCGAATGCGGCGGCCGCGACGACCCGGCGCTCGGTCGAGAGCTTCGCCCGCGGCTTTTTCAGTGGCGAGCCGCAAGATGTGGCAGGGCTTGCCGGCACCGCGGTGGGAGACCTCTTCGTGTTCGGCGACATTCGCGACGCCGTTCGCGAGGGCACGCGGCTCGCCTCGGGGCAGCAGGCCGACCAGTTGATCCTCGGGCTTGCCTGTGTCGGTCTGGCTGTGACCGCAGGCACCTATGTGAGCGCCGGGGTAGGCGCGCCGGCGCGCATTGGCGTGAGCATGGTGAAAGTGGCTCGCAAGACCGGCCGCATGGGCGCTGGCCTTGCCGGTTGGATCGGGCGTTCGTTGCGCGAGATCATTGACTGGAGCGCGCTCGAGCGTGCCGCCGCCGGCGCCAAAGCCGCTGATCCAGCACTCCTTGTGCGCACCGCGCGCGAGACGGTCAAGCTCGAGAAGGCTGGCGGGCTGGTGCACCTGGTAGCAGACGTGGGGCGCGTGCAAACGAAAGCCGGGACGCAAGCGGCGCTCGACGGCCTCAAGCTGGCGCAGGGACCGCGCGACCTATCGCGCGTCGCGCGCCTTGCCGCCGCGAAGGGCGGAAAAACCCGCGCGATCCTAAAGCTCGCGGGCCGCGGCGCCATCATGCTCACGGTAAGCGCGCTCAACCTCGCAATGTGGTTGTTCTGGGCCGTTCTGTCGGTGCTCGGTTTCATCATTTCCCTCAAGCGCGCGACCGAGCTCGCCACGGAGCGTTACTGCCTGAGGTGCAAGCTTCGCCGCGCGCGCCGTGCGGCGAGGCAGCCGGAGAAGCATGATGGCCCCGAGCGGCAGCCGCTCCCGGCATACCTGCAGCGGCTCCCGCTGATCAACTCCCGCCGCTCGGCGCTCGCGCCTGATCTACCAGCGGTGCACGGCCAACTGCATGCCAAGCTTGCAGCATGACGGCGTCGAGATCGCATTTCTCGATGAGGGGGCTGGTGATCCCATCGTGCTGGTGCATGGCTTTGCCTCTACTGCTGCAGTGAATTGGGTGCAGCCGGGGTGGGTGGCGTATTTGACCGATGCCGGGCGGCGTGTCGTCGCGCTCGACAACCGCGGCCACGGTGCCTCGAGCAAGCTTTACGATCCGCTCGCGTATCACACCGCGCGCATGGCCGAGGACATGCGCGCTCTCATGGATCATCTCGGGATCGGGTGCTGCGACGTGATGGGATATTCCATGGGCGCGCGCATAGCCGCCTTCTTTGCACTGGCCCATCCCACGCGTTCGCGCCGTGCCGTGCTGGGCGGGCTTGGCATTCATCTGGTAGCGGGGATGGGGCTGCCCGAGAGCATTGCCGAAGCTTTGGAGGCTCCCTCGCTGGCCGATGTGCAGGATGCAACGGGCCACACGTTCCGCGCCTTCGCCGAGCAGACCCGCTCGGACCTGCGTGCGCTTGCAGCCTGCCTGCGCGGGTCGCGCCAGACCCTGACGCCGCAACAAGTTGGGACGATCACGGCGCCGGTGCTGGTCGCCGTCGGCAGCAAGGATACAGTTGCCGGCTCGGCCGCAGAGCTTGCCGCCCTGTTGCCGCATGGCGAGGCGCTCGAGATCCCGGGCCGCGATCACATGCTCGCCGTCGGAGATCGCGTGTTCAAGGCGCAGGTGCTGCGATTTCTCGCAGAACCGCCATGAGGGGACTGGTCATAAGGACCGTGGCGAGCGCATGGGCGCCCCCGGCCATGTGTGCTAAGACATTTCCATGATCAGGGAAGTCGATCTGCGGAGAACGGGAATGGGCCAGCAGCAAGTGCGTGCAGCCGGTGCGCTCGGCAAAGTCGATCCGGTCTGGAGCCGGGTCCGACGCGAGGCCGAAGACGTGGCGCGCCACGAGCCGGAGCTCGCAACGTTCATCTATTCGACCATTCTGCATCACGATACCCTGGAGGCAGCCGTCGTTCACCGCGTCGCCGAGCGGCTCGACAGTCCTGAAGTCTCGGCCGAGCTGATCCGGCAAGCCTATGCCGACGCACTCGGAAGCGAGCCGTCGCTTGGCGCCGCGTTTCGCGGCGACATCATCGCCACCGTGGACCGCGACCCGGCCGCCCAGCGCCTCCTCGAGCCGGTGCTTTATTTTAAGGGGTTTCAAGCCATCCAGGCGCATCGGCTGGCGCACTGGCTGTGGCACAAAGGCCGCAAGGATTTTGCCTATTACCTGCAGAGCCAATCATCCGCGGTTTTCCAATGTGATATTCATCCGGCGGCGCAGATCGGACAGCGCATATTCCTCGATCATGCCACGGGTCTCGTGGTCGGGGAAACCGCGCTCATCGAGGACGATGTGTCGATGCTGCACGGTGTCACCCTTGGCGGCACCGGCAAGGAGGCGGGAGACCGTCATCCGAAGATCCGCTATGGTGTGCTGATCGGCGCCGGTGCCAAAATTCTCGGTAACATCGAGGTCGGACATTGTGCGCGCATCGCCTCCGGCTCAGTCGTACTCAAGCCGGTGCCGCACAACACAACGGTGGCAGGCGTGCCTGCCAAGGTCATCGGTGAGGCCGGGTGCCCGGAGCCGTCGCGCACCATGGATCACCTCTTCTACGAGCACACCTGAAGCAGGGCGAGGCACCGGTGGACGTTCTGGAACTCAAGAAGCTTGATACCTACCTCAAGCGTTTGTTCGGCAATCCGCGTTTGCGTGTCGTGCCGAAAGCCGGTTCGTCCGCTGACGTTTTCGTCGGTGAGGAACGCATCGGCGCGCTCGTACTCGACGATGATGAGGACGATGAGGAGCGCTCCTACAATTTTGAGATGAACATCATCTTGGGCGACGCGTCTACCAAGGGACCCGACATCAGGCAGCTCGATGCCTACCTCAAGCGCAAGTTTGATAATGAAAAAGTGCGCGTCGTGGCGCGCCAGCGCAAGACCGATTCGGCCGAGGTCTATGTTGGCCAGGAATATATCGGCGTGTTGTTTTTCGACGAGAAAGACGCCCGCTCGTCGTTTTTCGAGTTGCCAATTCTCGCACTGGATCTCGATGAGCCAAGCCTGCTCAAGGGTTAATTCGAATCCTCTACCCCTGCCCAGAGCGCTCGCAATTGTTGCGCAGCACCGCTAGCGATCTGCCCGCCCCGACGCGCGAAGACTTTTTCGTAAGCGTGTGATCCTAAGCGTGTGGCAGCACGCGCGACGGCCATCAGGTCAGGAATGTGGGCGCAACCGCCCGATCAGGCGCTCGATCCCCGCTGCAACGGGCTGCCAGTCGGAAAGCCAATCACGCGCGAGCCGAACGGTCAGATCGGCAGTGCCGATGCGTCGCTCAGACAGGCACGTGCCCGGAGTGCCACCTCGTCCGGCACGTGTGCAGCGCATGAGAAAGCCTGGCGAAACCGTATTATAGATAAGGTCCTCCCCCTCGTAGGGCGTGCCCTCGCGAAACGCGAGCACCGTGAGCCCGCCTGGGCCCTCGGTCGCCTCAGTCGCGGTGTAGCGGGGGTAGATGGTCAGCACCCGGTCGGCAAGCGAGAGGCTGCTGCTGCCGTCGGCAATGGTGACAAAGAGGCGATCGAGGCTCGCCGGCGGCGTCGTGAGGGCGGCGTCTGCGGGAGCGGGCTTCGCATTCGGATCTGGCGGGTCGAGCGAGGGCCAGAGAAACGTCAAATCGATGCGCTCCTGCGTGCCGGCGCGGCGCTGTAGCGGCACGCGAATGGCCGCTGGCGGTACATTGAACGTGACCTCCCCGATCGTGATCGGCAGGGTTGGAGCATCCAACCCGAGCGGTGCCGATCCACGTGGCCACAGCACATAGCCGACCCAGGCCAACCCCATGAACGCTACAGACGCGACCGCAATGAGTGGCAGCAGCAAAGGGCTTTGACCTTTTGGCGGACGAAACCTCCCACGCGCCGGGCTGCTGCGCTGCTGCGTGCCCTGGATCGATGTCATAGCCGTGACGAGCCTCACGAATCAGCCACCAGTATGACATGAGCTCGTCGCCGGCTGATGTACCCGCCCCGCCGAACGCTCCCGGCCCTTCGCCTCTCGGACCCCGGATCAGCGCAGCGAAATGCAGGCCGGCCATTTTGGCCCATTATCCCGCAGTTCCGCTTTCGCTGCATGCGGGCTACGTTGCTGTCGTACTGTGTGGCTTTGGTTCAGAAGAGTCCGCGTGACGAAGTTGCGGCAAGAATGATCCGGAGTTCTAAACCGCCACAGGATGGGCGGCCCGGAGCCAGTGGGAGGATGAATGGCAGTCTACGAGCTTGATGGCGAGCGGCCGCAGCTGCCACAGGATGGGCGCTATTGGATCGCCGAGACTGCCAGCGTGATTGGCCGCGTCCGCCTCAAGCAGGATGCGAGCGTCTGGTTCGGCGCGGTGCTGCGCGGTGACAACGAATGGATCGAGCTTGGGGAGCGCTCGCAAATCCAGGATAACGCCACGCTGCATACCGATCCTGGCTTCCCATTGGTCATCGGCGCCGATTGTGTCATTGGCCACAACGTTGTTTTGCACGGCTGCCAAATCGCAGCCAACAGCTTGATCGGCATGGGAGCGATCCTGCTCAATGGTGCAAAGGTGGGCCGCAATTGTCTGATCGGCGCCGGCGCGCTGATCACCGAAGGCAAGAAGTTTCCTGACAACTCGCTGATCGTCGGCTCGCCCGCGCGTGTTCTGCGTCCGCTCGACCAGAAGGCAGCGCAATCGATTGCGGCGGGCGCCGGCATCTATGTGCGCCGTTGGCAGCAATATGCGCGCGAGCTCAAGCGGATTGCGTGAGTTTCTCGAAGATCGGCTGCGCCGCCATGCAACGCTGCAGCCCCGCACTGCGGCGCGCTGTCTCGTGTCGCCGCTCAGGTGAGCAAAAAAGTGCGGCCGGCTCTGGGGGGAGAGGATGGTGAACTGAGCCCGCTCAATAGTTGTAACGAGTGATCCGCCGATTCCACGTATTCTCCACCGGAGCGTGTCTCAGAAGCAGAGTACAAAGTGACCGTCGAATGAAACGGTCAGGTATCCTTTGCACAAGATGTCGCGGCCATCAGAATATCGAAACCGAAACCATGGTGCGTGAACTCGCAGCCTTGCACGAAGTGGGCCTGTACTTGGCCGCTGAACTGCCCAGTCGGAGTCTGTTGGGGATCAAAGAGGAAGGCGACCGCGAACGTGTATTGATCTACCGTCGTCTGTCCGGTCGATCCGCTCATGGTAGTCTTGCCGCTCGGATGTAGATTGAGCGCTTGTATGACATTGGTGGAGACGCACGTGACCGACGCTCCTGTGTCCAGCAGGGCTGCAAACATGGTGAATTGCGGTGATGGCGATGATGGAGTCTGCCCTGCCTGAGAGGGACCAAACTGCTGTAACGCGGCAAATTGTGCCGGGGGCAAAATCGCGACGTGGACGAGGACGCCGACCGCCGGATTGTAGTTACCGGCTAGGCACGGCATGAGAGAAGAAGCCAAGGTCGACTGGATTTTGCGTTACCTTCTGCACTGAATACGGGTCGTCCTTGTAAAATCGATTTGCCGTCATGTAGGCATCTTCGAGAGTCGAATAGAACCCGATGGCTTCGCCATCCTTCATCAAGGCATACTTGCCATGATGTTGAGGTATGATCGTCGGCAGCAAGGCCTGAAACGCCTCGTAGTTCTTATCGACCTGCTCGCGTGCCTGCTGCTGATCCATTTGCTCGAACTCCGCCCCCTTCAGCCAGCCGGGACTTTATGTATCCGGTCGGTCCCGACCCGGCAAGATTAGCAGGATTTTGCCTCCGTGGCTGCCACGGGCAGCCGCTGCACCCGATCAGGGCATCGCGCGCGACAGCGTGCGCATAGGGCGAGGCTGAGCGCTCATCGCGGCAGTTGCCGGTCACCACCAGGTCCTTTACGTCGGCGCCGACGTAGCGGCGCATTTAGCTCGCCCAGCTGTGGCGGAAGCTGTGAAAGTTCACCCAGGCGAGCCGTTGGGCGGTGCCTCCCGGCCGTTGGGGCGGCGGGCAGGGCAGGGGGAGCTTGAGCGCGGCGAGCTTCACGCGCACGAGCTGATGCTTGAGGTGGCCGCCCTGGTTGAAGCGAAACACGCGCCGGCGCTCATGCTTGTCGAGGTGGGCCTTGAACCCGGGGACGAGCTCGGGCGTGAGCCGCACATCGGAGGCGATGCCGCCCTTGCCGCGCCGGATCCATGCGGTCGCCTCCTCGAGCCGCACCGCCTCGCGATCGAGCTTCAGAGCTTCGCCCAGTCGCACGCCCGTGTAGAGCAGAAAGCGCAGCAGCAGCGCGAGCTCGGTATCGTTGTGCTCGGCGGCGGTGGTGATAGCAAACGCATCCTCAGACGCCAGCCAGTCGGTCACGACGCGGCCCTTGGCGCGCGATTGATCGAGCATTCTCGGCGGAGTTCATCGCGACCTTCGTGAAGCCCGGCTATATCGGGCAGCAGGTCGAGGTGAAAACGCGCATCGCCGATTCCGGCGCAGCCGGCCTCGCCGGCAACATCATTGCCGGCGGTGTGGTCGGCCTTGGTGTCGATGCCGCGACGGGAGCGGCGCTCGAGCACGTCCCGAATCCAGTCATCGTTGTGCTTGAGCCGGAGCCACGCGCTATGCCGCTGGGACGACCGATCGCTCGCCGTTGAGTGGAGCAGGGCGTCGTGCAGGACATCATCGTGCTGCCCTGGTTCGGCCCGGAGCCGGCTTGGCTCATAGCTTTGATTGGCGGGGTGGTGCTGCTGGTAGTCGTGCTCGCGATCGCGCTCAGAGGAGCGGCCGAAGGCGCGCGCAGCTCGGGCGTCAGGACGCGTATTTGGCGCAGCAGCGGCAACGGGTCACGAATCGGCGGCGCGAGCGACGGACGCTGAGCAGTGGAGGCGCGGCTGCGGCCGTCTTTCTGGTGCTGCTGAACAGCGTGGGTGTGATGGCGGCGGTCGGCTTGGGTGTGACCTTGACTGGCGCTATCATATGGATTGCTCTCAATCAGGTCCTGACGATGGGCGTCATCGTCGGCCAGGAGCGGGAGTACGAGCTCCTGCAGCAGACCGAAGATCGCCGCCTGTGAGCCATCAATGTTGAGGCGAAGACGGCACACAAAGCGGACATCAGCTTCCTTGAACAGGCGATTAGGACTTGGGCGGAAACCTCGATAAACATGGGCTCAGCCGAGCAAAAAAGTGCGGCCGGCTCTGGGGGGAGAGCCGGCCGCGCGCGATCCGGTCGGGGACGGGGAGGGGTGGGACGTGACCGGGTCGCGTAGCCTTCCTTCTCAGACAGAGACTTCTCAGACGGACAACGTCAGCGCGAGGTGGCGGTCGCACTGGCCGGGCGGGGCTCGCCGAGCGCCACCCAGACATTGGGATCGGCTTGCGACTGCCGCTTCACGAAGCGGTAGCCGGTCTCCGACCACATCACGATCTCCTCGTTCTGATTGTCGAGGACGAACTCTCCCTTGTCGGTCTTCACCGTAAGCACTGCGTGGCCGTCGCCGCGGCGGTCGCGCACCACTGTGATCAGGAGCGCTTGTCGCGGCCAGCCCGCTTGCATCAGAAGACGACGCTTGAGGAGAACGTAGTCCTCGCAATCGCCGTAACCATCATCAGGGTAATTCCAGCGCTCAACCACGCCCCAATGCTCAAGGTCGGTGAGCGGCGTGACCGAGCCATTCACCCACCTGTTGATGCGCACCAAATCCTTCCACCCTTTGTGGGTCAGCACGACATCCCGCGGCTCCGTTGGCCGCGTCTCGCACTCGCGTCCGTGCTCGGCGCAGAACTCGGTCCAGCCAATCGGCGCCCGGGTCACAGATCCGACGCTGACGAACGGCGCGCGTTCGCCCGCGTGCACCGACGTTATCCCGAAGATCCCGATCAGCGCGGCTGCAGCACACGCTGCTCGCCACGCCTTCCTGCGCTCCCATCCCATGTTGTGGCCCCCTACGTGTTCTTCTTAGGCGCCACATTTCTCACAAACGACTTCAACCGCCGCTAAGGTGCGGGCGGCATTTTGCGGAAAACGTTCCTCAATAGCGCAGCGAATGCGCTGCTTGTTTGCGACGAATTGGATTCAACTTTGAATCTTTGCAAGTTTAATCAAATGGTCTGCGTCATGCGCGAAATGCCGTATTTGCGTCGCTGGCCCGCTGAAGCTCTCAGTGGCGGTGAGGCGGCACGCCATTCGCGACGGCGGTGACCCTCTACGCAAGCGCCGCGTTCGTCTCGGTCTCGTTACTTGGCATCGTGCGTTCTGCGGCCGCGTGTTTACCTCGCGGTGACATTGACCGGCAGATGGTACCGCCCTGGCGAGGCCGGCTCGGATGAGGCCTACAGAACGCGGTGTTGACCTGTCCTGCTTGTGCGCCGCACGCGGTCACGGTTTGTCGCGCGATCTTCCTGTGACCAAAGCGGGTGCGCTCCGATACGAATAGCCGGCGGGCGATGTGGAACGAGTTTCACTCGCGTTCGCGTTCGAAGTGTTGGCGCAGGAGATGGTGGCATCCCAGAGCGCTTTGCCCGTGCCGAGATACTGCTGGCCGAGGCCGGTCAATCGGTAATGCTCTTGCTTGAGTGTGGCCTCGTCGCCGGCGGCCAATTCCCTTCGCGCGCGCATGCGCTTGAGCGCCTCGCAGTTCGCCTGCAGCTCGTCCGTGCTCCGCAGCACGAGGTGCGCACATTCGTGATAAAACGCAAAACGCGTCACGATTGGTGCGACTTGTGCCAGTGCGGCAGGATTGAAGATCATCATCGGCTGGCCCGAGCCGTCCCAGGTGGAATAGGCCCAAAAGCGCAGCGTGTTGCTGCTGCGCCCGCGCACCAACACCTGCGCGCCCCCTGCTTTCGGCGCCGCGTAGCAATCGCGCGGTTGCTGGTCGATCGGATCGACGAAGGTGTGAACGGGCTGAGCCGATCCGGGCCGCATGGCGGCTAGGCTCAAAGCGACCGCCATGCCGCATAGCAAATTCCCGCTCGAGCGCATCTTGCTAGCGCTTTCGCCTCTTCTTGTTGCCGCCGGGACTCTGGGGTTGGGCCTGCTGATTGCTGCCGGGGGTCTGCGGCTCCACCTGCTGCGCGTTCTGCTTGAGCGGCAGCGGCACAGGGTATTCACCGAACTCCTGCTCGACAACGAAGCACTGGTAATAGCTCTCGGCCGGAACGCTCTTGCTCGTAGCGCAGTAGTGAATGGGGTAGAGCTGCTCCTCGGTTCGGTAGGTCGCGTAAGGGCCGATCAGAAACCGACCCGAGCCATCGAATGAGCCGCCGACACGGTCGATCTTGTCCTTGAGGGCCGGCTCCACGGCAAGGATGGCGTCGCGCAGCTCGTCGCCTTTCACGAAGTTGTCGGGCAACTGGTCGAATGGTCCGTCGAAGTAGTTATTCACGCGCGAGTTCGCCTCGAACACGCCGATGAGAATTTTTCGGTTCATCCGCAGGTCTTGATAATAGGCAAACCCGGTGCGCACTCCGATCAGGATGCGATTGCTAAAGGTGGACGGACGAAACTGGTCCGGGACCCTCGTCGTCTCGTCGAGGATGTAGTGGAACAGCTTCAGCTTGGGATTGAAGATAAGGAAAAAGCGGATGCCTGAATCATCCATCATCGGTCCGATGAATTGCTCATCGGGCCCGATCGCCTGCGGCGGCGGCTTGAGATTGGAAAGATTGTTCAGCTCGAAGACGACCGCCTTCTCACCATAGGTGACACGGTAGACGAGCAAGTCGATCTTCTCGACGGACACGCCATCGGTCGCATCGAAGACCCGGTACGTCAGCGGCGCGTCGGCTTTCCATTCCTGCAGATCCTCGAAATAGGCGAAATGCAGCTTGCCTTTGTCGCGATCCATCATGTCGAGACGCAGGTTGCCGGCGTAGCGCACCCCTTGATGGTAGAACTGGAAATAGTAGTAGCTCTCAGTCGGATAAACCTTGACGCGATCGGGCAGGCTTTCGAGCACGAAGGTCAGCATCGCCTTGGGATCATCCAGTGGTAGCACCGTGTCGTTGGTGAGGTCCCGCATATAGGTTTCATGCGTGTAGAGCCGTGGCCGCTCCCCGGCGGATGCAATCGCAGCTGTCATGCTCAGCAAGATTGTGAGCAGCGCCGCGCGCAGCACCCCGAGCGCTGGCCGCAATAAAACAAAGTCATCCGCGCGGGGCGTGCCTGGGGCGTTCAGCGAAATCATTCGTGTCAAAACTCCATCGTATAGCTGATCGCCGGCACACGCGACGAGCAGTCGGCCTAGGTCGCTCCTGAGCTCATGTCGTTCCTGAGCTCATGGCGCGCGCGGCCCGGAGTGAACCGCCACGCGACTGCCGCTCTGCACGCTATTTTTGTGCGGAGCGGGTGGAACGTCGTTTTGGTCCGCTCATCTGGCCGACCCGGGCGGCTGGTGCACTTTCGCCGATCCGGGGGGTTGGTGCACTTTCACTGACCCGGGCGGCTGGTGGACCTTCACTGACCCGGGCGGTTGGTGCACCCTGACCGACCCGGGCGGCTGGTGTTGCTGCACGGAACCGGGCGGCTGGTGCACTTTCACCGAACCCGGCGGCTGGTGCACCCTCACTGACCCGGGCGGCTGGTGTTGCTGCACCGAACCGGGTGGCAGGTGCTGTTTCACCGAACCCGGGGGTAGGTGCTGCTGCACTGAGCCTGGCGGCAGGTGCTGCTGCACGGATCCCGGGGGCAGGTGCTGTTTCACCGACCCAGGCGGCTGGTGTTGTTGCACGGAACCCGGTGGCAGGTGCTGTTTCACCGAACCTGGCGGCTGGTGTTGCTGCACCGAACCTGGCGGCAGGTGCTGCTTCACCGACCCAGGCGGCTGGTGCTGCTGAACGGATCCGGGCGGCAGGTGCTGCTTCACCGAGCCGGGCGGGAGGTGCTGCTGTGCGCCGGAGCCCGGCGGCAGGTGTTGCTGCACTGACCCCGGCGGCTGGTGCACCTTGACGGAGCCGGGCGGGAAGTGGGCGGAGCCCGGAGGTACGTGCCCCTTCGAGGCTGGTGGCAAGTGCTTCACCGAGCCGGGCGGCTGGTGCTGCAGCGACCCGGGAGGCAGATGCGTCGTCGATCCCGGCGGCAGGTGCTGTTTGATCGACCCGGGGGGCTGGTGCGGCACCGAGCCGGGCGGGAAATGCTTTATCGAGCCGGGTGGCCGGTGCACGACCGAGCCTGGCGGCAGATGTTTTACCGAGCCTGGCGGCTGGTGCGTCGAGCTGCCCGGCGGGAAGTGGCCGATCGAGCCAGGCGGATGGTGCATCACCGATCCGGGGGGCTGGTGGTTGCGCGATCCTGGCGGCCAATGCTGCACGCTGCCTGGCGGCCAATGCTGGACGCTACCCGGTGGCGAGTGCGTCTGGCTCCCAGGGGGCCAGTGCGTATGGCTTCCGGGCGGCCAATGGTTTCTGCTTCCGGGCGGCCAATGCTGCACGCTGCCGGGGGGCCAGTGGGTGACGGAGCCACGCGGATAATGGACGCGACTTCCCGGCGGCCAGTGCACCCGGCTTCCGGGCGGCCAGTGGCCATATGAGCCCTCCGGCCAATGTGAGCCCCAACGGTTATGGCTCATGGCGGGCCAATGCGAGCCGTAGCGATAGTGACTGTACTCGGTCCGGTGCGAGGCCCACCGCACATGGCTTATTTCAGGCGCGTGGCCGGGCTCGTAGATGGTCACCGGCGGCGGCGCCATGACCGGCACGAATCCCGCGGGTTGCGCCTCGCAGACCTCGTAGATGGCAATGTCGCCGATCCGCGTCGCATCATTGCGCAGCAGCTCCTGCTCGATGATGTTGCCGCTGCCGTCGACGTTGATATCGGTGTCGATGAAGTAGGCCTGGTCCAGGCCGATGGAAGAACCGGGCAAGCCGGACTGCTGCGTGATCTGCTCGAACGCCGCCTGCGGTGCGAGCTCGCCGAACGCGCCTTCCCGCATGCCCTGGATCCCGTGGACCTCGGAAGGATCTCCGTTCTGACCACCGGCGGCTCCGGCTTGACCGGTCGTGCCGGCAGGCGATTTGCACGGGCCCTTCGGTGAGCAAAGCGCGTCTGCGGTGATCCAGACGAACTGATCGGGCTGCCGCTGATCGATGGTCCACGATGCCGCATAGCCGTAGCCGAAGCTCGCCCCGCCCGCGCAATTGGCGAACAGATAAGGCGCACCTTCCGCAAGCCGGTTGTACGAGCCGACGTCATAACGGCCGACCGGCCGCCATACGCCGTCCTGGTGAAGCTCATAGCGCAGCGCGCGCGATTCATGCGGGGTGGCAAACGCGTACTCGTTGTCCAGGCCGAGATTGCGAATGCCGCCGCGCTCGGCGATCAGCATCACCGGTCGGTCAGTGCATTGCGGGAACGCAATATCGCTGACCGGACGGCTGAGACCTGCGCGCGTCACGTCCTGCGGGCTGAAGAAGAAGTCGGGCACGATGAATTCGCGCCGCACGCTCGAGGTGTCGAAAGCGCCGCCCGGCGCGATGCGCACCGACCAAACGGTGTTGCGCTTCTCGTCCTCACCCGACCGATTCCAGGTCGCAGCCTCACCAACATCAGGGGCGCTCGCAACCGAATAATAGAGACGGGTGTCACCCCCTTGCGCCACCCGCCCGAGACCTAGCCCCCACACGCGCCGGCCGTTCGGCGCGATATTCCAGCATTCCGGCGAAAACTGGAATTGTCCTGAGGGGCAATCAGTGATGCGGGCCTGTGTTCCTTCGTTAAACGGGATCGGCGGCAGGCTTTTCTGCTGCCGGTTGTCTGCATCGAGGAATCTCGCCCGCCCCTGAACGCCATGGTCGTAAAATCCGAGGTCCTGGCCATCGACAGCGCGAATACGGTGGATCATGCCGGTTTCGAGGTCGGACACGAACAGCTGCTGGTTGAAGCGATCAT
Source organism: Xanthobacteraceae bacterium (assembly GCA_045811525.1). Classification (GTDB taxonomy): domain Bacteria; phylum Pseudomonadota; class Alphaproteobacteria; order Rhizobiales; family Xanthobacteraceae; genus VAZQ01. The sequence continues at coordinate 4,248 of JBJMTV010000017.1, read as the reverse complement.
AGGCGATGTTACCGAGGGCGGCGCCGCTGTTCTGCCGGCCGTTGAGCGTGACATTGGCGAACGCACGCGGCTGGTACCCGTTCTGCGCATCGAGCTTGTAGATCGTCCCGGGGCTGCCGCCGGCACCCCACATTCCCGGCATCCAATCGGAGTTGTCCGGCGTGCGGTGCAGCCCGAATGCTGAGGTCGCGGCGAGGTAGATGTCGGGTGCGTTGTCGCCTCCGATTGCCACGCCGAAGACTTGACCCACCTGGGACGCCGTGATCGGCAGCCGTTGCGGCTCGTTGATCCAGTGCTCGCCAGTCGGCGGTTTGCCGGGGGCACGTACATCGATGATGCTGGCCGACGTGCCCTGCGGGTTGATCACAGTGATGTCGCCTTGGGGCCCCGACACCGCAGTCGAGCCGGAAAATCGGGTTACCACAGCCTCGCCCGGCGCTAACGGGCCCTGTTGGGCGACGGCTATCGAGATAAGGAGGAGCGTGAGCGCGGCAGAGAGGGCGTGGATTGCGAGGGCGCGGCGCCAACACGCAAGGGACAAATCGGCGAATCGAGCTTGCAATGTGCTGCCGCGCGCAAGCATGGGACCTCCCAGCCTCGGACCCGAAGTTCCACGCTAGGACAGTTTGTGCACAATGGGAAGCGGGTGGACAAGCGTGCGTGCGGCAGCGCCTTCAGCGCAGGGTACGAACCGGAAACTACTGCCCGATGTGGCGGATGATGGCGCCGATGACGTTTGAGTAATCGTCCGTCCACACCCACTGCCGCGGGTCAGGGGTCACCGTCGTCCAGTTTCCCTCGCTCACGAGCGTGGTGAAGTCCTCGTCTTTGCGCGCACAGGCCACCACCGTCGACGCATACTCATATCCAGGCTCGTCGACGTCCTCCGGCGGATTGAGCCGCGCGACGAGCCCATTCGCGTGCGCGATGCCGGCGACGACACTGACCAGCTCCATGTACCGGCTCGAGACGTGCAGTGCGACAATGCCGCCGGGCTTGAGCTTGCCGGCATAGAGGGCCATGGCCTCTTTGGTCATGAGGTGGACCGGCATGGTATCGGACGCGAAAGCATCGACGACGATAACGTCGTAGCTCGCATCGGCGGCGTCGCCGAGCGTGAGCCGCGCATCCCCCATCACTATCGGTATGTCGGGCTGACACGCTGCAAGATAGGTGAAGCGCTGCGCGTCGCCAGCGATCGCCACAACAGCGGGATCGATCTCGTAATAGCTCCAGCTGTCGCCCGCCTGCGCGTGGCACGCCAGCGTGCCGGCACCCAAGCCAATGATAGCGACGCTCACCGGCCCGCCGGTGCGCGCGCGCGCGGCATTGATGGTCTGCACTGTGGCGGCACGCTCATGAAAATAGGTGAGGGGCTGCGGTCGCACCTGCGGACCGGCTTCGATGTCCACAAGCCGTTCGGCGCCATGAATCGTGGTGCCGTGCTGCAGGACACGAATGCCATCCGCGCGATCAACGAGCTTGTGCACGCCAAAGAAGCTGCGCACGTGATCGAGGTCCACCTCGTAGAATCGCCAGACCATGAAGGTGAGCATGATGAACCCGGCAAACAGAGCCGGATTGCGCCAGCGCGAGGCGGCGAGCGCGAGCACGAGCAGGATGGCGAGGCTCCAGTAGAACTGCTGATCGGTCAATGTCAGTTCGAACAGAGTCGCAGGAACCGCAATGAGTATTGCCAGCAGCGCCAATCCTGTGGCGACGAGCGCCAGCTCCTTACGCTCCGAGAGGCTCAATACCGGCCGACAAAGGATCGCGAGCACGATGAGTATCGGATATTCCGCCACCCAGGAGAACGCGGCTGGCGCAATGAGTGCGGCAGCGATGCCGCCGAGCACGCCACCTGCGGACATCCACATGTAAAACGCCGTGAGATGACCGGCGCGAGGCCGGCGACGGGCGAGCTCGCCATGGCACACCATCGCGGTGACGAAGAACGCGGCGACGTGCAGCAACATCACAAGGGGCAAGTATTCGGTGAACGTGTAGACAATCGTGGCGACAAGGGCGACGAGGAGCACCGGCTGGATCAGCAGCATCGACCGGTGCGGCAGGATGGGGTGATCCTGGAAGACAATCACGAAACTCAGAAGATAGAGCGCGAGGGGGATGACCCAGAGGAATGGGGACGGGGCAATGTCGGTCGACAAATGTGCGGTTACGGCTATCAGAAGCCCCGAAGGGACCGCTGCCAGACCGAGCCAAATCGTTGCTTGGCGCCAGCTTGGCCGAGCGCCGGCCTCTTGCGCCACTGCCGCACCGCGCTCGCTCCCGCCGGCGCGCCAGGCGAGAAATCCGCAGCCGCCGACCAGCAGGATGAGCGCGCTGTAGCCCGCCGACCAAGCGATGCGTTGCTGCGGGAGGCGCGAGAGGGGCTCGATCACGAACGGATAGCTGAGCAGGGCCACCATGCTGCCGATGTTGCTCGCGGCATACAGAAAATAAGGTTCTTTCGCGCGCGGATGCGCACTGCGCGCAAACCAGGCCTGGATCAAGGGCGCATTCGCTGATAGGGCGAAGAACGGAAGGCCGATCGAGACTGCAAAAAGTCCGAGCAGCCAAAGCGCTTGGTTCTCGGATGGCGGACGTCCCCATCCCGCGGCAATCGCCAGCGGCAGGGTCAGCGTTGCGGCCGCCATAAGCGCCACATGCGTAATGACTGAAGCGCGGGTCGAGAGGTGCCGAGTGAGCAGGTCGGCATAGACGTAGCCGGCAAGCAGCACCGCCTGAAAGAACACGATGGCGACCGACCAGACGGCTGGGGAGCCGCCCAGCTGCGGCAGGACCATTTTCGTGAACATGGGTTGGACCACGAACAACAGCGCGGCGCTGAGCACAATGGCCGCAGTGAATGCGAGGAGCAGAGCCCTTGGCACTGCCGAGGCGGCGGAGGGCTCCTGCGCATCCATCGGCGATCCTGTGCTGCCGGAGAAGGTGAGGGGGAGCCGAGAGGAAGCCCGAGAGAGTGCCTAGACGCGAGCGGCTTTGTCCACGGATGCGTTTCGCCGCGTCTGCGAGAGTGCCATGCAGTCAGAGTCTGCAAGGAAGGGGCGGCGGAGGGTGACTCAGGGCTGGTGCGGCTGCAGCGCCAAGGGAGTGGCTTCGCTCCGCCGCGTTGTAGCGGTTGTCTCCGGAGCGGCAATGCGCGTCGTCGTGGAGCGGCCGGCAGCTTTGGGCAGCGCAAAGCGCAGCTGCAGGGCTTCAAGATCAGAATACCAATGCGCCGGCTCTGCGCGCGACGAGAGCTGCTGTCGCAGCTCCTGTTGCGACGATTGCAATGCCGTGGCGCCGGTCTTGATCTGCTCAATGGTTTGCGTGAGCTCGGCTACGCGCTTTTGCACGGCCTCGAGGTCCTTGGTGACCCGGCTGAGCTCATCCGCCCGTTCCGACTTGGCGGCGGCGATGGACGAACTGGTGCCACCGATAACCTTCGCGAGCGCAACCGGCAGCTCAGAATAATTCCAGATCAAAGCGAGCACCGTGCCGATGGCCGCCATGCCGAGCAAGAACCCGGCCGTGCGAAGGGGCCCGCGGCGCTGCTGCAGGACCAGCGCCGCGTCCTCCTCTAGCTCAGAGACCTCGTCATGGTCCTCGACCTGCGAGGTCGAAATTGCAAACTCTCGAACCACTGTGGCGCCTGTCGAAATACGCAGCCAAATCTAAGGAGCCAAAAGATTGCGGCAGGAATACAAGCGATAACTGTTTGCTAAGCCACACCAGGCAATGAGGTTAATTTAGTTCCATCCGGAACTCTGGCTACATGGCCGCCCCTTCCGCGTTCAGCATCGCGGCAGCAAAGTTGAGTCGCATTGCACACGTAACTGGGTCAGCCATCACTTTGCAACGAAATGGGTCTTTATTGACCAGAACCCAGCGGTCAGCGGAAGTTAACCTTGTTTGAGCTCGCGAATCGGCTGAGATGGGGCGCCGGAAAAGCACAGCGCAAGCGCTCCGCTGCCTTCATGGTAGTATCTGTCGCGGTGTTGGCCGGAAGCTTTTTCTTCACGCTTTGGATTACCAAGCCGACGCCCTCCGGATCGGCAATCAACGATACCGCTCCTGCCGATGAACGCGCGCTCGCGGGCCAGCAGGTCGCCACCTATGGCGAGCTGCGAAGAGCAGCAGAACGTGTTGGGCTAAGGTACTCCACCTTCATGCACGGGACCATTGATGCGATAACCCGAACCAATGACCGCGAGGTCTTGATGTACGGCTGGCTCACGGACCCGG
>JBJMTV010000016.1:0-347843 GCA_045811525.1 Xanthobacteraceae bacterium | reverse complement strand
GCATCGACGGCACAGTTTTTCCGGATCTTCACCAAACCCTAAGCATCACGCGCGGTTTAGGCTGAGATTGCAGCGCAAACGGATTATGATGCTGGGTGGTTGGGTGCCGTGATTGGGGGCGCGTGAACGGCATTGCGACCGGGGGTTTCAACGGGCAACAATCGGTTCGATCATGCACCTTTCAAAATGGTTCGCGGCGGCAATCGCCGCCGTTGCGCTTACCGCGAGCGCTGCGGTGCCGCAGTCGGCACAGGCGCGCGGAATCGTCGGGTTTCCCGGCAACTACTCTGCTGGGACCGTCGTGGTGAAGACCGGAGAGCGGTCGCTTTATTACGTCCTCGGCAACGGTCAGGCGATGCGCTATACCGTCGGCGTCGGGCGACAAGGCAAGCAGTGGTCTGGCACTGCCATGATCACCGGCAAGCATCTGGCGCCAGCCTGGTCACCGCCAGCAGATGTAAAGCGTGACAATCCTCGACTCCCGGCGGTGATCCCAGGCGGCTCGCCGCGCAACCCGATGGGCGCAGCGGCGCTGACCCTGAGCGCCGGTGAATATGCGATCCATGGTACCAACGTGCCGGGCTCGATTGGCGGGTTCGTGTCGTATGGCTGCATCCGCATGTATAACGCCGACATCCTCGATCTCTACAGCCGGGTCAGCCCGGGAACCACGGTGGTGGTGACGCGCTAAGCCGCGGATACGGCGAAGGACAAGATCATAGAGGACGCAAGCCGCCTGGCTTGCGCCCTCTATGCGTTCGTTGCGAAGGGTATGGCTTGCTCCTCGCGCTGGCGTGCAAGCGCCGGGTCAGAAATCGGTCGCGAGCCCCTTCACTTCCCAATCTCCGTAGCGCACGGGATCAAGCCCGCCGCGCCCCTGCAGCTCGCGCGCGATTTCGGCCGCAGCCCGTTCAGCTTGGCTGCGTCGCGCCGCGGCCTCGGCGAGAGCGCGTTCGGCCGCAGGGGAAAGCGTGCGCTGCGCATCAGTCGGGGTGAGCGCGTCATGGGGTGTCGTATCCTTCATAGCCTGTAGATGCGCCTGCCACTCAAGGCGATCAATCCCGGCTGCAGTGCGGGGCTGGAAATCGATGCTCCGGTCGCCCACATTTTGCAGCATCCGCAGTGGTGCGAGCTCATGTTGGCCGCGTGCGCCAAGAGGACAGCGATGAACCATCTGCCTGCGGCTCTTCGGCTCGTGGCCCTTTCCGGCTGCCTCGTGCGCGTCGGCTTTGCCCTAGACCGCGAGGCTCTGGGGGCGAGCCGGGCGGTCTGACGTGGCGAGTGCTCCAGGGCTTGCCGCGCGCCGCTTCGCCGCCGAGGTGCTCGAAGGCGTATTGACGCGCCGTAGTCCCCTCGACGAGCAATTCGAGCACAAAGCCGCAGATCCTGGTTTCGCCTCTCTTGCCGAGCGCGATCGCGCCCTGGTGCGCGCTCTGGTCATGGTGGTCCTGCGCCGGCTCGGCACTTTGCGGCATCTCCTGCAGCACTTGCTTGCGCGCGGGCTTCCTCCTGCCGCGCCGCGCGTGGAAACGGCGTTGCTCGTGGGAATGGCGCAGATTCTCTGGCTCGATGTTCCGGATCACGCGGCTGTCGATCTCTCGGTGCGTGTGGCGCAGGAGGATCGCTATGCGCGTCCGTATGCCGGATTGATCAATGCGGTGTTGCGGCGCGTCGGCCGCGAACGGCCGCAACTCCTCTCTGAGCTCGATCAGGTGAGCCTGGATACCCCTGAGTGGCTCATGGCGCGCTGGGAAACATCTTATGGCCCTGACACCGCGCGCGCGATCGCTGCAGCTAACGCGCGTGAGCCGGCATTGGACATCACCGTCAAGAGCGAAGCCACGCATTGGGCAGAGCTCCTCGGCGGACGTGAGTTGCCGACCGGCTCGGTGCGTGTGCCGGCGCATGGACCGGTACAGCACTTGCCGGGCTACAGTGAGGGGTCCTGGTGGGTGCAGGACGCCGCCGCCGCAATGCCGGTGAAGCTTCTGGGAGACGTCGCGGGCCGCAATGTAGCCGATCTCTGCGCTGCACCAGGCGGTAAGACCGCCCAGCTGGCGGCGGCCGGCGCACAAGTGACCGCGGTCGATCGGTCGCCGGCACGGCTCGAGCGGCTACAGGGAAATCTGGCACGACTGCAGCTCGCGGCCGAGGCGGTCGTTGCCGATGTCAGAGAGTGGCGCGCTGGTCCATTCGAGGCCGTGTTGCTTGATGCGCCTTGCTCGTCCACCGGCACCATTCGCCGTCATCCCGATATTCCCTGGCTCAAGAGCGAGAGTGACATAGTGCGCATGGCGAGCTTGCAGCATGACCTGATCGTCGCGGCTGCGAAACTGATCAAGCCTGGTGGCGTGCTTGTGTACTGCACCTGTTCTCTGGAGCCCGAGGAAGGCATCGAGATCGTGCAACATATGCTGGCGCAAAGCTCCGGGCTTCGCCGTGAGCCCATAGCTGCCGCCGAGATCGGCGGTCTTGCCGAGGCGCTCACGGCGGAGGGCGACCTGCGCACTTTGCCGTGTCAGCTGGCCGATGCCGATTCGCGCCTGAGTGGGCTCGACGGTTTCTATGCCGCACGATTACGAATGATTTGAACGGGTTACATCGGTTGGCCCGGAGCCAGCGGTTCGCTATCTTCGCGCTCGCGGGGTCGGCGTTCCGAGCTCAGCCCATTTCGCGGGCACGGGGTCGGTTAGTACATCGTATCCGGATGGTACGGCGGACCCACCGGCCAGCAGGGAGCCAACGCTCGATGTCGCGCGTTTCGGTCGCGGAACATACCAGACTGTCCGTGTTCGTCGCGCGCGGCTTGTTTCGCGGGGCGATCGGCCGTGTGGTCACGCATCCTGTCGTGTGCTGGCCGTTCTCCTTCGGCAAGGCCGACCGCCTGGTGATGGCGCCGCAGGATCTGCGCACTGCCGACGCCACGCGCGCCACAGAAATCTATGCCGGTCGCTTCGTGTTCGCCGGGAAGGTTGTGGTGTGCGACGCGCGTTCGCCGTTTGAGGTTGGAGCCCCATCCGAGGACTGGACCGTGTCCTTGCTCGGCTTCGGCTGGCTGCGGCATCTGCGTGCCGCCGATTCTGCCATTACGCGCGCCAATGCCCGCTCACTCGTCGACGAGTGGATTTCGCTCAACAGCGCGAGCGACGCCCTGGCGTGGCGTCCCGACGTGGTGGCGCGCCGGGTCATGTCGTGGCTGAGCCAGGCACCACTCGTGCTCGACGATTCCGACGCACGATTCTATCGCCGTTTTCTGCGCAGCCTGACGCGACAGGTCCGGCATCTTCGCCACAGCGCGGCCGAGGCGCGCGACGGCGTGCCGCGCCTGCAGGCGGCGATTGCGCTCATGTTTGCTTCGCTGTGCATGGCCGGGCAGCAGCGCCAGATCCGCTCAGCCACCAAGCGGCTCAGCGACGAGCTGGTGCGGCAGATCCTTCCCGACGGCGGTCACATCAGCCGCAATCCCGGAGCGTTGATTGAGCTTCTCGTCGACCTGCTGCCGCTGCGCACCGCCTTCACGGCCCGCAATCTGGCGCCGCCACCGGCGCTGCTCAACGCCGTCGACCGCATGATGCCGATGCTGCGGTTCTTCCGCCATGGCGACGGAAATTTTGCCTTGTTCAACGGCATGGGACCGACCCGGACAGACCTGCTGACCACCATCCTTGCTTATGACGACGCGCGCGGCGCACCATTGGCGAATGCACCGCATTCCGGCTATCAGCGCCTCGAAGCGGGAGGCTCCCTGGTGGTCATGGATACCGGCCGCGTGCCGCCAATCGCCGTGAGCCAGGAGGGACATGCCGGCTGCCTGTCGTTTGAGTTTTCCGCCCGCCAGAACCGCATCGTGGTGAACTGTGGTCTCACTGTCACCAGCCGCGAAAGCTGGCGGCAAGTGGCGCGCGCCACGGCTGCGCACTCGACCGCCACACTCAATGATACGTCGTCTTGTCGTTTCATCGACTCGGGCGCCATCAAGCACATGCTGTCCGGGACTCCGATGGTGGGCGGCCCGCGCGAGATCACGGTTGCGCGTGAGGAGCGTCAGGACGGCCTCCTCCTGCGCACGTCACACGATGGCTACGCCGAGACGTTCAACGTGATCCACCAGCGTGTGCTGCTGTTGGCGAGTGATGGGCAGCGGCTCGATGGCGAGGACGTGTTTACCCCGGCGCAAGGCGACAGTGTGCCGGCCGGCCGTGATCAGTTCGCGATCCGCTTCCACCTGCATCCGTCCATCAAGGCCAATCGGCTCGCGGACGGCCATAGCGCCATGCTGCTGATGCCGAATAAGGATGTCTGGAGCTTCAATGCCTACGAGGATCGGGTCGACATTGAGGAGAGCGTCTACCTTGCAGGCCCGGACGGGCCACGCCGCACGGTGCAGATCGTCCTCTACGGGCGCGCGCGAAAAGTCATGCACGTCCAGTGGACGTTTGGTTTCTCCCATCAGCCCCCGAGCCCGGCTGGCGGCCGGCGCGGCCGCAGTGAGGATCCGCAACTGCCCTGGTAGATGCGCTCAAGCCATTGCTCTACGGAACCGAAGTTCGGAATCGGGACACTAGGCATGACTGACCTTCGCCGCGCTTTTCGCGCGCTGCTCTCGGTGTCCGACAAGAGCGGACTTGTCGGCTTCGCGCGCGCGCTTGCGGCACATGGCGTTGAGCTTGTCTCGACCGGCGGCACTCGCAAGGCGCTGACCGATGCTGGGCTTACCGTGCGTGATGTGTCCGAGCTCACCGGCTTTCCCGAAATGATGGACGGACGCGTGAAAACACTGCACCCCAACGTGCACGGCGCGCTGTTGGCCATCCGTGCCAACGAGGAGCACGCGGCGGCCATGCGAGCACACGGCATCGTCCCGATCGACCTGATCGTGGTCAATCTCTATCCCTTCGAGGCCACTGTCACCAAGGGTGCCGCTTTCGGCGATTGCATCGCGAACATCGATATCGGCGGTCCGGCCATGATCCGCGCTGCCGCAAAGAATCACGGCGATGTGACGGTTGTGCTCGATGCCGATGACTACGACGCGGTGCTCGCCGAGCTCGAGCGACACAATGGTGCGACGACGCTGGCGCTGCGCCGCAGGCTTGCCGCGAAGGCCTATGCACGGACTGCAGCGTATGATGCGGCCATTTCCAACTGGTTGGCCGATCAGACGGACGACGCCGCGCCTGCCTATCGGGTGTTTGGCGGGCACCTGCTGGAGACACTGCGCTACGGCGAGAACCCGCACCAGCGCGCGGCGTTCTATCGCACTCCTGAAAAGCGCCCGGGAGTCGCCACTGCGCGCCAGCTGCAGGGCAGACAGCTTTCCTACAACAACATCAACGATACTGACGCAGCCTTTGAATGCGTGGCCGAGTTCGACCCGCGCCGCACGGCCGCCTGTGCCATCATCAAGCATGCCAACCCCTGTGGAGTGGCCGAGGGCACAAGCGTGCTCGACGCCTACCGTAGGGCGTTCGCCTGTGATCCGGTTTCCGCCTTCGGCGGTATCGTCGCCATAAACCAGTCGCTCGACGCCGAAGCCGCGCGCGCCATCACCGAAATTTTTACCGAGGTGATCATCGCTCCGGACGCGAGTGACGAGGCCATTGCTCTGGTCGCGGCCAAGAAGAATCTGCGGCTTCTTCTCACGGCCGGGCTGCCAGATCCGCGTGCTCCTGGTCTCACCATGAAATCAGTCGCCGGGGGTATGCTGGTGCAGTCGCGCGACAATGCCGTGATTGATGACATGGTGCTCAAGGTGGTGACCAGGCGAGCGCCGACCAATGCGGAGCTGCGCGACCTTGCCTTTGCCTTTCGAGTGGCCAAGCACGTGAAGTCCAACACCATCATTTATGCCCGCGATTGTGCGACCGTGGGCATCGGAGCCGGGCAAATGAGCCGCATAGATTCTGCGCGTATCGCCGCCAGCAAGGCGCGAGATGCCGCTCAGTCTGCCGGCCTGGCGGAGCCGCTGACCAAGGGCTCGGTGGTTGCGTCCGACGCTTTCTTTCCATTCGCGGACGGTCTTTTGGTGGCGATCGAGGCTGGTGCTACGGCTGTGATTCAGCCCGGCGGCTCAGTGCGTGACGACGAGGTGATCAAAGCTGCTGACGAGCACGGCATCGCCATGGTGTTCACCGGCATGCGGCACTTCCGCCATTGATGCTGTCGCCTCGGTCTGTCCCAGCCTTCCAAAACCAGTTTAGTTCTTCACCAGGTCGCCCAGCAGGCTTGCTGCGACGGAGAGCTTCGAGAGCGTCAGCCCGGAATTGGCGATCTCGGTCACCGACATGCGGATGCGTTCCACCTCGGCGTGTCGCGGACGCACCCAGGCTTCGACCGCGGCGCTCCCGGCAACGCCATTTCCCGCCATCGCGGCGGTGAGCCGGCGCTCCGCATCGCCGATGGAATCGAGCGCCCGGTCGAGCGCGAGACGGTCGAAATAATCGGCGATGACGATGCCGCGGGCGGCGCTGAGGATCTGGTCGACCCGGAAGAATGCCTCGGTCGCGAAATAGGTGGCTGTGACAGCCGTCACGCTCTGGCCGCTCCGCTCGCATACCAGAACGATATCGGGCGCACTGGCGAGAACCGGCAAAGTGGCAATGCGGCGGGCCAGAGGCTCGGGCACGCCGTTCCTTACGAGCTCGGCCGTGCGAGCCTTGCGCAATGCTGCCGCTCCTTCCGGCAACGCGCCATCCAACGCCGCTGCGACCGCCGCGATGCCCTCACGATAATGGGCCACTATGCCCTCGAGCCCTTGCGTGAGATCGACATTGCGCAGGAACCACACCAATCGGTCGAGCAGCAGGTCCTGCACCTCCTGGTAGAGGCCAAGCTGCAGGGTGCCGGTGATCTTGTTATCGAGCGCATCGATCTCCGAGTTGAGACCGATCATGTCATAGCTGCCCCGCACCGTTGCAAACGCAGCGGCAATCGCAGCCGATGAAGCCCCGGTCTGGTCAGCAATGCGCACGAGCAAGGTGGCGCCGCCGCGATTGATCATCGAGTTGGTCAGCTGAGTGGCGACAATCTCGCGGCGCAGACGGTGCTGCTCGAGCGCATCAGGGAAGCGCTGGGCAATCGCGGCCGGAAAGTAGCGCAGCAGGTCTCGCCGCATATAGGCGTCGTCCGGCACGCTTGAATTGAGTAGGTCGGCAAACAGCGAGAGCTTGGCATAGGCGAGCAACACTGCGATTTCAGGCCGCGTCAGCGCCTGGGAACGTCGCCGGCGCTCCGCAAGCTCGCTCTCGTCAGGCAGGAATTCCACTGCGCGGTCGAGCTCGCCGCGCCGCTCCAGAACCTGCATAAGCCGCTGCTGAAACCCGAAGTCCTCGAGCGCCCTGCGCTCGGCGAGCGAGAGAGCCAAGCTTTGCTGATAATTGTTACGCAGCACCAGCTCCGCCACGTCGTCCGTCATCTCAGCAAGCAGGGCGTTGCGCCCCTCGCGCGTCAACCTTCCGTCTCGCAGCGGCGGCATCAGCGCAATCTTCAGGTTTACCTCGACATCCGACGTGTTGACGCCGGCGGAATTATCGATGGCATCGGTGTTGAGCTTGACCGCATGCAACGCAGCCTCGACCCGCCCGCGCTGGGTCATCCCCAGATTGGCGCCTTCTCCGACCACCTTCGCCCGCAGATCCTTGCCGCTGATGCGAATGCCGTCATTGGCGCGGTCGCCCACGGCATCATCGCTCTCCGCCGAAGAGCGCACGTAGGTGCCTATCCCGCCAAAGAACAGGAGGTCGACCGGTGCCTTGAGGATCGCAGTCATGACCTCTTGCGGGGTCGCGTTCGCGCGCTCAAAGCCGAGCGCAGCCTGCGCCTGCGTCGAGAGCGCAATCTCCTTCAGGGCACGTGGAAACACGCCGCCGCCCGGCGAGATTAGGCCCTTGTCGTAATCCTGCCAGCTCGAGCGTGGCAAATTGAACAGGCGCTCACGTTCGGCAAAGCTTCTCTCCACGTCCGGGCTCGGGTCGATGAAAATGTCGCGGTGATCGAATGCGGCCACGAGCTTGATCGTCCGCTCGCGCAACATGCCGTTGCCGAAGACGTCGCCCGACATGTCGCCCACTCCCACGACTGTGAACGGGACCTTGCGAATGTCGACGTCCATCTCGCGGAAGTGACGTTTGACGGATTCCCACGCGCCGCGTGCAGTAATCCCCATCTTCTTGTGGTCGTAACCGGCCGATCCGCCGGATGCGAACGCGTCGCTCATCCAGTAGCCGTGCTCGTCGGCAATGTCGTTGGCGAGGTCGGAAAAAGTCGCAGTGCCTTTGTCAGCGGCGACCACGAGGTAGGGGTCATCGTCGTCATAGCGCACCACCTGATCGGGGGGAATGACGGCTGCCCCGTGCAGATTGTCGGTCAGCTCGAGGAGCGTGGCGATGAACAATTTGTACGTTGCCGTGCCTTCCGCCTGGATTGCGTCCCGCCCTGCGCCACGCGCGATCATGCCCGGCAGCAGTTTCGGCACGAAGCCCCCCTTCGCTCCGACCGGCACGATGACCGCATTCTTGACCTGCTGCGCCTTGACCAGGCCGAGAACCTCGGTGCGAAAATCCTGTGGTCGGTCGGACCAGCGAATGCCACCGCGTGCGACCTTGCCGAAGCGCATGTGCACCCCTTCCACGCGCGGCGAGTACACAAAAATTTCGTAGAGCGGTTTGGGCAGCGGCATTCCTTCCAGTTTGCGGCTGGCAAACTTGATGGCGATCAGTTGCTTCGGCTGGCCGGCCGCGTCGAGCTGGTAGAAGTTGGTGCGCAGTGCCGCCTGCACGGCATTGAGGAAATGCCGCAGGATGCGGTCCTCGTCGAGGCTCGCGACCTTCTGCAAAGCTGCTTCAACAGCACTCGCAATCTCTGCCTGATGCGCGGCCCGGGCTTCTTGCGAGAGATTGGCATGCGGATCGAAGCGGGCGTGAAACAGCCGCACGATGTCGGCGGTAATGGAAGCGTGCTTCACCAGCGTCGCCCACATATAGTCTTGCGAGTAGTGGACCCGGATCTGCCGAAGAAAACGCGAGAGCGCGCGCACCAATGCCACCTCGCGCCACATCAGCGGTGCGGTGAGCACGAGGGCGTTGTATCCGTCGTTCTCCGCGACGCCTCCCATCACCATCAGGAAGGCCGCCTCGAGCGCCTGCTTTTTGTCGGGAAGCTCCGTGGAGAGGCCATCAGCCCGCTCCAGCAGCATGTCGTGAAACCAGACCTCTGCGGCGCCATCTTCGCTGGTGCCCGACGCGGAGCCCTGGCGAGCGATCGCATAGGTCCGCTCATCCACCACCTTGAATCCCATGTTCTCGAGCACAGGCACGCGCTCGGAAAGCGCGATGGGCCGACCGCGGCTCCAAACTTTCAACCCGACACAGCCGGCCTGGTCGCCTGGCCGATGGTGAAAGTCGACGGCGAGCGGGCGTGCGGCGGACAACCCCTCCATCACCCGAATATCGGCAACGGCAGTCGCCGGCGGATAGCTCTCGCGATAGCCCTCGGAAAAGGCATGGCCATAACAGCGCCGCAGCTCGCGCGCCCGCGCCGGATCGAAGGACAGCGCGAGCTCGTCGGCGAGAGCGTCGGCCCAGGTACGCACGATCGCCTCTATGGCGCGTTCCAGGCTGGCGCGGTCGGGCTCGGCCGTTGCGCCGTCGGCAAGTCCGATCACGAAGTGCACGCGCACGAGCGGCCCTTCCGGGAAGAACGGATAAAATGCGCTCACGCGCCCGTGGTATGCGCCGGCAAGGTACTCGCCGATCCTCAGGCGCACGCCGCTGCCGTAGCGCTCGCGCGGCACATAGACCAGCACCGATATGAAGCGATTGAACCGGTCTCGCCGCGGCAATACCCGCACCCGCGGCCGTTCGTCCAGCTGCAGAATGGCCAACGCAAAGTGATAGAGTGTCTCCTCGTCAATCTGGAACAGCTCGTCGCGCGGGTAGTTCTCCAGCACGTTCGCCAGCGCCTTGCCGGAGTGCCCGTCAGGATCGAAGCTCGCCCGCGCGAGAACCGCATCGACCTTGCGCCGCAGATAGGGAATGGAGCGGGTTGAGCGTGTGTAGGCGGTGGAGGTGAACAGTCCGACGATGCGGAATTCGCCGATCATCTTGCCGCCGGCCTCGAACCGCTTGACGCCCACATAGTCCATGTAGACGGGGCGATGCACACGCGAGCGGACGGACGATTTCGTCACCATGAGCAGCGTCGGCTCGCTGAGGAGAGCACGGATCTCAGGAGTGATGGTCAGCGGCTCCTCCCAGAGCGCTACCGCCGCCTGACCCCTGCGCATGAGCCCCAATCCGCTCTCCAGCACCGGCTCGAGCGCGTGCGCGTCGGCGCTGAAGGCGTAATTGCGCAGACCCAACAGCGTGAAATTATTGGCGAGGAGCCATTCCAGGAACGAAACGGCCTCGTTGATCTCGGGGGCGGGAAGTGGCGGGGGATGGTTCTTGAGCTCGGCGACAACGCCGCTCACCCGCCTCACCATCTCCGGCCAATCGGTCACACACGCGCGGATGTCGGCGAGCACCTGTTCCAGCTCAGCAATGATGGCCGAGCGCTGCGCCGGATCGTCAATTGCGTCGATATGAACATGGATGATGCTCTCGCGCAGCGCATGATCCAGCGGTCGCGAGCCTTTGAACGCGGCGAGGGTGCCGTCCGCGTTGCGTTCGACCGTGAACACCGGGTGCACGACAAAATGCACGTCGAGCCCATGGTCGGCGAGCTCGGCCAGCACCGAGTCCACGAGGAACGGCATGTCATCGTTGATGACCTCGAGCACTGATGCCGTGCGGCGCGCTCCCGCGCACGGCTCCTGCGCCGGAGCTTCAAGACGGATGCTCGGGCGCCCCGGTTCGCGCTTACCAAGGTGCGACCAGGTGGCGGCTGCCAGTCCAGCAAGCTGCCTCGCGTCGTACCGCATCAAGTCTTCGGGCACTGCATACGCGAACAGACAGGAAACGAACTCTGCCGGCACTGCGGGATGCTCGGACCGCAAAATCGTATCCGCGGCTGTGAGGAGCGCCTGGACAGCATGCTCCTCCTCGCTGGGGCCAGAGCCGGCTCTTGCGTCCATGATCTCTCCTGCCTGTCGCTGTCCGCCTTATGAGACCGCGTATGGAAGACCGTTTGATGACTCTTTCCCAACGCGGGGGTGGCGTCGAGGCTAAAGTGGGACACCGTGCGGCGGCCGCAACCGATATCGTTTCGCCCGCAATCGGTATAGGATCAGTATCGCCCATTCGCAGGAGACGAACGCGTGTCCCAGTCCGCAAATGCAGCGGCAAAGGTCGCCGCCAAGAAGCACCCCGCCGCGACGAAGCGATCTGCAGTTGTCCGGGGAGGAGCAAAGTCGGGAACGGCGGCGCATGAAGCCATGCCGCCGGGCGCCGAAGATGACGTGAGGATCACGGCGCTCAACCTTCCCGCCGGCGCGCTCTCGCCGGAGATGCAAGCCTATTTCGCCAAATGCGATGACCGGCTGGGCTTTGTGCCAAACGTGCTGAAGGCCTTCGCCTTCGACAATGCCAAGCTCGAGGCCTTTGTAGAGTATCGCCAGCAACTCGTGCAGAGCGCAGCGACGCTGTCCAAGCTCGAGATTGAAATGATCGCGACGGTGGTGTCATCGCAGAACCGGTGCTTCTACTGCATCACCGCTCACGGCAACGGGGTACGTCAGCTCGGTGACTCTGTCCTGGGCGAGATGATGGTGATGAACTACCGCGCCGCCCGGTTGCCGAAGCGCCAGCGCGCCATGCTCGACTTTGCCGTCAAGCTCACCACGCAGCCCTGGGAAATCGAGGAGGAGGACCGCGAGAAGCTGCGCCGCGCCGGCTTCACCGATCGCGATATCTGGGACATTGCCTCGGTTGCGGCTTTCTACAACATGACCAACAGGCTTGCCTCGGCCACCGACATGCGGCCGAACAGCATCTATCATGGCGAGGCGCGTTGAGCGGTCAGTAGGGCGGGTTAGGCGCGCGCTTGCGCCGTAACCCGCCGCTCGCCACCGCCGCTCGGTTGAAGCGACAAGGTGGCGGATTACGCTGCGCTAATCCGCCCTACGCCAGCTTTCTGAAGCAACCGATTAATGCGGTCAGTAGGGCGGGTTAGGCGCGCGCTTGCGCCGTAACCCGCCGCTCGCGACATACGACAAGGTGGCGGATTACGCTGCGCTAATCCGCCCTACGCCAATTTCTGAGTGGCCAGACTGATGCGCTTCGGTAGGGCGGGTTAGGCGCGCGCTTGCGCCGTAACCCGCCTCCGCTCCGTCTACTGCTGTCCGGCCTGCGCCTTGAGGGCCTGCAGATCGCTCTCGCTGCGCAGGGTCATGACGGCGACCTTGCGCGCGCGAAAATAGGGTAGCACGACCTGCGTCGGTGCACCCTCACGCTCGAGCAACGAGACATAGCGTGGCTCCGCACCGCGCGTCGGCAGGTCGAATGCGGTCCACGTCTGTGTCTTCGGGTTGTAGCGCGCGACCCGATCAGCACCCCACAGATTGGTCCAGGCATTGTGACTGTTGTCTACGGCCACATGGTAGGGCTGCTGACCGGCAGGCAGCGGGACATAGCTTGTCTCATGCGTGCGGGTGTTGATGCGCGCAAGATTGGCGCCCCAGGAATTACCCACCCAGAGCACATCATCGTTCTTGTCCGTGCCCATGCGGCGCGGCCCCTGCGCCCACGGCAGCGGATTGTTGAAATCCGGCTGATTGTAGCTCTCGTAGAACTTGCGCGCTTCCGGTGTGACACGCTCCATCTCGTCCTTAACCGGTGCGAGCCGCACTTCCTGCGCCTTGTCGGTGGCCGCGTCGCCCTTGCCGATAGTGTCGAGCATCATCTCGGCCCACCAGCCGTTGCCATCCCGATCCGCCGCCAGGCCGTAGGTGAGGCCGGTGCCGTTCGGCGTCTTGTAGGTCATTGACTTGAACTCGGTGAATTTTTCCGTCGTGGGATCGAAGCGCAACGCGCCGTCGGGCGAGGACGACCAGATTCGACCTTTGCCGTCGTAGTCCACGGTGGTCGCACCACCGGTGGGCGACATGCCTTGCGGCGGCATGTAGACGTCAATGCGCTCGGTCTTCGGATCCACTCGGCCAAGACCGCCGCGACCGTTGTTGGCATTGAACCAGATCATGCCGCTTGGATCGCGCACCATGCCGTGCGTCTGCGCCGCGAGGCCGTTCGCCGCCGGCACCTTCAACAGCTTCACCTCGCCGCTCGATGTGTCAATCTTGCCAATGGTGACGCGCTTGTTGGGAATGTTCGAGGTGAACCAGAGCTGGCCCGACAGATCGAGCCAAGCGTCATGCACTCCCCAGCCCGGGATCATCACGGATGGCGTGCCCAGTGACCAGTCGCTGCCGTCGTTCTGGATGAAATTGGCGGGCAAGCCCACATCGGGATCGAGCGGAACGTCGTACTCCTTGAACACCGCGCGCGCTGCCTCTCCGGACGGGCGCGGCTCCAGCTTGAACTTCATCGCGCTCTCGCCCGGGCCGCGGGCACGCGCCAGGTAAGCCGCCAGCTCCTTTTGATGATATTCGAGAATGCCCGACGGCGGACGGCTCGCGCCTACATAAGTGCCGTACACATTCGCGTTCTTCATCAGGTCGATGATGGCCGTCCAGCCAGCCTCATCAAACTTGTGCTGCAGCACGTAGCTCGGCGTGTGGCAACCCGTGCAGATGTTGCGCACCAGCCGCTTCATGCGCTTGTCCTGGTCGTTCTCCTCAGGCAGCGCGTTGAGCATGGCGTAGCCCGGTAACTGCCTCGCGAAATCCTTCATCGGTGCGAGTGCGAATGCTTGCTTGTGCGAGGCAGCGAGGTCGACCTCCGCCTTGGCAGTGGCAAAGCTGACGCCCTGCGCCCACACCCGGTACTTGCCGCTGGGAAGCGGTGGGAAGTAGTAGTCGCCGGCGTCGTCGGTGAATACGCTGGTGGTGATCGTGCCGCCGATCGGCTTTGCCGAGACGGTGATCCCGCCGAGCTTCTCGCCGGCGGCAGATGTCACGCTGCCGCTGAGAATGGCATCGGCGGCGTTGCCGGCACTGGCCCAGGCGCAACCTGCCGCGATGGCTGCCAGGACTATTTTGCGAAAAGAGGTCATGGCGTGATCTCCCGATCTGTTGGGGCTAACGTGTCGGCGGCGCCGCCGCTTGAGGGGTCGGAATAGTCTTGATGTAGGCGACGATGGCGTCGATCTCGGCCGGCTGGAACTGATATTTGAAGCCTGGCATGCGCGGTGTGCCGTTGCTGATCACGTCGCGCAGGACGGTCTCTTGGCCGCCGCCGGAGCTCTGCGACAGCTCGGGCCCGTAGAGCGGGCTGGTGATCTGCGGCTTGGTGTGACAGACCCGGCAGGACTGGTTGAACAGCCGCATGCCGAGCTGCTCCTTCTCGCCGAGCGCCGGCACCACAGTGGGCTGCGCCCGCGCCGGCGTCATACTCAGCGCGAGGAACGTGAGCGCGACCCAAGCACCCCGTGGCATCGGTCTCCTCCCCATTCTGCTTATTCTTGGCCGCGAGGTTACGAAAGCACGCACCTGAAAGGAAGTAGGCTCGCAGCAATCCGGGCATGCAGTTCGGCCTGGGGCTATGTCAGTACCGCCGGCCAAAGGTGACCTGAGCCTTCATGCGAGTGCTGTGTGTCCTGCAAGGGCCGCTCTTGCCGGCCGCGGCGCGACAAACGGAACACCCAGCCCCGTCCGCATTGGGCTGGCCGCGTTCTCGAATCACCCGCACTTCTTGTGCCATAAAACCTGGGCCCGCGTCGCGTTTGTGCGGCCCGCCTCGACGAGCTTCTCGCCATTTTCGCGTGCCGATTCGACAAGCATCCAGCGCCCACGCTCCACCCGCATGACGGAATTGAGCCGCTCGCGTTCGTTCGCCATGCTGATCCGTAGCTCGCCCAGGCGGGCTTCGGCGGCGTTGTCGATCATAGAGGTCTCGGCGCTGGTGCTCGATCCGATCATCACGTCGCGCTGTACGTAATCGCCATTCGTGCGGTGAACAATGAACTGGTTCTGCTCGCTCACTGGCTTGCTGCAGTCTGCGGCAAAGTAGCCGATGAGGTCATGCTTCTCGAACAGCTCCTTCACCGTGGCTTGCTGAGCGGTGGCGGGGCAAAGCGGCGCCAGCCATATCGATGCGGCTAGTATGGTCGCGGTGTATGTGCTGAACAAACCCGCGCTTTGCATCCTTACCATTGCCCTCATCCCTCTGACCCCGCTGGAACTGCCCATTACGTGCCGGCGGGCCGCTCGATCGGAAAATCCGCCAATATCTTGTACTGTTGCACGCGCGGCTTCTCCTTGTCCGCCTCGTTGACATATTGGAAGGAGCTTTTACCGATCAGCGCGCGCGGCAGGATCATGACCCGGATGAAGCGGCTGGGGCGGTCGGCTGCGGCCTGCGCGAACACCACGTCGGGTCCCGTTTCGAACCAGGCTCCACCCGGACCGTGGGAGGTGGAGCGTCCGTGCGTGTCGATGCGGATGCCGCCCTCGAGCAGGCAGCGAATGCCCGGGCCGGCGTGACGATGCTGAAACGCACAACCGGCGGGAGGAAACCCGACGCTGTCCCCGCGCAGGAGAAGCTCACCTGCGGGCAGGGTATCAAGCTTCGCCGAAAGCTTGAGCGTCGAGCGCACGCCGGGTCCGCTTGCCGTTCCCTCGCTCGATGCGTCGGGGCTGAGCTCATAGCGCCAGCAGCTCACGCCTGCCGTTCCGGCCTTCATCGCCGCCGCGCCGCCGCCATGCCAAGCCTCACCATCACTATACGTGCGATCGTCGAGCGCGAGCATCCCGTGCAGGACGAAGATCATGCGCGAAAGAGGCGGCAATCTCGCCTCGGCCCCGTTCGACAGAACGTCTTCGTAGAGTCGGAGCACGGCGGTCATGGAGCACCCCTGCGGCGTCTCTGATGCAAGCGGCCCATTCCCTGCGACCCCATCTAAGCTAATCCGGCGCCCTGACCCGCCGATTTCAACACGATCAATGCATCGAGCGCCATACCGCCCCGCGGCAGCGCAACGAACGGATTGATGTCGATGGACTCGACGATCCCATCGAGGTCGCTGCCAAGCCGTCCCAAGGCGACGAGTGCATCAACCACAGCTTCGACATCACAAGCCGGCGCACCGCGGAATCCGCTCAGCAGCTTGGCAATGCGCAGCGAAGCGATGAGCTCACGTGCCTTCTCGGCGCTCACCGGCGGCGCGCAAAAGCCCACATCCTCTACCAGCTCGAGCAGAACACCGCCGGCGCCAGCCATGACGACGAGCCCCATTTCGAGGTCGCGATGCAAACCGAGCACCAGCTCGGTCCCGCCGCTAATCTGCTGGGCCACCAGCATTCCGGTGAGCTCATGCGCCGCGAGTTGCCGTTGCATGAGCACATAGGCATGCTCGAGTTGCTCGGCGCAGCCGAGGCCGAGCGCCACGGCTGCGTGCTCGGATTTGTGTGTAAGCTTGGGCGCGACGGCTTTCAGCACGACCGGGTAGCCGATGTTCGCCGCGGCATCGAGGGCAGCTTCCAGCGACGTGACCAGCGCCTCCGTCGGAGTGGCAATGCCGTAAGCGCGTAACACTTCCTTCGAGCGCACCTCATCCAGGGAAAGAAGTTGCCCGCTCGCTTGAGCTCGCACCCGAGCCAGCGTCGCCTCCTGCTCAGGCGTGCGGGGCTCGCTGCTCGCTTTGGCCTGCGCCAGCCGCTCACGCTCACCGCGACGGGCGACACTGGCGATGGCGCGCAGTGCCTTGTCCGCTTCCTGCAGGAAGGAAACGCGCGGCACCCGGGCGCGTACGGCCCGGCTGTAATCAGTCTGTCCTTGGCTGATAGGCGTGATGAAGGCGATCGGCTTCGTCGATGTGCTTCCGGCGTAATTGTTGACCAGCTCAATGTAACGCTCGGCGCGATCCGACCCGGCGGCACGCGGGAGTGCCTCCTGGACGAGAAGCAGGTCGACGTTCGGATCACGTTGCAGGGCGTCGATCGAGGTCATGAAGTTTTCCGGGCTGCTCAGAACCGCAAACCCGCCATCAACCGGGTTGCCGACGAGAGAGCCGACCGTGAGTGCCTTCTGCAATCGCTCTGTCGTGCTCGGCGCGAGCGAGGGAAACGCGAGTGCGTTACGTTCCGCTGCATCCAGCAACAGCCCGCGATAGGCGCCTGAGAGCGTCACGGCCCCGAGCCGCCGCCCTGGCGCTGCTCCGGTGTGGACCAGCAGCTCCGTGATCTCCACCGCGTCGTCGAGCGTTTCGGCGCGGATCACTCCGAGCTCGCCGGCTACCGCATCGAATGCTTCGATGCGTCCCGCGAGCGAGCCGGTGTGGGCCAAGGCGGCCTGGCGCCCGCCCACGGAATGGCCGAGCTTGATCGCAACAATCGATTTTCCGCAGCCGCGCGCCATGCGGCAGGCCGCTTTGAACTTGTCGAGGTCGGCGATCGCCTCGATGTAGATCATGATGACCTTTATCTCGTCTTGATCGGCGAAAAAGGCGATGTAATCGGCGAGCGACAAGCCGGCCTCGTTGCCGCTGGTGATCAAGTAGCTTGGCGGCATGCCGCGTTCCTGCAGCGCCTGATTGGTGAAGATCATCATTCCCCCGCTCTGGCCCACGAGGGCGACCGGTCCCGGCTCGACAGCGAGCGGACGCTCCTCGGTCAGTGTCACCAAGCGCGCTCTCGCGCAGACATTGCCCATGCAGTTCGGGCCCGACACGGCAAGCCCACTCTGCGCAATGACGCCAGCGAGCTCGCGCCCGAGGGCCGCGCCTTGTGCATCGAAACCTTCGCCGAATCCCGCCGAGAAAACCGTCGCGCTGCGCGCACCGGCGGCGGCACCATCTCGGAGAGCTTCGATGACGCTCGGCGCCGGGACCAGGACCACCATGTGATCCGGCGGCTCCGGCAGCGCCGCAAAGCTGGCGTAGCATGAGCGGCCCCAAGCTTGCGTGCGCCGAGGATTGACCAGGTAGATCGGTCCGGGGAACCCGTAGCGGTTGAGGTTTTGCCAGACGCGTGCGGCCCAGCTGCCGGGCCGGTCGCTCGCGCCGACGATGATAACGTTGCGCGGCGCGGTGAGCGCGGCGACCATCTTCTTGGAGGTATCAAGGTTCAATGTGCTGTCCCCGCCAGACCGTGAGGGTAGCGCAGCACGGCGGGCTCAGGAACTGCGGCAATTTGCAGACGCTCCTGAGCAAATTAGTGCCCCGCTCGGTCGCGCTTGACGCCCGAATTTTGGCATGCGCAAAGTGCCCCAAAATAATACCGGCGAAAGCTGTGGGCTGGCGGGGGTCGCTTGCATGATCGGTCGTGCGTCGGCGCTGCTGTGCGGCGCTCTCTTTCTTGGGGCATTGGCCGCGTGCTCGGCCGTCGATAATGCGATGGACCCCCGCTACGACGACATCAACCGCACCACCGCCAAAGCGCGCAACGAGTCTATTCTTCTGAACATCGTCCGAGCGAGCCACAGCGCGCCGCTCAACTTCGTCGCCTTTTCGCGTGTCACAGGCCTCACTTCCGTCAGCGGAAATGCGGCGCTGCCAAATTTTCTTGTGGGACCTTACACGAAGCCGCCCGGCGCTCCCGGGTCTGCTTCACCCGCATATTCGCTGCTTCCGTCACCGGCGCGCGATGTGATCTTCAACAAGGATAACCTCGGCGGCTCGACGACGGCGACAAACAGTTTCGACATCAGCCTGCTCGAGACCAAGGACTTCTACCAGGGTTTGCTGCGCCCCGTGGATCTGCCGATCCTGAACTATTTCATCCGGCAGGGATATTCCCGCGAGCTGCTGTTCTGGCTGTTTACCGAGTCGGTACGGCAGAGCGGCGTTGGCCCGCAAGTCGAGTTCCTCAATGATCCCGATCAGCGGCGAGCGTGTGTCACCGTCCTTGGTCAGGAGCGCTGCTTCCGTCATATGGTGGACGTGGCGGTGGCAACCGGCTTGACGGTCGAAACCAAGCTGGAAGGAAGCGGAGCTGGCGGCGGGGGCAAGAAAGGCAAGGGCGACGCCGGAGCTGGCGGCGTCACGCGCACCGTCGCGCGCCTTTGCTTTGATCCGCTGCTGGCGGCGCGCGCCAAGCGCGAGTACGATCCGATCATATTCAGCTATTTGCTCGCGCCCCTTGAAGGGCACCGGCCACGCTGCAAGGTGGACCCGTGGCAAACGAGCTTGGCGTCCGACACGCTTGTCTTCAACCTGGTCGGCACGCGCTTCGGCACCATCAAATACGAGATCGTGACACGCTCGACGTTCGGCATTTATCAATTCCTGGGTCGCATCTTGCAACTCAATCTGCAGGACGAGCTGGATCTGCGCGGCAGTGTCGATCAGCTCGAGGACCGTCGCATACTCAGCGTGCGGCGTGACAGCAGCGAGGGCTGCTACATCGATGTGGCCGTCGGCGGCGGCGAGTTCTACTGCATTCCCGTGCGCGGCGCCGAGAACACCAAGCGCATTCTCAGTCTGCTCACACAACTCGTTGCGCTCAACACCAGCACGCTCGATCTGTCGATCACACCGACGGTCCGCGTCGCGCCCTGACCCACCCGGAGGATGAATGCGGCGCTCCCCTTCGCCCGCGGCCCTGCACCACGCTTGAGCACCTTGGTGACGTGCGTGCCTGCAGAATGTGATGATTGACGGGTTGTCACGGGGAGCCTAGGGCGCCCCTTGGTGCGGAGGGACCATGGAGCCGCTGCTTGATCGCCTGCCGCTGGTCGTCGGGGTCACCGGGCACCGCGATCTCCGTGCGCAGGACATCGAGCGACTGGAGCGAGAGGTTGCCCAGATCCTCGCTGCGTTAAGGCGGGATTACCTTCAGGACGACGAAACGCCGCTGGTGCTGATGTCGGCGCTCGCCGAAGGAGCGGACCGGCTGGTCGCGCGAGTTGCGCTGGAACAGGGGGCACAACTGATCGCACCATTACCAATGCCGCTCGAGGAGTACCGGCGCGACTTCGAGCCGGGATTGAGCCCCGGCAACCTGGCGGAGTTTGAAGAGTTGCTCGCGCGCGCCATTGCCGCCCCTGTGATGCCGTTGCACGGCCGCTCGCTCGCGGAGATCGCCGCCGACCACAAGCTCCGCGCCGAGCAATACCGCGCGGTAGGCATCTTCATCACCCAGCATTGCCACGTGCTTCTAGCCCTGTGGGACGGGGACGACGCGGGAATGGCGGCCGGCGGATCTGCCGAAGTGGTCACCTTCAAACGCAGCGGCGTTCCCCTCGCGATCAGCGGGTCCGCGCGCGTTTCGCTCGATGCCTCGGAAATCGGTCCCGTAATCGAGATCATCACCCCGCGCACAAAGAGCACCAGTACAATGAAGGAGGTCGCGGTCCGGCCCTGGGGCCGCGACTTCGTGCAGCATTATCGCGGCGGCATTGCCGCCCGTGCCTGGCGCCGCTTCAGCGAGTTCATCGCGCATTTCTTGCACCACGACGTCGCTGATGAGCGCTCGCGACTGCCTCCTGCTGAGCGGCGCGAGCTCGAGACCTGGGAGCATTTCGCAGCCTTGATCGAGCTGACGCGCCAGTTCAACAGCGAGACCGCGAGGCTCGCAAATGAGTCAGACGCCGCCGTCCGCATAGCCCGCAGCATCGATTATCTGTTCACGGATGCGCAGGGTGGGGCTTCTGTGGATGGCCAAGCCAGAGAGCATGCGTCACGCTCGGCCCCGCTCTGGTGCCGGCTCTACGCAATCGCCGACACGCTCGCGCAGCAACGCCAATCCCAGTTCAAATGGGATTGGACAATGCTGTTCAAGCTGGGGTTCGCCGCGTTCTGCTGCTTTGCATTGTTCAGCCATGCCGGCATCCTCGCGCCCTGGCTTCTCAGCGCTTATTCGCTGGCATTCCTGGTGATGTTCGCTCTGTTCATTCGTGCCGTGCGCGGTCGGCACCAGGAGCGTTACCTCGACTACCGTGCCTTGGCGGAAGCACTCCGCGTCGCAGTCTATTGGAAGCTCCTCGGCATCGGCGCGCGCTATTTCGATGCCAAGAGCGGCAAGCCGCACGATCCCACTGTCGACATCAACCCCGTCGGCGCCATGGCTGACGCCTACCCGATAAAACAGCCGAGTGAGCTCGCCTGGGTCAAGATTTGCCTGCGGACGCTGGAGCGATTGGACAAGGTCGAGGGCGCTGCGCCGCGCCCGCTTGATCCCATGGGGCATGAGATCGCCTGCAAGTACTGGGTATATGGGCAGTATGCCTATTTCAAACGCCAGGGGCTGCGCCACAACGGCCTTGCCGAAACCATCGAGGCGCATTCGACAGCTCTGCTGGTGCTCTCTCCCTTCGTGCTCGCGCCTTTGCTTGTCTACCTCATGCTCTTCATGCCGAACTACCACTCGGGCGGGTTCGATTTGCAGCATGTCATCCTCATTCTGATCGGCCTCTTGCCAGGCGTTGCGGCGGCATGGACCGGCTACTCCGAGCGCCTCGCTCTCAAGGCCCAGGCACGCCAATACGACCGGATGCGGGTGTTGTTCGAACGTGCCTTCGACCTGCTGCCGAAAATTGTCGACCAGCAGAGTGCCGCGCTGGCGCATGCGCTCTATTACGAGCTTGGCATGGAAGCGATGCGGGAGAATGCGGAGTGGGTGGCGATTTACCGCCAGCGCCCGATCCAGCCGCTGCAATGATGGTGGCCTGTAGCGAGCATCGCGATCGATCTCATCTTGGCCGAACGAGCAATCAAGTCAGCGCAAAATGCTCCGGCCGCACCTGCTTCTTGGCGGCGATCTCGGCGAGTGCATAGATGTCTCGCACAATCGCGGGATCGTCCATGCATCGATAGCGCTCAACGTCCTTCTGCATGACGTTGAGGCCGAGCTCGTGCTTGAGCCAGTCGGATTCCAGCTTGACGTCATAGCGTAGGAAGCGAAACAGCTTGCCGCCGGGCGGGCCATCCCCAGCGAGCGTGCCTATCTCGGAATTGATCAGCCACGGACTGGGGCATTCGCCGAGCCATTGCATCTGAGCGAGTATCAACATTTCTGCGTCGGTCATCATCGACATCAGCGCGTGCAGGGCGAGCTGCACGTAGCGGGTAAAGCCGAGATCGTCATACTTCAGACGCGGACGATACGTGCCGGTGCCGATCGATATGACCGAGAGGTGTTGCGGCCCTGGCGTCCAGCACAGGTTGAAAGGCTTGAGGGAGGCCAGCTGCAGCAATGCAAATGACGGGTTGTTGTGGGGAGTGACACCACCGTCGATGAACAAGCCGTAGTCTGTCGGGTCTGGCACCGGCTTGGAGCGCAAGCCTACTCGTTCCAGCAGAGCCTCGGTAAACCGTACCGGCAGCGGCTTGTGCATCGGCATCGCGGTGGCGCCTGCGAGCTGTTCCTTGTCACGTTTGATGGGGATCAGCTCGGGATCGAAATAGTGCGGGGCGGCCGTGCTTGCGCGCACCAGGTTCGCCAGCTTGTAGTGCTTATTGCCGTCGTGCCCGGGGCCGTCGTGCCAATACGGGGCCGCAGGGTTGTTCGCAACAATCCAAGGGCTGCCGGTGTCGATGCGCTTGGTGACGACACACATCCCGGTGATCAGCTTGTCGCTTTGCAGCTCCAGGTCGCCCACGACCTTTTCGATTTCGCCGCGCAGCCCACGCACATCGAATTTGGGCTGCAGCACCGGGATGGCCGTGCGCTTGCGTACAAAGGCGAGCGGAGCGAGCCTGGTATAGAGGTCCCTCACTTGCTCGGCACGGTAGCCAAGCGCCAGGGCGCCGGCGATGATCGAGCCGGTCGAGGTGCCTCCGACGAGATGGAAATAGTCGCCCAGCCGGATCGGCTTGCCTCGCTGCTCGGTGAGAAGCGTTTCGATGCGCTCCAGGAAGGCAACCGTTATGGCGCCACGCACGCCGCCGCCGTCGAGCGCCAACACCCGTTTCGGTCCCGGACCGAACAGCTGGTAGTCGCGCGCGCACGTGTAGCCATCCGGGATCACGGCCGGCTGTGCCTGAGCATTCCCGCTTGATTGCTCGCCCCCGTCGTGCACGCCGGCAGCCTCAATCTTAGTGAGCTGCCGCAGCGGCAAGCTTTCGCGCCGCCGGCTGTGCGGCAGGGAAATACTCGGCAAGCCAGCCGCGCAGCAGGTTCCAGACGCGGCTGTTCTCATCGCCAAGCATGAAATGATCTGCATC
The DNA here is from genome assembly GCA_045811525.1 of Xanthobacteraceae bacterium. Taxonomy (GTDB): domain Bacteria; phylum Pseudomonadota; class Alphaproteobacteria; order Rhizobiales; family Xanthobacteraceae; genus VAZQ01. The sequence continues at coordinate 324,689 of JBJMTV010000016.1, read as the reverse complement.
GCTGATCAGATGCAGCTCGCTAGGCTGACCAGCCCGCTTGAACATCTCGATCGACTGCTCGGTGGGCGTTACCGAGTCCTTGGCGGCGTGCAACAGGAGAAGCGGGCGCGGCGCAATATTCGCGACGACATCGTCGGCGCGAAAGTCGAACATGCTCTGCGCCGTCTCGTAAGTGAACTCGTCCAACGAGTTCTGCGCCAGGTTGTTGCGTAGATGCGGCGGGATCGGCACGATGTCGTAGCGCGGCACCATGAGGGGCTTGCCGAACTTGGTACGAAAGCCGCGGCCTTTCTCCAGCATGTCGGCGAACTTCTTCCACGCCTCGGGCGTGGGATGCTGGCCGCGGAATTTGCGTTCGCCATTGCCCCAACCGCCATTGGAAACGACCGCCGCGATCCGCTCGTCGACGCCCCCGGCATAAACCGCGACCGCCCCGCCGAAGCTCGAGCCGATGACGCCGATGCGCTCGGGATCAACGGCGGGATGCTTCGCGAGGAAGCTTAGCGCGTTGCGTGTGTCCTCCACCTGCTCGAGGCAGATCAGGTTGCCGCGCTCGCCTTCGCTGATTCCGCAGCCGCGCATATCGAAGCCCAGCGTGACATAGCCGAGCTCACCGAGGATCTTGCTCGGCTGCAGCACATTCGCGGAGGTGTGGTTGCTGCCAAATCCATGCAACACCATGAAGGCGGCGCGCCGCTCGCCCGAACGCACGCCCTCAGGCACGCGCACCGTGCCGGCGAGACGAAGACCGGCGGAAGGAATGGTGACGCTTTCCTGGCTCATGGGACATCTCCTCGCCGACGCGGCGGCGCACTCTAACCGGAGCCACAAATGCAGGTCGAGTCCGAAGACCGAGCTCAGGCGCCTTTCGGTTTTCCGAGCCCGAGCTCGCTCCAACGGGCATAGGCTTGGTCGACGTCGCTTTGCTGCGGCCACACAGTCGGCGGGAAGCGTGCTCCTGCGAAATCGGGGTCGGGGTCGTAGTCCAAGTTCATGGTGGCATCGATCAGCACCCTGTTCCACTTGCCTGTGCCGAACAGGTCAGGGTTGCGGTCACGCCGTCGCGTCGAGGGATCGAGTCCGGCACCGAATGTTGCCGGCATGATCACGATGTCATTCTCGCCGGCGTTGACGCGATGCGCGATTGCCCAATCGACGGCTGCGTAGTCGTGGATGTCGATGTCGTCATCCACCACGGTGACGTGCTTGTAGCGCACATGTGCTGCCGAGGAGCCCCACAGTGCATTGGCGGCCTGCTTGGCTTGGCCGCGGTAGCTCTGCTTCATCCGGATCAGCACATTGATGCCGGTCTGCACGGGGGGGCACCAGACATCGGTGATGCCCGGCACTCCGGCGCGCTCGAGGACGTTCCAGGCGGTGGCGGCGCGCATGATCGAGGACACGACGCCATTCTCGGAATAGCTTCCCGGCATGGAGCCTTCGATCGTGCCGCGCAGGATCGGATCGTTGCGATGGGTGATGGCTGTGACCCGGATCGTAGGCTTGGGCGCGCGGTCACCGGCGAGGTAGCCGGTGAACTCGGCATAGGGCCCTTCCATGCTGTAGCTGGCCGGGTCGAGCGTGAGGTGCCCTTCGATGACGATCTCGGCGCTCGCCGGCACATAGAGGTCCACTGTCTCACACTTGACGAGCTCGACCGGGGCGCCGCGGATGGCGCCGATCACGTCATATTCGCACATCCCTTTCGGCACCGGGGAGCCGCCGGTGAAGGCGAGCGCAGGCTCCCAGCCGATCGCTGCGGCGATCGGCATTTCCGACTTCCCGCCCTGCTGCCACGAGGTGAAGTGGTGACCGATGTGCTGAGCGCGCCACATCAGGATGGGAATGCGATCATGACCGGCAACCATGCCGCGGTAGACGCCGACATTCATCACCCCGCTCTCGGGATCCTTCGTCACTACGCCGGCATAGGTGAGGAGATAGCGGCCGCCATCAAGGCGGTTCCAGTGCGGCGTGGGGAAGTCGTAAAGGTCGATATCAGCGCCCGTGAGGATGTTTTCCTTCACTGGTCCGGTTGCCACGATCTTTGGCGGAATGCTGCCGGTGAGAATAGTCCGGGCGATTTTGACGAGCTCGCGCGGATGCGTTTCGGGCGGCAACCCAAGCATGAGGGCGATACGCCGATAGCTGTTCAGGGATGAGCCAAAAATCCGCCGGCAACGCGATGCCGGCTTGTTGTAGTCCTTGATGTTGTTGAACAGCAGCGCTTTGCCCGTCCCCGGGCCCTGCTCGAGCCGCATGATGGTGCCAAGCTCGATGTTCCAATCCACCTCGGCATTGATCTGATGCAGCTCGCCCTCTGCCTCCAGCGCGGCGATCCAGCCACGCATATCACCGAATGCGCGCGGGCTACGCTGGACTGCCATGGCTTCTTTGCGGGTCTGGAACATGGTCCTGGCATCCACTTTCAGGGGGCGGCAAAGCGCTCGGCAGGCGGGGCTATCTCGGTCACGAGATCGCGCACCAATCGTTTGTTGGAGAGCGGCGCCACCCTCATCTCGCCTGGCTCGAGTCTCGCGGTACAGGCGTAGACTGTCTTGCCATCGAGCTCCACCATGCATTCCTTGCAGGCATTGGCATTGATGCATGAAAACCGGATGGCCAGCGAAGGGTCACGATTGACGCGGATCCAGCGCAGCCCATCGAGCACGGATTGACCGGCCTCGAACGGCACCTCGTAGTGCTCCCAACGGCCGCTGCTCGCCTCTTGCTCGCGCCAGACTTTCAGCTGTGCGAGGGCGCTCATTGCGCCGCCACTTGCACGCGATTAGGCGCACGCGCAACCGATAAAGCGCCGGCATGCAGCCGTATCTGCTGGTTGACCTGCCACTCAGGTAACATGCCGGGAAAATCCTCGCGCTGATGGGCGCCGCGGCTTTCCGCGCGCGCCAGTGCCGCCATGGTGACGGACCGAGCGACGACAAGCATGTTGCGCAAGTCGAACCATTCCATCAATTGCATGTCGAAGGCGTCCCTCCGCCCAATCGGGCGTTCGCCGAGCGCGCTGCTCATGTCGTCAATGCGCGCAAGCGCATTGCGCAGCTTGGCCTGCGTGCGGAAGGGCCCCACGTCGTCGGCCATCACCGCCTGCAGTCTGGTGATCAGGGCGGCGGTGTTGATGTCCTTGCGCTCGGCGGCGCTGGCGATAAGCTCGAGGGTTTGGCGTGCCGCCTCGGCGCGAAAAGCCTGGGCTGACGCACGCTTCACCCGGCCTGCAGCGTTGCAGCCGGCGCGGCGGCCGAACACCAGCGCTTCGGTGATGGCGTTCCCGGAGAGACGGTTGGCGCCGTTTGCGCCGCCGACTGCTTCGCCGGCGACCAACAAGCCCGGCAGCTCGGTTTCCATCCGCTCGTCGGCAACGACGCCGCCCATGTGATAATGCGCGATCGGGGCGACCTCGATCGGCATCCGGGTAAGATCGATGTTGTTCCTGGCCAGCCGGTCGATCACCGGGCCGAACGCCTGGCGCAGCTCAATCTCCGAGCAGTGCTGGAAGCTCAGATAGGCTCCTCCGTGCGGGGATCCGCGGCCGGCCTCCACCTCTTTGACGATGGCGTAAGTGGCCACATCACGCGTGACGACGTAGCGGCCATCCTCGCTCACGCCGTAGCGAGCCGTGAACTCCTCGCCGTTGCTGTTGAGGAGCCGACCGCCCAGCTTGTAACGGAACGGATCCCACATGATCGGGTCCATCCCAATGAGGCGGGGCGCGAGGTGTCCGATCGGGAAGAACTGTACGAATTCCATGTCGACGAGCGGAGCGCCAGCGCGCATCGCAAGAGCGTAGCCGTCACCGCCCATATTTGCTGAGGCGCTGTTGCGTCGATAAAGCCGGGTGAGGCCTCCGGTCGCGATGATGGTCGCCTTGGCTGCGATGGTGACTGGTGCACCCGTGGGCAGGTGCAGCGCGACTGCGCCCACGACGTGGCCGTCCACCTGCACCAGATCGACAACCAGAAGATCGCCGGCTTTGCGGATGCTCTTTGCGCGGGTCACGACCGTCCGCAGGGTCCTGGACACCGCCGGCCCGGTATTGAGAAAATCCACATAGACGCAGCGGGGGCGGTCGTGCCCCGGGGCAAAGGCCTGCGCAATGCGGCCATCGTGACGCGCCCAGCCGACGCCCCAGCCATCCATCTCACGGATGCACTCCGGCCCCTCCTCGCAGAGAAGGCGTGCCAGGCGCTCGTCACAGAGGCCGCGCCCGGAGGCCAGGGTGTTCTCGTAATGATGACTCCAATGGTCGGGTGTCTGCGATCCGAGCGCCACGGCCACGGTCATCTGCGCCATGACCGTTGCCCCGCCGCGACCGATCAGGCTTCGGTCGATGAGAAAGACACTTGCCCCGTTCCTGGCGGCCTCTATTGCCGCATACATGCCTGCGCCGCCCGATCCTATGATCAGGACGTCGGTCTCGACATGCATCCGTTCACGGCTCATGTGGCGCGGTTAATCCCAAACAGAATGTGTTGATCGGGCGCCGCACTATCAACCACCTCATCAGCGCGGCATGGCGCGAGGATCAGCCCGCGCCCTTGCGCCTGCCGGCCGCGATCTTCACCGCCTTGACGATCTCCGGATAGGTGCCGCAGCGGCACAAATTGCCCGAGAGGTAATGGCGTATCTGCTCGTCATCAGGGTCGGGATGGCGTTCGAGGAGCTGCGTCGTCATCAACAGAAAGCCGGGCGTGCAGTAGCCACACTGGAACGCGCCCGCCTCGATGAAGGCCTCCTGCACGGGGCTCAACGCGTCGCCGTCTGCCAATGCCTCGACCGTGCGCACATCGGCGCCGTCGATGAAGGCTGCGAGATAGAGACAGCCCGAAACCGCCGTGCCGTTCACCAGCACCGTGCAGCACCCGCACATTCCCTGGCCGCAGCTCTCGCGTGCCCCCATCAAGTTGAAGTCGCGCTGCAAGACCTCGATTACGTTGTGATGCGATTTGATCTCGGCCGCCACCGGCTCGCCGTTGAGCGTGAAGCTGATCGTGCGCGTCATCCTATTCGTCTCCGAGCGGCACGCCGTCCTTGGCGCGCAAGGCGCGGAATACGGCTTCCGCAGTGAGCGGCAGCTCGGTCAGACGCACGCCGCAGGCATCCTCGATGGCGTTGGCGATCGCCGGCGACACACAGAAGGTCGCGGTCTCCCCCACGCCTTTGGCTCCGAACGGTCCATTGTGCTGCTCGGCGACGACCGCCGCGCTCTCGAGATCGAGTGGGATGTCGAGTATTCCCGGAATCTTGTAGTCAGCCAGTGACGCGTTGGTCACCTGGCCCCCATCGAGGTGCATTTTCTCGAACATCGTGAAGCCGAGTTGCATTACGGTCGCCCCCGAAATCTGCGTCTCCACGATCTTCGGGTTCACTGGCTTGCCGCAGTCAACGACGTTGATCAGACGGGTGATCTTCACCTGACCGGTTTCGGTGTCGACCTCGACCTCGGCACCTGCAGCCGAGCACATCCAGAACGGTGTCACATTGGGCGTGAGCCCGGTTTCCGGATCGGGTGGTACGTAGTCCGGCTTGAAGCTGCCGGTGCCGACGATGTTGCCGGCCTGCATGCCGTACTTCTTTTTGAACAGGTCAGCGAGCGGAATGTTGCTGCCTTCCGGCTCGCCGACATCCCGCGCCATCGTCTTGATCTTCGCGCGCGCATCCTCCGCCGCCTGCTTCACTGCGTGACCCATGTGAAACAGCGAGCGAGAGCCGAGCGTGCCCATGTCATAGGGAGTGATGTCGGTGTCGCGCGGAACGACGCGCACGCTCTCTGCAGGAATGTTGAGGACCTCGCCCACCATCTGAGCCATGGCCGTATCGGAACCCTGGCCCATGTCGACGGTCCCGCAATAAAGCGTGGTACTGCCGTCCGCCGCGATCATGATATTGGCGACCGAGGTCGTCGGCGAGATCACCGCCTTTATGGCAACTGCCAGGCCGCGGCCGCGCCGCACTGTGCCGCTGCCGTGGTCGAACGGCTTGCCCCAGTTCAGCCGTTCGGCGACATGGTCGAGGGTGCTGGCGTGCTTGGTGTCTGCCAGGATCTGCCCAGTTGCGTGCGGACCGCCCTCGCGCATGAGGTTCTTGCGTCGAAACTCGAGCGGGTCGAGCTTGAGCGCGCGTGCCATCATATCGGCGTGGCTCTCGTAGGCCCACACGAGCTGAGGCACGCCGAAGCCGCGCAATGCGCCGGACGGCGGCTCATTGGTATAGAGCGCGTAGGAATCGATCGAGACATTGTCGATGTCGTAGGGCCCCGACGCCGTGAACCCCGACTTCTGTGTGACGCGCGGCCCGATATCGGCGTAGGCGCCGCCGTTCCAATAGACCTCGCATTTGCGGGCGATCATGCGGCCATTCTTGTCGAGGCCGGTCTTGATGCGGAATGTGTTGGGGTGCTTGGTGATGGTGTAGAATTGCTCCTCCATCGTGAGGGCAACCTTTACCGGCCGCCGCACGATCATCGATAGCGCCGTCGCGAGCGCTTCCATCTTGATGTAGAGCTTGCCGCCAAAGCCGCCGCCGAGATAGGGCACCTTGATGCGCACCTTGTTCTCCGGCCAGCCGAGCAGACGTGCGATCTCGGTGCGCACGAAGGAAGGGCCCTGGGCGCCGCTGTAGATGGTGACGCCGCTCTCTTTGTAATCGGCGATCGAGGCATAAGGCTCGAGCGCAAGGTGCAGCACCTTCTGCGTACGAAACGTATGCTCAAAAACGTGTGCGGCCTCGGCAAACGCCTTCTCGACATCGCCGCGGCGCAGCTTGAAGTCGAGCGCAATGTTGGTGCCTTTGCGGCCCTTGAGGTGCTTGAGGTCCGCGAAGGTGCCGGCAGGCTTGAGCACCTCATGCACCAGCACCTTGTTTTCGGCGGCCTCGAGCTCGTCGAACACGGCCGGCAGCTCGTCGTACTCGGCGACAATGAGTTGCGCCGCTTCCTCGGCAACGTGCGGGTCAGCCGCGAGCACGGCTGCAACGGGCTCGCCGACATAATGGACTTTGCCGATGGCGAGGATCGGCTGGTCGTGAAAAGCAGGCCCGTAGTAGGGGTCGGGAATGACCTTGCGCACGTCATCGGCCGTGATTACCCGATAGACGCCCGGGATTTTTTTTGCGGCGCTCACGTCAAGCGTCTTGATCCGACCGTGCGCAACGGTGCTGCGGAATATCTTTGCATGCAGCATCCCGGGCAGGCGCATGGTGTGGGTGTATTCCGCCCGGCCGGTGACCTTCTCGCGCGCCTCAAGCCGTGGCACTGAGCGTCCGACCTGGGCGCCGACCGGTGCTTGCATCGTGGAAATTGCCATTAGTGGGTCGCTCCGTTGAGCAGTTGGCGTGCGGCGCGCACGATATGCACGCGAATGAGCTCGCGCTTGTAGGCTGCCGAGCCGCGAACATCAGACACACACTCCGCTGTGTCTGCGGCAGCGTCGCCGGCGCGGCGAAAAGTCGCCTCGTTCGCGGTTGCCCCGGTCAATGCCTGCTCGGCCGCGGGGAGGCGCGCCGCTTTCTCTGTCGCGGCGCTGACGACCACCCGCGCTGCTTTTATGCTCGTGGCTTGCGTATCGAGCGTCACGGCAACACCGAGAGCAGGCCAATCCTCCGCCGAGCCGGTGGTGACCTTGAGATAGGCCGTGCGGTTGCGCCCCTGCGGGGGAATATGCAGGGTTGTGATCAACTCGTCCTTGTTGAGGGCCGTCTCGAAATAACCGGTGAACAGCTGCTCCAGCGGCAGCAGGCGTTCGCCGGCGCGCCCGGTGAGAGCCACCTCGGCGCCGAGCGCGATGAGAATGGGCGGCAAATCCATGTGCGGATCGCCGTGCGCTAGGTTGCCGCCGATGGTGGCCACGTTGCGCACGCGGATGTTGGAGAGGCGCCGCATCGCACGCGGTATCACCGGGGCTGCGCGGGCCACGTCTGGTGAGCGCTCCACCTGCGCCAGAGGCGTCATGGCGCCGATACTCAGATGACCATGCGAGTCCAGGGCGATGCCACAGAGCCGCTGGTCGAGCTTGCGCAGGCTGATCAGCCGCCGCGGACGGAAGACGCCTGCTTTCATCATCAACATCAGCGCAGTGCCGCCGGCAATGGGACGCACGGCGGGATCATCAGGATCAAGAAGCCCGATGGCTTCCTCGACCGAGGTCGGCTCGACAAGCTCGAATGGGGTCACGGCGATGTCTCTCGATTGGGAAAAGCGGCGCGGATGCGCTCGGCGAAAATGCGCTCCATCTCCTTGGCTTTGGATCGCAAAACCGGCTGTCCGAGGCTGCCGAGCTTGCCGGTAAGGGCGGCGTCGATTTCATAGCTCACTTTGGTTCCGCCGTTCTCGGCCGCAAGCTTCGTCAGCGACGTGGCGGTCAGCCGGCCGACGATGCCCAGCGGCGTCCCCTCAACCTTCGCCTCGATTTCCCGCGGCGGGTCCGCGCGAACCACCTCGACCAGTACATTAAATCTGAATTTCAGATATGCGATTTTGGTCTCAAGGACTGCGGTGTAGTGGTCGGGATCGAGCTCGTTGAGATTCTGCACACCGTCCACGCAGGACGCGAAAAAGCGCGCATCTCGCACCTTCGCGTAAACGGCCTCCGGCGAGGCCGGAACCGAAATATCACCGGCAAATTTCATGGCGACGTTCCGCGCACGAGCAGGGATGGCGAGCCTGCGATGAGAGAACTGAGCAGTTGCACGAAAGAAGCCCCGGCCGCAAACGGCAGAGAATGAAGGACGCAGCTTGAGCGGAATAGTCGCGCATCGCTTTGAGCGCGTCAAAGCGGCAATGCCCCTAGGGGCGCAGCGCAAGAACGTGCGAGGTGATTAGGTCGCTTCTGGCCCGGGTGCACAAGGGGCCTGCCGTAAACAAAGTTCCAGGAACCAGAGCCGCCTCACCGCGTTGTCGCCCAAGGCTCGGAAGCCTGAGCAGTAGCAACAACAATTCCGCAACAACAATAGAGGCAAGAGCGATGTGGGTTTCGCTATTCAGCGTGTCGGCAGCGGCGGCGCTTTGCCTGAGCGCGGCGGCAGTCTTGATGCAGTCGGCCGGGCGAGGGACCTTGCGCGGCTTGTAGCATAGACTGACGTGCAAGTGCGAAGCGGGGCCTTACGGGCCCCGTTTTAGTTGGTAACCCCTTCCAGTTCTGTTTGTTTCCTGCCCACGGGGCAGTGAGTTTCCCGTGGGCCGATTGTCCTTTTGCCCAAATTGTCGTCTCTATGGCCTCCTCGCCCGTGCGCCGGCGAGCCCGTTCTTCCAACGGAATGGCCCATGTCCTCGTCCCTGCTGATGACACGGCGCTTCGCGCCACTCTTCTGGACCCAGTTCTTTTCCGCCTTCAGTGACAACTTTCTCAAGAACGCCCTCGTTTTCCTGATCTTGTTCAAGATCGGGGGTGCGGAGGCGGAGCCACTCATCACGCTCGCTGCAGCAATTTTCATCTCGCCGTACTTTTTCCTGTCCGCGCTCGGCGGCCAATTGGCGGACCGCTACGACAAGGCGTTGATCGCCCAAAGGCTCAAGTTTTGCGAGATCGGGGTCGCGACCCTCGCGGTGCTTGGCTTCTACCTGCACTCGATCCCGCTTCTTTATCTGGCGCTGTTCCTGTTCGGGGTGATTGCTTCGCTGTTCGGTCCGATCAAGTACGGCATTCTGCCCGATCATCTCGCGCGTTCCGAGCTTCCCGCCGGTAATGCCCTGGTCGAGGGCGCAACCTTCATCGCCATATTGCTGGGCACCATCGTCGGGGGTCTTGCTGCCAAGGACGGCGGCGATCCTGCGAAGTTCGCCTTGCTGATGATTCTCTTCTCGCTGTTCTGCTGGGGTGCGAGCCTGCTCATTCCGCGCACCGGCGAGGCGGCACCCGATCTCATCATCCAGCGCAACGTGCTCGTCTCGACCGGAGGACTGCTCAGGTTCCTGCGCGACGATCCCCGCCTGCTCTGGGGCGCCATCGTGACCAGCTGGTTCTGGCTCGTTGGCGCAGTCGCTCTCTCGTTGATGCCACCCTTGGTCAAGAACGTGCTCGGTGGCGACGAGGAGGTCGTGACCACCTGCCTCGCAGTTTTTTCCATCTGCATCGCCGTCGGCTCCGGCCTCGCCGCTTGGCTCGCCGCCGGTCGCATCATTCTCCTGCCGACGGTGCTCGCCGCGGTCCTGCTCGGCCTGTTCGCAATCGACCTCGGGTGGTCGAGTTGGGGCGCAGCGCCGATCACGGACTTTTCCGGCTTCTGGAGCCTTTTCACCTCCTGGCGCGGCATCCATCTCGGCATTGACCTCGCCGGTCTGGCGATTGCCGGAGGTCTGTACATCGTGCCGGTATTTGCCGCAGTGCAAGCCTGGGCGGGCGCCGACCGCCGCGCGCGCGTGGTGGCCGGAGTGAACGTGCTGAACGCCGCATTCATGACGGCAAGTGCGCTCATGGTCGCTGGCCTCCAGGCGGCTGGAATGACCACCTCGCAATTGTTCGTGGCGCTCGGCCTCACCAGCCTGCTGGTGGCAATCGCCATCGCTCGCACGATGCCGGCGACTGCGCTCGGCGATGCGCTTTCGATCCTCTACCGCGCTTTTTTTCGCATAGAGGTGAAAGGGATCGACAACCTCAACAATGCCGGTCCCAACGTCATCATCGCCCTCAATCACGTAAGCTTTCTCGATGCCGGTCTTGCCCTCTCGCTGCGCCAGCGCAAACCCGTTTTCGCGATTGATGTCGGCATTGCCAACCGTTGGTGGGTTCGGCCGTTCGTGCGCATGACGGGGGCTTTGCCGCTCGATCCCATGAAGCCGATGGCCGTTCGCTCGTTGATCGACGCCGTGAAGGCGGGCAACGCTCTCATCATCTTTCCGGAAGGCCGGATCACTGTGACCGGCAGTCTGATGAAGGTCTATGACGGCGCCGCCATGATCGCCGACAAGGCGGAGGCGGAGATCGTGCCTGTGCGGATCGAGGGGCTCGAGCAGACCCCGTTCAGTCGCCTTTCAAAGAACCAGGTGCGCCGTCGCTGGTTTCCCAAAGTGAGGGTAACGGTTCTCGAGCCGGTAAAGCTCGCGGTCGATCCTGAGCTCAAGGGCCGGCGCCGGCGACAGGCGGCTGGCGCTGCGCTTTACGGAATTATGTCGGATTTGGTGTTCCGCACCACATCGACCGATCGCACGGTGATGGAGGCGGTGATTGCCGCTGCCGAGACCCATGGCCGCAATCACGCGGCGGTCGAGGATCCTCTCAGTGGCGTGCTGAGCTACAAGAAGTTGTTGGCGGGGGCCGCCATCCTCGGAGCGAAGCTGATGCCGCTGGCGCGAGAAGGACGCGCGATTGGCGTCATGCTCCCGAACACCAATGGCGCGGCCGTCACCGTGCTCGGCTTGATGAGCGCCGGCCGTGTTCCCGCTATGATCAATTTCACTGCCGGAGCCGCCAACATTCTTGCCGCCTGCCGGGCAGCTCAGGTGGACACGATCCTGACCTCGCGCAGCTTCCTTGAGAAGGCCCGGCTCGGCAACCTCGTCGCGGCTATCGAGAAGAACGTGAAGATCGTCTGCCTGGAGGATGTTCGCGCCGGGCTCTCCATTGCAGACAAGGTCCGCGGGCTTCTCAACCCGTTCACGCCGCTCGTCAAACGCCGGCCGGACGACTGGGCCGCCATTCTCTTTACCTCCGGCTCTGAAGGCGCGCCCAAAGGTGTCGTGCTGTCCCACCGCAACATGCTCGCCAATGCGGCGCAAGCCGCAGCGCGCATTGACTTCGGCCGTGAGGACAAGGTGTTCAACGTGCTCCCGATCTTCCATTCATTCGGGCTCACAGTCGGCCTCATTCTCCCGCTCGTCTCCGGCGTACGCGTCTATCTCTATCCCTCGCCGCTGCACTATCGCACGGTCTCCGAGCTGATCTACGGGGTGAACGCCACCATCCTGTTCGGCACCGACACTTTCCTCAATGGTTATGCGCGCGTTGCGCATCCTTATGATTTCCGTTCGCTGCGCTACATCCTTGCAGGCGCGGAGCCGGTCAAAGACTCCACCCGCCGTATCTACATGGAAAAATTCGGTGTCCGGATTCTCGAAGGTTATGGCATCACGGAGACGGCGCCAGTGCTCGCCGTGAACACTCCGATGTTCAACAAATTCGGCAGTGTGGGAAGGGTGCTGCCGGGAATGGAGGTGCGGCTCGAGAAGGTGGAGGGGGTTGACGAGGGCGGCAGATTGTTTGTGCGCGGGCCGAATGTGATGCTCGGCTACCTGATGCCGGAGAAGCCAGGCGTGCTGCAGCCGCCAGATGGCGGCTGGCATGATACCGGCGACATCGTCAGCATCGACGAGCAGGGGTTTCTCACCATCAAGGGCCGTGCGAGGCGCTTCGCGAAGGTCGCCGGCGAAATGGTTTCGCTCGCTGCAGTCGAGGCGCTGGCGGCCGAGTTGTGGCCCAATTCGCTCGCGGCCGTGGTTGCAGTGCCCGATCCACGCAAGGGCGAGAGGCTCATCCTTGTGACGCAACAGAAGGGCGCGAATCGTGCCGAATTCCAGGCCTTCGCGAAAGCCAAGCATGCCTCCGAGCTGATGATTCCCGCGGAGGTCTGGGTCGAGGAGAAGTTGCCGATGCTCGGCACCGGCAAGGTGGACGTGGTGAGCATAGCCAAGCTGGTGCAAGAGCGCCTCGCCAGCAGGCCGGAGATGGCACGCGCGACGGCATGAAGCTCGCTCCCCGGCTCGAGCCGCTTGTCCAGGCAGAGTATCCGCGCTTCAGCGCCGCTGAGATGGTGCGCCGGCGCGCTGCAATCCAGGCGGTGCTGGCCGAGGCGGATTGCGATCACCTCGTATTCTATGGTGCAAACCGGGTCGGCTCGGCCGTGCAATGGCTCACGCAATGGCCGGTCACGGTCGAGGCAATCGGCGTCCTTACCCCGCATGAGCGCGATGCACTGTTCGTGCAGTGGATCAATCACGCTCCGCTCGCCAGAAAGCTCGCAGCTGATGCCGATGTTGCATGGGGTGGCGAATCCTCCATAGCCGCCGTCATCAACGCGCTCGACCGGCGTGGCGCCCGGCCCAACCGGATCGCTATCATGGGTGCAATGCCGTTTGAGCCGTACGCTGCGCTGACAGCACGGTACGGCAGAGTTGCCAATCTCAACCGAGCCTACGTGCGCTTGCGGCGTATCAAATCAGCAGAGGAGATCGATTGGCTTCGCGTCGGTGCCTGGCTGAGTGATCTCGGTATGGCCGGATTGCGTGACGGCCTCTCTGCCGGGATGGACGAGCGCCAGCTCGCCGATCTGATTGAGCGTGCTTACCTCCGGCGCGGCGGCTCCAATGTTATCCATTTCGTCGGCGTGACCTCGATGCATGATCCGCGGCTTGCCGTGCCCGCGCAGTTTCCTTCCACACGGCGTGTCAGCAAGGGCGACATCGTATTTGCCGAGATCAGTGCCGCCTTCTGGGATCATTCAGGACAGGTCTTGCGCAGCTTTGCGGTGGCCGAGGAGCCCCCGCCGCTCTACCGCGCCTTGCATGCGGCCGCCGATGCCGCCTTCCGAGGCAATCGCCGCCGTGCTCAAGCCCGGTGCCACGGCGGAGCAGGTGATCGAGGCGGCAGGGGCCATCGAGGACGCAGGTTTCACGATCATTGACGATCTCCTGCACGGCTACGGAGGCGGCTACCTGCCGCCCATCCTCGGCAGCAGGAGCAGGCCGGCCGGGCCACTGCCGACCGAGCCGTTTGAGGCGGGTATGACGGTTGTCATTCAACCGAACGTCGTCACGCTCGATCACCGGGCCGGTGTGCAGACGGGCGAGCTCGTGCTGATCACTCCAACCGGGATCGAGCGGCTGCATTCCTTCCCGCCCGGCTTTGCGCGGGTGTAGCTCTCAGCGCCCGTCAAGGACAGCGCAAGCGCACGATCCGTGTGAACGATACACTCAAGCTCATCCCGCTCTATTTGTCGTCGGTGCCGGCGCTGTCGTCGAGGGCCGCAGCGGGCTGAGGGCTCGCCAACAGGCCGGGCGCCTCGGCGCCGAGCTGGGCTGTTGCTGCGGCGATCATTGCGGGGTCTGCCTGCCCGTGCACGGAGTAAAGCTTGGGCGCAGCGCGGTTGATCTGCAGGTGAAAGATGTCGGGCCGATTGTAATGGCCGGCAAAATCGTGCCGCAGCTTCATGTGGATCCCGATCTCCAGATTGCACTCGGCATAGAGAATTGCCTCCTCGGCCCCGAGCGGGCCGGCGATGATCCGGCTGTTCGGCGCGACGATGAGGCTACCGCCGTTGCAATCGGGGTCGCGCAGAAATTTTTCCGCCCCGGCGTCCGGCTCGAGCAGGCCAATCATATGCTCGTCGACCACGCCGCAGGCTGAGATCACGAACGCCTTGCTCATCTGCGCGAAGGCCTGCGAATCCACCGCAACGCGGTTGCGCAGCGGATCGCCACTGACGGGGAAATGATTGGGCCAGCTCATGACGTGAATGCGTGTGCCTTCGGCCGTGAGCGCAAAGACCGCCAGGGGATTTGAGTTCTCGCCGCAGATCAGCGCGCTGATCGGGCCGAACTCGCTGGCGAACGCACCGAAAGTATCACCGAAGCCCCCCATGTGGACGAGCCGCTCACCGACGGTCGGCATGATCTTCTGGTGCTTGCCAATGAGAGTGCCGTCGGGAGCGAAATAGAGCTGGCTGTTGAACATGGTGCCGAGCGTGCCGGGCAGCTTCTCGCACACGCCGACCACGACATAGGCGTTGGCATCGCGCGCCGCAGCCGCGAGAGCGTGGGTTTGCGGCCCTGGAACCTCGACGGAGTTCTTGAACAACTCGGCTGCCAACCGGTTCGACAGAGCGCCGGTGGCGGGATGGTGGTGATACCAGACCGGATGTGCAGGGATGAAACCTTCGGGAAAGCCGATCACCCGCGCGCCATTGCGGCCCGCCTCCCGGATCAAGCGACATGCCTTCTCGGTCGAGCCCTCACGGTCGAGGAACACGGACGCGGCCTGCACCGCGGCGACTTTCACCACCGGATATGTGTCGCCCATGCCCGCCTCAGCATCACTAATGTCTCGTTACCGACGCGCCAGTGCGGCGTCCCGCAACTGATGGTTCATCATGTTGCGCGCGGACGAATGTGCCGGACGAGCAGCAATTGATCAACCACAGCAACATGTCGATCGACGAGGGTGAGTTTCGGCACACGGAGCGCTAACACGCGCCGACATGGTTACCTCGGATGCAACCGAGTTCGTAGAGGAAGCGTCAAACATAGCGCTTCAAGCAATCTTCAGCATAGGCGCAGAAGCAGCAATCGTTTCACCAAATCAATACCAGCCACACCCCTATACTGCGTTGCATAAACGGCGGGCGATCCAATTCCGCCGATAGAATCAACCGGGATGCGCGTCCGTGCGTTCAAGCACCATCGTCATGATCATCTTCGCCGTTTTGTTCGGCGTGATCGCGGTTGTGCTGGCGCAAGCGTGGCTCAACAGCCAGGCCGAGATGCGAGCAAAGAGCCTCCAATCGCAAAAGAAGCCGATGCCGACGCAAACTGTTGTGGTTGCGTCAAAGCCGTTGCGCTTCGGGGCCGAGCTAGGCGCGATGTCGCTGCGCGAGATTGCATGGCCCGAGAGTGCAGTTCCCGCGGGTTCGTTCAGCACCATTGCAGAGATCACTGCCACAGGGCGCCGCGTGGTGCTCACCTCGATTGAGGCGAACGAGCCGATCCTCTCGTCGAAGATCACCGGCGCCGGGCAGCGCGCGACACTATCGGCACTGCTTCAGGACGGCATGAAAGCCGTGACCATCCGCGTCAACGATGTCGAGGGGGTCGCGGGCTTTGTCCTTCCCGGCGATCGCGTCGATGTCATGCTGACGCGCCAGCAAGATAAGGCGACGGCTGCCGCCGACGTCGTCCTGCAGAATGTGCGGGTGCTCGCCGTCGACCAGCTCGCCGACGAGCGCAGCGAGAAACCGTCAGTGGCGAAGGCAGTCACGCTCGAGGTCGAGGTGCTTGCGGCGCAGAAGCTCGCGCTCGCGGCGACCGTGGGCGCGCTGTCACTGGCATTGCGCAAGGCAGGGGAGGCCACAGCGGCCGCCACCCGGCGTGTCACGCTGACCGACTTGCCGAACACCGCAGTCATCCAGGATCGGTTTGCGACGATCTCGGTAGTTCGCGGCGGCCAGCGATCCGAATACTCAGTGCCGACGGAAGACGAGGGGCATTCGTTGGCGGCTGCGGGAGCAAGGTGAAACGCGAGCAGGCTCGGCTTTTGGGGACGTCGCGGCGTGAGGGGGGAATGAAGGTGGATAAACAAGAAGTGCGGCAATTCGCAACCGGGGGGTGGCGATTGCAAAACAGAGGCACCGCAGTGGAGCGGACGTCAAGCGAAAGGTGGCCGGGTGGTAGGCACCGCTCGCTCGCGATGCTGACCGCCGGCGCCCTGATCGCTACGTGCCCGTTCTCACCGGTCATCGTCGGCGCTGCACACGCACAGCGCTCGCTCGCGATAAGCGTCGCGTCGCGCACGACACTCGTCGCTGTTCCGGTCGGCAAGACCGAGGATGTGCGCATCGACGCGCCGTTCACCGACGTGACGATCGGCGACGCGGAGGTGGCGGATGTAACTCCGTTGACCGATCGCACGCTCTCGATACTCGGCAAGAAGATCGGCTCGACCCGCGTATCGATCTATGGCGAAGGCAAGCGGCAAGTCGGCATCTTCGATGTCGAGGTCTCCTATGACGTCTCCCGGCTGGCCACCGAGTTGCGTCACATTGCCGGCGACGGGATCAAGGTGTCCACGGTCAACGGTCGCATCATGCTCTCCGGCAGCTCGCATGATGCGAGCACGCTCGACAAGGCCGTGGTGATCGCGCGCCAGTTCGCGCCCGACATCATCAACACCGTCCAAGTGCTGCAGCCGCAGCAGGTCGTGCTGGAGGTGCGATTCGTGGAGGCCAGCCGCGACGCCAGCCGTGAGCTCGGCGTTCAGTGGAATAGCTTTGGCAAGAACACTCTCACCAATATCGGCTCACGCCTTGAGTCCAACAAGCTTCCCGTGACCACGCCCGGTGGTCCCTTCCAGCAGCCGGGCACGCAGGGCGGCGGTCCCAATATTCCGGCGCAGCAGCTGCCGATATCGCCGATCGTCGCCGCGGGTCTCCTGTCAGGCACGGCTCCATTCGGCTTTCTGCTCGGGAGCATGTCGCGTGGCGCCTTTTCGCTCGATGTCGCGATCAACGCGCTCGAGCAGAAAGGCCTGATCCGCAGTCTCGCCGAGCCAAATCTTGTCGCGCTTTCCGGTGATACGGCAAGCTTCCTCGCCGGCGGCGAGTATCCGATCCCGGTGCCGGGAGGCCTTGGCACGGTCACCATCGACTACAAGAAATATGGCGTCGGCCTGGCGTTTACGCCGACGGTACTGAGGAACGGGCTGATCAACCTCAAGATCGTGCCCGAGGTGAGCGAGCTCGATTTCAGCCATCCCGTCCAGTTCCAGGGCTACTCCATACCGCCGCTGAAGCTGCGCACCGCCTCGACCACCGTCGAGCTGCGCGACGGCCAGAGCTTCGTCATCGCCGGACTGTTGCAGAGCAAGAGCGAGACCGCACAGCAGCAGCTGCCTTGGATCGGCGACGTGCCGGTGCTGGGAGCTCTGTTTTCCAGCAAACGCTACCAGAAGGATGAGACGGATCTCGCGGTCATCGTCACGCCTCGCCTGGTGCGTCCGACGCGTCCGGGTGACACGGTCAGGACACCGCTCGACAACAGCCTGCCCGCCAACGATCTCGATTTCTTCCTGATGGGTCAGGGTGAGGTCACGCCGGCGCAGGCGCGAATGGCGGCGGGCCATCAGCACAAGTTCGTCGGGCACATTCTGGATATGCGCAAGGAGTGGGGCAATGTCGTCGCCGTCAAGGACTGAAGTCCGCCGTAAGCCGCTGCTGGCTTGTCTTGCGGTCTGCATGTCGCTCAACGCCTGCTCGGACATCTACTACGATCGCCGCGAGACGGTATCGCTTGGCGCCGCTGACCACATCGATGCCAACCGTGTGGCTCAGATGATCGACCCCTGGCCACGCTATGTGGGCGACAAGAATTTTGCCTTCGACGGACAGCGCATGCAGGTGGCCGTCGAATGCTATCGCGAGAACAACGTGATGCCTCCGGCAAGCCGCACCACCAGCTCCCTCGTGCAGCAGCAGCAACAGCGCCAGGAAGCCGCCGACTGCACGGCCCGCAAGCGGGCCGCCACACAGCTTCCGGCTCCGGCCGCCCCCGTCAGGTGAGCTGACGGGACTGCGCCAGGCGATGCGAGAGCGCTCATGAGAATCAGCCGCCTCAACAGCGAGCCGAGCAAAACCCACATGGTAGTGCTCACGGCCGATGCTGCATTCGCGGAGCAGGCAGAACAGACATTCGCGAGCAGCGAGCAGACCGTCCTGCGCATCGTGCCCCGCAGGCTCAATGAAGCCGATGGGGAGCTCGATCTCGCCGGCGCGACCGTCGCGGTGATCGACGTGGATGCCGGGCAGCCGGACGAGATGGCGGGCCTCGAGCGGTTGATGGCGCGAACAGGGTTGCGGCCGCCGGTGATCGCGGTGTCGCAGAGTTTCGATGCCAATGTCGCTCGCACGCTCCTGCAGATGCGGGTGGCGGATTTTCTGGTGAAGCCGGTTTCGCCAGTCGAGCTGGTGCGCACCTGCGCACGCGTGGCCCAGGTCTCGAACAATGCGGAACGATCCGAGGCGCAGATCTATACTTTTCTGTCGGCCGTCGGCGGCGCCGGAGTGACGACCCTTGCCGTCCAAAGCGCGATGATGCTCCTCAACGCGGGTGCGCGCGGCAAGACGGCGACATGCCTAGTCGATCTCGACTTTCAGCACGGCGCCTGCGCCGACTACCTCGACCTCGAGCCGCGTCTCAACCTTGACGAGATCGAGCTCCGCCCGGAGCGGCTCGATCGCCAGTTGCTCGAGGTGATGCTGTCGCATCATCCTTCGGGCCTCGCCGTGATCGCCGCGCCAAATCGTCCGGCTGAGATGCGCTCCTTCAATCCCGATGTCGTCACACGCCTCCTTGATACCGTGTCTGCGCATTTCGATTACGTCGTATTCGACATGCCGCGCACCTGGTTTTCCTGGACCGATAGCGTTCTGCTCGGCTCGAATGCGCTTTTCATCGTCAGCGAGATGACCGTCCCCGGCTTGCGCCAGGCAAAGCAGCTGGTCGACGCCATTCGCGAGCGCCTCGGCGACGGGCCGCAGCCGCGCGTCATCATCAACCGCTTTGTGCAGCGCCTGTTCTCCTCGGGGCTGCGCAAGAGCGATATCCAGCAAGTGCTGGGAGAGTCGTTCGCCACTTGTCTTCCCAATGATTATGCGTTGGTGCGCGAGGCTATAGACCGCGGCGTCCCACTCGACGAGGTGAAGCGCTCAAACGGCATCACGCTCGAGTTGAGGAAGCTCATTCTGCCGGAAGCCGCAAGGCAATCGCCGGCGCCAGCGCGAGCCGCAAGCTCTCGGGCCGCTCTTTAGGCACTGAAAGGGAGGCGCCGCGTCGCCGGGGACGCAGCGCGAACAGTCGATGATTGGTCGCTTCACGGCAAGGCGCAGCTCCGCTGCAGAGGTCGGCTCACTGAACGAGGCCTCGCCGCAGTTTGGCGGCGTGTCAGCGACGGTGTTGCCCGAGGCGGAAGCCGAGCCGGCGGTGCCGGTAGCCAACCACAACCCGCTGCAAAGTGACAAGCTCCTCGATGCCAAGGTGCGTCTGCACCGGCGCCTGATCGAGGAGATCAACCTGCAGGCGCTCGACAAGCTGCCCGACGAGCATGTCCGCACTCACGTGCACCAGCTGGTCACTCAGTACATCCTCGTCGAACGGCTGGCGCTCAACCAACAAGAGCTCAATGATTTCGTCTCCGAGATTCTGGATGAGATGACCGGGCTTGGTCCGCTCGAGCCGCTCCTCAAAGACCCAAGCATCAGCGACATCCTGATAAACGGCCATGAATGCGTCTACGTCGAACGTGGCGGCATGCTCGAGCCATGCGGGGTACGCTTCAAGGACGAGGCGCACCTGCTGCGCATCGTCAACAAGATCGTCTCGGCTGTGGGACGCCGGGTCGATGAGTCTCACCCGATGTGCGACGCGCGGCTGCTCGACGGCTCGCGCGTGAACGTGGCGGTGCGGCCGATCGGAGTCGACGGTCCTCTGGTCTCGATCCGCAAATTCTCGAAGAAGCCGTTCAACCTGAACAAGCTCGTCGAAATCGGCGCGTTGCGTCCGCCCATGGCGGAGCTCCTTGCCGCTGCGGTCAAGGCACGCGTCACCACCATTATCTCCGGCGGTACAGGCTCCGGCAAAACCACCATGCTCAACGCCCTCTCGGCGTTCATTTCCGAAAAGGAGCGGCTGCTTACGATCGAGGATGCCGCCGAGTTGCAGCTCCAGCAGCCGCATGTCGGGCGCATGGAGACGAGGCCACCAAGCATCGAAGGAAAAGGCGAGATCCGGCAGCGGGAGCTCGTGAAGAACGCTCTGCGCATGCGCCCCGACCGCATCATTCTTGGCGAGTGTCGAGGCGAGGAAGCGTTCGACATGCTGCAGGCGATGAATACCGGCCACGAGGGCTCGATGGCGACGATACACGCCAATACACCGCGTGATGCCATCTCGCGTCTCGAGCAGATGGTCGGCATGGCCGGCCTGCCGATGACCGTCACATCGATACGCGGTCAGATCGCTGCAGCGATCCGACTGATCGTGCAACTCCAGCGCCTGTCCGATGGCAAACGCAAGGTGACCTCCATCGCCGAAATCACCGGGATGGAAGGCGACATCATCCAGATGCAGGAGATCTTCAAGTTTGTGCGCACCGGCACCGCTCCGGACCATGCGGTGGTCGGGCACTTCAAGGCCACCGGAGTGCGTCCACGCTTCCTCGGTGAGCTTGCTGCCATGGACATCAAGATTCCCGGCAGCTATTTCGACCCGTCGCAGCCGCTCTGATCGGATATGTTGTTCGAGCTCGACCCCATCTATGTGATCTATTTTCTGGTGGCCGCGTCGGCGGGGCTGTTTGCCGAGGGCTGCTACCTTCTGGTCTTTTCCGGCGCCTCGTATCGAAAGAACGTCAACCGTCGGCTGAAGCTCCTGCGCGACGAGCCGAACCGCGAGAACATCCTGGTGCAGTTGCGCAAGGAGCGCGGGCTGACCGGCGCCGGCAAATACAAGCTCACATTGCAGGGCTTGAACCGTCTGGTGCTGCAATCGGGACTGACGCTCGGCCTGAACAAGCTGTTCACCATCATCGGTATAGGCGCAGTTGCGGCATTCGTCGTCACTCTGGTGGTGCGAGGCGATCTTCAGCAGGCGCTGCTGAGTGGTGTCCTCTGCGTCAGCGCGCTGCCTTATCTTGTTTTGCGCTTCCTGCGTTCGCGCCGACAGAAGCGCTTCGCCGCCCAGTTCCCGGATGGGCTCGACATGATCGTGCGCAGCCTGCGCGCTGGTCACCCCGTGCCGATCGCCATCAGCATGGTAGCTCGCGAGATGGCGGATCCGATCGGCAGCGAATTCGGCATCGTGGCGGATGAGATCACCTATGGCTCAGACCTGGAGACTGCACTCCGCAATCTCAATTTCCGCATCGGACAGGATGATCTTCCGTTGTTTGTGACCGCGGTCGCGATACAAGGCTCCACCGGAGGCAATCTCGGCGAGATCCTTGAAAATCTCTCGAGTGTCATCCGCCAGCGCTTCAAGATGCGCCGTAAAATTCGCGCACTGGCAGCGGAAGGCAGGGCGTCCGCGATCATTCTGTCATCGCTGCCGATCGCCATGTTCCTGATCATCCAGGTGGTGGCGCCCGATTTCTATGCCAGCGTCTGGTCCGAGCCGATCACCAAGACTGCCTTGGCAATGGCTGCCGGTTGGATGGGGATCGGCAACCTGATCATGTTCCGCATGGTAAATTTCAGGATATGAGCATGCGCGGCTTCGCAGACACGCTGGTTCATGCGCTCGACAGCTCCATGCTGATGCTGACGATCTTAGTGTTTCTCGCCACTGCCGTTTTGACCTTCGGCATCATGGCGGCAGCGCGGGCGCGCGGAGCGGTCAAGCGCCGCGCGGCCGGTATTGCCGAATATTCCGACGAAATGGCGGACGGGCGGGATCTGCGCTCCTCCAGCCGCAGGGCCGTGCAGCGCCTCATCGACTATACCACGCGTCATTACCTCGTCAGTGACAAGGACAAGGGCGAGATGAAAGTGTTGCGCCGGCGGATGATTCAAGCCG
Source organism: Xanthobacteraceae bacterium (assembly GCA_045811525.1). Classification (GTDB taxonomy): domain Bacteria; phylum Pseudomonadota; class Alphaproteobacteria; order Rhizobiales; family Xanthobacteraceae; genus VAZQ01. The sequence continues at coordinate 302,407 of JBJMTV010000016.1, read as the reverse complement.
GTATCTTCGACCCGCGGGCGGTCGGGTTTTTCTTCGTTGCGCGTACCATTTTGGCCGTTGCGTTGGGGCTTGCAGTCTTCTTCCTGGTGCCGCTCGTCGTCGCGTTGAAAGGAGCGCTGCTTTGGCTCGCCATCATCGTTGGAGGGATCCTCGGCTATGTAGGACCCAGCGTTTATCTCGACCGGCGCCGATCACAGCGACGCAACCAGCATCGCGCCGGCTTCCCAGACTTCATGGATCTGCTGGTCGTCTGTGCGGATTCCGGGCTCAGCATGGAAGGTTCCCTGGAACGGGTCGGACGCGAGCTGGGTGACTCGTATCCCTCGCTGTGCGCCAATATCCAGATGGCGAACCTTGAGATCAGGGCTGGTCGCAGCATGACCGACGCGCTCGAGCATTTCGGTGACAGGCTCGGTCTGGAGGAGGCGCGATCGTTCGCCACGCTTATTCAGCAATCGGCCGAGCTCGGCTCCAGCATCACCGAAGCGCTGCGCGTCTACAGCGACGACATGCGCCACAAGCGCCTCTCCCGCGCCGAGGAAAAGGCCTATAGCCTGCCCGCCAAGCTCTCCATCCCGATGATGGTTTGCATTTTCCCGGTGTTGTTCGTCGTGATCTTGCTGCCGGTGATCGTGCGCCTCTACACCGGGCACTACTGAGGCTTCCTGGCCGACCTCAAGCAACGTCCCAGACCCGCTGCTGGTCGGTGCCGTGCGGGAGGGATTCTTAACCATCATGACCTAGCTTCGCCGCTCCGGTGTATCGATAGCGGTGCGGAGCGTCGCGTGCGTGCTTTCGCCTCGGCGGGGTGAACCATCCGCTTGCTAGCCGGGGGAACGGGCGCATGGGAGGGAGACGAGCTCAGGCTTTGCTGGCGACGCTGACGTGCCTCCTTTGGCTCAACGGCTGCGAAACCTCGACCAAGCTTGGCAGCCTGCTGCAGCCAAGCTCGGAGGCGACCGAGCCTTCACCAACGCCGATGGACCTTGACGGGAACGAGACGGGCACCACTGCCGGGGTGCCGCCGGGGCCGGGCAGTGCTGACGACGCGCCGAAAGGCCTCCTGGGCAACGACCCGAAAGACGGTCTCAGCCTCGGCAAAAAATACTTCCGCTCGGCAAATTTCGGCTTGGCCGAGCGGCATTTCCGTCGCGCCGTGGAGCAGCACCCGCGTGACGTGGAGGCCTGGAATGGCCTAGCTGCCTCCTACGATCGTTTGCGTCGCTGGGATCTGGCGGACCGCGCTTATGCGCAGGCGATGAAGATCGCCGGACCGCAAGCTGAGCTGCTCAACAATTGGGGCTATTCTTATATGTTGCGCGGAGACTACCGCCGCGCACAAGAGACCTTGTTGCAGGCACAGGTGCAGGATCCGGCCAATCCCTACATCAAGAACAATCTCGAGCTTCTCGACGTGAGCTATCGCAAGGGCAAAGCGGTGCAGTAACGCGGCCGCCGCGGTGCCGCCTGGACATTGCCACCGGGCCGTGCATTCCTGACACCCCGTTATCCCAAACCTCGAGCCGCATTGACCGGGGAACCATGTTCCAGGGCTTTCGCAAATTTTTGTCCGACGTTGCGGCCGGCAGCAAGCACCCGACCCATTTCGAGCGCAATGATTATCGATTGGCGGCGGCGGCGTTGCTCGTGCACGCGGCGGCCATTGACGGCACTGTGTCAGCCGCCGAGCGCGCGAAGCTGCACGACGTCATCCGTGCCCAGTTCGGTCTCGATCAGGCCGATGCCGAGGAGCTTGTCTCCGAGGCCACCGAGGCCGAGCACGATGCCGTCGACCTCTATCACTTTACCAGTCTGCTCAACCGCTCACTGAACGAGGGCGGCCGCCAGCGCATTGTCGAGATGATGTGGGAGGTGGTTTATGCCGACGGGCGCGTGACGGAGTTCGAGAGCAACTTGATGTGGCGGGCCGCCGACCTTCTCGGCGTGTCCTCGCGCGAGCGGATCGAGCTCGGACAGCAGGTCGCGCGTCAGCTTGGGAGCGAGCGCAAGTGACCGAGCAGAAGCGTGCGGTGACAGTGATCACCGGCGCATCTGCCGGCATCGGCGCGGCCCTCGCGCACGAGTTTGCCGCGCACGGCCATGAGCTCGTGCTCATTGCCAGACGCGAGCAGGCCCTCAACACGCTTGCCGATGCGATCGCCGCCAAGGGCATGAGCCGGCCGGTCGTTCTGCGCATGGATGTGACGCGCATCGATGCCGTGCGCGATATCGGCGAGGCGCTCGCGCGCCGGAGCCTCGAGCCCGAGGTGATCGTCAATAATGCGGGCTTCGGCTTGCTCGGGCCGGCCGCGGAGCTCGACCGTGCCCAGCAGCTGGCGATGATCGATCTCAACATCCGCGCTCTCACGGATCTCTCGCTTGCCTTCCTCGACACTCTCGAGCGCCGCAAGGGTGGCATCCTCAACCTCGCGTCGCTGGCGGCATTCCTGCCGGGGCCAGGCATGGCGGTCTACTACGCGACCAAGGCTTATGTGCTCTCCTTCAGCGAGGCGCTGCACCAGGAGCTTAAGCCGAAGGGCGTGCGCGTCACGGCGGTTTGTCCCGGACCAGTGGCGACGGAATTCCAGGCGCGTGCCGGCATCAGCATGGACGTGTTCCCGCGCCTGCTCGAACGTTCCGCCGAGCGGGTGGCCCGCGAAGCCTATCAGGCGCTCAAGCAAGGGCGGCGCGTGGTGATCCCCGGCACACCCAACAGGCTCGTGGGTGCCCTCGTGCGCTTTGTGCCGCGCCAGATCCTGCTGAGCGGCGCCGAGAAGAGGCAGAGGCGGCGCCGCGACTGAGGCGTTCACCGGCACGTTTGCACCGGAGCGGGCAAGGCGGTCACTCGATTATGGTGTGACGAGGAACCAACTGGCGTGGCGGCAGGCGCGGGCAGCGCAGAAGCGGCGCACGGAACAGGGTTCATGTAGGGGCGGGTTTCAAACCCGCCCGTACAGTGGACTACGTTCTGTGGCAGCGTGGGTATTACGAGCACATCGTTCGCAATGAGAAAGCGTTAGATCGCATTCGCGCTTACATCACGAACAATCCTGCGCGCTGGGCGGATGACCAGAGAACATCTCGCGAGGGGTATCTGCTGAAGCGGGGCGGGTTTGAAACCCGCCCCTACCAGCCTCCCGATTTGTACGTTGCGTCTGCAGAGATGTGCCAATAACGGCGAGTGTCTTGCATTCCGGCAGTGTGCGCGTCATTGAGGGCACGCTATTCGCACCACCATGACCGATTCCGTGCCGCAACCGGTGTTGATCGTGATGCACCAGGAGACATCGACTCCCGGGCGCGTCGGCAATGCCCTGCGTCAGCGTGGATATCCCCTCGACATGCGCCGCCCGCGGTACGGCGATCCGCTGCCGGCTACATTGGCGGAGCATGCCGGAGCGGTTGTGTTCGGCGGGCCGATGAGCGCGAATGACAACGAAGACTTCATCCGCCGCGAAATTGATTGGATGGCGGTGCCGCTGAAGGAGCGCAAGCCCTTTCTCGGCATCTGCCTCGGCGCCCAGATGCTGGCGCACCATCTGGGCAGCCGCGTCTACAAGCACCCCGACGGTCACGCCGAGGTCGGCTATTACCCGATCCGGCCGACCGACATCGCCCGGCAGGTGTGCGATCCCTGGCCCGAGCAGGTCTACCAGTGGCATCGTGAGGGATTCGATCTTCCGGCCGGCGCCGACCTGCTCGCTGAAGGCGATTCATTTCCGGTGCAGGCGTTCCGTTTCGGAGACACCGCTTTTGCTTTGCAATTTCATCCCGACGTGACGCATGCCATGATGTGCCGTTGGACCGTGCGCGGTCACGAACGCATGCTGTTGCCGAATGCCAAGCCGCGGCTCGCGCATTTCGCCGATCGTCCGGTTTACGATCCCGCCGGCCGCGCATGGCTCGAGGCGTTCCTCAATCACTGGCTCGGCAACACGGCGGCGGCGGAGCGCGGCAGCAAGGCGATGTAGTCGGCGCGAGCTCAAGTCTTCTTCGGGTACACCAACGGCCGTGGGCTGCTCGCCTGATCTGAAAAACTTTCCACGCGCGTCAGCGCCGGAAAGGTGCGCAGCCATATCAGCACGACGGCGATGATCCCGAACCCACCGACCAGCACCGCCGGAAGCGTGCCGAGCCAGGCCGCCATCACGCCCGCGCGAAACTCGCCGAGCTGATTGGAGGTGCCGGCCGACAACGAGTTTACCGCATTGACCCGGCCGCGCATCTCGTCCGGCGTCTCGAGCTGCACCAGGGTCACGCGAATGATGACGCTCACTGCATCGGAAGCGCCGAGCACGGTGAGCGCCGCCATAGACAGAATGAAAGAGGTCGAAAGCGCGAACACGATCGTCGCCACCCCGAAGCAGGCGACGCTAATGAGCATGATGCGGCCAATGCCGCGCCTGAGCGGCCGTAGCGTGAGCACGCTCATGACGACCAGCGCGCCGGCTGCTGGGGCGGCGCGCAGGAGGCCTAGCCCTTCCGGGCCGGCGTGCAGAATCTCGTCGGCAAAGATCGGTAGCAGCGCCGTCGCGCCGCCGAGCAGCACCGCGAACAGATCAAGTGAGATGACGCCAAGCAAGACGCGGTTATGACGGATATAGGTGATGCCGGCGAAGAAGGCCGTGAGACTGACAGGCGTGCGTTGGTGCATGGACTTGTGCACCTTCACGAGCCCGAGCATGGCGATCGACGCGAGAACGAGCGCCAAGCATGTCGCGTAAGGGATGGTCGTGCCGAGGACGTAGAGCACGCCTCCGAGCGCGGGACCTATGATGGTGGCGAATTGACTCGTGGAGGTGGCGGCGGCCAGGGCAGTCGGGAATAGCGAGGGCGGCACCACCCCGGCAAGCAGCGACTGCTGGGTCGGCGCTTCAAACGCCCGTCCGACGCCGAAGACGAGCACGGCCGCCAGCAGAAAGCCTTTGTCGGCAAAGCCCCAGAACGCTCCGGCTGCGAGTGCCGCAAGCGCCAGACACTCCAGCGCCTGGCAGAGCTGGAGCAGGCGGCGGCGCTGGTAGCGGTCGGCAACCTGTCCGGCGATCAGCATGAACGCGGCCGAGGGCAGAAACTGCATCAGGCCGATGAGGCCTAGATCGAGCGCGCTGCCGGTGAGCGCATACATTTGCCATGCGACAGCCACTCCCAGCATCTGAAAGGCCATGGCGGCGCAGGTGCGCGCGGCCCAATAGAGAACGAACGGGGGATGGCGCAGCACCGAGTCGTCTGCAGGCGTGAATAGCTTCATCGCCTGCTGCGAGGTGGTCGCGCTTGCTCTGGCACTGGCCAGCGGCGGGCGAGGTGACGATCACGCCGGCACAAGTGCGCCAACTGCTCCAAGGATTGGACTTTGCAGGCGACGCCTATCGGACTGTGTCATGCAGCTACTGGCCAGCTCTGCACGCTCCGGGATGAGCGGTGTCAAAGCCAGCAAGGGCCGCTTTGCAGGAATTGCTGTACGTTTTTCCATCGCAGCCGCAAACCGGCATGAAGACTTCTGCACAGACTTCGGGGCGCGCTTGGCATACGCCGAAGTGGTCCCCCGATCCGCATCGAGCGCCAGCACTTTCAGGATAACGACACCATTGGTTCGCAGTACATTGAAGTCCCGCGAAACCACCGCACACCGGCACGTCTACGGGTCGCCCGTCTCGCATGATTTCGACGGCCGAGGCCTGTACTCCCATCAACAACGAGATCAGGGCCGCTACGTAGAGGCGCATTTCATTTCTCCGGCCTTGCCACTCGCACTCATCGATGACCCCAAGGTGTCATTTTTGAGCGACGCTTGAGTCCATGAACTTTTGCCACAGTGACCGCACGTCATCGTGGTAGCCGGTGGTTACTGCTTCCGCGAAGGTGCGACCGTCCAGAATGGCCTCCATCATGCGGTCAAAAGCCGGCTGATCTGATTCTCGCAGATAGGTCACAAACATTCCGGCTTCGCGGTAGGCGAGCACAACCGGGTACCAAGGCGGTCTTCCCGCAGGCGCCTTTTCGAGTCGAACGCTAGCAAGATTTTGCAGGCTGCCGGCATCGTCGATCACCAATTGCTCTCCGCGTTGGATCGCGCCGCGCGCTTCCTCTTCGCTGACCAGCTCGGCGCCCCCGCCCGCCGACACCATGACCGCCAGGCCTTCCTTGAACCAATTTGGCAGGCGGATGTATCCGTTTGCGCCGGTCCACCCTTGAACGTGAGCGTGCGAAAGCTCGTGCGTGAGGATTGCGCGGAGCCGGTAGTGTTGCGGCCGAAAGAGCTTAGGGGAGAGGTACACCCGGCCCGCGAACGTGACACCCACGGGAATATCAGAACCCTGGCCGTTTGCAGCCGCATATGCTTGCGGGGTCGCATACGCCGCCACCGTCACAGGATGCGCGAAGGGGCGACCATGCACAGCTTCAACCCGCGCGATCGCGTTCGGCAGCAGCGCCGCGGCGTCACCGGCCAAATCCTCGGCGCCGGGTTGGTAGTGTACCTCGCTGGCGCCAGCGAGAGCGGGAAGTCGGTCGGGTAGATTCCACAAGCCCGAAATCGTATGCCGTATGGTCGGCACGGAAAGTGATGCCGCTGCGCCGCCCGCGACCAACACCAGCGGCACAGCGACGATGACCCAGAAGATACGACGCCGCATGCTGCGACATCTCCATCCGTGTGCGCGTTACGCCGTACCGTTAGCAGTTCTCGTTTGCGGCAGCTACTTCCCTGCCTGGCACATCGCGGGCCCCTTGCGTTGCGGCCGCTGAAGCTCTGCACGTAAACGGATTTTGAAATGCAGCACGCAGTTTGAGCAGCAACCGGCGCGCCCAACAGGAAGGAGCCGCTCTCGAGCGCCTGCACAGCCTCAAGAAGTTCGAACACGCCGGCGAACGCATAAGGGTCGATTCGCCAGGAGATCAGGTGCCCAGAGACTCGGGGAAGCTTGGTGGAGCCGAGGGGGGTCGAACCCCTGACCTCCTCATTGCGAACGAGGCGCTCTCCCAACTGAGCTACGGCCCCGCCTGGAATGCAGCCAAAAACCGCGAACGCCGGGCTGCGGGCGAGTGGGGGCCATTTAGGGCGGCCCCTGCATGGAGTCAAGGATTGCGCCTCGCGTCGGCGAGCCGGTGCAAATCGGCCCGCAGTGCGCTTGTTTGCACAGGAAGGGGCCGCTACACCATGGCCACGAGTCTCGCCAGCGAAGGCCCATGCGCGCCCTCTTTCTCGTCATCGATCTCGCCCTCCAGCTCTATGTCTGGATCATCATTGCCGCCGCGATCATGTCATGGCTCGTTGCGTTCAATGTCGTGAATGTGCGCAACCCCGCCGTCGGGATGATCGGCGATTTCCTCTATCGCGCCACGGAGCCGGTGCTGCGGCCCATTCGCAACATGATGCCGAGCCTCGGCGGGCTCGATATTTCGCCCGTGATCGTCATCTTGATCATCATCTTCATCCGCCTTTGCATCGACATGTACATCATTCCCAACGTGCCTTGACGCTGCGGGATGCGCGGCCATGGACGACCACGGCGGACGGAATCGTCCTCAGCGTGCGCCTGACCCCGCGCGGCGGGCGTGACAGCTTCGACGGCGTGGTGCAGCTGCCGGATGGCCGGGCCGTGCTGAAGGTGCGCGTGCGGGCGGCCGCAAGCGATGGTGAGGCAAACGCCGCGCTCATGACGCTCATTGGCAAGGCGCTCGGGCTTGCGCCAGGTTCTATCAGTTTGGTGTCAGGCGCTACCGCCCGGCTCAAACGCGTGAAGGTGCCAGGAGGCGGAGCGATGCTCGCTGCAGCGCTGGAGAAAATCTGCGGCGGGTCGTAATCGGGGGCCAGGGAGGAGCGGGGCAGGCATGGCTGCACAGGTCATCGACGGCAAGGCGGTGGCAGCGCAATTGCGCGGCAAGGTGACCGACGCCGTACACCGGCTGGTGCGCGATCGGGGCCTCACCCCCGGGCTCGCCGTCGTGCTCCTCGGCAGCAATCCGGCCAGCGAAAGCTATGTCGGCAGCAAGGTGAAGATGACCGCCGGCAGCGGCATGCGCTCCTTCGATCACCGGCTGCCGGAGAGCACGGGCGAGGCCGAGCTGTTGGCGCTGATTGCTCGGCTCAACGCGGATCCCGCCGTGCATGGCATACTGGTGCAACTGCCCTTGCCGGAGCAGATCGACACCCAGAAGGTGATCGCAGCGATCGATCCGATGAAGGATGTGGACGGCTTTCACCCCATCAATGCCGGGCGCTTGTCAGCCGGCCTGCCAGCACTGGCGCCGTGCACTCCGGTCGGCTGCATCCACCTGGTGAAGACGGTGCGACCGGCCCTCACGGGCCTCGAGGCGGTGGTGATCGGGCGCTCGAACATCGTCGGCAAGCCGCTGGCGCAATTGCTGCTCGCCGAGAACGCCACGGTGACGGTCGCGCACTCGCGCACGCGCGACCTTCCAGCCGTGGCGCGTCGGGCGGATGTTCTGTTCGCCGCTGTTGGCCGCGCCGAGATGGTTCGTGGCGACTGGATAAAACCTGGCGCTGTGGTGATCGACGTCGGCATCAACCGCGTGAGCGGAGAAAGCCGCTCACGCCTCGTTGGCGATGTTGCGTTTGCCGAAGCCGTGAGCGTTGCCGGTGCGATCACACCCGTTCCGGGAGGTGTCGGCCCGATGACGATCGCCTGCCTCCTCGCCAACACGCTGAAAGCCGCATGCGCGATTGCCGGGCTGTCAGAGCCGACCGGCGAGCACCGCACGCAGGACCGCGATTAGCGGATCGCGCAGGCGTTTCGAATATTCAACGGTCGGGTTGGCAGCTCGGAAAATCAAAGATGGCCGCGGCTTGATCTCCGCCTCAGGTCGTCCAGGCGAAGGCCACCTTGTCGAGCACGCGGGTGCCGAAGCGCTCGGACGAGCGCGCCACCGCTTTGCCGCCGAGCGCACGGTAGAAGGCGACCGCCGGCTCGTTGTCGGATAGGGCCCACACCACCAGGCTCTGTAAGCTGCTCTGCACCAGGTCGCGGCGCGCTGCCGTGAACAGCTTGCGGCCAAAGCCCAGTCCCTGAAACTCGGGGCGCAGGTAGAGCTCGTAGATCTCGCCGTCGTAGTAGAGGCTGCGCGCGCGGTTGCGACCGTAATTGGCATAACCGGCGATGCAGTCCCCGAATGCAAGCACGGCGATTCGGCTGCCCTTGCGAATGGCACTGTCCCACCACTGCTGGCCGCGCCGGTTGATCAGCTTGTCGAGCTCCGGGCCGGGGATCACGCCCTGATAGGCGCCGCGCCAGGCTTCGTCATGAGTCGCGGCAATCGCTCCTGCATCGGAGGACTTCGCGCGCCGGACCTCGATAAGGATCGTGCTCATGACTCGATTGAACCAAGAGCCATCACGTCCATCAAGTGCTATGTTTAATCGGCGGTTAATCAGTCGCAAGCTGGTGTGAATTTGCCACACTGAATCGCCGTCGGTTCTGCAGAAAAGGCTGCAATGAGCGACAGAAGCTCGCGATGCGGTGCGATGTGCCAGTGATGACACGCGCTGCCCGGGAAAAAGTCGGCAGCGTGACGGAGCATCCAGTAGAGCGCGCTCACCGCAAGAGCGAATCAAGCATCACAAATGGTAAGTGCGCAGCTGAGCGATTCGCTCAACCTGCTCCGCTCAAACCTGCTCCGTCTCCTTGCGCCGCTCTTCTCGTTTGCGGTCGTTCGGATCGAGCAGCTTCTTGCGTAGCCGGATGGCCTTCGGCGTCACCTCGACCAGCTCGTCATCATTGATATAGGCGAGCGCCTTCTCGAGAGTCATGCGTATCGGCGGAATGAGCCGCACGGCCTCGTCCTTCGAGTGCGTGCGGATGTTGGTCAGCTTCTTGCCCTTGAGGACATTGACTTCGAGGTCGTTGCCGCGCGTGTGCTCGCCGACGATCATGCCACGATAAACCTTCCAGCCCGGCTCGATCATCATCGGGCCGCGATCCTCGAGATTCCACAGCGCGTAGCCGACCGCCTCGCCCTGGTCGTTGGAGATCAGCACGCCGTTGCGCCGGCCGACGATCTCACCGCGATACGGCTCGTAGGCATGGAACAGGCGGTTCATGACTGCCGTGCCGCGGCTGTCGGTCAACAGCTCGCCCTGGTAGCCGATCAGACCGCGGGTCGGCGCGTAAAAGACGAGCCGCACCCTGCCACCGCCGGACGGGCGCATCTCGGTCATCTCGGCCTTCCGCTCGGAGAGCTTCTGCACGACTATACCGGTGTGCTCCTCGTCGACGTCGATCACGACCTCCTCGATCGGCTCGAGCAGCTCGCCTTGGATGTCACGCTCCATCAGCACCTTGGGCCGCGACACCGACAGCTCGAAACCCTCGCGGCGCATCGTTTCGATCAGAATTCCCAGCTGCAGCTCGCCGCGGCCGGCGACCTCCATCGAATCCTTCTCGCGTGACTCGGTGATCCGCAACGCGACGTTCCCTTCCGCTTCGCGCAAGAGGCGCTCGCGAATGACCCGGCTCTGCACCTTGTCTCCTTCGGTGCCGGCGAGCGGCGAATCATTGATGCGAAAAGTCATCGTGAGGGTCGGGGGATCGATCGGCTGCGCAGGCAGCGGAAAGGTCACCTCGGGTGCGCAGATCGTGTGCGAGACGGTGGCCTGAGGAAGTCCGGCGAGCGCCACGATGTCGCCGGCGAAGGCTTCTTCGACCCCGGTGCGATCGAGCCCACGGAAGGCCAGCACCTTGGTGATGCGCCCTTCCTCGACCAGGCTGCCGCTGCGATCAATCACTTTCACCAGCTGGTTGGGCCTGACCGAGCCTGCGCTGATGCGCCCGGTCACGATGCGGCCGAGATAGGGGTTGGATTCCAGGATGGTGCCCAGCATGCGAAACGGGCCATCCTCGATTGGCGGCTGACCCACGTGCCGGATCACCAGGTCGAATAGCGGCGCCATGCCCTCGTCCTTTGGACCGCCGGGCTTTGCCGCCATCCAGCCCTCTTTGGCCGAGCCATAGAGGATGGGAAAGTCAAGCTGCGCCTCGCTGGCATCGAGGGCGGCGAACAGGTCGAATACCTCGTTCACCACCTGCACGGGGCGCGCGTCGGCCCGATCGACCTTGTTGATCACCACGATAGGCCGCAGGCCTACTTTGAGCGCCTTGGACACCACGAACTTGGTCTGCGGCAACGGCCCTTCGGCTGCGTCGACCAGCACCAAGGCGCCATCCACCATGTTCAGGATGCGTTCGACCTCACCGCCGAAATCGGCGTGACCTGGGGTGTCGACAATGTTGATGCGCTTTTCCTGCCATAGCAGCGAGGTCACCTTGGCCAGGATGGTTATGCCGCGCTCGCGCTCGAGATCATTGGAGTCGAGGGCACGCTCGGCAACACGCTGGTTCTCCCGAAACGCGCCGGACTGCTGCAGCAGGCGGTCCACCAGCGTCGTCTTGCCATGATCGACATGGGCGATGATCGCCAGGTTGCGCTGCTGCATGGGGCTAGAAAACCAATGGCGGGCCGCAAGGGCCCGCTGTTCGCCGGGAATATAGTGATCGAGCCCGCCGACGCAATGCGGGAGGCATAGGTGAGGAACGAAACCCAAGGCAAAGGCTCCGCGGGCCGTACCGCCCCCAAGCCAGGGCGAGGCCAGGCCCCCTTGCGTCTCCTCGCGCAGAAGGCGACCATGGTAAGGGTCGGGAGTTGGAGGTTGCGTGCGCTCACAGGTTCCGGTGCAGAACCGCCGGCGGGTGCTCTGCGTGTTCCCGCACTACACGCCCGCCTTCGGCACTTTCAACCATGCCTACAGGCTCATGCGCGGCGTGCGCGCGTTCATGCCGCCGCAGGGGCTGCTCCTGATCGCGGCCTATATGCCGGAATCGTGGTCGGTTCGCTTCGTCGATGAGAACATCGGCAAGGCAACCGCAGAGGATTTTCGCTGGGCCGATGTCGTTGTGGTGAGCGGCATGCACGTGCAGGCGCCGCAGGTCCATGACATCGCCGAGCGGGCCCATGCTGCGGGGAAGCCCGTGGCGCTGGGTGGTCCCTCCGTCTCCGCCTCCCCGGAGCTTTACCCGGAAATCGACTACCTGCACATCGGCGAGATGGGCGATGCGACCGATGCGATCATTGCCCTCCTTGACGAGAGCACGGCACGGCCGGGGCGGCAGCTGCGTTTCGAGACCAAGGAGCGCCTGCCGCTGCAGGATTTTCCGATCCCGGCCTACCATATGATCCCGCTCAAGAACTATTTGATGCTGACCGTGCAATTCTCCAGCGGATGTCCGTATCTCTGCGAGTTCTGCGATATACCGGGTCTCTATGGCCGCCAGCCCCGGCTCAAGACAGCGCAGCAGATCACGGCCGAGCTCGACGCCATGCGCCAGCAGCACGGGCATCCGCCGGTTGTCTATTTCGTTGATGACAATTTCATCGGCAATCGCAAGGCGGCCAAAGACATGCTGCCGCATCTCGTCGCTTGGCAGAAGCAGCACGGCTACCCCATGCAATTCGCCTGCGAGGCGACTCTCAACATAGCGAAGCAGCCCGACATCCTCTCGCTCATGCGCGAGGCTTTGTTCCTGGGGCTCTTCGTCGGTATCGAGACGCCGGAGGCCGACGCGCTCAAGGCGATGCGCAAGAACCACAACAATGCGGTGCCGATGCTGGCATCGATAAAGACGCTCAACGACTACGGCCTCGAGGTCACCTCCGGGATCATTCTCGGGCTCGATACCGACACTGAAGACACCGAGAGCCGGCTCAAGGACTTTATCGACGTCTCGCGCATTCCGATGCTGACCATCAACCTGCTGCAGGCGCTGCCACGCACCCCATTGTGGGACCGGTTGAAGAAGGCGGAGCGGCTCGCCGACGATCCGGCGCTGGAAAGCAACGTACGGTTCCTGCGGCCCTATGACGAGGTGGTCGCGATGTGGCGTCGCTGCATTGGCTATGCCAACGACCCCGAACGGCTGTTCGCGCGCTTCGAGCACCAGGTTGATGCGACCTACGTGAACCGCATCATTCCGCCGGCGCGTGGGCGGCTCACCTGGGTCAATTTATCAGGTGCGCTGGTGCTCGCATTCCGCATCTTGTTGCACATGGGCATCTTGTCGGATTATCGCCGGCCATTCTGGCGAGCGGCGCGCCACGCTATCCGTCGCGGTCAGATCGACGGCCTGCTCGGCATCGGCTTCATCGCTTATCACCTCATCAACTTCACGCGCGAGGCGCTGCGCGGCGAGCATAATGCCTCCTACTACTCGGCCAAGCCGCGCGAGCTCTCGCAGGGCATGGGTCCCGATGGTTTGGCACCGCTGCGCAAGAGCGCCTAGCGCACAACGATGCGAGCTTCCGAACCCGGACACTAGCGGCTCTGTAGGGTGCGCAAAGATGCGAAGCATCGTGCGCACCTTTCTGGGAGGGCACGAGGCGAGCCATGGCGCAAAAACTCAGCGAGGCGGCGCGCAAGACGGCGCTGGCAAATTTGCCGCGGTGGAGCGAGACGGCGGGTCGCGACGCCATCACCCGCACCTTCACGTTCAAGGATTTCAACGAGGCGTTCGGCTTCATGGCGCGCGCAGCATTGATTGCCGAGAAGCTCGATCATCATCCCGAATGGTTCAACGTGTACAACCGTGTCGAGGTGACGCTTTCCTCGCATGACGCAGGCGGGGTGACCGAGCGAGACCTCAAGCTTGCCCAGGCGATGGACGGGCTCGCCACATAAAGCGAGCTTGCGATAACGCTTTATGGGCGCAGCAACAGCTTGCCCATGACAGCGCGATGGGACAGCGCTTTGAGAGCCGCGGCCGTATCTGCCAGGGCATAGACGTCCTGGATGTGGCACGAGAGCTTGCCCTCGATGCACCACTGGGCGAGCGTCGCGAGCGCCGCCTTGTATTCTGCGGTCGCGTTGCGCACCCAGCTTCCCCAGAACACGCCGAGCACGGCGCAGCCCTTCAGCAACACCAGATTGAGCGGCAGCTTGGGGATCTCGCCGGCGGCGAAGCCGACCACGAGGTGGCGTCCCTCCCACGCGAGCGAGCGCACTGCCGCCTCGCTGTAGCGGCCGCCTACCGGGTCGTAGACAACATCGATGCCATGCTCGCCGCCAACGCGCTTGAGCCCCTCGCGCAGCGGCTCGCGCTCGTAATTGACCAGCTCATGCGCGCCATGTGCGCGCGCGAACGCGAGCTTCTCATCGCTCGAAGCGCACGCGACGACTCGCGCGCCCATGCTGCGTCCGAGCTCGACTGCTGCGAGACCCACTCCGCCGGAAGCACCGAGAACGGCCAATGTCTCGCCTGACCGCAATTGGCCGCGGTTCTTGAGGGCGTAATAGCTGGTGCAATAGGTGACGGTGAGCGCGGCCGCGCGCTCGAAATCGAGTGCGTCGGGAATGCGTACGATTTGCGAGGCGGCGACAGCAGTGCGCTCACGTGCGGCATTGTAGTTCGTGTAGCCCATGACCCGGTCGCCCGGTTTGAACTCGCTGACACCGATGCCGACGCTCTCGACCTCACCCGCGAACTCGCCGCCGGGCGAGAACGGAAAGGCGGGCTTGGTCTGATACTTGCCGGCGATGATGAGCGTGTCGAAAAAATTGAGGCCGACTGCGGCAACCTTCGCCACCACCTGGCCCGGGCCTGGCACTGGATCGTCGATGTCGGCGAGGACAAGCTCCTCCGGGGGACCGAAGCGATGACAAAGAACCGCTTTCATGCGTGCTCCTGGCATATGTGCCGGGCTCGAAGGGAGGGGCTGATCCGCCTTCACATTGCCGGATTCTGCCAGCATTTCATGCTGTTCAGAGACAATCCAGCGTCGGCCGGAGGGAGTCGATGAAGAGCGTTCCAGGCGCCCTGGCCATGTTCGTGCTCGCGTTCGCGCCAGCGGCCATGGCTCAGCAGCAGCCCGAGCCCACTTTGCTCGGCCAATATGGTGATTGGGGTGCCTACAGCGCATCCCCTGCAGGCAACAAGATCTGCTTCGTGTTCTCGAAGCCGAGGAATGCAAAGACCGAGCCGGCAGGACGCAAGCGCGATCAGTCGTACCTGTTCGTGTCGAGCCGGCCGAGCGAGAGCGTCAAGAACGAGATTTCCGTCGTCATCGGTTACCCGTTCAAGTCGTCCTCCGACGCCACCGCGGAAGTCGGCACGACCTCGTTCGCGATGTACACGCTCAACGATGGCGCCTGGATCAAGAACGTGGCCGAGGAGGCGCGCATGATCGAGGCCATGCGCAAGGGCGCCGATCTGACGGTGCGCGGCACCTCCGGAAAGGGCACGCAGTCCACCGATCAGTATTCGCTCAAGGGGCTCGCACAAGCGCTCGACAAGATCGATCAGGAGTGCCGTTAGTGTGGCGGTTCAGAAGTCCGCATCAATCTTGCCGCACGTTCGTCATGCGGACTTCTGAACCAAAGCCACACTAGAGTCATAGATCGCTAGTGTCCTTTGATTCCGAAGTTCGCAAACTACGGTGCCGCACAATGATGCGAACTTCGGAATCGGGACACTAGCGCGAATACCCGCCCAGTGTGCTTGGATTCCGGAGCTCGCAGGCGAGGGAGGCGGACGAGCATGCGAGCTTCGCAACCGGAATACCAGGCTTGATCCGGGTCGGCATTGGCGGCTGGGTGTTTCCGCCTTGGCGCGGCGAGTTCTACCCGAAGGGCTTGCCGCAAGCGCAGGAGCTTTCCTTCGCCAGCCGCAACGTTAATACCATCGAGATCAACGCCACGTTCTACCGCACGCAAAAGCCCGCGAGTTTTCGCAAATGGGCGGCGGAGACGCCTGAACACTTCATCTTCTCGATCAAGGGGCCGCAGTTCGCGACCAACCGCCGCGTGCTCGCCGAAGCCGGGCCGTCGATCGAGCGCTTCTTCGCAAGTGGCGTGCTCGATCTCGAGGAGAAGCTCGGCCCTATTCTGTGGCAAATGGCGCCGACGAAAAAATTCGAGCCGGACGATTTTGCAGGATTTCTCGCCCTTCTCCCGCAAAATGCCGGGCATCGCCCAATACGTCATGCCATCGAGGTGCGCCACCAAAGCTTCGTGACCGAGAAGTTCATCGACTTGCTGCGGCGTTTCTCGGTCGCGGTGGTCCTTGTCGACTCGGAAAAACACCCGCTCATCGCCGACCCAACGAGCGATTTCCTCTATCTGCGCCTCCAGCGCACAGCAGAGAAGGTGCAGACCGGCTACCCTGGCGCCGAGCTCGAACGCTGGGCAAAGCGGGCGAGAACCTGGGAAGCCGGTGGCCTGCCCCAGGACTTGCCGACACTCGCGAACAGCGCGCCGCGCAGCACGGCGCGCGATGTATTCATCTACGTGATCTCAGGCGCGAAGGTGCGCGCGCCGGGGGCCGCCATGGCGCTGATTGAGCGGCTCGCAAGTGATGTCCCGGCTGTCCGATCTCATCCAGAGGAGGAGCCGCGCAGACGTTAGGATTAGCTTAGGCTGCGCCGCTCAATGCTCGAAATGAAACTCGAGCATCGATGTGCCGTCTTTCATCGACGTCCGCACGCGATCGGCATTCCGGCGCAACAAGAAGCCGGCGAGTTGACGATAGCCCGCCTCCGTCTCGATGATGTCGCGCTCGGAAGGGCGGCGATCCGGGAGCTCGAGCGGGGCGCCCTGATAGGCGATCTTCACGTCGAGATTGAACTCGTCGAAGCGTGCCTCCACCTGGATCGGCCCTTGCGGCTCGCAATGCTCGCGCACCGTCTCTACCGCCTGGTTGATGCCGAAGCCGACCCGCGTCATCACGTCCGGACGGGCGCCCCATTCGCGGCCGGCGGCGTCGAAAAATTCGTCGAGCTTGCTGTTGATGTCCTCGGCTGCGGGATCCAAAGCGAGCGTAATGCGCTGGCGCAGGCCGATCCGGAACAAGCCGTTCAGCACGAGTGCTGTGAGCGTGCCGAGCACAATGGATGAGCTCACGATCGGCTCGATCGCCGCTGGAATATTCGTGGCAAAGTCGGGAATAATCTCCGCCGCCGCCGCACTTGCAATCGCGAGCCCGATGATGATGGTCCGCCGGGCGTCGAGCATGCGCGACGTGATGGTCTGCAGCCCGCTGATCAGCACGAAGCACGCCGAGAACACCAGAGACGCGCCCATGACCGGACGCGGCATGAGAATGAGCGAGCCGGTGACAGACGGAAGGAAGGCCAGCGCGATCAGGAGCGCGCCAATCGCGAACCCTATGATTCGGCTGCTCACGGCCGTTGCGGACTGCAGCCCGATATTGGCCGTGGAGGGCGTGACGCCGAGCGAGCCCACCAGACCAGCGAACATATTGCCCAATCCGTTGGCCAGCGTGCCGCGGCTGATCATACTCATGTCGGGGCGCACCCAGTTAGCGTCATTGAGCCGCTGACACGCCGTGATGTCGCCGATCCCTTTCAAGGTCAGTGCGAGCGCGGCGATCGTGAACGGCAGGATCATTGTCATCGAGAACGACCAGCCGCCATGATTGAGCCGCGGCAGCGCGATCAGCGGCAAGTCAGCGAGGTCGTGAAAGGCCTCGCGCGGGAGGAGGCCAGTGTACAAAGCAGCGCCGTAACCAGACACGATGCCGAACATGGCGCAGAGCAGGCGCGCTTGGCCTCGTCCCCAGACGTTGAGAGCGATCATGATGACAAGGGCCAGTGCGCCCACCAGCCAGTATTCGCGACCGATCGGGTTCTGCGAGCCCACGCCGAGCATGTAACGGCAACCGATGGCGGCAACGCTGGTGCCGACGAAGAATATCACGAGCCCGCCGATCTCGGGCGGCAGCAGCGGCCTCAGCCGGCGCAGCGCCGGGGCCAGCGCCGTTTGAATGACGCCCACGAACAGTGTCATCCCGAACACCAGCGGCAGCCCGCCGAGCTTGAGCGCGGCGATCGATGGCTCGAGCAGAATTCCGGTATGCCCTGATGGGAAAAGCAGACCGCTGCCGACCGGGCCCTTGGGCAGCGACTGCAAAATCGCGGCGACTCCCAGCGCCAGCATGGCGAGGCTCAGCATACTGACCGAGGACGACGTTGGCAGCCCCGCCATCTGGATGACCAAAAGCGGATAGATGAGCTGAATGCGGATCAGGCTGACATGCTGCATGCCGACGAACAGCGTGATCATCGGCGGCGGGATATCGTCGACCCCGTAGACCAGGTCGGCGGGCTTCTTCTTGCTCGAGAGCGGCTTGCTGCGCAGGAAGCGCAGCCATTCCCGCACGCCCAATGTATCGACGAGGGCGCGAGCCATTGGAAGCGGGCGACGCCTCTCGTCCATACGGATTACTGCCGCAGCGCGCCCACACCCTCTGCTTGGCTCGGGCAGATCAGGAACTCGTCCATGAAGGCGCCGATCTCGAACAGCCGCCGCACCTCGCCAACGATGCCACACAAAGCGAGCTTGCCCTGGCTTTCCGTTGTCGCACGATTGGCGATGAGCAACGCGCGGAATCCAGCACTGCTGATATAAGGCACATTCTGCAGATCCACGACGATGGAGCTGCGCCCTTCCCGAACCAGGGACAGCAAACGTTCGCCGAACGCCTTTGCCGTGGTGCTGTCGAGCCGCCCGTGCGCCTCGACGATGGTGACCTGCTCGTCTACTCCCTCGACCAATTTCATTCCGACTTCTCCATCATCATTCCTTGATGCTCTTTGTGAGGCGCAGCTGATTGATCTCTCCGCACCTGGCATATTCCAGGTGATCCATGAGCTTGCGCACGAAGTGCAGGCCCACGCCTCCAATCTGGCGCGGCTTGACCCTCAGATCTGGAGCCGGGACGGACAGCGGGTTGAACGGCTTGCCATCATCCTCCACGATCACCTCCACGCTCGCGCCCTTTAGCAGCGAAAGTCGAACGACGATGTCGTGATGGCCGCTGTCCTCATAGCCATAGGAAATGATGTTGTTGATGACCTCGTCAAGCGAGACGTTCACGGCGACCAGGATCTCGTTCGAGATGCGGTTTTGCTCGCCAAACTCGTCGACCAGCGCCGCCACGCGCTCGATCTCTTCGATCTGGTTGGCGATCCGCAATTCGCGTGAGGCGATCGCTCCCACCCGCGATTGAAGTCCCTCGGCCATGGTCGCCCTTATGCTGCGATCCAAGCATAGCCGATCTGGTTGGCCGAGGTACTTGTTAATAGGCGCCGGGGGCCTGCCTGGATCGCTGACATCGTCAGCATACGGGCGCTGCCTTAAATGATGTTTGCTCCGCTCGGACTACGAATGTTTGTCCCAGCCGGGAGTGGGATAGATCGGCTGATTGACGAGCTTGTCGGTGAAGATCTCGATCAGCTTATCGTCCTGGATCTGGACCACGGTTTGCGGCATGGCGATTTGGCCGTTCTCACTGAAACGGACCTGACCATAAATGCTGTTGAAGTCGACCTTGGCGACGGCATCACGGACCTTGTTCGGATCGAGCGAGGCGGCGGCCTCGATCGCCATGGCCTGGGCCTCGACTGCGGCTGCGGCAGCAGCGGCGTGGTAATCCGGAGCGTAGCCGAACCGCTTCTCGAAGGCGGCGGCAAATTGCTCGGCATCGCCGAACCAGCGGTCCTTCAGCAGCGCGCTTGGCAACCAGGGAGTCATACCGAAGGCATAGTTCGCATCTTTTCCGAGCGTCGCGCGAAAGCCGGCCGCGGGCACTCCGACGGTGTAGGACGCGAGGAGGTTCGGATGAATGTTGCGGCCCTTAGCCTCGCGAATGAAGTGGATCGCGTTGTCCTCGTGGCCGCTCCACAAGAGTACGTCGGGGGCCTTGCCTCTGATCAGCGTGAGGAGGTTGAAGAAGTTCGGGGTGCGCTCGGAGTACTGCTGGTTGAGCACCACCTCCATGCCGGCCTTCTTGATCAGATCGATGGTGGTGTCGGCTTCGGGCCCGTCGAATGAATCGTCCCCGGCCACGAGGCCGACGGTCTTGGCTTTCGGGCTCAGCTGCCCCAGCATGTCCACTGTGCTGCGGAAAACATCCTCAGCGGGTGGCATTGTCCCGAACAGATACTTGTAGCCGCGGGAGAAGATGCGTCCGGAGCCCGCGCCTGCCTGGATCATCGGCACTTGATATTTCTCGGCGACCGCAGCACCGGCGAGCACATCATTGGTGGAATAGGGTCCGAGCAGGCCGATGACCTTGTCCTTGGCCGCCAAACGCTCATGCTGGCGCGCGGTGAGCTTGGGATCCGACTTGTTGTCGAGGACCTTGAGCGCGAGCTTGTACTTCTTTCCATTGACAGTGAGACCGCCCGTCTCGTTGATCCTGTCGACGGCGAGCTGGTAGCCATCGCGGTAATAGCGGCCGGTCTTGGCGAGATAGCCGGTGGCTTGCACCACCGCCCCGAGCGTCAGGGTGCTCGATTGCGTCCAGGCGGCAAAGCCGCTGGTTGCCGCGACCACCGTGCCGATCACGGCAATGATGCTGACCTTCTTCGACGTGCTCATCTGCCACTCCCGCGCGCCGCGCTGTCCTTTTTGCTGAAGGGCCCGGACTCTGGGCCTCGAACTCTTTGGCCTCGAACTTTTGCCCCGAAAGCTTGCCTCGGACTCTTGACCCGGATTCGTGCTCGGGATTTTGCCCGCACCAGGCGCCACATTGGCTGGGCGCAGGATAGCACATACGTCGGCACGGCGGTCGCGGGCAAGCCTCTGTCGCGGGGTAGCTCTCGCGCAGACGGCCTCACGCCAAGGTCCGCGAGCGCCTACCATCGGACCGCCGCGACCCCATCTATGCTATGAAGTCAAACTGTTCCGCCCGGGGTTTCGCAGCGTTCATGTCTGTTTCAGCTTCTGCAGCTCCTGCGGGCAATGTCGCCGCCGCCATCGAGAAGATGCCGCTCGAGCGCTATAGCCGGCCGGCGAAGCCATCGCTCGCCGGGCTTTCGCGCCGCGAGCTCGACGGGGCGCTCGCCGAGGTCGGCGTGCCGCCGGCACAGCGTCGCATGCGCCTGCAGCAACTCTGGCACTGGATCTATGTGCGTGGCGCCACCGGCTTCGAGGACATGAGCAGCATGTCCAAGGAGCTGCGCGCCACGTTGCACGAGCGCTTCTCCTTGGAGCGGCCGGAGCTGGTGACCGAGCAGGTTTCCCTCGATGGCACGCGCAAGTGGCTGCTGCGGCTGCCGGGGCAGGGCCGGGGCGGCGCTGGCCACGAGGTGGAGTGTGTCTACATCCCGGAGGCCGATCGCGGCACCCTGTGCGTCTCCAGTCAGGTGGGCTGCACCCTGACCTGCTCGTTCTGCCATACCGGCACTCAACGTCTGGTGCGCAATCTCACCGCCGGCGAGATCGTCGGGCAGATCATGGTTGCCCGCGACCGACTGGGCGATTGGCTCGGCCGCGCGCGGGCCTCTGCCGAGGGGCTGCCGACCGCCGGCGAACGTCTGGTGTCGAACATCGTCATGATGGGCATGGGTGAGCCGCTTTATAACTTCGAGGCAGTGCGCGATGCCTTGCTCGTCGTCGCTGACGGGGACGGCATCGCGGTTTCGAAGCGCCGCATCACGCTGTCCACTTCCGGTGTGGTGCCGAACATCGCGCGCGCGGGCAGCGAGATTGGCTGCATGCTCGCAGTATCGCTGCATGCCGTGCGTGACGAGCTGAGGAATGAGCTCGTGCCGCTCAACCGCAAATACCCGATCGCGACTCTGCTCGCCGCCTGCCGCGCCTATCCCGGACTGTCCAACGCGCGCCGCATCACCTTCGAATATGTCATGCTTAAGGGGCTCAACGACTCGCTCGCTGACGCCAAGGAGCTGGTCCGCCTGCTCAAGGGCATACCGGCGAAGATCAATCTCATCCCGTTCAATCCCTGGCCCGGCACACGTTACGAATGCTCGGACTGGGAGCAGATCGAGAAGTTCTCAGAGGTCATTTTCAACGCCGGTTATGCCTCGCCGGTGCGGACGCCGCGCGGACGAGACATCCTCGCCGCCTGCGGTCAGCTCAAGAGTGCCACCGAGAAGCTTTCGGCGCGTGAGCGTCTGGCCCTGCGCGCCATGGCTGCGACGGATTGAGGCTCCACGAGCGTGATGCGGGGCGGAGAAGACCGGCTCTTCTCCACTACGTCTCCACCACATGGTTGCCGCAAATGCATTGGGATATGCAGAGGAAGATGCCTCAACCGGTGTGCACGAAAATGCGAGCGAAAATTGCGGCGACCCGGTGGGGCGCGTGCGCGCGTCGCGCGGCTTGTCTCCTTCTGCTTGGCGGTCTTCTCGCGGGCTGCGACAAGTGCGGGGACTGGTGGTGGTCTGCGGGCGACCCGCAGGCATGCCGTCAGCAAGCCCCGAGACCGCAGTAGGCTTGCCTTAAGGCTTGAGCACCAGTTGTCCGCCGCCGATGGCGGCTGGCGCTGCCCGGACCCGCTGCATGAACCGAACCGGCCTCATGATCGCGCTTGCCGTTGCCGTGGTGGTCGGGGTGGTATTCGGGCTCTGGCCCGAGCTTGATCTGCGGCTGGTCGCGCCATTCTTCGATGCCGATCATGGCGGCTTCTGGCGCAGTTATGATCCCTTGTACCTGCGCCTGCGCGATGGCGTCACCTGGCTGATCGCGCTTTTGGCCCTGCCAGGGTTCGTGGCATTGGGGCTCAAGCTGCTGCGCCCAGGCCAGCGAGCGCTTATTCCTGCGCGTGCCGCCGTGCTCATGATCGCCACCCTCGCACTTGGGCCCGGAGTGCTCACCAACCTGGTGCTGAAGGATCATTGGGGCCGACCACGCCCCATAGATGTCAGCCAGTTCGGCGGCACCGATGAATTCCGGGCATGGTGGGATCCGCGCGGCAGCTGTCCCAAGAATTGCTCATTCGTCGCCGGGGAGCCCTCCGGCGCCTTCTGGACACTGGCGCCGGCTATGCTGGTGCCTGCGCCCTGGCGGGTGATCGCCACACTGGGCGCGCTGAGCTTGGGCGCCGCGGTGGGCTTGCTGCGCATGGCCGCCGGCGCGCATTTCTTCACCGACGTGGTGTTCGCGGGCCTCGTCACTTTCCTGCTGATCTGGGTCACCCATGGTATGCTCTACCGCTGGCCGCGAACGCCAATGTCCAACGGCGTAGGGCAGATTAGCGAACGCGTAATCCGCCACCTTTCGACTTGAACCGGAGCGGCGGGTTACGGCGCAAGCGCGCGCCTAACCCGCCCTACGCAAGCGCATCAATTCTCGGTCAACAACGCTGCCGTAGGGCCAATCAGTAGCGAAGCGTAATGCGCCACCTTTCCATTTGAACTGCAGCGGCGGGTTGCGGCGCCAGCGCGCGCCTAAACCCGCCCTACGCAATGCAGCTCGCCGTCACACATGCGCGTGCGGCACACTCGCCTTTGCCCCGCGCGCGACCTCCGTGTTAGGCCTACTCTGGCGGCGCAGAGCAGGGAACAGGTGTGACGGCGGAAACCGCCACATTGGGCGTACACGAGGCCGGCCGCCTCAGAGACCGGCACTTGCGCGGCGTGCTGGCGCAGCTCTGGTCGGCCGCGCTCATGCTCGTGCTCGCGTTTCTTGTTCTTTACCCCGTGGCCATGCTCCTTCTCGGAGCGCTCACCAACACCAATCCGGTGGTGGATGGCTTCGGCATATTCAATCTCTCGATCGCAAACTTCGTGGTCGTGCTCAGCAACCCGAACGTGCTGCACGCGCTGATGAACTCGCTCATCGCCTGCGCCGGTGGCACGGCGCTCGCGGTCGTCATCGGAGTCTCGTTCTCCTGGATTGTCGTTCGCACGAACACGCCGGGCAAACGTTTCATCGGCGGCGCCAGCCTGGTGCCGCTCTTCGTTCCGCCGCTGGTCGCCGGTGTCGCCTGGTCCATCCTCGGCTCGCCCAAGTCTGGGCTGATCAACACATTGCTCAAGTGGAGCGGCGTCGATTGGCGGATCGACCTTTACTCGATGGCCGGGCTGATCCTGGTGTTCGGAATGTATTACGCGCCCTACGTGTACATGTTCACCGCGTCAGCCTTGCGCAACATGGATCCAAGCCTCGAGGAAGCGGCCGAGATCTCGGGCGTAGGCCCGCTGCGCACGATCTTCACCGTCACATTTCCGCTGATTGCCCCCGCCATCATCTCCGGAATGCTTCTCTCGTTCGTGGTGATGCTCGGCACCTACGGCATCCCGGCGGTGCTCGGAGCTCCAGCCAATCTGCCGGTGCTCACCACGTATATCTTCACGCTCACGAACTGGAGCCCTCCGCTCTACAATACGGCCGCAGCGGTCGCGATCGTGCTGATGGTTGTGACTGGCGGGCTCGTGCTGCTGCAGCAATTCGTGCTTGCCGGTAAGAGCTTCACGACGGTTGCCGGCAAGGCGTTCCGGCCAACGGCGCTCCAGCTCGGTCATTGGCGGTGGCTCACCTTTGGCCTTGCCCTCGTGTACCTGTTCATCGTCGTGGTGCTGCCGCTGCTGGCGTTGATCATCGCCGCCTTCCGACGGTTCCTGTTCATTCCCACTGCGGCGAGCCTGTTCGAGCTGCGCCACTACTCGCTCGTGCACTTCGCGAGCATCTTCGACAATCCGCTCACCATGCGCTCGATCTGGAATACGCTCGAGGTCGGCGTCATCACCGCACTGCTCGGAAGTGTCCTGGCTTTCGCGATCGGCTATACCGTGCACCGCAGCCGCGCGCCTGGCCGTCGCAGCATAGACCTCATCGCCACCCTGCCGGTGGCTATCCCTGGTCTGGTGATCGGCGTCGCCTATCTGTGGGCCTGGATCGGCTTGCCGGGCGGGCTTTATGGGACCATCTGGATCCTCGCACTCGCCTTCATTGCGCGCTTCCTGCCGGACACCGTGAAGTCTCTCTCGACGTCATTCCTGCAGATCCACAAGGAGCTCGAGGAGGCGGCGTGGATGTGCGGCAAGACTCTCCTCGGTACTGTCCGCACTATCGTCCTGCCGCTGGCGCGGCCCGGCACCGTCGCTGCCATCACGCTCCTGTTCATTCTGGCGATCCGGGAGCTGGGCTCCTCGCTCTTTCTCTACACCAGCAATACGATGGTCATGGCCGTGCTGCTGCTCGATTATTACGAGGGCGGCAATGTCGGCAAGACCGCGGCGTTCAGCCTCGTTCAGACTGCACTGCTCGCGGTCCTCATAGGATTCGGCAACTGGCTTTCCAGCGGGCGCGCCAACGAAAGCGTCGCCACGTCCGGGAAATGAGACGCACCACGGCTTTAGGAGACGCAGCAATCATGAAGTCTTCCCTGACTGCACTTGGCCTCGCGTTGGCGATGGTGGCGCCGGCAGCGGCGCAGAGCTTCGGTCCGCCCGAGCTCATCGATGCCGCCCGCAAAGAAGGACGGCTCGTCTACTACACGGCCAATTTCGCCGAGGTCGAGCAGGAGGTGATCAAGGCCTTCAACAAGCGCTTTCCCTTCGTGAAGATCGAAATGGTTCGCGCGCCCGGCGGGCAGCTGATCACGCGGGTGAAGACGGAAGCCGCCGCCGGTAAGCTTTCCGCCGATGTGGTCGATCACTCCGATCGTGGGTTGATGCTGGCTCTCGCCGATCTGTTCCAGGATTACGCCCCGCCGAACGCCGGCGAATACCTCAGCGATGCATTGGTCTCGCCGAAGCTTTGGCCGCGCGCCACCTTGGTGTGGTCGATCGCCTATAACGCGGCGCTGGTGAAGACGCCTCCGAAGTCCTGGATGGATCTCACCAAGCCCGAATATGGCAACAAACAGATCGGCCAGGTGTTCGCCCCCTCGGGCGGCACCACGTGGACGCGGGTGATGTTCGAACGCCAGGTGCTGGGGGAGGATTACTGGGCGAAACAGGCCGCAACCAAGCCGGTGCTCTATCCATCCGGAGCACCGCTCTCCGACGCATTGGTGCGCGGCGAGGTCTCGATTGCACCCTTGCTCTACAACATCATCTTCACGAAAAAGCGTGATGGCGCGCCGGTTGAGATTTTCTTTGCTCCGGAAGGAGCCCCAGCAACGCCTTACGCCACGGGCATTCCCAAGACCGCCGCCAATCCCAACGCCGCCAAGCTGTTTCTCAACTGGTGCCTGTCGGACGAGGGGCAAAGCTTCATGATCAAGGAGCAGGGCAATCTCACCTCGCTCAAGAAGGCGCCCGTGCTGCCTGAGGGTTTCGATCCGCAGATCGTCAAGGTGTGGCTCCCCAAGCTCGAGCAGTTCGAGAGCTTGCGCAGCAGCTGGATCGAGGAGTGGAACAAGGTCTACGGTTATCGCCAGTAAGGTGATGGTCGGACGCGTCTGCCTGCCGGTGCGGCAAGCTGTTGGAACATAGACGTGTCAGCAGATCTCTCGGTTGAGCGCCTCAGCAAGAGTTTCCTTGTCGGCATCGCCGCTGTCGACGAAGTGAGCTTTCAGGTCGCCGCCGGCGAGATCGTGGTGCTGCTTGGCCCATCGGGTTGTGGCAAGACCACGACCTTGCGTTGCGTCGCCGGCCTCGAGCATCCCACCTCCGGTCGCGTCAGCATCGGTCGGCAACTCGTGTCCGCGCCGGCCGAGCGCGTGCAAGTGCCGCCGCGGCTGCGCAACATCGGCATGGTGTTCCAATCCTACGCCGTATGGCCGCACATGACGGTACGGCAGAACGTGGATTATCCTCTGCGCCATCGAAAGCTTGGACGCGCAGAGATCGACCGGTGCGTCGCCGAGGTCTTGGATCTCGTCGGCCTCGCGGAATATGCGCGGCGGCCAGTGGTGTCGCTCTCCGGCGGGCAGATGCAGCGCGTGGCGCTGGCGCGCAGCCTCGTGTACCAGCCGCAGATCCTGCTGCTGGACGAGCCGCTGAGCAATCTCGACGCGCAACTACGGCTGCGCCTGCGCGATGACCTCCGCAGCATCATCAAGCGTACCGGCGTTACGGCGCTCTATGTGACGCACGATCAGGGTGAGGCGGTGGTGCTGGGCGATCGCATCGGTGTCATGAGGGCTGGCAGGCTGCGCCAAATGGGCCCGGCGAGCGAAATTTACAATAAGCCCGCCGATCTTTTCGTCGCGAGCTTTACCGGGGCCTCTAATCTGCTCGAAGGACGCGTGCGCGAGCGCAGCGGTGACTTCGGCACAATCGAGACGGTCTCCGGTGAGTGTCTTAGCGCTTGGCTGGCAGCTGCGGTGAAAGCCGGTGAAGCCGTCAAGGTCGCCATCCGGCCGGAAAACGTGCGGCTCGACAACAACTCGGCAACTCAGCCAAACCGTTTTGATGCGCGCGTCGCCGCACACCGCTATCAGGGCACGCAGACGGTGTATGAGCTTGCCGTCCTGGGCGGCCGCCTCGAGGCCCTCGAGCTCGGCACCACGACCACGTATCCGGTCAACAGCCACATCGATGTGGTACTGCCGCCCGCGCTGTGCTGGGCCTATCCCGCGCGTGAGAATGTCGCGGTGGATTGAGGTCCGCACAGAGGGCTCTGTGCTGTTGCGCGCCAACGAACAGGTATTGAGGAGCCTTGCATGAGCATCTCAGGTCCCGGAGCCGTCGGGGTGCGCTCGCTCGACGAGGTCAAAAAGGAGGTCATGCGCCGGGCTGGCCAGCTCAATCCGTTCGAGGGCATTCGGCGCGACGATGCGCAACGGATTGTCGATGCGCTCACCAGCCTCGATCCCGACCACTGGGCGCAGCTTTGGTCTCGAGCCGGCCTCGACTATGAGGCAGAAGCGGACGCTCGCGCCGGGGCGGGCGCAGCGCCGAAAGAGCTTGCGGAGCTTTATGCCCTGGCCTTCGAATGCTGCCATATCGGCCGCTACCCGGTGCCGAGCTCGCCCGGCAAGATGCAGTCCTATCGGCATTCGCTGCGGCTGTTTCGCAAAGCGGCCCAGTATTTTGAGCCGGCACTGCACGTCGTCGAGATCCCGTTCGAGGGCAAAACGCTCGTTGGCTACCTGCAGCTTCCTGCCGGGCTCGCGCGTCCGCCGGTCGTCATGCATTGGGGCGGCGTGGACGGCTGGAAAGAGAATCGCCAACGCGCCAGCACGCTCTTCCATCAGATCGGCATGGCCACGCTGACGATCGATATGCCGCGCACCGGCGAGAATCCGGTGCTCTACGGGGACCCCGCAGCCGAGCGCACGTTCTCAGCTTGGCTCGACCATCTCGCGCAACGCAGCGATGTGGACGGCTTGCGCGTAGGCGTCTGGGGCGGAAGCTTCGGCGCCTATTGGGCGGCGCGGTTGGCGTACACTCAAGCCGAACGTATCAGGGGCGCCGTATTCCACGGCGGTAATATCCATTTCGGCTTTCAGGAGGAATGGCTTGTGCCCGCCTTCACCACCGGCGGCGCTACTTATCTGTTCGGTCCGGCAAGCCTGCTGGAGGCGCGCGGCCGCGCCATGGGCACGACGGGGATGGCCGAGTTTCTCGCTGCCGCGCCCAAGCTCTCGCTCCTGACGCTCGGCCTCCTCGACAAGCCTTCGGCGCCGATCCTCGGCATCAACGGCAAGCTCGATGATCAGGCGCCAGTCGCCGACATCTACCTGCTCATGGAGCATGGCTCGCCCAAGGCGGCGCGCATCTATTCCAAGGGCCATCACATGGGGCGCACGCCGGGCATGCCCGAGGACGAGATCCGCAACACCATCGTGCAGTGGCTCCGCGGCAAGCTCGCGCGCTAGCCGCGCGACAATGCCGTGCCTTGCGCATGGCAGCTTTCGCCCTATAGTCCCGGCCCAATCAACGGCGTCGCCGCTAAACAGTTTTGCGGTCTCCCTCCATCACCAAAGATGGAAAGGCAGGCGCTTTTGAATGCAAGAGGGCGGCCGCCGCGGCGCGTGTCCGCCGAAGGTTGTGCAAGCAAGGCTGATGTGAGCAACGCTCCTGCAAGCAAGACTGACGTGCGAAAGGCGGTGCTTGCCTATTCAGGCGGCCTTGATACGTCCATCATCCTGAAGTGGCTGCAGACCACTTACGGATGTGAGGTCGTCACGTTCACGGCCGATCTCGGCCAGGGCGAGGAGCTCGCCCCGGCGCGTGAGAAGGCGCTTCTCCTCGGAATCAAACCGCAAAACATCTTCGTCGAGGATCTGCGCGAGGAGTTCGTGCGCGACTACGTGTTCCCCATGTTTCGGGCGAACGCTGTCTATGAAGGACAATACCTGCTCGGCACCTCGATCGCCCGGCCGCTCATTGCCAAGAAGCAAATCGAGATCGCCCACAAGATGGGCGCGGACGCCGTGGCCCACGGTGCGACGGGGAAGGGCAACGATCAGGTGCGCTTCGAGCTCGGCTATTACGCGCTCGACCCTTCCATCAAAATCATAGCCCCATGGCGCGAATGGAGCTTCAAGGGCCGCGCCGATCTGCTTGAGTTTGCGCGCCAGCACCAGATCCCAGTCGCCAAGGACAAGGAGGGCGAGGCCCCGTTCTCGGTTGATGCGAACCTTCTGCACTCCTCCTCGGAGGGCAAGGTGCTGGAGGACCCGGCGCAGGAGCCGCCGCCGATTGTCTATCAGCGCACGATTTCGCCGATGCAAGCGCCTGAGCAGATCACGCAGTTGCGCGTCGGTTTCGCGCGCGGCGACCCCGTGAGCATCGATGGCAAGCCGCTGTCGCCGGCCGCGCTGCTGACCCAGCTCAACGAGCTTGGCCGCGCGAATGGCATCGGCCGGCTCGATCTTGTCGAGAACCGTTTTGTCGGCATGAAGTCGCGCGGCATCTATGAGACACCCGGCGGGACGATCCTGCTCGCGGCACACCGGGCGATCGAGTCCATTACGCTCGACCGCGGTGCGGGGCATCTCAAGGACGAGCTGATGCCGCGCTATGCCGAGCTGATCTACAATGGTCTGTGGTTCACGCCGGAACGGGAGATGCTGCAGGCTTTGATCGACAGGAGCCAGGAGCATGTCGAGGGCGACGTGCACCTCAAGCTCTACAAAGGAAACGTGATGGTGGTCGGGCGTGCGAGCGCCAAGTCGCTCTACTCGTCGGACCTGGTCACCTTCGAGGATGACAAGGGCGCCTACGATCAGAACGATGCCGAAGGCTTCATAAGGCTCAATGCGCTGCGCCTGCGCACACTGGCGCAACGACGCAAGAAGCTGAAGCTCTGACGCCTACACGAAAGGTGGTGCGCCCCCTCACCCTGGAAGGGGGGAGGGTCGGGGTGGGGGTCTTGCTGGTTTTTGCGGGGGTTGATCCCCACCCGATTTCCACTGCTCCGCTGCGCGGCGCAGTGGAAATCGACCTCCCCCTTTCTGGGGGAGGTGGCACCACCGGCGGTGGACGACGAGACGGACGCCAGCTGCACGCAGTTGAGCTCACATCTGCACCGTCACCTTGCGGTTCTGGCCGATGTTCGGCTCAGCACCGGTGATCGCAGCCTTGGCAAGCTCGAGCTTCATGACAGCATTGCTCGCCGGCCCATCCCATAGCTCAGCGACGAGCGGTCGCACGCGCAGCACGCAGGCGTTGGGGTCCTCAGGACCGCTCCACCATATCCCGTCGTTCGATTTCCAGATTTGCCTGGCCTTGGCGTGATCGCGCCTCACCTCGGCGCGCGCGGTCAGCGAGAGGTAGGCGCGATCCTCCTTATCGATGAAGATGAGGCAGACGTCATGCTCGGCCTCAATCTCCTGCTCCTTGCCGCTGCGCAGATCGGTGATGAACCAGATCAGTCCGCTCTCGCGCTCGGGACGCGCCTCGAGCGGTCGCGCGCGCAGGGCCGAGGCAGAGGACGTGACCAGCATGCAGACGCCGACCTTGTCGATGATTTCCCAAACGCGGTTCATGTTGCGGTCGTCGCTCATGCCCGGTCAACGGCGGACCCTGCCGCGCTGTTCCGGCCGGCGCCGGTGTGTGTCCGCGCGGTCACATGAGCAGATCTTCTCGTCTCCGGGCTCATGAAGCAGGTGCGAGCGTGTCTCGCCCCAGCCTAAAAGGGGTAGGGGACCTCGGTTGTTGTTGTGATGAGTGGGGCCGGTGCGCGTCGTTTGGCGTGGCTGTTGCAGTCGCCTGTTTGGGCGTCCTTTGCCTTGCTCGCGACGGCTTGGCCGAACGCAGCCGGCGCCGAGCCGGCGCAGTTGACGCTGCCGGAGATCAACGTCATCGGCACCACGCCGATTTCGCGGCCGCGCCAGCCGCCGAAAACGGCCGCAGGGACTGCGTCACCCAGCCCAAGCCGCAGAACGGCCGCGCCAGTGGCACCGGCGCCACCGCCGATCGCTGCGGTGACTGATCCTGGCCCAGGTGTGCTCGAGCGCAGCAAGGTGCCTGCCAACACGCAAACCTTGACCAGCGCTGACTTCGAGCACGACAAGGCATCAAGTGTCCCGGACGCCTTGCTGCGTCAGATCCCGAGCGTCTTCATCAATGAGAGCTCGGGCAACCCGTTCCAGCCCGATGTGCAGTATCGCGGCTTTCTCGCTTCACCCGTGCTGGGTGTGCCGCAAGGGGTGGCCGTCTACCAGAACGGCGTCCGCGTCAACGAGGCATTCGGCGATA
Organism: Xanthobacteraceae bacterium; assembly: GCA_045811525.1. GTDB lineage: Bacteria > Pseudomonadota > Alphaproteobacteria > Rhizobiales > Xanthobacteraceae > VAZQ01. Next base: position 271,042 of record JBJMTV010000016.1, on the reverse strand, counting down.
CAGTGAACTGGGACTTCATCCCGGAATATGCCGTGCGCCGTCTAGACGTGTTCCCGAACAATCCCGTGTTTGGGCTCAACGCGCTTGGCGGGGCCATCTCGATCGAGATGAAGAACGGCTTTACCTATGACGGGCGCGAGGCGGAGCTGCGTGGAGGCTCATTCTGGCGGCGCGCCGCCATGGCGCAAGTCGGGATGCGTCAGGACAATGTCTCCTTCTACGTCGCGGCCGATGCCCTCAATGACAACGGCTGGCGCGACCGTTCACCCTCGGAGCTGCGTCGCATCTATGCCGATGTCGGTCTGCTCGGAGAACGGAGCGAGCTCCATCTGAATTTTGCCGCCGCATCCAACTTCTTCGGGGCGACCGCGGCGACACCCATCGAGCTCCTCAACCGCAGCTGGAGCGCTGTCTACACGACGCCGCAGACATATCGCAATGAGCTCGCGCTGCTCAATGCCACCGGCAGCTATCAGCCTACTGACACTCTGACGATCCAGGGCAACGCCTACTTTCGTGGGTTCTGGCAGCGACATGTCGACGGCAACAGCTCCGACATTCAGCCCTGCAACCCCGCCACCCTGCCGAACCTGCTCTGCATCGGAAACGACGCGACGGTGCTCTTCAGCACCGCTGGGCCCGTATTGGACTTCCTCAATGGTGCCACGCCTGGCTCGATTGACCGCACCTCAACTGCAGCCAACAGCTATGGCGGCACTCTGCAGGCGGCGAGCAAGGCGCAGCTGCTCGGACACGGCAACCAGGTGGTGGTTGGTGCGAGCCTCGACCAGGGACAGGTCGGCTACAAAGCGTCGAGCGAGCTCGGCTTGATCGGGCCCGATCTCTTCGTCACCGGCACCGGCGTGATCATCTCCCAGCCGGACGGGACAGTGGCTCCCGTCAATCTCAAAACCAACAACAGCTATCTCGGGTTATATCTCACCGATACCTTCGACATAACCTCCCGGCTGTCGGCGACGGTGGGAGGGCGCTTCAACCTCGCTCAGATTGAGCTCGCGGACCAGATCGGGACGGCGCTGAGCGGCAGCCATCGCTTCAGCCGATTCAATCCGGTGGTCGGTGCCACCTACAAGGTCACGCCGGAGATCAACGCCTATGCGGGCTATTCCGAAGCGAACCGCGCACCGACGCCGGCCGAGCTCGCCTGCGCCGACCCGGCGCGCCCCTGCCTGCTCGACAATTTCCTCATCGCCGATCCGCCCTTGAAGCAAGTGGTCGCTCATACCTATGAAGCGGGGCTGCGCGGCAGTCGCGAGCTTGGCGGCGCACACAGCCGCGTCACCTGGAATGTCGGCCTGTTCCGTACCGATTCGACGGACGACATCATCCATGTGGCCAGCGATATTACTGGCCGCGGCTTCTTCCAGAACGCCGGCACGACCCGGCGCCAGGGCATCGAGGCGGCGGCGACCTATCGGTCGGACCGTTGGAACGTGTTCGCCACCTACAGCTATGTCGACGCGACGTTCCTCGATACGCTCACCTTGTCGTCACCGAACAACCCGTTGGCGGTGAATGGCGTGATCACGGTCACGCCTGGCAATGTCATTCCGTTGATTCCGCTGCATCGGGTCAAGGCGGGCGTGGAATACCTCGCGGCGGAAAGGTGGAAGCTCGGCGGCGATCTCATCGCGGTAGGCGGCCAATACCTGCGCGGCGATGAATCCAATATCAATGCAAAGCTGCCGGCCTATTGGCTGGTCAACCTGCATGCGAGCTATGAGCTTTCGACATATACCCAAGTGTTCGCGCTGGTGCAGAACCTCTTCAACCGGCGCTACTACACGTTCGGCACGTTCTTCGACACGACGCAGGTGCCGTTCCTGCATCTCACGGATCCGCGCACTCTCGGCCCTGGTGCGCCACTTGCCTTCTATGCCGGCCTGCGCAGCAGGTTTTAGAAGAACCCCGCGAGCAGGGGTGGAGCTACGACGTGCGTCCGGTCATCGCCAGGAATGCATGCTCCACCGAGGCAGCCTCGGCGGCCCTGACAAGCTCTGCCGGCGTGGTGTCGGCAAGCACGCTGCCGCGGTGCAGGACAATCACGCGGTCGGCATCCGGCACCTCGTCGCACAGGTGCGTCGCCCAGAGCACCGCAACGCCGCGCTCGTGCCGCATGCTCAGCATCAGCTTGATCAGATCGCCCCGGCTCTGTGGATCGAGTCCTACGGTGGGCTCGTCCATGAGCAGTAGGCTGGGCTCGTGCAATAGCGCACGGGCGAGCTCGACCCGGCGCCGATTGCCACCGGAGAGCTGGGCCGTCTTGTCGCGCGCACGATCAGCCAGGCCGAGGCGGGCCAGCTCGGTTTCGATGCGTGCCTGCGCCACCTGACGCGACAGCCCGTGCAGGCCCGCATGAAACAGCAGGTTGGCCGTGACGGTGAGCTCCAGGTCGAGCGTCGGCTGCTGAAACACGATGCCGAGGCGCGCCAGTGCCGGGACCGGATCGCGTGCCATGTCGTGTCCCATGACCTCGATGCGTCCGGAATCGGCGGCGAACAAACCGGACAGCAGCTGAAACAGCGTCGTCTTGCCGGCGCCGTTCGGGCCGAGAAGCGCGATGAACTCGCCGCGGTGCGCCTCAAGGCTCACGCCGGCAACGGCACGGATGGCCCCGTAGCTTTTGACGACATCGACGAGCCGCAGGGCTGGCGTGCCTCGCTCGCTGTGCTCTCCTGGCTGCATTTTCTTGGTCCCAGCGCTTGCCTTGCCCGGCGTCTTTATTACGGCGTACGCTGACGCGAGCGCAACGAATGGTGTGCGGCGATGCGATTGTGGTCCTTGTGTCTTGTCGCGTTTTTGGCGGTCACGGCGCCGCCGTCAGTCCGTGCCAAGGACACTGGGCTCATCTTCGTCAGCAACGAGAAAAGCAACAACCTTCTCGTGCTCGATCCCAAGAGCTACAAGCCGGTCAAGGAGATCAAGACCTCGCGCCGGCCGCGCGACATGCATTTCAGCGCCGACCGCAGCAAGCTCTATGTCGCCTGCGGTGACGATGACGTCATCGACATTGTCGATGTTGCCAAGCTGGAGGTCATTGGCAAGCTTGCCACCGGGTCCAGCCCGGAAACCTTCGCCATGGATGAACAGCGCCGGCGCATCTATGCTGCGAGCGAGGAGGCCTCCGCGGTCACCATCATCGATATGGATCGCAATATCGTCGTGCAAGAGGTGCCGACCGGCGCCGAGCCGGAAGGCGTGTTTCTCAGCAATGACGGCAAAGCCCTTTACGTCGCGTCGGAGGCCGGCGATCTCGTGCACCTGATTGATGCGGAAGCCGGAGAGCTGAAGGCTGACCTGTTAGTCGGCACACGGCCGCGCCGTTTCGCAGGCACGCCTGACGGCAAGGAGTTGTGGGTCACTGCCGAGCTCGCGGGCGAGGTTTACATCATCGACCGCAGCCGCTTCGAGGTGAGCGGCAAGATCGCCTTCCTGCCGCCGGGAATGCGCAAGAGCGACGTGACCCCGGTCGGTCTTGCCATCTCGCGGGACGGCCGCACGGCCTATGTCACACTGGGCCATGCCGCGCATGTGGCTGTGGTCGACGTGCCGAGCCGCACCGTCACAGGTTATATCCTGGTCGGCAAACGGGCGTGGGGCATCACGCTCTCCGGCGACGACAGCAAAGTGTTCGTCGCCAATGGGCTTGGCGATGATGTCACCGTGATCGACGCCAAGGCTCGCAAGGCTCTAGTCTCGGTGCCCGTCGGACGCGTTCCCTGGGGCGTGCTGATCGATGATTGATGTGCTGCGTTCGGCTGCCAACCCCGGGCCGCGCCCGCATGGCCGCCTGTTCTGCGGCTTCCTCGTGCTGGTAGGCCTTGCTGGAAGCGCGCTCGCCCAAGGACCAGGTCAGGAACCGCCGGACTTGGCGGCTCGGCCGCGGGTCACGATTGCGGTTGTCGATATCGAGGGCGATCCACGTCACGAGTCGATCCGCGCCTCTGAGCGCACGCTGCTCAAGGCGCGCGAGCATCCTTTCGCCGCGGCGCAGGTGGGGATCGACGAGGCGCAGGTGTTGACCCGCGTGCTCAAGACCGACTTTGCCCTCGAGCGCATGCGCGTTAAATCGCCAGAGGAGGTGGCGCCAGCCGTTCTGGCGGCCGAGCAAAGCCGCAGCATTCGCTTCTTCATTGTCGACGCGCCGGCCGAGGCGTTCCGGGCTCTGGCAACCGCCGTGAAGGGTCGCGAGCTGCTCGTGTTCAATGCCACGGCGCAAGACGACTGGCTGCGGCGCGAGCTCTGCGCGCCCGAGATCGTGCATACCGCCGCGAGCCTCGCCATGCGCATGGATGCGCTCGCGCAATTTCTTGTCTCGCGCAAATGGCGCGACGTGCTGCTGCTGCGCGGCCCGCTTGCCGCGGACGCCGCGATGGCCAAGGCGTTCGAGCAATCGGCCAAGAAATTCGGCGCTCGTATCATAGCGCAGAAGGATTTCAGGCCCGGCACCGATCCGCGCGAGCGCGAGCAGAACAACCCCGCCTTGCTCAGCGCCGTCAATCGCGATTACGACGTCACCTTTGTGGCGGACGAAACCTTCGAGTTCGCGCGCGAGGTCCCCTATCACACCGTGCGGGCGCGGCCAGTGGTCGGCAGCATCGACCTCGACCCGGTCGGCTGGGACTGGAGCTTCGAGCGCCACGGGGCCCCGCAGATCAATTCGCGGTTTCAGAAAGCGACCGGCGGCCGCCACATGAGTGCGGACGATTGGTCGACCTGGATGGCCGTCAAAATGGTGGTGCAGGCGACCTTGCGGACGCGCTCCACGAGCTTCGCCGACCTGCGCACGTTCATTCTGGGGAACGCCGGGTTCGACGGCTACAAGGGCCTGGCCGTGAGCGTACGTCCGTGGGATCACCAGCTGCGCCAGGCCATTTTCCTGGCGACGCCGTATGCCGTTGCCGCGAGCGCACCACTGGAAGGGTTCCTCCATCGCAGCAATGTGCTCGATACCTTGGGCGATGACGAGCCGGAAACCCCATGCCGGTTGAGCCGGTGAAGTCGCCTATGCAAGTTGCTCATGCCATGCGCGCACTGCGGGCCGTCACCACCCGGGAGATCGTGAAGTTCGTGCAACAGCGCGGACGGCTTCTCTCGGCCCTGGTGCGGCCACTGATGTGGCTCGCCGTGTTTGCGGCCGGCTTTTACAATGTGTTCGGCGTGTCGATAGTGCCGCCCTACAAGACCTACATCACTTATCAGGTCTATATCGTTCCCGGCCTGCTTGGCATCATCCTCCTCTTTCACGGCATGCAATCTTCGCTCTCCATGGTCTACGACCGGGAGATGGGGATGATGCGGCTCCTGCTCACCGCACCGCTGCCGCGCTGGCTGCTGCTCGCCTGCAAGCTCGTGGCTGGCACCGCCCTCTCAGTGATCACCTGCTACGTATTCCTTCTCGTGTGCATTCCTTTCGACGTCACCTTCGAGCCGAGCGGCTGGCTGTTCGTGCTGCCCGCCCTGCTGATCTCGGGATTGATGCTGGGCGCGCTCTGGCTGTTTCTGTCGGTGTACATCCGCCAGGTCGAGAATTTCGCGGGCGCCATGAACTTCGTCATGTTCCCGATGTTCTTCTTCTCCTCCGCGCTTTATCCGTTGTGGCGGCTGCGCGAGGGCGGCTCCGAGGTCATCTACCTCGTATCGGTCGTGAACCCGTTCACATACGCCGTCGAGCTGATCCGCTACGCACTCTATGGGATGTTCGAGCCTCTTGCCGCGGCCGTGGTGGCTGGCTCGACCGCGCTCTTCTTCCTGCTCGCGGTGCTGGGTTACGACCCGCAGCGCGGCATCTTCCGCCGCTCCGTCCAGCCGGCTTGATGTCATCGCCCCTCGGGCCGAATTGCGAGGCAAGTTCGTCGTCAGCGGGAGCCTTGGTTGAGGCCACGGGCAATCTCGGCGCGCACCGCCGCGAGCTCTTCCGCCGTATGCCGCGTGCGTGGGTGCGGCACCGTCACCTGCGCCAGCACGCGCGCAGGACCCGGCGAGAGGAGCAACAGCCGATCAGCGAGGCCGATTGCCTCGGCAACGTCGTGGGTCACCAGCAGCGTCGTCACAGGGCGGCGGGTCACCAGCTCCGCAAGCTCCTCGCGCAGCCGCGCGGCCAGCGCGGCATCCAAGGAGACGAACGGCTCGTCGAGCAGCAAAAGGTCAGGCTCGATCGCGAAAGCGCGCGCCAGTGCCACTCTGCGCGCTTGCCCGAGCGACAACTCGCCCGGGTAGTGACGGCGATGGTGAGCAAGGCCGAGGGTGTCGAACAGCCCGTCGATCGTGCCTTTGCTCGCGCGCGGAGCGGCGAGCTGCACGTTCTGCTCGACAGTGCGCCAGGGAAGGAGCCGCGGCTCCTGAAACACCATAGCGAGCGTGCCGTGTGCCGGAAGCGCCACGTCGCCCGCATAGTCGCGGTCGAGCCCGGCGATAATGCGCAGCAACGTGGTTTTGCCACAGCCGGACGGGCCGACAAGTGCAGCCACTTCGCCATGCGCCAAGCTGAAGGCGAGGTCCGCCAGGACGTGGAGCATGCCTCCGGCGGGTGCATCGAACGATTTCTGCTTGATCGCGACATCAAGCCGGTCGCGGACGCCAGCGTGCGACATGTCGTTCGAGCGGCTGCACCAGGAAAGTTTCAATCGCCAGCATGACGGCGACGAAGGCCAGAGCATAGGCCAGAATGCGCGTCACGTCGAAGAGCTGGAAGGCGACCCCGATCTCGAACCCCACGCCATTGGGGCGGCCGAGCAATTCGACGATCAGCACGATCTTCCAGACCAGCGAGAGGCCCGAGCGCGCTGCCGCGGCGAGGTAGGGCGCAAGCTGCGGCAGGACCACATGGCGCAGCCGCACCCATGCGGGCATGCGGAAAACCTGCGCCATCTCGTCAAGCGAGCGGTCGAGAGAGCGCGCTCCCTCACGCACCGTCACTGTGGCGATCGGGAGCTTATTCAGGGCGACGGCCGCAATCGCCGCCGTCTCAGTGAGGCCGGCCCAGACATAGGCGAGCACGATGATGACAAGTGCAGGCAAGTTGAGCAGCACAACCAGCCACGGGTCCGCAAGCCGATCGGCCGTGCGCGAGCGGCCCATGACGAGACCGATGATCGCGCCGAGCGCCATGGCAATGGTGAAGGCGATGGCGACGCGCAGCAGCGTGGCAGCAAGATTGAGGCCGAGCGCGCCCGAGCGCGCCTCCTCCAAAATCGCCAAGGCCACGGCCTGCGGGCCGGGCAGCAGCCGCGCGCCGGCAAGCTGCGATCCCGCATACCAGGCCAGCACGAGCACGGTGAGCGAGAACAGCCGCGCGAGCAATGTTACTCTCCGCCTGCCGGACGATAGAAGGTGCCGTCGGCAAGCTCGCGCGCGGCGCCAACCAGCTCGGATCCGCCAACCTCTGCAAGCACCCGATAGAGAGCGCGCGCGTCGGCCTCCTCCTCGCTTAGCGGACGGCGCACGATGCCCTCGCTATAGCGCGCCCGATAGATCGCCAGGGCGCCGGGATCGGTGACGCGGATGCGTGGGGCGAGCCTCTCCCAATCCGCCTGCGACTCCGCGAGGATGCTTTTGGCCTCGCGCATCGCCGCGAGAAAGCGATCGACCGCCGAGCCGTTGCGTGCAGCCCAGTCCCCCTCGAAAGTATAGCCGACGATGGCGATCGGCGCCTTCGCACCGAGCGCGCGCATGATCGCGTCGACGCCGATCGCACGTTGGAAACCTTTGCTTTCGAGGTCGGCGCAAAAATTCCAGTAGGTCAGTGTCGCATCCACTTCGCCCTGCAGCGCTTTCTCCGCGAGGAGCGGCGGCGCGCCATAGACGATGCTCGCGTGCTTCTTCAGGTCGAGCCCGCCCCGTCGCGCAAACGCCTGCAGGAGGAGCCAGCTCTTGTCGAGCGGCCCGCCGGCGATGGCGAGCTTCCTGCCGCGAAGATCAGCGACATTCGCGATGGCCGATTGCGTCGGCACCATCACGGCGCCTAGCGTACTGGACGAGGGGTAGAATTTGAGATTATCGCCAAGCGTGCGCTCGCGCGCGACCCACAACCAGTCCGAGAGCATCATGTCGGCGGAGCCGCCTTTAAGCGCGATCTTGCCCGCCTCGGTTGACGCGAGCTCGAGGGAGTCGACCGCAACGTCGTGCTTGCGGTCGAGCCCGTGCGCTTTCACGACGTCGAGCTCCCAGGCGAGCGTGCCCGTTCGCTGCACGGCGAGCCGGATGCGGTCGGCCGCACTTGCGCTGGTGACGGCAAGCGCCAGGGCAGCGGCAAAGGAAAGGCGCAGGGGGACAAGCATGCAGGGATCGAAATACCAGTGCAGAGTTTAAGATGACCATACCATAGTGAAACCGGGCAGCGCGCAACGACTGCCGCGCGCGACGGCCGAGGCTCGTGCGCGATCTTTTTCGTGCACTCGATTGAGCAGCCGCGCTATAGTCGCTCTCAGGCGACCGCACGTCGGACAAGACGACAACAACATGGCCGCCGCCAAAGCGAGGAGGAGGAGACATGCTCGCACGCTCTGCTCTGTTGGCTGCACTGCTCGGTGCGGCTGTGCCGATGACGGCGCTCGCGCAGACATCGGACGATCTGAAGAATGACGAGAAGACCACTGGAGACGTGCTCGTCTACGGCATGGGCTATTCCGCCCAGCGCTACAGCCCTCTCACCCAGATCAACAAGCAGAACGTGCAGAAGCTCGTGCCGGTCTGGGGCTACTCCCTTGGCGATCTGCAGGGCGGCGAATCCTTCCCGCTGGTGAAGGACGGCGTGATCTATGTGACGACGCATAACGCGACGGCTGCCGTCGACGCGCTCACGGGCAAACAGATATGGCGCGTGCTGCACGACTATCCACCTGAGACACTGCGGGTCGTGTGCTGCGGCATCGTCAACCGCGGCTCTGCAATGTACGAAGGGATGATCATTCGGGCATTGATGGACGATCGCATGATCGCCCTCGATGCGAAAACCGGCAAAGAAGTCTGGCAGACGAAGTCGCCGGACCCCGTTACCCATGCCAACGGTTACGCGATGACCGGCGCTCCGCTGGTCGTGAACGGCATGGTGATCACCGGGGTTGCGGGCGCCGAGTACAGCCATCGCGGACTGCTGGAGGCCTATGACGCAAAAACGGGCAAGCACCTGTGGCGCACCTACACGATCCCGGCCAAGGGCGAGCCTGGGTCTGAGACCTGGGAGGGCAATTCCGCGCTCACTGGCGGCGGCAGCACCTGGGTCACTGGTACTTACGATCCCGAGCTGGATCTGATCTACTGGGGTATTGGCAACCCTTCGCCTTGGAACCCGCGCGCTCGCAAGGGTGACAACCTCTACACCAATTCCGTCGCCGCGATCCGCCCGAAGACCGGGGAGATGGTCTGGCACTTCCAAACCACACCAAACGATCCGTTCGACTATGACGCGGTGCAGACACCCGTCATCGCCACCCTGAATGTCGGCGGCAACCCGCGCAAGGTCATCATCCAAGCCAATCGCAGCGGGTTCCTGTATGTGCTCGACGCGAAAGAGGGCAAGCTGGTTGCTGCGAATACCTACGGCAAGGTGAATTGGGCCAGCGGCATCGACAAGGAAACCGGCCGCCCAATCGTCACCGATGTGTTCAAGGGCGCACTCGAGGGCAAGAACGTCACCGTTTGGCCCTCGGTTACCGGCGTGACGAATTGGCAGAGCCCCGCCTTCAGCCCGCAGACCGGCCTGCTCTACGTCAACACCGTGCACGTCGGCATGACCTATGAAGCCCCTGAGCCGCCGAAGCTCGAGCCCGGCAAGCCGTCGGGTCCCGTTAGTGTGAAGCGGACGGTTGTCACCGACGACCCCAACGTGCGCGGCTTCCTCAAAGCTATTGATCCGTTGACCGGCAAATCGAAGTGGGAGACCCCGTACCAGAGCCCGAACTTTTCCTCGACCATGGTGACGGGGACAAATCTCGTGTTCACGGGGGTGATGACAGGTGAGTTCCAGGCGCTCGACGCCGACACCGGAAAGATCCTCTGGAGCTTCAAGACTCCATCCGGGATCATCGGCCATCCCGTCACCTGGGAAAAAGACGGCAAGCAATATGTCACAGTGATGAGCGGCCTGGGCGGCGTCTATGCCCAACGAGGCGGCGATCCGAACCTCGAGAATCAGCCGACCGGCGTCACACTTTGGACGTTTGCGCTCTTCGACAAGTGACCTAGCGCCGGTTTCAAGCTCAACAAAAGAATGGGGGGAGGCAGCTCATGGCGGCCTCCCCTTCGATTTGGCAGACCCTGGAGCAGCAATGCGGGATAGACGACGACGGAGTAGGATTGTGGTCGGGCTCGGCACATGGCTTTGGCTCGTGCCATCGGCGCTGGCGCAAGCACCTGGCGTGCAGGATAAAGCGAAGATTGCTGCCGGAGAGGAGGTCTACAATACCTACTGCGCCGTTTGCCATGGCGATCGACTGGTCAGCACAGGCCAATTCCCCAATCTGCGCCGCTTGACCCCTGACGACCGCGCGAAGTTCGAGAGCACCGTGCGCGACGGGCGCAACCAGATGCCGCCGTGGAAGGGAGTGATCTCCGACGAGCAGATAGACCAGATCTGGGCCTATGTGAGGTCGATTGCAGATCGTTAGGCGCGTTTGCCAGCGTGACGACTGCGATCAACACCGCATCATCACGACTCTTTCAACTCGCGCCGCCCTAGTTTTTACCCTAGAGTCCTTCCAGGCTAGCATCCAGCGACTGCATGCCGCTGGCACATGCAAGAGCCAGCGCTCCACAATCTCAGTCGCTTTACCGGAGAACATGAATGGCTCGTCTCATCGTCAATGGACAGACGCATAACGTCGATGTCGATCCCAACACGCCGTTGCTGTGGGTCTTGCGCGAACAAGTCGGCTACACCGGGACCAAATACGGCTGCGGCATTGCCCAGTGTGGCGCCTGCACCGTGCACATCGACGGGGAAGCCGTGCGCTCGTGCTCGATGCCGGTGAGCAATGTTGAGGGCAAGCAGATCACGACCATAGAGGGCCTCGCGCAGAACGGCGTGCTGCACAAGGTACAGCAGGCCTGGATCGAGCACGACGTGCCGCAATGCGGCTATTGCCAGAGCGGGATGATCATGGCGGTCGCGGCGCTGCTCAAGCAGAAGCCAAAACCATCCGACGCGGACATTGACGCCGGCATTACCAATATCTGCCGCTGCGGCACCTTCCAGCAGGTGCGCGCTGCCATTCACGCCGCGGCCAATGCATGAACCCGGAGCCAGCCATGAACTTTGCACCTAAGATGAATCGGCGTGGGTTTATTGTCACCGCCGCGGCGGCGGGGGGCGGGCTTGCGCTCGGTCTCGACCTGCCGTTCGGGCCGCAAGCGATCCGCGCACAGGACGGCTCCCCTGAAATCAACGTGTGGGTGGTCATCCGCCCGGACGAGACCGTGGTCATCCGCATCGCCCGATCGGAAATGGGGCAGGGGACCATGACGGGTCTCGCCCAGCTCGTCGCTGAGGAGCTGGAATGCGACTGGGCGAAGGTCAAGACCGAGTTTCCGACGCCCGGGCAAAACGTTGCGCGCAACCGCGCCTGGGGCGATTTCTTCACGGCGGGTAGCCGGGGTATCCGCACGTCGCAGGATTACCTCCGCAAGGGAGGGGCCGCGGCGCGCGAGATGCTCAAGCAGGCGGCTGCCGCGCAGCTGAATGTACCGGTGGGAGAGCTCACCGTCGACAAAGGCGTGATCACGCATAAGGGAAGCGGCCGCACCGTCACCTACGGAAAGGTCGCAGAGGCCGCCGCAAAGATCGAGCCGCCGAAGGACGTACCACTCAAGGACCCCAAGGATTGGAAGATCGCCGGCAAGGGTCTCAAGCGGCTCGACACGCCGCCCAAAGTCACGGGCGAGCAGGTCTACGCGATCGACCTTAAGCTTCCCAACATGGTGATTGCTGCGATCAGCCAATGCCCGGTGTTCGGCGGCAAGCTCAAGAGCTACGACGAGGCCAAGGTCGCCAACATGCCCGGCGTGAAAAAAGTGGTCCGCGTCGAGGACTACGCCGTAGCAGTCGTCGCCGACACCTGGTGGCGCGCGAAGACCGCACTCGAGGCACTGCCGATCGTCTGGGATGAAGGCCCCAACGCCAAGGTGTCGAGCGCATCAATTGCCGAATTTCTCAAGACCGGGCTGGATGCGGACGACGCCCATGTCGGCAACTCGAAGGGCGACACCAAGGCTGCGATCGCCGGCGCCGCAAAGAAAGTCGAGGCGGTCTACTCGTTCCCCTACCAGAACCACGCCACCATGGAGCCCATGAACGCGACGGCGCTCTACACCGCCGACAAGTGCGAGGTCTGGGCGCCGACGCAAAATGGCGAGGCCACGCTTGCCGCAGTTGCAGAGACGGCAGGGCTGCCAGTTGCCAAGTGCGACGTGCACAAGACGCTGCTCGGTGGCGGATTCGGCCGCCGCACGACCAATGACTTCGCCCAGCAGGCGGTGGCGATCGCCAAGCAGATCCCGGGAAATCCGGTCAAGCTGATCTGGTCGCGCGAAGAGGACATGACGCACGGGCGCTACCATCCGATCACGATGGCAAAGATGACGGGCGCATTCGACGCCAATAACAATCTGACCGCGCTGCACATGCGCATCTCCGGTCAGTCGATCCTCGCTTTCGTGGCGCCGCAAAGCCTGCAGAACGGCAAGGATAGTTTCGTATTCCAGGGGCTCAATCCGACCGGCCCCGAGGGCGAGTTCGGCTACACCGTGCCCAATCTGCTGATCGATCATGCGATGCGCAATCCGCACATCCCGCCCCACTTCTGGCGCGGCGTGAACAACAATCAGAACGCCATCTATCTCGAGTGCTTCATCGACGAGCTGGCGCAGGCGGCCGGACAAAACCCGCTGGAATTCCGCCGCAAGCTGATGGCGAACCATCCCAAGCACCTCGCCGTGCTCAATGCCGTCGCCGAGCGCGTGGGCTGGGACAAGCCTGCCGATCGCGGGGTTTTCCGCGGCCTCGCGCAGCACATGGGGTATGGGAGCTACGTTGCCGCGGCCGCCGAAGTGTCGGTCAACAATGACAAGGTGAAGGTGCACCGCATTGTGGCCGCCACGAACTGCGGACATGCAGTCAATCCCGCGCAGATCGAGCGGCAGATCGCCGGCTCATTCGTGTACGGATTGTCGGCGGCCTTCTATGGCGAGTGCACGGTGAAGGACGGCCGGATCGAGCAGACGAATTTCCACGACTACAACTCGATGCGTATAGCCGAAATGCCTAAGGTCGAGAGCATCATCATTCCCACCAACGACTTCTGGGGTGGCGTCGGCGAGCCGACGATCTTCGTCGCCGCGCCCGCCGTGCTCAATGCCTATGCCGCCGCCACCGGCAAGCGCATTCGCGATCTCCCGCTGAAGAACCACAACATCAGCTTCGCGTGATGCTGATAGGGTGAGTCGTCTCTTTCCGTCCGAAGACGGAACAGGCGCAGATGGCGCGGGATGCCCGGCTTCATGCCGGGCATCCTCGCCTTTGGCTGAAAGCAGGTGGAGAACGGGCACGAGCGCCGACGAGCCCGGCCCTGACGTAAGTGCGACGGCCCTGACCGATAGGGGTTGCGCATGACACCGACCAATCCAATCCGACTCGCGGCGGACGTTGGCGGCACCTTCACGGACGTCGCCGCTCTCGACGAAACGACGGGCGAGCTCAGGCTTGGCAAGTCACTCACCACGCCGGCGCGCCTCGTTTCCGGCATCGAGACTGGGGTGGGCAAGGCCGGTGCTCACTTTCATGCCGCGCGGCTCTTCCTGCACGGTACGACGGTGGCCATCAACACCATCCTCGAGCGCACCGGTGCCACTTGCGCTCTCCTGACCACCCAGGGTTTTCGCGACATCTACGAGATCGGCCGTGTCAACCGGCCGGAATCCTACAACCTTTTTTTCCGGCGACATGACCCGCTGATCACGCGCGATCTGCGCTACGAAATTCGCGAGCGCATGGACGCGCAAGGCATGACGCTGATCAAGCTCGACGAGGAGCAGATACGCGCGGCGGCCGCCGATGCCGTGGCGCAAGGCGCACAAGCGATCGCCATCCTGTTTCTGCATTCCTATCGCAACGCCAGCCATGAGCAGCAGGCGAAGGCGATTGTCGAGGAGCTCTATCCGCAGCTCTTCGTCACCGCCTCGCACGAGCTGTCGCAGGAATACCGGGAGTTCGAGCGCACCTCCACCGCGGCGGCGAATGCCTATGTCGGCCCGCGGGTGCACCGCTATCTCGGCGAGATGCGCGAGCATCTCAGTGGTGCTGCCTTTGCCGGCGACTTTTTGATCGTGCAGTCCACTGGAGGCCTGTTCGGCATTGATGAGGCGCAGCGCGCGTGCATCAAAATGCTCGAATCTGGCCCTGCTGCCGGAGTGATCGGCACGAAAGCGCTCTGCGACAGCATCGGCCTCGGCAATGCCATCGCCTTCGACATGGGCGGCACCACTGCGAAGGCAGGGGTCATCCATGGCGGGCAAGTGCTGATGACCGGCAGCGCTCTTGTCGGCGGCTACGCCACCGGCTTGCCCGTGCAGATCCCGATGATTGACATCCAGGAGGTCGGCACCGGTGGCGGCTCGATCGCCCGCGTGGAGACCGGGGCCTTGCGCGTCGGACCGGAGAGCGCGGGCGCCGAGCCGGGGCCCGCTTGTTATGGACGCGGCGGCAGCGAGCCCACCATCACCGACGCCAATCTCGTGCTGGGGCGGCTGAGCGCGCAACACTTTCTCGGCGGTGAGATGCAACTCGACCTCGACGCCGCCAAGCGTGCATTGGCAGAGGGTGTTGCGCAGCCGCTCGGGCTGGACCTCATCGGCGCTGCTGACGGCATTCTGCGCATCGCCACGACGAAAATGGCGCACATGGTGCGCTGGGTGACGACGGAGCGCGGTCTCGATGCCGCCGACTTCACCCTCGTTGCTTATGGCGGTGCAGGGCCGCTGCACGCCGCCATGGTTGCGCGCGAGTTGCGCATTGCCAGAGTCGTCATTCCGCGCGCGCCCGGGCATTTCTCCGCCTTCGGCATGCTGGTCGCCGATCTGCGGCGCGATTTCGTCAACACCTGGTTCACGCCGCTGGCGGAGGCGTCCTTTCCCGCTATGCAGACGGTCTACCAAGGGATGGAGCGTGGCGGCCGGGACGCGATCGAGACCAGCCGCATCGCCGTAGCCGGCGTGGCGGTCGCGCGCGCAGCCGACATGCGCTATGTGGGGCAGGAGCACGCCGTGACCGTCGAGTTGCCGCTCCAGTTGTTCGAGCGCGAGGACCGCGAGGGCATCAAGGCGCGCTTCGATGCGGTGCACGAGACACGTTACGGCTACTCGGCTGCGGGCGAGAAGGCGGAAATCGTCAGCCTGCGCACCGCCGTGACCGGGCTCCTGCGTAAGCCGGCGATCGAGCCCATTCCCATTGGGACCGCGGCGCCTGCGCCTCACGCCTTACGCGGTCAGCGGCCGGTCTATTTTGCCGAAGCGGGCAGTGCGATCGACACACCGACTTACGATCGCACGCGACTGCTTGCGACGAACCGGATCGTCGGTCCGGCGCTGATCGAGGAGTATGCCTCGACGACCGTGGTTCATCCCGGGGACGTGCTCACGGTTGATCCGTTCGGCGATCTCATCATCGACATTTTGCGGAGCTGAGCATGGATGCGCAGTTGAAACCTTCCCGCTCGGGAGCGCGGACCCGCCATAGCGACCCGGTCACGACGGAGATTGTGCGCAACGGTCTCATCGCTGCCACCGAAGAGATGAAGACCAACCTGATGCGTACCGCCTACAACATGATCATCTACGAGGCCCTCGATTTTACCGTCGGCCTGTTCGACGCCCAGGGCAACATCGTCTCCATCGGCCTCGGGTTGCCCATGTTCATCCGCGGCATGAGCGATACGGTGAAAGCCAAGCTCGAGCATTACGGGCTCGAGCAGATGGATCCGGGCGACATCCTGCTCACCAATGATGCCTACATCACGGGCAGCCATCTCAACCACATGACTTTCACGGTGCCTGTTTTTCACGACGGCGAGGTGGTGGCGTTCTCGTGCTGCATGGCGCACTGGCCGGACGTCGGCGGAACGCTCGATGGCGCCACCACCGACATCTATTCCGAAGGCCTGCAGATGCCGATCGTGAAGATGTATCGCAAGGGAGTGGCGAATGACGAGTTGATCTCCATCATCCGCAGCAATGTGCGGCTTCCCGATCGCGCCATGGGCGACTTCCGCGCGCAGATTGCCGCGGTGAGAACGGGCGAGCGCCGCTTCCTGGAGATGATCGGCAAGTACGGCCGTGATGCGGTGCTCGGCGGCATCGAGGCGATCATGGAGCACAGCGAGGCTGCTGCACGCGAGCGCGTGACGGCCATTCCGGATGGCGTCTACGAGGCCGAATCGTTCATGGATGATGACGGCGTGCGCGTCGGCGAGCGCGTGCCGATCCGCGTGCGGGTTACCGTCACAGGCGATCAGATGCAGGTCGACCTCAGCAATGTCGCCAAACAGGTCGCCGGCTTCTACAACTCCGGTGAGACTGCCGGCCGCTCCTGCTGCCAGGTCGCCTTCAAGTGTCTGACCTCGCCGCTCGACTTGCCGATCAACGAAGGACAGTTTCGCGCACTCGAAATCGTTCTGCCACCCGGTCGCGTGGTCAGCGCGCTCAAGCCGGCGGCCATGCGCATGTGGATGACGTATCCCATGACCATCATCGATACCATCTTCAAGGCGCTCGCGCCGGCCATTCCCCGGCAGATCATCGCCGGTCATCATGCCGACCTTGTTGTCGGACGCGTGAACGGCCGCCGTCCCAAGGACGACAGCTTCTATATCTATCTCGGCGGGCTCATCGGTGGCGGCTGGGGCGCCAAGCACAACAGCGATGGGCGCAATGCAACCATTGCCATGAATGACGGTGACACCCACAACGGGCCTTCCGAGCAGGTCGAGGCCAAATACCCGCTGCTGGTAGAGCGTTATGCGCTGCGCCCGGATTCTGGTGGTGCCGGGCGCTTTCGCGGCGGGCTCGGTTGCGAGCAGGTGGTGCAGGCGCGTCACGACATTCGCTTCAACTCGCAGATCGACCGCGTGAAGTGCAAGCCGTGGGGGCTCGACGGCGGGCTTTCCGGTTACGGCAACGGCATTGCCATCCACCGCTTCGGCGCGGCGGAGGAGCAGCGCTTCCACAATGGCAAGGCGCTCAACCAGGTGCTGCATGCCGGCGACGCCTATATCCTGCGCTCGGGCGGGGGCGGCGGCTTCGGCTCACCGCTCGAGCGGGATTTAACCGCGCTCGAGGACGACGTGCGCTGCGGGTATGTCAGCCGCGAGGCCGCGCAGAGAGACTACGGGGCCGTGTTTCTCGACGGCTCGAGCAAGCTCGATGTGCAGGCGACGCACGCACGCCGCCGCGAGATGCGCGCGGCGGCACTGCCGCACGACGACCCGATCGCCGACACCGGCGTGCCAGCGCCCGCAGCGGCGCATGGGCACCAGCACGACCATGCGCGTGAGAAGCTCACCGAGGAAGAACGCGTGGCGCTGGCGATGACCGGACGCTGCTGCTCTTAAGCTCGAGTCAGGCCGGCTGAGCAGATCGCGCGCCACGCAGCGGCAGCGGCTGCTCCTCGAGCATGGCTGCGACGGCGGCGCGGGTTGCCGTGGCGTCGAGGCCGTGCCGCGTAATCAGATCGCCGCAGTCCTGCATGATGGCGTCGGCATCCTGCATCAGCTTGAGGCGCTTGAATTGATCGTCGTGGTGGATGCCCATGCTGGCGCCGACGATCTCGAGCAGGTTGACAATGCGGAACGGATAGTCGCGCTCGTGCACGCAGAGCTCGCGGTGGTCGGCATGGTAGACCGCGACCAGGGCATCCAAGCCGGCGCGCTCGGCCGCGTCGAGCTCGTTCTTCTGCAGCTCGCGCCGATAGGCCGGCAGCGCGCGGAAGTAGTTGCTCATCATGCCGACTGCAGGCTGATGCAGATCGACCAGCTCGATCCCCGGCACGGCGCGCAGCAAGTCCTCCGCCGCGGCGACCACGCCCTTGATCCCGGGATGCCGATGCAGGGCAACGCGCATGGGTACGATGGTCTGCAGATGCGGCCGCAGGGCCTCCAAATGGCGGTGCAGGAACAGCATGAATGGCGTCATCTCGAACGGCTTTGCGCCGCGTTGCCGCTCGACTGTCGGCAACGTGGTCTCGGTGAACTGGGTGTGACAGCTCGGGCACCAAGCCAGCACCTCCTTGGTGCGGCCCGACGCGAGCTTCTCCATGGTGGCTTCCGCAAAGCGGCCGGATGTCGCGACATCGCCAGTGCGCATCTGCACCACGCCGCAGCAATGGGTGGGGCCGCCCATCACCTTGTAGCTGATGCCCAATGTATCCATGATGTCGAGGGCGAGGAGCGCAATGTGCGGCGTCTTGAGGACGTTGCATCCGGTGTAGAAGACGAAATCGGCGGGCTTCTCGGGCTCGCTCTCGGCTGCAGCTTTCTGGCCGAGACGCGCCAGGACTGCATCCTCCATCTGCAGTCGCGAGATGTGTTGCACGTCGCGCGCCACCTTGCGGAACCCCTCGACACCGGCGCGACGCTGCTCGGCCGGAGCATTGGCGTGCTGCGCCATACGTACGCGCGCCATGTTGAGGAGGAAGCGCGGATTGACGCCGTAATCGCAGGCGTCGATGCAGGCGCCGGTGAGCACGCACGCGTTCGCCCATTTACGTGACGCGTCGGGCCCTTCGCCGGTTCTGACAATGTCGATTATACCGGAGATGACGGCGACCGGCTCGGCTTTGACTCCGCCGGGGCCGAGGACCGGGCAAACCTCAACGCATTTGCCGCAGCGCGTGCACGCATCGGCCATCTCCTGCGCGCGTGCGGCGAGCGCGTCCTCGAAAGTCGTGCTGCTATTCGCGGCTGCCGTGACGGTCATACCCTGCAGAATATTGCTAACGGCACGGCAATGAAAGGCTGGTGTGCCTTACCGGCGAGGCAAATGCGTCAGAACCGATAAAAGGCGGCCGGCGTGTCGATCATGATCTTGCGCCGCAGCGCGTCGTCGGTGACCCAGTCGCCGAACGCATTGACGAGATCGCCATCGTTCGGATTGACGACGTATTTGTTGGGGTGCGGCCAGTCCGTGCCCCACATGATGCGATCCGGCGCTGCTTCGATCAGCGCATGTGCGAGCGGCCTTACGTCGTCATAGGGCGGCAGGTCGGTGGCGCTGACGCGATTGGCCCCGGAAATCTTGATCCAGGTATTGCCCCGCCGCACCAGCTCGAGCAGCGCCTGGAACCCCGGTGTTTTTGTCCCGGCAGCAGCCGGCTGATAGGCGAAGTGGGCAATCGAGATCGGCACGGTCAGCGAAGTGAAGACCGGCATCAATTCGATGACATCTTTCCCTGGAAACAGGAACTCGACGTGCCAGCCGAACGGCGCAATGCGGCGGGCAAGCTCGGGAAGCTCGTCCATCTCGATCGGCATGCCGCCCTTGTTATCCATGTTGAGCCGCACGCCACGTACCCCCTTGGCATCAAGCGCGGCGAGATCCGCATCGTCTATGCGCAACGACGTTGCGATCACCGCGCGGGCACGGTCTGGCCTCTTCGCGTTGAGGGCGGCCATGCCGTCGAGAATGGCGGAATTGTCGGTGCCGTAAATCGACGGCTGCGTGAAGACCACGCGATCGATGCCGAGCGTCGTGTGCAGATGCTCGAGGTCGGCAAGGGTTGACGGCGGCGGATTATAGCCGCGCCCAGCTGCCAGCGGATAACGCGCCTCGAACACATGCACGTGCGTGTCGATGGCACCCTTCGGCAATGCCACGTTGGGTCGACGCGGGTTGCGGTCGGGAGGAAGGCAGTCCCTGATGCCAGTGGTCATGGTTTCCTTCAGTTCTCGCGAAAGCACCTGTCGGGGTGTGAAGCAAATCACGAGCGGCTCCGGCGGCGCGCTCCCCTCCGCCGGGAGAGGCTTGCGGGGTGCAGCTCCGGCCTAATCCGCGACAGCGATCCCCTGGACCTCGATCATCATCTCGGGCTGTGCGAACCCTTGCACGGTGATGGCGGCGCTCGCGGGGAAGTCCTTGCCGAACAATTCAGTACGCAGCTCGGTCATGCGGGTGGTGTAGCGCGCGTCGATCAGGAAGACCGTCATGGTCACCATGTCGGAGAGTTTGGCGCCGGCCTCCGCAAGGGTGCGCTCGATATTGCGGAAGGTTTGCTTGAACTGTGCGTCAAAGTCGGCGGCCAGCGACTTGCCGGAATCATCCACCTGCCCGGTATGGCCAGCGACGTAGATCGTGCGGCCACCCCCTTGTGTGATGACACAAGGCGAGAAGGCGCGCTTCACCTGCCAAGTGCCGCGCACGAATGATTTTTGCACGATGATGCTCCTCCGCTTGCGAGATTACAGTTGTGCCGGCACGCCGTTTCTCATCGCCCGCCACACACGCTCCGGTGTTGCCGGCATTTCGACGTGGCGAATGCCAAGGTGCGCGAGCGCATCGACCAGTGCGTTGGCCACGGCCGGCATCGCCCCGACGCAGCCGGCTTCCCCCGCGCCTTTCACACCGAGGGGGTTGGTGGCCGTGGGCACCGGACTGCTCTTGACCTCCACCGCGCTGATGTCGGTTGCACGCGGCATCGCATAATCCATGAACGAGCCGGTGAGGATCTGCCCGTCCCGGTCAAACTGGATATCCTCCATCAGGATCTGCCCGACCCCCTGCGCGACGCCGCCGACGATCTGCCCCTTGAGGAGAAGCGGATTGATGACGGTGCCGACGTCGTCGACCACGCTGTAGCGGGTGATCTCGACCTCGCCGGTCTCCTCGTCGATCTCCAGCTCGCAGATGTGGCATCCATTGGGGAAGTTTTGCACCGGCGCGGCATAGGTGGCGGTGGCGATCAGGCCGACATCCATGTCCTGGGGCAGCTTCAATGGATCGAGCGCTTCCCTGGCAAGCTCCTTGATGGTCAAGGTACGGTTTGTCTTGGGGCTCGAGAACACGCCGTCGGCAAAATTGATGTCGGCGGGATCGAGTTTGAGCAGATGCGCAGCAATCCGCCTGCCCTTGGCGAGGATCTTGTTGGCGGCGGCGTCGACAGCGGAGCCGCCGATGGTGGCGGAGCGCGAGCCGCCGGTGCCTTCGCCGACGAACACCTGGTCGGTGTCGCCCTGAATGTAGTGCACCTCGTCGGGAGCAATGCCGAGCTTGTCGCAGGCGATCTGCTTGAAGATGGTCTCGTGCCCCTGTCCCTGGGTGACGCTGCCGGCGAGCAGGGTCACGCCGCCGGTCTTGTCGAAGCGAATCTCTGCTCCCTCGAAACCGCCGGCAGCAGCCCGCTCGATGGTGTTGGATATGCCAAGCCCGGCGAGCTTGCCACGCTTGCGTGCGGCAGCGCGGCGCTTCTCGAAACCGCCGACGTCGGCGAGCTTGAGGGCCACATCCATGCTGCGCTCGAAGTCGCCGCTGTCATAAGTGAATGTCAGGGCGGTCTTGAACGGGAGCGCCGAGGGCGGGATGTAATTGCGCCGCCGCAGCTCCGCTGCATCGATCTTGAGCTCGTCCGCGGCCAGATCGACCAGGCGCTCGATGACGTAGGCGGCCTCCGGCCGCCCATTGCCACGATACGGCCGGACCGGGTTCGTGTTCGTGAACACGGCTGTCACGTCGGCGTGCATGGCCGGAATGCGGTAGACTCCGGCAAGCGTGCCGATGTTTCCGGTGAAGGCCTGCATGCCGGTCTGCAGATAAGCGCCTATGGCGGCGGTGACCTTCGCGCGCATTCCCAGGAAACGGCCCTCGTTATCGAGCGCGAGCTCGGCTTCCGTGACATTGTCGCGCGCCTGCGCATCGCAGAGAAAGCTTTCTGAGCGCGTCGACGTCCATTTCACCGGCCGGCCGGTGAGGCGCGACCCGAGGAGCACCAGGGCGACCTCGTTGTAGACGGCCGATTTCATCCCGAAGCTGCCGCCGATGTCACCGGCAACCACGCGGATTCTGCTCTCCGGCAGTTTCAGGACCGGCGCAAGCTCGCTCCGGAACGGATGCGTCCGTTGCAACGTCGTGTAGATGGTGTAACGGCCGTCCGTCGCATTGTAGTCGCCGAGCGAGCCGCGCGGCTCCATGGTGGCGGCGGTCACGCGGTTGATCACGAACCGATGCTTGACCACATGTGCCGCCTTCGCAAACGCGGCGTCAGTCTTCTCCTTGTCGCCGAACAGCTGCACGAAGCCGATATTGTCGGGACAACCGTCCCATACTTTCGCTGCACCGGGCGCGGTCGCTTCCGCGGTCGAGATGATCGCCGGCAGGGGCTCATAATCAACCTCGATCAGCTCGGCGGCGTCTTGGGCCTGGAAATAGCTCTCCGCCACCACGAAGGCGACGTAGTCGCCGACCCAGCGCACGCGGTCGAGCGCGAGCGCAGGGAAGGGGGGCTTGAACGCCTTCCCGTCGCGGCGCGTGAGGCCACCCGGCACTGGCAGGTCGCCCCAGCCGGAGGCCTTCCAGTCGGCGCCAGTCAGGACTGCGAGCACGCCGGGCAGCGCCTTGGCACGTGCGGTGTCGATTGAGCGGATGCGCGCATGCGCATGCGGCGAGCGCAGGACATAGCCGAACGCCATTCGCGGCAGCACCATGTCGGCGACATAGCGCCCGCCGCCTTTGAGCAGTCGCGGATCCTCGAACCGGGACACGCTTTGACCAATCGCGAACTCACCCATTGCAATCCTCGGAGCTGATCGAACCTCGCGGGAGTGTTTTATCGCAAAGCTACGCTTGCCTGGCGAGGGGGTGGCGCGCCATTGACGGAGGGGGCGGATGCGCCACAATGCTCCGAGCAGGCCGACAGATCATGCTGCAGCGATCGACATCAGCGGGGAACAATGTCGACGACGTCGTCGGCGACGCAAAAGCGCTTGCGCCGGTCATTGCGCAAAACTCGAGGCGGATCGAGCAGGAGCGGCAGATCGTGCCGGAGGTGCTCTCGGCGCTGCATGAGGCGCGGCTCTTCCGCATGCTGCTGCCCCGCTCGTGCAATGGGCTCGAGGTCGATCCGCTCAGCTTCGTGCGGGTCATCGAAGAGATAGCCAAGGCGGATGCGTCGACGGCGTGGTGCCTGGTCCAGGCTTCCGGCTGCGCCATCGCCGCCGCGTATCTCGATCCGGCGGTCGCGCGCGACATTTTTGGCGGGCCTCGAGCCGTGATGGCGTCAGGTCCGGGGCCGAGCGGCAAGGCCATCGCCGTTGCTGGTGGCTACCGGGTGTCCGGGATATGGGGATTTGCCAGCGGCATCCGGCATGCGGATTGGCTTGGCTGCCATTGCCCGGTGCTGGAGAGCGACGGTACGCCGCGGCGCGGCTCCGACGGCAAACCATTCGAGCGCACCATGCTGTACCCCAAGGCGAGCGCGCGCATCGAGGAGGTGTGGGACGTCATCGGCCTCAAGGGCACGGGCAGCGAGCGCTATTCGGTCGAGGACCTGTTCGTACCCGCCGCCTACAGCTTCACGCGCGAGTTGGCGGCGGACCGCCGGGAAGCCGGCGCGCTCTACCGGCGCATCACCAACTACCACATTTATGGAATTGGATTTGCCGCCGTTGCACTTGGAATCGCGCGCGCCTCACTGGACGCCTTTATTGCTCTGGCCCTGCAGAAGGTGCCGTCCACCAAGACGGCTCCCCTGCGCGACAGTGCGGTGGTGCAGTCGCAGGTGGCGGTCGCCGAAGCGAAGCTTGCGTCCTCGCGCTGCTACTTGCTCGACGCGCTGCAGGACGCGTGGGAGACGCCGGGCGACGGCGAGACCGCCTCGCTCGAGCAGCGCGCGACCCTGAAGCTCGCCGGCACCTATGCCGCGCATCAAGCGAAAGATGTCGTTGACACGGTGTATCACTCCGCCGGAGCCACGGCGGTCTTCGCGAGCAATCCGTTCGAGCGGCGGCTTCGCGATATTCACACAGTGCTGCAGCAAATACAGTCGCACTTCGCGAATTTCGAGCTGGTGGGCCAAGTGCTGCTGGGGATGCCGAGCCCGAGCAAGCTGATCTAGATGACTCGAATTCATTGAGGCGACCTCCCGTGCCGTTTCAACGGGCAAATCTCGTGTGACGGGAGCACGAGGAGCGTCAGCCTTGCGGCTCGCAGTTTTGACACATCTCTCGCCTAGCCCGTTCGACCCTGGAAACAGCACCTATCCTGCTGGGTTGGATGCACCAGGAAGATCGGTGTACCGTCGCCGGTAGCGTGGGGCCCAGGTGGAGCAAAGTTCCGCATGCAAGGCGTCGAAACATCCAAGGCCCGGTGGCGAACTGTCATCCTGCTCGGCTGCGTCACCGTCCTGCTCCTCGGTCTGCCGGTCGCGGTCTGGCTCGACCTGCGCAACCTGACGGAGCGAGCGCTGCGGCGTCAGGCCGGCGACCTGAACTCCGTGATTACGAGCGTGCGCGCCTATTACGGTACGAATATTGTCGGGCGGGTGCTCGCGGCTCCCGGCTCGGTTCAGGTGACGCACAACTATCAGAGCACGCCCGGGGGGATCCCGATTCCCGCCACTCTGTCGCTCGAGCTCGGCCGGGTTATCAGCGAGCAGCAACACAACATCTCCTATCGCTTCGTCTCGGACTATCCGTTTGCCAACCGTCAGGCGCATACGCTTGATGCCTTCGAGAAGGAGGCACTCGCGGAGCTCCGCGCCAATCCCGAGCAGGTCGTCACCAGCATGACCGACTCGCTGTTCGGCGAGAAGGTCCGCCTGATCGCGCCTGTGGTCATGGGGCAGGCCTGCGTGAGTTGCCACAACACGCACCCGGAGAGTCCGAAGCGCGACTGGAAAGTGGGCGATGTGCGCGGCATCCAGGAAGTAATGATCGGCGAGACCATCGGCGCCAACATCTTCTCGTTCAAATATCTGTTGATGTACTTCGTTTTGCTGGCCGCGAGCGGCCTCACTTTCATCCTGATGCAGGGCCGGCAGGCGGCGGTCATCGGCCGCATGAACCGCGAGCTCGAGACCGCGAACGAATTTCTTGCCGGGCTGTCGATGAAGATATCGCGCTATCTTTCGCCGCAGATCTACAAGAGCATCTTCAGCGGCCAGAAGGACGTCGCCATCCACACCGAGCGCAAGAAGCTCACCATCTTCTTCTCCGACATCAAGGACTTCACGGCGACCGCCGAGCGGCTGCAGCCCGAGCAGATCACGCGGCTGCTCAATGAGTATTTCACCGAAATGTCGGCGATCGCCCTCCGTTACGGCGGCACCATCGACAAGTTCGTCGGCGACGCCATGCTGATCTTCTTCGGTGACCCCGAGAGCAAGGGCGAGGCGCAGGATGCGCTCGCTTGCATGCGCATGGCGCTCGACATGCAGCGCCGCGTGGCCGAGCTCAATGCCAAATGGCGCAACGAAGGCGTGGAGAACCCTTTCCGGGTGCGGATGGGGATCAATACCGGCTTCTGCAATGTCGGCAATTTCGGCAGCAACGATCGCATGGACTACACCATCATCGGCGCCGAAGCGAACCTCGCCGCCCGCCTGCAGTCGATCGCGCAGCCCGGACAGGTTGTTGTCAGCTTCGAGACGTATGCGCTCGTGCGCGAGTTGGTCGTGGCGCGGCCGCTGCCGGCGATCTCGATGAAAGGGATCAGCCGCGAGGTGATCCCCTATGCCGTGGACGGCATGCTCGACGCATCCGGTGGGCGCGTGGAGATTTTCAGCGAGCACATGGCCGGCCTTGATTTCTACCTCGACCCCGGCCGCATTGCGGAAGGCACATCAGCGCATGTGCGCAAAGTTCTGCAGCAGGCGATTGCCGCCTTGGACCGTCACCAGGAAGTCCCGCAGCCGGTCACGCCTCCGGCGGCTTGAGATCTTGCTGCCGCCGCTTTGGGCTTCTGCGATCTGCGCCGTAGGGTGTGCAAAGGTGCGAAGCACCGTGCGCACCAACCCACGCCACATAGCAATGGTGTGCAGGAAGATGGTGCGCACGCCGCTACGCGGCTTTGCGGCACCCTACGACGACTCTCGCGCGATCTTGCCTTGGCGTGTGCGCTGGACCGATCCAATGCCCCCGTTGACGCACCCAGCCAGAAACGGCCCCGCTCAGAAGCTGGCAGCGAGCTTCGGCTTCGCTGCACGCGCGGGGGCGCCGCGCGGCAGGTCGAACATGCCGCTCGGCAGCGATTCGAAAAACGCGAGCACCTCGTCTGTCTTCACCACATCCGCATATTTGGCGTTCATGTCGCACAGATTGATGGCGTGGCTTGCTTGCGAGCGGTCGAAGCAGCCTTCCTCGGCCAGCGCGATGCGATAATTGAGGCTGAACGCATCGAGCACGGTCGCCCGCACGCAGCCAGATGTGGTGGTGCCGGTCACAATCACGCTGTCACAGCCGAGCAGCGTGAGATAGCTCGTCATGTTGGTGCCAAAGAAGCCCGACGGCTTCTGTTTGAGCACGACGATATCCTGCGGCGCCGGCGCGATCTCGGCGACGATCTCGTTGCCATCGACATTGGTGGCGGGCTTGGGCGCGCGATCCTCGTCGGAGCGGCCGTTCTTCCAACTCCAGCTACCGTTGTCCCAATTGTCCTCGCGCCGCACGCCGGTGGTGTAGATCACCGGAATGCCTTTCTCATGCGCCTTGTCGATGAGTGACCTCAGGTAGGGCATGGCCACCCAGGCGTCCTCGCCACACGAGTTGCGCCAACGCTTGATCGACTCGAGGATCGGCATGGGCCGCTCGTCGCAGAACGCGTAGTTCACGTCGATAATGAGCAGCGCGGGCCGTTTGCCGAAACCGCCGCGCGCGCCATAGCCGGACCCTCCGAACACCGCCTTGTCGCGTTCGGTAAGGAACTTGTTCCAGATCGGCTCGGACATTGTCTTGCTCTCTCTAGAGGTTGAGGGGGTTGGGAATGGTCGTGCAGTGTACCGCGTCCGGACTGCTTATGGAACGAACGGCGGCTCACTCGGCCGCGACTTTGTGTGCAGCCGAGGCGCCACGCGCTTTCACCACCACCTTGATGGCGTCCTCGACGCGATCTTTGGCATAGCGGATCGCCGTTGGCAGATCGTCGAGCGGGAAGGTGTGGGTGTGAATCTTGGTCGCGTCGAACCGCTTCTGGCTCATGAACGCCTCGGCGCGATGCGTAGCGCTCTTACCCTCGCCGCGGATGCCATAGAGGTAGATGTTGTTGCGCACGATGTCCGCCACGTTCACGGGCGTCTCCTCGTGCGGGAAGGCGGCGAGGCAGATGCGGCCGCCACGGTTGACCATGCGGATCGCTTCGTTCACCGCATTGGCAGCACCGGAGCATTCCAAGACGTAATCCACTCCCTTGCCGCCGTTTAGGCGCCGCACTGTTTCGACGGCGTCCGCGTTGCGCACGTTGATGACATGGTCGGCGCCGAGCTCACGGCCGATCCTCAACCGATTGTCGCGCGTCCCGGTGAGGATCACGGGCTGCGCGCCCATGGCCTTCGCCACCGCGACGCCGAGAAGACCGATCGGGCCGGGCCCAGTGACGACCACGCTCTCGCCGGCGACCAAGCCGCCGAGCTCCGTCAGCCCATACATGGCCGTGCCCGCGGTCACGACGAGGGTCGCCTCTTCGTCAGACATGGCATCGGGTATTTCGACGAGCGTGTTGATGTTGTTGACCTGATACTCGCCGAAACCACCATCGGTGGTGAAGCCGTTGGCGCGATGCCCCTTGTCCAGGTCGCCGTAGTTCAGTCCGTAGTTGTGGCAGGACGTATACATGCCTTGGCGGCAGCGTTTGCATTGCCCGCAACCGGCGTGAATTTCGACAGTGACGCGTTGTCCGATCTTGTATTCGTCGACGCCTGGGCCGAGCGCAACCACGGTGCCCATATATTCGTGACCTGGCGTGAAGTTCTTGTTGAACGCGAAGCCGCCGCGGATCGAGGCCGGCGGCCCGTGATAGATGATCTCGAGATCAGTCGCGCAGATCGCCACGGCATCGATGCGCAGCAGCACCTCGGCCTTCCCAGGCACCGGCACCGGCTTGTCTGTGCGAATGAGCTCGCCAGGATCGCCGAGAACCCAGGCCTTCATCCGCTCGGGTATGGGATAATCTGTGCTCGTCTTCACTCCGGCAGGCGCGTACATGAAATTCCTTCGTTTTGGGTCGTCTCGTTGCGTTGTGTCGGTCGGCTCTTTGTACCGTCACTTCGTGCCGTCACTTTGTAGCGTCATTTGGCGGTGCGGGACGCGATCTGCGGACCGGCAGCGAGCCGCGTCGACAGCAATCGCCAGCGCGGATTAATGTATAGCCCGGCGCCTGCGCGAGTGGAATTCCAAATAGCGGCAGAGGCCCGAGAGTGAGGCAATGGCGGATCATTCCAGTTCGATGCTCTCGGTCGACGGCTGCCGTATCCGGCTGCTGCGCGGCGGTTCTGGAGCACCACTCGTGTTCCTGCATGGGGGCGGCGGGCTAGGCATCTGGCTCCCCTGCATGGCCGCCCTGGCGAAGAGATTCGATGTGCTGGCGCCCGAGCATCCCGGCTATGGCGAGTCCGAGACGCCGGAATGGCTGGACAGCGTCGCTGATCTCGCCAACTTCTACCTCGATCTTTTTGAGGCGCTGGATCTCACGGGTGTGCACCTCGTCGGCAGCTCTCTCGGCGGCTGGATTGCCGCCGAGCTTGCCGTTCGTAATGCCAGCCGGCTTGCGTCGCTTACCCTGATCGGCGCTGCCGGTATCCACGTCGATGGTGTCGAACAGGTCGATGCCTTCCTGCGCAGCGAGGAGCAGCGCATCCGCGATCTGTTCTACGACCAGGAGCTCGCCGATGCCGTGGTCGCCAGCATGTCGCGCCCGGAGCTGGAGGACGCTGCGCTGAAGAACCGGATGACCACGGCCAAGCTCTGCTGGCAGCCGCGCAACTACGATCCGCAGCTGCGCAAATGGCTGCATCGCATCAAGGTGCCGACGCTGCTCGTTTGGGGTGCGGAGGACCGGCTGTTTCCGCGGCCCTATGCGTTCGTGTACCAGCAGCTCATTCCCGGGTCGAAAGCGGTGATCCTTCCGGAGTGCGGGCACTTGCCGCATGTCGAGAAAGGCGAGGCGTTTACCGCCGAGCTCGAGAGCTTCATCGACGAGACGAGGGCTGCAGCATGAAGATCTTCAATTTTCATCTCATGCCCTATCGGCACGCCGACCTCGCAGCGATCGCGCAGCACGGCACCGCCTGGGTGACCTTCTCCAACCGCCACTACGACCCGCAGAAGGGAGCCGAGCTCTATCACGAATATCTCGACCAGATGGAGCTCGCGGACCAGCTCGGCTTTGACGGCGTCTGCCTCAACGAGCATCATCAGACCGCGTATGGCATGATGCCGATTCCAGGCGTGCTCGCCGGCGCGCTCGCGCGCAGTGTGAAACGCGCGAAGCTCGCGATCCTTGGCCGCGCTCTGCCGCTCCTCAACAATCCGCTCACCATCGCCGAGGAATACGCGATGCTCGACAATCTTACCCGCGGCCGGCTCATCGCCGGTTTTGTCCGCGGCATCGGCGCGGAATACCACGCCACCGGCATCAACCCCGCCTACTCGCAGGAGCGTTTCTCCGAGGCGCACGACCTCATCGTCCGTGCCTGGACTGAGCCAGGGCCTTTTGCCTATTCCGGCAAGCACTACCAGTTCAAATACGTGAACACCTGGCCGCGTCCCTATCAGAGCCCGCACCCGCCGATCTGGATCCCATCACAGGGCTCGGCTTCCACCATCCGCTGGGCGGCACAGATGCGTTACACCTATTGTCAGACGCTGGCACCCATTGCTGCTGTCGCTCGCTTTTTCCAGATGTATCGCGAGGAGGCCGACAAGGCCGGCTATCAGGCCTCGCCCGATCAGCTCGCCTGGTCGAACACGATCTACATTGCCGAAACCGACGAGAAGGCCGTGCGCGAGGCGCGCCCGCACCTCGAGGCGCTGATGAACTCGTTCCTCAAGATGCCCACCGAGATGCTGCTGCCCCCCGGCTACACCGATCCCGCCTCCATGAAACGCGTGCGTGCTGCGAAGCTCACGGGCAAGCCGCAGTCGATCGAGGATGTCATCAAGGCCGGTGTGGTCATGATCGGCAGCCCCGCAACGGTGCGGGAGAAGCTCGCGGCGTACCAGGATCTGGCGGGATTCAACACCTCGCTCACCAAGACCCAGTTCGGCACGCTGCCGGATGAGATGGCGCGCGCGAATATGCAGGCGGTGGCGCAGGAGGTGCTGCCGCATTTTCGCAATCGGCTGCCGCAAGGAATGCGGCAACAGGCCGCCGAGTAGCAGCCCCCGTCCACCAGCATGCCGGATGCATCTTGCTGCTATAGCTCACAGCATTATGGATTCTGAGCTATAGATTGATCTCCTATAACTCATGCATTGCAATTCGTCTTTGTTGAGATCGGCTTGCATCCAGCTGGGACCCCCACCCCCAGCCCCTCCCCACACGGGGGAGGGGAGCGCACCGAGTGCGTTTCAAGATCCGACTCAGCCCATCAGCTCCTTTGCTTGACGTGGAAGTAGACAGGTCCGACGCTGTGATAGCGGGTGGTCGTGCCGCTTACTCGGTCTGCTCCCCTCCCCCTTGTGGGGAGGGGTTGGGGGTGGGGGTCAATGCGAGGGCACGCAGAATGTCCGTCAGAACGCCGTCGATATTCGTGAGCACGTCATTGTTCCAGTAGCGCAGAACGCGATATCCGTGCGCTTCGATCACTCGTGTTCGGTGTTGGTTGAGGGACGATTGCTCACCATGCTGGCCGCCCTCGACCTCCACCACGAGGCCCCGCGTATGACAAACAAAGTCGGCGATGTAGCGTCCGATCTGAACTTGTCGACGAAAATGCGTTCCGCGCATCGGGAGTCGATGGCGCAGATGCCACCACAGTTTGCGCTCCGCCTCCGTCGGATTGGCACGCATACGCCGCGCGAATTTGCGCTGAACCGGCTCGAGCGTTTTATCGCGCGAGGCCCACACGCGCGATTTGTCTTGCCGCGACATTGCCCTTCCGACAGCTAACCCCCACCCCCGGCCCCGCCCCACAGGGGGAGGGGAGCGCACCGAGTGCTTGTCACACGCTGATGTTTTGCCGAGCTATGCCCTCACACCGCCTTGAGGTGGGCATCGCGGCGCTTGTAGAGATCCTCGTCGGCATAGCCCATGGCGTCAGGCTTGGCGCGCCCGAGCATGACCTGGAAGTAGACAGGTCCGAGGCTGTTGTTCTCATAGCCGTGAATGACGCCGGCGGGGCAGGCGATGCATTCCCAGGGCCCGAGGCGCGTGGTGAGGCGCTTGCCGCTCTCGTCCTCGACGAACACGTCGAGAAAGCCGTCCAGCACGAAGAAGCACTCCTCGACCTCATGTGTGTGCGCCGCATTTCCCTGGCCCGGCTCCACATACATGATCGACAGCGTGAAGTTGTTCGCCGGGATGACGCTCGGATCATTGTGCTTGCCCGAGCCGCCGGCGCCGATGAAACGATGTTGCGCGCGCTTGTAGCCCTCGATCTTGGCGTCTTCGAATGCCGCCCAGTCGGGCTTCTTCTCGCGGAACCGGCCGACATATTTCTGCATGATGTCCTCGATCGGAACATCGACCAGCTCGGGCGAACGTGGGTGTCGTGCAACGCTCATGACATGCTCCTGTGAGCTCGTGCGCATGCATCAAAGTTTAGTCGTGCGGGGCGCAAGCCGTCAAACAGCGCGGATTGCAAGCAATGCAATCAGGAGGCCGCGCGCAAGGTGCTTTGCCGGTGTCCGGCCTGCACGAGCTCCCAGACATAGCTCGGGGTCAGCGGCAGCTCGCGCGGCTGTGCACCGAAATTGGCCAGCGCATCGGCCACCGCGTTTGCCAGCGCGCCCCCGGCGGCGATGATGCCCCCTTCGCCGGCGCCCTTGGCGCCAAGCGGGTTGATGGGCGAGGGATAGTCCTCCAGCACCAGGCAGCGCAAGTTGGGGAAATCAGTCGCTGTCGGCAGCAGATAATCCGCGAGCGATCCGGTGAGGAATTGGCCTTGGGCGTCATATTGCAGGTGCTCGAGGCAGGCGCCGCCGAGGCCCTGCACGAGCGAGCCGATCACCTGGCCGCTCACCGTCAGTGGATTGATTGCGCGTCCCACGTCCTGGACGATCATGTAATCGACGATCTCGATGCGGCCAATCTTGGGGTCGACCGTGACATGCACGGCATGGGTGCCGTAGCTGTAGGTGTGCCGGTGGTTGAGGAAGGCGCCTTCCGCGGTCACTCCGGCCAGCGCCGCAAGCGGCAATGATTTACCCCCGGGTCCGGCGACCTTGTCCTCGCTGATCCTGATGGCGGCGGCGTCGCAGCCGAGCTTCTCCGCAGCCGCGGTGCGGATGGCAGCCTGGAAGTTCTTGACGGCATCGAGCAGCGCCGAGCCGCCCATGACCGTAGAGCGCGAGTGATAAGCGCCGTAGCCATCGCTCACATAGCTGGTCGAGCCATGGTGGACATGGCGAATGCGGTCGATCGGCATTTCCAGTGCGTCGGCGGCGATCTGCGCGAAGATCGTCTCGACGCCTTGTCCCACCGACGTGGTGCCGAGATAGACGGACACCGTGCCGTCGTCATTGACCTCGAGCCGCGCGGTTTCCTTGGGCCCTGCGGCACCGCCTTCGACGAAGCAGGCCACGCCCAGACCATGATACTTGCCGTCGATGAGCGATCCGGCGAAGTTCTGCTTCTCGCTCCAGCGGAACTCGGCGAGGCATCGCTCGAAGGTCGCGCGGTAGTCGCCGCTGTCATATTGGTCCTTGGCGTCGGTCGGCTGCACGGTGGCGATGGGATAGGGCTGCTCCGAGCTGCCAAGAAGGTTGCGTCGGCGCAATTCGATTCGATCGATACGCAAATCGCTTGCGACCAGGTCGAGCATCCGTTCCATAAAGAAGCTCGATTCAAACCTTCCAGGACCGCGGTAGGTGCCGACCGGCGTCTTGTTGGTCATCCACAAATGCGAGTCGAGCTTCACGTGCGGTACCCGATAGGGCCCGGCCAGGAACTGGCAGATGTTGCGCGCACCCACTGCGCCGTTGGTGCGCATATAGGCGCCCATGTCATTGTGGATATGCCCGCGCAGCGCCAGGATGGTGCCGTCGCGCGCGCAGGAGATCTCCAGATCGGTCCATGCTTCCCGCGCGTGATTCATCGCCATCAGGTTCTCGCGCCGGTCCTCGGTCCATTTCACCGGCCGATTGACGTGGCGCGCGGCGAACGGGATCAGGAAATCCTCCGGGTAGAACTCGCCGCGTGCCCCATAGCCACCGCCGACATCGTTCTCAATCATCTCAATCGATGTCTCGGGCAGCCCGATTTGCTTGGCGAGGATGCGCCTGTTGAAGAACGGCACCTTCGCGGCGCCCGAGATCGTGAGCTTGCCGGCAGCCGCGTCCCATTGCGCCAGGACCCCGCGTGGCTCGAGCGTCAGGCCGTAATGCCGCCCAGTGCGAAAACGCTCGCGACGGGTGTAGAGCGCCTCGCGGAAGGCCGTGTCCGCGTCGCCTTTGCGTGCCTCGAAAGTGAGCGCGCGGTTGCTGCCGGTCGCTTCGAACAGCAGGCTCGCGTCCATGCTGGCGGTCTCGGCATCCGCCACGGCGGCCAGTTGGTCGATCTCGAGGCTGATCGCGTCCAGCGCGTCTTCGGCAATCGCCACCGTTTCGGCGAGCACGACCGCGACCGGCTCGCCGACATAGCGGACCTTGTCGTGCGCCAGTACTGGCTGCTCGTAAGGCTTGAACTGAGGTAGCGGCTGCAGCCGCATGGGGATGACGGGCGGCGCACCTGCCATGTCCTGCGCCGTGATGATGGCATGCACGCCCGGAAGCTGGCGTGCCGCGGCAATGTCGAGCAGGCGAATGCGGCCGTGCGCCACCTGGCTACGCAGGATGACGGCATAGAGGAGACCCGGCGTCTTCAGATCGTCGAGGTACTCGCCGCGCCCGCGCAGGAAGCGCAGGTCCTCGCGCCGCTCCATCGGTGTGCCGATATAGGTGTTTCTCATGCGGCGCCGCCCTGCTTGTAGGCGGAGCGGGCATCGAGCACCGCCTCGACAATGGAGATATAGCCGGTGCAGCGGCAGATGTTGCCAGAGAGCACCTCGCGCACCCGGTCGGCATCACAGTCCGGCTCCTCGCTGAGCAGCGCATGCGCGGTGGTGATCATGCCCGGCGTGCAAAACCCACATTGCAGCGCATGATGCTTGCGGAAGCTCTTCTGCAACGGCGTGAGATCCTCGTCATAGGAGAGCCCCTCGACGGTCACAACGGTGCTGCCTTCCGCCTGCACCGCAAGCATGAGGCACGAGCGTACTGCTGCGCCGTCGACGAGGACGGTGCAGGCGCCGCACACGCCGTGCTCGCAGCCGACGTGGGTGCCGGTGAGCCGCAGCTCATGGCGCAGGCAATCTGCGAGTGTCATACGTGGCTCGACGTTGACCTCGACGTGTTTGCCATTGACCTCGAATTTGACCGACATGGATCCTCGCGATGAAACGGAGTAGATGGGTCTAGCGATTGGGCTCAGCCGCTGCCTGCTTGAGCGCACGCTCGACCATGGTGCCGGTGAGCGAGCGTCGGTAGGCGGCACTGGCGTGAATGTCCTCCTGCGCATCGACGGCGCCACAGGCTGCTTGATCCGCAACCGCAATAGTCGCCTCGTCGATCACGCGGCCGTTGAGCACGCTTTCGACCGCGGGCAGCCGACGCGCGCGATCTCCAACCCCGATCACGCCGACATGCGCGTTGGACGCGCGCCCTTGCCCGTCCGCGTCATAGAACAGGGCGGCGCCAGCCATGGCAAAGTCACCGCGGCGACGCGCGAATTCCTGAAAGCCCCAGCGCCGCTGTGCCGGCCACGCGGGTAGCCGCACCTCGGTGATGATCTCGTCCGGCGCAAGCGTCGTGCTGAGCGCGCTCTCGAAGAAATCATCCGCCTTGATCGTGCGCGCACCGGATGTGCCGACGACACCGATCTCCGCGTCGCAGGTCACGGCAATGCCCGGCATCTCGGCCGCGGGATCCGCATGTGCGAGGCTGCCGCCGACGGTGCCGCGGTTGCGGATCTGATAATGGGCGATATGCGCGACCGCCGCTTTCAGCAGCGGATGCGCCACGGCAAGCCTCGCGTCATCCTCGATATCGCGCCAGCGCGTCATGGCGCCGAGCGTCACGCCGTGCTCGGTGATGCGGATGCCGCGCAATTCCGCAAGCTTGCGCAAATCAACCAGCAGTGCCGGGCGCGCAAGACGAAAGGCAAGCATCGGCACCAGGCTTTGACCTCCCGCCAGGAGCTTGGCCTCGCCGTCGTGAGCAGCAAGCAACGCAACCGCCTCGGACACGCTCGAGGGGCAGGCATATTCGAAGGCCGGTAGCTTCATGAGGCTCGAGGCGTCCCTTGCACGCGTAGCACTGGGTGCTTTGCTACCTATCACCCGCGAAAGCGAGGGGTCAACGCGCAGAGCCCGATCCCACCTCTGCTGTAACGGCCGGCGGATGCGCTATGCGCGCGGCAAAAAGGGCGGTACCATCCCTGGTTGAGGCTAGTGTGGCGGTTCAGAAGTCCGCATCATTCTTGCCGCAAGTTCGTCATGCGGACTTCTGAACCAAAGCCACACTAGACACCCATAGTTCGCTAGTGTCCTTCGATTCCGAAGTTCGCAACCTACGGTGCCGCACAATCATGCGAACTTCGGAATCGGGACACTAGGAGCCCGCGGTGAGCCCCTCAGCAGCGCGCGTTGCAACATTGGATGGCGTTCAGGCCGGCGCTTGGACAAATCCGCCGCATAGTGGTCCGGCAACGTTCCACTTCGCGCTCGATGTTGCCGACGCTGCGACGCGTGAAGTTTTCAGCGCCCAGTTCCGTCGTGAGCTCATTGCACTCGAGCATTGGGGCCGCCATGGCGGCTGGTCAGCTGCCGAGGTGCCGCAGCTGCAGGTGCTCGTGTCTGATCGCTACAAGATCTCCAAGTCGCTGGTGCCGGCCTGGTACGGTCATGCCGGTCATCTGGAGTTTCCGGCGCGCCGCGTGATGGCCGGGCAAGCAGCCATCATGCATGAGCTCGCGCATGTGTACTTCCCCAATGCCAACCGTCTGCTCGCGGAGGGCCTGGCGATCTACCTGCAGGCGGTGATCGGCGGCAACGCCGCTTTTCCGAACTTCGGCCGACCCCTGCACGAATGCGCCTACGCGATCTTGTGCGACATCGCTCCCGATTGGCTCTCATCCGGAGCGGCGGTTTTGCCAATCATCAACCATCTCGACGGCATCCCCACTCCCAATCCGCTGACATTGGAGCTTGGGGGTGTAGGGTATGGCGAGGACCGGCGCGGCCAGTCCGCCATCTACGGGCTAGTCGGATCATTTGCGCAGTTTCTCATCGAGCGCCGCGGACTCGCTGCTTTCCATGCGCTTTATCTGCGCACGCCATTCACGCCGTCGCGCCAAGATGCAGGAAAGCCAGAACGCTGGCAGGAGATTTACCAGGAGCCGCTGAGCGAGCTCGCGGCCGCATGGCGCCACATGCTCTCGACGCTGCAACACGTTACCAGCGAGCGGATGGCTCGCTCACAGCAGGAGGACGGCAATGCCTGAAATCACCCCAAAGATGACGCGCAAGACCTTGCGCAAGGGCGCGCGCAAGACCGCGCAGGGAAAAGGCCGCGTCGCTCTGCCTGGAGTGAAGACCGACGCCAAGCACGCGAACGCCACCGACAAATGCGGTTACCAGGCCAACCGCGACCTCGCCGCGCTTATTCGCAAAGCGGTGCGCGAGAAGAAGAAAGCGGACAAGAACGGCGCGCGTTTCGTGCTGGGCTGGCGGCTTTATCCGAACCAGGACCATCCCGACTGGAAGAGCAAGGACGTGCACTCCTGCGGCTGTGGCTGCGGCTGCAGCTCCTAGCCACGGGGCGGGACGTGCGCCCCTCGCCGAGAATGAACGGATAGTTCGAAAGGATGCGTGAATGAGCACGAGCCGACGAAAGTTCATCGGTGCCTCGAGCAGCATGGCGGCGCTCGCAACGTCGGTTCCTTTTGCGCAAGCGGCCCCCGCTGACACGACACGCTGGATAGGGCTGCTGCACAGCACCACGCTGGACCCCGACCTGGAGCAAGCTTTTTTTGGCGGCTTGCGGACGAAAAATTGGGAGGCGGACCCGACGCAGCCTGTCACCGGCCCTCGGCAACGCGTCAATCTTCGTCGAGTGAATGCAAACGGGAAGTACCGGATGAGCTCGAACGACGAGCTGAACAGGGCTGCCGACGACTTGAAGGACCATACTCCAAACCTGCAGTGTCTCGTGGCATTCGGCGGGTTGGTATCCGGTCATGCCGTTGCGCGTTTGACGGGCATACCGCTGTTCGTCGTCCTTGGCCGTTACGACCAAGCGGTTGCCGCTCGAGGACAAGTAGGAGGGTATTTCTTCGACAAGCCTCAGGGCGTGGCTCAGAACAGCAACATGCTAGAGAAATTCACGCGCCTTACTGGTACCTACGGGATTCAGCCGCAAAAAATATGTCTATTGTACAACGGCAATTCCCAAATGGGCTCGGCTGAGAGTGTGGAATGGAATGGTATGAATGCTCAGGGTCAAGCGCTCGATGCGCGTACGTCCGGTGGCGGTCCGTTTGAGAACAAGGGGATCAAATTGCGGGACGCCATCGACGATG
The DNA here is from genome assembly GCA_045811525.1 of Xanthobacteraceae bacterium. Taxonomy (GTDB): domain Bacteria; phylum Pseudomonadota; class Alphaproteobacteria; order Rhizobiales; family Xanthobacteraceae; genus VAZQ01. Next base: position 233,284 of record JBJMTV010000016.1, on the reverse strand, counting down.
CGAACAAGGCGTTAGACGCGATTGACCCGAAGGGAGCTTCGAAAGCGATTATCCTGAGCGCGGACCCATTTTTCACGAGCAAGCGTCAGCGCATTATTCGACTTGCTCAGAAATATAACAGCCTTGTTATGTGCTACCCACTCCGTGAGTATATGGACGACGCGGTCGACCCCGACACGAATGATAAGTCCCTTGTCATGTACCAAGGCCCCACTCTGAAAGTCGTTTATTCGGATATTGGAAAGATGGTTGGGGACCTTTTGACCACACCGGGAACTGCATTGGCACTTACCCAGGCGCGCAGCGATTACGACGGGTTGCCGTGATAGCTGCAGTTCGCGGCTTTGCGGGTTTCTGAGCGAGGACGTGAGCTGCTTCACATTGACCCCGCCGCACTCGACGGATGGCTGGCGGATGCCCGCTCTGATGCAGGATGGCCGTTCACTGCTACGCCAGCTATTGCTAGCATGCGTGCTGCTGCTCGGGGTCGCAGTGCCGCTCCCCGCCTTTGCGCAAGCTGCCCCCATCCCGCTCATTGGCTTCCTGCACAGTGCGTCGGCGGACCCGACCAAGACGCTCGTTGAAGCGTTTCGCCAGTCGCTCGCCAGCCAAGGCTACGTGGAAGGACGAAGTCTGCGAATCGAATATCGCTGGGCCGACGGCCGCTATGAGCGGCTACCGGCCATGGCCGCCGATCTTGTGGCGCGTCGCGTCGCGCTGATCGCCGCCACCGGCGGTCTCGTCAGTGCCAAGGCGGCGATGAGTACGACCTCTGCTGTCCCCATTCTCTTCGTTGCCGGGTCCGATCCTGTGCAGGAGGGCTTGGTGGCGAGCATCGCGCGTCCGGGTGGCAACGCTACCGGCGTCAGCGTCTATAGTGCCGAGCTCGGCAAGAAGCGGCTCGAGCTCTTGCGCGAGCTTGTCCCGGTCAACACGATCGGCTTCCTGGTGAACCCTGGGAGCATTTCGACTGTGAGCGAGATCACCGACCTGCAGGAAGCAACGCGCGGCTCCGAGGTGCAAATCGTGGTGCTGGAAGCGCGCAGCGACGCCGAGCTCGATCGCGCCTTCGAGGATGCGGTGCGCCAGAGCGTTGGCGCCCTCATGGTGAGCGCGGATTCCTTCTTCACCAGCCGGCGCGATCAGATCGTTGCGCTCGCAGCGCGGCACAAGCTGCCGACGAGCTATCCCTGGCCGCAATATGCCGAGGCTGGTGGCCTCGTCAGCTATGGAGCGACGCTGACCTGGGCCTACGACCAGATCGGGCAATATGCCGCGCGCCTGCTCAAGGGCGGCAAGCCCAGTGAGCTGCCGGTGCAGCTGCCGACCACCTTCGAGATGGTGATCAACGCCAGAGCGGCCCGCACGCTCGGGATCAGCATTCCACCTGTCGTAGTGGCGCGCGCCGACCGCGTGATCGAGTAGACCGGGCCATGGTGCATCCGCTCAGCGCGATGCCTCCTTGATCATGTGCCACACGCGCGACGGCGAGAGCGGCAGCTCGCGCGGCTCGACCCCGCGTGAGGCGAGCGCGGCCGCCACTGCATTGGCGATGACGCCGGCGACCGGAATAATCCCACCTTCGCCAGCGCCCTTGGCGCCGAGCGGATTGGTGGGCGAGGGGCTCTCCTCCAACGCCACCGCACGCAGAACGGGAAAATCGCTGGCCGTCGGCAGGAGGTAATCGGCCAACGAGCCGGTGAGCAGCTGGCCGTCGCTGTCATAGGCGAACTGCTCCATGAGAGCGCCGCCGAGGCCCTGCACGATGGCACCGATCGCTTGCCCATGCAGCGTGAGCGGATTGATGATGCGCCCGACATCCTCCACCGCCACGTAGTCGAGGAGCTCGATCCTGCCGGTTTTCGGATCGACCGCAACGTGGGCGGCATGCGCGCCGTAGCTGTAGGTGCGGCGGTTGCTGGCGTAGGACGTTTCGGCCGACAAACCGGCAAACGCTGCAAGCGGCAGTGCCGCCTTGCCGCCGCCGTGCACACGGCCCGCATCGATCGTCACCTCCGCGGCAGTGCAGCCGAGCTTTGCCGCGGCGGACTCGCGGATCGCGTCGCGCAGCTTTCCTGCTGCCGCAACAATGGCGTTCCCACCCATCACGACGGAACGTGAGCTGTAGGACCCGTAGCCCTCGGCAACGCAATCGGTGGAGCCGTGAAACACGCCGGCGATGTCGGACATCGGCAGCTCGAGGGCGTCGGCTGCGATCTGGGCGCACACCGTCTCAAGCCCCTGGCCAATCGAGGACGACCCAACAAAAATGACGACCTTGCCGTCCGGGTCGAGCGCGAGGCGTGCACCTTCCTTCGGCCCGGAGGCGCCGCCTTCGAGATAGCACCCAATCGCGCTGCCGTGATAGCGGCCTTCGATCAGGTTGCCTTGCAGCAGCATCTTGGCCTGCCAGTCGATCTCCTGCAGGCAGCGCTCGAGAGTGCTGCGATAGTTGCCGCTGTCGGTTTCTGTGGTGATCGCCAGGGGCTCGACCGTCGCAAGCTGATAGGGCTGCTCGTCCTCGCCGATGAGATTGCGGCGGCGGAATTCCACGCGATCGATGCCGAGCTCGCCGGCTGCAAGATCGAACAGTCGCTCACGGAAGAAGTCAGCCTCGAAGCGACCAGGGCCGCGATAAGTCCCGGAAGGCGTCTTGTTCGTCACCGCCAGCGCAACATCCACGCGCAGATGCGGAATGCGATAGGGGCCGCTCAACACCTGCGCGATATTGCGTGCTGCTGTGGGCCCGTTGGTGCGGATATAGGCACCCTGGTCGGTGGTCACGCGCCCGCGCAGCGCCAGGATCGTGCCGTCCTCTCGGCAGGCGATCTCGATCTCGCCTTCGGCATCACGCGCGTGATTGGTGGTAGCAAGATGCTCGCGCCGATCCTCGATCCACTTCACCGGCTGTCCCACGGCACGCGCGGCGAAGGAAATGAGAAAATCTTCTGGGTAGAACTCGCCGCGGGCGCCGAACCCGCCGCCGACATCGTTCTCGACCATGCGAATGGCGTTTTCAGCAAGGCCCATCTGCCTGGCCAGGACGCGGCGGTTGAGGAATGCGACTTTGGCGGCGCCATAGACCGTGAGGAGACCAACGTCCGTCTCCCACTCTGCGAGGAGCCCACGCGGCTCCATCGGCACGGCGCCATGCCGTTGCACCTTGAAGCATTCGCGCCGCCTGTAGGGAGCGTCGGCGAAGGCGGCTTCGGCATCACCGCGCACACCCGAGAGCGTGAGCGCAATATTGCTGCCGGTATCCTCGAACAGAAGGAGCGTGCTGTGCGCCGCGTCTCGCGTGCTCACCACTGCCGGTAACGGCTCGATCTCGAGATTGATGGCCTCGAGCGCATCCTCCGCGGCAGCGGCGCTGTCGGCGAGCACCACGGCAACCGGCTCGCCGACATAGCGCACCTTGGCGTGCGCGATCACCGGCTGCTGATACGGCACGAAGGCGGGCGAGGACTCCTGCCGCAGCGGAATGGTTGGGATGTTGCCGAGATCGCGCACGATGTCGCTCGCGGTAAGCACGGCGCGCACGCTGCGGCGCTCGATGGCCGCGGACGCATCGATTTGGCGGATCCGGCCGTGCGCATGTGGGCTGCGCAGGATTGCCGCATGCAGGAGGTTGTGGCGCAGCAGGTCGCCGACGAACTGTCCGCGGCCGCGCAGGAAGCGCAAATCCTCGAGCCGCTCGACGGGGCTGCCGATCACCGCATTGGTCGTGCGCCTCCACTCCATCTCAGATCACGATGCTCGCACGCGTGTTGAGGAGCGCACGCGCCACGCTCATGGCGGCGAGTGCGGAGGTCTTGGGATTGCTGCGCGACGGTTTGCCCTGGAGCTCAATGGCAAAACGCCCCGCCGCCCCTTCGGCGTCGATCTCGTGTACATTGCCGGGCGCATCGGGGTCAGCGACGAGCTCGACCTCTGTCGCGTCGAAACCCAGTCCCGCCAGCGCTACCGCCGCTGCAACATTGGCGTTCTGCGGATACAGAAGCGCAGCCTCGCCGGCGCTGCCTTTGTAAAGGAGCGTCCTTTGCGTCAGCGCGCCAAGGTCGACCACGCGCTCGGCGGGCGAGCCGCGCCAGGCGGCCGGCGGCTTGCGCGAGCGGTAGCGCACTGAGGTAAGCCCCGCCACGCGCATGGCGGCGATTGCATCGAGCCCGCCGATCGCGCCGGCGGGCAGCAGAATGCGCGTCTTGCCGGCGTTCGCAGCGGCCTGCAGGCGCGTGAGGAGCTTTGCGTCTGCCAGAGCGCCCACCGATATGATCAGGAACTCGGTGCCGCTGCGCAGCACCGCCTCCCCGTGCTCTGCCACGGCGCCCTGTCCGGCCACCTCGGCAATGACCGCCGGTTTGCGGTCAAGGAGCTCCGCGAGGCTTTCGACGATATTGACCCCATCGAGCCTGGAGCGCGCCTGCGCGCTGCGGCCTGGGCGCGCCAAGGCACCCACGACGGAGACGCCGTTGCTCGCGCTCGCGCGCAGCGCCATCAGCACATCGTGCGCGATGCCTCCGCAGCCGATCAGCCCGACTGCGCCGGGTGTCACGGCGAGAGCCGCATGCCGGTGAACTTCCACTGCGACAGCTCTTCCATGGCGTAGCGCACGCCTTCGCGCCCGAAGCCGGAGGCGCCGACGCCGCCGAACGGATAGGTATCGAGGCGGAAACGGCTCGCGTCATTGATCCAGAGCGACCCGGCTTTGAGCTTGCGCGAGACTTTGAACGCCGTCTCGAGGTTGCGGGTGAAGCAGGCGCCCTGCAGTCCGAACTCGGATTCGTTGGCGAGGGCGAGCGCGGCGTCCACGTCAGCGACGCCTTGCACCACAACAACGGGTCCGAACGCCTCCTCGCGCATGAGCCGCGCCTGCGGCGGCGCCTGCGCGACGATCGCGGGCCCGAGAATGGCGGCCCTGCGCTCGGGCTTGAGCACCAGGCGAGCGCCGGCGGCGATGGCGTCCTCGATCATCGCCTCCACCCGGTCCGCGGCGGCCGTGCTCACCATTGGGCCGACGTCCGTCGCTGCGTCCTCAGGGTCCCCGACCTTGAGCTTCTTCGCTGCGGCCACGAACAGCTCGAGGAAACGCTCGAGGACGCTCCGCTCGACAATGACGCGCTGCGCCGAGATGCATTGCTGCCCGCTCGCTTCGAAGGCGGCCCCGGCGATGCGGGTCGCGGCATCCGCGAGATCGGCATCGGCACACACGATATTGGCGGCGTTGGAGCCGAGCTCGCCAACGAATTTCTTTGCCCCCGCGGCGCGCGCGAGCTCGTTCCCCGCGGCTGTGCTGCCGGTAACGGTGACTGCCGCGATGAGGGGATGCGCGGCCAAAAGTTTCGCCGTGTCCCGCCCACCCGGCACCACGTTGAACAGTCCGTCCGGCACCCCGGCCTTCTTCACTGCCTCTGCCATCAGGAGAGCGACCTCGGTGCCGGGCGGCGAGGGCTTCACCACGACCGCATTGCCGACCGCCAGCGCTGGCGCGACCTTCTGGATGAGCAGATTGGCGGGGCCATTGAACGGCGTCACCGCGGCCACAACGCCGTATGGAATGCGCGTGGTGAAGCCGAAGCGGCCGGCGCCCTGGGCTGTGATGTCGAGCGGCAAGACCTCGCCGTTGAGGTGCGGCAGCTGGGCAATGCAGGCGCGAATGAAGGCTCCTACCCGTTTCGCCTCGAACGTCGCGGCGCGTCGCGGCTTGCCGATGAAGCGGATCAGCGAGGCGACGAGCTCGCCTTCGATCTTATCGATTGCGTCGGCTGCCGCGGTGAGCCAGGCAATGCGCTGCGCCGTCGACGCATCCTGATGGCGGATAAACGCCTCATGGGCGTGGCGGACCGCCGCGTCCACGACCGCGGCATCCGATTCGATCATCTGCGAGGCGACGCTGTCGTCGATGGGACAGATGAGCGGCGAGAGCCGGGCCTTGAACTCGACGGGGCCGCCGATCCAAGGCATCAGCTGCGGCTTGGTCATATGCTTTCTCCTTTTTGCCGGCAGTCCGCAGGCTCACACGTGCTGGCCTTCGCTCGTCGGGATGTCACGCAGCGTGCTGGGCGCAAACAATTCCTCGAGCTTGACCCGGCGGTCGGCGAGGCCCTGCTCATGCACGTATTGCAGCAGCGCCTCGATGGTCGGCCGGTTCGCGTCAATACCATAGGGAAACCAGTCCTCGCCGATGATGGCCTTCTCTTCCTCGATGAGCGGCTGCAGCCAGGCAGAGCAGACCTTGGGAGAGCCCATGTCTGCGAAAGTCTGGTAGGCGATCTCCTTGGCGCGGGCGAGCGCCTTGTACATTCCGAGCGCCACCCAGAGATTGCTCTCGTGCACGTCTTTGCGGATCACGACCGTGTGCATGATCGGATAGATCTTGGTGCGGCGGTAATAGTCCTTCTCGACCTCGGCATAGTTCGGAAAAAGGCGGCGCACCTTCGATGAGCCGCGCCGAAATGCGAGCGGATTGTTCGCCGACATCATGAAGTCGATCTCGCCGCGCTCGAGCATGTCGCCGAGCTCGGTGCCTGCCGGCGCTTGCGTGAGCCGGATGTCGGCTGGCAGCTTGCGGCCGAGCCGATCGGCACGGCCCTGCACCCATTCCACATCGCTCGGCTTCACGCCGTACTCGTGCTGCAGCATGCCGCGCGCATAGACGGCTGCGGTCATGGTGTATTCCGGCACCCCGCCACGCTTGCCCTTGAGGTCAGCGGGCGACCTGATGCCCTTGTCCGGATTGACGAAGATGTAACCGTGTCGAAAGACGCGCGAGGGAAATACCGGGATGGCAACAAATGGCCGCTGACCCGTGCTCACGAGCGTGGCGTGGTTCGAGAGCGACATCTCGGATATTTCGAACTCGCTGAATTGCAGCATGCGCCAGAAGATGTCGGCCGGCTGTGCCGCGATGTAGTTGAGATCGATGCCCTCGGGCTGGATCGTGCCGTCGCGCAGCGCCGCTGTGCGATCATACGGTCCACACGCGAAGGTGAGGCGCAGCTTGCTCATGTCTCGGCATTCCTCAGTTGCGGTTTTACGCTGTCGCGCTGCTCAAGGCCTGTCAAGCACATGCGCGACGCGAAGCGGGCGGTGCGCACCAGCTCGCACCAGCTCGCACCAGCTCGCACCAGCTCAAGACAATAGGCCGAGCTCGAGAGCCTTGATCTGCAGTGCGAGGTATTTCGAATAGATGCGGCACTGCGCGAAGCTGCCGGCGATGAAGTAAAGACCAGGCTGCGCCGTGCGGGTGAACATGTTGCGGAGCTCGTCATCCTCGCCGAATCCCCAGATCGGCCCGAGACGCTCGGCAATCTCCTGGCCGAACAGCTTGCCGACCAGATGCTCCTGGCCCTTGTACCCGGTCGCCAGGACGATGAGATCGGCTGGCAGAGTTTCGCCATTGCGCAGCCGCGCGCCATCGCCGACGAAGCTTTCGATCTCTGCATACTGCAGTAGTGCGATCTGACGGCTGGCGATCAGGTCGGAGCAGCCGACATTGAAGTAGTAGCCGCCCCCGCGGGTGAGATATTTGAACTGCCATCCGGTCCCGTCGTCGCCGAAATCGAGCTTGAACCCGACGCGCTCGAGACCCGTGAGCAGATCCTTGTCGAGAGCCTTGGCCTGGTCGGTAAGCATCCTGTGGCTCTGCCTCGCCACGGCCAGAGGGATCGAGGTGGTGATCAGATCACAATCCTCGAGCGGCGGCCCTTCGTCATAGAGAGCGTAGGGAAGCTGTGCGCTCGGCTCCACGTTGACCACCATGGTCGAGCTGCGCTGCACCAAGGTGACTTTGGCGCCGCTCGCATGCAGATCTTGCGCAATGTCGTGTCCGCTGTTGCCGGAGCCGATGATGAGGGCGCGCTTGCCTGCCCAGGGCTCGCCATCCTGGTACTCACTGGAATGCAGCACAGCTCCTCGGAAGTGGTGCAGGGTCGGGATGTCGGGCATTTTCGCCATGCCGCTGAGCCCGGTCGCCATGACTATGTGGCGGGGTTGTACTTGCCGCCTGCTGCCATCCGCGCGTCGCAGGAGGACGGACCAGCGTCCGGTCGTCGTGTCATACCGGCCCGATTCAAGCTCCGTTCCGGTCCAATAATTGAGCTCCATGGCCTCGACATAGGCCTCGAACCAGGCGGCGAGCTTGTCTTTGGGAATGTAAGTCGGCCAGCTCGGCGGAAACGGCATATAGGGAAGATGGTTCACCTGCACCTGGTTGTGCAGCGTAAGCGCGTGGTAGCGCTTGCGCCAGTTGTCGCCAATGCGCGGCCAGCTGTCGACAATGAGGGTGTCTACATCGAGTTGCGTGAGCCGCGCCGCGATCGACAGACCTGCCTGCCCGCCGCCGACGACCAGCACGGTTGGCTCCCGGTCCGCATAGGCCCCTGCCATCTGCCTGCGATCCAGCCAATTGGGGCCGCGAAAATCGCGCGCATAGACTTCGCCACGCGGCCGCGCACGACCAATGCGTTCCTCCGCCCCTTTGATCTCCTCCAATGCCGTATGCAGCGTCCACGCCTTCGCTTTGCCGCCTTCGTCTGTCGCAGCGATGAGGCGCAGCACGCCGCTGCCGCGGCCCTCCATGGTTTCGAACGCGAAGATTGCCTCGATTGCCGTGCGCCCTGCGCGGGTGACCTCGCGCGGCGCTGTCCTTCGGGTGTTACTGCGCAACTCCACGGGGTTGGCGCGAGCGGCATCTGTCTTGAGCTCGCGCGCGATGGCCTCTACGCCGTTCACCGTCTTAATCTGCCAGCTGAGCGCCAGGAGATCGCGCCAATGGCTGTCGCGGAGAAAGAGGCCGCGCAGCGCCACATCGTCGCCGCGCGCCAGGGCCCGCTCGAGGTCGCCCAGCCAGCGTTCGACAATTTCGGTGAGCGAGGTTGTCTCTGTTTTGGCCAGCATTCGGCTGTTTCCGGAGCCTGCCCAGCTGCGCCTATGTTATCCGGAACGAACGGACCGGGAAACGCGCCAGCCCTCGCGAGCTAACGTCCGCCGGTAATGCTTGAGATAGACCGGGAAACCGCAGGTGCGGGGCAGGGCCATGGCGGGGTCATGGACGGGTGGGTGGATTCGCGCGAACCCGACACGTAAATTGGCGGCCCGCTGAGAGCTGTGCCTCACAGGAGAGCCATGAGCCAGCAAACCATTATTGTCGAGACGCGAGGCCGCGTCGGCCTCATTCGTTTGAACCGTCCGCAGGCCCTCAACGCGCTCAGTGCTGCTCTGAAGGCGGAGCTGTTCGCGGCTGCCGAAACCTTCGACGCCGACCCCGCAATTGGCTGTATCGTGGTCACGGGATCGGACAAGGCGTTCGCCGCCGGTGCCGACATCAAGGAGATGTCGGACCGCGACTACGTGGACGTATTCACCAGCGATTTTGCCGGTGAATGGGAGCGCTTCACGCGCCTGCGCAAGCCGCTCATTGCCGGCGTTGCCGGGTTTGCGCTTGGTGGCGGCTGCGAGCTCGCCATGATGTGCGACATCATCATCGCTGCCGACAATGCCAAGTTCGGCCAGCCCGAGATCAAGCTCGGTGTGGTCCCCGGAATGGGCGGCACTCAGCGGTTGACGCGCGCGGTCGGCAAGGCAAAGGCAATGGATCTCGTGCTGACCGGCCGCTTGATGGATGCCGCCGAGGCAGAGCGCTGCGGGCTCGTGGCGCGGGTCGTCCCCGCAGCCGCTCTCCTCGACGAGATCATGAAATTGGCGGACACGATTGCAGCCATGTCATTGCCGTCGGTGATGACGGCAAAGGAGGCGGTCAACCGCGCGTTCGAGACGCCACTTGCCGAAGGTCTGCGGTTCGAGCGCCGAGTCTTCCACGCCTTGTTCTCCACCCGAGATCAGAAGGAAGGCATGGCCGCCTTCGTCGGTAAGCGCGCGGCCAAATTCGAGCACAAGTAAAAAGTCGAGCCGAAACCTTGGCGATGATGCCTTTCGACGTTTTCATCAGCTACTCGCAAATCGACAAGGTGACGGCGGACGCCGCTTGCGCTACGCTCGAGGCCGGCGGCATTCGCTGCTGGATTGCGCCGCGCGACATCGTACCCGGCGTGCCATGGGCCGGCGCAATCATTTAGGCGCTCGACCGCTGCAAGATCGTGGTCTTGATCTTGTCCGCGAATGCCAATGACTCTCCGGAGATCCGCCGCGAGGTTGCTCAGGCTATCGCCAAGGGCGTGCCCATCGTCCCGCTGCGCATCGAGGCGATCACGCTCACGAAGGATCTCGCCTACTATATGGGCTCCGTGCACTGGCTCGATGCGCTGACGCCGCCGCTGGAACGGCATCTGGCAAAGCTCACGGAGGTCGTACGAGCGCTTCTTCAGGCGCAGGCCGGCACGGCTGCTGCGTCTGCGGCCTTGCCTGCAGCGAGCACAGCGGCCAACGACGCTAAGATTGCCGACCCCAAGATTCCCAATCCCAAGAGTGAGGAGCCCGCGTCGGAGCCAGCGATAATTCCAGTATCCAGGCGCCGAATGCTGCTCATCGGCGGTGGTACCGCTGCGGCACTTGCGGCCGGCTCGGCAGCAACATGGCTGGCGCTCGAGCGTTCCCGGGTGCCTATCTCGCAAGAGCAAGCGCGACCGCCGCAGGAGCTGCCTCTTCCGCGTAAGCAGCCACGTGCACCCGAGAGCCCGAAAGAAGGGCAGCTCATTCTGCTCAGACCAGCTCGCACGTTGGAGCGCCATGCCGACGATCTCACCTGTGTTGCTTTCAGCCCCGATGGCCGGTCTGTGCTCACGGCATCGTGGGACAAGTCAGCAGTTATCTGGGAGGCCACCTCCGGTGCCGTCCTCGGCGTTCTCTCCCACCGCGACAGGATCTCGCGCGCAGCGTTCAGCTCGGACGGCCGTTCAATCGTGACTGCCTCGACGGACGGCACCGGTCGGCTCTGGGAGGCGCTGAATGCCAGCTCGGTAGCCGTGCTTTCCGGCCACGCGAGCGATGTGCTTTTTGCCGGGTTCAGTCCGGCGGGCGGGCGGCTTGTCACGACGTCGGCGGACCGGACCGCCCGCCTATGGGACGCTCGCACTGGCGCGCGCATCGCCACGCTCGAGCGGCACAGTGATGACGTGCTGAGTGCCGCCTTCAACGTGAATGGGCGGCGGCTGGTCACTGCCTCAGAGGATGCAACTGTAATCCTCTGGGATGTGGCGACCGCCGAACCCCTCGCCACTATGGGCGATCATACCGGTCCGGTGTTCACCGCCGCTTGGCGGCCGGACGGGAGCAGAATCGTTTCCGCTTCGGCCGACAAGACGGCGCGCGTTTGGGACGGGGCTTCCGCGCATTGCTGCGATCGCTGACCGGCCATCTTGATCAGGTGCGGACAGCGGCATTCAGCCCGGATGGGCGGCGCATCGTCACTGCCTCCGCCGATACGACTGGCGCGATCTGGGACGCCGAGAGCAGCCTGCTGATAAGCAAGCTCGTTGGGCATACCCGACGGCTTGTTTGCGCCTCTTTCAGCAGGGATGGGAATTGGATCGTTACCGCATCCGAGGATCGCACTGCGCGGCTGTGGTATGGCCAAACCGGCAAGCCCTTTGCAACCCTGCAGGGACATCAGGATGCGCTCGTCGATGCGGCGTTCAGCCCTGATAGCCGGCGCGTGCTCACCGGCTCTGTCGACCGCACAGCTTGCCTTTGGGATATCGCGCTCGCCTAGCAGGGTATCTAGGGAAAGCTCGTCACCTTCAGGCGCGAAAAGGTCCAGCTGATCTTCCGGTCCTCTGGGGACTCGGCCGCCACGCCTATAAAGCTTTCGCCGCGTGGCGGCTGGCCAGTGAAATCCACCGGTTTTCGGTCATCGAGATAGAGCGTCGCCATGTTCCCCTGCAGCGTCACCCGCATCGTGTGCGTTGATCCGGGCAGCACCTCGATCTGCGGAACGCGGCGCTTCTTCACCGGGGTGAGCCACTTTCCGCTCCTTAGTCGGCCCACCTCGAGGGCGCCCGTCCCGTCCATCCAATAGGCATAATAGGAATCAACGTCCACGGCCCAGAACGCCAGCCCGCCCCAAGATTCGGCGTCGACATCGGTCGGCAATGTGACGTCAGCGCAGTAATCGATGTTCGCGAATTCAGTTGCCTCGTAAAGCACCACCCAGGCTTCGCCACGCGCTGCGGTCAGGCGCGCCTTCCCGCCGGCGATGTTGAGATCGCTATCCCAGGCAGGATCCGCTTTCTCGAACTTGTCCTCGAGCAAGACGTTGCTGCCCTTGCAGGCTTCGGCGGACCCGCAGAGAAGCGTTGAGGTAATCATCACTGCAAGGAAAGTCCCTGCCGACATCAGCTTCTCCTCCAGCCGCTGCTCTCTCGTGCTCACCATACTGCCTCGCAGGAGGGGAGCGCCAAGGACAACAACAAGGACAACAACAAGGACAACAACAAGGACAACAACAAGGGAAACAGCAAGCAAAAAACAAATGCAAGCTGCAGGACGGCACCGCTACGGCCGGGGGGATCTATCACTCTCGATGGAGCTCGCCGCATCGACCGGCCGGTTTCATTGCATCATCTGGCCGATTTTCTCGGCCAAGCTTTGCGGCAGGCGCAGCGTCTCGCGCACGATCTCGTCAAGCTCTTGCCCGCTGGCGCCATCCAGCATGAGCTTGCGCTTGTCGCACGCAGCCTGAAAATCAGGATCGCTCAACATTGCTTGGAATGCGTTACGCAGGGCCGCGAGTCGGTCTGCAGGCACGTCCGGGGTGGTCAGGATGGAGCGGCCGATATCGCCGGTGCTGGCCGCCGCATGCAGCACCTGACGGCCTTCATCGCTTTGCGCAAGCTCCGGGATTGCCGGCACGCCCGGCAACAACCGATGCCGCTTCAACGAGGCTTGATAGAGAATGGTGGCTTCATCGTGCTGCAGCCAGCCGGGGTGACGGACCAGGATGCCTGGCAGCCCATAGGCGCCGACGATATCAACCTCTCCACGTTCCATGGCGAGCAGAATGTCATTCGTCCCACTGTAGCCGCGAATGAGCTTGAACTTGGCACCCGCATAGGTCTGCAAGGCGGTCGGGAATAAGACGGTCGTCGAGCCGCCGCCGGAAGCGCCAACCGTGTGCTGCGCGACGCGTAGGTCCTGAAAAGACGTGATCCCGGCTTTCCTGTACGCCGCCCCCACATCGACATTGGTGACGACGCGGCCGATATAACGCAACCTCCCGACATCTACCTTGGCATTGTTGTTGGTGATGCTATCCAGCGCCAAGGTCTGCGCCAGACTGCCCATCGTCGTGCCGTCCTTTGGGGCGACCTCGTAGAGATACCTGGCGGCGACGAAGCTGCCCGCTCCGGGCATGTTCTGCGGGACAATAGCCGGATGTCCCGGCAGGTGCCGCGGTAGAAACTCCGCCACCAGGCGGCCGTAAATGTCGTAGCCGCCGCCGGGCCCATAGCCGATGATCATGCGCAGGGTCTTGCCGCGGTAAAAGGCGGCGACCCCTTGCGCCCGGGTAGGCGCAACGGACAGCAGAGCGCACGCGACGCCGAGTATTGCGCTCGCGACGGTGGCCTTGCCGATCATGCTGCTCGTGTGGAGGCAAACTGGGATGGCCTGCGTCCTCGGCGCCCGCCATCAAGTGTAGCGCAGGGATCGCCCGGAGTGCGCGCTTTGCCGTTAGCCCGCTGATGCGCGCAGCTTCTCACATTCCGCGGCGAAGACGTTGTTGAGGCACCAGGTGGCGAGCTCGACTCCAGTGGGAAACCAGAGATCGCCGGCCTCACGCATGTGACGGATGATCCCGCGCAGTGCCAGCGTTCGGCCCGGCCGGCCGATGATGTAGGGATGCATGGTGAACGGAATGTACTTCGGCCGTTCCTGACTGCTTTCCGAGTAGAGCTCGTCGAAATAGGCCTTCCATGTCTCGAGGCCGTGATACGGGTTGCCGTATTCGCCGTGCCGATGCCCGAACAATGTGCCGTCGCCGAACGGCTGGCGCGGCAGCTCCACAAGGACCTTGCCATCCTTCTCCCACAGGAATGGCAGCTCCTCATGAAAGCAATTGGTGTTGAAGACAAAGCCATTCTCGATCAGGAGCTCGATCGTATTGGTGCTCTGGGTGCAGGAGCGCCAGCCGAAGCACCGCCGTCCCGTGCGTTTCTGGATCATGGAGATCGCCTTCTTCATCACCTGATCCTCCTGGTCGCGCGGCAGGTAGCGGGCGATCTCATGGTTATAGCCATGACCCTCCACCACATGGCCGTGCTCGAGGATGGCCTGCACCGCCCCAGGAAAGCGCTCGGCGATGGCACCGCAGGCGAGGAAGGTCGCCGTGACATTCTCTTCCTTGAGGATGCGCAGCAGCCGGTAAATGGCATGGTGCGGGCCATACTCGCCCTGGCTCCACATCTCGTAATTGAGGATGCCGTTCTTGTCCGGCTTAACATCCTCCCCGCCTTGGAAGTCGAAGGTCAGAAACACCGCGGCGCGCTCACCGCGCGGCCAACGGATCAGGTGGTCGTAGTGGTATTCCTTGAGCATGTCTTTGCCTCTGTCGAGGTACTGAGGACGGCGGGACGAACTCATACCATACTACACGAGAGCGCGGTTGGTCACAGCTCCCACGGCACTCCCACGGCATAGGCCTTTGCGAGCCGCTGCAATGTGAGAACGTCAAGGCCAGCGTCCCCGGCGACCTATCGAGGCTTGCGCTGCAGCACTTCCTTCCAAAGCTCGAGGTCCGAACGCAGCAGCGCCAGGGCAACGTCGGGAGGGCCACCCGCCGGCTCAATGTTTTGCTCGGCAAATCGAGCCGTGAGGTTTCTCGAATGCAGCGCCCTGTTGAACACAGCGTTCAGGCGCTCAAGCAAGGGAGCGGGCGTCTGCTTGGGCGCAAAGAGCGAGAGCCATCCCGGGAACGAATATCCCGGCACGCCTGCTTCCGCGAAGGTAGGCACATCCGGCAGCGCCGCAGCCCGCTTTTCCGAGGTCACGGCAAGAGCCTTGAGCCTTCCCTCCCGCAGCAGTGCCAGCGATTCCGGTACCCCCATCACCATTCCGTCCACGCGGCCCGACAGGATATCCGGAATGGCGGCGGACGAGCCGCGATAGGGAACGTCGACGATATTAAGCTGTGCCCTGAATTTCAGCAGCTCCGCGGAGAGGTTTGAGGACGAGCCAGGGCCCGAGGATGCCAGGGACAGCTTGCCGGGCTGCGCACGCGCCAGCGCGATGAAATCGCTGAGGCTACCCACCCGTACGCCCGCTCCGACGGCCAGCACGTTCGGGGCATGGCCGAGCACGATGACAGGGGCGAGGTCGTAGGGGTTGAAGGCTGGGTTTGGCTGCAGGAACTGATTGGCGGCACAGCTGACGTTGCACAGAAGCACGGTGTACCATCCGGCGGCGCGCGCGTCGCTGCAGCCGCCCCGACGCTGCCACCTGCGCCGCTGATATTCTCGATCACGATGCGCCACTCGGGCTCGTTGTTCACCTGGTCCGCCGTGATACGCGCGATGATGTCGGCCGTGCCCCCCGGAGCGAACGGCACGACGATGCGCACCGGCCGCTCGGGAAACCCGGTTTGCGCCGCCGCTTCGCAGATGCCGAGCACCACCGCAAAGAGTAGAGCGCGCAA
Organism: Xanthobacteraceae bacterium; assembly: GCA_045811525.1. GTDB lineage: Bacteria > Pseudomonadota > Alphaproteobacteria > Rhizobiales > Xanthobacteraceae > VAZQ01. Next base: position 217,701 of record JBJMTV010000016.1, on the reverse strand, counting down.
CAGATGCTTGGCCCGCACGGCGGTCGCTCCGATTATTTTCCCTCGAACAAGGGAGACTTGGGCCAGTACTTGCGGCTGTAATTGAGCTTGAGGCTCACCAGCATAGCCGCGAGCCTGATCGGCGCGCCAATTCCCTCCACCACCGGCACGCCGAGCTCCTGCATCAGCCAGTCCGGCTTGATGTGGACCGGGCACTGCGTGATTCCCATGGGGAGGATCACGTCGGCGCCGAGTGCGACAAGCTCGCGCGCCTTGTCGACGAATGTGCCGACCACTTTGTCGCGGTTGGCAATGATGTCCGGCAGCTCGAAGCCGCAGGTGCGCCAGCCGATGACCTTGTGCATCATGTTGAAGCGCTCGACCATGCGATAGCCGAGCGGCAAGACGAAATCGTCATACATCAATATCCCAAATCGCCGGCCGAGCATGGAGGCGATGTGGAGCATCGACTCGCTCGGCCCGACCACCGGAATGTTCACATTGCAGCGGCCGGCGTCGACACCGAGATCGAGCGTGCCGAGCGGCACGACCGCGTCATAGCCCTGCCTTTCCGCTTCGCGAAATGCCTCGACAAAGGGCGGAACGGCGAGCCCGAGGAGATCGGGCGCGTTGCCGATGTAGTACGGCGTGGCTTTCACGGAGACGATGCCAACCTCGACCTCGGTGGAGGCATAAGCGAGCGCGGCATCCTCGCGGCGTTTGCGTTCGTCGGGCGGGTACTCACCCACGACAAAGGCAACCCTGATCTTACGCGTGTTCTCGGGCATCTCGAGCTTCCTTCAGGTTTGGGTTGATTTCGTTCGCGAGGCAAGCGAGCGCGCGGCGCAAGCTCGGTTGCATGATGTGGATCGCAAGCCGTTCAGCGTTTTCCACCTTTACCGATGCTTTCGTGGCCCTCCAGCCCGGGCTTGAACTTCCCTTTGACGAAATCGCCGACGCCTTCCTCTTTCCAGCCGATGCGTTGGCGTGCCTGCAGCTCCTCTTCCTTGGCCATCGAGAAGTTCATCGCCGCCTCCCAAGGCATCTCCAGCGAGAAACGGTAGGTCTCCTTGGTGGCGCGCAACGCCGCCGGATCCTTCACTGCAATCTCGCGCGCGAGCTTGAGCGTTTCCTCGCGCAGCTCGCTCGCGGGCACCGATAAATTCACAAAGCCGATGGATGCAGCAATCCTGCCGTTGAAACGCCGTCCGGTGAGCGCATAGAGCAGCGCATCGCGCGGGCGGAAGAGAGTGGCGAGCGACTTGCTCACGGCGCCGCCGGGGAAGCCCTTGAAGTTGATTTCCGATAGCCCGAACGTCGCCTCGTCGGCAGCAATGGCGAGATCGCATCCCTCGACGATCGAGAACGCCCCGCCGAAGCAGTAGCCGTTGACCATGGCAATGGTTGGCTTGGGGAAGTGGCGCAGCGTACGACCGCGCCATTCGGTCGCCAACCGCACTACCCGGTCGTAGCGCGCCGGCTGGTCCTTGAGGGCATGGAACACCTCCTTGAGGTCCATCCCGGCACAGAACGAGTCACCGGCTCCGGTGATGACCAGGACATGGGCTGCATCGTCATAGCGCAGCTCCTCCAGGGCTGCCGTCATGTCCTCATGCAGCTGCGGGCTCATCGCATTCTTCTTCTCCGGCCGGTTGAGCGTGAGCACAGCGACGCCGTCTGATTTGTCGATCAGCAAAGTCTGGTAGCTCATGCGGGTACTCCTGTTAGGTCGGCGCCAGCGGTCAGCGCACGCCCTCGATCTGCACGCCGGCATCGTTGACGATCTGCTTCCAGCGCGGGATCTCCTGGCGCAGAAAAGCGGCGAATTCATCTGGCGTGCTGCCGAGCGGATCAATTCCCAAAGTCGCCATTTGCGCGGAGAAATCGGAATCTTTGAGTGCCCGCCCGATCTCGGAATTGAGCTTCTGCACGATGTCGTGCGGGGTTCCTTTGGGAGCGACGACGCCGGTCCAGGCGGTGATGCTGAATCCCCGCAGGCCGGATTCATCGAAAGTGGGGATTTCCGGGGCAATGCGCGCCCGACGAAGACCGGTCAGCCCGAGAGCGATGAGCCGGTTATCCCTGATCTGCGGCACTGCCGGGACAATATCGCTGAAGACGAGTTGCACCTCGCCTGCAATGGCCGCCGTCAGGCTCGGCACGCCGCCGCGGTAGGGCACATGGGTGATCGACACGTGCGCTTGCTTGTTGAAGCTCGCGAGCGAGAGGTGAGCTGTCGAGCCGTTGCCCGAGGTGGCCGCGTTGAGCTCGCCAGGCTTGCTCTTTGCGAGCGCGATCAGCTCTTTCAGATTACCGACCGGGAGCTTCGGGTTGGCGGCGAGTACGAGCGAGTTCTCGCCCGCAAGGATGATTGGCTCGAAATCGCGCAGCGGCTCGTAGCCCAAGTTGGGATAGAGCGCCAGGTTGGTGGTGAGAGGCGAGTTCGTCGATATGAAAAGGGTGTAGCCGTCGGGAGACGATTTGGCGACGGCGTCGGCACCGACGCTGCCGCCGGCTCCCGGACGATTCAGAATAACTATGGGGTGGCCCCAGGCTGCTGTGAGCCTCGGTGCAAGGGCCCGCGCCAGGAGATCGACAGTTCCGCCTGGCGTGTAAGGGACCACGATCTGAATGGGCCGCTCCGGGTATTCGGCGAAAGCTGGTCTCGCGCCAGCCGTAACGAAGGCGATCAGCGCGATGGTGAGGAGGCGCATGTCTCGTTCCCCTACATTCCGGATGGCCGGCGTGCTCAGCTATGCTTGCGCTGCGCTGCTGAGCCAGCGGCGGGCGTCAGTGAGAACCTGTTCAGCAGCGCGCTCCACGACACTCGGACCAGAAAACCGGCTCGTCGCCGCCGCCGCTTTCTCCCGGTAAGTTGCGGCCGTGGCGTGCAGCATGGGCAAGTCGAACGTGCTTGGCGTTAAACGCTTTCCCAGAACGATGTCCATGATCTCCTGCTGATCGACGTTGATCTCGCGGCCGGTCTCCTCACGCAGCATGGCACGCAGATCGAGCGGCCGCTCGCCCAGGAAGTGGCTCCGCACCAGAGCGCCGAGGACGCGATGGCCAGTGCGGAACGGCACGCCATAGTCGTACACGAGCCGGTCATGCGCTTCGCTCGAGCCGGCATAATCGAGAACGGCCTTTCGACTGAGCTCTTCGAGATCAAAATGCGCCTTGTCCACGACATCAGCCATGTAGCCCGTCCATGCGCCGATGTCCTCGGCGAGCCCATAGAGGCTCGCCGATTGATAGAGTGGCTCCGATCCCTCCGACGGATTGCACGCGGCCGCCATCTCGCCCGCGAGACGCGTCGAGGCGATAACGGCCCCGCCGATTACCGACTGCAGCGCGAATGGCACCTTGGCATGCGGCAGGGCACTGCTGCCGCCGGCGTGCTCGTCGGCCAGCTGCAGAAAGCCGAACTCCGGTGTCATCCAAACGCGAAAGTCTTGCGCGAGGCGGGCGAGATCGACGGCAATCAGACAGTGGACGAAGAACGGCTCCGTGAACTGGTCATGGATCCAGATGCCGTCGCGGCGCAACTGCGCGCGTTGCGAGAAGCCGAGCCTCTTGCTGACGCGGTCATAGAGGCGCGCCAACTGGGAGCGCCCGCCAAACGGGGAGGGTGCTTTGTCGAGCCGGTGATCAGCCTCCTCAATCCTGTTGAAGTGGCGCTCGAACACCACCGCCCAGGAAAGCAGGTATTCGCCCAAAGTGGTGAAGCCGGAATGCTGCAGATGATGATAGTTGGGCGATAACGCCTCGAGCACGGGATCCGCACGGCGGACCAGGTTGTCGAGCAGCCGGGCGAGGACTTGCGCTTCCTGGTGCAGGTGCTGCCGGAAGAACATCCGGGGGAGATAGTTGCGCAGGCTTTCGCCGCGATTGCGCCCGAGATGCAGCCAAGCCGTATGCTCGCGCCCGACGCGCTCAGCCATCCAGGCCTCGCGCTGCGCGACGATGTCGCCCGCGGGCTTGCGGAAATCGAGCTCGGTCAACGAATCCAGAAGCTCCAGCAGCGCCGCGATCAGCTTGTGCGCGGATGCAGGCGGCGTGTAGCCAACCTCCGCCGCACTCAGCACGTAGGCTACGTCGCTGACGAGCATCCAACGCGCCGTAAACACGCTTGCACGCGCTTCCGGCTCGCTGACCGCCCGCACATAGCTCGGCGCCTTTGCGCCGGCGAGGCGGCCGGCCGGCTGTTTGCTTTCGCTCACCCTGCTCCTCCCGAGCTCCTGTCGCAGCGCACGTTCAGGGAACACCTTCCGGACGAGGATAGGAAAGCCATCAGCCCGCCCGCAACTTTGATTGGTTGACAATCAAGGCATTGACGATCGAAGGATTGAAAATCAAAGCTTGGCGGCTGCGGCGCGGGCGTGGAATGCTGCAGACAGCAACGATTATGCAGGTTACGAATCCAGGACATGCGCAGCAAGCCCCAACTCACAGTCGATGATGCCTACAGGATTGCGCAGGCTGTACGCAACGAGGCGAGCAAGCGCAAGCTCGCAGCGACGATTGCGGTCGTCGACAGCGGGGGGCATCTGCTCTATCTGGAGCGGCCCGACCGCCAATCGCCGAACAGCGTTGAGATCGCCACTCTGAAGGCGCGCACAGCTGCCTTCCGTGAGCGACCGAGCTCCGCCCTGCAGGAGCGCGTCAAGGAGCGCCCGGGTTGGCTGATGTTTCCGAACAGCCTCCCCATTGCCGGTGGTGTGCCGCTTTTCCACGACGGTGAATGCGTCGGCGGGATTGGGGTTTCCGGAATAGCCGATGACGATGAGAAAGCGGCGGAGGCGGGTGCGCGTGCGCTCGCTAGCGACGTTTGATGGCGGATAGAACGATCACGTCGCACGCATCGGGCTTGGTCTGGGCCCTCGCTCTGCTCATCGGCCTAAGCGCTCCGGCCTCGTCGCAGCCGCTTTCTGCGAGAGAGCCTGCCGCCACACCAGCCGATTCCGACCAGCAGCGCATGGCCGATCTGGCGGTTGCCAGCAGAATTCTCGTTAACGAGGGGGTGCTCGACAGTTTCGGCCATGTGACCGTACGCTCCTTGAAAAATCCTGATCACTATTTCATGCCGCGCGCCATGCCGCCCGGGCTTGTGACGGTAAACGACATCGTCGAGCTTGATCGCGACAGCGTGCCGGTCGCCGCGAGTGCGCCCCGCACCAATGGCGAGCGTTTCATTCATGGCGAGATCTATCGACTGCGACCCGATGTTCAGGCGATCGTGCACAGCCATTCCGCCGCCGTCATTCCGTTCAGCATCGCGCGCGAGCGGCCGCTTCGGCCCGTCCTGCACATGGCGGGGTTTCTTCCGGAACGGGTCTCCGTCTTCGATCATCGCGATGTGTCAAAGAACGACCCAAGTCTGCGCGGCAAGCTGATGGTCAACAATGCCAAGCTGGGCGCCGCCCTCGCCACGACGCTGGGCAAAGACTCCGTCGTTCTCATCCGCGGCCACGGCAACGCTGTCGTCGGGGCCTCGCTGCAATGGGCGGTATTCAAGCGCTCTACACGCATTTGAACGCGCGCACGCAGCTCGAGGCGATCAGCCTGGGCGGCGAGTTGATCTATCTCAACGCCGACGAGATCAAGATGCATTCGGTCGAAGTGTTTGACGTCGAGCGACCCTGGCAAAATCTCAAGAGCCGTCTCCCGCACCCGCCTTGATCAGCCATTCGCGCGGCAGCGAGCGTACGGTGCGCATAGCCGCTGGGCGCACCGACAACTCTCAAGCATCGCAAGTTGCGTAGGGTGGGTTAGGCGCGCGCTTGCGCCGTAACCCACCGCTCCGGTTCAAGCAGTAATATGGCGGATTACGCTTTTCGCTAATCCGCCCTACGCACCCTTACCCGCACCGCGCGCAATTCCGATGTCAATTACCAGTCGTTGTGCTGATTTCAGACCTGGCGCTGCTCAGTGCTCTGCCAATAGGGCATGCGTAATTTCTTCTTGTCGACCTTGCCGTTGAACAGACGCGGCAGCGCGTCGAGGAACTCGATGCTGCGTGGCTTCTTGTAGCTCGCGATGCGGCTGCGGCAATGCTCGATCAAGTCGGCTTCTGTGGCGCGTTGGCCGCCGCGCAGAACGACACAGGCCTTCACCGACTCGCCCCAACGCGGGTCGGGAACGCCGATCACGGCGGCATGCTCGACTGCGGGATGGGTGACCAGCGCCTCCTCCACTTCCCGCGAATAGATACTCTCGCCTCCGGAAACGATCATGTCCTTCTTGCGATCGGCCACGAACAAGAAGAACTCGTTATCGAAAAAGCCCATGTCTCCGGTATGCATCCAGCCGCCCTGCAGCGCCTCGGCCGTTGCATGCGGATTGTTCCAGTAGCCGTTCATCAGGCTTGGACCGCGAATGAGAATTTCACCGATCTCGTCGGGACCGCATTCGCTGCCGTCAGGCCGAGCCACTTTGATCTCATGATCGAAGAAGGGCTGCCCGGCGGAGGCGAGTCGGCGCACCTCCTCGGCCGTGCCGTCGGGCAGGTGCTGATGCGCGTGCAGAATGGTGCCGACGACGCATTCGGTCATGCCGTAGACCTGATGGAAAATGAGCCCGAAGCCGGCAATCGCCTCGCGCAGCTGGGCCACCGCCATGGGCGCGGATGCGTAGATGATCGCGCGCAGCGTGTCCCTGCGGTAGCTCTTGAACTCCGGCACATCGAGCAGGTCGCGCACCATGATGGGCGCGAAGTGCGCACAGGTGATGCGTTCCTCCTCGATTTGACGCAGAATCGCCGCGGCATCGAAGGCGCGATGCAGAAAAACCGTAGCGCCGAGCACGTGATAAGCGAGCGAGCAGATTTTCCCGCCGATGTGAAAGAGCGGCATCACGATCAGCATCCGGTCCGAGGTCCACGCGCCCACACCCCACGAGTTCATGACTGCGGACGTGACAATGGCACGATGGCTAAGCTCGACGCCCTTCGGCTTGCCGGTGGTGCCGCTTGTGTAGATGAGATAGACCGGGTCTGCCGGGTCCGGTCGCGTCGCCGGCATCCGATCGGCACCGGAGGCGAGGACCTCCTCGTAGGCTTCGGCTCCCTCGTTGCCCTCGCCGATGACGATGAGCTGCTCGACAAGGCCGACGCCGCGTAGGGCTTCAGCCTGGCTGCGGAAGCGTTGCTCATAGATGAGCACCGTCGGCGAGCTGTCGGCGACAATCTGCTGCAGCTCGGCGAGTGCAAGGCGCCAGTTCAGCGTTACCGCAATAGTGCCGCTGAGCTCGGCTGTGCCTACGGCCTCGAAATATTCCACGCAGTTCTGCGCCAGGATCGCAATGCGCATCCCGCGCGTGAGTCCACGCGCTGCGAGCGCGTTGGCAAGCTTGCGCACGCGTGTGGCAAACTGCGCGAATCCATGACGCTTTCCTTCGAAGACGAAGGCCGCCTTGTTCGGGAACAGTTGGGCATTACGCTCGATAATGTCGCCGACTGTCGAGGGGGCGATCGTCATGGTCTGTCGCCCTTCGGCTCAGTCGACTTTGATACCGAGCTCCTTGACCACGCGGCTCCAGGTCTCGATGTCGTTCTTGATCTGGGCGGCGTAAGCATCGGGCGTGCTGGCGACCGCAGTGAAGCCCAGCGTGTCGAGCCGCTGCTTCACCTCATCAGTTCGTACAAGCTCTGCGATCTTGCGTTGCAGCAGGTCGACGATGGGGCGCGGCGTCCCCGCGGGAGCAACCGCTCCGATGAGAAGGTCGGCTTCCTGCTCCAGGATGCCCTGCTCCGCCAATGTCGGAACATCGGGCAGATCGGGGGAACGCCGTGCACTCACCACAGCCAGCGCACGCAGCTTGCCCTCCTTGATCAGCGGTATTGCCGGAGGCAGCCCGATGAAGGCGAAAGGCGTATGCCCACCGACGGTCGAATTGATCAGCGGAGCCGCACCCTGGAACGGGACCCGGACCATGTCGACCTTCAGTCCCATGCGGACCAGGCGCTCGGCCGTGAGCTGGCCGAAGCCGATGCTCATGGACGCATAGCTGAGCTGACCCGGCTGCGCCTTGGCGAGCTCGGCTAGCTCCTTGAGCGTTCGTACCGGCTGGGCGGGATGCGCCACCACCACCTGCGGCGAGGCGGATACGATGGTGATGGGCGCGAAATTCTTGACCGGGTCATAACCGAGCTGGCTGTTGGTCACCGACGCCACGGCAAAGTCGTTGGTCGTGAACAGCAGGGTATGGCCATCGCCGGGGGCCTTGGCCGCCGTGGAGCTTCCGACGGCACCGCTCGCCCCGGTCAGATTCTCGACGTAAAAGCTCTGCCCGAGCCCCTCGGTAAGCTTTTGCGCAATCAGCCGGGCGATCACATCCGTCGGACCCCCTGGCGGGTACGGCACGATCACCCGCACCTGATGGGTGGGATAGGGTGTCTGCTGTGCTTGAGCATCGCAGAGCGGCAGCGCTGCGGTCACGAGCGCCAGGAGAGCCCTTGCACTCCAAGTCTCAATCTTGTGCATCATCGCTTCGTCTCTCCCTACCGCCAATGACGATGGTCTGCTGCAGCATAGCAAAGTCGCGAGCCGGGCTGAATGGACCCCTATGCACGAATGGCTGGCCCGATTGCTGGGACGGATCATTTTGTGGCGGCGACGGTCAATAAACCGGATCGCGAACCTTCAGGCCGGCGTCGATGCGGATGATCTCTCCGCTGATATAGGACGCAAGATCGGAAGCGAGGAATGCCACCACGTTGGCGACCTCGTCCACTCGACCGGGGCGGCCGATGGGAAAGCGTTTGTAGAGCTCCGGCCAGCGGTCTTTGCTGCCGAGCTCCTGCTCGGCCACCCGCTCGGCGCCGCGGCGATGCCTGTCGGACATGATCGGTCCGGGGTTGACGCCGACGATCCGCACGCCGTCGCGCATGCTTTCGCCGCCGAGACATTGGGTGAACATCATCAGCGCAGCGTTGCCACAGCAGGTCGCAATGTATTTGGGCTCCGGCCGCTCGCCAGCCATGCCGATGATGTTGATGATGACGCCGCTCTTGCGGGCCGTCATGCGTGGCAGGATGTAGCGTGTCAGATCGATATAGCCGAACACCTTCAAATCCCAGCCCTGGCGCCACGCTTCAGGGCTCACATCGTAGAGCGAGCCGCGCGGCACCGCGCCCGCGTTATTGACCAGGATGTCGCAGTCGCCCGCGGCATCTGCCAGGGCTCGGATATTGTCGTGTTTGGAGAGATCAAGGGCGTGCGGAGCAACACGGATGCCGTGCTGTTCGCGAAGCTCGCCGGCGACCTGCGCGAGCTTCGCGCCGTCTCGCGCCGCTAGAGCGAGGTTGCAGCCTTGCTGCGCCATCACCTTCGCCACGGCCTCGCCAATGCCGCGGGAGGCGCCGGTGATCAGGACCGTGCGGCCTTGCAGATTGAGTTGCATGAAACCCCTTTCGGGAAAGCTGCCGGCAGATTGGCCTCAGTTTGGCTTGATGCCGGCCGCATCGAGCTGCACTTTCCAATGCTCGATGTCCTCGCGGATAAAGTGGCCGAACTCCGCCGGTGACAGGTCTAAAAGCTCCAGAGTATTGGTTTCGTACACTTTCTGCATTTCCGCCGTGGCCAGAGTGCGCGCGATCTCACCTCTGATCTTATCGAAAATGACCGGCGGCAGATTTGCCGGACCGAACACGGCCCACCATGCTCCGGTGGAGAACCCCGGCACGCCCGATTCCGCCACTGTCGGGAGGTCGGGCCGCATCTTCGGGCGTTGCGCGCCCGCCGCCGCAATGATCCGGACATTTCCGGCATCGGCGTGCGCTGCGGCGCCACTGAGATTGGCGATCATGACCAGGATTTCACCCCGCAATAGCGCGGTGTAGGCCGGCGACGCGCCGCGGTAAGGGATATGCATGATGTCCATGCCCGTCCGCTTTTTCAGATCCTCCATCGCCACGTGGGAATAGGAGCCATTGCCGAAAGACCCGTAGTTGAGCTCACCCGGTCTTGCCTTGACGAAGGCGATCAGCTCCTGCACGTAGCGCACCGGCACACTCGCCGGTACCACCATCACCGGGGTGATGTGGCCGAGCATCAGGATCGGTGTCAGATCCTTGAGCGGATCGTAACGCAATTGCGAATGCAGCAATGGCGCGGTGGTGATGCCGCCGTTGCTGGTGACCAGCAGGGTGTAACCGTCCGCCGGTGATTTCGCGACCAGCTCGATCCCGAGCGTCTCGTCCGCCCCCGGCCGGTTCTCGACGACGACGGGCTGACCCCAGGACTGGGACAACGCCTGCCCAATCACGCGAGCAAGAACATCAGTGGTCGCACCAGGAGTGGTCGGAACGATGAGTTTGATGGCGCGACTGGGGTAGGGCCCTTGCGCCGACGCGGCGCCGGGATGGAGAGCCAGCAAAGCGCAGAGCCCAAGCACCTTGAGGAGCGTCTGCATGGCGTACTGGCCCGTTGCCCGCCATTTCGTCAGGCCGAAGTTACGCATAGAGCGCGAACACCTCGCGCGCCAGCGAAGCGCGCATGATCTCGACCGGACCTCCGGTGATCATGAAGCTGCGCGATTGTCGCCACATGCGCTCGATCGGCATCTCTGTCGCTGTGCCGAGACCGCCGTGAAACTGCATGCAGCGGTCCGCGGCCTCGAAGCCGAGCTCGGTGCAATAGATTTTGGTCATGAAGGTCTCATGCCGGTCGACCGTTCCGCGGTCAAAGCGATGCGCAGTACGATAGGTCAGGAGCTGGCCGGCTTGCAGCTTCGTGTAAAGATCGGCGACCGATAACTGCACCGCTTGGCGGCTCTGCAGCGGCTGACCGAACGTGCTGCGCTGGGCCGCGTATCGCGTGATCATCTCCAGGCAGCGCTGGGCAACGCCGAGCCCACGCGCCGCCTGAGCAACGCGGTTGGCGTTGATCCATCTCTGTGCCGCCTTCATTCCATCCCCTTCGTTGCCGATCCGGTTGGCTACCGGAACGCGCACGTCATCGAGCGCGACCTCATAGGTGACATCGCCCATCATGTGCACGGTTTTGCCGGCAATCGATACGCCGGGGGTGCTCATGTCGATGAGAAACACCGTGAGCCCGCCGCGCGAGCCCTTGCTGCGATCCGTGGCGGCGACGAGCTGCAGAAAGTCGGCGCTCTGTGCGTGGGCGATAAACCGCTTGTACCCATTGATACGGTAATGATCTCCTTCAAGCACGGCAGTGGTGCGCATGTTGCCGGGATCGGACCCCGCATCCGGCTCGGTTTGCGCAAACGCGGTCGACTTTTCCCCTCGCAATACGGGATGAAGGTATTTTTCCTTCTGCTCCGGCGAAAGCGACAGCAGAATCGAACGGACCTCGGGGCCAAAAATGCCCGGTCCGCGCGCCGGCAGGGCCACCGTACGCGCCAGCTCCTCGGTGATCACGGTCATGCCGAGCAGGCTCAGATCCTGTCCGCCGAGCTCTTTCGGCACCTCGAGCAGCCATAAACCCAGCTCGCGCGTCTTCGCCTCCAAGGACCTGCGCACTTCCGGCTTCAGGTCGGCGCCATCCATCGTCACCATTTCGATCGGGATCAATTCCTGATCCACGAAACGCCGCACTGTATCCTTCAGAATGCGGATTTCGGCGGGAAGATCGAAGTCCATTCGGGAAGTTTTAGCCGTGAACGGGAAACAGCAGCCCGGCGGAGCCACAGGGTTCTGAACGGCCACACTAGGGGCGCGGCGCACGTCGCGTCAATGTTGCGGAACTATGCCGCCTCGATGCATTCATGCACAGCGCCAGTGCATGCATGCCGAAGGAGTGCTCGCGATGCATCGTCCCGCCGCCTCGACTGCCCTCGAGACCCTTACGGTTCTTGACCTCACCCGCGTTCGGGCGGGCCCCACCTGTGTGCGCGAGCTCGCAGACTGGGGTGCAAACGTCATCAAAATCGAAATGCCCGAGGAGAGCGGTAGCTCGACGCAGACGGATTTCTCGGCCCGTCACGAGCCCGACTTCCAGAACCTGCATCGCAACAAGCGCAGTATGACACTCAATCTCAAGAGTGCCGAGGGCCTGGCGATCTTCCGGCGATTGGCTGAGCGCGCCGACATCATCGTCGAGAACTATCGTCCCGACGTGAAGCTCCGGCTGGGCATCGATTACGACACTCTGAGCAAGTTGAACCCGCGGCTGATCTACGCCAGCATTTCCGGTTTCGGTCAGGATGGGCCCTATCGTGATCGACCAGGCGTCGATCAGATCGCGCAGGGAATGTCAGGTCTGATGTCTGTCACCGGTGAGGCCGGTCGTGGGCCGATGCGGGTCGGCACTGCGCTCGCCGACCTCTCGGCTGGGTTGTTCGCCGCAATGGGCATCATGGTCGCGCTTTATGAGCGGGAGCGGTCCGGGCGCGGCCAGTGGGTGCAGACTTCGCTGCTGCAGGCGCAGATTTTCATGCTCGACTTCCAGGCTGCTCGATATCTGGTGGCAGGCGAGGTTGCCGGCCAGGCGGGCAACAACCATCCCACAGGTGCGCCAACGGGCGTATTTCGCACCAGCGACGGCTATGTGAATGTCGCCCCGACTCCGGTCATGTGGCGGCGCTTCTGCAAGGCAATCGAGCGCGAGGATCTCATCGAACATCCGCACTACGCGACACCCAAGGAGCGTCGCCGCAATCGCGAAGAGCTCAATGCCGTCATTGCCGAGATCACCGCCAGAATGAGCAGCGATGAGCTGATCGAGCGTTTGAACGAAGCCGGCATCCCATGCGGTCCGATCTACAGCATCGACCAGACTTTCGCGGATCCGCAGGTTCGCCATCTTGGCATCGCACAGCCGGTCTCGTCGTCATCGCTGGGGACGATCAGCCTGCTCGGGCAGCCGTTCACGCTGAGCCGTACGCCTAGTCGACTGGTGAGTGGGGCTCCGGAATACGGCGAGCACACGGATCAGATTCTGCTGGAAAACGGCTATTCGCTGGATGACATTACTCGGTTCCGTCAGTGCGGGGCGATCCAGGCGTGATGCTCTACGTCGCCCGGTGCTCTGGGCGTTGTCCGTCACGTTGACAGCAGGCAGGCTCGCCATGTTGACTGTCTCGATCAACAGCAACGAGGACAATCATGCAGACGGGCTATCCGCCCATTCGCCGCGTCGTAACCGGGCACGACAGTGCTCATCAGGCCAAGGTGCTGATCGACGCGCCGGCGACCAACGCGAAGCATCCGCAGGCAGGGGTGGTGTCCACGATGATCTGGTGCACCGATGGTGCACCCGCCGCCATTCCAATTGGTGAGCAACCCGAGGATATGGGCGCCCGCATCCTCGGCACGGCGCCGCCGCCCAAAGGCACCCGCTTCGCTGTGATCGATTTTCCTCCCGGCAATCAGGCGCACATGCACCGGACCGAAACTGTCGACTACGTGATTGTCATCGAGGGGGAGATCGAGATGGACATGGATGCCTCGACGGTGAAGTTGAAGGCGGGCGACATCATGATCCAACGCGGTACCAATCACGCCTGGGCGAACCGCAGCAGCCAACGCGCCCGCGTCGCCTTCGTGCTCATCGATGCCGAGCCCCTCGGGATCGGCTCGCCTGTTGCAGGGCTGCAGAGCGCCAGATGAGCGTCGGAGGAAGGGCCATGCGAGGTTTCATGCGAACCGCCATCTGTGCGGTGCTTGCCGTGCTTGCGACGTCGGCTGCGGCGCAGAACTATCCGAGTGGCCCGGTCAAGCTCATTGTCCCCATTCCGGCTGGCGGGGTGACCGATGTCATGGCGCGCGTGGTCGGCCAGCGCCTGCAGGATATCTGGGGCCAGACGGTGATCGTCGAGAACCGGCCCGGCGGCAACTCCGGAGTGGGTGCGCAGGTGGTGGAGCGCGCTGCACCGGACGGCCTCACGCTCCTGGTCGCGCCAGATTCCACCTTCACCGCCAATCCGGCGTTGTCCTCCAAGTTGATCTATGATCCCGATGCCTTCACACCGATATCCGTGCTCTGCCGCGGAACGCCCGTTCTGATCGCGCATCCTTCCCTGCCGGTGAAGACTGTCTCGGAGCTGGTGACATACGCAAAAGCCAACCCGGGCAAGCTTAGCTACGGCTCGTTCGGGATTGGCACCTATGCGCATCTCAGCATGGAGGAGCTCAAGCAGCGTACCCGGATCGACATGCAACATGTACCCTATCGGGGCGCGGCGCCTGGCTTGAACGGGCTCTTGGGAAATGAAGTCTCGGTGATGCTGCTCAATCTTTCCAGCGTCGAGGAGCACATCAAAGCCGGCAAAATAAATCTGATCGCGGCGGCCACGGAAAACCGCATCCCGTCGCTGCCGGATGTGCCGACCATCGGCGAGACGGTAGCGGGCTTCAACACGTCGGTCTGGTTCGGACTGTGGGGACCGGCAAAGATGCCGCCGGAGCTTGTCAGCAGAATCCACGCGGATATCTCAAAGGCACTCGACCTGCCGGAAACGAGGCAATTCTTCAGGACGCAAACATTCGAGCGGGTGAGTTTGAACCCACCGCAGTTCCGCGAGCTCATTGCGAGCGATCTGAAACATTGGAGCGCTCTCATCACTGCGGTTGGCGCCAAAATTGATTGATGATTGATTGAGACTCGCATGAAGGTTCTGATCACCGGTGGAATGGGGGTCATCGGCGCGGAGACCACCCGCAAATTCGTGCAGGAAGGCGAGCGCCCCGTCGTCTACGCGCGCCATAGGGATGACAGCCTCATCCCCGATCTTGCCGACAAGTTTGATTTCGAGCAGGGGGACGTGCTCGATATGCCGCGCCTCCTCCAGGCCATCAAGAAGCACGAAGTGACCCACGTCGTGCATGCCGCCGCCTTTGTCGGTGCGGTGTCCGCGGCAAATCCGGCGCTCAGCATCCAGGTCAACGTGCTGGGCTTGGTGAACGTGCTGGAGGCGGCGCGCGCACTGGATGTCAAGCGCGTCGTCTTCACCAGCGCCAAGGGAGTCTACGGCCCGGTCACCGGTGAGTACGGAGCGCCGACATGGAAGCCGATGTCCGAGGACCTGCCAGCGCGCCCCAAGCGCATCTATGACTCGGCCAAGTTCATGGGTGAGAACGTGTGCACCTATTACAACGACAACATGGGTGTCGAGACGGTCTCGCTGCGTTTTTCTTCGACTTATGGCCCGGGCAAGACTGCGCGGCATGGGCCCATGGCGGTGATGAGCCGTATTGTCGAGAACCCGGCGCAAGGGCTGCCGTTCAAGCTCGCGCAAGGCGGCGACGACAAGGACGATTTCATATACAACAAGGATTCTGCGCTCGGCATCTTTCTCGCCACCACCGCCGACAAGGTGAAGAGCCGCGTTTACAACATTGGCACAGGCGTCGGCGTGACCCTGCAGGATTTCGCGCGCGTTATCAAAAAGCATATTCCGAATGCGAAGATGGAAATTGGCGGCGGCCTGAACTTCTACGGCTTCGCCTATCCCGCAACCGGCGTCTACGACATCGCGCGAGCGCGCGAGGAGCTGGGTTACAGGCCCCAGTTCGACCTGGAGCGCGGCATTGCCGACTACCTCGCCGCGCTGAAACAGATCAGGGCAGCAGCGTAAGCGAAACAATCGAAGCTGAGGAACAATCGCATGCGGCCCACGCTCGAGCTACCCCGCCTCTCGCTCGCCGAGCGCGATCGCCGGTATGCCGCAGTGCGCAAGGAGATGGCCGCTCGAAACCTCGATGGCATCGTGCTGTGGGGTTGGCCGATGATGTGGGACTTCTACACGGCGAATGCGCGCTATCTGTCGCCGATTGGCGGGAACGCCGAGTACAACGTGCTGATCTTTCCGGCCACTGGCGAGCCGACATCCATCATTCACATGCCGACCTTTCTCGAGGGCTGGCAGGCGGCGCAGAGCTGGGTGAGCGACATTCGTCCCCGCACAAAGACGTGGGCCCATTCGGTGGCGACCCGCATCAAGGAGCTGAACCTCGAACGCGGCAGGATCGGAATGGACGGTCTTGCCGGTCCACTCGACCCTGACGGCTGGGTGCCGCATGACGTCTATCAGCAGCTCACGACGCTGCTTCCCGACGCGACAATCGTCGGGCTTGACGACATGTTGGAAAAGATTCGTGCCATCAAGAGCGATGAGGAGCTCGGGGTTCTGCGCAGAGCGGCGACTCTGGGCGACATGATGCTCGCAACCTGCCGTGACATGGCGCGACCCGGGGTCAAGGAATGCGAGGTCTACGGCGCCATGATGCAAACCATGACGGCGCATGGTGGCGAGGAGCCGACGCTTTTTCTGTGGAACTGCGACCGTTACCCCTATCCGCATCCATTCCGCATGCCCACCACGCGGCCCATGGAGAGCCGTGATCTCATCATCTGCGAAATGCACCCTAAATACGGGGGGTACTTCACGCATGTGGAGCGCACCTATTGTCTCGGTGAGCCCGACGAGGAGCAGTTGCGCATCTATGAGGGCTGCCTCGCAGCCTATCGTTGCGGGCTGCAACACTTCGGCCCAGGGAAAACGATCTCACATGCACTGATGGCGGTGAAGGACGAGATCGACGCGCGCGGTCTCTCGATCTGCGAGGCGGGCATTCATGGTCATGGTTTGGCGTCGCTCGAATATCCGCGCTTTCGGCATCACGCAATCGCTGCCGACCGCGAAGCCATCAAGGTGATCGGTGACCGCTTCGAGACGGGAATGGTGTTCGCATTCAATATCGACCTGTTGGACCAAAACTGGCGCGGCGGCAAAACCGGCTGTGTGTTTGCCGAAACGATCGAGATAACGGCAACGGGAGCGCAGCGCATGCATGCCTTCCCGCTGGAGTTTCAGCGCCTGCCCTGTTGACTCGGCACCCTAAGTCGGCGGGTTACGGCGCCAAGCGCGCCTGACTCGCCCTACCTGCTCATTCGATGGCTCTAATGCCGGGTTATTTGCGCACACAGATCACGCGCACGACTGCCGGCTTCGCCGCATCGATACCGGGACTTGCCGTGGCCGGCGCGAGCTTCTGCGCCTCGAGGAAGGCGCGAATTGCTGGCACTCCCACAAGGCTTGCCAAGGCTTGTGTCGGAGCGCTGCCAGCCTGCGCGACGACGGGTGACTTGAGCGCGATCATACCGACGAGGCGACCTTGTGCATCAACGGCCGCGCCTCCCGAGAACCCGACGGGCGGCGAGGGCTCGATGGTGCTGCCGTGGAGCTTGGCCGATGTCGTGGAGGTCGCGTTGCCGCCCGCTTGCGCTTGCGGGTCGGCGATGCCGACCAAAGTAACGTCTGACGTATTGACGCCCTGCACGGCGAAGCTCGCCGGGGTGAGATCAGGCACGCCATAGACACGCAGCAATGCAAGGTCGCTGGACTTGTCCTCGGCTTGCCGAACGGCATCGCCGTGGCCGCTGACTACAATGACATTGCAGCTGTCGGTGAGCCCGCGATCGGTGACGATGTGACCCGCGCTGCTCACCACGATGCCGGAGCCGTATTCGACCATGCGCTTGGGGGCGGGCCCGGTCTGCGCCACTGCAGTCGCGCTCGGGAATGGCGTGAAGGCCCCGGACATCGCCACCGTGACCGGGTCCATCGTGAGTTGTGTGGCTTGGTCGTAGAGCACCGTGACGCCGCGCACCTCGCCGTCCTTGAGCTCGGCACGGACATAGAATTTCTTGAAATCCTGCACTCCGGCCAGGATGAAGAGATCGCCCTTGAGCACATTCACCTCGAGCTTGCGGCTCGATGGAACCTTCTTCTGCTGCTCGTACACGGACGCCAGTGTCGTGCCCGCCTCGCGCAGCTTGAACGTTTCGATCTGCACCTGACCTTCAGCCGAGCTCCAGCGCGTGCCGCTCTTGGTTTGACTCGTGTTCGGGACTTGCTTGCTCGGAACGCCCAGGCGGATCCCGGTTGAGCTGTCATCCACCACGGCCCAGCCCACTTGCGCCTGCTTCGCCTTCGCCGCGGCGGCCAGGAGCGCTCGCTCTTGTGTGGTCAGCCCGCCGGTCTCTCTGAATTTGCGATTGCGCTGGAAGGCTTTGACAGCAGCAATCGCCCGGTCATTCCACTCCCCCGTGATGATCCCGTTGTAGTCGCCGGTCCAGGCGAGATCGAACTGAATGGCAATCCGATCAGCGAGCGGCAGCGTGGCCTCACGCGGGGTGAGCGGCACGGACGCAGGCTGCGGCCCCTTCTTGCGCGCTGGGGTGGCCAAGTGAGCGGGGACCCCGACAGGGCGCTTGCCGGCAACTGGGCGCAAGCCCGGCGTACGCGTCTTGGAGGGGCGGAATTTGCTGATTGTCGGAGCCGGCCGCGGCGCCGCTGCACCGGGCGCTGTTCCGGGAAAGGGGGCTGGATCGAACTGCGCGAGAGCCGCAAGCGCGCTGGCAAGGAGAACGACGATGGTGGCAACGAGCCTCATTGAGATAACCTGCGCCACTGACTGCCCGCCCGACATCCAACTTACCCGATCAACCCTGCGCGGCCAATCAGTGCTATCAGCATGCGCGTTCCCTTCTCGACTGCTCCCAGGGCGACTATCTGCATACCTGCTTGCGGCACCACGCAAATAACGAGAACGCAAGGAGGCCGCTTCTGCTGCCATGCTGAGCCCCGAGGAGATCGAACGCTATGCCCGCCACATTGTCCTGCACGAGGTGGGGGGACCTGGACAGGCGGCCCTGAAAGAGGCGCGCGTTCTGGTGGTCGGCGCCGGTGGTCTTGGCGCGCCCGTGCTGCTCTACTTGGCTGCGGCGGGCGTCGGCACGCTGGGCATAGTGGACGACGATACGGTCGCCCTGTCGAACCTGCAGCGCCAAGTGATCCATGATACTCCGGCCATCGGCATGCCCAAAGTGGAGAGCGCGGCGGCCGTCATCGGCAGGCTCAATCCGCACGTTCTCGTGGAAACGCACGCAACGCGCCTGACCGCAGCCAATGCTCTCGATCTGATCGGGCGCTACGACATCGTCGCCGACGGCTCCGACAATTTCGCCACGCGTTATCTGGTGGCGGACGCCTGCTATTTTCAGCAGAAGACGCTGGTCACGGCTGCGGTGGGTGTGTTCGATGGGACGCTCACGACAATCCGTGCCCACGAGCGCAGCAAGGAGGGAACGCCCAACCCCACTTATCGCTGCCTGTTCCCGCAGCCGCCGCCTGCGGGCACGGTGCCGATCTGCGCAGAGGCCGGCATTCTCGGCGCCCTGACAGGCGTGCTGGGCTCGTTGATGGCGCTCGAGGTGATCCGCGAGATTGTCGGGTTTGGCGAAGGGCTCGTCGGGCGCCTGCTCATGCTCGACGCCCGCTCTATGCGTTTCGAAACCCTCACCTATGGCTGGGATCCGGCCAATGCATTGAGCGGGGAGCACCCAACCATCACAGCACTCGAGCAAGAGCCCGGCACAATTTAGGTACGGGGTCGATCCAGTCTATGAATGACCCAATGGGTGGGATCCTTACTTGGTCCAGGTCGCCACGGAGCTTGAGCCTTTCATCACCGACCATTTGTTTTCGCCGGCGGATTGCACCCGGTAACAATTGGCCTTCGAACCCTTCCAGGTAGTGCAGAAGCCATCCTTGCTGAGCTTCCAGGTGCCTTCACTCTTGCCGCCGGCTTTGCCGATGGGCTCGCGCGACATCTTGCCATCAGCGGCGAAGGTCATCTTGTACTTGAGGCTCGAAGTAGAGGCAGTGAACGGCTGCCCATTGAAGAAGGTCGTCTGGATCTCGTTGGGCGCAAGCACCGCGGCGACTGCTGCGGCGGTTGCACTGAGTAGAGCCACACTGGCCATGAGTGCGACGCGCATCGGCGAATCTCCATCAAGCTCGAACGGCTGCGCTCAATGATACAGGAAATTGTGGCAATCCGCCGCAAATGCCAGAACGTGCGCCGCGCGGCAGCGAAAGGGTGGCCGGGGTATGCGCCTTACGGCCGAGAGCCGCTGCGGGAGCCGCCGCGCGTTCCCTTTTCACAGCATGGATGGCAAGACACGATCCGGTGGGCGGTGACCGTCGAGGAAAGTGCGAATATTCACGATCACTTTCTCGCCCATGTCGATCCGGCCTTCCAAGGTAGCCGATCCCATGTGCGGCAACAGCACGACCTTGCCGGTTCGTGCAAGCTTCACGAGCTTCGGATTGACTGCTGGCTCGTGCTCAAACACGTCCAGTCCGGCGCCGGCGATGTCCCCCGCTGAAATGAGGCGCACAAGAGCGTTCTCGTCAATGACCTCGCCGCGCGCGGTGTTGACGATATAGGCCTCGGGCCTGATGAGCTTCAAGCGCCGGGCGGACAGCAGATGATACGTCGCAGGGGTGTGCGGGCAGTTGATGGAGATGATGTCCATCCGCACCAGCATCTGGTCGAGGCTCTCCCAATAGGTGGCGTTGAGCTCCTCCTCGATGCGCGCCGGTAGTCGGCGGCGATTGTGATAATGGATCTGCAGCCCGAACGCCCGGGCGCGCCTCGCGACGGCCTGTCCGATGCGGCCCATGCCAATGATGCCAAGCCGCTTGCCCCAGATGCGGTGTCCGAGCATCCAGGTGGGCGACCAGCCGTTCCACGGCTTGTCATCGCTGAATACCGCCGCTCCCTCAGCGAGCCGACGCGGTACAGCAAGGATCAACGCCATCGTCATATCGGCCGTGTCCTCCGTGAGCACGCCCGGCGTATTGGTCACAGTGATGCCTCGGCTCAGTGCCGTCGCCACGTCGATGTGATCGACACCATTCCCATAATTGGCGATCAGCTTCAGCTTTTCACCGGCCTTGCTCAGCAAGGCGGAATCGATGCGGTCGGCGACGGTCGGCACCAGCACATCGGCGCCCTTCACCGTGTCCGCGAGCTCGGCCTGCGTCATTGGCCTATCTTCAAGGTTGAGCTTGGCGTCGAACAGCTCGCGCATGCGCGTCTCGATGCTGTCCGGTAACTTGCGGGTCACGACCACCAGCGGTTTTTTGCGGTTCGCCATGGCTGGACCCTCGCCGGCCGCCACGCACGCGGACGGCCGAACAGCGTTGCCGTTCAGGGCTCCTTAACCCGCTTACCCGAAACTGGCGTCTCTCTCATCGCGGGCGCGATCGCACGCCTTTCCTAACAGATGGACGTGCGAAGACAAGCGTCCGCCGGCAAGGCGCGCGGGCTGGCTTGGTCGGAAAACCGGCCTCCGGCATAGCCGCGGTGCCGCGCCGATGGCTCGCAAGCCGGGTACTCAATGCGCCTGCGGCAATTGGCATTCATCGCTCTGGTCGCAATGGTCGCCGCTGCACGTGCGGCCGCCGCAGGGGAAGCGGGAACTGGACCGAAGAGTGGCTTGCCGGTGCCGCGCTTCGTGAGCCTCAAGCCTGATCGGGTGAATGTGCACGCCGGTCCCACCCGTGATCACCAGGTCACTTTTGTCTACACGAAAGCCGGCCTCCCGGTGGAAATCACAGCCGAATCCGACAACTGGCGCCGGATACGTGATTGGGAAGGGTCGGAAGGCTGGGTCTATCATTCACTGCTGTCGGGCCGGCGCACCGTGGTGGTCACACCCAAGGACAGGACCAAGCTCGTTCCGCTGCACCAGAAGGAAGAGGGAAACAGTGCGTTGGCCGCGCAATTACAGGCCGGTGTAATGGCGCAGGTCAAACGCTGCGATGGAAGCTGGTGCCGTATTGTCGGCCCGGGTTTCGATGGCTGGGCAGCGCAGGAACAGCTTTGGGGCGTGTACCCCAACGAGAAGGTGGACTGATCGCGAGCGTCAGGCGTGCGCGGGAGCGTGACGTCTTGAACTTTGCCCATCGCTGACGTTCCATGCCCTTGCACACGAGCCGAATGTGCGCGAGCGCCGCGCCGTGTTTCGACAGGGCAGATGATGCAAGGCCAACTCGACTGGCTCGAGATCGCGCGGCTCGGGGTTGCGGCATTGACCCCGATCATGACGCTCGTCGTCGGTATTCTGGTCGTCCACCTCGGCACGAGGCTCGACGCTACCAAGCAACTTCACGCCGAGTTGTTGCGCAAGCGTCTCGCGCTCTTCGAGGAGATCGCTCCGAAGGTCAATGACATCCACTGCTTCTTCCTGGCAGTAGGCCATTGGGCCGAGCTCAGTCCTGAGGAGGTAATCCGGCGCAAGCGCGCGATAGATCGCGCCATTCAGGTCAATCGTTATCTGTTCCGTTCAGAGTTCTGGGAGGCCTATCAGCGGTTCGAGCAGGCGCATTTTGAGATGTTCGCCACCGTGGGACAACCCGCGAAGCTGCGCATCGACATGAATTACATGCGCGCGCGCTTGGGTGACCACTTCAAAAGCGAGTGGCTGCCTGCTGTTTCATCGAGCAAGACCGGCGATCATGAGGATCAGCGGCGGCTTTATCAGGAGCTGATGACCGTCCTGGGAAACGAGATCCGGGGAGCCTGAGGCCCCCGTGCGACGTTGCCCGCCGTTACCGCCTTGGCGTGGATCGCGCGATCTTGCGCAGGCGCACCACGACGTCGATGCGGGCAATCTCGTAGCCGTCCGGCGGAATAGGGGTTTTGCCGACGACTACCCCGGCATGGGGAATGTCCAGCAGATCGTTCTCGCCCTCGATGAAAAAGTGGTGGTGCTTTGAGACGTTCGTGTCGAAATAGGTCTTGGAGCCATCGACGGCCACTTGGCGCAGCAGTCCGACATCCGTGAATTGGTGCAGCGTGTTGTAGACGGTGGCGAGCGACACCGGCACCTTGGCCTTGCTCGCCTCCTCATAGAGCATCTCGGCAGTCACATGGCGGTCACCCTGGCCGAATAGTATCCAGCCCAGTGCCATGCGCTGCCGCGTTGGCCGCAATCCCACGTCGCGCAGCATCGCCTTGACGTCGTGCCAAGGACAGCCGGATCGCGCAACGCGACTTCGCTCGCCGCTCTCTTCCGCTAACGCGGTGGACACTGTGGGACGCAACACGGTCATGCGCAGAGCACGCCTTCAGCTCGTGACAGAAATTCGTTTCATTTGTAACATACTGGGTCCAGGGTGCAACTGCCGCGCAGGAAGGCTGGGGCAATTCTAATCTCGCCTTTTGATCAGGAGGGCCCGACTTTGCCCCTCCTATTCAGTGTGTTAGGAATTTCGGGTTTCGGGACAGGACGGACCTCAAGGACACGGACGGATGGAGAACCGGCGCACCAGCTTCGGGTATGAGGACTTGTTGGCCTGCGCCCGCGGTGAATTATTTGGCGCGGGTAACGCGCAGTTGCCGCTGCCGCCGATGCTGATGTTCGACCGCATCTCCGACATTGCCGAAGCTGGGGGGGAATACGGGAAGGGACTGGTGCGCGCCGTGCTCGAGCTCAAGCCCGACCTTTGGTTTTTTCCCTGTCATTTCAAAGGCGATCCAGTGATGCCCGGATGTCTCGGGCTCGATGCGCTATGGCAGCTGCTTGGCTTTTTTCTGGGATGGCTGGGCGCTCCAGGGAGGGGCCGTGCGCTCGGTCTCGGCGAGCTGAAGTTCTCGGGTCAGGTGTTGCCGACCGTGAAGAAGGTCATCTACGGAATCGACATCAAACGGGTCATGCGCAGCAAGCTCGTGCTCGGGGTCGCCGACGGCTGGCTTTCGGCTGACGGGTCCATCATTTACCGGGCCATGGACCTCAAGGTCGGGCTGTTCCGCGACCCGGAGATGCAGCCCAACGGCAGTTGACGGCGGCGGCACGCCGCTCGCCGCGGTCGGGATCCCGGTGCGGGGCAAAATACGCGCGAGGCATGCATGAGGCGGGTCGTCGTCACCGGGATGGGTATTGTCTCATCCATCGGTAACAATACGCAGCAGGTGCTGGCGAGCCTGCATGACTCGAAATCCGGCATTTCACGCGCCGAGAAATATGCCGAGCTTGGGTTTCGCTGCCAAGTTCACGGTGCGCCCAATCTGCAAGCCGACGAGGTCATCGACCGTCGCGCCATGCGCTTTCTTGGGGGAGGGACTGCCTGGAACCATATTGCAATGGAGCAGGCGATCCGGGATGCGGGCCTCGAGGCGGGCGATATCTCAAATGAGATGACCGGAATCATCATGGGCTCGGGCGGGCCTTCGACGCGGGCCCTGGTGGAGGCTGCCGATACCGCCCGCAACAAGGGCCCCAAACGGGTCGGACCCTTTGCGGTACCCAAGGCGATGTCGTCGACGGCATCGGCGACACTTGCTACTTGGTTCAAGATCAAGGGCGTGAACTACTCGATCTCCTCGGCCTGTGCCACGTCAAATCATTGCATAGGCAATGCGATGGAAGTGATCCAGGCGGGAAAGCAGGACGTGATTTTTGCCGGAGGCTGCGAAGAGCTCGACTGGACGCTGTCGGTCCTGTTCGACGCCATGGGAGCCATGTCATCCGGTTACAATCAGACGCCGCAAAAGGCCTCCCGCGCCTATGACGCGGCGCGCGACGGCTTCGTCATCGCCGGCGGCGCCGGCGTGCTGGTGCTCGAAGAGCTCGACCACGCCAAGGCGCGCGGCGCCCGCATTTACGCGGAGCTCGCGGGTTACGGCGCCACGTCGGATGGTTTCGACATGGTGGCACCCTCGGGCGAGGGCGCCGTGCGCTGCATGCGGATGGCACTGAAACCCGTCAAGGTGGAGGTCGACTATATCAATCCGCACGCGACCTCCACGCCGATCGGCGACCTGAAGGAGATCGAGGCGATCCGGGAGGTCTTCGGCGACAGATGCCCGCCAATTGCCGCGACCAAGTCGCTCACCGGCCATTCGCTGGGTGCCGCCGGCGCGCAGGAAGCGATCTACTCGATACTGATGATGAACAATGGGTTCATCTGCGAAAGCGCCAACATCGACGAGCTCGACCCAGCCTGCGCCGGCATGCCCATCGTTCGCACGCGGCAGGACAACGCAAAGATCGGCTGTGTCCTATCGAACTCATTCGGCTTCGGCGGAACCAACGCGTCAATCGTGCTCAAGCGCTTGGATGTGTGAGACGCGCTAATCAACGTGTCGCCCGCCTCGACGATGTGGGGCGGCGAGCAGCAGAGGCGGCATGAATCAGCTGATGCACGGCAAGCGCGGGCTGATCATGGGCGTCGCCAATGACCACTCGATCGCCTGGGGCATTGCCCGCATGCTCGCGGGCCAGGGTGCAAGTCTAGCGTTTACCTATCAAGGGGAGGCGTTGGGGCGGCGCGTCAAGCCGCTGGCGGAGTCGGTTGGCGCCACGCTGGTGCTGCCCTGCGATGTCGAGCAGGTCGCGTCTGTGGACACGTTGTTTGACACCCTCGCCGAAAACTGGGGCTCACTCGACTTCCTGGTTCATGCAATTGCGTTCTCGGATAAGAACGAGCTCAAAGGGCGCTACGCCAACACGACGCGCGAGAATTTCGTGCGCACCATGATCATCTCCTGCTTCTCCTTCACCGAGGTGGCCAAGCGCGCTGCGTCGTTGATGCCCGGTGGCGGCGCGATGTTGACCCTCACCTACAATGGTGGGCAGCGCGCGATGCCCAACTACAACGTCATGGGCGTGGCTAAAGCGGCGTTGGAAGCTTCTGTGCGCTATCTTGCCGTCGATTTCGGGCCCGCCGCCATCCGTGTCAATGCCATTTCCGCCGGGCCAATCCGCACGCTTGCAGGTGCCGGCATCGGCCATGCCCGGCAGATGTTTGCATTCCAGCAACGCCATTCGCCCTTGCGCCGCGGCGTCACGCTGGACGAGATCGGCGGCGCCGCGCTCTACCTGCTGTCAGACCTGTCAACCGGCGTGACCGGAGACATCCATTTCGTCGACTCCGGCTACAACATCATCACCATGCCGCATCCCTCCGCGCTCAAGGATGCCGACGAGCCCGAGCACGGACACCCGGACGCGACCGAGGATGCGGCGCAGTAAATTGGCTCAAGGCCGTACGCTATTAAGGTGATGCACGCCGCCGCCGCGCGGTCACCTCTCGCTTTTTCCAGGCCCTTGAACACGCCAAGCGCGCAACCCCCTTCGCCGGGGGTGCTTTGCCGAGACTGAGCCCGGGCAGACGCGCCCGTCCGGTCCTACTCGGTAGCTCCTACTCGGCGCCGGCGGCGGCCTCGCGCGGCTGCCCCGCCCCGCGCTGCTGCTCAGCTTCCGCCTTCTGCTTGGCCTCGAGGTCCTCGCCGGTTTCCTGGTCGACGACCTTCATCGACAAGCGCACCTTGCCGCGCTCGTCGAACCCAAGCAGCTTGACTTTCACCTTGTCGCCTTCCTTGACGACGTCCGTGACTTTCTGAACGCGGCGTTGCGCCAGCTGGCTGATGTGCACCAGCCCGTCCTTCGAGCCGAAGAAGTTCACGAAGGCGCCGAAGTCCATCACCTTCACAACGGTGCCTTCGTAGATCTGGTTGATCTCCGGATCCGAAGCGATGGACTTGATCCAGTTGATGGCTGCCTTCATCGCGTCGCCGTTGGCGGAGGCCACCTTGACCGTGCCGTCGTCGCCGATATCAATCTTCGCACCGGTCTTCTCGACGATCTCGCGGATTACCTTGCCTCCGGAGCCGATCACCTCACGGATTTTGTCGACCGGGATATTGAAGACCTCGATGCGTGGTGCGTGCTCGCCGAGCTGAGCGCGATGCTGCACCAGTGCCTTGGCCATCTCGTTGAGGATATGCAGACGCCCATCCTTCGCCTGGTTGAGCGCGACATGCATGATCTCCTCAGTGATGCCGGCGATCTTGATGTCCATCTGCAACGAGGTGACGCCACGCTCTGTGCCGGCAACCTTGAAGTCCATGTCGCCGAGATGGTCCTCGTCTCCAAGGATATCGGAGAGCACCGCGTAGCGCTTGTCCTCGAGGATGAGACCCATGGCAATGCCGGCAGTGGGTCGGGTGATTGGCACTCCGGCATCCATCAACGCCAGCGATGACCCACACACCGTGGCCATCGAGGAGGAGCCATTCGACTCCGTGATCTCCGAGACCACGCGCAGCGTGTACGGGAATTCGTGATGTGCGGGCAGCACAGGGTGAATGGCACGCCAGGCAAGCTTGCCATGGCCGATCTCACGCCGCCGCGGGCCGCCCATGCGTCCGGTCTCGCCCACCGAGAAGGGCGGGAAATTGTAATGCAGCAGGAAGGTCTCCTTGTACGTACCGTGCAGGGCGTCGATCCATTGCTCGTCCTCGCCGGTCCCGAGCGTGGCGACAACGAGCGCCTGTGTCTCGCCGCGGGTGAACAAAGCCGACCCGTGAGCGCGCGGCAGCACGCCTACCTCCGACACGATCGGTCGCACCGTCTTCACGTCGCGACCATCGATGCGCTGGCCGGTGTCGAGAATGTTCCAGCGAACGATCTTGGCTTCCAGCTCCTTGAAGACGTTGGCGACCTGTTGTTTCGGGTGGCGGGTGCTCTCCACGCCTTCAGGACAGAAATGCGCCAGTGCCTTGGACTTGACCGCATCAATCGCCTTATGACGCTCGGCCTTTTGCGCAATGGCGTAAGCCGCGCGCAGGTCCTGCTCGATGAGCCCGAGCATCTCTTTTTCCAGCGCGGCGTTGTCGGCAACGCTGTGGTCGCGCGGCTCTTTGGCTGCGGTCTCGGCGAGCTTGATGATGGCGTCAATCACCGGCTGGAAGTGACGATGGCCGAACATCACGGCGCCAAGCATGACCTCCTCGGTCAGCTCCTTGGCCTCCGATTCAACCATCAGCACGGCGTCCTGGGTCCCGGCGACGACGAGATCGAGCTGACTCTCCGTCATCTCGTCGAGCTGAGGATTGAGCACGTATTCATTGTTGATGAAGCCGACGCGCGCGGCACCGATCGGGCCCATGAACGGGGCACCCGATAACGTGAGTGCAGCCGATGCCGCGATCATCGCCACGATGTCGGGATCGTTCTCGAGATCGTGCGAGAGCGTGGTGACGATCACCTGCGTCTCGCAGCGCCAGCCTTCGGCGAACAGCGGCCGAACCGGCCTGTCGATCAGGCGTGAAACCAACGTCTCCTTTTCCGTCGGCCGCCCTTCGCGCTTGAAATAGCCGCCGGGAATCCGTCCCGCGGCATAGAATTTTTCCTGGTAATCGACTGTCAGCGGGAGGAAATCCACGCCTTCTCGCGGCTCTTTGGCAGCAACCACAGTCGCCAGGACTTTCGACTCGCCGTATGTGGCGACAACGGCGCCGTCAGCTTGGCGTGCAATCTTGCCGGTTTCGAGGACGAGCTTGCGCCCTCCCCAGTCGAGCTCAACATGGTGGATATCAAACATTGCAATGGTCTCTCATGGTTTCGTGAAGGGGCCGAAAGCCATGAGCAAGACGGCGAGAGGCTGATGCAGCGCGTTTAACGCCTTGTTGCATCAACGTCTGGCGATCCTGCCATGGCCCTCGAGCCTTCCTTTAGACGACGGGCCATCTCGGCCCTGTTTTCGAGCGGCAGCGGCCTCGCTGCCGCACACGTGACGGATGAGCTTTCATCCGCCTTCAAAGCGCGCGAACAGTGCGCGCGGCATTTCTCAACGGCGAATACCCAACCGTTCGATCAGCGACTTGTAACGAGCCTGATCGATGCGGGCGAGGTAATCAAGAAGCTGGCGACGCTGGGACACGAGCTTGAGGAGACCGCGCCGGGAATGATTGTCCTTGACGTGGGTCTTGAAGTGCTCGGTGAGGCTCGTAATGCGCTCCGACAGGATCGCCACCTGCACCTCGGGCGAACCGGTGTCCCCGGTCTTGGTGCCATAGGTTTTGATGACTTCGGCCTTGCGGCCGGGCGTGATCGACATCGGGTGTCCTTTTCTGCTGGGGGTGTGGGTCGGCGGCCGAGCCGGGATGTCGTCCAGCAGGGTCACCGATAGTAAACTCACGGTGTTACACCGCGTAACGGCGGGCAATAAAGGAAATCACGCGAATAGGCCAGTGCAAATTGCGTGACCGAGGGCTCACGGACCCCATTCTGGGAGAAGTTATCCCAGTCACGAAACCGTGCTTTTCGAGCGCGCCAAATTGAAAATGCGCCGCGGCCGCAACTCACCGTGTTCGACCTCCGCGAGGCCAACGAGTGTGCCCTGCGCGAACACCGACACCCAACCCTCCAGGACGGGCGCGTCGCGCCCGCGCAGCAGCACGGATTGGCCGCGCGCGAGGCGGCTCGCATCGGCCATGCTCACGCGCAGCGCCGGCACCGCCGCAAGCCCGGCTTCCACCGGCAACAGCGGGGCTGGCTTTGCGTTCTCCTGAGCCAGGTCAAGTACCGCCAGACTGGTTGCGGCTTGCTCGGTGAAGGGCCCCACCGCGGTGCGACGCAGCACCGTCACGTGCCCGAGCGATCCCAGCGCTCGCCCCATGTCGCGCGCCAGTGCACGGACATAGGCCCCCTTCCCACACTCGGCAGTGAACACCGCGTGGTCGCTGTCGGTGACCTCCGTCAGCTCAAGGCGATGAATGGCGATGGGCCGTGCTGCGAGCTCGACGACCTCGCCGTCGCGCGCAAGATCGTAGGCGCGTTCGCCCTGCACCTTGATCGCCGAAAAGCGGGGCGGCACCTGCTCGATGACACCGGTAAAACGGGGCAACACTGCTCGTATCGCCTCGGCGCTAGCGCGTTCCGCTGTGGTCGCGATCACGCGTCCTTCCGCATCATCCGTGTCGCGCTCCTCGCCCCAACGCACGGTAAAGCGATAAAGCTTTCGTCCGTCCATGACGAACGGCACTGTTTTCGTGGCCTCGCCAAGCGCAATCGGCAGGAGGCCCGAGGCGAGCGGATCGAGTGTTCCCGCATGGCCAGCCCGCTTCGCCTGGTAGGCGCGCTTCACCAGGCTGACGGCATGTGTCGACGTCATCCCAACCGGTTTGTCCAGCACCAGCCAGCCGTCCACGTCGCGCTTTTCGCGCCGGGGCTGCTTTGCTCTCTGCTCGGAAGCGGCGAGCGGGCTCCCCTCACTCAATTCTCACCGCCGCTCTTCTCGCCCAGGTCGCGTTGAACCTGGGGTGATCGCAACAGTTTCTCAATGCGATCCGCCTCATCGAAGCGCTCGTCTATGCGAAAGCGGATATCCGGGGCGAATTTCAAATTGATCCGGCGTGCGATCTCGCCGCGCAAGTAGCGCTGGTTGCGTTCGAGCGCAGTCATCACCTCGTTGCCGTCGCGGCCACCAAGCGGCATGACGTAGATGGTGGCGAGCCGCAAGTCCGCGCTCATGCGCACCTCCGGCACGCTGATCAGATGTGTCTCCATAACGGGGTCGTGCACCTCGCCGCGCGCGAGCAAGTCTGCGAGCGCATGACGCACCAGCTCTCCTACGCGCAGCTGGCGCTGCGACGGCAGCGCGCCGGCGGCAGAGTCGCGGTCATGATGGCGGCGAGCCATGCTGCTCCCGAATGGCCATGTCGTGCCTCCGTCCCGACGGGGCATACATGTGCTTGCAAAGCGCTAATCGCGTGAATGGCCTTGGGCCCGCAGCTGCCGCGTTACAATGTGCGCTGCACGGTTTCTACGCGATAGCACTCGATCACGTCACCGACCTTCATGTCCTGATAGTTTTCGAAGGCCATGCCGCATTCCTGACCGGCAACCACCTCGCGCGCGTCATCCTTGAAGCGTTTGAGCTGCGAGAGCTTGCCTTCGTGCACCACCACGTTGTCACGGATGAGACGCACATTGGCTCCGCGCTCGACGCTACCGTCGGTCACGCGGCACCCCGCCACCGTGCCCACCTTGGAGACTTTGAAGATCTCCAAGACCGTAGCGCTGCCCAGCGTAGTCTCACGAATGCTTGGCGGCAGCAATCCGGACATCGCCTTCTTCACATCATCCACGAGGTCGTAGATGATGTTGTAGTAGCGGATCTCGATGCCGGCCTGCTCGGCTGCGTGCCGCGCCTCTTTGTGAGCGCGGATATTGAAACCGATAATGGCTGCTCCGGCCGCCGAGGCGAGCGTCACGTCGGACTCGGTAATCGCGCCAACGCTGGCGTGCAGGATACGTGCCGCCACCTCGTCGGTCCCGAGATTGTCGAGCGCGCCGACAATGGCCTCGAGCGAGCCTTGCACATCCGCCTTGATCACCAGCGGAAACTCCTTGCGCCCGGAGGTCTTGAGCTGGCTCATCATCTGCTCGAGCGAGCCGCGCATGCCGCTTGCGCGCGCCGCCACTTTGTCGCGTCGCTGTCGCGCGCGATAGGCGGTCACCTCGCGCGCGCGCGCGTCGTTGTCGACCACGGCGAGACGGTCGCCCGCCTCCGGCGTGCCGGCGAAGCCGAGCACCTCGACCGGGGTCGAGGGCCCGGCCGAAACGACGGCCGCACCCGTGTCGGAGACCAGTGCGCGGACCCGGCCCCATTCCGCTCCAGCAACGACGATATCGCCGGTGTGCAGCGTGCCGCGCTGCACCAGGACGGTGGCTACCGGACCGCGGCCGCGGTCGAGCATGGCCTCAATGACCGTGCCTTCGGCGGGCCGCGCAGGATCGGCCTTGAGATCGAGGATCTCAGACTGCAATCCGATCGTCTCCAAGAGCCGGTCGATGTTGGTTTTCTTGGTCGCCGACACTTCGACGTCGAGCACCTCGCCGCCGAGAGTCTCGACCTGAATTTCGTGTTGCAGCAACTCGGTGCGCACGCGTTCTGGCTTGGCATCCGGACGATCAATCTTGTTGATCGCGACGATCATCGGAACCTTGGCGGCCTTCGCGTGATTTATCGCTTCGATCGTCTGCGGCATCACGCCATCATCTGCAGCGACGACCAGCACGACGATAACGGTCACCTTGGCTCCGCGCGCACGCATCGCTGTAAAAGCGGCGTGGCCGGGCGTATCAATAAAGGTGATCTTGGCGCCAGAAGGGGCGGTGACCTGGTAGGCGCCGATGTGCTGGGTGATGCCCCCGGCTTCACCGGCGGCGACCTCAGTGGAGCGAATGGCGTCCAGCAGTGACGTCTTGCCATGATCGACATGGCCCATGACCGTGACCACGGCCGGGCGGGGCTCGAGCGCCCCTGCGTCATCGGCGGCGTCGAACAACCCTTCCTCGACGTCGGATTCTGCCACGCGCTTGACGCTATGTCCCAGTTCCTCCGCGAGCAGCTGCGCCGTATCGGCGTCGATCACGTCGTTGATCTGCGCCATGTTGCCCTGCTTCATGAGCAGCTTGATCACGTCCACTGATCGCTCTGCCATGCGGTTGGCGAGCTCCTGGACGGTGATGGATTCAGGAATCGTGACCTCGCGCACGAGCTTCTCCTTCGGCCCGTCCGAGCTATGCCCCTTGAGCCTCTGAACGCGGCGGCGAAAGGCGGCTACCGAACGCTCGCGCTCCTCGTCGGCGCTCAGCGCGGTGACCAGGGTCAGGCGGCCGCGGTTCTTCTGGATGCCGACGCGCGGCGTTTTGGGTGCGGGTACCGGCCGCGCCGCGCCGGGTCCTCGTCGCACCCGCGGCGCCTCTTCCTCGTCCGGCTCCAACACCGGGCGGGCCGCTGTGACGCCGGGGCGGGCGGGAGCGGCAGCCGTGTCGTCGCCAAACCGCTTCTTGGCCTCCTGTTCCGCTTTGACCTTCGCCTCGAGGTCGTGCTTGCGGCGCTTCTCCTCGTCGATCCTTCGCCGCTCCGCTTCCTCCCGTTCCACACGCTCGACTTCTTCACGGGATTTGCGGAAGAATTCCTCTTCTTCTCTGATCTTGCGTTGCTCGGCCTCGCGCAGGCGCGCGTCGTTCAGGGCGTGAATACGCGCCTTCTGCTCGGCTTCTGTGAGGCTCGGCAAAACGAGCCCGCCCACAGGCTTCGGCGTCATGGGGGTTGGGGCGGTTGCCGCGGTCGCAGCCGGAGGAGGAGCCGCAACTTTTACTGCAGGAGCTGGTCGCTTGATGCCCGGCACAGGAGCCGCAGCCTCGGCCTTTGGGCGACCGGCGACTCGGCTCTTCACTTTCTCCACAACCACAGCCTTCGTGCGCCCGTGGCTGAAGCTTTGGCGCACGACACCCTGCTCCACGCCTCGCCCTTTCAGGCTTAAGGTCTTGGTGGAGGCGACGCTCAGGGTCTTTTCGCCGCTTTTTTCGGTCGTTTCAGACATTCAAGTCCCAATCCAATCTACCGATCTTCGGAATTACCGCCGTCATTGTGTGAGCGCGCCGCGCACGCACCGTCATAGCCCTCAACGTGCTCCATGCCGCGGGCGGTGTCCCGCTTCCCATCGGAGCCGGTCCGGAAACGGTCAAGGCGCGCCGTGCGCGCCAGGAACGTGTCGCTCGCAGGCCCGGCATTCAGGGCTGCATGTACCACATTTGATCGACCCAATGCCAAATCCAATTGCGTCGAGGAGAAGCACTTGACTACGAGGGTCGGCGCCACGTCGGTACGGCGCTGGAGCGCGCCGGAAAGCTTGCTGACGCCGTCGGGTGCCGCCTCGGCGGCATGGATCAGCGCCACGACTGGCTCGCCGGCGAGCGCCCGTTCGACTTTGGAGAAGCCGGTCGCGACCAACCCCGCTTTCTGGGCGATGGCCAGCGCGTCGAGCGCGCTGCGCTCCAGCAATTCATCCGTGACGCCGACGATGTCCGCCGTCACCGCTACGTCCCGCTTCATGCCACGCGCGAAGGCTCTGCGTGCCACCGCCGTCCCGAGCGCCTCCCGGGTTGCCGTGACCCATATGCCGCGGCCGGGCAGCCGGTGCTTGAGATCAGGCACGACCGCACCCTTCGGATCCAAGACGAAGCGGATCATCTCCGCGATCGGTTTGACCTGACCCGTAGCGGCGCAAAGTCGCTCCGATCCCGGCGCGTTCTTGCGCGGGCCGGCATCCAGAGCGTCGTCCGTCGTTTGCGCCAGCATGGGTCCTGCCGTCCCTACGCAGGAGCCGTCGTAAGCTCGGCAGATGCTTCCTCCGGCGGTGGATTGAGATCCTCCTCCTTGATCCAGCCCGCCTTCACGCGAGCCTGCATAATGAGGGCCTCGGTCTCGTCGCGTGCGAGACCGAAATCATCGAGAATGCCGGCGTGCTGTGTGGTCTCGCCGTCCTTGCGCTCGCTCCAGCCGAACAGGTCGTCGGTCGCGCAGCCGGCGAGATCCTCGACTGTCTTGATATCGTTCTCGCCGAGCTTCACCAGCATGGCGGTGGTGACGCCGGGAAGCTCCTTTAGGGCTTCATCGACGCCGAGCTCACGCCGCCTCGTGTCGAGCTCCTCTTCATGGCGCGCAAGAAAGTCGCGCGCCCGCGCCTGCAGCTCACGTGCGGTGTCCTCATCGAAACCTTCGATGCCGGCGATCTCCCGTTCGTCAACGAGCGAGAGCTCCTCTACCGAGTTGAAGCCTTCGGACGCAAGCAGTTGGCCAACCATCTCGTCGACGTTGAGCGAGTCAATGAACAGCTTGGTCCGGTTCTCGAACTCCGCTTGCCGATGCTCCGACTCCTCCTGCTCGGTGACGATGTCGATATCCCAGCCCGTGAGCTGCGAGGCGAGCCGCACGTTCTGGCCACGCCGGCCGATCGCGAGCGACAGCTGTTGGTCGGGTACGACCACCTCCATGCGCTGACGATCCTCGTCGAGCACAACCTTGGCGACCTCGGCGGGGGCAAGTGCATTCACCACGAAGTTCGCCGGATCGGCCGTCCATGGAATGATGTCGATCTTCTCGCCCTGAAGCTCGTTCACCACGGCCTGCACGCGCGAGCCGCGCATGCCGACGCAGGCGCCCACCGGATCGACGGATGAATCGCGAGAGATCACGGCAATCTTGGCGCGCGAGCCCGGGTCACGCGCTACCGCCTTCACCTCGACAATGCCGTCGTAGATTTCCGGCACCTCCTGCGCGAACAGCTTCGCCATGAATTGCGGATGCGTGCGTGACAAAAAGATCTGAGGTCCGCGCGGCTCCCGCCGTACATCATAGATGAATGCACGAATCCGGTCGCCGTTGCGGAAGGTCTCGCGCGGCAGCATTTCGTCGCGCCGCACGATCGCCTCGCCACGGCCGAGGTCGACCACCACGTTGCCGTATTCGACCCTCTTGACGATGCCGTTGACGATATCACCGATGCGGTCCTTGAACTCCTGATACTGGCGGTCGCGCTCGGCCTCTCGCACTTTTTGCACGATGACCTGCTTCGCCGATTGCGCAGCGATGCGGCCATATTCGAGCGGCGGCAGCGCCTCGGCAATGTAGTCGCCGACCTGGGCAGCAGGGTTGCGCTTCTTGGCCTCGTCGAGCGCAATCTGCGTGGCGTCGTTTTCCACCTGATCCGCGACCAGCAACAGGCGCGAAAGCTTCATCTCGCCGGTCTTCGGATTGATCTCGGCGCGCACCTCGGTCTCGCTGCCGTAGCGCGATCGGGCGGCCTTCTGAATCGCATCCTCCATCGCGGCAATCACAATGCCCCGGTCGATCACCTTCTCGCGTGCGACGGCGTCGGCGATTTGCAACAGCTCGAGCCGGTTGGCACTGACAGCCATCAGTTGATCTCCTTCGTTTTCTGCATCAGACCAGGGTGGCGACCGGATGAGGCCGTCACGCCTCCGTTTTGTCCTTGCATGTCGTCGGTCTGTCGCTTGGTTTCCTTGCCGCGTCGCAATGAGTCCGCGATCAAAGCATCGGTCAGCACAAGCTTGGCTTCCGCCATATCCTCGATCGGCAGCAGCGCTTCGTTGGGCTCGTCATCCGAGGCATCGGAGCGCCGAATTCGAGCTGCGACGCCGTCAACGCCCAATAGCATGCCGCGAAAGCGGCGGCGCCCCGCGAGCGCCATGGTCAGCTCAACCTTCACCTCGTGTCCGGCGAATCGCTCGAAATCCGAGCGACGCACCAGTGGCCGATCCATGCCGGGTGAGGAGACTTCGAGGCGATAGGCGCGATCGATTGGGTCGGCCACGTCGAGCACCGGCGAGAGCGCACGCGATACCGCCTCGCAACCCTCCACAGTCATTGTTCCGTCAGGCCGCTCGGCCATGACCTGCACGGTGCAGCCGTCCAGGCCGGACACCCGCACGCGCACCAGGCGATAACCCATGCCGACCAGAACCGGCTCGGCCACGGCCGCCACACGCGCAGCTACCCCCGTTTCTCCAATCAGGCGGGGCTCACAATCGTCCTGAACCATGTCGCTCGGCATCGCTCTGGCAGCTTGCTGCATCTCGGCCAAGTCCGGCTGGCGCTTGCGCGCGGGCCTGTCTTGGGTAACAAAAAAGAGCGGGTCCCCGGGGAACCCACTCTCAAGAGCCGATCGGACAATCAGCCGATCGTTATGAGATGTCCGATATACGGACCAGTCAGATATAGCGCTCTCGCTTGTGGATTGCAACGCCGGCCAGCCATACTGCCGCGCTACCTGGGGCCGTTAGCCAGCGGGTGGAGACCGCCCGTCCGGGCCTCGGCAGTGCTCGCCAGCGCTCGTCAGACGCTTGCATGGTCCCGGACACTAAACCCTTCCTTCAGACATCCGACGTTTACTGGCGTTCAGTTGTGCCGCGGCGTCGCGCCCGCTCGGGCGCAGGCGGCCGTGCATGCGCGTACCCTTGTAGCGGACCATGTCGCTTGCTGCGTTAGATTTTCCGGAGCTGGAGCACGTGCTCCGGAATGGCTCGCCACAGCGGCGCGCCGCCACGCTAGAGCGCATCACGGACCTCTTTCTTGCTGGCGCAAGTCGTTTCAAGGAAGATCACGTCCAGCTCTTCGACGCCGTGTTGGTCCGCCTCGTCAGTGAGATCGAGACCAAGGCGCGCGTTGATCTCGCGCGACGTTTGGCAAGAGTCAGCAATGCACCGCGTGAGGTGGTGCGCTACCTCGCGCACGATAATGATATTGGCGTGGCCGGCATGTTGTTGGAGCACTCGACCCGCCTCAGCGAGACTGATCTCCTCGACATTGCGCAGTCCAAGAGCCAGGGCCACCTGCTCGCCATCTCTGGGCGGGCGAGCATCGCCGAGCGCCTCACTGCGGTTCTGGTGGGCCGAGGCGATCGTGAGGTGGCCCGCAGGGTTGCACAAAACCGGGCGGCGCGGCTCTCGCACGACAGCTTATCTTGCCTGCTGGAGCGCGCTCAGCAAGACACGACCTTGGCCAAGGCAATCGGATTGCGCCCTGATATCCCGGCGCCCCTTTTGC
Organism: Xanthobacteraceae bacterium; assembly: GCA_045811525.1. Classification (GTDB taxonomy): domain Bacteria; phylum Pseudomonadota; class Alphaproteobacteria; order Rhizobiales; family Xanthobacteraceae; genus VAZQ01. The sequence goes on along the minus strand of JBJMTV010000016.1, from coordinate 180,756 downwards.
GCCAGCTCGTGCTGCGGACCACCGAGGTGGTGCGCCAGCGGCTGCTCGCCGAAGCTCGGCCCGAGACGCAAGCTGAGATCAGGCGTGTGCTGGCCGAGGCGCCGAACGAGATCAGCGCAGCTCCGTCCCCGCGCGCCTATTCGGCCGCACAAGCAGTTGTCCAGGCGCTGCATCGGAGCGGCAAGCTCGACGAGACTGCGATAGCCGAGTTCGCCAGACAGCGAGCCCATGACAACCTTGTCATCGCGCTTGCACTCGTCTGCTCGGTCCCGATCGAGGTGGTGGAGCGCTTGCTGGCCGGCGACCGCGCCGATCCGGTGCTCATTCTCGGCAAGTCCGCCGGATGGGCCTGGCCAACTGTGAAGGCAATCCTCATGACGCGGCCAGGCGTGGAGCGTATATCGAGCCACGGTTTGGACGCCGCTTACAGCAACTTCGAGGGATTGTCCGCAAAAACCGCGCAGCGGGTAACCCGGTTCTGGCAAGCCCGGCCCATCGGTCAGGCACGATCCGCCTGAACATGGGAGGGCTCGCCTGGAGCGCCGCCTTCGCGGCAAAACGTCAGGTAGCAGGGGGCGCGGCCCGCGCGTTTCGCTTTGGCCTCGTAGCGGGTTTCGGCAAAGCCTGCCCAGGGCCGGCGCCAGTCCTCGGCGCGCTCAGCGCTCCAGGTGAAAGCGGGTGATCGCAGCATGCGGACGAGCGTCCAGGCGGCGTAATCAGGCATGTCCGTGGCGAAGCGGAACTCGCCGCCGGCGGCAAGAATGCGGGCAAAGGCAGCGACGGTATGGTCCTGAATGAAACGGCGCTTCCAATGGCGCCGCTTGGGCCAAGGGTCGGGGTAGAGCAGATCTACGCGCTGCAGCGATGCGGTCGGGAGCCAAGCCAGAAGCACGGTGGCATCGCCGGCATGCAGCCGAATATTGGTCAGCTTTGCTTCCTCGATCGCGGCGAGTGCCTTGGCCATGCCGTTGACGAACGGCTCGACTCCAATGAACCCGATCCGCGGCTGCTGCAGTGCCTGGGCAATCATGTGCTCGCCGCCGCCAAAGCCGATCTCAAGCACGACCTGCTCAACAGCCTGCGGAAACAGCTCGCCAAGGTTCCCCGGCGAAGGTGAGGCGAGATCCAGCGCGAGCCCAGGCAACAGGCTGTGCAGCAGGGCCGCCTGATGCGGCCGCAGCGGATGCCCCTTGCGTCGCCCGAAAAATGCGCCGCTGCGCCGGCTGTTGTGCTCGAAAATGGACATGGCGGCCTCAGGGCCGCCATGTTGGCCTTGCGGCCTTTGCGGGTCGATAGAGCTTACCCGGCAGCGCTTCTGATCTCCTTGACCAGGTCGGTCTTCTCCCACGAGAAGCCGCCATCCTTGTCGGGCGCCCGGCCGAAATGTCCGTACGCAGCGGTGCGCCGGTAGATCGGACGGCTGAGCTTGAGCGTCCGGCGTATGTTGGTGGGGGTGAGGCGGAAGATCTCCGGCAACACGCGCTCGAGCTTCTTCTCATCTACGTTGCCGGTCCCATGGGTGTCGACCAGAACCGACATGGGGTCGGCGACGCCAATCGCGTAGGCGATCTGGATGGTGCAGCGTTCCGCAACGCCTGACGCCACGACGTTCTTGGCGAGATAACGCGCGGCATAGGCGGCGGAGCGATCAACTTTGGTGGGGTCCTTGCCGGAGAAGGCGCCGCCGCCGTGAGGGGCATAGCCCCCATAGGTGTCGACGATGATCTTGCGGCCGGTCAGCCCGCAGTCCCCGTCGGGCCCCCCCACGACGAAGTTACCGGTCGGGTTCACGAGGAAGTCGGAAGCTTTTTTTGGCATCCAGCCCTCCGGCAGGGCGGACTCCACCGCATCGCCGATGAGGTCTCGCACCATGCCGGGATTGTATTTCTTGCCGTTGCGTGTTTGCGCGTTGTGCTGGGTCGAAACAACGACCTTGGTGCAGCCGACCGGCTTGCCGTCGACATAGCGCACCGTGACTTGGCTCTTCGCGTCGGGCTGAAGATCGAAGAGCTTGCCGGAGCGGCGCTGCTCCGCCAGTACTTTGAGAACCTTATGCGCGAAGTAAATGGGCGCCGGCATGAACGAGCCCTTCTCGTAGACCTCGCTCTCGGTGCAGGCGAACCCGAACATCATGCCCTGGTCGCCTGCGCCCTCCTGCTCCTCACCCCTCTTCTTCTTGGCATCCACGCCCATGGCGATGTCCGGTGATTGACCATGCAGGAGGACCTCGATGTCCGCCCCATGAAAGGAGAAGCCACCCTGGTCGTAGCCAATCTCGCGCACCACATCGCGCGCGATGCTCACGATCAGCTCACGATTGATGACGGCCTGCCCGCCGTATTTGGCGAATAGCGGTGCTTGTCCACGACCCTCGCCGGCGATGACGATTTTGTTCGTGGTGCAGAGTGTCTCGCAGCCGAGCCGGGTATTCACCAGGCTGTCATCGGCAATCCCGAGCTTCAGATCATTTTCCAGGAACGCGTCGAGGACGGCATCGGAGATCTGGTCACAGACCTTGTCGGGATGCCCTTCTGAAACCGACTCGCTCGTGAAAAGATAATTCGGGTGTGCCACCGATAACTCCTTGCCGGATCATGTCGCCTTAGTCGTCCGTCCGAAGCTCGTGTGGCGGTTCAAAAGTCCGCATCATTCTTGCGCGAGCTCGTGCGGGCTTCTGAAGCACAGCCACAGTCAGCCTGCACGTGTTTCTTGCAGCGACCGAACGTGTGGTCAAGGTGTGGGCAAGAAGTGGGACGAAAGCGAGACGACGCAAAAGTCACCGTGGCGCTGGTCCGTCAGGGCTCGCGGCCTTCTTCGGCGATCTGCTCGACCAAATCGACGATGCACCGTCTGAGCTTCTGCTCTTTGATGCGCATGAAAGCCTTGCTCAGCGCCAAGCCCTCGGAGCTCGCGAGAAAGTCCGCAATATAGGCAGCGGACGGGGCCTCACCCAGACCCGGCCCAATCAATGGGACGGATGGCGCTCCCTCGAAAAAGAATGCAACCGGGACCTGAAGGATCTGCGAGATTTGCTGAAGCCGGCTGGCGCCGATCCGGTTGGTGCCTTTCTCGTACTTTTGTACTTGCTGGAAGGTCAAGCCAAGCGCATCGCCGAGCTTCTCCTGGCTCATGGAGAGCATCATTCGCCGCAGACGCACGCGGCCTCCGACATGCTTGTCGACAGGGTTGGGAGCCTTCTTCGCGGCCATCAAGTACTCCTCACAAACCCGGGTTCGCCCGGGTTAACGGCCACGCTAAGAGGACATGCCATATCTTGCGCCTTTGTAGCATCAGGCCCATGCAATGCTCGCTAGCGTTTTGCCGGGAGGTCCGCACTGCGACACCGTTGCGTTCCGCCGTCCGGCGAAGCCACCAAGTGTCGCACCTGTTTCCCCTGCTGCTCACCCTCGCGCCGCGGCTCATGCTTTTTCGTGCGCAACAGGCTTGCGCCACCTTCGCGATTGCCTGCGCGCCCGCAGAACGAGTGCGAGTGCGATCACCAAGCTCACGGCGAGCGGCCCGTCACCGAATCGCGCATAGGGAGGAGGAGGTAGAGGTTGTGGCAACGGTCCGTCCAGAACACCCTCTTCACCGAGCCGCAATGCGTTGACCACGCGCCCGAGTGGATCGACCACTGCAGAGATCCCTGTATTCGCCACCCGAACCAGCGGCAGCCCCTGCTCGATTGCCCGCACCCGCGCCTGCTGGAAGTGCTGGTAGGGTCCGGCGCTCGCGCCGAACCAGCCGTCATTGGTCAGGTTGAGCATCCAACCAGGCCGCTCGCCTGTACCGGCGACGAACGGCCAATCAACGTAGCGGCCCAGGTGCTGGTAAAGCCATCCGGCGCGCTCTGCCTGGGGCATCGCATCCCCAGGAAAAATAATCTCATAGCAAACGAACGGCAGGAAGCTCGGCGCCCCGGGAATGTGTTGGTTGGCCCGTCGCTCGCCGGCAATGAAGCCGCCCCGCACCTTGGTCAGCTGAACGAGCCCGAGCCGCTCGAGCCAGCTCTGGAACGGTAGGTATTCGCCGAATGGCACAAGATGAACCTTGTCGTAAACCGAGCGCAGCGACCCCTCGTGATCGAGGACGTAAATGGAATTGTAGGCGCGCGTCACTGGCACATCAGGGCGGGTGACCGGAGGGCGCACGGCACCGGTGATCAGCACCGTGCCCGGCGGCAGAAAGTCGGCGATCTGCGCCCGCGCATCGGCCTCGCGCGCGAGAAAAAATGGAAAGGCGGATTCCGGCCAGATCAGGTGGGTCACATCGCGCACGCCGGTTGATTGCGGCCCAGTGGCGCGGTCGGACAGTGCGAGATAACGGCTCATCACGCGTTGCTTCTGCGCGTAATTGAACTTTTCATCTTGCTGCAGATTGGGCTGCATGATCCGCAGCCTCACCCCGTCGACATAGGTCGTGGGGGTGTGCGCCAGCCGAACGGCACCGTAAACGGCGAGCGCTGCAAGGACGGCAGAGCTGAGCGCCGGTGCGATCCACCGGCGGCGCGTGTCAGCTCTGTCGTCGGCCAAAATGGCGGGTGACGCATAGACCAGCACTGCGAGGAACGTGAGCCCCCACACCCCAACGAGGGCGGCCCCTTGCGCGAGCCAAGCCGGGGTGATCAGCGCATAGCCGTATGCATTCCATGGGAAACCGCTGAACAGATGCCCGCGCAGCCACTCGGTGCCGGTGAGCGCGACCGCCAAGGCCACAATGCGGATTGCACCGGGCGTCCAGATCACTCGGGCGAACGCCACTCCAACAGCCGTGTACAGGGCCATTCCCGCCGGTAACGCAATGACGGCCAGAGGCAAAAGCCAGCCGAAGGTTTTGGCGTCAACCAGGAACGCATGACCCACCCAGTAGAGTCCGACGAGGAAATACCCGAACCCGAACCACCAGCCCGCGCTTGCGGCAGCAAACATACCGCGCGAGCGGCCCGCCGCCGCGCCATCGACGAGCCACACCAGGATCGGGAAAGTGGCAAAGGGAATGGGCCAAAGATTAACAGGCGGTAGCGCCAGCGCGGAGACAGCGCCGGCGAGAAAAGCAATCAGCGCGCGCCGCCAGCCCCACGCCAGCACGACGGTCTGAGCGACGCGGACAAGGGTCACGGATGCGGGCAAGATTTCGAGGGCCCTGAATCGGGCGAGAGCTTAGCCGATTCGTTCGGCGAGGCCGGCGGCTGCGCCGGAGTGACGGAGTTGCTCGCAGCTGGCGAGGTGCTGGCCGCCCTAAGCCGCCTAGCGTCTTCATTCGCAGCCGTATTCCCAGCCGTCTTTCGATCCAGTCCGCGGTAGATGCGCAGCTTCTTGACGCGTCGCGGGTCCGCATCGACGATTTCAAGCTCAAACGGCCCCGGCCCGGTCACGACCTGCCCGCGTACCGGCACGCGACCAATCCGGCTCGCAACATAGCCGGCGAGTGTATCGACCTCATTCGCCGCCTCGCCAACTTCGAATTCAGCACCGAGAATAGCGGCAAGGTCATCCAGGCTCGTGCGAGCATCGACGAGAAATGAGCCATCGCCCTGACGCACCACATCGGGCGGCGTGTCCTCATCGTGCTCGTCGGCGATCTCCCCGACGATCTGCTCGACCGTGTCTTCGATCGAGACCACGCCGTCGGCGCCGCCATACTCGTCCACCACCAAGGCAAGGTGAATCCGAGTTGTTTGCATCTTGGCCAGAAGATCGAGGACGGGCATGGATGGCGGAGCAAACAAGATCTCGCGCATGATCTTGGTTGCGGAGAGAAGGATGGATAGATCGACTGCGTCGAGATCTAGGCCGGCGGGAAAGGCTCTATCACGCAGGTTATTCGCGCGTGCGCTGGCCGCAGCGCGCTCTGACATGAAGGCGACGAGATCGCGAATGTGCACCATCCCCATCGCGTCGTCGAGGGTCTCGCCATAGACGACGAGGCGAGAATGGCCGGCGCTTGCGAACACTTTCATGAGCTCGCCCAGCGTGATGTCGCGTTGCACGGCGATGATGTCGGCGCGCGGCACCATGACGTCGACCACGCGGCGCTCGCGCAGCCCGAGAATATTACGCAGCATCCGCCGCTCAGTCGGCGAAAAGCCCGTATCGCCCACTGCGGTATCCAGCACGTCCTTGAGGTCGGCGCGGATGCTGCTTGGCTTCCACCCGAACAGCGCACGCAACGCCCGTGCCCACCAGCCCTCGCCGTTCCACTCAGACGTCCTCGCAACAGAGAACGGCACTGGCAGGTTGCGCGTGGCACCTGGCACGGACTCTTTCGCGTTCGATGGGTGAATGGGGGACATGACAGAAGGGCGGACTACGACCGGCGCGCCTGCGGGCGGTAGGGATCAGGCACATCGAGACCTGCAAGGATCGTCCGTTCCAAGCTCTCCATCCTGTCGGCTTCCTCGTCGCTGCCGTGGTCATAGCCCAGCAGATGAAGAAACCCATGCACTGCAAGATGTGCGAGGTGGTGGTCGAGCGGCATATGGCCGGTGCTTGCCTCGCGCAACGTGGTTTCGTACGCGATCACAATATCACCCAGCAGGCGCGGTGCTCCACGCACAATACTGAGAGGTCCAGCCGGAAATGCCAGCACATTGGTCGCAACGTCCTTGCGCCGCCAGTCACGGTTGAGCTTGCGAATGCCGGCATCATCCGTGAGCACCACGGCCACCTCGCCATCCCGGTGCGCAACGCTCTTCGCCGCCGCAGCAATCGCCCGCCGTACCAGCGCGCCGGCGTTACCGGCGCTCTTCCAGCGCGCGGAAGCGACCACCACGCCGATCCGGAGCATGTCCGCACGCCGCTTGTGGGGCTGACGTGCCTCTAGCGGCTCCCCGCTCCGGTTCCCTGGGGCTCGGCTCATTGCATGCGGCCGCGCAACAACAGCGCCAGGCATCATTTCCTGTTGCCGCGAGCGTCTGAAGCCTTCAACGCAGCGGCCTTGTCATAGGCGTCGACGATGCGCCCGACAAGCTCGTGGCGGATGACATCCTGCGCTGTGTAAGTGACGAGGCCAATCCCCTCCACGTCCTCTAGCAGACGCGTCGCCTCCGCCAATCCTGAGACTTGCCCTGGCGGCAAATCCACTTGGCTCGGATCGCCGGTGACGATCATGCGGCTGTTCTCGCCCAAGCGGGTGAGGAACATCTTCATCTGCATGGAAGTCGTGTTCTGCGCCTCGTCAAGAATGACAACAGCATTCGAGAGCGTGCGCCCGCGCATGAACGCAAGCGGTGCGATCTCGATCTCACCGGTTTGCAAGGCTCGCTCGACGATACGCGTTTCCATGAGGTCATAGAGCGCGTCGTAAATTGGGCGCAGATAAGGATCGACCTTCTCGCGCATATCACCCGGCAGGAAGCCGAGCCGCTCTCCTGCTTCGACCGCCGGACGCGACAGGATGATACGATCGACCTCCTTGCGCTCGAAAAGCTGGACCGCGTGGGCGACGGCGAGCCAGGTTTTGCCAGTGCCGGCAGGGCCGGTCCCGAACACAAGAGCATGGCGACGCAGCGCCCGAATGTAGGCATCCTGGGCGGCAGTACGCGCACGCACTGGGCGTTTGCGGAGGTTGATCTCCTCAAAGCTGGGCCGGCCGCCAGCGGGGTCATAGTCAAACAGCGAACCTTGCGCGATAGCGAGCCTAATAGCCCCCTCGACATCGCCGGAGACGAGCTCGTCGCCACGCTTGAGACGGTCGTAGAGACCCTCCAGCACACGCCGGGCCTGCTCCACAGCATCCCGGCTCCCCGCCACGCTCACGTGGTTGCCGCGTTGATCGGCCACCACGCCCAATCGCCGTTCCACGAGTGCAAGATTTTGGCCGTATTGCCCGAACAACAGCGATGCCAGTCGATTATCGTCGAACGCCAACACGACCTGGGCGGCCGCATTCTGATCTGGCGCATTCTGATCTGCCGTACTGTTGGGGCGAGAAGCTGACGAGGCCACCAGCGATGCGTTGTCCGATTTAGACGAGCGCAACGGGTCAACCTTCCCGGCGTACGGGCGCTTGCTGCGCCGGTTTCGCGAGCTCGCCGAACAAACTGTTTGCGCTGATCTCGGTGATCGTCACTCGGGCAACCTCGCCGATCATCTCGCTTGGGGCCTTCACCTGAACCGGCTGCAGATATGGTGACCGGCCAACGATCTGGCCAGGATGGCGGCCGGGCTTTTCGAACAGCACCTCCATGGTGCGGCCGAGGCATTGCGCGCTGAAACGCCGCTGCTGCTCACCTATCAGATGCTGCAGACGCTGCAGTCTCTCGGACTTGACATCCTCTGGAACCTGGGCGGCCATCTGCGCAGCCGGCGTTCCTGGACGCGCTGAATATTTGAACGAGAAGGCACTCGCGTAACCGACCTCGGAAATGAGCGACAGCGTCTGCGCGAAATCCTCTTCGGTCTCCCCGGGAAAGCCGACAATGAAGTCAGAGGAAAATGCCAGATCCGCACAAGCGGCACGCATGCGGGCGAGAGTTTCCAGATAATCGGCGCGGCGATGATGCCGGTTCATGGCGGCCAGGATGCGATCTGAGCCCGACTGCACCGGCAGGTGCAGATAAGGCATCAGGCTTGGGAGATCGCGGTGCGCTGCAAGCAAGCTTTCGTCCATGTCACACGGATGACTCGTCGTATAGCGCAGGCGCGCGACGCCCGGTACCGCCGCGATACGTACGAGGAGCTGGCCCAAGGTGCACGGCCGCCCGTCGGGCCCTTCACCATGATACCCATTGACGTTCTGCCCGATGAGCGTGATCTCGCGCACTCCGGCTTCGGCAAGCCCTTGCACCTCGCGCAGGACATGGCTGACCGGCCGGGAGGCTTCTGCGCCGCGGGTATAAGGCACGACGCAGAACGTGCAGAACTTGTCGCAGCCCTCTTGCACGGTGACGAAAGCGGAGGCGCCACGGGCTCGTGTCGCAGCCCGACTTGGCGGGGCTAGCAGGGTGAACTTGTCCTCGGCAGGAAACTCGGTGTCGACGACCTTGGCCTGTTCGCACCGCGCCAGCAGGTCCGGGAGCCGGTGATAGCTTTGCGGGCCAACAACCACGTCGACAATGGGAGCGCGCCGGGCAATCTCCTTGCCGTGGGCCTGGGCGACGCAGCCGGCAACAACAATGGTGACCCGGCGCCCCTCGCGCGCGGCGGTCTCTTTCAGCACACGCACGCGCCCGAGCTCTGAGTAAACTTTGTCCGCAGCCTTCTCACGGATATGGCAGGTGTTGAGGATGACGACATCGGCGTCGTCGGAGCGGCTCGTCTCGATGAAACCGATAGGCGCGAGCGTGTCCGCCATACGATGGGAATCGTAGACGTTCATCTGGCAGCCGTAAGACTTGATATGAACTTTGCGCGGTCCGTGCATGTTCTGACGCGGCTCGGATTGCTCGCCCTGCTGCTTCTCCAAGCCAATGGCCTTGTCCGATTCCGGCGCTGCAGCAGCGGGCGTCGTCTTAGCGCCTCTGCGAGCAAAAAGGAAATCGTCACACGCGCCGCCGCGGTGCTCCAAGCGTGCGCCCTCGCTATTTGTCCTCGAGCGGGACGGCATAGAGCTCGAGCCGATGATCGACCAGGCGGTATCCCAGCCGACGCGCAATCTCACTCTGCAACCGCTCGATATCCTCGGATTGAAACTCAATCACCTCTCCGGTTCGCAAGTTGATCAGGTGATCATGGTGACTTTCCGGGATCTGCTCGTAACGTGCGCGGCCATTGCGGAAATCATGCCGCTCAATAATGCCTGAGTCCTCGAACAGCTTTACCGTTCGGTAGACCGTTGAAATCGAGATCCGGTCGTCGACCACCACGCAGCGGCGATAGAGCTCCTCCACGTCGGGGTGGTCGCCGGCGGCGGCCAGCACCCGCGCAATGACGCGGCGCTGCTCGGTCATGCGCATGCCTTTAGCGCTGCACAATGCCTCAATGTCTTTCATCCTCGGGCGCTCGCGCGGCTCGTCCTGATGCGACTTAGCGGCTCCTCCTGATGAGACTTAGGTGCACGCCGGTCGCCTGCGCACGCGGTCTCCCAGTTTCAGGCCTTGTCGGATATCACGGCTCCACAGCGCTGTCACACCAAGTCCCGGCGCAGTACCAATGCCGCCGAGCCACCGGCCGTTGAGTAGTACCCTTCGCGCCGTCCGACCTCACGAAAGCCAGCGCGGCGGTAGAGCCGACCCGCGGGCTCATTGCGCGGATCGACCTCCAAAAAAACCGTGCGGGCGCCGCGCCCGGCGAGGCTGCGCAGGTGCAGGTCGAGCAGCCGCCCTCCCAGGCCGGTACCTCGCTGCGAAACTGCGACCGCAAGCGACAGGATTTCTGCTTCGTCGGCTGCGATCCGGGAGACGATGAACCCCACCAGCCCGGCGCCTCTTGTTGCACGATGCGCCACGACGTTGCGTTCGAGCAGCAGTTGCTCGAACTCAGCCTCGCTCCAACCGCGATGAAACGCATCTGCATGCAAGCTCGCCAATGCAGCCGCCTCGCGCACTGTAGCCGTGGACAACAGCGTCTCCCCGCGCGAGAACAGCCGGCGGATCAGGCCAATCATCGACGCGGCAGGCGCGCGGCGTCTTGCGGTTGCGCATCGGGAGCCCGCAGATAAAGCGGCTTCGGCGGACCATAGCCGTCGTCTGCGGCGGCGCCGAGCCGGGCAATCCAGGCAATGTCAGGAGCGCCGCGCTGCTCGACATGAATCGGCTGGTCGCCTCCCTTGGGCCAGGCTGCGGCCAGGAGACTGGCTGCCGAGCCGATCACGCGTGCTGGTCCCGTCATGGCAGCACGTACCGCGTCACGCATGCTCGCCACGCGCGGTGCCACCAAGGTGCGTCCGCCTCTGCCGAAAATCTGCAGATAGACCTGGTCGTGGCGTGCGTCGATCGCGGCGACGACGTGGCTGCTGTCGTCCTCGGCAATAAGCGGTGCGGCGAAGCCGGCGAGCGTGGATAGCCCGACCGCAGGCTTGCCGCCCCCAAGGGCAATGCCGCGCGCCGCCGAGATGCCGACGCGCAGCCCGGTAAAGCTGCCCGGGCCGGTGGTCACGGCAATGCGGTCGAGCACAGCGAATTCGGTATCGGCGAGGTCCATGACACGGGCGATCATGGGCATGATCGCCTCTGCGTGACCGCGTCTCATGATCATGGTCTCGCTGGCGATGATCCCGCCGCGATCGCTGTCGAGCACTGCCGCGGAGCAGGCTTCGAGGGCTGTGTCGATGGCGAGAACCCGCATCGGACAGGGGACCGCTAGTGTCCCGATTCCGAAGTTCGCATCATTTTGCAGCACCGTACTTTGCGAACTTCGGATCGAAGGACACTAGCAAACCTATGAGTCTAGTGTGGCTTTGGTTCAGAAGTCCGCATGACGAACTTGCGGCACGAATGATGCGGACTTCTGAACCGCCACACTATACTGAAAGACCGGTCGCGTCGCGCCTATGCCATGGGCCTGACCTCAACCACGTCGGGCAGGTAGTGGCGCAACAGGTTCTGAATGCCGTGGCGCAGCGTAGCCGTTGAGGAGGGGCAGCCCGAGCATGCGCCTTTCATGTCGAGGTAGACGATACCATCCTTGAAGCCGCGGAAGGTGATGTCGCCGCCATCGTTGGCTACGGCGGGCCGCACGCGCGCTTCGATCAGCTCCTTGATGGTCGCGACTGTCTCGGAGTCCGCCGGCTCGAAGAACTCCGCCCCGTCGCCGTTGGCGGACGCCTCGCTTCCGGTCACCAGCTCGGCTCCCGACATGAAATGCTCCATGATGGCGCCGAGAATCGCCGGCTTGAGCTGCTGCCACTCGCCGCCGTTCTTGGTGACCGCGATGAAATCGGAGCCGAAGAACACGCCGCTGATTCCTGCTATCGCAAACAGACGTTGAGCAAGCGGCGACTGGGCGGCCGCCTCCGCGTCACGAATGTCGAGCGTGCCGCTCGCCAGGACCGGCCGGCCTGGAAGAAACTTCAGGGTCGCAGGATTGGGCGTCGGCTCGGTCTGAATAAACATAGCGGGTTCCTTCCCCGGGGCGGGCGCGCATCGCTGCGCATCCTTACACCCTAATAGGTGGCTCCAGGACCCGAAAGTTCAAGACGAGCCTATCGGCCGCCGGACGCACCTTGCCGACGAGGCGACGGCCCCGCTCACGACATCGAGTCGAGGTCCTCGTCGCTCAGGTGAGCCGGCACGATCGCAACGGGTATGGGAAAGTCCCCCGCGTTCTTGGCAATGCTTGAGACCAACGGCCCTGGGCCTTCCTTGCCCACACCGGCGGCGAGAACCAGAATGGCGATGTCCTCGTCATGCTCTATCAGGCTAAGCACTTCCTGCGTCTTTTCGCCCTCCCGGACCACACGTTGCGGCGTGACACCGGTGATGCTCGATGAACGCGCGGCATGTCGGTCGAGCACTGCGTTCGCTTCCTCGTGGGCCTCAGCACGCATGATGTCGGCGACGCCTAGCCATTGCTGATTGCGGTCATGCGTCTCGATGACGCGCAGCATCAGCACGGTTGCACCAATGCGCAATGCACGCCGGCTCGCGAAATAGAGTGCGCGGTCGCACTCCGGAGAGTCGTCGATGACGACCATGAATTTCGGCGAGTGGCCAGCCTCGTAGCTGCGCCGCTTTTTGCTCATGCTCACCCGGGCCGCCTGATCGCCGAATCCTGCCACGCTCCTTGCCGCCCGCACAAGTGCACTTCAGCGGTGCACGAAGCCGACGATATCCTTCACGCCACGCATGGTTTCAGCGGCAATGACCCGTGCACGTTCAGCGCCTTGGGCGAGCACCGAGTCAATGTAGCCCGGGTCAGCCACCAGGCGGCGCATCTCCGCGTTGATCGGCGCCAGCTGGGTCACCATCATGTCCACCAGCGCGGACTTGAAGGCAGAGAATTGAGCGCCGCCGAACTGCTGAAGAGTCTCTGTCTTCGTGGTCCCCGCGAGTGCCGCATAGATGCCGACGAGGTTGTCGGCTTCGGGACGGCGCTCGAGCCCTTTTTCCTCCTGCGGCAGTGGATCGGGGTCTGTCTTGGCGCGCCGGATCTTGTGGGCGATGGCGTCTGCATCGTCGGTGAGATTGATACGCGACTGGTCGGAAGGGTCCGATTTCGACATCTTCTTCGATCCGTCGCGCAGCGACATCACGCGTGTCGCCGGCCCTTGAATGAGCGGCTCCGGCAGCGGAAAAAAGGCCTCTCCGTATCCACGCGCAGCAATCGAGGTGTTGAAGTCGTTGTTGAACTTCTGCGCAATGTCGCGCGCGAGCTCAAGGTGCTGCTTCTGGTCCTCGCCGACCGGGACGTGGGTTGCCTGATAAGCCAGGATGTCTGCAGCCATCAAAGCCGGATAGGCATAAAGGCCGACCGAGGCATTCTCTCGATCCTTCCCCGCCTTTTCCTTGAACTGGGTCATCCGATTGAGCCAGCCCAATCGCGCAACGCAATTGAAGACCCAGGCGAGCTCGGCGTGCTCAGCGACCTGGCTCTGGTTGAAAACGATATGCTTCTGCGGATCGATGCCGCAGGCGAGGAAGGCGGCCGTCACCTCGCGCGTAGCCTTGGGCAACTCGGCCGGATCCTGCCAGACCGTTATCGCGTGCATGTCGACGACGCAGTAGATGCAATCGTATTTGTCTTGCAATCCGACGAAACGCGCGATCGCGCCAAGATAGTTGCCAAGGTGCAGATTTCCGGTCGGTTGTACCCCGGAAAAGACCCGTTCCTTGAATGCCATGCGGAAAGCCCCCTGATCGAGTTGGCCAGATGGCATGAGCCACTGCGGGGGCGCAAGACTGTCGTAGCGCTCAAAGCCTCGCGCGCATTCCGCGCCACAGGTCGCGTAGGTGCGCCACTCCAAGAGCCTCGAGTGCCGCCAGATAAATGGTCAGCCCCGCCGGCACGACGAGCAGCAGGAGCGTTAAGCGGCCGAGGTGGCTAGCGTGCAGTCGCGGCCAGGAGGTCAGCAGGTGACGCATCAGCAGGATTGCCACCGCCATGATCGCGGCGGCGACCAGGATGCGCGCGAGGCGGCGGGTTGCCAGCGCAGGAAGGTGCAGCCACCGCCGCTGCCAGAGGACCGCGGTCATCATGGTCGCCCCCACCCACGCCGATACGGCGATGGCTCCGGCCACTCCGACATACCCGTATCGCGGAAACCAGGCGATTGAGGCGGCGAGGGCGGTGCCCAGTCCGAGGAGAGCGGCGAGCATGGGCGTACGGCTATCCTCATGGGCAAAGGAGATGGCGCCGAGCAGCTTTTCCAGAGCATGCCCGGGCAGCCCAGCCGAAATGGCAAGCACGGCCGCAGCCACTGCGGCGCTGTCATGCGCATCGAATGCTCCGCGCTCGAACAAGGTCGCAGCAATCGGCTCTGCCAGGAGCGCCAAAGCGAGCGCCGCAGGCAGTGCCAGTCCCAGCGCGAACTCGAGCCCGCGCGCTTGCGCAAGGCTCATGGCGCTTGGCTCCCGCGCGCGTGCTGCGAGCGCGATCGCGGGGCCGAGCACAGCGGCGACTGAGATCGAGATGACCCCGAGCGGCAGCTCATAAAGGCGGTTAGCGTAATAGAGCCACGATATGGCGGCGGGAGAGGAGGAGGCGATCACCATCCCGCCGATCAGCTTGAGCTGGGGTATGCCCGCGGCAACGAGGCTGGGGATCGCGAGTACGAAGAACTGTCGCACCTCGGGAGACAGTTTGAATCGGGGCAGACCCGGCGCATGGCCACGCCAGAGCAGCCCTGACCAGGTGATGATCAGCTGTATCGTCCCGGCAGCTACGACGGCTGCGGCCACGATGGCTCCCCCCGTTTGGGCCGGTACGGAGAGGGCGCTGATGGCGGCGAGAGCCGTGAGCAGGACCAAGTTGAAGGCGACGACACCAGCAGCTGCCGCAAGCACGCGTGTGTGCGCATGCAACAGCGCCGCTGCGAGCGCCGCCATCCCCGCCAAGATCACGTAAGGCGCTGCAAGCCGCAGATACCCCGCGGCGAGGGCCTGTTCGTCCGCGGTAAATCCGGGAAGCAGTACCGTAATTGCGGCAGGTGCAAAGGCGACGCCGACCAGCGCAACCATGCTGGACACGAGCAGCATCGCGCCGAGCGCACGTTGAAAAAACAGCTTGGCAGCTGGTGCGCCGCCGGCGTGCTCGAGCCGGAGCCAGAGCGGCACGAACGCCGCATTAAGCGCCCCTTCCGCCAAAAGCCTGCGCGCGAGATTAACGACCTGCAGGATCGCGAGCACGGCATCCGAGACCATGCCCGCGCCGAACAGAGCGGCGATCGCCGCATCACGGATGAAGCCGAGCACGCGCGAGACCATTGTCGCGCCGCCGACGGTCGCTAGCCCGCGTACCATCGAGGCATCACCCGGGCTCGCCTTGCCCCCGTTTCTTGCCATTCTGCTTGCGTGTCTCGCGATTGTGTCGAGGACGTCTGCCGCTATAGTGCGCCCCGCTTTTCCCATTTCGCCCAGAGGCAGCAATGGCCGCAACTCGTTTCGACGTGCTTGGTATCGGCAACGCCATTGTCGACGTGATCGCACGCACAGATGATGATTTCCTTGCCAAGCAGAAGATGCGCAAGGGCGGCATGCAGCTGATCGACGAGAGTCATGCGCGGCACATCTACGACGCAATGGGCCCCGCCGTTGAGGTGTCGGGAGGCTCGGCCGCCAATACCATTGTGGGGGTCGCAAGTTTTGGTGCGCGCGCTGCGTTCATAGGCAAGGTGCGCGATGACGACCTTGGCCGGGTCTTTGCTCATGACATTCGCGCCGCGGGAGTTGCGTTCGAGACCCCGGCAGCATCGGCCGGCCCTTCGACGGCGCGTTGCTACGTTCTGGTGACCCCTGACGGCGAGCGCACGATGAACACGTATTTGGGGGCCGCTCAGGATCTGCATCCCAAGGACATCGATGCCGATATGATTGCCGCAGCGCAGATCGTCTATCTCGAAGGGTATTTGTGGGATCCGCCACACGCCAAAGAGGCCTTCCTCAAGGCCGCGGAGATTGCCCATGGCGCGGAGCGCGACGTGGCATTGACGCTGTCCGACGCGTTCTGCGTAGGCCGGTATCGCACTGAGTTTCTCGACCTGATCCGCAACGGCACCGTTGATCTCGTCTTTGCCAATGAGCACGAGCTACAGAGTCTCTATGAGACGGCGGATTTCGACACAGCCGTGAACGCACTACGCAACGACGCGAAGCTGGCCGTGGTCACGCGAAGCGAGAAGGGGTGCCTGGTGGTTTCCCGCGAGGAGACGGACGCCGTTGCGCCGAGCCCGATCGAGCGCCTCGTTGATGCCACGGGCGCGGGCGACCTGTTCGCGGCCGGGTTCCTGGTAGGGCTCGCCCGCGGCGCCGACAACCGCACTGCGGCAAGGCTCGGCGCTCTGGCCGCGGCCGAGGTGATTCAGCACCTGGGGGCCCGCCCGGAAACATCTTTGCAACAGCTCGCACGCGATAACGGATTCGAGGTCTGACGGCCGGGGTTCCCTCCCCTCGGACGGCGGTCGGAATGGCTACGCGCACAAACACCGCCCGCAAAACAGCGATTCCACAGGGATCCACAGCAATCCACTGGTTTGTCGACGCGTTCGCGAAACCATCCCCTGCCGATGTCATTGGAGACGGACCGAGGGCACTGAGGAGGTTTGCATGCCTTTGCAGTTCGATCGTCTGCCCAGCCGCTTTCCCGCGGGCACCCGTTTCGTCATTGAGGGGCGTGGAACGAGCAAGGGGCGTCTGCGCGTCGAAGCTCGTTACCTGGAGTTCCCCGACGGGCGGCATGTGGATCTCACGGTTCCGCGCACGCATTCGGTGCCGCGTCGTGGCGGCCGGCGCACAGCCAGGAAATAATTCAGCGGAGCCGGAACCAGGGCCTCGCGGTGGCGTTGTCCGTCCAACGTCGGGTGGTGTGCCCCCCAGCCCCCAACCCCTCACCCATCCGACGAAAGACCCTGGCCCCCTCGGGCGCCGGGGTCTTCTTTTTTGTGCGCCCCACGCTCACCCGTGGCCGCTCACGCGGCACTCACCCGTGGCCCAAGGCCAAGTCATCACGGTGGATCATGGCGCTCCGACCGGAAAAGCCCAGGATCGCGGGAATGTCTGATGTTGAACGTCCCCTGATCTTGGCCGCGTCCTCAGCATCATAAGCAACGAGGCCCCGGCCAATCTCGGTACCGTCAGGCCCGCGGATCACGACCGCGTCGCCGCGGACGAAAATCCCCTCAATGCGAACGACCCCTGCGGGCAAGAGGCTCTTGCCCGTGCGCAGCGCCAGGACCGCCCCGGCATCCACGATGAGCACACCCTTCGGCTCGAGCGAGCCCGCGATCCACTTCTTGCGCGCTGTCACCGGGTTGGCTGGCGTGAGAAACCAGGTGCAGCGAGCACGGGCAATGGCCTGCAGCGGGTGGGCGATGCGACCCGACGCGATCACCATATGGGTTCCGCCGTGGGTCGCGATCTTGCCGGCCTCGATCTTGGTCTGCATGCCGCCGCGCGAGAGCTCCGAGCCGGCCGCTCCGGCCATGGTCTCGATGGCCGGAGTAATGCGCTCCACCACAGGTATGAGCTTGGCGTTCGCGTCGCCCGCAGGCGGAGCATCGTAGAGTCCATCCACGTCCGAGAGCAGCACCAGAAGGTCGGCGCTCGCCATGGTTGCGACGCGCGCAGCGAGCCGATCATTGTCGCCGTAACGGATCTCGTTGGTGGCGACGGTATCGTTCTCGTTGATCACCGGCACCGCCCGCCATTCCAAGAGCTTTTCAATGGTCGAGCGGGCATTGAGATAACGCCGCCGCTCCTCGGTATCCTGAAGGGTCACCAACACCTGGCCGGTGATCAGGTCATGACGGCCGAGCACCTCGGACCACGTGCGGGCAAGGGCAATCTGCCCAACCGCTGCAGCAGCCTGGCTGTCCTCGAGCTTCAGCGCGCCCGCAGGCAGCTTCAACACGGCGCGGCCGAGGGCAATCGCGCCCGAGGACACGACCATGAGATCACACCCCTGGCGGTGCAGCGCAACCACGTCCTCGGCCAGCGAGGCAAGCCATTCGCCATTAACCCGCCCGGCTTCATGATTGACCAGGAGCGACGAGCCGACCTTCACCACAATCCGGCGGAAATCGGTGAGCGAAGGGAGCTTGCGGGACATCAGGAGCCCAGGGGCCGGGAGCTTGGCGCGTGCTGGCGCGCCCGGCGCGACAACCATTGTCGCGTCCGCGCGTTGTTTATCACGGCAGTTCGCCGGCGTGCCAAGGTGTGATCATGAGCAAGGTCTGGATCGGGACCTCGGGCTGGACCTACGACGGCTGGCGCGGTCCCTTCTATCCTCCCGACGTGCGCAAGAAGGATTGGCTGGCCTGGTATTCAACCCAATTTCCGACGGCTGAAATCAACGGCTCTTTCTATCGCACGCCCTCGCTCGAGGCGGTGCGCGCGTGGCGCGATCAGACACCCAATGATTTCTTGTTCGCCTGGAAGGCGTCCAAGTTCATCACGCATTGGAAGCGGCTCACGGAGAAGTGCGCGAACTCGCTCGATCTGCTCGAAACCCGGTTGACGGCATTGTCGCCCAAGGTCGGCGTGGTCCTGTTTCAGCTGCCGCCGCAGTTTTCCAAGAACTACGAGCGGCTGGCACAATTTCTCCGCATGCTCTCGCCTGGGCACCGGTATGCATTCGAGTTTCGACACAAGAGCTGGTATGAAGATGATGTGCTGGAGCTGCTCCAGGCACACGACATCTCGCTCTGTTTGTCGGATCATCACGACGCCCCGTCACCATGGGAAGTGACTGCGCGCCACGTCTACGTGCGCGGCCACGGCCCCGGTGGGCACTACAAGGACAACTACACCACGAGGACTCTCGAGCGATGGGCGGCTGATGTCGCCGCCTGGAAGCGGCAACGGCGCACGGTGTTCGTTTACTTCGACAACGATCAGAAAAGCGCAGCACCCGCCGACGCGCAGCGGCTGCTCAACATTCTCGGTGCGAGCGCGCGGTCACGCCACCATCGGAGCCGCACGCGCTCCTTGGCCCGTGAAGCGCCCGCTACGATGCGACAGTGCTAGGCGTTCGTGCAACGCGTGATCTTGACCAGCGGCTCTCGGGCTTCGCGAGCCCCAGATTCTCGCGCAAGGTGACGCCCTCATATTCAGTGCGGAACAGGCCGCGGCGCTGCAGCTCGGGAACGAGCAGATCTACGATGTCGTCGAGACCATCCGGGATCGTCAGCGGAAGTAGGTTGAAGCCATCGGCAGCGCCGGCCGTGAACCAGTGCTCGAGTGTGCCGGCGATGTCGCGGGCTGTGCCGCATACCGTGCGGTGTGCGCGCTGACCGATCACACGCTTGTAGAGCTGGCGGATGCTCAGCTTCTCGCGCCGTGCCAACTCGACGATGACCTTCAGTCTGCCATGCTCGGCGTTGGCCCAGATCGGATCGGGCACCGGTCCGTCCAGCGGATAGCCTGACAAGTCCTTACCGAAATAAGCAGACAGGTTCTTGATTCCAAGCTCGGGTTCAATGAGCTCCTGCAGCTGCTCATACTTCTCCTCGGCGTGGGCACGGGTCTCGCCGATCACCACCATGACGCCGGGCAGCACTTTGATGGCGCTTGGGTCGCGCCCATGGCGTGCGGCACGCTGCTTCACGTCGCTGTAGAAGGCACGAGCGGCGTCGAGGTTCTGCTGTACCGTGAATACGACCTCTGCGGTCTCGGCGGCGAGCTCACGTCCTTGTTCCGATTGGCCAGCCTGCACGATCACCGGATGGCCTTGCGGGCAACGCTGCATCATCAGCGGGCCGCGAACCGAGAAATGCTCGCCTTTATGATTGAGGAAATGCATTTTTTCCGGATCAAAGAACATGCCGCTCGCTTTGTCGGCGATGACGGCGCCGTCGTCCCAGCTCTCCCATAATCCGAGGACGACCTCGGCAAACTCGCGCGCGCGTGCGTAACGCACTGCGTGCTCCGCGTGGGTCTCACGGCTGAAGTTCAAAGCCTCGGCTGCAGCGAGCGACGTGACCAAGTTCCAGCCCGAGCGTCCTTTGCTGATGTGATCCAAGGACGCGAAGAAGCGCGCCACCGTAAACGGCTCGTAGTACGTCGTCGTCATGGTGGCGACGAGGCCGATGCGCTTGGTAGCCATCGCCAGTGCGGCCAGCAATGTGAGCGGCTCGAGCCGCGCGCAAGCGCTGGTGCGCTGCCACACGTCCACATCGTCCGCGCCGAAGGTCGCATTCGTATCGGCCGTGAACAGAAGGTCGAATTTCCCGCGCTCGGCGGTCTGGGCGATCCGAACGTACTGCTCAATGTCGAGCCGTGCCTGCGCGTTGACGCTGGGATGGCGCCAAGCCGCCACATGATGGCCGCTGCCATCAAAGAAGAGGCCGAGTCTCATCTGGCGCGGGCGCGCTTGCATCCCACCCTACCGTTTGAGCGGCGCCGTTTAGGGGTGCCACGCCGCAGGTGCAAGCTCGCGCGCGGAGCCTCTGTCGTCAATCACCTGGAAGAGCGCTCGGAGTACCTCACGCACGCCATGGCCGGTGGCAGCCGAGATCACCAGCGGGGTCTTTTTCGCCGCGCGCTTCAATCGGGCGGTCTGCTGCTTGAGCTGTTCGGCCGACAGCGCGTCGGCTTTGTTGAGGGCGACGATCTCCGGCTTGTCGCTGAGACCATGGCCATAGCCGGCGAGCTCGGCGCGGACCGTCTTGTACGCCTCGCCGGCATGCTCGCCGGTGCCGTCGATGAGGTGCAGCAGCACGCGGCAGCGCTCGATGTGCCCGAGAAAACGATCGCCCAGGCCGGCGCCCTCGTGCGCGCCTTCGATCAGACCCGGAATGTCCGCGAGCACGAATTCTCGCGCGTCCACGGCGACCACGCCGAGTTGCGGGTGCAATGTCGTAAACGGATAGTCGGCAATCTTCGGCTTGGCCGCACTCACCGCTGCGAGGAAGGTCGATTTGCCTGCATTGGGCAATCCGACAATGCCGGCATCGGCAATGAGCTTGAGGCGCAGCCTGATGGTGAGCTCCTCACCCGGCTGGCCGGGATTGGCATGGCGCGGCGCGCGATTGGTCGCGCTCTTGAAATGCGCATTGCCAAAGCCGCCATTGCCGCCACGGGCGATGACCGCCTGCTGGCCCGCCTGCGTGAGATCGGCCAGCAGCGTCTCACCATCCTCCTCGTAAACCTGGGTGCCTGCGGGCACCTTGAGCACGGCGTCGGCGCCGTTCTTGCCATGACGATCCTTGCCCATGCCGCCGGCGCCATTCTTCGCCTTGAAATGCGGCTGATAGCGGTAGTCGATCAGCGTATTGAGCCCGTCAACCGCCTCGACAATGACATCGCCACCCTTGCCCCCATCTCCGCCGTTGGGACCACCGAACTCAATGAATTTCTCCCGGCGGAACGACACGCAGCCATTGCCGCCGTCGCCGGAACGTACATAGACCTTCGTTTCGTCGAGAAATTTCATGGCGCATCATATATGCGCCGGGAGGGGAGAAATGCGAGTAGAGAAGGAGACGCCGCGCCGATCAAGCGGCTCCAACAAGCCCGAAGCATACATCGGGAGTGGCCAAGGCGGGCCATGCCTCACTGATGCGGCCCAAGAGACCGCTCCCGACGTTGCATTCGCGAAATCTGCCGCTACGCCTCGGCCCGAACGATGCCGCAGCGATCATCGCGGCTTGGATTACCCGGGGGCATTGCACCTCCGTTCGGTGACGCGTGCGTCAGTCGTTGCGCACGCAGTAAGAATCCTAGGAGCCCGACGCTGTATGTCAAGAGCGAAGTGCTCGTTTACTTGGTCGGTGGTCCCATTGCTAAGTTCGCTCGCGGCACATTCCGGAAGCGAAAGAGCAGCCTGCGTTTGCCTCACGCGACGCTGCCGGCGCGATCGCGGCGCAAGACTCTTCCCGGCAAGGCACCGGTGTGGGTCGCATTCTCCACGACTGTCGTGCCGTTGACGATCACCGTGGTGCGCGCGCCGCTGGGATACCGGTGTGGATCGGCATAGGTGGCCCGATCATTGAAGTCGGCAGGATCGAACAGTGTGATGTCGGCATGATACCCTTCGCGCAGCAGGCCACGATCGCGCAGTTTCAATGCGCGCGCCGTCGCTCCTGTCATCTTGTGAATCGCGCGTTCGAGCGGGATGAGCCCGAGCTCCCCCACATAGTGCCCAATGATACGCGGAAACGTGCCGTAGAAGCGTGGGTGCGGCAGGCCCTGGCTCACTGTGCCATAGGTGGCGACGCAATTGCCATCCGAGCCCACCAGCGCCAGCGGCGAGCGCACGATGCTGCAAATGTCGTCCTCAGAGATGGAGGTCACGAGCACGCGAGTGGCTGCTTTGTCCTCGATCAAATAGTCGGCGACAGTGTCGATCGGATCCTGGCCGCGCTCGGCAGCAAGAGCACAAATGGTGCGACCTGCATATTGCGGCAGGTGCGGTGAGATTGAGATCTGCACGCAGTCCCATGACGGGATGCGCCCCCAATTGTTCAGACCATCACGCGCAATGTCGGAACGCACCTGCGCGCGCGTGTCGGCACGCCTTAGCCGCTCAAGCATCGGCTCGACGCCGCCGGCTTGCACCCATTGCGGCAGCAAGTTTTTGAGCGGATTGCTGCCGGCAGCATAGGGATAAGCATCGCAGTCGACGTCGAGGCCGCGTTGTTTCGCTTGAGCGATCATAGCAAGAGCTTCTGCGGCCTTGCCCCAGTTATCCGTGCCGGAGCACTTGAAGTGCACGATCTCGACATGAACGCCGCAGGTTTCGGCAATGTCGATTGCTTCGGTGACCGATTCGAGAACCCGGTTCGACTCGTCGCGAATATGCGTGAAGTAGCTCGCGTTGTGGCGTTTCACGATATGGCAGAGCGCCACCATCTCGTCCCGACTTGCATACGACCCGGGCGCCGTGAACAGGCCTGATGAGAGGCCGAGTGCACCTGCGGCCAGTGCTTCCTCCAGCAAAGCTGTCATCGCCTGGAGCTCGCCTCCGGTCGGCGCCCGCTGCGCCATGCCCATCACCATCAGGCGCAAGGTGTTGTGTCCGACGAGCATGCCGGCATTCACAGCGACCTCTGGGAAGCTGTCGAGGTATTGGGCGAACGTGGTCTCCCGGAACGGCAACCATGGTGCGCTCGGGCTGAGATAGTCGCGCAGCAACTCGACCTTGCCGGGCAACGCCGGCGCGACTGAAAACCCGCAGTGCCCGACGATTTCCGTGGTGACGCCTTGGCGCACCTTGCTTTCGGCTTTGGGATTGATCGGCAGCGTGAAGTCGGAGTGTGTCTTGATGTCAATGAAGCCCGGCGCCACCGCGAGGCCGCTGGCGTC
This sequence comes from Xanthobacteraceae bacterium, assembly GCA_045811525.1. Classification (GTDB taxonomy): domain Bacteria; phylum Pseudomonadota; class Alphaproteobacteria; order Rhizobiales; family Xanthobacteraceae; genus VAZQ01. The sequence goes on along the minus strand of JBJMTV010000016.1, from coordinate 157,421 downwards.
GATCAGCTTGTGCGCGTCACCGGGAATCTCTGCAGCCAGTGACACGATTCGGCCCGCGCTGATGGCGACATCACCGTGGCGAGGTGTGCCGCCTGAGCCATCAATGATGAGGCCGCCGCGGATGAGCGTATCGTATTGCATGACCGGCGTTCGCCCTCTCCCGTGAGGCGCAAAGCCTGCTGCAACTGCACGGGCTTCGCCGCAAAGAAAAGAGGGGAGCCGGCCACCCCGTCTCCCCTCGTAATACGCATCGCCGCGCCGGCACGCTGGGTCCGGCGGCGCTGGATGAGCCGTCTGGGGTTATTCCGCCGCAGCCTCGGACCCGGGTAGAACCGACACGAAGACACGGCCTTTCGCTTTGGTCCGGAACTCGACGCGTCCGTTCATCAATGCAAACAGGGTATGGTCCTTGCCCAGCCCCACATTCGCGCCGGGGTGCCACTTGGTGCCGCGTTGGCGCGCAATAATGTTGCCGGCCAGCACCTGCTCGCCGCCGAAAATCTTCAGCCCGAGGCGCTGACTGTTCGAATCCCGGCCGTTACGCGATGAGCCGCCTGCTTTCTTGTGAGCCATGGTTTGATCCTTCGTCCGCTTTAATGGAGTGCGGGTGTGTGACGTGGAGTACGCGTTTGTGACGAAATCACGTGCCGAAATCGTCTCCTGACGCCATCTTCACGGGCTCGCCGCTGCAGCGTCCCCGCCCGGCGCCGGTGTCGGCGGGGTATCCTGCGCTGCTTCGTTGCGTTTGCGCCGCGGCCGCGCCGCCACTGAGGGCTTCGCCCCGTCGGTCAGGATTTCGGTCACGCGCAACCGGGTGAATTCCTGCCGGTGCCCTCGCTTGCGCCTGGAGTTCTTGCGCCGGCGCTTCTTGAAGGCGATGACCTTGGGCCCGCGCGCCTGCTCGATCACCTCTGCCGCAACGGAGGCGCCGGTGACCGTCGGCACGCCGAGAGTGACGTCGTCGCCCCCAACCACCAGAACCTCGCCCAGTTGCACGATCTCGCCTGGCTCGCCCGGAATCTTCTCAATCTGGATCACATCCTCGACGGCCACGCGATATTGCTTGCCGCCGGTGCGGATGACTGCGAACATCTTTCTGTCCTCGTGTTCGTTTCCGGTGCTCCGGACGGAACCGGGCCGGCTTCTTTCAGTCGGTTTTGCTGTGCGTACGGCACCAAACTGCCGGTACGGAAGGGCGCGAAGCCGAGGCTCCGCGCCTCGCGTGGTTATGGCGATCAGGTCCGCGGCTGTCAAGGAAACGGGCCGCTCCGCGCTGGCCAAAGGGCTCATCTTGCCCCTATATCGGGCCGATCATGGCGTCGCTTCGCAACCAGCCTTTCGTGAAGATGAATGGTCTCGGCAACGAGATCATAGTGGTGGACCTGCGCGCGGAGGGAGGCACGATCGGCGCCGCGGAGGCGCGCGCCGCAGCGCAGCCAGCTGCAGCGCCGTTCGACCAGCTTATGGTCCTGCACGCCCCCCGCACCAGGGGGACCGATGGGTTCGTGCGTATCTACAACAATGATGGCTCGGAGGCGGGGGCGTGCGGCAATGGGATGCGCTGTGTTGCCGAGCTACTGTTCAAGGAGAGCGGCAAGCGCGCTCTCACTTTCGAAACCAATGCCGGCTTGCTCAACTGCTGGCAGGCCGACGCGCCGCTCACCTCCACCGTTGACATGGGCAAGCCGCGTTTTGCCTGGAACGAAATCCCCCTTAACGAGAAGTTCGAGGACACCCGTAGGATCGCTCTGCAGATTGGTCCGATCGATCGTCCGGTTCTGCACTCGCCCTCCGCGCTGAGCATGGGCAATCCGCATGCGGTCTTCTGGGTGGAGGACGTGCACGCGTATGACCTCGGCAAAATCGGGCCGCTGCTCGAGAACCACCCCATCTTCCCCGAGCGCGCGAACATCTCGTTGGCCCACGTAACAAGCCGCGATCAGCTGCGGGTGCGCACCTGGGAACGCGGCGCCGGCCTCACGAAAGCCTGTGGGTCCGCTGCCTGCGCTGCGGCCGTGGCGGCGGCCCGACTGAAGCGAGCCGACCGCAACGTGACTGTGACATTGCCCGGAGGCGACCTGCAGATCGAGTGGCGTGAGCGCGACGATCATGTGCTCATGACCGGCCCGGTCGCTTACGAGTATGAGGGACGTTTCAGTCCGGCCTTGTTCGACTCGCCGGGCGCGACATGAACGTGGATGTCGTTACCTTCGGCTGCCGCCTTAACAGCTACGAGTCCGAGGTCATCCGCAGACAGGCGGAGGCGGCTGGACTGGCCGATGTCATCGTCATCAACACCTGCGCGGTGACGGCTGAAGCCGTGCGCCAGGGCCGCCAGGCAATCCGCCGGCTCAAGCGCGAGCGCCCCGGAGCCGCGATCGTCGCCACCGGCTGTGCGGCGCAGATCGAGCCACACACCTTCGCTGCCATGCCCGAGGTGGCGTCCGTGATCGGCAATACGGAGAAGCTCACCGCTGCTGCATGGCGCAAGGAACGCGCCCGGCTGCGCAATCCGGTCCCCGTCGCCCCTGAGGAGAAGATATCGGTCAATGACATAATGGGCATTAAGGAAACCGCCGCGCATCTGCTCGATGGGCTCGAGGGTCGCGCGCGCGCCTTTGTCCAGGTGCAGAACGGCTGCGACCATCGCTGCACGTTCTGCATCATCCCGTTCGGACGCGGCAACTCGCGGTCGGTGCCGATGGGCCAGGTTGTGGACGAAGTGCGCAGGCTCAGCGAGCGCGGGTACCACGAGGTGGTGCTGACTGGTGTCGACCTCACGAGCTATGGTGCGAACCTTCCCGGCTGCCCGCGCCTCGGCACTCTCGTGAAACAGATCCTCAAGCATGTGCCTGAGCTTGCCAGGCTGCGCCTGTCCTCAATCGATTCGGTCGAGGTGGATCACGACCTGCTGGATGCCTTCACCAATCCACGGCTCATGCCGCATCTGCATCTGTCGCTGCAGGCCGGCCACGACATCATTCTCAAACGCATGCGACGCCGGCACTTGCGAGCGGATGCAATCGCGTTTTGCCGCGAGGTGCGGCGGCTGCGGCCTGACGTGGTGTTCGGTGCCGATCTAATCGCGGGCTTTCCTACGGAAAGCGAGGACATGTTCGCGCGATCGCTTGATCTCGTCGATGAGTGCGGGCTCTTGTATCTTCACGTGTTTCCGTTTTCCCCGCGGCCAGGAACCGCTGCCGCGCGCATGCCGCAAGTGCCGCGCCCGGTGATCAAGGCGCGCGCCGCGCGGCTGCGCGCCAAGGGCGAGACCGCGATGCGCGCACACTTTGCTGCGCAGGTCGGTGCCGCTCGGCGGGTGCTGATCGAATCGGGCTCGTTTGGCCGCACGGAGCAATTCACCCCCGTCCTGCTCAAAGCGCCGCTGGATTCTGGTCGCATGGTCGACGTAACCATAACGGGATATGACGCCCGTCACCTTCTCGCCGCCTGACAATCGGAGTGCCGCATGGCTCCTGCCGTATCGCAAGATCACCTGATCACGAGCGCCGCGCAGCTCGACGCGCTGTTCCCCGAGCCGCCGATCGGCAATGCGATCACCAAAGAGATCGATCACATCAACGCCTCGTACCGAGCGTTGATTGAGGCGGCACCGTTTTTCGCGATGGCGACCAGTGGCCCCGAGGGGCTCGATTGCTCGCCACGCGGTGACCCGGCCGGTTTCGTCCGTGTCGCCGACGAGAGGACGCTGCTCATACCAGACCGGCGTGGCAACAATCGCATCGACAGCCTGCGCAACCTGGTGCGTGATCCACGTGTCGCGCTGATGTTCATGATTCCAGGATGTGGCGAGGTGGTGCGCGTCATCGGTCGCGCTGCGATCTCCGCCGATCCGAAGCTCTGCGCAGAGTTCCCGATCAATGGAAAGCTGCCGAAGGTGGTGCTCGTGGTCACGGTCGAGCGCGTGTACTACCAATGCCCGAAAGCGCTGGTGCGCTCGCAACTCTGGGAGCCGGCGAGCTGGACCGACCGCAAGACCTTGCCGACCCCCGGCAAGATCCTCAACGAGATCACCGGCGGCCGGCACGATGCCGATAAGCACGACCGCGAATATCCCGAGCGGCTCAAGGCTACCATCTACTGACCAGCCGGACAGTGCTTTGGATCGGGGCTCCCGCATGTGGGGATGGGCATGCCGGCGCATGCGAGCCGCAGATGAGCATTCTCTCTGGTAAGCCCAGGTGAGGCTCACCTTGGCGCAGATTTGCGCGAGCGGGATCGAGCGTTCCCCTCGCCTTTGGAGGACTTTTTGGTTTTTTGCCTCTAGACTTGCCGAGTTTCATGTCCTCGTGCGGTTTTGGCTTGATGCGCACGAGGGCGCCCATTAGGCACTTGGTTGATTCCAACTCGGATTTTCGTCATGTCGGAATGGCAAACCGGAGCGGAAGTTGCTGCTCAGATATTTCTCAGTGCCGAAGTTTACCATGCCAGCTCTGGGCTTCTTGGCGCAGAGGGCACACGCGACAAACCCCAATTTTTCTTTGCTTCCATAACATGCGCTGCATTTGCCGCTGAACTCTATCTCAAGGCTCTAATCGCCGCCGAGCAGGAGACCTTCAAAGCAGTTTACGAACACGACCTATGGGAGCTGTTCAACAAAAACATCAAGAGCCAAGAGACGAAACAAAAGATACGCGATCTGTATAATTCCAGAACCACAACTTTGCAGCAGGCCATTCTCCAATCCACGGGCGTCAAGCGCGACTTTGATGCCGTGATTCAGTTCGGAAAAGACGCCTTTGAGCTTATGCGTTACTCATTCGAGCCTGGTCAACGAGATCATGGTTGGGACGGCAATGGGATCATCAACGCAATCAGGGACGTTGCATTGGAGCTGCAGCCGACGTGGCCTGTTCCCAATGGCGCTCGACCCACATTCCCGGCTCGTTGAAGCCTGCCCACAAGGGGAGGGGAGCGCACGAAGTGCTTGTCGACGTTCGACGCGCCCGGGCCGTGCGCTCGCACTGCCTTGAGGTGTGCATCGCGCCGCTGCTCTCGAGGTCGCCGCATCCTCCTGCGCGCTAATCGACCAGCCGATACACTTCTCCGGTCCAGCCGCACATTTCCAGCCTGTCTCGCATGTGTTCGGGGACTGGTGCGCTTACGCGAATGGTCTCGCGGTTCTTGTAGAGCGGAACTGCAATCGCGCGGGCATGCAGGTGCAGCACGGGCCCGCCCGTGCGCGGCGCCGCCCCGTAGACGCTGTCGCCGATGATCGGCCATCCCATCGCCCCACAATGCACCCGCAGCTGATGCGTGCGCCCGGTGAGCGGCTCGAGCGCGAGCCAAGTGACGGGCTCGTGCTCCGCTCGCCCCATCACCTTCCAAGTGGTGATCGCCGGCTGCCCCGCGGGGTCATGCTTCATCCACCACCCGCGCGTCGCGTCCTTGCGACCCAGCGGGAGCTCGATGCGGCCGTCATCATCTGCGGGGCTGCCGTGCACAACGGCCCAATAAGTTTTCTCGATGGCGCCACCCTTGAAAAGACGGCCGAGCTCGGCGAGCGCCTTCCGGTGCCGCCCGAGCACGAGACAGCCTGACGTGTCGCGGTCCAAACGGTGCGCCAGAGCGGGCGCGCGCGGCAGCCCGAAGCGCAGCGCGCCGAAATAGTCCTCGAGGCTCTCGCCGCCTTTGGGACCCTTGTGGACAGCGAAACCCGCGGGTTTGTCGAGGATGATAGACCGTCCCGGTAAAGGAGGCGTGCCACTATCTCTTCCGGGGTCATCGTTTGCGTCCTGCGCCAAATTGGCTATCACGGGCCCCGTATGGACGACAGCACGCAGCAGAAACAGAGCTGGTGGCAGCGGCTGAGCGGCGGGCTCCGGCGCACCTCGAGCTCGATCGGTGCTGCCATCACTGACGTGGTGGTCAAGCGCCGCCTTGACCAGGCAATGATCGATGAGATCGAGGAGGTGCTGATTCGTGCCGATCTCGGCGTCGACACAGCCGCAAGGATTGCAGCGGCCGTTGGCGAAGGCCGCTACGACAAGACAATCACGCCCGATGAGGTGAAGACAGTGGTGGCGGCCGAGGTGGAAAAGATATTGGAGCCGATCGCGAAGCCCCTTGTGCTCGCCGGGAGCAAACCATTTGTCGTCCTGGTGGTCGGCGTGAACGGCTCCGGCAAGACGACCACCCTTGGCAAGCTCGCCGCACGCGTGCGCGCGGAAGGACGCTCCGTGATGCTCGCGGCAGGCGATACTTTTCGCGCCGCCGCCATCGAGCAGCTCAGCATCTGGGGCGCACGCAGCGCAACGCCGGTGATCACGCGACCGCAAGGCGCCGATGCGGCCGGGCTCGCATTTGATGCACTCGTGGAGGCGCGCGCGCAGGAGACCGACGTACTGCTGATCGACACCGCTGGACGTCTGCAGAACAAGGCTCTGCTCATGGACGAGCTCACCAAGATGATCCGCGTGATGCGCAAGCTCGAGCCATCGGCGCCGCACGCGGTGCTGCTCGTGCTCGATGCAACTGTCGGGCAGAACGCCCTCTCCCAAGTCGAGGTGTTCCGCAGCATTGCCGGCGTTACGGGCCTGGTCATGACCAAGCTCGACGGCACGGCGCGCGGAGGCATTCTGGTGGCGATCGCGGCAAAGTACGATCTGCCGGTGCACTTTTTAGGAGTGGGTGAGAACGTGGACGACCTGGCGCCGTTCTCGGCCAAGGAGTTCGCTAATGCCATAGCGGGCCTCGGTGCGGATGAGGGCAGGCCATGAACGCGACCCCCAAGCGCCAGCTCGACCCCGGCCTCAAGCTCGCGCTCGATCTCGGGCCGCTCCTGTTGTTCTTTGCCGCGAATACCCGGCCGCAATTGTTCGCGCCATTGCTGGCGCCATTGCTCGGACCGGAGCTGGTGAGTGGCGAGCATGCCGGAATCTTCACCGCCACTGCGGTCTTCATGGTTGCGGTCCTCGCCACTCTGGCCGTGGGATACGCGCTGACGCGTCACCTGCCACTGATGCCGTTGGTGACCGCGGTCATCGTCGTCGTGTTCGGCGGGCTTACTCTTGCCCTGCAGAACGAGACATTCATCAAGCTCAAGCCTACGATCATCTACTTGCTGTTCGGCGGGGTGCTGCTTGGTGGGCTTGCCTTCGGCAAGTCGTTGCTGGGCGTGCTGTTCGACACTGTTTTCCATTTGCAGGAAGAAGGTTGGCGCAAGCTCACGTTGCGGTGGGCGCTGTTCTTTTTGGTGCTGGCACTTCTCAACGAGATCGTCCGCGCGACGCAGACCACTGATACCTGGGTGACCTTCAAGGTTTTCGGCGTCCTGCCGCTCACCTTGCTGTTCGCGGCGCTGCAGTACCCACTTCTGACGAAATACGCGGAGAACAGCGAGGACGCCTAGAAACTCAGGCGAGGTAGGGTGCGCAAAGGCGCGCAGGGCATAAGGGTTATGAGGGGCGACCGTTAGCAGGCGCGCCGTGCGCACCAGCGAAAACTTGTGGTGCGCACGCCGCTTTGCACCTTGCGCTGCGCGAGAGTTGCGAACGGGCTCAGCGGCTTTGCGCACCCTAGGGCGAAATACGCGGAGAACAGCGAGGACGCCTAGCAGCCTACTTCGTCAATGCCTTCTCGATCGCCGGTTTGAGCACGCTATCGAGATTGTCGGGTGTGATCGGCCCGATCAGCTTGTAGGCGATGCGGCCGTCGCGGCCGATGATAAAAGTCTCAGGCACGCCGTAGACGCCCCACTCGATGGCTGCCCGCCCATTGCTGTCGACGCCATTCGCGACGAACGGGTTGCCATAGCGGCCGAGAAAACGGCGGGCGGTGTCGGGTTGATCCTTATAGTTGATGCCGGCAACGCGTAGGCGTTGGTCGCTCGCAAGCTGGACCAGCAATGGCGCCTCGTCGCGGCACGGAACGCACCATGATGCCCACACATTGACGAGCGTCACCGCACCTTCGAATGACTTCGCCTCAAGCCCGGGGACTGGCTTGCCGTCGCGCTCCAGACCGGCCAGCGGCGGCAAGCTCGTGGGGGGAGCGGGATGGCCGATCAATGCCGAGGGGATGCGTGAGGGATCGCCCGCCCCGAGGCGCAGCAAAAGCAGCATCGCCAGGCCCAGAAAGACCGCAAGCGGTATAAGCACAATAAGCCGCCGCCGACGAATGCCGGCATCGCGCTCGAGGGGTCCGGACCGGACTGCATTGTTGTCGATTGAGCTCACCGGAACTCCTTTTCGGCTCGCCGGGAGCGGCGTGCAACGCCGCCCCGCTCGAGATCATTCAACATGCCCTTCAGGCGGTGCCGGTCGAGCGCGACCCACAGGACCAATCCCGCGACGATCGCCAGCGCGACGGCATAGGCACTCACAATGAATGCCGCATGCGGGCCCAGATCCATCATCACGTCCGAGCATCTGCCTGCAGCATGAGCATCGTGCGCACGCGCCGACGCATGATCTCGTTGCGCATGGCGGCGAGATGCAGCGTCGCAAACAGCAGGGTAAATGCGGCGATCATGATCAGCAGCGGCACGAGGATGCTCGGATGAATGGCGGAGCCTGCCAAGCGGAGCACTGATGCCGGTTGGTGCAGCGTGCTCCACCAATCCACCGAGAACTTGATGATCGGTATGTTGATGGCGCCGACGAGTGTGAGGACGGCAGTCACGCGGGCCGCCTGGGCCGGCTCCTCGATGGTGCGCCAAAGGGCGAGCACGCCGAGATAAAGGAGGAACAGCACGAGCACCGAGGTCAGCCGCGCGTCCCAGACCCAGTAGGTGCCCCACATGGGCCGCCCCCACAGCGAGCCCGTGACCAGACACATGAGCGTGAAGGCCGCCCCGATCGGGGCGGCTGCTTTGGCAGCCACGTCGGCGAGCGGGTGGCGCCACACGAGGGTGCCCAGGGCCGCCACGCTCATCAGCGTCCAGCCGAGCATGCCAAGCCATGCCGCCGGAACGTGGATGAACATGATTTTGACAGTAGCGCCCTGCTGGTAATCGTCCGGTGCCCCATAAACCGCGACGAGCCCGACCGCGAACGCGAGCATCGTCAGGCCGGTCAACCAAGGCAGCAGGCGCTCTGTCAGATTGAGGAAACGCGAGGGATTGGCGAGGTCGATCAGGGGCATCGCTACTCTCTTGGGCTGGTCCACTCTTAGTGGCGCAGGCAATGACCGGCAATGCGGCCGCCTTCCGTGCCGCACCCTCATTCCAGCCCTTGACGCAGGGCCAGGGACGCCGCGAATGGGCCTACTACAATGCCCATCAGCGTCAGCGCGCACAGGATAGTGAAGGGAGTGCCGAACGGGACTGGTCCGATCAGCGCAGCATTGGACGCAGCAACACCGAAGATCAGCACCGGCACCGTTAGGGGCAGCACCAGAACAGCCAGCAGCAACCCGCCGCGGCGGAGCGCCACGGTGAGGGCCGCTCCGATCAGGCCCGTGAACGTCAGGGCCGGCGTGCCGGCCAGCAGGGTCAGGGCCACGGCGAAGCTGGCGCCAGGCTCCAGGTTGAGGAGAAGCCCAAGGAGCGGCGTTGCGAGAACGAGTGGTACCCCAGTCGTGAGCCAATGCGCCAAGGCCTTGGTCGCAAGCGCAAGCTCGAGGGGTACGCGGGCGGTCAGGATGAGGTCGAGCGAGCCGTCCTCGTAATCCATCACCAGCAGGCGGTCGAGAGCGAGCAAGCTCGCAAGCAGCGCTCCGATCCACAGGATCGCTGGGCCGATCCGCTGCAGCAGGATGAGATCAGGCCCGATCGCAAAAGGCGTGAGGGTGACCACAATGAGGAAGAACAACACGCCGACGAGGGCGCCGCCTCCCGCCCGGATGGCGAGCCGCAGGTCGCGCAGGAGCAGTGCCGTGAGCGCCTTCACCTGGGGCTCCGGGCAAGCTCGCCAAATCGAAGGGGAGCCTCGAGCCGAGCGCTGGTCAACGGCCGCCTCGCAGCTGCAGCTCATGGGACCGCTCGAGTCCAATGGGACCGTGCGTGGCGGCCAGGATGAGCCCACCGCTCGCAAGGTGGCGGCGCATGAGCTCGCCCAGCGCTGCCTGCGCGGGAGCATCCAGCGCGGAGGTCGGCTCGTCGAGGAGCCAGATGGGGCGCTCGACGGCAATCAGACGCGCGAGCGAAAGGCGCCGTCGCTGCCCCGCGGAAAGGTAAAGTGCAGGCAGGTGGCCCAATCCGTCGAGCCCCACCTGGCTGAGCACGTCTTGCGTTCGGCCATTTCCCAGAAAGCTCGCCCAAAATGCAAGATTCTCTCGCACTGTCAGAGCAGGTTTCAGGGCATCCTGGTGCCCGAGATAATGCGCCTGCTCCGCCAAAACGAGCTCCGGATCGCCACCGATAAGCTCGATCGCGCCGCTGGTCGGGCTGACCAAGCCAATCAGCAGCCGCAGCAGCGATGACTTGCCCGCACCATTCGGACCAGTAACGGTCAAGGCCTCGCCGGCGCGGACGGAAAAGCTCACATCCCGAAATACCTCTCGGCCGCCGCGCATGCAGCAAAGAGCGCTCGCTCGCAGGCACATCGAGGTCGTCGCCGCCGGGGTCAAGTCGGGCCTGGCGAGCGGCGGCGCGCGTGGCGTTCGGAGCTGAAAAATGCTGGGGCGGCCGCTGATTTGAGGTTCATTCCTGCATCAAATTGATTTTCTGGAACACGGCAAGAAAAGACCCTATAAGCCATGCGCCCGTGCAACCTTTCAACCGGCGCGGAGCTCACGACCGGCAAAGAGGAAGCGCTTCCGGCAATCCCCTGCCGTCGACCGCTGCCTCCCGGTTGAATGGGACAAAAAGAATGACCTCACTTGATAGCTTTCGCTGCTGCCGGCCCCTGAAAGTAGGCACTAAAACCTACGCTTATTACAGCCTGCCGGTCGCCGAAAAGAACGGCCTCAAGGGCATTTCACGCCTGCCATTCTCACTGAAGGTCCTGCTCGAGAACCTCTTGCGCAACGAGGATGGGCGCTCGGTCAGCAAAGACGACCTGCTGGCGGTTGCGCAATGGCTCAAGACGAAGACCTCCGAGCGGGAGATTGCCTTCCGGCCCGCGCGCGTCCTGATGCAGGATTTCACGGGCGTCCCCGCAGTCGTCGATCTCGCTGCTATGCGCGACGCCATGAAGATGCTGGGTGGCGACCCAAAAAAGATCAACCCCTTGGTTCCGGTGGACCTCGTCTGCGACCATTCGGTGGCCGTCACCTTTTCCGGGAGCAACACTGCGCTCAAGAAAAACGTCGAGGAGGAATACCGGCAAAACCGCGAGCGCTACGAGTTTCTCAAGTGGTCACAAAAGTCATTCGACAACTTCCGGGTGGTGCCGCCCGGGACCGGCATCTGCCACCAGGTCAATCTCGAATACCTTTCGCATACGATCTTCAGCAAGAGGGACAAGGTCCGTCTCGACGGGAAGCTGCAGACCATGGATGTCGCGTATCCCGACACCCTGGTCGGAACCGACTCCCACACCACGATGGTGAACGGCCTGTCGGTGCTGGGCTGGGGAGTGGGCGGCATAGAGGCCGAGGCCGCGATGCTGGGCCAACCCTATTCCATGCTGCTGCCGGAGGTGATCGGGGTAAAGCTCACAGGCAAGCTGAAGGAGGGTGTGACCGCGACCGACCTCGTGCTCACAGTCACTCAGATGTTGCGCAAACGCGGGGTGGTGGGACGATTCGTCGAGTTTTTCGGCCCCGGTCTCGCCAACATGACCATCGCTGACAGGGCGACCATCGGCAACATGTCGCCCGAATATGGTGCCACCTGCGGCTTCTTCCCGATCGACGACGACACGCTCCGATACCTTTCGGATACCAGCCGGCCAGCGGCGCAGATTGCGCTGGTTGCTGCCTATGCCAAGGCGCAAGGCATGTACCGCACCAAGTCGACGCAGGAGCCCGTCTTTACCGACGTGCTCAAGCTTGAGCTCGCGCAGGTCGAGCCTTCGCTTGCCGGACCCAAGCGTCCGCAGGACCGCATCGCACTCCGAGACGTTAGGGCCGGCTTCACGGTATCCATGGACAAGGAGTTCAACAAAGGCAGCAACGGCAGCAGCAAGGAGGTGTTCGATCTGCATCCCTCGCTCGCCACCTCGCTCGACAAGAATTTCGCCAAGGCTGGCCCGGCCAATCGCGTGCCGGTTCCCGGTCGCGACCACGATCTCGGCCATGGCGACGTCGTGATCGCGGCGATCACCTCCTGCACCAATACCTCAAACCCAAGCGTGATGGTGGGTGCCGGGCTGCTGGCGCGCAAGGCAGTCGCCAAAGGATTGACGGTCAAACCTTGGGTCAAGACCTCGCTCGCGCCGGGGTCGCAGGTTGTTGCGGAGTATCTCGACAAGTCCGGCCTGCAAAAAGACCTCGATAAGCTCGGCTACAACGTGGTCGGCTTTGGCTGCACGACGTGCATCGGCAATTCCGGGCCGCTCGCGCCCGAGATTTCGAAGACGATCAACGACCAGGACCTCGTCGCGGCCGCAGTTCTTTCCGGCAACCGCAATTTTGAGGGCCGCATCAATGCCGACGTGCGTGCCAACTATCTGGCGTCGCCACCATTGGTGGTGGCTTATGCCCTCGCCGGCTCGATGTATTCCGATCTGCTGAAGCAGCCGCTCGGCATGGATAAGAGCGGCAAGAAGGTTTTCCTCAAGGATATCTGGCCCTCGAGCCGCGAGGTAAACAGCGTCCTGCGCAAGACCATCACCAGGCAGATGTTTGCGAAAAAATACGCCGATGTCTTCAAGGGCGACGCCCATTGGCGCGCGATCAGCGTCAAAGGCGGACTAACCTACGCCTGGGACAAGAAGTCCACCTATGTACAGAATCCGCCCTACTTTGCCGGCATGGGGCGCCATGCGCCGCCGCTCCACGACATCGTCGACGCGCGCGTGCTCTGCCTCCTGCTCGATTCCATCACCACCGATCACATTTCTCCGGCGGGATCGATCAAGATCGATTCCCCTGCCGGGAAGTATCTGATCGACCACAAGGTGAAGCCGGCCGACTTCAACCAATACGGCACCCGTCGCGGCAATCACGAGGTGATGATGCGCGGCACCTTTGCCAATATTCGGCTCAAGAACCAGATGGTGCCCGGGGTCGAGGGCGGCGTCACGGTGCATCATCCCTCGCGCGAGCGCATGTCGATTTTCGATGCTGCGATGCGCTACAAGGCCGAGCGCGTGCCGCTGGTGATCTTCGCCGGCAAGGAATACGGGAGCGGCTCCTCGCGCGATTGGGCGGCCAAAGGACCCAATCTGCTAGGGGTGCGCGCCGTCATCGCGCAATCGTTTGAACGTATCCACCGCTCGAACTTGATTGGAATGGGGTTGCTGCCGCTCTGCTTTGAGGAGGGCGCGTCATGGCAGGGACTCGGACTTAAGGGCGACGAGCAGGTGACCATCCGCGGGCTGCACGGCGAGATCAAGCCGCGCCAGCGCATGTTTGCCGAGATTGTTGCCGGTGACGGCGGCCTCAAGCGCGTTCCGCTGGTGTGCCGCATCGACACCCTCGACGAGCTCGACTACTTCCGCAATGGCGGAATTCTGCACTACGTGCTGCGACAGCTCGTGGCCGCCTGAATTAACCGGACCGCCCGATACTGCGCTGCGGTTTACTCACCTCACCTTGAATTGAGTGGTGGGTGAACGCGTCGCCCGTTATGCCAATGTGCAGGTGACGTGAAGTCAGTCGAGGGCGGGTTATGGTGCGTCGTTCTCTCGCCTATGCGGTCCTCGCATTCTGCACGTCTGGAACGGTCAGTTGGGAAGCCGGTGCGGAGCCTCGCGCGACCATCGAGCTCTTCACCAGCCAAGGTTGCTCGTCCTGCCCGGCTGCTGACAAGCTCCTGGCCGAGCTTGCTGCGGATCCGACGCTTGTTCCCATCAGCGTGCCGATCGACTATTGGGACTATCTCGGCTGGAAGGACACGCTGGCCAATCCACACAACACGGCACGCCAACGCGCCTACGCGCAAGTGCGCGGAGACGAGAAGGTCTATACGCCCCAGGTGGTCGTAAACGGCGCAGTGCACGTGCTCGGCAGTGACAAGGCGGCAATCGAGCACGCCATCAGCAAAAGCCGCGGCAAGAATGGCGCAATGACCGTTGCTCCGGTGGAGCTCACGGTCGCTGATGAACAGATCAGTGTCGCGGTCCCCGATGCCCCCGCCGCTGTCGCGCGGCAAGGCAGCGACGCCGCGGAGGCGAATGCTGAAGTCTGGCTTTTCGGCCTCGCAAAGGGGATCAAGATTGCGATCGCCCGCGGCGAGAACAAAGGTCAGGAAATCACCTATCACAATGTTCTGCGGCGGTGGATCAAGCTTGGCGAGTGGAGCGGCAAAGCAGCGTCCTGGAGCATCGCCCGCCACAAGCTTGAGGTCGACGGCGTCGATACTGCCGTGGTGGTGTTGCAGCGTGGAAGCGAGCAGAAGCCTAGAGCGGTTTTAGGTGCCGCGCTGGTTGCGCTGAAATAGCAGCATTCGCGCTAGCTGCTGCTGCGGAGTATGCTGGTTTGACCCCCCACCCCCCGCCCCTCCCCACAAGGGGGAGGGGAGCAGACCGAGTAAGCGGGACGACACTGCCGCCGCCACAGCCTCGGTCCTTCTTCTTCACGGGGCTGCGCCAAGCCTGACCCCATGCGAGGATCACTAGAACGCTAGACACGCACTCGGTGCACTCCCCTCCCCCTTGTGGGGAGGGGCGGGGGTGGGGGTCCGGCTAGCTGCATCGCTCGCGTCGAAATGGGCTGCGCCTGGGTCTTGCCCGCAGACGCGGCCGGCGCGATCATCCATCTTGCACAGGCACAGGAATGGAGGCGCCGCATGAGCTTGGCCGATGGTGACCCGAGCGAGATCCGTGGGGGCGAGAGCACGCTCGCCCCCCCGAGCCGCGTCACGTTTGATCGGCGCGAGCTCAATCGTATATTCAACCTGTACGGCCGCAAGGTCGCAGCCGGCGAGTGGCGCGATTATGCAATCGACTTTTTGCGGGACCGCGCCGTGTTCTCCGTGTTCCGCCGGGCGTCGGAAGTTCCGGTTTACCGGATCGAAAAACATCCGAAGCTCGCCCGGAGGCAGGGCGCCTACAGCGTGATCTCCGCCACGGGCCTGATCGTCCGCCGAGGCCATGAGCTTGATCGCGTGTTGGGTGCGCTCGATAAATCATTGCGGATTGTAGCGTAGACCCTCGCGCACTCTGGCCGCCGGAGTTAGCCGCCGGGCAGGGTGCGACTACCTTCGGCGAGGGGCCTCTGCATCAGCACGCTGTCAAGCCAGCGGCCAAATTTGAAACCTACATTGTCGAATGTGCCGACCGCGCGGAAGCCAAGCACGCGGTGCAACTCTATTGACGCGGCATTGGCGGAATCGCCGATCACGGCAATCATTTGCCGAAAGCCCAAATTGCCGGCTTCGGCGATCAGTTGGGTGAGCAGAATGCGACCGACGCCTCGCCGCTGCATGTCAGCGGCGATGTAGATCGAATCTTCAACGCTCCAGCGGTAAGCCGGGCGAGGGCGGTAAGGACCGGCATAGGCATAGCCGCAGATCGTCTCGGCGTGCTCGGCCACAAGATAGGGGAACCCACCCCGGCGTAGGCTTTCATAGCGGCGCGTCATCTCGGTGATATTAGGCGGGTCGATCTCGAACGTTGCCGTGCCATGCCGCACGGCATGGTCGTAGATGGCGGTGATGGCTGCCAGGTCGCCCGGCTCTGCTGGTCGCACCAGTGCGGATAGGGACGGCACGACAGGCGACATTCGCGGCGCGAAAATGGTCCCTGAAAATGGCAACGCCCCGGCCTTGGCCGGGGCGCCGCCAGCGCAGTCGCTACGTTATTCTGCTCAGCGGCGGTCGCCGAGGAAGCGCAGCAGGAACATGAACAGGTTGATGAAGTCGAGGTACAGCGTGAGCGCACCCATGACAGCCTTGCGGCCGACCAGCGTGCCGTCCTCGCGCGGATCATACATCTCCTTGATCTTCTGCGTATCCCAAGCGGTGAGCCCAGCGAAGATCAGAACGCCGGCAGCCGAGATGATGAACTCGACCCCGGTGCTCTTCAGGAACATGTTCACGAGCATGGCGATGATCAGCCCGATGAGGCCCATCACTAAGAACGAGCCGATTGGCGTCAGATCGCGCCGCGTCGTGTAGCCGTACATGCTGAGCGCGCCGAAAGCCGCCGCCGAGATGAAGAAGACGCGGGTGACCGAAGTCTCGGTATAGGTGAGGAACACGGAGGACAGCATAAGTCCGAGCGCGCCGGCATAGACCATGAACAGCGCGAAAGCCGTCGCTGGCTGCAGGCGCTGGATCATGAAGCTGATCGCGAACACCAAACCGAGCGTGCCGAGGAACAGCACGATCGCGACAGGAGTGCTGTAGAGCGTGCGGCCGAACTCCGTCAGCGCAAGCCGCCCACCCGTCTCGGTGACCGCGGCATTGAACGTCAGCCACGCCACCACGCCGGTGAGCGCCAGGCCCGCCGCCATATAATTGTAGACGCGGATCATGTAGGCCCGCAGTCCCTGGTCGATCGCAACTGCCCGATCCGCACCGAGGCCACGGCTGCGCGCCGCGTAGTTCCGGTCGAAATCCGACATCGAAGTTCCCTCTTTCCTACCCGGCATTTAGCCGGCTTGTGGCGCCCGGCTGATCAGCCGTGACGTCCGATGCGCCGAATTTAGTGCGAGACGGGTTCCGGCGCCAGATCCCGTAGAGCCGATTTGTTAGCGCACCGTTACCGGATCACCTGGTTAGGTGCTTGATTTCACGCCAGGAGTGCTACTCGGAGTGGTTTGCAGCGGATCTCATGTCGCACCGCTTGCGCTCATAGGTTTCGTAGCACCGGCGCCGGTTTCTGTCCGAGTGCCGTGAAAGTGCCAAGCAACCCGAGCAGCACGGTACCGCCAACCGCCGCAGCCGCCGCGAGCAAGGAGGGGCCGGCGATCCACGCGAACGGCAGGTTCATGAGTTTCGTGACGACAACGGCTGAAGCCGCGGCCCCGGCAGCGACCCCGAAAACGGCCGTCGCAATGCCGAGTGCGAGATATTCGAGCGCATAAGCTGCCAGCAGCCGCACGCGCGTGGCGCCGACCGTCTTCAGAATCACGGCATCGTACACCCGGTGTCTATGGCCGGCGGCGAGCGCGCCCCCGAGCACGAGGATCGCCACGAGCAAGGTGAGCGCGCTCGCGCCGCGGATCGCGGTGACCAGGTTGGTGAGAAGCGCGCCGACCGCCTCGAGGGCATCGCGAACGCGCACGGTGGCCACGCCCGGATACGCGCCGGCCACGGCCTTCAGCAGGGCAGCCTCATCCCCGGGGCTGCTTCCTCCGGGATAGGTGAGAGTCGCGATACGCGTGTGCGGCGCACCGCGCATTGTGGCTGGCGAAAACACCATGACGAAGTTGATGCCCAGACTCTGCCAGTCCACGGTGCGCAGATTGGCAACGGTGACCTCGAGATTGCGGCCGAGCACGTTGACGGTCACGCGGTCGCCGATCTTGATGCCGAGGCCGTCGGCAATGCGTTTCTCGAACGACACCAGGGCGCGCGGCTCATCTGGCGGCCACCATTCTCCGGCGATGAGGCGCGAGCCTGCCGGGAGCTTGTCGGAATAGGTGATCCCACGATCGCTCTGCAGGGTCCACGCCACATCCGGCGCTGGCTTGAGCTTTTCGGCAGGCACGCCGTTCACTGCGACGATCCGGCCGCGCAGCATTGGCACGCCCTCGAGCCTTGCGCCGGGCGCTCGCGTCCGCACGAAGGATTCGAACGCAGCGGCAGCGTCTGCCGGAATGTCGATGAAATAGAAGCTCGGCGCCTTGTCCGGCAATGCCGCCAAAAACTGCTGGCGCAGATTACCCTCTATGCCAATTACCGTGGCCAGAAGCGCCACACCAACGCCGAGCGAAAGCACCACGCTCGGGGTGAGTGCGCCGGGTCGGTGAATGTTTGCAACCGCCAGCCGGACCACGGGCGAGGACGAGCGCGGCATCTTACGCGCTATGAGCATAAGAAGGGCCGCGACGCCGCGCAGGAGCAGAAAGACTGCGCCAGCCGCGGCAACGAAGATCGCGGCAATCCGCCGGTCATAGGCGAGCTCGACGGCGAGCCCGGCGAGCACGCATCCGCTCAGGATCGTCCCCAGCATGTAGGCCGCGCGCGGGCGCTGTGATCGGCGTTCGACCTTGTCGCGGAATAGCGCCGCTGCCGGTATGTCATGGGCGCGCCCGAGCGGCCACAAGGCAAACGCAACCGCCGTGAGCAGGCCGTAGAGCAGGGACAGGACGAGTGCCAGTGGATCGAGCCCCGGCACCAGCGGAATCGGCAGCACGCGACCGAAGCCCCAGGCGATGAGATAGGGCAACGCGGCGCCGACGATGAGCCCGGGAACTGCGCCGATGAGCGCCAGCGTCACCACCTGCGTCAAATAGATGATGAAAACGCGCGTACCGGTGCTGCCGAGCGACTTCAATGTCGCGATGACCTCGCGCCGGCGGTCGAGATGCCGGCTGACCGCATTGGCCACGCCCACCCCGCCGACGAGAAGTGCGGTCAGCCCGACCAGCGTCAGGTACTGCGTGAAGCGCTCAACGTTCTGTTCCAGAGACGGCGAGGCATTGGAGCGTGTGCGAATCTCCCAGCCAGACTCCGGAAGCTCCGCTTGCACGGCAGTGCTGAGGGCACGCACAGCTGTGTCAGCAGTATCGTTGTCAGGCAGTCGTACGCGGTAGTGCCAGCGCACAATGCTCCCGGGCTGCAGTAGGCCGGTCGCCCGCAACGCCGCATCGCTGATGAGGAGCCGCGGACCAAAGCCGATGCCGCCAGCAAGCTTGTCGGGCTCGGACGCCAGCAGCGCGCGAATTTCGATTGCCGCAGCGCCAAGTGTAATGCGCGATCCCGGTGTGAGCTCGAACCGCGCCAGCAGCGTTGCATCGGCAGCGGCACCAAAGATGCCATCTCGCTCTGCCAATGCTGTGGACAGCGGCTGCTCGGGGTCGAGCTCGACGGCGCCGTAGAGGGGATAAAGAGCATCAACAGCCTTAAGCTCAACCAGCGCAGTCGCGCCCGCCGCCGTGCGCGCCATGGCGCGCGTGGTTGCCGCGACCGAGACACGCCCGTGCTGCTCGAGAAAACTGCGCTCGGTCGCGCTCGCTTCGCGCAGGCTCAGGGAGAACGCGGCGTCGCCGCCGAGGATGACGCGCCCCTGGCGTGCGAGCCCATTGCCCAGGCCGGCCGCCACGGAGCCGACGCCTGCAATCGCCATGACTCCCAGTCCGATGCAGGCGATGAAAACGGAGAAGCCGCGCAAGCCACCCCGCAGCTCGCGCAACGCGTAGCGCAGCGGCAAAAGCCTGCCCGAGGTGACGTCACTCGCGTGCGCCGAAGACAGCACAGCGTTCTCCCCGGTCACGTGATGGGCCCCGCCTGTGCGGACTGCTCGATCCGGCCGGAGCGCAGTCGGACGACGCGGTCGCAGCGTGCGGCGAGCGCCGTGTCATGCGTTACCAGGACCAAAGTTGTGCCGCGTTCGGAGTGCCCGGCAAACAGCAAATCGATGATCTCTGCTCCCGTACTCTCGTCGAGATTGCCGGTGGGCTCGTCGGCGATCAGGATGGCCGGATTGGGTGCAAGCGCGCGCGCCACGGCCACCCGCTGCTGCTCGCCCCCCGAGAGCTGGGCGGGATAGTGATGAGCTCGGCCGCTCAAGCCTACAGCCGCGAGCTCGCGTCCTGCCAGGTCGGCCGCCTCCGCGACACCTGCAAGCTCCAGCGGGACGGCGATATTCTCGATAGCGGTCATGGTGGGGATGAGGTGGAAAGACTGGAACACGATGCCAACATGACGGCCGCGGAAGCGCGCCAGCGCATCCTCGCTGAGCTGATCGAGCATGTGCCCGGCAACGGTGACAGAACCATTATCTGGGCGCTCGAGGCCGGCGATCACCATGAGCAGCGTCGATTTGCCCGAGCCGGAGGGACCGACCATGCCGATGGCCTCGCCACGTCCTATATCGAGCTCGATGTCCTTGAGGATATGAACTCTTCCCGGTCCCCTGCCCAGCGACAGATTGACCCCGTGCAACGCGATTGCGCTGCGCCCTGCCCCAGAGGTGTCCTGCATGTGCCGCTGCTTTTTGTTTTTGGCGCTCCGCCAAGGAGGAGCTGTTTCGTGCAGCTCATATGGGGCCTTTATGGCAGGGGTCCAGGCAGCCACATTGTTGATGCTCATGCTGGGCGCCCCCGCTTTGGCCGGTGAAAAACCAGTGCGTCTCGTGGCGTTGGGCGATTCGCTCGTCGCCGGCTATGGGCTTCCGGCGGAAGCGGCGTTCCCCGCAGTGTTGGAGAGCGCGCTGCGGGCGAGGGGGCACGCGGTTGAGGTGATTAATGCCGGCGTATCCGGCGACACTGCCGCGGGCGGACTTGCAAGGCTCGACTGGGCGGTCCCGCCGGAGGCGAATGCCGTCATCGTCGAGCTTGGCGCTAACGACATGTTGATGGGCATCGATCCGAAGATCACGCGCAAATCCTTGGCCGAGATTCTACGCCGTCTGCGCGAGCGCGGTGTGACGCTTCTGCTTTCCGGGATGCGGGCCTCTCCCAACCTGGGCGTCGATTTTGCGCGCGAGTTCGAAGCGATGTATGGCGAGCTGGCGACTGAGCACAACGCACTCCTTTATCCCTTTTTTCTCGACGGGGTGGCGGCGCAGGCGAAGCTAAACCAGCGCGATGGCGTGCATCCAACCGCTGCGGGCGTGCAGATCCTCGTCGAGCGGATTCTGCCCAAGGTCGAGGAGTTACTGGCGCGCGTGCAGCAACAGCGGCGGGGTTGACGCAGGCGCCGCTGGAAGAGCCGGGCGGCCCTCTGCCACCCAACTCTCGACCGCTTGCCTTATATCCTCCAGTGTGGCGGTTCAGAAGTCCGCATCATTCTTGCCGCGAGTTCGTCATGCGGACTTCTTAACCAAAGCCACACTGAACCCATAGTTGCTAGTGTCCCTTCGATTCTGAAGTTCGCAACTGGGGTGCCGCACAATGAGGCGAACTTCGGAATCGGGACACTAGTTGCTAACTCCATCGCCTGGTATGCCCCGTCTGTTCACCGCTCTCGAAATTCCAGCTTCGATTGGGCATGCCTTGGCCGGCCTGCGCGGCGGTCTGCCGGGTGCGCGTTGGGTGGATCCGGAGAACTATCACGTGACGCTGCGCTTTATCGGCGACGTCGATGACGTCATGGCGCACGAGGTTGAGTCGGTCCTGCGGCGGGTGCGGCGCCAGCCGCTTGAGTTGCAGATTGAGGACCTGCGATCCTTTGGCGGACGCAAGCCGCGCGCTCTCGTGGCCGCATTGCAGCCAGCGCAGGGGCTGCTGGAGCTGCAGGCCGAGCACGAGCGCTTGATGCAGCTCTTGGGGCTCGAGCCGGAGGGTCGCAAGTACAACCCGCATGTCACCCTGGCGCGGCTGCGCGACACGTCAAACCGTCAAGTGGCCGATTATCTGGCGCTGCGCGCGCCACTCCGCTCGCCGCTGTTCCAAATATCGCGATTCGTGCTGTTTTCCTCGCGTGCTTCGGTGGGCGGCGGGCCCTATGTGGTCGAGGCGGCCTATCCGCTCGAGGGGGTAGCGCGGTAAGACCATCAGCGGTCTTGCTCTTTCAGCTTTGATGTCAGCCTCTGTCTCTGCCCAATATTCTACCCTTGTGGCGGCCGGAAAGATTGAGCCGGACGCAGCTCAAGCCACCATCGTGGCGGCTTTGACGCGCCTCGAGCAGCGCTTGGCCGAGCACCGGCTCTCGCGCAAGTCGTCCTCGCTCGGCTGGTTGTTTGCGGCACGTTCCCACAGCAGCGAGCAAATCAGGGGACTTTACCTCTATGGCTTGGTTGGGCGGGGCAAGACCATGCTCATGGACTTGTTCTTTGCCGCCTCGCCAGTGGTGCGCAAGCGTCGCGTCCATTTCCACGAATTCATGGCGGACGTGCACGAGCGCGTGCACGCCTTGCGCCAGCGCATGAAGCAGGGGGAGCTTGCCGGCGAAGACGCGCTTTCGCTGAGCGCGGAAGCAATTGCGCGCGAGGCCTGGCTCTTGTGCTTTGATGAGTTTCACGTCACCGACATTGCCGATGCGATGATTCTCGGGCGCCTCTTCAAGCGCCTGTTCGAGCTCGGGGTGGTGGTGGTGGCGACCTCGAATCTGCCGCCGGGCGAGCTCTACAAGGACGGTCTCAACAGGGCGCTGTTCGTGCCCTTCATCGCGCAGCTCGAGCAGCGCATGGAGGTGTTGCGCCTCGAGGCGCGGACCGACTTCCGCTTGGAAAAGCTCGGCGGTGCACCGGTGTGGCATGTGCCCGCCGATGCCGCCGCCGATGCGGCCCTCGACAGCGCATGGCAGCGCCTCACGTCAGGACATCCCGGCAGCGAGCGCACGCTGCCGATCAAGGGGCGGACCATTCGCGTGCCCCGTGCCAGCATGGGCGTGGCCCGGTTTAGCTTTCATGATCTCTGCGGTGAGCCCCTCGCCGCCGCCGATTATCTCAAGCTCGCGCACGAGTTTCACACGATCATCATCGATCGCATTCCAATAATGGGTTACGACCGGCGAAACGAGGCCAAGCGCTTCATCATCCTGATCGATGAGCTCTATGATAACGGGGTGAAGCTGCTTGCCTCAGCCGAAGCCGAGCCAGAGGATCTCTATGTGGCGGAGCAGGGCTTCGAGGTGAATGAGTTCAAGCGGACCGCGTCCCGGCTGATCGAGATGCGCTCGCAGACATACCTCGGCTCCTCGCACGGTCCGAGCGCCCTGACCACGGGATCGACACAAGGTCTCGTCGAGACCTAAAGACCGGCTGCATTGGGGGCGCGAGCACGGCACCGCGCCCCATGTCTTGAACGGCTGCCCCGAAACGGTCTATGACCGATGCGCCGAGCTTCCCAGCTCTTTCCCGCAGGTCTTGCTTAGGTCCCTCCCCAATGCCGCGTCCCAAGATTGCCTTGATCGGTGCCGGTCAGATCGGCGGCACCCTCGCTCATCTCGTCGGACTGAAAGAGCTTGGCGATGTCGTGCTGTTCGATATCGCGGAAGGGATCCCGCAAGGCAAGGCGCTCGACCTCGTGCAATCCTCGCCGGTCGACGGCTTCGATGCGCGCCTGACCGGCACCAATTCCTATGACGCCCTCGACGGCGCGAGCGTCTGCATCGTCACAGCGGGGGTGCCGCGCAAACCAGGCATGAGCCGCGACGATCTGCTCGGTATCAATCTCAAGGTCATGGAGCAGGTCGGAGCGGGGATCAAGAAATACGCGCCCGGCGCATTCGTCATCTGCATTACCAACCCGCTCGATGCCATGGTGTGGGCGCTGCAGAAGGCGTGTGGTCTGCCCCGACAGATGGTGGTCGGCATGGCCGGCGTCCTCGACAGCTCGCGCTTCCGCTACTTTCTGGCGGATGAGTTCAACGTCTCGGTGGAGGATGTGACCGCGTTCGTGCTTGGCGGGCATGGTGACAGCATGGTGCCGCTGACGCGGTATTCGACGGTTGCCGGCATTCCGCTTCCCGACCTGGTGAAGATGAAATGGACCACGCAGGCCCGGCTCGATGAGATTGTTCAGCGCACGCGCGACGGTGGAGCCGAGATTGTCAACCTGCTGAAGAGCGGCTCCGCCTTTTACGCTCCTGCCGCATCAGCCATTGCCATGGCTGAGAGCTATCTCAAGGACAAGAAGCGCGTCGTGCCATGTGCCGCCTATCTGAACGGCGAATACGGTATCAAGGATCTGTACGTGGGTGTGCCGGTAGTGATCGGCGCGAAAGGCGTCGAGCGCATTGTCGAGATCCAGCTCAATGGCGGCGAGCGCGGCATGTTCGAGAAATCGGTCGAGGCGGTATCGACACTGGTCGAGGCCTGCAAAAAGATTGCACCCAGTCTCGGCAAACAGTGATCAGGCATTACCCTGCAGGGATGAGCACGCGGGAACCGTTGAAACCTCATCCTTGATCGCTGATGCCTGATCTCCGAGACGTGACATGAACATCCATGAGTACCAGGCGAAGGCGGTCTTGCGCGAGTTTGGCGTACCGGTGCCGCGCGGACAGCCTGCCTTTTCCGTAGAGGAAGCCGTCAGGGCCGCGCAAGCGCTGGGTACGCCGGTGCTCGTGGTGAAGGCGCAGATCCATGCCGGCGGCCGCGGCAAAGCGGGCGGCGTGAAGGTGGTCAGGTCGAAGGAGGAGGTTGAACGCGAAGCGCAGCGCTTGCTCGGATCGACCCTGGTGACGCACCAGACCGGACCCCAGGGCAAACAGGTGCAGCGCCTCTATGTCGAGGAAGGCTCGGCGATCGAGCGGGAGCTCTATCTTTCGGCGCTGGTCGATCGGACGACGGCGCGCATCGCTTTCGTTGTCTCGACTGCAGGCGGGATGGACATCGAGCGGGTGGCACATGACACGCCGGAGAGGATCGTCTCGCTATCGATCGATCCGGCAACCGGGATCATGCCGCATCACGGCCGGGTTCTGGCGCAGGCGTTGGGGCTTGGCGGCGATCTCGTCAAACAGACGCAATCGCTGATTACGCAGCTCTATACCGCATTCGTCAGCAAGGACATGAGCTTGCTCGAGATCAACCCACTGGTGGTGAGCAAGACGGGCGAGCTTCTCTGTCTCGATGCCAAGATCAGCTTCGATGACAACGCACTCTATCGCCATCCCGACATCGCGGCCCTGCGCGACCTCAGCGAGGAGGACGAGAAGGAGATCGACGCCTCCAAGCACGATCTGAATTACGTGGCGCTCGACGGTACGATCGGCTGCATGGTGAACGGCGCCGGGCTTGCCATGGCGACGATGGATATCATCAAGCTCTACGGCGAGGCGCCGGCCAATTTTCTCGACGTGGGTGGCGGCGCCAGCAAGGAGAAGGTCGCCGCCGCCTTCAAGATCATCACTGCCGATCCCAAGGTGAAGGGCATTCTGGTCAACATCTTCGGCGGCATCATGAAGTGCGACGTCATCGCCGAAGGCGTGGTCGCGGCGGTCAAGGAGGTCGGCTTGCGGGTGCCGCTGGTGGTGCGGCTGGAAGGGACGAATGTCGAGCTCGGCAAGGAGATCATTGCCACGTCGAACCTCAACGTCACCTCTGCTGATGATCTCGACGACGCGGCCCAGAAGATCGTCAAGGCGGTGCGCGGCGCATGAACGCCACTGTCGCCGCGCCCTCAGCGTTCACTCGCACTGCCGTCAAAACGGGTCGTGCGCGCACGCTTCGACGCGACGCCACTCATGTGGAGAGACAGCTGTGGCAAAAACTGCGTGCTGGACAGGTCGCGGGCGTCCGGTTTCGCCGTCAACATCCTGCAGGCCCTTACAGCGTCGACTTCTACTGCCCTGCGCTTGGACTGGCCATTGAGTTGGACGGCGGACAACATGCGCTAGAGCCGCGTCGCGATCGTGTGCGCGATGCCTGGCTTGCCGACCACGGGGTGACGGTTGTTCGTTTCTGGAACAGCGATGTCACAGAGAATCTCTCGGGGGTCCTGGAAGCCATCGCGACCAGGGTATTGGAGCTGAAATCTGAAACCGCAGGCCGGGCGAGAGCAAAATGGAATTAATGGTGGTGCACTCCCTATCCCAACAGGTGGTGCGCTCCCTCACCCTGCAAGGGGCAGGGTTGGGGTGGGGGTCTGCCGGTTGTGGACGAGCCTTTGACCCCCACCCGATTCCACTGCTCCGCTGCGCGTCGCTGTGGAAATCGACCTCTCCCTTTCTTGGGGAGGCGGCACCGCCGGTGGTGCGCGAGTCGCCACCGCCCGTGGGGTGCAACTGATGCCCATCCTGATCGACAAGAGCACGAAGGTGATCTGCCAGGGCTTCACCGGCCGCAATGGCACGTTCCACTCCGAGCAGGCGATCGCCTATGGGACCAACATGGTGGGCGGCACCTCTCCGGGCAGAGGCGGCACCACGCATCTCGGGCTCCCCGTGTTTGAGACGGTCGCCGAGGCCAAAGCCAGGACGCAATGCGATGCGAGCGTCATCTACGTGCCGCCCGCGGGGGCGGCCGACGCCATCTGCGAAGCCATCGATGCCGGAATTGCGCTGGTGATTGCCATCACCGAGGGCATTCCGGTGGGCGACATGGTGAAGGTGAAGCGGGCGTTGGCCAACGGCAAAACCCGCCTGATTGGTCCCAACTGCCCAGGTGTCATGACCGCGGGTCAATGCAAGATCGGCATCATGCCCGGCAACATCTTCCAACCCGGCAAGGTGGGTATTGTCTCCCGCTCCGGCACCTTGACCTATGAGGCCGTCTACCAGACGACGCGTGAAGGCCTCGGCCAGACCACGGCCGTGGGGATCGGCGGTGATCCAGTGAAAGGTACTGAGTTCATTGAGATTCTGGAAATGTTCCTTGCTGATTCGGCGACTCAGGCGATCATCATGATCGGGGAGATCGGCGGCAGCGCCGAGGAGGATGCCGCCCAGTTCATCACGGATGAAGCCCGCCGCGGCCGCAGGAAGCCAATGGTCGGCTTCATTGCCGGGCGGACGGCGCCTCCCGGCCGGCGTATGGGACACGCCGGTGCTATCATTTCCGGGGGCAAGGGGGACGCCGCATCGAAGGTGGCGGCAATGGAGACGGCCGGCATCACTGTGTCCCCGTCGCCGGCTCGGCTGGGGCGGACCTTGGCTGAGGCGGTCAGCCGTTAACCTACGGTTTAGCTAGGGCTTTCCTGGGGGACCCATCAACAAGCGAGCCCGTTCTGTCTACACCCTGACACATGCTGTCGACCTCGATTACCACTTGGTGTTGCGGCTGGGGCACAGCATTTATTGCCGATCTCGGTTATGGTCTTCTCAGGTACGCGGGGCGTCCATACCGAGCGCGCGTACAGGGTTCGGGTTGCTGCCGGGGAAACTGTGAGCAGCGTCCTTGAGAACCGTGGTGACTTCGGGACAGGGGGTTTTCCTATGAAGAAGCTCTTAGTTGCGGCGGCGGCCGGCTTGACGCTATCAGTGGGCGGGATGGCCGGCGCGGCCGATTTGGGCCGGCCGATCATGAAGGCGCCACCGCCTCCTCCGCCTCCGATCTACAGCTGGACCGGCTGCTATGTCGGCGCCGGTGGTGGCTACGGGATGTACAACCGCACGCACGATCTCGAGATCGGCCCGGGCTTTATCGGTGCCGGCACCGTGATCGTCGGTAACGAGGACGCGGGCGGCCGCGGCTGGTTGGCCACGGTACAGGTCGGCTGCGACTTCCAGATCGCACAGAGCATCGTGATCGGCGCGTTCGCCGACTACGACTGGCGCAACATCCGCGGCCAGTACACCCTGGCAGGGCTTCCTGTCGTCGGAGAGCTCCGCGAGCGGAACGCTTGGGCAGCCGGCGGCCGCATCGGCTGGCTGGTCAATCCCCAGCTGCTGAGCTACGTGTCGGCGGGCTACACTCAGGTGCGCACTGACACGACCAACTTTGCGCTCAACATTCCGCTCATTGGCTTGGGCGGTCTGGTTCTGGCTAACCTGCCTGGCCAAACGCTTGATGGCTGGTTCATTGGCGGTGGCGTCGAATACGCCCTCGGCTGGTTCCCGGGCCTGTTCTGGAAGACCGAATATCGGTTCGCGGACTATCGTCGCAACGACGACCTGCGCACCATCTTCATCGGAACAACGGCTGTCCCGAGCATTTTCGCCGAGCGCAGCCATCACTACGACCAGACCATTCGCACCGAGCTGGTCTGGCGCTTCAACATGTTTGGCGGTGGATATGGCGGACCGGTGCGCGCGGCCTACTGAGCCTCGCCATCCGTTCCTCCAGGTTTGATACCGAGGGCTCCGGCAGCAATGCCGGAGCCCTTTCCTCGTCGGTTGTGAGCGTCCCTCGTGGTTGTGAGCGCGCAACCCAGGCTTAAGTAGTATGGTGGCGTGATCGGCCCGGGGCTCTCTTGCGCCGCCGCTCTGTTCCGCCTTCGCGCCCCGCTTTCCCAACCGAGGCAGCATGTCCCGCCAAGACGCCAACGCCGCTCTTGCCCGTACCTCGTTCCTTTATGGCGGCAACGCCGCCTACATCGAGGATCTCTACCGGCGCTATGCTGCCGATCCGGCCTCGGTCAGCGCGCAGTGGCAGGCGTTCTTCCAGGGCTTGAAGGAGGAGGGGAACGGAGCCGGCAAGCGCCCGTCATGGCAGCGGCCTGACTGGCCGTGGCTTCCCCACGGCGAGCTCGTTTCGGCTCTCGACGGCGACTGGCAGGAGGTCGAACGCGCGCTTGACGGCAAGATGCGCGCGCGGGCGCAAGCGAGCGGCGTCGACCTCTCCACTGGCGAGGTGCAGCAGGCAACCCGCGATTCGATCCACGCCCTGATGCTCATTCGCGCCTACCGGGCGCGCGGTCATTTCCAAGCGAATCTCGACCCGCTCGGGCTCGAGCGGCGCAACGTCGAGCAGGACCTCGACCCCAACTCATACGGTTTCACCGAGGCCGATCTGGACCGGCGCATCTTCCTCGATCGGGTGCTCGGCCTTGAGGTCGGCACGTTGCGCGAAATCCTTGCGATTTTGCGGCGGACCTACTGCGAGACGCTCGGGGTCGAGTTCATGCACATCTCCGATCCGGCGCAGAAAAGCTGGATGCAGGAGCGCATCGAGGGGCCTGACAAGGAGATCACATTCACGCGCCAAGGAAAGCGCGCCATCCTCAACAAGCTCATCGAGGCGGAAGGCTTCGAGAAGTTCTGTGACGTCAAGTTCACCGGCACCAAGCGCTTTGGTCTGGATGGCGGCGAATCGATGATTCCCGCGCTCGAGCAGATCATCAAGCGGGGAGGGGCGCTTGGGGTGAAGGAGATCGTCATCGGCATGTCGCATCGCGGGCGGCTGAATGTGCTGGCACAGGTCATGGGCAAGCCGCACCGCGCCATCTTTCACGAGTTCAAGGGCGGCTCATCCACCCCCAACGAGGTCGAGGGGTCCGGTGACGTCAAATATCATCTTGGCGCCTCCTCCGACCGCGAATTCGACGGCAACGATGTGCACCTGTCGCTCACGGCCAATCCCTCGCACCTGGAGATCGTCGACCCCGTCGTGCTCGGCAAGGTAAGGGCCAAGCAGGATCAGCACGGCGCCAGCCGCGAGGACCGCAGCATGGTCATGCCGCTGCTGATCTCCGGCGATGCCGCATTTGCAGGTCAGGGAGTGATCGCCGAATGCTTCGGCCTTTCCGGGTTGCGCGGCCACCGGACCGGCGGCTCGGTGCATTTCATCGTCAACAATCAGATCGGCTTCACCACCTACCCGCGCTACTCCCGTTCGTCGCCTTATCCTTCCGACGTGGCGAAGATGATCGAGGCGCCGATCTTTCACGTGAACGGGGACGATCCCGAGGCCGTGGTGTTTGCCGCCAAGGTGGCGACCGAGTTCAGGCAGAAATTCCAGCATCCGGTCGTCATCGACATGTTCTGCTACCGGCGCCACGGTCATAACGAGGGCGACGAGCCGGCGTTCACGCAGCCGCTCATGTACAAGGCCATTGCCAGCCACCCGCCGGCCAGCGAGCTCTACGCTAAGAAGCTTGTTGCTGCGGATGTGATCACTACCGACGAGGTCGAGAGGATGCGCGCGGACTGGCGCGGGCACCTGGATGCCGAGCTCGAAGCGACCCAAGGCTATAAGCCGAACAGCGCGGATTGGCTCGACGGGCGCTGGGCCGAAATCCGGGCGGCGCGCGATGCCGATGACCCGCGGCGGGGCGTCACGGGGGTGCCGATCGCGCAGCTCAAGGAGATCGGCGAGCGGATTACGACCGTGCCGGAAGGCTTCCACGTCCACCGCACCATCGCGCGGTTCCTGGAGCAGCGCCGCAAGGCCCTTGATACCGGGGCCGGTGTCGACTGGGCGAGCGCCGAGGCGCTGGCCTTCTGCTCACTGCTCCGGGAGGGCCACCCGGTGCGGCTGTCCGGTCAGGACAGCGAGCGTGGGACGTTCTCGCAGCGCCATTCCGTCCTGATCGACCAGGAAAACGAGGACCGTTACATCCCGTTCAATAATCTCGGGCAAGACCAGGCGCGCTTCGAGGTGGTCAACTCCATGCTGTCGGAGGAAGCGGTGCTCGGGTTCGAGTACGGCTACACGCTCGCCGAACCCGACGCCTTGACCTTGTGGGAAGCCCAGTTCGGCGACTTCGCGAATGGCGCGCAGGTGGTGTTCGACCAGTTCATCTCATCGGGGGAGCGCAAGTGGCTGCGCATGTCGGGCCTCGTGTGCCTTCTGCCGCACGGCTACGAGGGGCAGGGGCCGGAGCACTCGTCGGCGCGGCTGGAGCGCTTTCTGCAGATGTGCGCCGAGGACAACATGCAGGTCGCGAATTGCACCACGCCGGCCAATTATTTCCACATCTTGCGCCGCCAGCTGCACCGCGATATCCGCAAACCGCTGATCCTCATGACCCCGAAGAGCCTTTTGCGGCACAAACGCGCGGTCTCGCGGCTCGAGGAGTTTGGGCCAGGCGCCACGTTCCACCGCCTGCTCTGGGATGACGCTGAGCTCCTCGCGGATGCGCCGATCAAGCTCGTCCCCAATGAGAAGATCAGGCGCGTCGTCCTGTGCTCGGGCAAGGTCTATTATGACCTCTACGAGGATCGGGAGAAGCGGGGCATCAACGATGTCTACCTGCTGCGCGTTGAGCAGCTCTATCCAGCGCCGCTCAAGGCACTGGTGCACGAGCTTGCGCGCTTTCCCCAGGCGCAGCTGATGTGGTGCCAGGAGGAGCCGCGCAATATGGGCGCGTTCTCATTCATGCAGCCGTGCCTCGACTGGGTGCGCGATCAGCTCGGCATGCAGCGCAAGGTCCTCTATGCCGGCCGGCCCGCATCAGCGGCCACGGCGACGGGGCAGATGTCCCAGCACCTGCGGCAGCTCAAGACGTTCCTGGATGAGGCGCTGGCGTAGCATGGGGTTCGGCAATGCGAGCCTCAGCCGGGCTCAGCGTGTGTCGGGCCCTGGTCGGAAGAGAGCGTCATGACTGAGATCCGCGTGCCCACGCTCGGCGAATCCGTCACCGAGGCGACGATCGGCAAATGGTTCAAGCATCCGGGTGATGCCGTCGCGGTGGATGAGCCGCTGGTCGAGCTCGAGACCGACAAGGTGACCATCGAGGTCCCGGCGCCGGCAGCCGGCGTGCTCGGTCCGATCGCCGCGAAGGATGGCGAGACTGTCGCGGTCGGCGCCCTGCTCGGCGAGATTCGGGAGGGGGCGGGCAGGGCAAGCCAGACGAGCGCGAAGGCTACTCCCGCGCCCACTGGCCGGCCGGACCAGAAAAACGAGACCACCGTTCCGATCAATGCTGGGGCAGAAGAGCCGCGCCCGCGTCCGGCGCAGCTGCCGCCAGTGCCGCCTGGAGGCCCCGCCGGAGATGTCCAGGCCGACTCCGTGCTCGCGCCATCCGTGCGCAAGCTCGTCGCGGAAACCGGCATTGATCCCGGCACTGTCGCTGGTAGCGGCAAGGACGGTCGCCTCACGAAGGGCGACATGCTCGCGGCCATCGAGCGCGCAGCCGCGGCGCCGACGCCGGTACCACAGGCGGCCGCAGCGGTGCATGTCCGCGCCCCGTCGCCTGCTGACGACGTCGCCCGCGAGGAACGGGTGCGGATGACGCGCCTGCGTCAGACCATCGCCCGGCGCTTGAAAGAAGCGCAGAATACGGCTGCCATGCTCACGACCTTCAACGAGGTCGACATGAGCGCGGTGATGCTCTTGCGCAACCAGTACAAGGAGCTGTTCGAGAAGAAGCATGCCGCGAAGCTCGGCTTCATGGGCTTCTTCGTGAAAGCCTGCGTGCAGGCTCTCAAGGACATTCCCGCCGTTAATGCCGAGATCGATGGTACCGACCTCATCTACAAAAACTACTACCATATCGGTGTCGCTGTCGGCACCGCACGTGGTCTCGTCGTTCCGGTGGTGCGCGACTGTGATCAGAAGTCGCTGGCGCAAATCGAGAAGGAAATCGCCGGCTTCGGCCATCGTGCGCGCGACGGCATGCTAAAGATCGAGGAGATGCAAGGCGGCACGTTCACCATTTCGAACGGCGGCGTGTACGGCTCGTTGATGTCGACGCCAATTCTCAACGCGCCGCAATCCGGCATCCTGGGCATGCACAAGATCCAGGAGCGGCCGATGGTGAGCGCGGGCAAAATCGAGGCAAGGCCGATGATGTATCTCGCGCTCAGCTACGACCACCGAGTGGTTGATGGACGTGAGGCGGTGACCTTCCTCGTGCGGGTGAAGGAGGTCATGGAGGATCCGGCGCGACTCGTGATCGATCTCTGAGCGGGTTCACGGCCTCGACACTTGCATGTCCAGTTACGACCTCATCGTCATCGGCTCCGGTCCGGGCGGCTATATATGCGCGATTCGCGCGGCGCAGCTCGGGATGAAGGTCGCGGTGGTCGAGAAGGATAAGACATTCGGCGGCACCTGCCTCAATGTCGGCTGCATTCCTTCCAAGGCTTTGCTGCACGCGTCCGAGCAGTTCGAGGAAGCGGCACATGCCTTCGCGCGCATGGGCATCAAGGTCGGCGAACCAAAGCTCGACCTCCCCACGATGATGGCGTTCAAGGACGAAGGGGTTGAGGGCAACGTCAAAGGCGTCGCCTACCTGCTGCGCAAGAACAAGATCGATACCTTTGAGGGATTTGGCCGGATCGTTGCGCCGGACAAGGTCGAGGTGACTGGCGCCGCCGCTACCCACACCGTGCAAGGAAAAGCGATCGTCATTGCGACGGGGTCGGACGTTGCCCGGCTTCGGGGGGTCGAGATCGATGAGGAACGCGTGGTGTCATCCACTGGGGCGCTCGTGCTGCCAGAGGTCCCGCAGCGTCTCCTGGTGATCGGCGCCGGCGTGATCGGGCTCGAGCTTGGCTCGGTTTGGCGCCGTCTCGGCGCCGAGGTGATCGTCATCGAGTTTCTGGATCGCATCCTGCCGGGGCTCGACAGCGAGATGTGCCGGCAATTCCAGCGGCTCCTCGAAAAACAGGGCATCACGTTCAAGCTGAGCTCGAAAGTCACGGCTGTCGTGAGACAAGGAAAGCAGATCAGGGCGACTGTCGCGCCGGCCGCGGGTGGAAGCGAGGAAACGATTGACGCGGACATCGTGCTCGTTTCGATCGGCCGCGTGCCGTTCACCGAGGGCTTGGGGCTCGAGACTGTGGGCGTCCTCAAGGACAACAAGGGTCGGATTGTGGTCGACCGGCACTTCGCCACCAATGTGCCGGGGATTTATGCGATCGGGGATGTGATTGCCGGGCCGATGCTTGCACACAAGGCCGAGGACGAGGGGGTTGCCATTGCCGAAATGCTCGCTGGCCAGGCCGGACACGTGAATTACGACGTCATCCCCAACGTGGTCTATACGTCGCCGGAGCTGGCATCCGTCGGCAGAAGCGAAGATGAGCTCAAAGAGGCGGGGCTCGCCTACAAGGTCGGCAAGTTTCCCTTCACCGCGAACGGCCGCGCCAAGGTGAACCATCACACCGATGGGCTTGTGAAAGTTCTCGCTGACGAGAAGACTGACCGGGTGCTCGGGGTGCACATTCTCGGGACTGACGCCGGCAACATGATCGCGGAGGCTGCGATCGCCATGGAGTTTGGCGCCGCTGCTGAGGACATTGCCCGCACGTGCCATGCGCACCCCACGTTGTCGGAGGCGGTGAAAGAGGCCGCACTCGCGGTGGACAAGCGCGCGCTCAGCATGTGAGCGCCGGGGCTTTGACCCGCCCACCCCATTTCCACTGCTCCGCTATGCGGTGCAACTGGAACCCGACCTCCGCGTTTCCGGGAGAGGTCGCACGCGACGAAGGTATTCAGCGGCAGGGCAGGGTCCGCTCCCTCGCCGAAAGGTGGTTCGCTCTCCCCATGAGCGCGCCGTAGGTGATACGCTCCCTCATGCGTCGCATCCTCCACCCTTTGCTGATCCTCCTCGCCCTCTTCTTCCTGTTAGAGGCGTGGCTGTGGGAACGACTTGCCCCACTGGTCGCCTGGATCGTCGCGCGTCTGCCGTGGCACCGGATCAAAGCCGCGCTTCGCGCATGGATCATGCAATTGCCGCCGGCCGCCACCTTTGCGGTGTTTCTTGTGCCGATCATGTTGCTGCTGCCGCTCAAATTCCTGGGAATATGGATGCTGGCGCACGGGTCGTGGCTCGGCGCGCTCGGCGTGCTCGCGATCGCCAAGGTGGTGAGCCTTGGCGTCACCGCATTCATCTTCGATTTAACGCGGCCCAAGCTGCTTCAGCTCGCCTGGTTCCGCTGGCTTTACGATTATGTTCTCGTCTGGGTCCACTGGGCGCGCGAGCTCATCGATCCCATCAAGCAACAGCTCAAGCGCACCTTCCGCCTGTTTGCGCCAAAGCGCGCCGGCCGCACGATGCGGCTGCTGCTGCGTATCCGCCGCCGCATTCTGGCAGGCAAGGCTGCGGCCTAAGGCTGCGCCCTACTGTTCCACATTCTGTGCAATGCGCCAAAGAACCCCAGTCGGATCAACAATGACGAAATCACGCATGCCCCAGGGTTGATCTGCCGGCGGCTCGAGCTTGAGACCGTACTTGCTCGCTAATCCCGCGCTTCGAATGTGCTCCCACCAAGCATCCACGTCCTCAACGAGCAGATGCATCATGAAATTGTCGGCGTGTTCCCTGTTGTAGAAGTTCTGCAACAGAAAGCTCGCTTTTCCGTGTCGCAAACAAGCCAAATCGTCTGCAGACCAGGCGAGCTCGAAGCCAAGATCTTGGTAGAAGCGTTTTGACAATCCAAAATCTCGTGCCGGCACGAATGCTTTGGCTTCTATGGTTGTCATCTTGCCCACGAGCTTCGTCACTTGATCCGCTCGAGGATGCTCACATAGTTGGCGACGGCAGCGCCGCCCATATTGAAGATGCCGCCCACGGTAGCATTCTTCACCTGCATGTCGCCCGCGGTTTCGGTGAGCTGCATCGCCGTCAGCGCGTGCATGGAGACGCCGGTGGCGCCGATCGGGTGACCCTTCGCCTTCAGCCCGCCCGACGGATTGACCGGGAGCTGACCGTTCTTTTCCGTCAGTCCCTCGGCCACGGCCCGTGCGCCTTGACCTTCTGGGACTAATCCCATGGCCTCGTACTCTATGAGCTCGGCAATGGTGAAGCAGTCATGGGTCTCGACGAATGAGAGGTCATTGAGCTTGATCCCGGAGCTCGCCAGCGCACGCTTCCAGGCTTCTGCGCAACCTTCGAACTTGAGGATGTCGCGCTTGGCCATGGGGAGGAAATCCTGCACATGCTCGTTGGCGCGGAAGGCGACGGCCTTGCCAAGCCGCAGCGCCGTCGCAACATCAGCGAGAACCAGGGCAGCGGCGCCGTCGGACACGAGCGAGCAGTCGGTCCGCTTGAGCGGACCGGCGACGCGTGGGTTCCTCTCGCTCTCGCTGCGGCAGAACTCGTAGCCCAGATCCTTGCGCAATTGTGCGTAGGGATTGGCGACCCCGTTGCGGTGGTTCTTGGCCGCGATGCGGGCGAGCGCGTCGGACTGGTCGCCCCAGCGCTGGAAATAAAGACCCGCGATCCGGCCGAATATTCCGGCGAACCCACCTTCGATGTCAGCCTCGTCACGGACATAGGAGGCCTTGAGCAGGTTGCGACCGATCTCGGCGGCCGGCGTCGAGGTCATTTGCTCGACCCCGACCACCAGCACGATGCGCGCGGCATTGGCGGCAATCGCCTGCAACCCCTGATGCACGGCCGCCGACCCGGTTGCGCAGGCATTCTCCACGCGGGTCGCCCGTTTGAAGCGCAGCTCGGGAGACGCCTGCAACACCAATGATGCGGTAAAGTCCTGAGCGGAGAAGCCGGCATTGAAGTGGCCGAGCACGATCTCGTTGACGTCGCGCGGCTCGACTCCCGCATCGGCCAGCGCGCCCTGGGCGACGCGCACGATCAGGCTCTCGACCGTCTCGCCCTCGAGCCGCCCGAAGGCGGTGTGAGCCCAGCCCACAATGCAGCCGGTCATGGCCTCTCCAAATGCTTGGTGGTGTGGTGAAACCGTCACACCACGGGTAAGCCTACCCGAACCCTGTCGAAATTTGGACGCTTTCCCTTAACAAGAAGAGGCTACAATCGGCTCGGCCGCTCAAACCGGGAGTGTCGTTTTGCCTTTCACGCGCGGCCGCCCTAGACCGACTGTCATTTCGCTCTATCAGTCCGGCCTTGCGGCAGCCCGCCCAAGCCAACGGACTCGAGGCGCGCCCGTGCAAAAACAACACATCGCCGTGCGGACCCTGATGTGGGCAGGCCTGGCCTGGGCTGCAACCAGTCTTGTGCCCAGCCATGCTGCCGCCGAGGCGCTGCTGGTGATGGAGGCCGATAGCGGCAAGGTGCTCTATGAGCAGCACGCGGGACACCCCTGGTATCCTGCCTCGCTGACCAAGCTGATGACCGCTTACGTGACCCTGACCGCCGTCAAAGAGGGGCGCCTCACCTTGGAGACGCCGCTTACCGTCAGCGCGAACGCGGTGGCGCAGGCACCCGTCAAGATGGGTTTCCGCGCAGGAACGCTGGTCACCGTCGACAACGCGCTCAAGATGCTGATGGTCAAGTCCGCAAATGACA
Source organism: Xanthobacteraceae bacterium (assembly GCA_045811525.1). Classification (GTDB taxonomy): domain Bacteria; phylum Pseudomonadota; class Alphaproteobacteria; order Rhizobiales; family Xanthobacteraceae; genus VAZQ01. The sequence goes on along the minus strand of JBJMTV010000016.1, from coordinate 120,821 downwards.
TCGCGGTGGTGCTCGCCGAGGGCGTCGGCGGATCCATCGAAAGCTTCGCCGATCAGATGAATGGCGCCGCTCGCCGGCTCGGAATGACGCAGACGACCTTCGTCAATCCCAACGGCCTCCCCGCTGACGATCAGGTCACTTCGGCGCGTGACCTCGCCATTCTGGCGCGTGCCCTCATTCGCGAGATGCCGGAATACGACTACTACTGGCATCTGCCCGGCATTCGCATGGGCAAGCTGCTGCAGCGCAACTACAACACGCTTATTGGTCGCTATCCCGGCGCCGACGGGATGAAGACCGGGTTCATCTGCGCCTCCGGTTTCAACCTGGTCGCCTCGGCCACCCGCGGAGACAAGCGTCTGGTTGCTGTCGTGCTCGGCGCCCCTTCGTCCGCCGCGCGCGCCTTGAAAGCGGCACAGCTCCTGGAGCGCGGTTTCAACGCGAAGAGCGGGCTTGGCTGGCTGACGCCGTCGCTCGGCGCGGTTGAGTCGATTCAGCCAATCAATGCCGAGCCACCCAATCTGCGCGACGACATGTGTGGCCCGCAACGCAAACGTCCGGCCACCGAGGACGAGGACGAGCACATCGTCGAAAACACCGCACCCGACTCGCCCTACAGTGTTTTTCTCTCGAGCTTGCGCCCGAAAGCGAAGGGCGCCGCGCTCGTCGGCGACAGCAATCTCGGCGAGCCCGTTCTGGTATTCACCGGCACCAAGCCACCCGCACCCGGCGCTGCGCGCACCGAGGCGAAGTCCAAGCCCAAGACTGACAAGAAGAAGGCGATCGCCGGGGCCAAGAGCGCGCCCAAGGATGACGCTGCAACGCCCAAAGGCACGGCGGCCAAGGGCAGCGCTCCGGCCGCTGCCGCAAGCGGAGACGGCACGGCGAAGCCGAAGGCGAAGAAGCCAGCGCCGGCCCCGAAGAACGCTCCGGCTGCCAGTACGCCCTCAACCCAGCAGACCTCGCAGGTGCGGTGAGCGCCCAGCGCAGCAGGGTGCAGCGGCAGAAGCTATCGGCATGCGATTGATCGATCGGCTTGGGGCAGAGGTGACCTGCCTCAGGGGTGCGCTGCGCGCACTGAAGATGACCACCCCTATAGGCAAGCATCCTCACCGCGTGTTTCCGCGCGTGATCAGCGAGCTCGCCGAGAAGCATGGAGATGCTCCGGCCCTGCTGTCCGACCGGGAGCGGCTCACCTATCGCGCGCTTGCCGCACGCTCGAACCGGTACGGGCGCTGGGCGCTGATGCAGAAGGTGGCGAAGGGCGACACCGTCTGCCTGCTGATGCCCGGGCGGCCCGAGTTCATGGCCATCTGGCTCGGCATCACAGGGGTCGGCGGCGTGGTGGCGCTGCTCAACACCAATCTGGCCGGGGCAGCACTGGCCCATTGCATCAATGTCGTCGAGCCCAAGCACGTCATCGTTGCCGCGGAGCTCTACCCATCGCTCCTCAGCGCGCGCCGGTACATGACCGGGAACGCCACGATCTGGTTGCACGGGGGCGATGAGGACAATGCGCCGCGCATCGACCATGCAATCGAGGCAGTGCCAAGCGGTGAGCTTGAGCCTTCCGAGCGACCGACCCTCAGTATCGAGGATCGCGCTCTCTACATCTACACGTCCGGAACCACCGGCATGCCGAAGGCTGCCAACATGAATCATTATCGGGTGATGCTGGCCGCACATGCTTTCGCCGGGGTCATGGATACCCGTGCGTCGGATCGCATGTACGATTGTCTGCCGCTTTATCACACGGCTGGCGGCTTGCTTGCGACCGGGGCACTCCTGGTGCGTGGTGGCTCGGTCGTCATTCGCGACAGGTTTTCCGCGCACGAGTTCTGGGACGACATCGTGCGCTGGGAGTGCACCTGCTTCCAGTACATTGGCGAGCTCTGCCGCTATCTCGTCCACAGCCCGCGCCATCCCAAGGAGCAGGCGCATCGGCTGCGGCTCGCCTGTGGCAACGGCTTGCGTGCCGACGTGTGGCGTCAATTCAAAGAACGCTTCCACATTCCGCAGATCATCGAGTTCTACGCCGCAACCGAAGGCAACGTGTCCTTGTTCAATTTCGAGGGCAAGGAAGGCGCGGTCGGCCGGCTGCCCTGGTGGGCGATGGCACGGTTTCCGACGCGCATCGTGCGCTTCGATGGCGAACGGCAACAGCCCTTGCGTGATGAGCGCGGCTTCTGCGTGGAATGTGCGCCGGATGAAACCGGCGAGGTCATCGGCAAGATCCTCAAGGACCCCTCACGTCCCGGCCAGCGGTTCGAGGGCTATGCCGATGTAGCCGAGACTGACAGAAAAATCCTGCGTGATGTTTTCGCGAAGGGCGACAGCTGGTTTCGCACCGGCGACCTCATGCGCAAGGACAAGAACGGCTACTTCTATTTCGTCGATCGGATCGGCGACACGTTCAGGTGGAAAGGCGAGAATGTCTCCACGACGGAAGTGGAAGGTGCCATCAGCGAATGTGAGGGCGTCGTCGAAGCCAATGTCTACGGGGTAGCGGTGCCGGGACACGAAGGCCGCGTCGGCATGGCTGCGGTGGTCGCCGATGACAAATTCAGCCTCTCGCAATTGCATCAGCATGTGGCGCTGCGACTTGCGGAGTATGCCCGTCCTCTCTTCCTGCGCATCCGGCACGACAGTGACGTCACCTCTACCTTCAAGCAGAAGAAAATGGATCTCGTCGGCAAAGGTTTTGATCCGAGCGCAACCACCGACCCGATCTATTTCAATGACGTGCGCAGCAATGCGTTCGTGCCGCTCAATGCCGCACTTTATGCGGATATCAAGGCTGGGCTCGTGCGCCTCTAAGCGAGCGAGGACAATGCAGACCCTTCCAGGTCCCGAAGATGTGCTTGCGTTCTGGCGGGCAGCTGGACCCCAGAAGTGGTTTGGCAAAGACGCCGCTTTCGACGGCGCCATTGCGGCGCGCTTTACTGGCCTGTGCGAGGCGGCGGCCGCGGGGAAACTCGCCAGCTGGGAGGATACGCCCGAAAGTGCACTCGCACTCGTGCTCGTTCTCGACCAGTTTCCCCGCAACATCTTTCGCGGTGACCCCCGCGCCTATGCCTGCGACCCGCGGGCGCGCGAGGTTGCGGCGCGCGCTCGGTCGCGCAGGTTCGACCAGCAGGTGGCTTTGGAGGAGCGGCAGTTTTTCTACCTGCCGCTGATGCATTCGGAACAGTTGAAAGACCAGGAATGCTGCCTCGAGCTCGCCAAGGCGCACGGGGAGGCAGAGTTTGCCCGCTACGCGCAAGTGCATGCCGATATCATCCGACGCTTCGGTCGCTTTCCCCACCGCAATGCGTGTCTGGGCCGCGGCACGAGCAGCGACGAGCAGGCCTTTCTGGATGCGGGGGGCTTCGCCGGCTGAGTTGTGGTGCTACACTGTGAAGCCTTGAGATGTGCCCGCGGAATCGAAGCCGATGCTCTCCAAGTTGAAGGCTGCATGGTCCCGCCTCACTGCGCCAGGCGCTGTCGCCGAGCCTGCTGCTGCCGCCGTGGAATACAACGGCTACCGCATTCATCCCACGCCGTTTCGCCACAACGGTCAGTACCAGACCTGCGGCATCATCGAGAAGGACGCTGCTGACGGCGTGAAGCAGCATCGCTTCATCCGCGCCGACGCCTATCCCGCGCGCGAGGACGCCATCGCTTTCACGGTCAGCAAGGCAAAGCAGATCATCGATCTGCAGGGCGAGCGCGTGTTCGAGCAGGGCTAAGCGCAAACCTCACGTGGCGAGCGGAGGCGCCAAGTGCAGGTGCTGTGCCGCTGGGCATTGGGCGGGTTGGATCAGTCCCAGATTGCACGTGCGGCATCGACCACGCGTGCGAGCTTTGCCCACTGGGCCGCCTCGGTCACTGGATTGCCCGCCGCACTGCTCGCGAAGCCGCATTGCGGGCTGAGCGCCAGCCGCTCGAGATCGATGAATCTAGCCGCTTCATCAGTGCGCCGGCGCAATTCGTCGAGGGTTTCGAGCACGGGCGTTTTGCTGCTGATCAACCCGAGCACGACACCCTTATCAGGCGGCACGAAGCGCAATGGCGCAAAATCCCCGGCACGCGGCGAATCATATTCGAGCAAAAAATGGTTTGCCCGCGTGCGCGAGAAAAACCGCTCGGCCGCCCAATCATAGCCGCCCTCGGCGAGATACTTCCCTTTGAAGTTGCCGCGGCACATGTGCACACCGACCACGAGCTCGGCAGGGCAGTCTGCGACGGATGCGTTGATTGCGTCGATATAGAGGTCGAGCAGTGCTTCCGGTTCGCCACCCGCCGCTTGCACGTGCGCCCGGATGCTCGGATCGCAAAGAAGAGCGATGGCGATCTCGTCGATCTGCAGATAACGGCAGCCGGCAGCAAACAGGTCGGCAATCTCGGCCGCGAATACGGCAACCAAGTCAGCAAAGAAGGATTCGACGTCCCGATAGGCCTCCGCCGCTGCGAAGTCGGAAAGCCGCAGGAAGTGCATGGTCGAAGGCGCCGGCAATGTGATCTTCGCGGTCAGCGAGGTCATCTCGCGCAGAAACAAAAGCTCGTCCACCGCGAGCGGCTCGGTCCGCCGCAGCTTGGCGACTGCATACGGGGCGGTGAAATCAACCTCATGCCCATTGTCGTCACGGAATTTCAGCAGTGCGTCGCGCACCGAGAGCCCGGCCGTTCGCTCGACGAAGCGCCCCCAGTAGGAGCCGCGCCGGAACTCGCCGTCAGTGACCACCGCGAGCCCGATCTGCTCCTGCATGTGGACAGCCTCACGCACCGCTTGATCCTGGATGGCTTTGAACTCTGACTCGCCCATCTCACCGGCGGCACGGCGGCGGAATGCTTGACGCAGCTGCTGTGGCCGCAGCAGGCTGCCGATGTGGTCGGCGCGAAATGGCGGACGGCCATCAGCATGCAGCATCATGCGCATCCCTTCCTCCGGCGCGGGTATAGCTCTATAGCTGGCGTTTGGAAACGAATGCCGGATTGTGCACAGGCCGGATGACCGACGCACAAGCGCTCGACTGTCAAGTGCTCGACTACAATGTGCTGCGCCGGAACAGCGCTCCGCGGATGCTTTGCGAGCGCGCTCGCGCCGCTCCCAATGAGGTGGCCTTCCGCGCCAAGCATCTCGGTCTTTATCGCGAGCGGCGCTGGCGCGAGTATGCCGCACTGGTGGCGCACGCGGCACGCGCATTCGCCGACCTCGGCCTTCGCCGTGGCGATCGCGTCGCCATCATGGGCGATGCCTCTGAGGAGTGGGTCATCGCTGATCTCGCGGCCCAATCTCTGGGCGCGATTGTCTACGGCATCTATCCCACCGCTTCCCCATCGGAGCTCGAGTACCAGATGGCCGATGGCGGTGCCGTCATGTTCGTTGCCGACAACCAGGAATATGTCGACAAGATCCTTCTGTTTGCAGAGCGCCTGCCAGCCTTGAAGTGGATCGTGGTGCTCGATGACAGCGCCATGTTCGGCTACCAGCATGCGAAGCTCAGGCGCTATCAGGCACTGTTGGCTGCCGCGCAGGAGCCGGAGCTCGGCTTTCTCGAACAGCTGGCTGCAAAGCTCGACGCAGCCGCGCCGGCATTTATCGTCTATACGTCCGGCACGACCGGCCATCCGAAGGGCGCGCTGGTCACCCACGGCAAGCATCTCGCCGCCACGGCGAACATCGTCAATCACTTTCCGACGCTCGCGCAAAAGGAGCACCGGAGCGTCGCCTATCTGCCGCTCTGCCATGTGCTGGGCCGCGATATCGGGGTGACGCTGCCGCTTATCTCGCGTCTCGTTCCGCATTTCGGCGAAACCTCAGGTGATCTGGCAACCACCATGTTCGAAACGGCCCCTAGCGTGCTGTTCACGGTCCCGCGCTATCTGCAGAAATTCGCATCCCAGGTGATGCTTGGGATTCTCAATTCGACCGGGGTGAAGCATGCCAGTGCTGAGCTTGCCCTGCGCTTGGGCCGCAGCTACGCACGGCAACGCTGGAACGGGAGTTGCGATGCACTGGGAACGCTCGCCTATCGCGCTGTCCGCGCTGCCGTATTCAGGCCGATCCTCAACAAGCTCGGCTTTGACCGGCTGGAGCTCGTGATTTGCGCCGGCGCTCCGCTTCCGCCCGAGACGATGACGTTCTGGCAAATGCTGGGCGTCAACGTCGTCGAGGCTTACGGGCAGACCGAGACGGCAGGGGGCATCATCAGCGGGCAGCGTGCGCGGTTTCCGCGCCCGGGCGATGTCGGCACCGTGCCCTCAGGCTGGGAGGTGATGCTGGGAACCCAAGACAACGCCGGATGCGAAATCCTGGTGCGAAGCCCCGACCTGTTCGAATGTTACTGGAATGACCCCGCCGCCACCATGGCGGCCAAGAGCAATGACGGGTGGCTGCGCACCGGCGACATCGGTGAATGGCATGGCAGCTCGTTGCGGCTCGTCGACCGCGCCCGCGATTTCATCGTCACCTCGGGCGGCAAGACTCTTTCGCCCTCCTTTATCGAGAACGTCCTTCGCACCAGCCCCTATGTGGGCGAGGCGGTGGTCTTTGGCCACGGTCGCAAATACCTGACCGCTCTGATCGAGATCGATGCTGATACAGTGGCCGACTGGGCGCGCAGTCACGATGTGCCCTATACCGGCTTCACCAGCCTGGTTCAGCACCCGCAAGTGGTGCGTCTGATCAAGACAGAAATCGATAGCGCCAACCAGGAGCTTGCACGCGTCGAGCAGATCAAGGACTTTCGCATCCTGCCGAAGATGCTTGATCCGGAGGAGGAGAGCGAGCCAGTGACCCCGACACGCAAGGTGAAGCGGCACCTCATGTACGAGCGCTTCAAGCCTTTGGTGGAAGCCATGTATGACGACAGCGAGCAACGGCTCGTTGCCGAGGCGACCGGCCCGCTCGCGGTGGGCTGATTGATAACAGCAAGGAGGAAGCGATGCTGCGAATGACTTTGGCCGGGGCCTTGCTATGCGGCGCGCTCGCATCGCCGGCCGCCGCGCAGGACGCGTATGTCGTCGGCGTGACCGCCGCGCTCACCGGTCCCTCGGCCGGGACCAATGCGCCACCGATTGACGGGCTGCGCCTCTATGTCGATCGCTTGAATGCGGCCGGAGGAGTGAACGGCAAGAAGATTCAGCTGGTCCTGCAGGACGATCAGGGCGAGCCGTCGAAGGCTGCTGCCAATGCCAAGAAGCTGCTGACCCAGGACGGCGTGAAGCTGCTGATCATCTCGAGCCTCTCATCGACCTTTGCTCCGGTGGTTGCGGAAACCAGGCGTGCCAACGTGCCGCTGATGTTCATGGGCGCGGTGTGTCCAAAGGAGGTGTATCCGCCCACCCCCGAGCCGCTGCAGTTCTGCAGCACGGCTTACGCTGGCGGCTATGACAGCCGGGCGACGCTCGCCTTCATCAAGGAAACAGCCAAGGAGCCGGTGCACATCGGCTTGGTGGCCATGGCGGTCCCGCTCTCACGCGGCGAGATCGACTATGCGGAAGAGCATGCCAAGAGCGTCGGCATGACGCCGGTCGACAAGGAGGTGATCCCGCCGCCCACGGCCGATTACACGCCGTTCGCCTCCAAGCTCAAGGATGCAAACCCGAATTGGGTGTTCTCCTGGGCGCCATGGGTGACAGAGGTGAAGACATTTGAAGCTCTGCGGCGCCTTGGCTGGCAGGCCGACTACATCGCTTGGGCGCACATCGAGGCTGAGGCCGATCTGGCGCGCCTGAAGGACGGCAAGCTCTTCGTCATCGGAGCGAACTCGCTGTTCTATGACAAGCTGCCAATTCATCAAGAGATCGTCGAGGAGGCGAAGAAGGCGAATGTGCGCTATCCGGCCGAGCAGCTGACCGAAGGCTGGATCGGCGGGCTCGTGCTCGAGGCCGTGCTGAAGGGAGCGGGGTGGCCTGCCGATGCCGAGAAGATTCGCGCCGCCATGGAGAACGTCAAAGTCGACACCAAAGGTTTGCGCGGCGGACCAATCGAGTGGAGCAAGAGCAACCACTTTCGCGCGCGCCAATACTATCGCGTGTACCGCTGGGATCCGGACAAGGCTGCCGTCGTGCAGGCGAAGGACTGGGTCGGTTACGATGTAAAATGATCTGCGGGGCTTACGCGCTGTGCGCACGCCGCTGCGCGGCTTTGCGGCACCCTACGGCCCCTCGTGCGATCGTGCCTTGTAGGGTGTGCATAGGTGCGAAGCACCGTGCGCACCCTGACCAACGCGAGAGAGCGGACGGTGCACGCCGCTTACGCGCCTGAGGCCCAGGCGTGTCGTACGCTACCCTGCCGCGTGCGGGGTGAGCCGCAGCTGGCGCAGCTTCTCGCTGCGTAGATGGTGCGCATCGAGCACGTCCCGCAGGCTGCGGTTGCGCTCGGCCGGCGTACGTGCAGCCTCCGGCTTGATCTGCGCGCTCAGATAGGCGCCCTCCTGAAGGCGGCCCAGAGCGACGAGCGCGCGTCCGAACGGTTGTTGCTCGCGTTCATAGCGCCGCAGTCCTGTCGTGACATGCCCATCAGCGACCGCGTTGGCCAGGCTTGTCGCGTCCAGCGCGGCTTTCGTCACGCCCGCGCCCACATGCGGCCGAGCCACAAAAGCTGCGTCCCCGAGCAGCGCCACCCGACCTAACGCCATGCGCGGCGATTCCAGATCAACGATAGGCTGAAAGAACGGCTGCGGTGTGCGCGCGAAAATCTCCGCCACCTGCGGCGCCAGGAGATCACGGGCGGTGGCTTTGATAGCGGCGGTCACGTCCGGTCGGATCAAGGGAGGGGGAATGCCGGGAGCGTGGTATGTGCCGGCTACATCCGTGCAGAGGTCGGCCAGTCTCTCGGGCGAGGTGGGGTGGTACCACACGATGTTGTAGGCACGGCGCCCGGCGTCGGTATCGTTGTTGCGGCCCGGCACCGGATAGGCAAGGCACAGCTCGCCCTCGGGCAGGCACAACGTGTACCGCTCAAAAAGCTCGGCGTGTATGTCGGGCGGTATGTCGGTCTCATCGAGCACGGCTCGCCAAGCCACATAACCGGCATAGCTCGGCTCCAGCTCGGACAAAAACAGCTCCCGCACGCTGGAGCGGCCGCCGTCGGCGGCGACCAGAAGATCGCCAGTGACCTGCGTGCCGTCTGCAAAACTGGCCAGTACGCTGTGCTCGTCCTGCTCAACATGCGTGAGTGACATGCCGAGCCGGTAGCTTGCTGAGGGGAGGGCGTCGCGGAGCGAACGATAGAGCCGGCCCCACGAGCTCATGACACGGTTCGTGCTCTCCTCCAGCTGTGTGGTGCCATCGCGATGGAGGCAAACCAGATCCGTGATCTTCACTCCCATCGAATCGTCGAAGGGGATGCCGATATGCTGCAGCACCTCAATCAGCTCGGGATGGGTACCGAGTCCGGCGCCGCGCCCGGTGAGGTCCTCGCGGTTGCGCTCGAATATGGTCGCATCCCAGCCAACCGAGCGCAGCAGATGCGCCGCCAGGAGCCCCCCGAGCGAGCCGCCAATTACCAGCGCATGCCGCGACGCCATCGCTGTGGTCAGGGCATGGCCCAGGACATGCTGTCGTGACCTGGCCGGTAATTGCGGTTCGTTTGCGCCGGGTTGCGGTTGACAAGGGGCCGGCCGTAAAGCGGATGCGTGTGGCTGCGGACCTCATGCTCGACGGTGAACAGCACCTCGCGGGTGTCCAGATCGGTGATGTCCTTGAACCTGTATTCGTGCTCGTTCACCTCGGATGTGATCAGGCCGAGCTGTCGCAGTCTCTCGTACGGTCCGGAAAAGTCGCTGATGTAGATCTGTGCGTGGTGCCGGTCGTATGGCCGTTCCGGCGCATCGCGTTCCACGAAATACCAATATTGCTTCTCGCCGACCTGCACCCGCGCCTTGCGACCGCTGACATTCTCGACAACCCCGGTGAGCGCGCCCATGACATCCCGGTAGAAGCGCGCGATGCGCTCGGCCGTGCCTGGTCGCACGTCAAATTCGATATACGGCATTCCGAGAACAATACGGCCGAAGCGATCGGCATCGGGTGCATGGACGTTGATGCGGTTGCCCCACGGGCACACCGTTTCGACGCAGTCATTGCTCTCGCGGAATTCGAACTTGCTCCCCTCCAGCGGCTGGCGCGCCTGCGTGAGGCGATCGAGGAGCGCGCCGCGGTCCGGCACCACCAAGCCAATGGCTCCGCGCACGATATCGGGCTCCCCCATAGGGAGATGAAACTGCGCCGTCCCGATGTTAACCCACATCAGCCGCGCGCCGATATTGAGAAACGGATCTCGCGTCAGGCCGAGGGCGGTGATGTAGTAGTGCGTCGCCAAGTGCTGGTCGGTCACGCAAACATTGACGTGTCCGAGATTGACGATGTTGCCGAGGTCCTGTGTGGAGCGGTCGTAGTGCTTGCCGGCCATCCCTGTGTCCTTTCCTGCAAGGCAATAGTAATCCCACCCGCCGCACGCTTTCCAGGCTCCGATCAGCGCCATAGAGTGTTTGCGCGAATGCAAGGCCGTTGTCTCTGGGTTCGTGCCCAGCGGCGGCCAATGTCTGTTGGACCTGCGGAGGCGCCGCAGGACCTGCGCCAAGGATCGACACTCCGAGAGGCTATTCGGCGATCTGCTAAGAACGAAAAAGGGAGCGCGTATGGATATCGGCTTCATCGGACTCGGCAACATGGGCTTCCCCATGGCCCGGCGGCTGGTCGAGGCCGGTCACCGGCTAACGGTATTCGATCTCAGGCGCGAGCCCATGGAGCGGCTTGCGGCATTGGGCGCCGAGGCGGCCAGCTCTGTCCGCGAGGTGGCTGATCGTGTCGAGACGGTCATGGCGAGCCTGCCTACGCCGGACGTCGTGCACGCCATTGCCGTCGGCAAGGGCGGCCTGATCGAAGGCAACCGCATCCGTCGCTTTGTCGATCTGTCGACCACCGGCTCGGCAATGGCGATGCGCATCTTCGCAACGCTCGGCGAGCGCGAGATCGTGCAGCTCGATTCGCCCGTAAGCGGCGGCGTTGGCGGAGCGGAAAAGGGCACATTGGCGGTGATGGTCTCAGGTCCGCGCGCCGAGGTTGCGGCAGTCGAGCCGGCGCTGAAGATCATTGGCAACGTGTTCTTCATCAGCGAGCGTCCCGGCGCTGGCCAGACCATGAAGCTCTGCAACAATTTTCTCTCTGCTGCGGCGATGGCCGCGACGTCTGAGGCCATGGTCATGGGGGTGAAGGCAGGGCTTGATCCGCGCATCATGCTCGACGTCATCAACGCCGGCAGCGGCCGCAACACTGCAACCGAGAGCAAATTCCCGCGGCTCGTCCTCCCCGGAACGTTCAATCTTGGCTTCACCAATGGCCTGATGAAGAAGGATGTGGGTCTTGCAATTTCCGAGGCGCAGGGACTCGGCGTGCCGATGGATGTTGCTGAGGCGGTGATGCGCGCCCTACAGCTTGCCTGCGACGAGATTGGCCCCGACAAAGACCTCACCACGGTGGTGCAGCCGCTTGAGCGCCGCGCCGGCGTCGAGGTGCGCGCACCTGCCGCGAGCAAGACTTAGCGCTGGGTGGAGAAGTCCTGGGCCGAGAAGCAGACCGCGTTTGACATCAAAGCATCAGCGCATATGTCTTGATGCATGCGTACCACCCTGACACTTGATAAGGACGTCGCAGCGCAGCTTGGGCAACTCAGGCGTGCGCGCAACGGCAATTTAGAGGACCTGGTGAACGAGGCCTTGAGGCGTGGTTTGCGCGAAATGACCGCCGTATCCAAAGCACCCCGCCCATTCCGTACGCGTACGTTTAAGATGGGCGCTTCTTCGGTTGACCTTGATAATGTTGCCGAGGCGCTTGCTCTGCTTGAAGGGGAAGGTTTCAAGTGATTTTGGTTGACCTAAACATTTTGATTTACGCAACCAACACTGAATCGCGGAATTGACGGCACTATTTAAAGGACCGCGCGCCCAGACGAAATGGGTACTCCTTCAGTCGGCGCTGATGCGTGTCAACGAGAGCGCTCGCTCTCGCTTTGTCCGGAAAATACCTCGATGGCAGAGGGCGGACGCTACACTCGGCGCGTCGCAGCAAGGCTTGTGGGGCGGAGCGGACTCATATTTACCCTTGCGCCGAGCGCTAGAAGCATTGCCCCCGCACTCGATAGTCACTGACGTTCGCCAAAGGAAATTGGGTAGGCGGCGCTGCGCACGTCGATCATCGGATCGACGGGTTCGATGCCCGCAGCAACATTACTCGGAAGAAACACCAGCCTCCTGCTTGATCCCTCCTGGTCGGCCGCAATGCCGGTGATTGTTAGTGTGCCCAATTTCACCAGCTGCCGAGCCTCGGGCCATGGTGTCGACGGGTCATCAGCCTTATCGGTCGGCTCCGCGATTTGAGCAAACCAGTCGAACACGACGGGCGTCCTGGCGACACGCGCCGCGATTTCGTCCATGAGATAGTTAGGCCCCTTTGCGGCCGCGCTCGCCGCATCGAGATACTTTTCGCCCGCTTGCGGAATCATTCGATAACGCAGCGTGGTCTTCTTGCCGGTGGCATTGACGAACGCAAATGCATTGACACCGAAATAGGCATTGGTCGCGAAGCTCTCCGGCGGCGGCTTCTGCTGCGTGACAAACGCTACGGAGTTGGGATGCGCCTGCAGATATTTCTCAATTGGTGTGGGTTTTGCTGCTTCCGGTCCGCTCGCCGCGGCAGCCTTGAGAAAGTTATGGAACTCCGCGGCCGTAGCAGTAGGAAAGCCATTGAAGCTATGCGTGACCCAATCCATCTCCGAGCCGTCATTGAGCTTGAACTTCACGGCAAGGCCGCGAGGGCTGCCGTTGGGATCGGCGTCGGAAATTTCTGGTAAGCCTGTGCTATTCGAAAGGCGAACCGTTGCCTGAAGCTTGCTTGCAAAGACTTGCGCAGTGCTGAGCTCGCGCGCCTGCGCAGACGGTTCGAAGGTGGCGTCAAGAACGACGCCCTTGGCGTGCACGGCACGAGCATGGTGTTCGCCGAAGATGGCATGGATATCCTTGACCAATTCTGCCGGATCTATGTCTTGCGCCATACCCCTTCCGTGCCAGAGGAGCGCGTCGATACCCAGCAGCATGGCAGTGAGTACGCAAGTCTTGCCAGTCCACGTCTTCATGGTCGCACTCCCTCGTTTCCTGTGTGACGCAGCGTTGCCAACAACTGTTCGGCAGCTTTCACGTCGGTCGTTTCCGACCCTTCGACGAATCGTTCAAAAACGGGCAGCAACAAGCCGCGTCAGCGGCGTGCGCACCATCTTCCTCCGCGCGTTGGTCATGGTGCGCACGGTGCTTCGCACCTTGCACAGCCTACGCCGCAAGCCTCGCGGAGATCAGCCGGCGAGGCGGCTCGCTCGCTCCTCTTTCCAGAAACGCTTGTGCTTGCCCATGATATTGCGCTCGGGAATGCGCACGATCTTTTCTTTGTCGGCAACGGCATAGCCGATGCGCTGCGCCGTGCGTCCGTGTCGCGCGAGGATGGCCAGCGTGGCATCGGCATCGGCCGGATCGACGACGTAACAGAACCCGACGCCCATGTTGAACACCTCGAACATCTCGCTGTCGTCAACGCCGGCGAGCCGCTGGATCAGCGCGAAGACCGGTTGCGGCTCGATCAGGCGGTCGATGACGTAGCCGACATGCGCGGCAACGCGGGTGAGGTTCAAAAGTCCATCGCTGGTAATGTTGATCAGCGCCTTCACGCCGGCGACCTCCGCCAGGATCTCAAGCGCTTCCGCCACGTAGATGTGTGTCGGGCGCAGCAGCTCCTCGCCTATGGTGACGGAAAGCTCCTCGAATTTGTGCTCGACCGAGTAGCGCGCCGCCTCGAAGAACGCGCGTCGCGCGAGCGACAGGCCGTTGCTGTGGATTCCATTGCTGCGCACGCCGATGACGACATCGCCCTCGCGCACGTTGCGACCGTCGATCACCTTGTCCAAGGCGACCTTGCCCACGGCCATCCCTACCAGATCAAAGCTCTTCACCACGTCCTTGAGCTGCGCCGTCTCGCCGCCGGAGATCGATACTCCGGCCATGCGGGCGCCTTCGCATAGACCGACAGCGATGGCGTCCAGCATGGCCGCATTCGTCTCCGCCACTGCAATGTAGTCGACCAGCGAGAGCGGCTTCGCGCCGACGCAGATCATGTCGTTGACGTTCATGGCGACACAGTCGATGCCGATCGTGTCGAACTTGCCCATCATCTCCGCGACGATCGTCTTGGAGCCGACACCATCGGTGCAGAGCGCGAGTCCGATGCCGCCGAAGTCGATCACATTGGCAAAATAGCCGATCGGCAGCACCACGCGGCCGAGCCCCGCCGCGGGCCACGTTTGTTGCACCCGCGCGATGATGTGATTGAGCCCGGCGTCGGCTTCGGCGGTGTCCACGCCAGCCTGTTTGTATGTCTCATTGCGCACGAGATCGGCCCGTTGTTTCGCTGCAGAATAGCGCCAGAGTTTAACAGCGCGAGGGTCCGATAGCGATGAACGCCCACGAAAGTGTTGGGGATAGTCGCGGGCCTGCGCCTCTCGCTTGGCGCCTCTACATGATGGCGAATTCGCTGTTTCGGCGGTCGGTCACCAGCATGCTGCCGGGGTAATGCGTGATGCAGAATTCCGGTTTCACCGTCGCCACGACCGATTGCGGTGTGACTCCACACGCCCAGAACACCGGCAGCTCGTCGTCCTTGACGGGCACCGCGTCACCCCAATCGGGGTGCGCGATATCCTTGATGCCGATGAGATCGGGGTTGCCCAGGTGCACGGGAGCGCCGTGCACGGCCGGAAAGCGGGTGGTGATCTGAACAGCGCGGATCGCCTTGGCGGGCGTCATCGGCCGCATGGACACCACCATAGGCCCATGAAAAGGACCGGCCGGAGTGGTCGCGATCGAGGTCCTGTACATCGGCACAGTCGCGCCGCAGGTCATATGACGCAGCTCGATCCCATCCTCCACGAGCGCCGCCTCGAACGAGAACGAGCAGCCGAGCACGAAGGCGACGAGATCGTCGCGCCAGTGCGCGCGAATGTCGCTGGGCTCGTCGACCACCTCACCGTGCCGGAAGACGCGGTAGCGCGAGAGGTCGGTGCGGATGTCGAGATCCTCGGCCAAGCTCGGCAATCGGGGATCGCCGGGTGCGGACGCCGCGAGCAAAGGACATGGTTTGGGATTGAGCTGGCAGAACCGCATGAACTCGCCGGCAAGGCTTGCCGGAAGAATGGCGAGGTTGCCCTGGACGAAGCCGGGAGCCACTCCGGAGGTCTGCTCCTTCCACTCGTCACGCCGGATGGCGAGCCTCGCCTCCAGGCCGGTGCGTGGCGCTGCGCTCGGCACGGCACGGCGAGTCGGTGCTGCAAGACTCATAGTGTCTCCTCGTCTTGGTTTACGGCTCGTGCGCTGTCTCGCGCCACCTTACCACTCCGGTCCATGGGGAAAACCGGTTGAATATGAGCGCGGGATCGCGTTTGCTAAGCCCCACAATGACCTGAAAACATGGCGGGACGCAGCAGGAGGAACGGGCAGTGGCTGACCAGGACACATCGCATGACGTACTCCACGAGCTCTGGTACCGCGGCAAGGTCTCGCGCCGCCGCTTGATCGGGTACGGCGTGTCAGCAGGTGCGCTCGGCGCCACCATGCTGGTGCCGGCACCTTGGCAGGCGGCATTTGGCCAGGCCAAACCCTACAAGATCGGCTCCGAGCAGCCGCTCTCCGGCGCCGGCGCAGCCGGCGGCAAGACCGCACTTGTCGGGCTGCAGATGGCAGTCGATCGCATCAACAAGTCGGGTGGTATCAACGGACGACCCGTGGAGATCGTTACCGCCGACGATGAATCGAAGCCCGACGTCGGTCGCCGCAAGGTCGAAAAGCTTCTGGTCGAGGACAAAGTCGATGTCCATTGCGGCGGCTTCCTCTCGAACATCTGTCTCGCCTGCATGCCTGTGTTCGAGGAGACCAAGGTCCTGAACATGATCAGCGTGTGTCTGGACACGACGCTGACGACCACGAAGTGCAATCGCTACACCTTCCGCCCATTTGATTACGCACCGTCGCAAGCGGTGGCTTTTGCGCCCTATCTCATCGGCAAAATGGGCAAGCGTTGGCACATTGCCTATGCCGACTACTCGTGGGGCCAATCGACCCGTGACGCCTACGTGCAGGAGATCAAGAAGGCCGGCGGCCAGATCGTGGGTACCACCGGCATCCCGCTCGGCACCGCCGATGCGACGCCCTTCCTTTCCAAGATCACCGGCAATTTCGATGGCTTGTTCGGGATCTTCTTTGGCAAGGATGGCGTCACCATCGGCAACCAGGCCTTCGACCTCGGACTGACCAGGAAGTACAAGTGGGCGGGGGACGGGGCGATCGCCGAGTCGATCAACCTGCCGGCTCTGGGCAACAAGATCGAGGGTTTCATCGGGATCAACCGCTACATCCCGGTGCTGGAAGGGCCGCTGAACACCCCGTATCACAAGCGTTTCTACGATGACGCGAAGGAGCGTCTCAAAGCAATTGATTCCTCGGGGCCGGATCCGGATCGCTACGTGCAGTCCAATTACGAGGCCATGAACGCGTTGAAGCTCGGGATGGAGATGTCCAAGTTCCAGGGCCGCGAGGACACTGACAAGCTGATCGCCGCGCTCGAAGGGTTGGAGATGAAGGAAAGTGATGATTTCCCGCAGGGTGACAAAAGCCTGCGCAAGGAGGATCACCAAGCGTTTCTGCGTCAGTTCATCACCGAGATCAAGGACGGCAAGCCGCGCATCCTGGAGGTGGTCGACAAGGACAAGACGCTCTTCCCGCCCGCCTGCAAGTTCGCGTAAGTGGCCGCGGGGGCGGCTGTTGACGAGCTCTCCCGGGCGGCAGCCGCTCGGGAAGGGGCTGCAGCCCCTGTGCTGCGCACCGAGGGTTTGACGATCCGCTTCGGTGGCTTGGCAGCGTTGAACAATGTCAACTTCCAGCTCCAGCGCGACGAGATCCGTGCCGTCATCGGTCCTAATGGCGCGGGCAAGAGCACCTTCTTCAACTGCTTGACGGGGGTGCTGCGTCCGACCTCCGGACGCATCTTGTTCAATGGTGACGACATCACCGGCCTGCCGCCCAATCTGATCTCGCGCAAGGGCATCGCGCGCTCCTACCAGATCACCAACATTCTTCCCAACGCCACCGTGCTCGAGAACGTGCGCATTGCCGCACAATCGCGCCGGCACGGTTGGAATCTGCTGCGCCACTACACGGCCTTCGCCGACGTGATCGAGAAGGCGCAAGGCGTGCTGCAGTCGGTCGGCCTCGCTGCCAAAGCGGACGAGCTCGCCGCCAACCTGTCGCATGGCGAGCAGCGCAACCTGGAGATCGGCATTGCGCTGGCAACCGAGCCGCAGCTCTTGTGCCTGGATGAGCCCACGGCCGGAATGAGTGCGGCGGAGACGCACGAGACCATGGAGCTGGTGCGCCGCATCGGCGAACGCCTCACGGTGCTCATTGTCGAGCACGACATGAAAGTGGTGATGGAACTCGCCGACCGGATCACTGTGCTGCACTACGGCGAGATCCTTGCGGAAGGCTCGCCGGAGGAGATCCAGGACAATCCACGCGTGCTCGAGGTTTATCTCAAGACATGAGTGCGCCGGCAATGGCCACCGATGCTCTGGTCCAAGTCGAGGACCTGCACACTTTCTATGGCAAGAGTCACATCCTGCACGGGGTCTCGCTGGTCGTAGGGAAGGGCGAGGTTGTGGGGCTTCTTGGCCGTAATGGCGTCGGCAAGAGCACGACGCTGAAGACCATCATGGGTCTCGTCAATCCGCGGCAAGGCCGCGTGCTGCTCGAGCGCCGCTCGATCGGCGGAATGCCGGCGCACAAACTGGCGAAGCTCGGCATCGGCTACGTGCCGGAGGACCGGCGCATTTTTCGCCTGCTCACGGTCATGGAGAATCTCCGCACGGGTCTCGATCGCCCCGGCGTCACGGAGGAGCGACGACGCCACCTCCTCGACAAGGTGTTCGCGTATTTCCCGGTGCTAGCCGAGCGGCGCAACCAGGCTGGCGGGACCCTGTCAGGGGGTGAGCAGCAAATGCTCGCGATCGCGCGTGCCATGATGCTCGAGCCCAAGATCATCCTGCTCGACGAGCCGACCGAGGGGCTGATGCCGCGCATGGTCTCGCAGATCGGGGAGATCATCGGCGCACTGCATCGCGAAGGCGTCGCCATTCTCCTCGTTGAGCAGAACGTGCCGCTCACGCTCCAGGCAAGCCAGCGCGTCTACATCATGGAGAAGGGTGCCGTGCGCCATCATGCGCTCGCCTCGGAGATCAAGCTCGACGACCCCGTCATTCAGCAATATCTGGGGGTGTAGAACATGGAGGCGGTGCTGGACTTCCTGGGGGATATTCCCTGGGACCAGATCATGATTCAGACGGTGAACGGCATCGTCACCGGTATGATTCTCGCGCTGATCGCGTCCGGGCTGACATTGATCTTCGGCATCATGGATGTGGTGAACTTCGCCCATGGGGAGCTGTTCATGCTCGGCGCCTATGTGGGTGTGGTGGTGCTGGCCAGCACCGGCAGCTTCTGGCTCGCTCTCGTCCTTGCGGTGCTCATCATCGCGCTATTGGGCGCCGCCATACAGATCACCACTTTGCGTCCGCTGATCGGGCGTGATCCGCTCACTACAATCCTCGCCACCTTCGGCATATCGCTGGTTCTGCAAAACTATGCGCTGTGGCAGTTCGGACCGGTGGCGCGCAAGATCAACGAGCCGTTCACCGGGTACTTCAGCTTGTTCTATTTGGACTACCCTTATTACCGCATTCTGATTGCGCTCCTCTCGGGCGCCATCATCGGCGGGTTCTGGCTGTTTCTGAAATACGGCAAATACGGCATCTGGATTCGCGCGACCACCCAGGATCGGGTGATGGCGCAAGCCATGGGCATCCCGGTGCCATGGGTCCATACCGGAGCGTTTGCTATTGGGGCCGGCATGGCCGCGGCGAGCGGCGTGCTGTTCGGACCGCTGGTCGGCGTCAACCACGTGATGGGGCTCGACTGGGTGCTCAAGGCATTCATCGTGGTGGTGGTCGGCGGCATGGGGAATCTCGGCGGCTCGATCGCGGCTGCAATCTTCATCAGCCTGCTCGAATCCTACGCCTCGATCTGGGTCAGCCCGGCGCAGGCCGTGATCGTCTCTTTCGTCGTGCTCATTCTCACGCTCTTGTTTCGACCCACGGGCCTTTTCGTGCCGACGCCCAAATGATGAAAGATCACGTCCTCGGCAGCAGGCGCCACACGGTCGTGTTCTGGACCGGGTTCTGCGTCATCCTGCTGCTGCTGACCATCGCGCCCCTCGTGCTGCCTGAGTTCTGGCGGCGGTTTCTCACCGAGATTCTGATCTGGGGCCTGTTGGCGATGTCATCAGACATCCTGATTGGCTATACCGGTCTCGTTTCTTTTGGGCACTCCGCGTTTTTTGGGCTCGGAATGTATGGCGCGGCTGCCGCGCTGCTGACCGTGCGGCCTCCCAACCTGTGGCTTGCCATCCTCTATGGGCTCGTCGGCTCAGGCGCGATTGCGTTGTTTGTGGCCTACTTCTCGACGCGGCTGCGCGATATTTATTTTGCAATCACCACGCTCATCTTCTCGCAAATCTTTTATGTCATCATCTTCACTTCGACCGAGCTAACGGGTGGCGAGAATGGGCTCTCGTTCCGTCGACCCGAGCTGACCATCCCCTTCCTCTACTCGGCGCCTTTCACCCCCGAGACGCTGCACTGGTTTGTGCTGGCGGTGGTCGCCGTGTCGTACGTCATCCTGCGGCGGATCACGCAATCGCCGTTCGGGATGGTGTTGCAGTCGATTCGCGAGAACGAGGCGCGCACGCGCGCCATCGGCTATCCGGTCGAGCGCTACAAGATGGTCGCGGTCATGCTGTCCGGACTTTTTGCCGGGCTCGCCGGCGTGCTTTACGCCGTGCAGAACCGGTTCGCCGCGCCCGACTTCGTGTATTTCCTGGTCTCCGGCGAGACCGTGATCTACAACGTGATGGGCGGCGTCGGAACGCTCGTCGGTCCGATACTGGGTGCCGCCTTCTTCCTCCTGCTGCGCGAGGCATTCTCCCGTTTCTTCACGGAGTTCTATCTCATTCCGGTGGGCATCATCTTCATACTGATGGTGATCTTCATGCCGCAGGGCCTGCTGGGCTTCGCGCGGCGTTGGCTGAACCGGTAACCGGGCCCTGAAGGTCGCCGGCACCGTGTGTTGCGCGGGCGCCGCTCCTGCCGCTAACATTCGCCAGCGGTTCAGTTTGCATAAGAGGCGCGCAAACAATGGCGACCAAATTTGGTGTGGGACAGGCTGTGCGGCGGGTCGAGGATCAGCGCTTTCTGCAGGGCCTTGGTCGCTACGTGGATGACATCACGCTTCCCGGCATGTGCCATGGCGTCACGGTGCTCTCGCCGCATGCGCATGCGCGCATCAAGCACGTCGACGTGAGCAAGGCCCAGGCGGCACCAGGGGTGCTGTGCGTGCTGACCGGAGCCGACGCAGCGGCCGAGCATCTGGGCGCCTTCACCGCGCATCTCATGCCGGAGGATTTCGGCGCGCCGAAGGGGTATCGCACATTCCAGCCCGTGCTGGTGAACGACAAGGTGCGCTTCGCCGGCGATCGGGTCGCCTTCGTCGTCGCCGAGAGCGTGGCGCAAGCGCGCGACGCCGCCGAGCTGATCGAGATCGCGTACGAGCCGCTTGCGGCCGTGGTCACGCTCGAGGACGCCTCCAAGGAGGGCGCCGTCAAGGTGTGGGACGACTGCCCGCAGGGCAATGTCGGCTTCCGTCTGATGTTCGGCAAGAAGGAAGCCAATGACGCCGCCTTCGCCAGCGCCAAGCACGTCGTCAAGCTGCGCGTCGAGAATAACCGGCTGTCGCCCGTCTCCATGGAGCCACGCGTCGCCATCGCCGATTACAATGCCGCGGAGGGGACTTATACTCTCTATACGTCCTCACAAAATCCGCATGGCGCGCGCATGGAGATGTCGCACATCTTTCATGTGCCGGAGAACCAGATTCGCGTCGTCTCCCCCGATGTCGGCGGTGGCTTCGGGCTCAAGGGAGGACCGTTCCCCGACGATGCCCTGGTGTTCTGGGCCGCACGCCGTCTGCGCCGGCCGGTGAAATGGGTCGCCACGCGTTCAGAAAGCATGCTGACCGATCACAGTGGGCGCGAGATGGTCTATTACGGCGAGCTCGCGCTCGATGAGCACGGCAAGATCGTCGGTCTGCGCGCACGCCTGCTCTTCCAGCTCGGCGCCTACTTCGTCGGCGCCGCGCTCGCGGCTGGCGCGATGTCGATCCGCTTCATTCCGGAAGCCTACGACATCCAGACCATGCACATCATGTCGCAGGGGCTGTTTACCAACACCTCGCAGGCGGGGCCTTACCGCGGCGCCGGCAGGCCGGAGGCGGCATATTTCATGGAGCGCCTGATCGAGCACGCCGCACGCGAGATCGGCATGGATCCCGCCGAGATCAGGCGGCGCAATCTCATTCCACCAAGCAAGCTGCCCTATGCCACGCCGACGCTCTGGAATTATGACAGCGGCGAATTCCAGCGCGTCATGGACAAGTGCGTTGAGCTCAGCGACTGGAAGGGATTCGCCGCGCGCAAGAAGGACTCTGCGAAAAGGGCAAAGCTGCGCGGCCATGCCGTCACTTATTACATCGAGTTCGGCGGCATCTTTAATGAACGCATGGATTTGCGCTTCAATCCGGACGGCACGCTGAGCGTCTATGGCGGTACGCACTCGCATGGCCAGGGCCACGCCACGGTCTTTGCCCAGCTCGTGCATGAGCAGGTGGGCGTTCCTTTCGAGTCAATACGCTACTTCCAGGGGGATACGGCGCAGGTGGCGATCGGCCGCGGCACCTATGGTGCACGCAGCGCCACCGTTGGCGGCAATGCCCTGCTCGGCGCCTGCAAGGCGATCGTCGAAAAGGGCAAGCCACTGGCGGCAGCGATGATGGAGACCGACGTCGCCGATATCGAGTTTAAGGAGGGCAAGTATCAGGTGGTCGGCACCGACAAGGCTATTGCCATCAGCGATGTGGCCAAGGCCGCCTATGCTCCTGCCGGCCCCTTGACCGAGAAGTTCGGGGTCGGCCTGGAAGCCAGCGGCAGCTTCAGCGCTAGTCCGCCGAGCCATCCCAACGGTTCGCATGTCTGCGAGGTCGAGGTCGATCCAGAGACCGGCGAGGTGAGCATCGATCGCTACTTCGTGGTGGACGATCTCGGACGCGTTCTCAACCCGCTTATCGTGCGCGGACAGATTCACGGTGGCGTCATCCAAGGGATCGGCCAGGCCCTCGTCGAGCACCAGGTGTACGATGCGCAGTCGGGGCAGCTTCTCTCCGGCAGCTTCATGGATTACGGCATGCCGCGCGCCGACACCATGCCTGACATCGAAGCCGAGCTCGAGGAGGTGCCGTGCAAGACCAACCCGCTCGGCGTCAAAGGCATCGGTGAATCCGGCACCATCGGCGCTCCGCCTACGGTGATCAATGCCATCATTGATGCTTTGCAGCCGCTCGGCGTGACACACATCGATATGCCGGCCACACCGGCGCGGGTGTGGGCCGCGATTGAGCAGGCAAAAAGGCCCAGCGAGCGGGCGGCAGCGTAGCAGAGTAGGCGCCCTAGGGTGTGCAAAGGCGCAAAGCGCCGTGCGCACCATTCCTGCATGCACGTGCGCACGGTGCTCGTTCTGTCGTGTGGAGGGGCTGGTGAACGGGTCCGCACCTTTGCGCACCCTACAAGACGGGCCGGTGCGCACCTTTGCGCAGCGTCCGACACGGCCCCGTAGGGTGCGCATAGGCGCCAAGCGCCGTGCGCACCATGCCTGCTCATGCCCGCCTCGGCGGAGATGGGAGTGAATAATGGCGAGTGTGCTGCGCGTTGTCGCGCCGATGCTGGCCGGTGCATGGCTTATCGCGAATGCCGGTGCGCAGGAGCTGCGCATTGGGCTCTCTGCCGAGCCGTCCTCGATCGATCCGCACTTTCACAATCTTACCCCCAACACCTCCATGATGGGGCATATCTTTGACACGCTCCTGGAGCAGGATGCGCAGCAGCGCGTCATTCCGCGTTTGGCACTGTCGTGGCGCACCCTCGATGACACCAACTGGGAACTCAAGCTGCGCAGCGACGCGAAATTCACCGACGGTTCCGAGTTCAGCGCCAACGACGCAATCTATTCGTTCTGCCGCGTGCCGCAGATCGAGAACTCCCCGTCCTCCATGGCGATAAACGTGCGCGCGATCACCGGAATGACTGCTCCTGATCCGCACACGTTGCTCGTGACCACCGCGGCGCCGCACCCTCTGCTGCCCAATGAGATGTCGACGATCTCGATCCTTTCAGCACGGGCGAACGGGGCTGGCGCGGTCACGTTTGATCGGCAGGGTTGCAAGAATGTCGGCACCTTTCCGCGAACGGAGGCATTCAACTCGGGTGAGGCGGCGATTGGCACCGGGCCGTACAAGCTCGTGCGCTACACCAAGGGCGACCGCATCATTCTCGAGCGCAACGAATCGCACTGGGGCGAGAAGCCGATCTGGCAACGCGTTGTCTTGCGCCCGATTACCAGCTCCGGTCCGCGCGTTGCCGCGCTGCTGGCGGGAGATGTCGACCTGATCGAGAATGTTCCGATCCAGGACTTGCCGCGCCTCAAGTCCACTCCTGCGTTCAAGGTCGTCGAGGGACTGTCGAACCGGGTCATCTATCTGCATTTCAATTATCTCGATGAGCCGGTGCCCGGCGTGTCTGCGACCAACGGCAAGAATCCGTTCCGCGATGTCCGGGTGCGTGCCGCCATTTCGAAGGCGATCGACCGCGACGCTATCGTGGCGCGTATCATGGGTGGCGTGGCGGTCCCCGCAGGTGAGTTGCTGCCTGCTGTGCTGTTCGGTGCCAACAAGGACATGAAGCCGCCGAAGGTCGACGTCGAAGCTGCAAAGAAGCTCCTCGCCGAAGCGGGTTATCCGAACGGGTTTTCCCTGGTACTCGGTGCTCCCAATGACCGCTACATCAACGACGGACTGATCGCGCAGGCCGTGGCGCAGATGCTCACGCGCGCGGGGCTCAAGGTCACGCTCGAGGCAGTCACCCAGACGCAGTTTTTCGCGCGCCGCAACAAGCGCGAATTTGGCATCTGGCTCGCGGGTTGGGGATCGGATACGGGCGAGATGTCGTCCCCGCTCAAAGCGCTGATTGCAACGCCAAACCGGGACAAAGGAATGGGAACGACGAACCCCGGAGGCTATTCCAACCCGCAGGTGGATGCGCTCTTGGAGCAGGCTCTGGCGACCGTCGATGACGACAAGCGCGCTGGACTTCTCGGACAGGCGAGCCGGACCGCCATGGCCGATTACGCCGCTATTCCTCTGCATTTCGAAATGACCACCTGGGCCTTCCGCAACGAGCTTGGCTATGTCCCGCGGCTCGACCAGCGCACCCGCGCCATGCTGGTGACGCGCGCTCAGTAGCGGGCCCTGCACCGGGCAATTGCTCCGGCGCGTCCGAGAGGAACAATGCTCGCCTTCCTGCTCCGTCGTGTCAGCCAGAGCGCGTTGGTGATGGTTGTCATGGCAACCTTGGTGTTCGTTGGGGTTTATGCCATCGGCAATCCCATCGACATCCTGATCAGTCCCGATGCCGACCAGATCGAGCGCGAGCGCGCGATCGAGCGACTTGGACTCGACCGGCCGTTGTGGCTGCAATTCTGGCTGTTCTTGCAAGCGGCGCTCACCGGCGACCTTGGCCGCTCCTTCGTGCACGGGGTGCCAGCGCTCGATCTCATCGTGAGCCGCATGCCGGCGACGCTGGAGCTCGCTTTGGTTGCGCTTGTTCTTGCCGTCGGCCTTGGCATCCCGCTCGGCCTTCTGGCCGGGCTCAAGCCGCAATCCATGCTCGGGCGCGCCATAATGACTGGCTCAATTGTCGGGTTCTCGCTGCCGAACTTCTGGCTTGGCCTGATGCTGATCCTGCTGTTCGCAGTCGAGTTGGCGATTCTTCCTGCCGGCGGACGCGGTGAAACGCGCTCCGTGTTCGGCATTGAGTGTTCCCTAATCACACTCGATGGCTTGCGGCATCTGCTGCTGCCGGCCTTGACGCTCGCGATCTACAAGGCCTCGCTCGTCATTCGCCTCGTTCAGGCCAGCACGCGCGAGGCGCTGCTGCAGGATTTCGTTCGCTTTGCCCGTGCCAAGGGTCTCCGACCCATCCGCATCATCGGCGTGCACGTGCTCAAGGTGATCCTGATCCCGGTCGTCACGGTTGTCGGCCTGGAGCTCGGCTCCATGATTGCTTTCGCCGTCGTCACCGAGACGGTGTTCGCCTGGCCAGGCATGGGCAAGCTGCTGATCGATTCGATCTATCGCCTCGACCGCCCGGTGATCGTCGCCTACCTGATCGTGATCGTGGCGATGTTCGTCGTGATCAATCTGATCGTCGATCTGCTCTATACGATGCTCGATCCGCGCGTGCGCTTGGGCGAGCGGGGGACCTGAGCATGGCTTGGCTCTCGGAGCGCACACCAGCGGTCAGTAGTGAGAGCAAGGGGGCACCGCTTGCCGCCATCTGGAACGAGTTTGCCGAGAGCCGCAGCGCGCTTGCTGCGCTCTCCGTCCTGGCTGTACTGATGAGCTTGGCGCTCCTCGCGCCCTGGGTGGCACCGCAAGATCCGTATGACCTTGGTCAGTTGTCGGTCATGGACAACATGCTGCCCCCGCTTTCCGTCGGCGCAGATGGCCGCTTCTACCTGCTCGGGACCGACGACCAGGGGCGCGACATGCTCTCCGCGATCCTCTATGGGTTGCGGCTGAGCTTGTTCGTTGGCGTGACCGCGACCGCCTTCGCCCTGGTGCTCGGGACCGGCATTGGCATCATCAGCGCGTATGTTGGTGGCCGCGTCGATGCTGCGCTGATGCGGCTCGTCGACATTCAGTTGTCCTTTCCGGCGGTTCTGATCGCGTTGATCCTGCTGGCGGTACTAGGCAAAGGCGTCGACAAGGTGGTGATTGCGCTCGTGTCCGCCCAATGGGCTTATTACGCCCGCACCATTCGCGCCTCCGCCATGGTCGAAGCCAAGCGCGAATACATCGAAGCCGCGCGTTGTCTGGCTCTGCCACCCTCGCGCATTCTTATGCGCCATCTTCTGCCCAACGCGTTCCCGCCCCTGATCGTGGTCGCAACAGTACAAGTGGCTCATGCCATCGCGCTCGAGGCGACTTTGTCGTTCCTCGGCGTTGGCGTGCCGATCACCGAGCCCTCCCTCGGGCTGCTGATAGCAAACGGCTACGGCTACATGCTCTCAGGCAAACTCTGGATTGCCTTCTACCCTGGCGTTGCGCTGCTGCTTGCGCTCATCGCCATCAACATGGTCGGCGATCGGCTGCGCGACCTGCTCAATCCGCGGCTGAAAAGGTGAGCACGTCCGTGCCAGTCCTCGCCGTGCGTGGGCTCAAGACGCATTTTATCTTGCGCCATGATGTGGTGAAGGCGGTCGACGATGTGAGCTTCACCGTGGAGCGCGGCGAGGTGCTCGGCTTGGTGGGCGAATCCGGCTCCGGCAAGACCGTCACCGGGCTCTCGATCATTGGTCTTGTCGATCCACCCGGCCGGCTCATGGCGGGGTCGATCGAGCTTGGCGGGAACGAGCTGATCGGTCTCTCCGAGCACGAGCTGCGCCAGTACCGCGGCAGCAGGATGGCGATGATCTTCCAGGACCCGATGCTGACACTCAATCCGGTGCTGCGCATCGACACGCAGATGATCGAGGCGATCACCGCCCATGAGCGTGTGTCTGCGCGGGCGGCGCGCGCGCGGGCGAGCTCAGCGCTGACAGCAGTGGGCATTGCCGCTCCGGAGGAGCGCCTCAAGGCATACCCGCATCAGCTCTCGGGCGGATTGCGCCAGCGCGTCGCCATCGCCATCGCCTTGCTGCACCGGCCGCTCTTGCTCATTGCCGATGAGCCGACCACCGCGCTCGACGTCACCATACAGTCGCAGATCCTGGCGGAGGTCCAAGCATTGTGCGCGCAATCTGGAACAGCGCTGATCTGGATCACCCACGATCTCGCGATCGTGTCGGCTCTCGCCGACCGCATAGCCGTCATGTACGCTGGACGCATTGTCGAGCAGGGCACGACCGAGGCGGTGCTGCGCGCGCCCTTGCACCCTTACACCCGCGGGCTCATTGGCTCGGTGCCAAGCGGGCAGGGCCGCGGCACCAAGCTCGTGCAAATTCCAGGCGTTCCACCTTCTCCGGCGCGACTGCCTCCCGGCTGCGCCTTTGCGCCGCGTTGCACGCGCGCGGATGAAGCCTGCGCCAAATCGCCCGGCATATCCGTGCATTCCGACGCTCTGGGCGAAGCAGGAGTGGCTGTGCGCTGCTGGCATCCCTGCATCGCCGATGCCGCCGTCGCATGAGCGAGCCGATCGTCGCTCTGGACGCCGTGAGCAAACGGTTTGCAAAGCCGCCCGAGCTCGCGGCGCGCCTCGCTCGTGCTCTCGGTGCGGGCCGTGAAAACAAAACCGTGCACGCGGTCGATGGCGTCGATCTCGCCATCGCGGCAGGCGAGGTGGTCGGCCTGGTAGGCGAGTCCGGGTGTGGCAAGTCAACGCTCGGCCGCATCGCTGCCGGCTTGCTCGGGCCGAGCAGCGGACGCCTACGCGTTCGCGGCCAAGACCTCGCCGAGCTCGATGGTGACGCGCGCCGCCGCATCAAGCTCAAGCTGCAGATGATTTTTCAGGACTCCATGGCGGCGCTCAACCCGCGCATGCGGGTGATCGACCTCGTCGGTGAGGCACCATTGGTGCACGGCATCGTTACGCGCTCCGACCAGCGGGATTATGTTGACTTGTTGCTGAACAAGGTCGGGCTCGATCCGTCCTGGCGCGAGCGCTACCCGCACCAATTCTCCGGCGGCCAGCGTGCGCGCATCGGCATAGCGCGGGCGCTGGCGGTCAAGCCCGAGTTTATCGTGTGCGACGAGCCGGTCGCGGCGCTTGACGTGTCCATCCAGGCTCAGGTGCTGAACCTGTTCATTGAACTGCGGGAGGCGCTGACGCTCACCTATCTCTTCATCAGCCACGATCTCAGCGTGGTCGAGCACTTATGCGACCGCGTGCTGATCATGTATCTCGGACGAGTGGTTGAGAGTGCGGACACCGACACCCTGTTCCGCCGGCCGAACCATCCGTATAGCCAGGCGCTGCTCGCCAATGCGCCGCGCGTAGAGCCGCGCAAGCGGCGTTTCACGCCGGTCGCTGGCGAAATCCCCTCTCCATATGCGCCGCCGGCCGGCTGTTACTTCCATCCACGCTGCCCCCATGCGATGGAGCGCTGCCGCCGCGAGCCTCCGGCTCTGCGCGAGATTGCGCCAGCGCATTTCGCCGCCTGTCATCTGAATGGATAAGGTCGCGACACTGGCGCTCGTACCGAGCCGCAAACACGCGATCACGACTCCTTCGTGCCGTAGCTCATCCGTTTACTGCGGCTGGATATTCGCTTCCTTCATAAGCTTGGCAAAGGACTCGCGGTCCTCCTGCAGGAAGCGCGCAAACTCGTCTGGAGAATCGCCGATTGGCTCCAGTGCCCTGTCAATGAGGTGCGCCTTTCGGAATTCCGGCGTCTCCAGGATGTGCACGATGGCTTGGTTGATCTGCGCGACGAGAGGCCGTGGCGTAGCCTTGGGCGCCACCACACCGAAGTAGTTCCTGTTTAGCCGTTCGGTGTAGCCGAGCTCGATGAGAGTTGGCACCTGCGGAAACAAAGGCGACCGCGTTGGACCATCGACGGCGAGCCCGACCAATTTTCCCTCCCCGATCAGCGGCGCAAAGTTGGCGCCGCCAAAGAAGGCGATTTGCGTCGTGCCGTTGAGCAACCCGGTCAGTGCTTCGCCACCGCCGCGAAATGGGATGTTGACGATGTCGATACCGTGTTGCTTGTTGAAGCGCTCGATGAAAAGCCGTTGTGCCACAGCCGGCGCCACGAATGCCAAAGGCTTGCGCTTGGCGACGGCCGGAAGCTCTTGCAGAGACTTGATGCCAAGAGATTCATGCGCAACCAGCACCTGCGTGTTGAAGAACAGGTTGGTCACCGGCACCAGGTCGTGCTGCGGATCATAGGTCACCGTTTTGTAGAGAAAGTCCGCATACACCAGCGTCTCTCCCGAGAGCGCGCAGAGAATGTAGCCGTCCGGTGGAGACTCGGCGCATGCGCGGCCGGCGATCAGGAAATTGCCCCCCGGCCGAGGGTCGACGATGAATGGCTGACCCAAGCGCTTCTGCAGCTCGTTCGCGAGTGCGCGCAGAAAGATGTCGAAAGTGCCGCCCGGACCGACATTCTCGATGATCTTCACCGTGCGCGTCGGGTACGACTGCGCGGCCGCACCGGTTGGAAGCAGAATTGCGGCGGCAAGAAAGGCGAGCAGCATGAGCAGGCTCGCGGCGCATGCCCGCCTCAATGGCACGTTCTTCGGAGCGTTCGAAGTTTCAACCATGAGTCCAAGATCCTGTTTCAGCAAGCGCGGGAGGGGAGGCAGTGATGATCATCCGCGCAATCACTTCCAGGCAAACACCGGTTGCTCAAGGTCGATGACGCGTGTGCTGCGTCCGGCAAGCACCTCCTGGAACTGGTAAACCACCGCCGCCGTCGGCGCATGCACCAGGCCGCCATTCATGCGGATGCGGATGACGCGCCGGTCGCTTTCCGGAATGGAAATGAAATCGATGGCATCGGCACAGGCGATATCCGCAAGGGCGATGCGGTGAACCGAGGCGACCTCGTCCGGGTTGGGGCGCAGGGGCGCTCGTGGCGGCGCCCACACCACGACCGGTGTGATCAGATAGCCAGAGCGGGTCGGATAATCGTCGAGCGTGCCGAGCACGTGCTCCTGGTTGAGCTCGAGCCCGATCTCCTCACGCAACTCGCGCAACGCCGCTGCGGCCGCACTCTCGCCGGCATCGACGCGTCCGCCCGGCAATGCGTATTGACCCTTGTGCTGGCGCAGGCTGCGGGCGCGTTTGGTCAGCAGGAACGCTGCCTCGCCTGAATCCTCGGTTGCCACCAGCGTGATTGCGACCGCGGCATGTTTGAGCCCGAGTGCCGCGTGCTCCAGAGGCAGGCGCGAGAATGCCGCGCAACGGGCGCCCACCAAGTCACGAAAGCTCGCATCGAATGGGTAAATCATCGGCAGCTCAACAGAATGCGCGGCAGTATCACGACGAAATCCTCATGCTTCGGCGAGCGCCTTCAGCTTGCCCAGCCCCTCCTCGAACTGGCGTCCGACCATGCTGTCGCAATTGACGAACACGCTCATGAGCTTGACCATGAAAGGTTGGCGGCCATTCATTGCCCAGGTCACATCCGTGGCGCTGCCGTTCGGGCGCAAGGTGAATTCCACCGTATTGTGTGCCGCCAACGGTCTGAACATGTCCAATGCCATCGTGATCCTTGTGGGCGTGGAGTCGGTGATGGCGATGCGGCCGGCGCCAACCTGCCGATTACCGTCCCATTCGTAGACGGCGCCTTTGCCGCGCGGTGCGCCGCTATGCGTCCGCTTCATGTTCGGATCCTTGTCGAAGGGTGACCATTTCATTTGGGCATGCAGGTCATCGATCAATGGAAAGACTCTCTCGGGCGGCGCGTTCACCGTGACGCTGCGTGCGACCTGAAAACTGTCGGGGCGCGTGGCGGCATAGGCCAGAATTGCAACGACGATAATGAGAGCGACAGCTACGGCGATGACAAGCACGGTCATTCGCTTCTCCCTTCAGTTCGATTTGGGTAATTGATCGCACAACTCAAGCGGCCGCGCGTGCCTCCTGTGCCATTGCGGCAGAGATCCTTTCAGCCACCATGATTGTGGGAATGTTGGTGTTTCCGCGCGGGATCGTCGGCATGATGGAGGCATCGACCACGCGCAGCCCGGCAATGCCGCGAACCCGCCCTACAGCATCGACTACCGCAGCGGGGTCGTTCGACGCCCCCATGCGACAGGTGCCGACGGGATGGAATGTCCCGGCGACGTTCTGGTGAATGTGCTCGGCAAGCGCGGCATCATCTTGCGCCAGCGTCGGCAGGTGGACGCGCCGATCGGCTAGCGTGGCGAAGATCGGTTTCGCGAGCGCCGGCGCAAGGTCGATCAGCCCGGCAATTATCGCGCTCTGCACCTTGTTCGAAGTGTTGATGCGGTTGAGCCGGCGCAGCCGGTCCGTGAACTTCACGGGAAAGCTGATGCCCCTGACCGCGCGGACCTGCTCGTGCGCCAGGACATCGACGCAGCGCCGGAACGCTTGCATGAAGCGCGCGAGATCGAGCTCGTGGCCGGTAAAGTTGAATTCCACACAAGGCCGCTGCTCGTCTTGGCCATTCAGAGTGACGCGTCCCCTGGCCATCGGTTTGAGCAGCGTGGGTGCGAGGTTTGCGACCAATGCGCCAAGCGGCGACCATGAGGTCTTGCACTGCACATTGATGTACATGTCTGTCGGCGGTGCCCCGGGCAGCCCCGAGGAATAGCGAAACGCCGACATCGGATGCGCGCGCACCTTGCTCGCCTGCCGGGCGCCTCGCTTTTGCAACAGTCCGATAAAGATGATGGCGTGATTGGAGAGGTTCTCGCCGACACCGGGGAGGTCACTGCGCACCGCGATGCCCAGGGCGCGCAGCGCGGCGGCCGGGCCAATACCAGACCGCAACAGGAAAGCAGGCGAGTGCACACCGCCCAGTGCGAGGATCACCTCGCGGGCGCGGAACTCCTTTACGCCGTCCTTGAGCCGCACCTTCACGCCGACGACGCAGCGGCCGTCGAACACAACTCCGGTCGCGGTCGCCTGGTTGATGATCGTGAGATTGCTGCGCGCGCGCACTGCGGCGTCGAGGTAGCAGATTGCGGCCGAGCCGCGCTTGTCCGGCCAGTTGCTCATAGGCACGGCGCCATAGCCGTCGCGGAAATCCGTGTTCATGTCGGCAAGGAAGGCGATCTGCCGTTCCTGTGCGTAAGCCAGCACTGCCTTTGACAGGGGCGCCCAGTCCTCCAGCGGCGTCCGGCGGATCGGCACGGGCCCATCCGTGCCGTGCTCATTGCCGCTGAAATCGAGGTCATGCTCGAGCTTCTTGAAGAAGGGCAGCACATCATTCCACCCCCAGCCCGCTGCACCTGCCGCGACCCATTCGGCATAGTCATCCGGCGTGCCGCGGTATGCCACCATTCCCATGACCGAGGAGCCGCCGCCCATGATGCGCCCTTGCGAGAAGCCGACCAGCGGCGAATTCTCCTTACGGCGCCAGTGCACCTTCAGGTCGGGCCAGAAATAAGCGTCGTTGTAGTAGGAGGTCGCATAGGTATCGAGCACGTCGGCTGGCTCGCGGCCAGGGGGGAAGTCGCGCCCGGCTTCCAGCAGGAGCACCCGCTGCCCTGAGCGCGCGGACAAACGATTGGCCAGCACGCAACCCGCCGCTCCGGCGCCGACGATGATGGTATCGAAACCGGTCATTCTCCGTCCCTGTTGGCGCTTGCTACGTTCGTCACAGAACAATTCAAGCATCAGCCCGCCGTCTTGGCAAAGCAGACTTGTTCCGGCAACTCGCGTCTTGTCTAGTGGAGCGCGGCACACGTAAATCAGAACGAGAGCGGAGCGCAGGCCGCGCGCAGTGGGGGGGCGGCAGTCTCGAGCCATGCAGCAGATGAAATCCGAGATCCGCGACGGCATGAGCATCGATTGGGATGCGCCGATCGCTATGGACGATGGTGTGGTTCTGCGCGCCGATGTGTTCAGGCCGCCCGGCGAGGGAGAATATCCGGTGATCCTGAGCTACGGTCCTTACGCCAAGGGCCTCGCATTCCAGGAAGGCTACCCCAGCGCATGGCTGCGCATGACGCGCGACTATCCGGAAACTGCGGAAGGCTCCAGCAACAAATACCAGAATTGGGAGCTCGTTGATCCGGAAAAGTGGGTGCCGGACGGGTATGTGATCGTACGCGTGGATTCGCGCGGCGCCGGCCGCTCGCCTGGCTTTCTCGAGGTCTGGTCCCCGCGCGAAACAAAGGACCTCTACGACTGCATCGAATGGGCCGGCACCCAGCCCTGGTCGAACGGCAAGGTGGGGCTCAACGGCATCTCCTACTACGCCATGAACCAGTGGCATGTGGCGCCGTTGCGCCCGCCGCATCTTGCGGCGCTGTGCATCTGGGAAGGCTCATCAGACTACTACCGTGAGCTCGCGCGGCACGGTGGTATTCTTTGCGACTTCCTGACCAGCTGGTCGCGCCGTCAAGTGCTCAGCGTGCAGCACGGCGTAGGCACGCGCGGAGCGAAGAGTGTGGTCACCGGCAAACCCATAGCGGGTCCGCCAACCCTTTCGCATGAGGATCTCGCGACGAGTCGTGCCGACGTGGGCGACGATGCGCTGCGGCATCCGCTGCTCGATGATTATTACCGCGCTCGCCTGCCTGACTTCAGCAGGATTGACGCGCCACTCCTGTCGGCGGCGAACTGGGGCGGGCAGGGGTTGCACTCCCGCGGTAATTTCGAAGGCTGGCTCGCTGCGGGGTCCGAGCAGAAGTGGCTCGAGGCGCACGGCGACACGCACTTCTCGCATTTCTATTCGAGCTATGGCGCCACCCTGCAGCGCCGCTTTTTCGGCCATTTTCTCAAAGGCGAAAAGACCGGATGGGAGCAGCAGCCCAGGGTTGCTCTCAATATCCGCCGGCCCGGCGAGCGCTTCACCTTGCGCGCAGAGAACGAGTGGCCGCTCAAGCGCACGCAATGGACAAGGTTTTATCTCGATCCCGAGGACCTCAGCCTCGCACCCGACCAGCCGCAAGCCGCCGCGACGCTCGCCTATGAGACCACCGCGGGTGGGCTCACCTTCCAGACCGAGCCGGTCACACACGAGCTCGAGATCACGGGTCCAGTGGCTGCCAAGCTTTTTGTCTCATCCGATACCGGCGATGCCGATCTCTTTCTGGTGCTGCGGGTCTTCGATCCGGCCGGCGCCGAAGTGGTGTTCATAGGCACCAACGATCCGCGCACGCCAATCGGGCTCGGCTGGTTGCGCGCCTCGCACCGCAAGCTTGATCCAGACCGCAGCTTGCCGTACCGGCCCTGGCACACGCACGACGAGGAGTGGCCGTTGCAGCCGGGCGAGCCCGTGGAGCTTGATATCGAGATCTGGCCGACCAGCATCGTGGTGCCGCCAGGCTATCGGATCGCACTCACCGTGCGCGGCAAGGATTACGAGTATGACGGCACCGATGCGGCGCTGCCGCACGCAGCCTATCCGATGAAGGGCGTGGGCCCTTTCACGCATAGCAACCCTGATGATCGCCCAGCCGAGACTTTCAACGGCGTCAACACGCTGCATTTCGCTCCGAACATGGCAGGGTATCTGCTGCTGCCGGTCATTCCACCCTCGGGGCGGCCATGATCCGCGCGGCGATCATCGGCCTTGGGCGCTGGGGTCGCTCGCTCGTGCACTCAGTGCAAGGAAAGAGCGACCTGATCGGCTTTGTGGCCGCGCATACACGGACGCCGGCCAGCGCTGCGGATTTCTGCCGTGAGCAGAATATGCTGCTCGCCGACAGCTACGAGCAAATTCTCCGCGATGCCAGCATTGATGCCGTCGTGCTGGCGACGCCGCATAGCCAGCACGAGCAGCAGGTGCTGCAGGCCGCCGCTGCCGGCAAGCACATACACGTGGAGAAGCCGATCACACTTGATCGCGTGAGCGCCGAGCGCGCGGTTGCGGCGGCGCAGAAGGCGCAGGTTGTACTAGCGGTGGGGTTTTGTCGGCGCTTCCACCCCTCGATCCATGAGGTGCGTCAACGGCTGCGAGCGGGCCGGCTGGGGGAGGTCGTCTCGATGGTGGCGCAGCACACCACCAGCACGGGGCAGTTCGTTCCGCTCGATAACTGGCGGGCGGCGCCGGAGGAGGCGCCAGGCGGCGCATTCACGGCGACCGGCGTGCATGCTCTCGATCACATGATCGAGTTCGCCGGCCGCGTGCGCGATGTCCGTTGCGTGACGGCGCGTCACCTCACAGGCCGCTCGGATGACACGACCACGGCCATGCTGCACTTCGCGAGCGGAGCGACTGGGCTTATCTTCTGCTCCGTCGCAACAGCCACGAATTTCTCGTTCATCTTGTACGGCAGCAAGGGTCTCGCGGAGATTTCTGCCGCAGATTTGCATCGGCTGCGCTTCGTCCCAACGTCCGAGCAGCCGCCCACCGGACCCATCACCGCTCCTGCCGATGAGATCAACGAGCACAAGGGGTTCGACATGCTCAACGCCGAGCTCGTTGCGTTCGCGCGCGCCATTCGCGACGGCAAACCATATCCCGTCCCGGTCGCCGACGTGCTGCACGGGATGTCGGTCTTCGACGCGCTGGTACGCGCCGGCAATTCCGGCCGGCTCGAGCCGGTGCTCGGCGAGGCAGGCGGCAACTGAGGCTGCCGGCCAGGTGAGGGGCAAGCGGCATGGTGTCAGCCCGTCCGAGCCCCACGCGGATCTATCTCAGCTTTGCCGATGAGGATCGCGAGCGCGCCATGCGGCTGGTGCGATGGCTCAACGATAGTGGTTGGCGCGTCCTTGCGGATGATCGCCATTCCTTCCCCGCGGACGACCACTGGTCACGCGCCTTGCGGCTCGACTTCTGTGATGTCGTCCTGTTTCTGATCACGCCGGGGTGGCTCCTGTCGAAGCCATGCCAGGACGAATACGCGCATGCGGTGAAACACGGAAAGTTTGTGCTGCCGGTGATCTGGGACCTCGCCGACCTCAGGCTGCTGCCGCCCGGACTGCGGCCGCTCCCATACGTTCATCTCGGCGAGGGTCGGCTCAGCGACTATCTCGTGCTCAAGGACACGCTGGCTCAGGCCGGCTCGCGTGTCGACACCATGTTTGCCGCTGCGCAGCGGGAGCGCTGGTGGCGGCGCGCTCTGAACGCAATCATGTCTACGGTCCGCCGCGCGCGACGCCGTCGTACTTAAGAGCACTCATCCTGCCAGATGGCGGCGGCGTTACGCCAAAGCTCGCCTGGCACGCCAATCAGAGAAAAGCGGGATCACTCTTCCTTGAAGCCGTATTCCGCGACGTTGCCGGAATTGCCGTAGTACTTGTAGGGCAGGAACTTGCCCGACATGGTGATCTTGACGCGGTCGCCCTTCGGATTGGGTAAGCGCTCGATGTCCATGTCGAAGTCGATGGCCGACATGATGCCGTCGCCGAACTCCTCCTCGATCAGTGCCTTCCACGCCGGGCCATTGACCATGACGAGCTCATAGAAACGATAGATCAACGGATCGGTGGGCGGCATCGGCACGCCGGACCCACGCATCGGCACCTCGTTGAGCAGCGCGGTTTCGGCCTTGCTCAGTCCGAACAGGTCGGCGGCCTTGGCAGCCTGTGGCTTGGTCAATTTCATCTGACCGAGCACCGCCCCGATAACCAGGACCGGTGAGTAACCTCCGATCTGCTGATGGATGTGCTTCCAGCTCCAGCCCTTCTCCCGTTTGATATCGAGGAGTTTCTCAGTCAGGTCGGCCCGTGTCATCGGTCTCTCATCTGTTCAGCGCGAGGGTCATGATCGAGCCCCAGCCAGCGGTGGCGGCGCAGCCAACTTCGCACTGCGCATTGAAAGGACCTTCCAGCAGGGAAACGAATGCGCGCCCACGTTAATCGCGTGGGTGTTAGCAACGGACGTGCCAAGCGTTGCTCGTGCAAATCCATTGGTTCTGGTGCGTCGCGCGGCTCAGTATACGCTCGACGCACTCCGGTAGCCCATTTCTTAAGCAGCCGCTGAATTTTCAAGCAGCGATGGGGCGAGCGGCTTCAGGGGACTTTCAGAGCAAACGCAGCACCACCTTTCTGATCGTCTGCCGCCTTGCCTCCGATTCGAGCTGACTTGCATGTCGCTGGGTCAGGCCGAACCCAAGCAGAGCATGGTGAGCGCCCCCGTCATGGCGAATACCTTGCTGCTGCAGCGGTTTAGCGCTCCACCCCCTCACACGGCGATTCTGGCATGACCTTTGCGGAAAGGAGCGCGGCTTGGTCCCCGCGGAGGCTGCAATGAAACGTCGCGATTTCCTCAAATCTGTGAGTGCACTTGCGGCCGGGGCCTCGCTGCCGGCCGCACCGGCAATTCGATCGGCTGCCCAAGCCCAGTCGCGCCAAGAGACCGCGCTGGTTGTGACCGAATACGGTCCGAACAACTTCGACATTCACGGGGTGGGCACCAACCGTCCGGGCTATGAGGTGTCATGGAATTGCTACGACCGGCTGATGACACACGCGAAGAAGACACTCGAGGATGGCGTCGAGTCTTACGACCGCGACGAGTTTGCCCCCGAGCTGGCGGAGGACTGGACTGTCAGCGACACATCGGCGACCTTCAAATTGCGTCGAAACGCGACTTTTCATGATGGCACGCCGATTACCGCCAAGGACGTGAAGTGGTCGTTCGACCGTGCCGTGACGGTCGGCGGCTTTCCCACCTTCCAGATGAAGGCGGGCTCGCTGGAGAATCCCGAGCAGTTCGTCGTTGTCGACGATCATACGTTCCGGGTCGATTTCCTGCGCAAAGACAAGCTCACGATGCCTGACCTCGCCGTTGTGGTGCCCGCGGTCTACCACTCCGAGCTTGTGAAGAAGCATGCCACCGAAAAA
This sequence comes from Xanthobacteraceae bacterium, assembly GCA_045811525.1. Taxonomy (GTDB): domain Bacteria; phylum Pseudomonadota; class Alphaproteobacteria; order Rhizobiales; family Xanthobacteraceae; genus VAZQ01. Next base: position 83,099 of record JBJMTV010000016.1, on the reverse strand, counting down.
GATCCTTGGGGTCTCGAATATGCCAAGTCCAACATTGCCGGCGGCGGCGCCTACAAGGTCACGCGTTGGCAGGCGGGCACGGAGGTGGTGTTCGAACGCAATGACGACTGGAAGAATGGCCCACTGCCGAAGATCAGACGGGTGATCTGGCGCACCGTGCCTTCTGCCGGCAATCGCCGGGCATTGGTCGAGCGCGGCGACGCCGACATTTCCGTGGACCTGCCAAACAAGGATTTCGCTGAGCTCAGACAGGCCGGAAAGGTCGCAGTGGCCACCACCCCGATCGGCAACGGCATCGGCTACATCGGGATGAATTGCAAAAGCCCACCTTTTAACAATGTGAAGGTGCGCCAAGCGGTCGCCTACGCCATTCCCTACCAAAAGATCATGGACGCGGTCATGTTCGGGCTGGCCACGCCGATGTTCGGGGTCAAGGCAGGCTCAGCGATCGACAGCACCTGGCCGCAGCCGCACCCGTACACAACGGATCTGCCCAAGGCGAAGAAGCTCCTCGCCGAGGCCGGCTACTCCAACGGTTTCGACACGACGCTCTCGTTCGACCTCGGCCTCGCGGTGGTCAACGAGCCGCTCTGCGTATTGGTGCAGGAGAGTCTCGGCCAAGTCGGAATCAAGACGACGATCAACAAGGTGCCCGGCTCCAATTGGCGCAACGAGCTTCTCAAGAAGGAGATGCCGCTCATCTCCAACTTCTTTTCCGGTTGGCTCGACTATCCGGAATATTTCTTCTTCTGGTGCTATCACGGCCAAAACGCCGTCTTCAACACAATGAGCTACCAGGACAAGGAGATGGATACACTGATCGATGCGGCACGCACGGCGGCCGCCAACAATGACAAGGCAAGCTATGACAAGAACGTCAGGGGCTTTGTCGACAAGGCTTTTGCCGACATCCCGCGCATCCCGCTGTTTCAGCCGGCGCTCAGCATAGCCTTGCAGAAGAACATGTCCGGCTATCGCTACTGGTTCCACCGCCAGCTCGACTACCGCTCGTTGAGCAAGGCGTAGCCCACGCCAGGCCGGTCGGTCCGGCCGCGGCGCTCGAAGCTGTCAGGGGCATCGGCAATGCCGACGATGATACTCAAGCGCCTCGCGATTGCGCTGCCGAGTCTCATCGGTGTCGTGATCGTCACGTTCCTGCTGACGCGAGCGTTGCCTGGCGATCCCGCCGCCTATTTCGCCGGGCCAGCTGCGACGCGGGAGGCGGTCGAGCAGATACGCGTGAAGCTCGGCCTCGATCAGCCGCTCTACGTGCAGTTCATTCACTATGTCGGTGATCTTGCGCGCGGGGACTTGGGCGCCTCGCTCACCACCGGCCAACCGGTAGCGCAGGAGATCAGAACACGCCTGCCTGCCTCGGCTGAGCTTACCCTGCTCGGCCTGCTCGTCTCGATGTTGATTGCTGTGCCACTTGGCATTTCTGCAGCAACCAGGCCTGGCTCGTGGGTCGACCATACGTGCCGCGTGCTCACGACCGCCGGCGTATCGCTGCCGGTGTTCTTTACCGGCCTGATCCTCGTCTACGTCTTCTATTATCTTTTGGGTTGGGCGCCGGCACCGCTTGGGCGGCTGGACGTGTTCTACAGCGCGCCGCCGCAGGTGTCCGGCTTCTACCTGATAGACAGCGTCCTGGCCGGCGACGGAGCCCTGTTTATGGCGAGCCTCAAGCAGCTGATCCTGCCTGTGCTCACGCTCACCATCTTCTCGCTCGCGCCTATCGCCCGCATGACACGCGCCTCCATGCTCGCCGTCCTCGCTTCCGATTTCATCCGCACGGCGCGCGCGAGCGGCCTTGCTCCCTACACCGTGATCGTGACCTACGCGTTTCGCAACGCCATGCTGCCGGTCGTGACCACGCTCGGTATGGTGTTCTCGTTCTTGCTTGGTGCCAACATCCTGGTCGAGAAGGTATTCGCCTGGCCAGGCATCGGATCCTTTGCTGTCGAAGCGCTGATTGCGTCGGATTTTGCGCCACTGCAGGGCTTCGTACTCACCATGGCGGGGATGTATGTCGGTCTCAATCTCATCATCGACATCCTTTACGGCATCATTGATCCGCGCGTGAGGGTTGAGGGATGAGGCCCGGCGTTTTGCCTGATGTGAGTTCGGCAGCATCAGACACTCGAGTCGGCAAGACATGCGCACCAGCTTCCATCGCGGCCCCTGATCAGTCCCCGCAAGCAGAAGGGGAACGCACTTGCCGTGTTGCTGCAGCTCTCCCTGCACAGGGACGATCTCCCGCCCCTCCCTTCTCTTCTCCATCCTCCTCGTCTTCTCTCCAGGTCGTGCAAAAAGGCAGCGGCGTGGGCGCTACGCTGCGCCACGTCCGCTACATACTTGGCGAGAATGTCGTAACAGGTTTCGCCTTCGCTCTGTTCCTGTTGATCCTGCTCACGGCACTGCTCGGCCCCACGCTCGCGCCCTATGACGCGCTAGCCAGCGATACGGCGATGGCGCTCAATCCGCCGTCAATGGCGCACTGGTTCGGAACCGACCAGATCGGTCGCGACGTGCTCAGCCGTGTCATCGTGGCCACCCGTCTCGACTTTTCCATTGCACTTGCCTCGGTCGCGCTCGTGTTCCTCATGGGCGGTCTCGCCGGCGTGGCCGCGGGCTATTTCGGCGGCTGGACCGACCGCATTGTGGGAAGGCTCGCCGACACCATCATGGCCTTTCCGCTGTTCGTGCTTGCGATGGGCATTGTCGCCGCGCTCGGCAACACGGTGCAGAACATCGTGTTGGCGACGGCGATCGTGAATTTTCCCCTTTATGTGCGGGTGGCTCGCGCCGAAGCCAACATACGCCGCGACGCTGGGTTCGTGCTTGCGGCACGGCTCTGCGGAAACGGCGAGATGCGCATCCTGCTCGGTCATATCCTGCCAAACATCATGCCCATCATGATGGTGCAGATGTCGCTCACAATGGGATACGCCATCCTCAATGCCGCCGGACTGTCGTTCATCGGTCTCGGCGTGCGTCCGCCGAGCCCCGAGTGGGGCATCATGGTGGCCGAGGGGGCCACCTTCATGGTCTCAGGCGAGTGGTGGATCGCCTTTTTTCCGGGTGCTGCGCTGATGATCGCGGTGTTCTGCTTCAACCTCCTCGGTGACGGGATGCGCGACATTGTCGATCCACAGCGCCGTACCTGAGCCCAGCCGATGAGCGCTCCGCTTCCACTGCTCGAGGTCCGGGATCTCACGGTCGAGTTCTCCACTCGACGCGGACCCGTCCGTGCCGTCGAGCACGTCGACATCAGGATCGGCAAGGGCGAGACCCTGGGAATTGTGGGCGAGTCGGGGTCCGGCAAGTCCGTGACCTCTTATGCGGTCATGCGCATCCTCGATCGCGCCGGACGCATCGTCGACGGTGCGGTACATTTCACCGGGCTGGACCTGCGTGCGGCGAGTGAGGACGACATGCGCAATCTGCGTGGTCGCGAGATGTCGATGATCTTTCAGAATCCGCGTGCTGCGCTCAACCCGATCCGCAAAGTCGGTCATCAGATCGAGGACGTCCTCCGGCAGCACGCGCAAGCGGATTCCGCGGCACTGACCGACAAGGCCATAGAGATGCTGCAGCAGGTGCGCATCGCAAATCCGCGCGAGCGCTACCATGCCTATCCCTTCGAGCTCTCGGGCGGAATGTGCCAGCGGGTGGTCATTGCCCTTGCGCTTGCGTGCCGTCCGCAGCTGCTCATTGCGGATGAGCCGACGACCGGCCTCGACGTGACCACGCAGAAGCGCGTCATGGATCTCATTGTCGAGCTCATGCGCCAGCGCGGCATGTCGGCGATCCTGATTACCCACGACCTCGGGCTTGCCGCGAGCTATTGCGATCGGGTCGTGGTCATGGAAAAGGGCCAGGTGGTCGAAGCAGCGCCTGCGCGGGCAATCTTCACGGCACCGCGGCATCCCTACACGCGCAAGCTCATGCGCGCGACGCCGCGGCTAGGCGTCGCCCTCCGCGATCTCCTCCCCGAGGAAATGCAGGCATCTGCTGCACAACTGCCCACCCACCCCTCGGCTTGCTCTCACAACCAGGAGGAGGGACCGTCGTTCTCGGCAAACACGGCCGGACATCGCGCGCGCGTGAAACGCGATGGTGCGCCGCTGCTGGTCGTCAAAAACCTCGTCAAGGAGTACCCGCGCAAATCAGTGGCGGGTGGGTTTGCGCGAATGCTCCGGCGGCGGACACCCGAGTCGGAAGTGTTCCGTGCCGTTGATGGAGTAAGCTTTCTAGTGGAACGCGGCGAAAGCGTGGGGCTGGTCGGCGAATCCGGGTGCGGCAAATCGACGACCTCTTCCATGGTCATGCGGCTGATCCAGCAAACGGATGGCGTGATCTTGTTCGACGGGGAGGATATCGGCGCGATTGCGCCGAGGTCCTTCGCCACACTGCCGATGCGCAAACGCATCCAGATGGTGTTCCAGGATGCGACCGACAGCCTCAACCCCCGCTTCACCGCTGCGCGCGCCATTGTCGATCCAATCCTGCGGCTCGGCGCTTCAGCGGCGCGCACGGATCTGCGTGGACGCTGCGAGGCGCTGGCGCAACAAGTCGGACTGCCCCTCGATCTTCTCGACCGCTTTCCGCACCAGCTCTCCGGTGGCCAGAAGGCGCGCGTCGGCATTGCGCGTGCAATTGCCCTTAACCCCGACCTCGTGATTCTGGACGAGCCGACCGCCGCGCTCGACGTTTCGGTTCAGGCGGTGGTCCTCAACCTGCTTCAGGATCTCAAGCAGTCGCTCGGGATGAGCTATCTTTTTGTTTCCCACGATCTCAACGTGGTGCGGCTCTTGTGCGATCGTGTAATTGTCATGCAGTCTGGCCAGATCGTGGAGGAGGGGCGGACAGAGGAGGTGCTGGTATCTCCGACAGCGCAATATACCCGCGATCTCCTGGCGGCGATCCCGCAGCCGGCCTTCAACTGAGGACAAGCACGCGAGCATGGGAAAAAAACGCGCGAGACCAACCCGCAAAGCGCCGACGCGTCGCGTTGCTGCCAAGAGCGCTGCTCGCCGCAAGCGCAAGACCGTGAGGCACGACGAGCTCGATTATTTGATCATGGCAGCGGCCGGCGCTCTGGACCTCTCTATCGATCCAGCATGGCACGACGCGATCAAGAGCAATCTCACGGTCGCGCTACGCCTTGCTGCGCAGTTTGCTGACTTTCCCCTGCCCGATGAGGCTGACCCCGCGCCGGTGTTCTCGGCCTGAACGTAGCACTATAGCCTCCCACTTCCGTCGGCGGGTCTCTCGCACATGGACATGAGTTGGAGTCACGCGAGCGACATCGCTGCGGCCGTACGCGAGGGGAGCCTCACGGCCACGGCCGTTGTCGAGGCGACGCTTGTGCGGATTGCTGCCCACAATGGCGCGCTCAATGCCTTTACTGACGTCACCGCGACGCGTGCCCGCGCCAGCGCCGCTGCGGTGGACCGCGCGCGTGAGCGAGGCGACCGGCTCGGCCCCGTTGCCGGCGTACCGTTTGCAGTCAAGAACCTGTTCGACGTCGCCGGGCTGGCGACGCGTGCCGGATCAAAGATCAATCGCGATCGGCCGGCCGCGACGCGTGATGCCACTCTCATCGAGCGGCTGGAGGCGCAAGGCGGCGTCCTCGTGGGCGCACTCAACATGGGCGAGTACGCCTACGACTTCACCGGCGAGAACGCCCACGACGGCGACGCGCGCAACCCGCACGACCTCGAGCACATGACCGGCGGTTCTTCCAGCGGCTCCGGCGGGGCGGTGGCCGGCGGGCTGGTGCCGCTTGCACTTGGCTCGGACACCAATGGCTCGATCCGCGTGCCGGCGTCATTCTGCGGGGTGTTCGGGCTCAAGCCCACCTATGGACGGCTGTCACGCGCCCGCACTTTTCCGTTCGTCGCAAGCCTCGATCATGTCGGGCCGCTCGCACGCAGTGCGCGCGACCTTGCGCTCGCCTATGACAGCATGCAGGGCGCCGATCCCGATGATCCCGTCTGCAGCCGCCGACCAATTGATCCTGTGCTGCCGCAGCTCGAGCGCGGCCTCCAGGGTTTGCGCATTGCTGTTGCGAGCGGGTACTTCCGCGCCGGACTGTTTCCACAGGCGCAAGAGGCTCTGGCACGCGTGGCGCGAACGCTGGAGGTTGGACGCGAGATCGAGCTTCCGGAAGCGGCGCGGGCGCGTGCCGCTGCCTTCGTGATCACGGCCGGCGAAGGAGCAGCACTGCACCTCGAGCGCCTGCGCAAACGCGCGCAGGATTTCGAGCCGGTGGTGCGCGACCGGCTTATCGCCGGCGCTATTCTCCCTGGCGTGCTCATCGCCAAGGCGCAGAAATTCCGTCGCTGGTACCGTGAACAGGTGCTCGCGCTCTTCGAAAGTGTTGACGCCGTGCTGGCGCCGGCGACCCCCTCGGTCGCACCCAGGATCGGCCAGCAGACCTTCCTGCTCGACGGTGTTGCTGTCAATCTGCGCGCCAATATGGGCATCTACACGCAGCCGATCTCGTTCATAGGATTGCCAGTCGTCGCCGTGCCGGTACCGCTGATGCCGCTGCCAATTGGGATTCAGGTGATTGCGGCGCCCTGGCGTGAGGATATTGCCTTGCGCATCGCGCACGTCCTGGAGCAGACCGGCGTGGTTGCGGCTGCGCGGCCGTCAATGCAACAGACGCGGCAAAAGCGAGGCGAGCAGAAATGATTGAAGCGAACGCCATTGACCTGCCGGAGGTGGTCGCCGAGGTGGCCGCCGCATTCCAGCGGTACGAGGAGGCGCTGGTCACCAACGATGTCACGACGCTCAATGAGTGCTTCCGCGCCGATCCGCGCACCATCCGATATGGCGGCGCGGAGATTCTCTATGGCCACAACGAGATTGCCGCCTTCCGCAGTGGCCGCTCGCCTGTGGGGCTCGAACGAAGCCTTTCGCGCACGGTGATCACCACCTTCGGGCGCGACTTCGCCGTGGCTTCGACGCTGTTTCAGCGCAACAGCGCGCCGGGGAAGATCGGCCGGCAGATGCAGACCTGGGTCCGCTTTGCCGATGGGTGGCACGTGGTGGCCGCGCACGTGAGCATGATCGATGATCCCGCCGCGCCGGCTCGCTGAGTCAAGAAGCAGCCCCGATCGCGCGCGCGTGTACCGCGCGGTAGGATTATAGCCAGCTCACCTTGCGGTCGTAGGCGCTCTCGAATTGTGCAATCGCGTCTCGCTGGCGCAGCGTAAAGGAGATGTCGTCGGTGCCGGCGAGCAGGCACTCTTTGCGAAATTCATCGATCTTGAAAAGATCGACCATGCCGTCCGGTGCGGTGACGCTTTGAGCGGCGAGGTCGATTGCAATCTGCGCGCCTGGCTGCGCCTCGAGTTGTGCCCGCAAAGCGTCGCATCTCGCGACCGCCAGGATCACCGGCAGCAACCCGTTCTGCATGCTGTTGTTGAAGAAGATGTCGCCGAAGCTCGGGGCGATCACGGCGCGTATGCCATAATCATAAAGCGACCACACGGCCTGCTCGCGTGATGAGCCGCAGCCGAAGTTTCGATCTGCAACGAGAATGCGCGCGAGGTGATAGGGCTCGCGATTGAGCACGAATTCCGGCCGCGCGCTTCCCCCATCATCGAACCGCAGGTCATGGAACAGAAGGGGGCCCCAGCCATCGGCACGTTTGCGCCAGCAGAAGCGGGCAGGGATGATCTGATCCGTGTCCATGTTCGCCGTATTGATGGGCGCGGCGATCACCTCCAGTCTCTCAAACGGCTGCATCATGACTCACCCCCGCATGAGCTCGCGCACGTCGGTGAGCTTGCCGGTGACGGCAGCCGCCGCGGCCATGGCGGGGCTCAGCAAGTGGGTGCGGGCACCCTTGCCTTGCCGCCCCACGAAATTGCGGTTGGACGTGGAGGCGCAGCGTTCGCCTGCCGCGACCAGGTCGCCGTTCATTCCCACGCACATCGAGCAGCCGGCGTCACGCCATTCGAAGCCGGCGCGCTTGAAGAGGGCGTCGAGGCCTTCTGCCTCGGCCTGCGCCTTCACCAAGCCTGAGCCCGGCACCACCATTGCCGGCACTTTCACCTTGCGGCCAGCGGCGATCTTTGCCGCGCTCCGCAGGTCCTCGATGCGGCTGTTTGTGCACGAGCCCAGGAACACGCGATCGATGGCGATTTCGGAGAGCGGCAGCCCGGGCTCGAGATCCATGTAGGCCAGCGCGCGCTGCATGCTGTCCCGTCGGGTCGCATCCGCTGCCTGCGCGGGATCGGGCACGCGTTCCGTGATTGGGGCCGCCGCCTCCGGGCTGGTGCCCCAGGTCACCATGGGCGCGAGCTCGCCAGCGTCGAGAGTCACCTCCTGATCGAACCGCGCATCAGCGTCGGACGGAAGCGAGCGCCAATGCGCACAGGCCTTTTCCCACTGCTCGCCTTTTGGCGCATAGGGCCGGCCGGCGAGATAGCTGAAAGTGGTCTCGTCCGGCGCCACCATGCCGGCGCGTGCGCCCGCTTCGATAGACATGTTGCAGACGGTGAGCCGTCCCTCGATCGAGAGCGCGCGGATTGCAGACCCCGCATATTCGATCACGTGCCCTGTTGCCCCGGCGGTGCCAATGCGCGCGATGATGGCGAGGATCACATCCTTCGCGTGCACCCCCGGCGCCAGCTGCCCCTCGACATTGATGCGCATGCTCTTCGGTTTGCGCTGCCACAAGGTCTGTGTCGCCAAGACGTGCGCCACCTCTGAGGAGCCAATGCCGAAAGCGAGCGCGCCGAGCGCACCGTGCGTCGCGGTATGGCTGTCGCCGCAGACCATGAGGGTGCCGGGCTGGCTCAGCCCCTGCTCGGGCCCGACGACGTGCACAATGCCCTGGCGGGGGTCGCCGAGGGCGAACAGCGTCAGGCCCGTCTCGCGCGCATGTTGGCCGAGGTCCTCGACCATGCTGCGCCGGTGCGGCTCGTTGATTGCGTTCAGGTCGCGTCCCAACGTCGAGACATAGTGATCGGGAGTGGCAAAGGTTCGGTCGGGTCGCGCGACCCTCAATCCTTTCTCCTTGATCTTGCGAAAGGCATTGCTCGAGCCGTCATGCACCAGGTGCCGGTCGATGTGCAGCAGCGTGAATCCGTCCGCTCGCGTGATGACCGCGTGTGCCCCCCAGATCTTGTCGAGCATCGTAGCGGGCATGTGAGCTACCGCCGCGCTATTCCGCAGCCTCTGCGTGAGGGGGACGGAAACGCTCGGCCAATGCGTCCCACTCGTCCGCGCCGACCCGGCGAAACGCTTCGCGCACTGTCATGCTCTGCGCCGGCTCGGGGTGGCGGCCGGTCCGCATGAGCTCAGCAAGGGTTGCGTCGCAGACGCCGATCACCGCTTTGAGCAGCATGCCCGGCACGATTGCGAGGCGATACCCCATCCGCTGCGCTTGGGCGAAGGCGACCTCCGGCGTCTTGCCGCGCCACACGACGTTGAGCAGACAGGGTCCGCTCACCCGGTTGGGCACCGCTGCTACCTCCTCCAGAGTCTGCGGCGCTTCCACAAACGCCATGTCGGCGCCCGCCGCGAGCGCCAGGTTTGCGCGCATCACCGCCTCATCGAAGCCGAGGGACGCGCGGGCGTCGGTGCGGGCGATCACCACTAGATCCGGATCGCGCCTGGCGGCCACTGCCGCCCGTATCTTGGCAATGAACTCGTCGCGCGGAACGATGAGCTTGTTCTCGAGATGGCCGCATTTCTTCGGGAAGCCCTGGTCCTCGATATGCAAGGCGGCGACGCCCCGTCGCTCGTATTCGCGCACCGTGCGCGTGGCATTAAGTTCGTTTCCATAGCCGGTGTCGGCGTCGGCAATGACCGGGACAGCCACCGAGGCCGCAATCCTGGCGGCGTTGTCGGCCATTTCCGACATGGTAAGGAGCCCGTAATCGGGAAAGCCGAGCGTCGCCGCCGTACCGGCGCCGGTCATGTAGACGGCGGGAAAGCCTGCCTGGGCGATGCAGCGTGCGGTAATGCAGTCATAGGCGCCGGGGGCGATCACCATCTCACCGCGCTGCATGAGCTCGCGCAAACGTCTACCTGGAGTCATGGCCGTTCTCCGCTGTCTCGCCATTCAGGCGAGCCGTCGCGACGCTAACTCTTTTCGCGTTCGTATGCCATTACGGAAACGTTGCGCGTAACCTGCACAACGCGCAGCGCTACAGCCAGCAAAGGTGCGTTGCGGTGTGCGGATTCGGCCCTGCGTCCGAGGATATATAACTGCGATTGTATTCCGAACGGCCAAAAGCCTAGGCTACGCGCAGCGAATACCCGACCGTGGCCGCGGCATTTCCGATACCATGCGCCCACACGGGAACAGTGCAAGGAGCCTGTCATGAGACAAATCCCTCTCCTCGTCAGCAGCGCCGCCGTGGGGTTGGCTGGCATCCTGTCGTTCCCGGCACTGGCCCAGCGCAGCGCAGCACCGGCCGCGCCCGCGCCGAGCGCTGCGACCACCCCAAGCGGTGCGGTTGATCCGGCGACACTTCCCGACCAGGAGATCGGTCGCAAAATCATGGTCAGAGCGGAAGACTTGCCGCCGCCGAAGAGCGGCCCGGTCGCGGCCAGCCGATCGCTGGTGGTACCCTACCAAGGTCAATCCTTGCGCATGCCGGACGGGTTCACGGCGACCATCTTTGCGTCCGGACTGGAGCACCCGCGCCGGTTGCTGGTATTGCCGAACGGCGATGTGATCGTCGCCGAGCAGAGCAAGGGCTATCTCACCCTTTTGCGCGACGAGGACGGCGACGGCAAAGCCGACTGGATCCAGCGTCACGCCGAAGGCTTCAACGGTCCTTATGGGCTGGCGTGGCGCGACGGGTTCGTGCTGGTCGCGGACCAGGATGGCATTTGGCGGGTGCCGCATCGGCTTGGCGCCCTGCGTCCCGGCGCCGGCGGTCAGAACGTTATGGCGTCTGACGTGCCGGTCGAGGAGCGCAAGCCGACCACGTCGCTCGTCGGGGAGAAGATGATCACCGGGAAGGGCGTGTTCGGAATTGTCCAAGGGCATGCCAATCGCCACCTCGCAATCGATCCGAAGACAGGTGCGCTGTTCGTCGGCGTCGGCTCGTCCGGCAACATCGGCGTGGAGCCTGAGGTCAAGGCATCAATCCAGCGCTTCGATGCCGACGGATCAAACCAGAGGACGTTTGCCTCCGGTATGCGCAACCCGACTACGCTCGCTTTTCATCCCTCGACAGGTGAGCTCTACGCGGCGGTGCAGGAGCGCGATGGGCTCGGCGACCGGCTGGTGCCAGACTACATGACACGGGTGCAGGAGGGTGCGTTCTACGGCTGGCCCTATGCTTATATTGGCCACCATCCCCAGCCGGGCTTTGCGCAACTGCGGCCCGACAAGGTGAAGGCGGCGGTCGAGCCCGACCTCCTGTTCGAGGCACACTCCTCCGCAATGGACATCGTGTTCTACGAAGGAGAGCAATTTCCGGCAGAGTACAAGGGTGACGCGTTCGTGGCCCTGAAGGGCTCGTGGAATCGCTCGGAGCCGACCGGCTACAAGGTTGTGCGGGTGCCGTTCAAGGACGGCAAGCCGCAAGGCCAGTACCAAAACTTTGTGACCGGCTTTTGGGTTTCCGGGCAGCATCGCGCCGAGGTGTGGGGCCGGCCCGCCGCACTGGCCATTACCAAGGACGGCGCGCTCCTGATCGCCGATGATACAGGTGGCACCATCTGGCGCATTGGCTATAGCGGTCCTAGGGCGCAGACCGGCCAAGGCGCGGGTAGCAGCAGCAGTCGCCAGAACTAAAGCGGATTCTGTTCGCCTCCCCATTGTCATGCCCGCGCGGGGCGTCGCTTGGCGCGGGCATCCACGACCCTTGGGGCGCAAACGCTAACCCCTTAGCGCGCGGTGCTCGCCATGTAGGCCCGCCAGCCACCGAAGGCGGAGATGTCGCGCGCGTTAATGGTGGCGTGCGCCTCCACGAGAAAGCCGTGCACGGTGCGCCCATCGGCAAGCGTCAAGGTGCCGATGCAGAGGGGAGGCGGCACGGCAGCGACAAAGCGGCCAAAGCTTGCGGCCGACATTGCCCAAATCTCGAGTGAGATCGGGGCGCCGGTGCCACTTGCAACGCGCAGTAGCCCTGGCTTCGGCGGCACGGACCCGGCAAGCGCGAACAACCGGTATTCCGCCGCCGTCAGGGCCTCGGCGAGGAAGCGCGCGCCATGCGCGTGGAGCTCACCATTGAGAGGCATGCCTGAGAGATGCGCTCCAACAACTGCTAATGCGATTTCGCCGCTTGCAGCCTCGTTCCCAACAGGCCGGGGCGGGGGCTGCGGGTCGCCAGTCGCGCCGAGTGGCAGGCCAGTGTCGGAGTGAAAAACGCTGCCCATGGCAGCGAGCGCCGCGTCCCGCCCGGCGGGAGCGACGAGGCTGATGCCAAAAGGGATGCCGTCACTCCTCACGGCAGCCGGCACTGCCAGGGCGCACAGATCCAGGAGATTGGCGAAATTTGTATAGGTGCCCAGCCGGCTGTTCAGCGCGATCGGGTCAGCAAGGACGTCCTTCACAGTGTAGACGGTCGGAATGGTTGGCAGCACGAGCGCATCGACGACCGCGAAGGTGGTGTCGCGCAGCCGTCGCAATTCCTCCAGCCGGTAGAACGCAGCGAATGTGTCGGCGGCAGTCAGCTGCGTGCCGCCGAGGATGATTTCGCGCGTGACGGGATGCATCGCCTGTGGCGCAGACTCGAGCACTGCGCGCGCGGCGAGATAGCGCTCCGCCACCCATGGTCCGTCGTAGAGGAGCTGCGCCGCTTCGTAGAACGGCTGCATATCGAACTCGACGAGGGTGCTGCCGAGCCTCGCGAGACGCGCAAGTGCTTCTTCGTAGGCGGCGGCTGCAGCTGCATCGCCGAGAAAAACGCGCTGGTCGCTCGGCGGCACGCCGAGCCGCAGGTGCGGCGGCATCGTCCCGACCCGGCCCAGCGCATGAACGCGTGAATAGGGATCACCCGCATCATGACCGGCGACCGCGGAAAGGGCGGTGAATGCATCGTCCACGGTCCGAGCGAACACGGAGACGCAATCGAGCGTACGGCAGGCCGGGACCACCCCCGAGGTGGAAACCAGTCCGAGGCTCGGTTTCATCCCGACAATGTTGCAAAGCGCTGCGGGCACCCGCCCCGATCCCGCGGTGTCGGTCCCGAGCGCCAGCGGCACAAGTCCGGCAGCGACGGCCACCGCCGAGCCCGAGCTTGAGCCGCCCGGGATGAGCGCCGGATCGAGCGGATTGCGGGGAACACCATAGGGGGAGCGCACACCGCTGAGCCCGGTGGCGAACTGGTCGAGGTTGGTCTTGCCGATAATGATTGCGCCGGCAGCCTTGAGGCGGGCCACGCAGGTTGCGTCGTGCGCCGGCTGGTACGAGAAGGCTGGGCAGGCGGCAGTCGTTGGGAGCCCGGCGACGTCGATATTGTCCTTGATCGCCACGGGCACACCATAGAGCGGCAGGGTCGCCGCACTTGCATGGCGCAACGCTCGCGCGTCGGCGAGCGCATCCTCCATCGCACGCAGCGAGATGAAGGTGGCCGGATCGGCGTAAGTGCGGATGCGCGCGTAACAGCGTGCGATCGTTGTCTCCGGAGTGGCTGCATCGGAGCGATGTGCCGCTACGATCTCGGCAATTGTGCCGCCATGTGAAGCCGTCACGTCGCGTCTTCCAAGTTGGCGAGCTGCACGGCAAAGGGCGGCGGTGCCCATTCAGCTTTGATGCCAAGATCGGCGAGAATGACTTGCGCAGCGTTGTATCCGGGAAGGCCGGTGATATTGCCGCCGGGATGGCTGCTGGAGCCGCACAGATAGAGACCCGGAATGTGCGTCCTATAGCTTCCGGCTCCCGCAAACGGCCGGTTATGGCCGACCTGATCGTTGCTGAACGCGCCGATCAGGAGATCGCCGCAACGCATGTTGGGCAAGGAGCGCTCAACGTCGAGCGGCGAGCGCGTGAAGCTATCGATCACGGCATCGGCGAGATTGGGCGCGTAGCGTTCCCAGAATGTGCGCATGTCGCGCCCGTGCCGCTCGCGCACGGTGTCCCAGTTGGCGGCATTGCCATGCAAGCGGTAGGGCAACTTTTCCCACATGAAGGCTGTATGGAAATCATCGGGTGCCTGGCTCGCGTCGAACAGTGTCGGACAGGCGCCCCACATCACGGTCGGCGGAATGGTCCCGGCCTCATGATGGCGCACGATCTCGCCGAACTGATCGACATGGTCGAGGCCGAGGATCACCATGAACGCCTGCGCCAGCTCGGGATGCTGCGCCGCTGCCCGGTAGCGCGGCGCCTCGCGCAGATTGAGGTTCAACGCAAACAGCGGCGCCAGCAGGTTGTAGGCGAAGTTGTTCACTCGATCGGCAATCTCCCGCGGCAGCAACGAGGGATCGAGCAGATCGAGAAAGGTCTGTTGCGGGTTGAGCGAGGAGGCGATCACATGGCGAGCGCGAATGACCTCGCCCGCGCGTGTTCTGATCGCCACGACGCGTCCATTTTCGACGAGGATGCGTTCTGGAGCAGTCAGCAGGCGAATGGCCCCACCCTTCTCCCGCACCGTTTGCTCGAGAGCACGCGCGAGTGCAGCTGAGCCGCCGCGCGACATCTGCGCCTTGGCCGGGCTGGCGAGCAGCGCAGCGATGTGATGGCCGAAACCGCGCAGGCGCAGGTCGACCTCGCGCAGGCCGTTGAAGAACAGCAGCCCCGCCTTGATCGTGGGGTGCTCGAACTCGCGTTCGACGAACTCGAGAGGTGAGCACGCGCTTACCTCGAGCAGGCGCCGACCAGCCTTGCTTCTCGCCAGCAAAGCCCGCCGCTCGCTCGGCGGCAGCGGTGGTGAGCGGCTCTCGGGAGCCAGAATGCTCTGCACGATCGGCACGAAATCGTCGTGCCAGCGCCGCAGGGCGGCGGCATCGCGACGGCTGAATTGCGCAAAGGAGTCGATGGTGCGACTGATGTCGGTCCACCATTGCAGGGCGCGGCCATCGCTGGTGATGAGGGCGACATTGAGCTCGGGCTCAATGTAGGTCGCGCCGTGCCGCTCGAGATCAAGGTCGCGGTACCATGGCATGGTCGTGATGGCGCGCTGGAAGAAGGCGTGTGTGTTGTGAAGAAAGCCTGGATAACGCGGATCCTCGAGCGTGCTCAGGCCACCGCCGGCGATGGAGGCG
Organism: Xanthobacteraceae bacterium; assembly: GCA_045811525.1. Lineage (GTDB taxonomy): Bacteria > Pseudomonadota > Alphaproteobacteria > Rhizobiales > Xanthobacteraceae > VAZQ01. The sequence continues at coordinate 67,910 of JBJMTV010000016.1, read as the reverse complement.
CGCTCGACGGTCAGCGTCGTCAGGCCGGCCTTTGCCAAATAAGCCTGCAAGATCAGCGCGTTGTGACCAGCGCCCAGAATGATCACGTCATAGCTGGTCATGCCTCAGACCACCGTCTGGTGGCGGTCGATACAGACGCGCAGCACCTCGTGCGGATCGCGCTTCCACCAGTTCTGCGCGGAGAGAATTTCGACCTCGCAATGACCGCGATAGCCGGTCGACTCGACGGCCGCGCGGATCGCGCGCAGTGCAATGACGCCGTCCCCCATCATCCCGCGATCGAGCAGCAGATCGCTCGTTGGAACGAGCCAGTCATTGACGTGATACGCAAGAATTTTGCCTGCAGCGCGCGCGATCTGGCCGTGCAGCTCCGGGTCCCACCAGACATGATACGTATCGACGACGACGCCGATCCCGTCGCCCAGTGCATCACAGAGGTCGTTGGCTTGTGCCAGCGTGTTCACACAGGCGCGATCGGCGGCATACATCGGGTGCAACGGCTCGATCGCGAGGGGTACCCCGGCTTGGCGCGCGTAAGGAAGCAGCGCCTCGAGCGCCTCCCTGACCTGCTTGCGCGCATCGGCGAGATCGTTCGAGCCGCTTGGCAGGCCACCTACCACCATGACCAGGCACTGGGCATTGATCACTGCAGCCTCATCAATGGCGCGGCGGTTGTCATCGAGCGCAGCGCGGCGCCCTGGCTCATCCGCAGCGGTAAACGTGCCGCCGCGGCAGAGGCCAGTGACCGTCATTCCGTGCTCGCGGATGAGCTTGCCCGCACGCGCAGCTCCGTAGGCCTGCACGATGTCACGCCAGGGCGAGATCGCACTGAGGCCGGCGCGTACACACCCCTCTACGAGCTGCTCAAGTGTCCACGACTTCACCGTCGCCGAGTTGATGGATATGAGCGAGCGGTCTTGCGAAAGGTCCCGCATCAAGCCGCCCCAGCTCAGGCGACGCCGCGCGCGGCCATCACCGTGCGCATACGCGAGGAGGCGAGGTCCGGGTCGCTCAGGAGACCGGCTTTGTCGGCGAGGCGAAACAGCTCGGCGAGATGCAGGGTCGAGCGAGCGCTTTCCTGGCCGCCGACCATGGTGAAATGGTCCTGCAGGCCATTGAGGTAGGCCATGAACACCACGCCGCTTTTGTAGAAGCGGGTGGGTGCCTTGAAGATGTGGCGCGACAGCGGCACGGTCGGGGCGAGGATCGCGTGAAAGTCGGTGTGGTCACCACGGCTTAACGCACCGAGCGCGGCGGCTGCGGCTGGGGCGATGGCATCGAAAATCCCGAGCAGCGCATCGGAGTAGCTGCGCGCATCGCCGGCAATAAGCTCGGCATAGTTGAAGTCGTCACCGGTATACATGCGTACGCCCTGCGGCAGTCGGCGGCGCATGGCGATCTCCTTGTCCTTGTCGAGGAGGGAAATCTTCACGCCATCCACCTTGTCGGCATGGGCGGCGATCACGTCGATTGCCACCTCCATCGACTGCAGGTGATCGCCATGCCCCCAGTATCCGGCCAGCGCGGGATCGAACATCTCGCCGAGCCAATGGATGATCAATGGCTCCTTCACCTGGCTCAATATGCGGTCGTAGACCCTAGCGTAGTCGTCCGGGGAACGTGCCGCCCGCACGAGTGCGCGGCTGGCCATCAGCACAATGCGGCCGCCCAGCTTCTCCACCGCGGAGCATTGCTCCTCATAGGCGCGGATGACGTCATCAATGGTGACATCAGCGGCGGGCTCCAGATGATCGGTGCCGGTGCCTGAGGCGATCAGCGCGCCGGGAAAATCCTTCGCCGCGTCGAGGCTCCTGCGGATCAACTCGAGCGATGCCGGCCAGTCCATGCCCATGCCGCGCTGTGCCGTGTCCATCGCCTCGGCAACACCCAGCCCGAGCGACCACAGATAACGCCGGAAAGCGATCGTGCTCTCCCAATCGACGGCGGCCTCGAGCCAGGGATCATTGTCGGCGAGCGGGTCGGCGACCACATGAGCCGCCGCATAGGCGATGCGGTTGAATGGGACGGTCACTGGCGGAAGCTTGCGCGCGGGCTGCGTCCTATAAGATTCGCGCTTGCCGCTCGCAACCGGGAGAGTGACCGTCGGCATCCGAGCCCTCGTCAACCCACTGCCGACGCTTCATGCCGGCACCGCTCGACCACGCGGCTCTGCTTGCTCACAGCTTCACTTGCGGAATATCGATCCACCGGCGCTCCTGCCAGCTCTGCAGCCCGGCTTCGGCGAGCTGCACGCCCTTGGCTCCCTCCAAAAGCGTCCATTTGAACGGCGCATGCTCGTAGAGATGCCGGATGAACATCTCCCATTCAGTCTTGAAGCCGTTCTCGTAAGCGCCGCTGTCCGGGACCTCGCTCCAGGTTGAAAGGAAATTTATCGGTTGTGGGATGTCCGGATTCCACACAGGGCGCGGTGTGTTCACGCGCGCCTGGCTCCAGCATTTTTGCAACCCTGCAACAGCGGAGCCGTGCGTGCCGTCGACATGGAATGTGACCAGGTCATCCCGCCGCACGCGCGTGCACCAGGAGCTGTTGATGTGCGCGATCACCCCACCGGCGAGCTCGAACGTGGCGTAGGCGGCATCGTCCACGTCGACCTCATAGGGTTTGCCATTCTCGTCCCAGCGCTTGGGAATGTGCGTGGCACCGAGACAGGAGACGCTCTTCACCTCGCCGAACAGGTTATCCAGCACGTAGCGCCAATGGCAGAGCATATCCAGGATGATGCCGCCGCCCTCGTTTTTGCGGTAATTCCACGAAGGCCTTTGCGCCGGCTGCCAATCGCCCTCGAACACCCAGTATCCGAACTCGCCGCGAACCGCGAGCAGCCGTCCGAAAAAGCCCGCATCGATCAGCATCCTGAGCTTGAGAAGGCCGGGCAAGAAAAGCTTATCCTGCACCACGCCATGGCGTATGCCCGCCTTCTCGGCGGCGCGCGCCACCGCGAGCGCGTCGGCGAAAGTCTCCGCGATCGGCTTCTCGCAATAGATGTCCTTGCCCGCGGCAATCGCCTGCTGCAGGAGCTGCGCCCGCAATTGCGTGGTCGCCGCGTCAAAAAACAAAGTGTCGTCCTTGTTCTTGAGCGCTGCATCGAGATCGGTGGTCCATCGCCTAATGCCGTGCGCCTTGGCAAGGTCGGCGAGCTTCGCCTCGTTGCGGCCGACCAGAATCGGGTCCGGCATCACCCGGTCGCCATTCTTGAGCGGAACGCCCCCTTGCGCGCGGATGGCGAGGATCGAGCGGATCAGGTGCTGGTTCATCCCCATGCGCCCGGTCACGCCATTCATGATGATGCCGAGACGCCGCTCTGCCATGCTTGCGATCCTCTGTGCTCGCTAATCCATGCCCAGCAGCCGATAGATCCGCCTGCTGTACTCCCCGAACTTCTCGTTCGTTTTCATGTCCAGAGTGCGGGGATGCGGCAGCTCGACCCGGAAATTGTCGGCCATCCGTGCCGGACCGGCGGTGAGCACAATGACGCGGGTCCCGAGGAATACGGCTTCGGTGATGCCGTGGGTGACGAACAGGATTGTTTTCTTCGCTTCCTGCCAAATGCGCAAGAGCTCGAGATTCATCTTTTCCCGGGTCAGCGCATCGAGCGCTCCGAACGGCTCGTCCATCAGGATCAGCTTGGGATCGTGGATGAGCGCGCGCGCGATCGCAGCGCGCTGCTGCATGCCGCCAGAAAGCTCGTATGGATACTTGTCCTCGTTCCCGCCAAGCCCGACCAGCGCCAGGAGATCGCGCGCGCGATTGCGACTTGCCGCCATCGGCAGGCCGAGGATTTCTGCCGGGAGGAGCACATTGTCAATGATGCGGCGCCATTTGAGCAGCAGCGGCTGCTGAAACACCATGCCGATGTCCCGTGCCGGATCGAATGACTGGCTGTGCGAGCCAATGCGCAACTCGCCGCCATCGTAGGGATGGAGGCCGGCGAGGATCTTCAGCAGAGTGGTCTTGCCGCAGCCGGACGGCCCGACCAGCGACACGAGCTCGCCTGCTTCTACGTCAAAGCTTGCCTCGGAAATCGCGAGCAGCTCACTGCCACGGGTGCGATAGATCTTGCGCACGCCCACGAGGTGGATGAACGGCTCGCCCATCGCTAAAGCATTTGCTGTTTTCGCATCACCCGGCTCGTTTGCTATTGCAGGCGCGCGTCGCGTACGACCAGAAGGCGCTCGAGCGCCAGCACGAGCCCGTAAAGAAACATCCCGATCAGGGTGATGAGGATGACGGCCATGAACATGGCCGCGGTGTCCAGCGTGACCTGCACCTGTAGCATCAGGTACCCCAAGCCGCGATCCGAGCCGAGGAACTCACCGACGATCGCGCCGGCGACGGCCAGAATGGCCGCGACCTTCATTCCGGAAAAGATGTACGGCAAGGCACCCGGCAATTGGATTTTCGTGAACACCTGCCAGCGCGAGCCCTTGAGGGTTCGTACGAGGTCGAGCAGATCGGGCTCGACCTCGCGCAGGCCGCGTGCCGTCGTGAGGACGATCGGGAAAAAGCAGATGGCAAATGCCATCACGGCGTTGGGCCCGATGCCGTACTTGAACCAGACGATGATCAAGGGCCCAAGCGCCACCTTCGGAATCATGTTGAGGCTTACCAGGAGCGGCATGACCGCCATCTCCAGCCAACGGAACCAGGAGAACAGAAGCGCGGCGCCGATCCCGAGCACCACCGCGAGAATGTAACCGCCGAAAATCTCGGTGCTGGTGACCGTGATGTTCTCGAGCCAACGATAGTTCGGCACCAGCAGTGCTTCGATAGTCTGGTATGGAGAGGGCATGACGAACTTCGGCACCTCCCCCAGCCTGACGAAGAGGTACCAGGCGACGAGCAGTGCGAGGTGACTCAGCACCGCCCAGGAATAGCGCTGCACCGCCTGCGAGTTTGCGCCCACATCCTGCTCCTTCTCCGGCCGGCAGCACCGCACAAACGGTGGTGCGCTCCCTCCCCGCCAAAGGTGGTGCGCTTCTCTCGCACGAAAGGCGGTGCGCTCCCTCACCCGGCAAGCGGGAGGGTCGGGGTGGGGGGCTGCTGGTCGTGCAGGAAGACTGACCCCCACCCGGCTTCCACTGCTCCGCTGCGCGTCGCACTAGAAACCGACCTCCCCCTTTCCGGGGGAGGTGGCACCACCCGTGCGGCGCCACGACATATTCCTGTCGTGCGACGAGAGCGGACCACCTTTCTTCTATGATAACCACCGTTGCAGGTTCGCGTGCACGAAATCATCATCGTTGAGGTGAGGATAAGCGGCGCAAACCCGATCGATCTCCTGCTTCTGACCGGGTCCCAGTGTCTCGTTCGGATTGAGACACCAGATGCCCTCGAGCAAACCCTGGCGACGCAGGATCTCGTGGCAGCCCGCGATCACCCCGTGAAAATCATTGGCCACGTCGAAGATCGCCGCATTGCTATCCGTCACCTGCGCGTCGAGCGCCAGCAGGTCGCCGGGGATGGTTTCCGTCGCAACGGCCGTCTGGATGCGCTCGAGCAGCTCGACTGCCTTCTTCACCCAGACGCTCCAGTGGCCGAGGAGGCCGCCCTTGATGCGCAGGGTAGTGAGGCTGCCGTTGCGCACCATCCTGAACGGTGTCAGCAAATCCAGTACGATGTGATCGTCGTTGCCGGTATAGAGCGCAATCCGGTCTGCAACTCCCGCCTCCAACACGCCACGGATGACGTCGAGCGTGCGGTAGCGATTGAACGGTGCAATCTTGATCGCGGCGACATTGTCGATGGCGGCAAAGCGGCGCCAGAACGAGACCGGCAGCACCAGCCCGCCGACCGCCGGCTGTAGATAGAAGCCCACCAGCGGAATCTCGGCGGCGACCAGACGCGCGTGGCCGATCAACTCGTCCTCGCTCGCTCCGCGCAGTGCGGCGAGCGAAAGCAGCCCCGCATGATAGCCGAGATCGCGTGCGATCGTGGCTTCGCGCTGCGCCTGCTCGGTTCGGCCTGCCAATCCAGCGATCATGATCGGCTGCCTGCGCGTCCACTCGGTGGCGCTGCGCATAGCAAGCTCCAGAACTGGATGATAAAGATCGACGTCGCGGATCGCAAACTGCGTGGTGTGCACGCCGACGGCGAGGCCGCCAGCACCCGCGTCGAGATAATAGCGCGTCAGGGCACGCTGGCGTCGCGCATCAAGCCTGCGGCCAGCGTCGAGCGCCAGCGGATGCGCCGGGATCACCACGCCACGGCGCAGCATAGTGAGCACCTGCGGCGGCCAGTCCTGCCAATGCAGTCCCATTGTTCAGTGGCCGCCCGCGTTTGACACGGTTAGGGGGTGCCTCCTATCGTCCCGCGCAAGACCGCCCAATATCACCAAGATGCGCGGCACGTCGAGGCACGATGTCGCGCCACACCGGAGCCAACCATGAAGTTGATCGCGAAAGCCGCAGCGGCCAGCGTTCTCGCCTGCCTCGGCGCCTTGCCCGCCGCGGCCCAGAAGCTCACCTTCACCTTGAATTGGGTCGCCGGCGGTGACCATGCGCCTTATTTCTACGCGCAGAAAATGGGCTGGTACAAACAAGCCGGGATCGACGTCGACTTCGAGACCGGCCGCGGCTCGGCCATGTCGGCGCAGAAGGTCGGCGCCGGCCAATCCCAGCTCGGCCTCTCCGACATGGCAGGCGTGCTGCTCTTCCGCGGCAAGGGCCTCGATGCCGTCGGGGTAATGAACGTCTACGCCAACTCGCCCCAGGGGCTTTATTGGCTCAAGAGCTCGGGCATCCAGAGCGTGAAGGATCTCGCCGGCAAGAAGATCGGCAATCCGGCTGGTGACGGTGCGCGCACCATGTGGCCGGCATTGGCGAAGAAGGTCGGCATTGATCCGGCGTCGGTGACCTGGGTCAATATCGATGCCAATGCCAAGCTCAGCGCGCTCAAGGCCAAAACCATCGACGCGACCACGTCGTTCTTCAATCTGCACCATGTTTTCGCCCGTGAGCTGGGCAGCGACATGGGCTTCCTCGCCTGGAAAGATGCCGGGGTGAATCCCTACGGCAACTCAATCATCGCCAACGGCACCTGGCTCAAAGCGAACCGCGACAAGGCCGACAAGTTCGTGAAAGTCACGCAGAAGGCGTTTGCCGAATGCGTCAAGACGCCCGAGCCCTGCATCACGGCACTGGTCGAGGGCAACGGTGCGCTGTTGCAAAAAAACGAGCTGGAGAACTGGCATCTCGTCACCATTCTGATGAATGACGAGATCTCGCGTACGGTGGCGCTCGGTTGGCACGACGATGCCCGGATGGCCGACGACTACAAGCTCGTCGATGAATACCTCAAGCTGGAGAAGCCATACGACGTGAAGACCGCGTACACCAACGAGTTTCTCGACAAGGCGGTGAAGATGCCGCCCATCCACCCGCCTAAGCTTTATTGATGTTCATTCCGGATTGACCCCGGAGAAGTCCGGGTTCCACTCGCGCTTGGCCCGGTCGGGTTACGCGCCTCGTTAGCCAAACTCCGGCCCGATGACAGCGAACGTGCGTTCCGCATCATCGAGCCGCCTGGACGTGCCGTGCAGCATGCGCGTGAATGGACGCACGGACGTGAACCCGCGGCTGGTCAGAACATCACGCAATGCCGTCTTTGCGTCTGCGACATCGATAATCACGGATCGCGGTAGTGCCGCGACTGCACGTTCGGCGAGCGCGCAGGCGATCGCATCTTCCTCCGCGATCAGCGGGCCGATATGTGCGGCGACGCGCCCGTCGCGGCCGACAAGAAACCCGGCGATCCGTCCTTCACGTTCCGCAATGAGCTCAGCCGCGCGCAGGCGTCCACGCAGTCCACCAAGGACGCCGCTACGATCGGCTCCGAACGCCGCGGCGTCATAGGCGCAGATGTCCTCCCAATCCGCGTCGGTGATCGAGCGGATACTTACCCCTGCTCCGGCCGACACGCCGGCTTGCGCCTGCGCTCCCTCACGGCGGATCAGGCGCTGAAAGCCCCATGAGTCCTGGAAGCCAAGCTTGCGATAGACGGCGCGCCCGTCCGGCGTGGCATCGAGCACGGGCAGAAGATTGCGAGAGGCGAGCTCCTCCATGGCGCGGCGCATCAGTACCGTGGCAATGCCGCGGCGGCGGTACTCAGGCGTGACGAGCACCATGCTGATCCAGGCGAATGCCTTGTCGCGACTGGCGGCGAGCTGCGAAAACGGCAACGTCGCGGCCGTCGCGACGACCCGACCGGCCCCTGTCTGCGCGGTAAAGACGGAGCCGAGCTCGAGGAAGAGCCGCCAGTCGGCAGGAAGCTGATTCCAGTTGGCGTCGCGAACGAGTGCCTGCGCATCCTCAAGCTCGCCCGGCGAGAAGGACGGTTTCTGCGCGACTTGAAGCTCAGAAATTTCCATCGCGCGTATCATAATGCGTGGGTTTACCGAGGCTCGGCATTCCTTGCGCTACCCAGTCGGCGGTCCAGTCTACGAGCTGCAGGAGCGGCACGCTCGGGTAGCCAAAGAGCCGCGTCGCCTCGGCAGTGTTGACCAGCCAGCCCGTGGGGGATTCCGTCCCGACGAGCACCGGCTCCTTGCCAAGCCGCGCGCCGAACTGCTCGGCAAGCCAACGGATACTGACCGTCTCAGGCCCACTGACGTTGAGCGGGCTCGTAGGCACCGTGCAGTGGCCCAGCGCCCTCAGAACTATGGTGTTGGCATCGCCCTGCCAGACCACATTGACGTGCCCTGTCGTGAGGTCGATCGCCTCGCTCGCAAGCACGCGGGCCGCGACGTCGTGCAGCACGCCGTAACGCATGTCGATTGCATAATTGAGACGGATGATCCGGCCGGGGGTTCGCCGTATGCGTGAGAAATATTGAAATATCGCTTCGCGCGCGGCGCAGGAATTGGCATAGGCGCCGGACGGTGGCGTGGCGGGAGTGCTTTCAGTGGCGCCGCCCTGCAGCACGTTCACGTAAGGGTAAACGCAGCCCGTCGAGTAGGCGATGATGCGCGATGAAGCGAAAGCTTCGGCGACCAGCGCCGGGACATGCGCATTCATCGCCCAGGTGAGATCCTCATGGCCCGAGGATCCGAACTTTCGCCCCGCCATGAATACGACATTGGCGAGTTTTGGCAGCGCCTCGACCTGGTCGCGGTCGAGGAGGTCAGCACTGATGCATTCGATCCCGCTTGCCGTGAACTCGTCCCGTAGGCCCGGCTCGCTGAAACGTGCCACGCCGATCACCGTCTTGTGCGGCGCCGCGCGTTTGGCGAGCCGCGCCAGGGTCGGCCCTATCTTGCCGCCTACTCCCAGAATGATGATATCGCCGGATATTTTCCCAAGCTCTTCCACCAGCGCCGGTGAGGGCGTGGTCATGACCTCGTCGAGGTGCATGACATCGCGAAAGCGTTGCGGGAGAGGCACAGGAGGGGACATCAGAGCTTATGCAGACCCGTTCGCGACGATGAGCACGAGCACAGTGACACTACGCCGCCGCTATCGAGGCGAGCAACGGGCTGCCGGCACAGAGCGTGCCGGGAGAGATCGGTCTCATGACGGCGCTTGTCCCTGCTTGCCGCGCGGCATCCGGCGATAGGGCGCTGGCGCGCTCGCGCCCTGGATTGTAGGAGTAAAGCCCAGAGCAGCTCGCCGGGGATGCCATGAAGACCAGCCGTGATCGCATACTCACCACACATGTCGGCAGCCTGATCAGGCCGCCGGCGCTGCAGGAGTTCATGCGCGCGAAACAAGGCGGGAAGGATTTCGACCATGCTGCCTACGAGTCCTGCCTGAAGCAGTCCGTTGCCGACGTGGTCGCCCATCAAGCCGCGATCGGCGTCGACGTGGTTAGCGATGGCGAGTACGGCAAGGCCATCAGCTGGAACCAATACGTGCTCGAGCGCCTGAGCGGGTTCGAGCTGCGCACCATTCCACCCGGCTATCGCCCGGGTACGCCCGGTGCCGATCGCACGCGCTTCAACGAGTTCTATGCCGAGCTCGATGTGCGCGAGCCTATGGCCAACGACAAGATGGTCGCCTGCGTCGGACCGGTGAAATACATCGGCCAAGCCATCGTGCAGCGCGACATCGACAATTTCAAAGCTGCGCTCGCTCGACAGAATGTCACCGAGGCGTTCATGCCCGTGGTGGCACCATCAAGCGTGCTTCCCGACAGGAAGGACGAGCACTACAGGAACGAGGAGGAGTGGCTCGCGGCAGTCACCGAGGCCATGCGGGTGGAATACAAAATGATCGTCGATGCAGGCTTTCTGCTGCAGATCGACGACGCGCGGGCCGCTACCGCGTTCGATCGCATGGTGCCGCCGGCCAGCTTCGCAGACTATCGGCGCTGGCTCGGAAAATTCGTCGAGTCCCTCAATCATGCGCTCGCAGGCATCCCCGAGGACCGCGTGCGCTATCATGTCTGCTGGGGCAGCTGGCCAGGACCGCATGTCAGCGATGTGCCGCTGAAGGACATCGTCGATCTCATCCTGCAGGTCCGCGCCGGTGCCTATGTGATTGAATCAGCGAATCCGCGCCACGAGCACGAATGGCAGGTCTGGAAGGATGTCAAATTGCCTCCGGGCAGGGTGCTGATCCCCGGCGTCATCAGCCACGCCACGAATGTGGTCGAGCATCCCGAGCTGATTGCCGAGCGGACGCTGCGCTTTGCCCACCTGCTCGGGCGCGAGAACGTGATGATCGGGACGGACTGCGGGTTTGCGCAGGGGACGTTCTATCGGCGTGTGCATCCGAGCATCATGTGGGCCAAATTCGAGGCGCTCGTGGCCGGCGCACGTCTCGCAAGCAAGCAGCTCTGGAGTTGAGCGTTCAATGCGTCACATCGATGCGTTCTGCCATGTCCGCGTTCTCGCCCTGCTCGCAGGATTACTAGGCGCTGCGGCAATGGACGGGGCGGCAGCCGCCGACAAGGTCACTGTCGGCACCGGCGGCTCGGCCAGCGATGCGCCGTTCTACATCGCCCAGGACCGGGGGTTCTTCAAGGAGGAGGGGCTCGATGTCGATTTGATCGTGCTCGATTCCGGCGCCAAGGTCATCGCCCCGCTGGGTACCGGAGAGGTGGACGTTGGCTCGGGCGCGCTCTCGGTCGGCTTCTGGAACGCCCTCGTGCGCGGCATCAAGTTTCGCATCGTTGCCGACCGTGGCCATACCGAGCAAGGTTACCGGTATCAGAGCGTGTTCATCCGTAAGGATCTAATCGACAGCGGTCAGTTCAAGACGCTCAAGGATCTGGTCGGCAAGCGCATCGGCTTTGCCGCACAAGGGGTGACCTCGCTGTCGCTCCTCAACGAGGCAGCGAAGTTCGGCGGCTTCAAGTTCGAGGATGTGGTCCCCGTCTATCTCTCGTTTCCGCAGCAGTTCGCGGCGCTGCAGAACAAGGGGATAGACGGAAGCCTGCTCATCGAGCCGCAGGCGACCACAGCTGTGAACGCGGGCATCGGCGTTCGCTTCATGGACACCAACGAGTTCTATCCCAACCAGCAAATCTCGGTGATCTTCTTCAGCGAAAAATTTGTCACGCAGCGCAAAGCTCTGGCGGAGAAATTCATGCGCGGCTGGCTGCGCGGTGTGCGCGCCTATAATGATGCCTTGCGTGATGGCCGGATCGCAGCGCCGGGGTCCGAGCACGTCGTACAGGTCATGGCGAAAAGCTTCAACATGAAACCGGAGCTGATCCGCGAGATGTACTCGCAGGCCGTGGACGTTACCGGCAAGGTGAACGCCGCCGGCATCCAGAAGGACCTTGATTTCTTCCGCCAGCAAGGCTGGGTCACGGGGCAGATCAAGGCGGACGACGTGATTGACATGTCGTTTGCGCAGAAAGCCAATTCTGAACTGGGCCCCTACCAGCGCAAGGCGCAGTGACGATGGCGAGCAACCCCGAGGCACGCAGCAGCCCCCCGGATGTGGTCAGCCTGGGGGACGTCGAGCTGGAGCTGTTCGAATTTGGCGAGGGGGAGCCTTTGCTCTACCTGCATGGCGGTGAGGGCGTTCGCTTCGACCTGCAGTTTCTCCAAGGGCTCGCCGCGTCACGGCGGGTGATTGCTCCATCGCACCCGGGGTTCGGCAAATCTTCACTGCCGGATTGGCTCGACAGCATCGACGACGTCGCCCACATCTACCTGGAATTGATGGAGCGTCGCGGATTGGCGCAAGTGGATGTGATCGGTTTTTCGGTCGGCGGCTGGATCGCCGCTGACATCGCGAGCAAAGTGCCCGACCGAATTCGCCGGCTGGTGCTCATTGCTCCGGTCGGCGTCAAGACCGGCGGCCCTGATCAACTCGATGTTGCCGACATCTTTGCTCTGCCGCAGGAAAAGCTCGAGCGCCTGCGATTCCATGACCCGGCAAAAAATCCGGTCAAGCTGGCTTCGATGAGCGATGAAGAGCTCAAAATGGTCGCCCGCAACACCGAGACATTGGCTCTGCTGACCTGGGAGCCCTACATGCACAATCCCAAGCTCAAGCATCGATTGCACCGCGTGAATGCGCCCGCCTTGTTGCTGCGCGGCGCCAGCGACGGCATTGTCTCGGCGGATTATCTCGCGCGTTATGCCGCCCTGTTTCCGCAGGCGCGCACGGACACCATTGCAGCCGCCGGCCATTGGCCGCATGCCGAGCAGCCGCAAGCGACACTCGACTCTATCAATCGTTTCCTGAACAGCTGAGGCTGGCGATCATGAAAGCGTGGCACTTCAGCGAGAACGCCTACCCCTACCTTCCGCCTGCGGATGAGTACGAATCCATTCGCGTGTCGCTTCCCAGTCGACTTTACGATCCGGAAAAGGGCGCTCGCCTCTACGACCGCTACATCGACGAGTGGCTCATCGCCGAGGATGAAGGCGTCGAGATCATGCTCAATGAGCATCATCAGACAGCAACCTGCGTCGACCCGGCGGCGCCGCTGGTGCTCGCAGCGCTCGCACGCCTCACCAAGAAGGCGCGGCTGTTGATCCTCGGCAACCCCGTCGCCAATCGCCGGCAACCCGTCCGGGTGGCCGAGGAGATGGCCATGGTCGACATGCTCTCGAAGGGGCGTCTGGAATGCGGGTTCGTGCGCGGCGTGCCCTACGAAGTGCTGCCCGCGAACAGCAATCCCGTGCGGATGAACGAGCGCCAGTGGGAGGCAATCGACCTCATCATCAAGGCGTGGACCAGTCACGATGGCCCCGTCAGCCATGAAGGGCGCTTCTTCCATCACCGCAACATCAATGTCTGGCCACGGCCCTATCAGCAGCCACACCCGCCGATCTGGATCTCGACCACCACTCCCGGCGGGGCAGGACGGGTCGGCGGACGCGGCTATGTGCAGGCGACCTTCCTCACGGGCTACAGCGGCACACCGGCTATTTTCGACGCCTACCGCAAGGGGTGGCGTGACGCCGGCCGCGGCAGCGAGGTTCCGGTGCACCGGTTAGCCTATGCTGCCCTTGTCTACGCCGGCTCGAGCGAGCGCGAGGCACATGCCGGAGCCGAGAAGCTGTTGTGGTACATGACCGCGAACAAGGTGCCGCAGCAGTTCTGTTATCCGCCGGGATACATGCCGACTTCGGTCTATGCGCAGGTCCTGCGCGGCGCGGCCGTTGATCAGCATGCCGCCAATCGCGCGAACGCGACGGTCGAGAAAGCAATTCAAGCGGGCCTGATGTTTGCGGGCACTCCCGACCAGGTGTTCGACCAGATCCGGCGCATGTACGAGCACGTCGGTGGTTTCGGTCATCTGCTGATCATGGGACAGGCCGGATTTCTCGAGCACGAGGAGACGGTGCGCGGGATCAGGTGCTTTGCGCGCGAGGTTTATCCGCGCCTGCAGCAGGCTTTTCCTGACACGACCGTCTCAGGCGTGCCGGAGGCCAGGGTCGTAGCCTGACTGCAGCAGGCCGCAGTTGGAGAGCGCTGCGCATTCATTGTGACGCATCCCGTTCGGCGCGCGATGGAGAGGAAGTCATGGCAAAGATCGTGCTCGGCATGGCTGCGTCGCACGGACCGTTGCTCGCGACACCTCCCGAGCAATGGGGTGGGCGGGTGGAAGCGGACCGCCGCAACCCGGCGCTCGTCTATCGCGAGGGTACATACCAGTTCGCCGACCTAGAGAGGTTGCGCGCGAAGGAGAATCTGGACGAGCAGATCAAGCTCCCCGTCAAGCAGCAGCGCTACGAGGCTTGCCAGCGAGCGATGGCGGAAATGGCGCGCATATTCGCAGAGGCCAAACCGGATGTGGCCGTTCTCATCGGCAACGATCAGATGGAGATCTTCGAGGACGCCAACATTCCGGCCTTCATGGTGTGCTTCGGCGACACGGTCGAGAACATTCCGTTTTCCGAGGAGCAGAAGAAGCGGTTGCCACCGGGAATCGAGATCGCCGAGCCCAATCATCACGGGAAGACGACGGAAACCTATCCCGGTCATCCGGCGCTGGGCCAGCATATCATAGAGCAACTGGTCACGCGCGATTTCGATGTTGCGGCCGCGGCTCGCCTGCCGCAATCGCCCAGCTCGAATAGCTCGGGCTTGCCGCATGCCTACGGGTTCGTTTATCGGCGCATCATCAAGGAGAATGTCGTCCCCGCCGTTCCGATTTTCATCAACACGTTCTATCCCCCGAACCAGCCGAGCGTCCGGCGCTGCTTCTCCTTAGGCACTGCTCTGGCGCAAGCCATCGCATCATGGACGGCGGATTTGCGTGTCGCCGTCATCGGCTCGGGTGGCATGTCGCACTTCGTGGTGGACGAGGAGCTCGACCGAAGCTTCCTCGAGGCGATGCAGCGCAAGGACGCGAAGGCGTTGATGGCGATCCCGTCCTACAACTTCCGCTCTGGTACCTCGGAGCTGAAGAACTGGATCCCTGTGGCAGGGGTCATGAAAGAGGTGGGCCTCGACATGACCGTCATTGATTATCAGCCGCTCTACCGTTCATCGGCCGGCACCGGCAGCGGCATGGGGTTTGCCTGCTGGCTATGAGCTGAGGGCTCGAGCTTCGCCGGTTTGCGCTGTTACTGGCCCGCCGGGGTGCGGAGCCCTTTCCACGCATCCCGCACCTGGTGGTAGTGAACCTCAGGTGCGTAATCGGGCGTGTTGAGGCCGAGTGCCTTCACGTCAAGCCGGCCAGTAGCGCTCAGCAGTGTGTAGGCAGCAATCACCCGGTCGCGTTGCGCCCCGATCAGGCGCGCCCGGGCGCCCATGAGCTCTCCCTGCGAATTCAACACTTCCAGCGTTGTCCGTTGCCCGCCCTGCGCCTCCTTCTGCACACCGGACAAGGCGAGGTTCGCGGCCCTCACCTCGGCCTCAAAGGCGGAGAGCGCAATCTTTGACCCCTCGAAGCTTGCCCAGGCGCTGATCACGGCGGTCTGTGTCTGATTGCGGATCTGCTCGAGGACAATGCGGCTCTGGCTCGACAGCTCCTTGGCTTGGCGGACCTGCGAGGGAGTGAGCCCGCCGTCGTAAATCGGTATCGTGGCTTGGCCAAGGATCGACGCCACGTCCTGCGCCTGCGTGCTGAGCGAGGTATCGGTGTCACGGCTTCTTTGCACGTTTCCTTGCACCGTCACGTTCGGCATCAGCGCGCTTTCGGCAATCTTGATCGCGAGCACGGCAATGTCGGTGTCGTACATGGCAGCGAGAATGGCCGGATGGTCCTTGCGGGCAATGGCCAGCGCCTCCTCGCGCGTGCGCGGCAGCAAGCGGTCGATGGGCTCAGGTTGGATCAATCGCCCGGGGGCAGTGCCGATGACCTGCGCATAGGTCGCTTGGGCGATTGCGAGCGACACCTCCGCAGCATTGAGGTCGGCCATGCCGCGGCTGGCGCGGGCCTCTGCCTGCGATACGTCGGTGGGAGTTACGTCGCCGGCCTCATAGCGCCGGCGCGTGCTGGCAAGGGTCTCGCGCAGGAAGGTGAGATTGACACGCTGCGCTTCGACAAGCGTCTGAAAGGCGAGCACATTCGAGTAGGCGGTCACAGCATCGAGCAGAACGCCCTGACCGACATTGCGCAGGGCTTCCCGACCCGAGCGCACCTGCGCTTCCGACTGGCGCACCGTATTCGCGGTCTTGAAGCCATTGAACAAGGTCTGCGTGACGGTCAGACCGATGGTCCACGGGCGTTGGGTGGCGGTCTGCACAGTGTTGTCCGGCAGCAGGACGCGGACGGCCTGCAGACCGCCACTCAGGCTGGCAATAATCTGCGGCCGGTACCCGGAGAGCGCCTGCGGGATATTTTCATCGGTGCCGCGCAAGCGCGCCCGCTCTGCATTGAGCTGCGGGTTGCCCTGATACGTGCGCACCAGGGCTTCCGATAAAGGCTCCGCACTGGCGCAAGCAACGGATGCCATGCACGAGGCCGTGACAAGGAGGGCGGTGAGCCTTCGGGTGCCGGTGGCATGCCGGCGCATGGCCGCACTCAAGACGCCGAACCCCACGCGCATCGACACCGACCTGGAATGCAGGAAAAAGGCTGATCGGCCCGCAGGAGCATCGCAGGTTCTGTGGGCTGTCGCCAGCCAATTCCACAGCTGAGCCCAGCCCAGCGCGGCTGACGCGTCGCGGATGCTGCGCATGCCGCTCGTGAGCGTGTAGGACTGCGGCCAAGTTATGACGGCAGCCGCGGGGGAGAAGGGTTGCTGCGAGTTGCATGCGAACATTTGGTATGTGGCACATGCTTTGTTCAGCTACACGTAAGCCAAGCGTTCGCAAGGTGCTCCTCGCCCCAGGACTCCGGGTGCGAATTGATCTCCGCGGCAAAGGGTGGTTGTGCTGCCGCATACGGCGGATGAGGAATGGCAAATCTCGTGTTTCGGCGGCAATTCGTCATCGAATGGGGACATTGCGACCCCGCCGGAATCGTTTTCAACAGCCGCTTCTTCGAGTACTTCGATTGGAGCTCTTGGTTGCTGTTCGAGACCGCGCTCGGGGTGCGGCCGAGCGATCTCGGCAAAACCTTCGGGGTCTTGGGCATTCCGCTGGTCGATGCCAGGGCGCGCTTCCTGAAGCCTGCAAGGTTCAACGATCACGCGGAGATCGCCTCAGAGGTGCACGAGTTTCGCCGCTCGAGCTTCGAGGTGAGACATCGCATCTCCATCCACGGCGAGCTTTCGGTCGAGGGCAGCGAGACGCGGGTATGGGCCACGCAGGATCCGGATAACCCGGTCAAGCTGAGGAGCATTCCTATTCCCGCTGAGGTCATGGAGCGGTTTCGGACTTGACCGTCTGGAGGTGTAAAGCTTGCTAGCAGCGGCTCTGTAGCGCCGCATCGGTCTTCGACCGGGCGCTCCATCGTTCGGTGTCGGGGTGCGACAACACGGCACCGGCGCAACTCATGATGAACGTCGCCTCGTAATTTGCACGTAATGGCATGGGTTTATTCATGGGAGGTTCAGCTACGAGGATGCACACTGCGTGCTGATTCATGCTCCGCCTGTATGCGGACGAAGGAGAAATGACGTGAGGGAAAGCAACATGCGTACACTGAAGTTGACATTCGCAACGGCGCTGCTCGCGCTCGCGACAGCGAGCGGTGCTAATGCCTTGCCACTGAGCGGAGCCAGCGGATTGCTGGCGGCTGTCGGGGAGAGCAGCGTGGCGCAACAGGTGCACTGTGTCCCAGGGTGGGTGCATCGGCATCCTTGGGGCTTCGGCACCGGGTGCGGCTATGGACGCGCGGTCCCCCTCTATCGCGGCCGGGTCTATGGCCGGCCGGTCTATCGCGGGCGGGCTTACGCCGGGCGTGGCTATGTCGGCGGGCGCGCCTATGTCGGCGGACGCGGCCATGTGGGCGGACGCAGCGTCGGCGGACGCAGCTTTGCCGGTGGGGGCGGCCGTGGCGGACGCCGCTGAAGAGCAGCGCTCGTAACCTTTTCTAGGGTTGGTTTCGGCCGCTCGTTTCCTAATCTGAGGAGGCGAGCGGCCGCCGCACGCCCCACGCTCTGAGGACGTCCTCTAGCTCTGCGCGGACGAAGTGACGCGCGCTGTCTTGGTCATAGCCCTCGTCCAGCAGCTCGTCGTAATCCGTTGCGCTGTGCCGGGCGTAAGCAACCAGTGATAACCACGCGGCGCTGTCCGCTGCAGCCTTGCGCAGACCCGCGCTGTTCAGCGCGTGATCAAGCACGACGGCGAATTCGTGCGCCGGGATGCGAGGCGCCAAGCGCTGCAGTGCGTGCTCGATGTCCTGGCGTCGAGGCATAGCGTCGTCCAATAGCACGGAGGCTTAAGCCCGCTAATCCAAGCATAACTCAGCGCATCGCGGCGCCGTGGCGGGGTGCGCATTTGTAAGGGATGCCCGTTCTTGATAAAAACGTGGCATGGCGCGCGTTCTGGAACTCACGCTCAATGGGCGGTCTCGCGTTGACGCGGTCCCGGACAATCTGCTGTTGCTGGATTACCTCCGCGAGGTCGTGGGGTTAACGGGTACCAAGACCGGCTGCGACGGCGGCGAATGCGGCGCCTGCACTGTTCTCGTCGATGATCGCGCGCGATTGTCCTGTTTGACTTTGGCCGCCAGCATGGCAGGCCGGCGTATCGACACGGTCGAGTCGCTCGGCACTGGTGGCCGGCTCTCGGCGGTCCAGCGCGGCTTTCACGAGAAGCTCGGAGCCCAATGCGGCTATTGCACGCCCGGTTTCATCATGGCCGCAGCCGGCCTGCTGCGTGCCAATCCAGCTCCGACTGAGGCTGAAATCCGCGAGGCTCTTGGCAGCAATATCTGCCGCTGTACCGGCTACGTCAAAATCATCGAAGCCGTGCAATACGCGGCTGAGCTCAACGCCGGCGGAGCGACGCCGTGAGCGAGGCGGCACCGGCGCGAAACATCGGCGGCTATGTGCCGATGCTGGACGGCCCGGAGAAGGTGTCCGGCCGCGCCAAGTACACAGCCGATCTCCTGAGCCCAGGCATGCTGGCGGGGCGCATCTATCGCAGCCCCTACGCGCATGCCGAGATCCTGAACGTTGACGTGGCCGAAGCGCTGCGGCTTCCGGGTGTGGTGGCGATCGTGACCGGCGCCGACTGCGACAAGACCTTTGGCGTGCTGCCGATTGCCCGCAGTGAGCACCCGCTGGCGCGTGACAAGGTGCGCTACCGCGGCGAGCCTGTCGCTGCCGTCGCGGCGGTCGATGACGCTACCGCCGAGCGGGCGATCCGATTGATCAAACTGCAGGTGCGCGAGCTTCCGGCCTATTTCACCGCGCAGGCGGCGCTCGCCCCGGACGCCGTGCTCATCCATCAGCGCAAGTTGGGCAACATCGAGCGCGATGTGCTGTTCGAGCTTGGCAACGTGGAGCAGGGGTTCGCCGCGGCCGACCTGGTGCGCGAGGCGAGCTATAATTGCCCCGAGGTCTGCCAGAATCAGATGGAGATGCATGCCGCTGTCGCGGATTACGATGCCGTACGCGACCGCATGACCGTGCATGCGAGCACGCAGGTGCCTTATTACGTGCACCTGATGTTGGCGCAGACGCTCGAGATGGACATGTCGCGCATTCGCGTGGTGAAGCCGCATGTCGGTGGTGGTTTTGGCTGCCGGACCGAGTGTCTCAACATCGAGCTCATTGCCGCGCTGCTGGCGCGCCGAGCCGGCGGCGCCGTGCGCATGGTCATTGATCGGGAGGAAACCTTCATCACCCACCGCGGCAGGCCCGAGACGGACATCCGGCTCAAGCTCGGGATGCGCCGCGACGGCCGCATTACCGCAGTGGAATGCGAGTGCATCCAGCGCGGCGGCGCCCATTCAGGGTACGGGGTGGTCACGATCCTCTATGCCGGCTCGATGCTCTACGCAATTTACGATCTGCACAACGTCAAGTACGTCGGCAAGCGCGTGCTCACCAACACGCCGCCGTGCGGCGCCTTCCGTGGGCATGGCACCGTGGACGTGCGCTTCGCCTTCGAGAGCCTGCTCGATGAGATGGCGCACGAGCTCGGCGTGGACGCCATGGCGGCTCGCCGCATCAACTATCTCAAGGCGCCGACACGCACCGACAACGATCTCATGGTGAACAGCTACGGCTTGCCTGAATGCGTCGATTGGGTCGCGCGCGAGAGCCGCTGGGCCGCGCGCAAGGGAAGCATGCCCAAGGGCAAGGGCCTGGGCTTCGCGTGCTCACACTACATCAGCGGCGCGTCCCGGCCGGTGAACTGGACTGGCGAGCCGCATGCAACAGTCAAGATCAAGCTCGATTTCGATGGGTCACTGGTGGTGCTGTCCGGCGCGGCCGACATCGGCCAAGGCTCAACGACGATTCTGGCGCAAACCGTGGCCGAGGTGCTCGGGCTTGATCTGACGCGTGTGCGCGTTGTGACGGGCGACAGCGAGGTCGTCCCCAAGGACAACGGCAGCTACTCGTCGCGTGTCACCTTCATGGTCGGCAACGCGGCCATCGATGCCGCACAAAATCTCAAACGCGTGCTGACTGCGGCGGCGGCCCGCAGGCTCGAGGCGAAGCCCGAGGAGATTGAGTGCCTCGGCGAGCTCTACCGTGCAGGGGCTCAGGACAAGGGGCTCAGCTTCAACGAGGTGGTCACGGAGGCGCTGAAGGACAGCGGCACCATAACTGTCACTGGCAACTACTCGACCATCCCCGAGTCGCACGGCGGCAAGAAGTATCGCGGCGCGGCGATCGGCGGCACCATGGGCTACAGCTATTCCGCACAGGTGGTCGAGGTCAGTGTCGACGAGGACACCGGGGTCGTCACGGTCGACAAGGTCTGGGTCGCGCATGACTGTGGCAAGGCCCTCAACCGTCTCACGGTCGAGGGCCAGGTGCAGGGCTCGGTGTGGATGGGCATGGGTCAGGCCATGAGCGAGGAGGTCGGCTATCATCAGGGGCTGATGATCACCGGCAACATGCTCGACTATCGCGTGCCAACGATTCAGGACTCGCCGCCGATCGAAGTCGGTATCGTCGAAAGCAACGACCCGCATGGGCCGTTCGGCGCGAAGGAAGCGGGGGAGGGCTCGCTCGCGGCCTTCCTGCCTGCGCTCACCAATGCCATCGCCGACGCGATTGGGTTGCGCTTCAACGATCTGCCGGTGACGCCCGATCGGGTCTTTGCAGCTCTCGAGAAACGCGAGCGCCGAAGCGCCGGCGGCAAGTCAATCGCAGCCGCCTGATGGACGCGCTCCCGCGTTTCGAGCTCATTCGCCCCCGCACTCTGCATGAGGTGATCAGCGCGCGCGCGGCCCATCCCGACAGCTATCCCCTGGGCGGCGGCACCGATCTGTTGGTCAATATTCGACGCGGCATTGTCGCGCCGCCCGTGCTCATCGATATGAATGCGGTCGAGGAGTTGCGCGCGTTCAGAGCGGACGCAGAGACGCTCGAGGTAGGAGCGTCTGTTACCCTTGCCGAGCTTGCGGCAGACCCGGGCGTCGCCACACATTATCCTGTCGTCGCTCAGGCGGCGCATGGCGTAGCCGGCCCGACACACCGTCACATGGGCACGGTCGGGGGCAACCTCTGTCTCGACACCCGCTGCCTGTTCTATAATCAGAGCGAGTGGTGGCGCTCGGCCAACAATCATTGCCTCAAGACCATCGGTGAGATCTGCCACGTCGCACCAAAGAGCCGAGGCGTGTGCTTCGCCACCTTCAGTGGCGATCTCGCACCCGCGCTGCTCACGTTGCGGGCGGAGGTTGACCTCGCCGGCCCTGCGGGCAAGCGCAGCCTCCCGCTGGCACAGCTCTATATCGGCTACGCCCGGCAGGATCAGCCGATGTCCGAGACCCTCGGCGATGGCAGGCAGTACCTGGCACTGCGGCCCGGCGAGGTGATCACGGCTGTTCGCGCCACCAATACCGCCGGCCTGCGCTCAGGCTACGAAAAGATCCGCATCCGCCGCTCGATTGAATATCCCGTTGCCGGCGTCGCCGTCGCGCTGCGGCGCGAGGGCGATCTGCTGACCGATCTGCGCGTGGCCTTTACCGGTACCAATCCGCGGCCGGTGCTGCTCGAGGGCACTGCATCACTTTGCGGCAGCGTGCTTGATGCGGCGGTGATGAGGCGCCTCGACGAGCTGACACGTGATCAGATCATGTCGATGAAGACGACATTCACCCCGGGTCATTACCGCCGCCGCATGGCGAGCGTCCTGGCGCGCCGCCTGGTTGCCAAGCTGTACAACGAAGAGAGAGGCGCCAAAGGCGAGCCCGCTTCGCAGGGAGGACACTCATGAAGGTCGAAGGCGCATGCCATTGCGGTTACATCAGCATCGAAGGCGAGGCCGATCCCGATAAGACGACGATCTGCCACTGCACGGATTGCCAGACCGGTACCGGCTCGGCTTTCCGCGTGTCCGTGCCGATCCCCGGCCCGAGCTTCCGAATGTCCGGCCAGCCTACGACCTATCTCAAGACCACCGCCGACAGCGGCAGCCCTCGCCTGCAAGCTTTTTGCCCGCGTTGCGGCTCACCGCTCTATTCCACCACTCCCGGGGATGGGCCGCAGCCATCCTACATGGTGCGCGTGGGCATCCTGCGTCAGCGCAGGGAATTCGTGCCGCAGCGACAAATCTGGTTTCGTTCGGCATTGCCGTGGCTGGCGAGCCTCGGCTCCGTGCCGCGCAACGAGAAGCAAGGGTGATGCGGCGCAGCTGCTCGCCTCAGTCACGCAGCTTGAAGCGCTGGATTTTTCCCGTGGCAGTGCGCGGCAGGTCCGGACGGATGTCGATCCAGCGCGGATATTTCCAGGCGCCGGCACAATTCTTGACATGCAGCTTCAGCGTCTCGAACAGGCTCGCATCGGCGGCATAGCCATTCTTGAGCACAATGAACGCTCTCGGCTTCATCAGTCCGTCGTCGTCCTGCTTGCCGACGACTGCGGCCTCGAGCACGGCCTCGTGCGAGCTCAGCGCGGCCTCGACCTCGAACGGTGATACCCACATGCCGTTCACCTTGAACATGTCGTCGGTCCGCCCGCAGTAATAGTAGTACCCCTCGCGATCGCGCCGGTATTTGTCACCGGTATGGGTCCACTCGCCGGCAAACGTACGGCGACTTTTCGCGCGCTGGTTCCAATAGCCTTCGCCAGCCGATGGCCCACGCACAACGAGCTCTCCCATCTCGCCGTCGGCGAGCTCGCGGCCACCCTCGTCAATGATCTTCAGCTCGTAGCCGCCGACCGGCTTGCCCGTCGAGCCGTAGCGCACATCACCAGGGCGGTTGCTCAGGAATGTGTTGAGCATCTCCGTGGACCCCAGGCCATCGAGGATGTCGACGCCAACCACGTCGCGCCAGCGCTCCCCGAGATGCACAGGCAAGGGCTCGCCCGCCGAGACGCACAGGCGCAATCGACTGGAGCCGGCGCCCCGGGCGATCTCTGGGTGCGCCAGGAGCGCGGCATAGAGCGAGGGCACGCCATAGAAAATGGTTGGCTCGTGGCGACGGATCGTCTCAAGCACCGCGCTAGGTGTAGGCCGGGACGGCAACAGCACTCCCGTGGCGCCGACCGACATCGGGAACGCCATGGCGTTGCCGAACCCGTAGGAGAACGAGAGCTTTGCCGCCGAGAAGGCGATGTCGTCTTGTTGAATGCCGATCACCCCCTGACCCATCAGGGTGGCTACCGCCATCGGGCTTGTATGGACATGCCTTACCGCTTTCGGATCCCCCGTTGATCCGGACGTGTACATCCAAAAGGCAACCTCATCGGAAATGGTCGGTGCGGTGAAAGGCTTCCCGGGAGCCGCTTCCAATATCTCTTCGAGAAAATGCACTCCCGGCAGGTCGGCACAGCCCTCGCTGTTGGCGTCAGCAACGACGACCACGGTGAGATTTGGCAGGAGGTCGCGAAGGCGCAACACCATAGGGGCAAGCGGCGGCGTCACGATTGCACCGACAGCCCGGCTGTCGGCCAAGAGATGCGCGTATTGCTCGGACGTGAGCAGCGTATTCACCGGGATGGGAATGACCCCGGCCCGGAGCGCACCCCAGAACGCGACCGGGTAGTCCACGCTGTCCGGGAGCAAAAGGATGATGCGCTGTTCCGCGCGTACCCCGAGCGCCTGCATGGCCTCGGCAAAACGGAACGTGCGCTGCTGCAGATCAGCGTAAGTCAGCGAGCGCTGGGAATCGGTGAACGCTACCTTTCCGCCGCGCCCCCGCGCTACGTTCGCATCGACGAAATCGGATGCCGCGTTATAGGGACGGCGCTGCAGCAGCGTCTCGAGCGTCGATGCGAGAGGCGACATGAGGAACGAGGGCAGCGTCCTGTCACAGAGCTCCGCCGCTCTGCCGAGTTCACGAAGTATGTTCTGCGATTATAGCGCTTCGGGGGAGGTTGCGCTTGCGCAAATCCGCGAGTTCACAAGGAAGGCGGAACACCCATCCGTCGCCTGGTCTTCTGCCATTCCTTGCTACTCCGCAAACAGCCAAGCGCCGCGGCCGAGCTCCGGCGGAAAGGGTACCACAAGGCCTTGGTCGCGAGATCGCTGCTGCAGTCCGGCGCCACGCACGATAGGGCCAAGCGCTGCCAGCGATCGTACTCGAACCCCATAGGCGCCGACAAAGGGCAGGGCCGGGATTGCCACTTCCGGCAGCAATCGCGCGAACGCCTCCTCAGTCATGAGGTCCAGGCGCCCGCGATCAAGAGGGAGGGTGTGGCCGTGGAGAACGCGCATCGGCTGGCGGCCTGTCAGGCGCCCGAAGCGCTCGGCCGCCTCAGCCGGATCCGCGACGGCAATGATCAGCCGCGTCAGAGCGAGTGCTCCATTCGAATGGCTGAGCCAGCGTGGCTGCCAGACCATGTGCTCGGTGCGATGCGTCAGGATCTGCATGCGGCCCTCTGGCATCTCGCCAGGCTCGAGCCGAGCCAGTGTGAACGCGGCCGTTCCGGGCTCGCCGCCTTCGGTGTCCACGGGACGCTGCATCTGCGCGAGCGGCCGCAACCTGAAGCCCGCGCCAGCGAGCCGCTCGCGTGCTGCGGCGGCATCCGCAACGGAGAATGCCGCAAGATGGACGCCGACGTGGCGCGCGAGAGCCGCGTCAAGCTCGTGGCCAAGCGGTGTCTCCGCAGTCTTGAACAGCACCTCGATGTAACCGCGCTTGAACATGGCCGTGACGTTGCCGGTGCCGGTGAGCCGGGCGGGACCGCCGTCGGCAGCCGCATTCACCTGGATCGAGACAGGGGCCGTCGCGAACCCGGCGCGGTGCAACGCCCGAACAGCAGAATCCCGGTCGGGCACGAAATGTGCCACGTGGTCGAGAAAGATCTCTTCGGCAATTGGGAGTTGCCGGTCGGCGTCGGATTGGCTCGTGCCCATCAGCTCGCGTCCTGAGTGTTATTGGCGCAGGGGAAGCGCTTGGCGCGCGCCTTGCAATCACTTACCTGAAGCGAGGAGCACCTGTGCGAGGATAGACAATGAACCGACGTCATGCGCTGACCTTCCTCGCCTCGTTGCCTGCCTCTCTGTCCGCCGCCATGGCGCAAGGTCGCTATCCCGAGCGGCCGATCCGGCTCATGGTCGCGTTCTCGGCCGGTGGTGTGAACGACGTCGTGGCGCGGCAATGGGCAGACCGGATGAGGACGCTGCTCGGTCCCGTCTATGTCGAAAACCAGGGCGGCGGGAGCGGCACGATCGCCACCGGGGAGGTCGCGCGCGCAACGCCCGATGGCTATTCAATCCTGTTGGGCTCGACCAGCACCCTGGTGCTCAATCCGATGACTATGGCCAAGGTGCCCTATGACGCCGCCAAGGACTTCGCGCCGATCGCTCTTCTTGCAATCTCCACCACTTCCATCGCGGTGCACGTCTCCGTGCCAGCCACAAACGTGGCGGAGCTCATCGCGTATGTGAAAGCCAATCCGGGCAAGCTGTCGTACGGCTCGGCCGGGAGCGGCACAATGAGCAACTTGTCGGGCGAGCTGTTCAAGCAGCTCACCGGCCTCAACGATCTCGTTCATATTCCGTACAAAGGCGCGGGTCCCGGTATCACCGATCTCGTCAGCGGCCATATACTCATCATGACGCCGAACGTGACAGGCCAGGTGCTCGACCTGCATCGCACCGGCAGGATCCGCATTCTGGCGGTGAACGGACCGCGGCGGCTGTCGGCTGCGCCGGATATTCCGACCGCGATCGAGCAAGGTGTTCCCAACATGATCGGGCTTCTTTTCCTCGGTTTGTTCGCGCCGATCGCGACCCCGAAGCCCATCATTGACCGCATTACCGATGCAACGCACGCCGCAATGAGCGATCCTGCGTTTCAAACAGTGCTGGCCAATTCCGGCCTGGAGGCCATCACAGATTCCGATTCCGAGCAGACACGCCGCTTCATGCAGGAGGAAATTGCCCGCTGGGGTCCGGTGGTCAAAGCGTCTGGATTCAAGGTGGAGTGATCGGCCGGGCGTTTAACCAGCGCTGACGCAGTGACACCCTGACCTCCGAAGCTCCCGCTACTGCTTGATGCGATCCTGTGCCAGGCGTCGCAGCGCGGCGCGGTCAAGCTTGTTAGTCGAGGCAAGCGGCAGCTCCTCCATGAGCCAGACAAAACGTGGATGCGCGTAGGCCGGAGCATTGGCCAGCGCGAACCGCTTGATCTCCTCTTGGCTCGGGTGGCGTGCGGCCTTTGGCACGATGAAGGCGACCGGCTTCTGTCCCTTGATCTCGTCCTCGATCGGCACGACCGCGGCTTGGGCAACCTCAGGATGGCGCTCGAGCATGCGCTCGACCTCGGCCGGATAGATGTTCTCGCCGCCGGAGACGAACATGTCGTCGACGCGGCCGATGAAATAATGAAAGCCATCCGCGTCGCGGCGAAAGAGGTCGCCCGTCACGTAATAGCCATCGCCCCTGAACGGGGGCGGCAGGTCCGGCCGGTTGTGATAGCCGTTCATGAGCGCGGGGCACTTCATCTCCAGCTCCCCTTGATCCGCGCCAGTCACGCCGTTCGCGACGAGCCGAAGCTGGACTTGCGGGTGTGGATAGCCGACTGACATTTCCGGTTGCGGCAAGCCGCGTGGATGCGGCCCGAATACCACCGGTCCGGCCTCGGTGGTGCCGTAGGCGTTGGTCACCGAGGCCTGCGGCAAAGCTCGGTGGATGGCTTGCATCAGACTGGCGCTTACCGGCGCCGATCCCATGCGGAGGAATTGCACGCTCGAGAACTCCGTGCGCGCGAGCAACTCCTGCTCCCTCAGCATCATCGCTATCATCGGCGGCACGGCCGTGAGCCAGGTTGCACCATAGCGGCCAATCGCCTCGATATAGGCCCGTGCCGTGAACTGCGGCAGCAGCACGATCGTGGCCTGCGCGGCGCAGGCGAGCTTGCTCAACGCCAGCGCATTCATGTGATAGAGCGGTGCGGCGATCAGATACCGGTGCCGGTGCAGGTCGGGCGCGAGCCGCGCCTCGACAACCCAGATATGGCTCTGGTGCGAAAGCACCACGCCTTTCGGCATGCCGGTCGAGCCTGATGTATAAAGAAACATCGCCGGCTCGCGCGCATGCGGCAAGATGGCGTCGAACGGGCCGGGGTCGAGGAAGCGCTCGAATGCTTGCGGTGCATCGCCGCCAAATGGCACGCACGGAATATCATCGGGGACGTCGTCACGTCGCGTCCGATCGCAAAAGACGAGCTTGGCTCCGGAGTCGCGCAGGATGAAGTGAATGGTTTGCCGGGGGAATTTGAAGTTCACCGGCACGGCGATGAAACCGGCGCGCATGATCCCATAATAGCTGGCCAGGAATTCCATGCGGTTGGCCGACAGGATGGCGATCCGGTCACCGCGGGCAAAGCCGCGCTGTTGCAGCGCGCGGGCCACGCCGCAGGCCATCTGGTCCACGTCGCGGTACGTGAACTCGCGCGCGCCAGCCTCGCCGGCAAGGTCGATGACCGCAACCTTGTCGAGGTCGTGATCGCGCGTGATGAGATCGCCGAGATTGCTGAAACGAGATGGCTGGTCAGATGGGACGGGCACGTAGGCTTTAGCTCATGCGTTGGGCTGAGCCGTGAAATAGGTACCGCGGCCGCTGGCCAGCAGCCGGCTTTGTGCATCGAGCACATGCGCCTCGGCGGTCGAGAACTGGCGCCCCATTCGCACGACTTTGCCGCGGATGGTGAGATCCCCCGGCATCGCCGGCGCATGATAATCAATGCGCAGATCGATGGTCGGAACACCGCGCCCGGTCTTGCTCACCATGGCCCAGTCGGCGCCAATGTCGATCAGCGTCGCCAGCACGCCCCCATGACTGTAGCGGCGGTCCACGTTGACGACCCATTCCTCACGCCACTTGGCCATCAGCTCAATCCCATCTTCATGCAGCGCAACGACCTTGAGCCCAAGCCATTGGTGATAAGGTGCACGGGTAACGAGCTCCTGCACGCGCTCCAATGTGATAGGCTCGGTCATGCTGCGCTGTCTCCGTCTTCGGCAGGGGACAAGCCTGCGAGTAGTGCCTGTCTGCGAGTGTTAGCGGGCCGCTAAGGCGTGACCACCACCTTGCCGATCACCTCACGGTCCTGGATCAGTCGCAACCCTTCCGGCGCGTGCTCGAGCGGCAACACCTTGTCAATCACGGGCTTCACTTTGCCTGCACCGATGAGCTGCATCAGGGCCGTCAGGTTCTCGTCATAGAAGCTGTTCGAGCCGATGATCTTGAGCTCAAAGCTCCAGATGTAGCGCAGATCCTCCTTTGGATCATAACCGGCCGTTGCACCGCAGACGAGGAGCTTGCCGCCACGCTTGAGGCAACGCAGCGAAGGATGCCACGTATCGCCGCCCGTGAAGTTGATCACCACATCAACACCGCCATCATAGCTGCGCCGTTGGGGCTTTCCGTACTTCTCCACCGCCCACTTGGAGAAATCGGTCTCCTGCACGTTGAGCACCTCGTCGGCTCCGAGCGCCTTGAGCTTCTGCATTTTCTCGGTGCTCGAGGTGCAAGCGATCACGTGCGCACCGAGGTGCTTGGCCAGGATGATACAGCCGGTGCCCACCCCGCCCGAGGCGCCCAGGATCAGCACACGCTCGCCGGCCTTCACCGTCTCGTGCGTGATCAGCATGCGGTGCGCCGTGCCATACGCTACCGGCAGCGACGCCGCGTCCTCGAAGCTCACGCCAGCAGGCATGGCGACCAGCTGGTCGGCCGCGACGAGGCAATACTCCGCCATGCCTCCGTCGAGCATCTCGCCCATGAGCCCCTTGGTCTTGTTGAGGGGGTTCACCAGAACGCGGTCGCCGACTTGCCAGCCGGTCACGCCTCCCCCGACCTCGGTGATTTCACCGGCAAGATCGAGCCCCGGGATGACCGGAAGCGGCACCTTGATCCCGGGCATGCCCCGCATCGTGAACACGTCGTGATAGTTGAAGGATGACGCCCGTACCCTGATCACGACGTGGCCGGGCACGACGCGCGGAACTGGGTGGTCGCTCACCACCTCTAGATCTTGCAGCCCTCCGTGTTTGCGCAGAACCAGGGCTCGCATGGTGTTGGTGCCGGTCACGATGGCATCCTTCGTGTTCTGGATTTCGGTCCGCTCGGTCGTCTTCGCTTGTGTTCGCTTGTGGTTCCCTCGTGGTCTAAGTAGCTTAGCGCGCAGTCGCCAACAACCTTCCGCGGGCGGCTCGAGCCAGTCAGTGGCGGGGCATCCGCGCGTTCTCGCGGACTGGAGAAGAGGCCGATGCAGGAGAATTTCCGTCAGTTCCTTGATCGCCTCCGACAGAATGGAGAGCTCGTCGACCTGCATCAGCCGGTCGACATCCGCCACATCGCCACACTGGTCGACCAGGCGCAAACGGCGCTCTACTTTCACAATGTGATCGGATACGACGTGCCGGTCGTGTCGGGGATCGTGCGCAGCCGCGAACGCGCAATCATGGCGCTCGGCTGTGAGACCTATCGCGAGATCGAAGACAAGCTCACGCACGCCATCAGCCATCCGCTGCCGCCGAGATACGTGAAGACCTCGCCGACGCGTGAGGTCGTGTTGCTCGGCGACGATGTGGACCTCTATAAGCTCCCGATCCCCATGTCCTCGATCTTCGACGGAGGACCGATGATCACCGCAGGGGTGGTCATAGCTCGCGATCCCGAGCTTGGTGTCAACAGCGGCATCTATCGTTTCATCGTGAAGGAGAAGAATCTCACCGGCATCGATATCGTCACGCCCAACAACATGCGCCTGTTTGCGCAGCGTGCCTTCGAGCGCAAGCAAGCGCTGCCGATCTCCATCTCGATCGGCACGCACCCGATCGAGATCACAGGCTCGGGCTATCGCGCGCCCCTTGGTGTCGACGAGATGGCGATTGCCGGGGGATTGCGCGGCTCCCCGGTCGAGCTCGCAGCCTGTGAGACGATCGACCTGCCTTACATAGCCGATGCAGAGATTGTGCTCGAGGCGGAGATTTTACCCACCGGCTGGACCTGGCCGGAAGGACGTTTTGGCGAGTTCACGCGGCTCATGGGCGGCCTGCATTGGAACCCGCTCGTGCGCATCAAGGCCATCTCGATGCGCCGCGACGCGATCTATTACAATCTGCACATGCCCTGGGAGAACACCTGGCTCGCCGCGCCCACGCGTTATGCCGCGATCCGGCAAGCCCTCAGGACAGCGGGAGTGCAGGTGAAGGACATCAATGTGACGCTCGGCGGGTGCGCGTTCTGGCACGCCGTGATTTCGATCAAGAAACAACCCGGGGAAGGCAAGAATGCGCTGCTCGCTGCGCTGTCGGTGATGGACCTCAAGCACGTGGTGGTGGTCGACGACGACATCGATGTGAATGATCCGGTCGATGTGGAATGGGCGATCGCAACACGCGTCCAGGGGGACAAGGATGTGATGATCATCAGCAATGCCCGCGCCAAGCCACTCGACCCGAGCCTTCCGCAAGGCTATGGCGTGGTGCCCACGGGAGCCAAGGTGGGCATCGATGCCACCATCCCGGAAGGGATCCCGCGCGAATATTATGAGCGGATCACCTACGCATATGCCGACCGCGCCAAGGTCGGGGACTACGTGAAGGGGAAGGCCGACGAGGCTGGCGCGGTGGCAGACGACATCGAGATCGCCAGCTTGGCGGAGAGGATCCTGGGGACCATAGGGCAGGAGCCGCTCTACTACACCGATATCGCCGAGCGGTTCTCGGCTTATGACTTCCGCACGGTCGCGCGGGCGCTCGGGCATCTGCATGCCGCGGAGAAGCTGTGGCAGGATCCGAAGGGCCGCATATGCGTCCGCGGCTCCGCATTCGCGGCAACGCCGCCGCGCCGGTAAGCTGTTTGCCTAGAATTTATGCAGATCGCCCGTTTGCGCGCCATGTTTGTGCGCGGTATCGCCTTTCTGAGTGGCCGAAGTAATCCGCCCTGCGCACGGTGGTGAGGGGAAAGCGGCCTACGTTCGGCCCTCGGCCCTGCCGACCTTGGGGTCGGTTGGCGTGGCCATCCCGGTTTTTTTCTGAGCGAGAGCAAAGACGTGGCTCGCCGGGAGAAACCCCGGCGGGACCATGAGCCAGTCGAGTGAGGGCGGCCCTCGCCGCGATTGCCGTCTGGAACCCGACTGTTGCCCGCCAATGGAGCTTGGCACGGCGCTTGCGATTGCGCCTGAGGCAGACAGCTCCAACGCTTGCCTGCGCGTCAACAGAAGGACAACGCGATGCACACAGCTCTTGGAGTGGTCGTCCAGCGACCGCTCGCCTCTTCTTTGCTTGCCGCCTCGGCGGGATTGGCGCTTGCCCTTGCGGCAGCATTTCCCGCCAAAGCCCAGGACACGATCAAGGTCGGCATCCTGCATTCGCTCTCCGGCAC
This sequence comes from Xanthobacteraceae bacterium, assembly GCA_045811525.1. Lineage (GTDB taxonomy): Bacteria > Pseudomonadota > Alphaproteobacteria > Rhizobiales > Xanthobacteraceae > VAZQ01. The sequence continues at coordinate 36,186 of JBJMTV010000016.1, read as the reverse complement.
CATGGCCATCAGCGAAACCACGCTGAAAGATGTCATGCTGATGCTGATCGACGAGCAGAACAAGAAGGGCGGCTTGCTCGGCAAGAAGCTCGAAGCCGTGGTGGTCGACCCCGCCTCCAACTGGCCGCTCTTTGCGGAAAAGGCGCGCGAGCTGATCACCAAGGACAAGGTTGCCGTGGTGTTCGGCTGCTGGACCTCGGTGTCGCGCAAATCGGTGCTGCCGGTGTTCAAGGAGCTGGACAACATTCTGTTCTATCCGGTGCAGTACGAAGGCGAGGAGAGCGAACGCAACGTGTTCTATACCGGCGCCGCTCCGAACCAGCAGGCAATCCCGGCTGTCGACTATCTGATGTCCAAGGACGGTGGCGACACCAAGCGTTGGGTGCTGGCGGGCACGGACTATGTCTATCCGCGCACCACGAACAAGATCCTCGAAGCCTATCTCAAGCAGAAGGGTGTCGCGGATTCCGACATCATGATCAACTACACGCCGTTCGGGCACTCCGACTGGCAGACGATCGTCTCCGACATCAAGAAGTTCGGCTCTGCGGGCAAGAAGACGGCGGTCGTATCCACCATCAACGGTGACGCCAACGTCCCGTTCTACAAGGAGCTCGGCAACCAGGGCGTCAAAGCCACCGACATCCCGTCCGTCGCGTTCTCGGTTGGCGAGGAGGAGCTCGCCGGCATCGATACGAAGCCGTTACTCGGCCATCTCGCCGCTTGGAATTATTTCCAGTCCATCAAAACTCCGATCAACGACAAGTTCATCGCCGGTTGGAAGGAGTTCATCAAGAATCCCAAGCGGGTGACCAACGACCCGATGGAAGCGCATTTCATCGGCTTTCAGATGTGGGTGAAGGCCGTCGAAAAGGCAAAGACCACCGATCCGGACAAAGTCATTGACGCATTGCCGGGCACGGAAGCCCCGAACCTCACGGGCGGAACGTCGGTCATGCTGCCCAACCACCATATCACCAAGCCGGTATTCATCGGCGAGGTCCGCGGAGACGGCCAGTTCGATGTGGTCTGGAAGACGCAGGGCCTGGTGCCCGGCGACGCCTGGTCCAAATTCCTGCCCGGATCGAAGGACATGATCGCTGACTGGGTCACGCTCAAGTGCGGCAATTATAACTCGGTGACCAAGAAGTGCGGCGCGTGATAAGGTCGGCCTGACCGCCAAAAAGAAAAGGGGCGGCCCGGCCAAGCATCGGCTGGGCCGCCCCTGCTTTGAAATGCCGGGACTTCGCCATGGGTGGCCTTCGCGACCGCTTCAACGCGCTCGTCTGCGCATTTGCCCTCCTTGTGCTGGTGCTGCCGACGAGCGGTCGTGCGGGACCTTATGAGGATGCCCTTCCACACTTCACTGCCGACAGCTTTAACGAGACCATCGAAGGTGTGAACGAAATTGCCGCGAGCGGTCATCCGCTTGCGCCGGTCTTGATTTCGGCGCTGCAGGAAGGGCGTCTGTTCTTCAGCGCTGAGGCGAAGGGCGTTTTCATCAAGGGCAACAACGAGCAACTGCTCGACGCCGCGACCGGAGCGCCGTTTGCCGGCACCGCGCCGGCAGATCTCGCGCCCGTGCGGCTGAACAACCGCTTGCGCGGTATTGTGCAAGCGGCCCTCGGCAGCCTCACGCTGATGGCAAACGATCCGGCGAAACGGTTGGAAGCCGCCCAGTCGGTATTAAAATCGCGTGACGCGAACGCGCTCCCCGCGCTCGAACAGGCCATTGCCAAGGAGACCGACCCGCGTGTGAAACGGGCGCTTCTTGAAGCTCGGGCCGCGGTCATCCTCTATCTCGAAAACCGCGATGAGAGCGACAAGATCGAGGCGATCGCAATCATCCGCCAGCGTGGCGACCAGGACGCGCTCGCGCTTCTTGGCGGCTTGCCCGACACCGCACCTCCTGCAGTGAAGAAGGCTGCCACCGACGCCATCGCTTCGATCCAGAATAACCTCGCAATATGGACCGCCCTGCAGAACGCCTGGTACGGCCTTTCGCTCGGCTCCGTGCTGCTGCTTGCGGCTATCGGCCTTGCCATCACCTTCGGGGTGATGGGCGTGATCAACATGGCGCACGGGGAAATGGTCATGCTCGGCGCCTACACCACTTTCGTGGTGCAGGAGGTGATCAGAGCGAGAAATCCCGCTCTGTTCGGCTATTCCCTCGCTATCGCAATACCCTTGGCTTTTGCGTTTGCCGGTGCGGTTGGGATCCTCATCGAGCGCGGCATCATCCGTTTCCTTTATGGCAGGCCTCTCGAGACGCTCCTTGCGACCTGGGGCCTTTCGCTCATCCTGCAGCAGGCGGTCCGCACCACGTTCGGTCCGACCAACAAAGACGTTGGCACGCCCTCCTGGATGAGCGGCGCGTTTGACCTCGGGCAGATCACCATCACCTACAATCGGATGTGGATCATCGTATTCACACTGCTGATCTTCATGGGATTGTTGGGCCTGTTGCGGTTTACTCGGCTGGGTCTGGAGATGCGCGCAGTGACCCAGAACCGGGCGATGGCGGCTTCCATGGGCATCCGCACCGAGCGGATTGATGCGTTGACCTTCGGCCTGGGCTCCGGAGTGGCGGGCCTCGCCGGCGTGGCATTGTCGCAGATCGACAACGTCAGTCCCAATCTCGGCCAGGGCTACATCATCGATTCCTTCATGGTCGTGGTGTTTGGCGGAGTGGGCAATCTGTGGGGGACGCTGGTTGGAGCTTTTACTCTCGGCATCGCCAACAAGTTCCTGGAGCCCTACGCGGGAGCCGTGCTCGGCAAGATCGCCATCCTCGTGCTGATCATTCTGTTCATCCAGAAGCGTCCGCGCGGACTGTTCGCTTTGAAGGGACGAGCGGTCGAAGCATGAGATCCGGCCTTCTCACCCGTGCGCTCGATCGCGGCGCCATTGCCTTTCTCGTGACGCTCGCGGCGATCGCAATTCTCGTCCCTGTGCTCAGCTTACTGCCGCCGTCCTCCCCGTTGCATCTGTCGTCCTATTTCGTTGCGCTGTTCGGGAAATATCTCTGCTACGCCTTGCTGGCGCTGGCCCTTGATCTGGTCTGGGGCTATTGCGGAATTCTGTCACTCGGACACGCTGCCTTTTTCGCGCTCGGCGGCTATGCCATCGGCATGTACCTGATGCGCCAGATCGGCACGCGCGGCGTCTATGCGCATCCAGTGCTGCCGGATTTCATGGTGTTCCTCAACTGGCCGGATTTGCCGATCTACTGGTACGGCTTCCAGCACTTTGCCTATGCGGCATTCATGGTGGTCTTCGTACCGGGGGTGCTCGCCTTCGTGTTTGGCTGGTTCGCCTTCCGCAGTCGCGTCACCGGCGTTTACCTCTCCATTATTACTCAGGCTCTGACCTTTGCGCTTATGCTTGGCTTCTTCCGCAACAATTTTGGATTTGGCGGCAACAACGGTCTGACCGACTTCAAGGATATTCTCGGCTTCAATGTGCAGGCGCCCATGACGCGGCTCGTTCTGTTCGCAAGCTCGGCAGTTGCGCTGATGCTGGGCTTCGTGGTGTGCCGCATTGTCGTAAGCTCGAAACTCGGCAAGGTGCTGGTCGCGATCCGCGACGCTGAGGCGCGCGTGCGCTTTCTCGGCTATCGGGCCGAAGCCTATAAGCTCTTTGTGTTCACCCTTTCCGCTTGCATGGCCGGCATCGCGGGAGCGCTTTACGTTCCGCAAGTCGGCATCATCAATCCCGGTGAATTCTCGCCGGCCAATTCCATCGAGGCGGTGATCTGGGTTGCGGTAGGCGGACGCGGGACCCTTACCGGCGCCGTGCTCGGCGCTGTGCTGGTGAATTACGGCAAAACCTATTTCACCAGCGGGGTGCTCGCACCCTATTGGTTGTTCGTGCTGGGCGGGCTGTTTGTGCTCGTCACGCTGCTGCTGCCGCGCGGCATAGTTGGCACGGTCGATCATTGGTGGCGCGAGTGGCGCGCGCGGCGTGCCGCCGCAGCGACGCCGCAGGACGGACCCCTGCCCGAAGCAGCGCCGCGTCCGGCGGAGTAACTCATGGACCCGCGCACCACCAACGCGCTCCTTTATCTCGACGGCGTGACGGTATCTTTTGATGGGTTTCGCGCCCTGAACAATCTTTCCTTCATGATAGAGCGCGGGGAAATGCGCGCCATCATCGGCCCGAATGGTGCAGGTAAGACAACGATGATGGAAGTGGTCACGGGCAAGACGCGACCGGATGCCGGAGAGGTTTATTTCGACGGCGCCTACGATTTGTCGCGGCTCGACGAGGCCGAGATCGCGCTTCTCGGCATTGGCCGCAAGTTTCAGAAGCCGACAGTGTTCGATATGCACACTGTCGAGGACAATCTCGATCTTGCACTCAAGAGCGATCGACGCGTGCGCAAGACCCTGTTCTGGCGCCAGACCAGCGAGGAGGCCGCGCTTATTGATGGCATTCTCGACAGGATCCGACTGACGCCGCTCCGCTACCGGCAGGCCGGAGCGCTGGCGCATGGCCAGAAGCAATGGCTCGAGATCGGCATGCTGCTCGCCCAGGAGCCCAAGCTGCTGCTCGTCGATGAGCCCGCAGCCGGGATGACCGACGCCGAGACACGGCAGACGGCCGATCTGCTCAAAGACATCAATCGCGATCGTACTGTTGTCGTCGTCGAGCACGACATGACCTTCGTGCGCGAGCTTGGGGTCAAGGTGACCTGCCTGCACGAAGGCTCCGTGCTGGCGGAGGGCACCATTGACCAGGTCTCCGAGAACGAGCGCGTTGTCGAGGTTTATCTGGGGCGCTGAGCCATGCTTGAAGCCAATGCCATCGACCTTCATTACGGGGCCGCACAGGCGCTGCGCAATGTGTCGCTCACAGCACATCCGGGAAAGGTCACCTGTGTGCTGGGCCGTAATGGTGTGGGCAAGACAAGCCTGCTCGACGCACTCGCCGGGCAGTACCCGATCAGCAGCGGCACAATTACGCTCGACGGTTTCGACATCGCACGGCTCAAGCCCAGTGAGCGCGCCCGGCGCGGGGTCGCCTATGTGCCGCAGGGTCGGGAAATATTTCCACTGCTCACGGTCGAGGAGAACCTCAAGACCGGTTTTGCACCGCTCAGGCGCGAGGACCGAAACATCCCCGATGATGTGTTCTCGCTTTTCCCGGTTCTCGGCGACATGCTGCGGCGTCGCGGGGGCGATCTTTCAGGTGGCCAGCAACAGCAGCTGGCGATCGGCAGGGCGCTTGTGATGCGCCCGCGGCTCTTGCTGCTGGATGAGCCCACCGAAGGCATTCAGCCCTCCATCATCAAGGACATCGGACGTGCGATCGGGTATTTGCGTAATCTCGGCCGCATCGCCGTCGTGCTGGTCGAGCAATATCTCGATTTTGCCCGCGAGCTTGGCGACTATTTTGCCGTCATGGATCGCGGTGCAATCGTCTATTCCTGCACTCGCGACACAATGGATGAGCGGGTTCTCAAGCGCGCAATGGCGATTTGAACCCGCCCTGGTGGGCGGCCTTGTGACGAAGTCCTGGTGGTGAGGGGTGCAATACGTTCCCGGCGAGACGTTAGCGCAGACATTCGCGGCCAACCGCGCGCACGGATTGATTGCGCTCACGGTCGAGCTGCGAGCCGGGTTCACCCGCCGTGCCCGCATCCGTGAGCAAGGGCCGTTACGTGTGCGCTGTCCTGGCGCGCCGCGGGCGGAGCTCGAAGCGGTGATCGTGAACACCGCCGGTGGAGTGGCAGGGGGCGATCGGCACGAGATAGCGGTCGAGGTTGCGCCTGCCGCCCGGCTCACCGTGACCTCGGCGGCCGCGGAGAAGATTTACCGGAGCAGCGGGCCCTCTGCGCAGCTCGCCATCCGGCTGAAGGTGGGCGCCGCCGGAGCGCTCAGTTGGCTTCCTCAGGAGTGCATCCTTTACGACAACGCGCGCATGGAGAGGGTCATCGAGGTTGACCTTGCTGGCGATGCCTCGCTGATCATGGCCGAAGCGATCGTGCTCGGCCGATCCGGAATGGGCGAGAATGTGCAGCAATGCCGCCTGTTTGACCGCTGGAACATTCGACGCGGGGGCGTGCTGCTGCACGTCGAGGCCATGCGGCTCGACGGTGCGGTGGGCGCCAAGCTTGCGCAGCGCGCGGTCGCGCGCGGCGACGTCGCACTCGCCACCGTGTTCGCTGCGCCCGCGGATGATGGAACGGCCGCTCTGCTGCGTGAGGTCACGCAACAGTGCGCCGCCGAGGTGGGAATCTCTGCCTGGAACGGGTTCTTGGTTGCGCGGCTTTGTGCGCCAGCTGGCGCCGCATTACGCCGCGACTTGATCACTCTCTTGACGGCTCTGCGCAAGGCGCCTTTGCCTCGGCTGTGGCTGAATTGAAGCGGACCAGAGAACAGGCACGGCAAAAAGCATGAACCTGACCCCGCGTGAGAAGGACAAGCTTCTCATCTCCATGGCGGCCATGGTTGCGCGCCGCCGGCTGGAGCGTGGAGTGAAGCTCAACCATCCGGAGGCTGTCGCGTTGATCACCGATTTCATTGTCGAGGGAGCGCGTGACGGCAGGATGGTCGCGGACCTCATGGAGGCCGGCGCGCATGTGCTCACACGCACGCAAGTGATGGAGGGCATCCCGGAGATGATCCGCGACATCCAGGTCGAGGCGACTTTTCCCGACGGAACCAAGCTCGTCACCGTGCACGAGCCGATACGATGACCTGTGAACGTCAACGTGCACGAAGCTTTTGCAGGGGCTCGGCATGATTCCAGGCGAGCTGTTCATCATTGACGGTGAGCTCGAGCTCAACGCTGGGCGGGCGACCACGACACTCGAAGTAACCAACAGCGGTGACCGGCCCATTCAGGTGGGCTCGCACTACCACTTCTTCGAGACGAATCCGGCCCTTAAATTTCCACGCGACAAGGCGCGCGGCATGCGCCTGGATATCGCCGCGGGCACGGCGGTGCGTTTCGAGCCGGGGCAAACCCGTGAGGTCAGGCTCGTGGAGTTTGCCGGCAAGCGCACCATCTACGGCTTCCGCCAGGACGTGATGGGAAGGCTTTGAACGATGGCTACCAGGATCTCGCGCGCTGTTTATGCCGACATGTTCGGCCCAACCACGGGCGATCGGGTCCGGCTTGCCGATACTGACATCATCATCGAGGTGGAGCACGACTTCACGCATTACGGCGAGGAGGTGAAATTCGGCGGCGGCAAGGTGATCCGCGACGGCATGGGCCAAAGCCAGCTCACCAACAAGCAGGGCGCCGTCGATACGGTCATCACCAATGCGCTCATTCTCGACCATTGGGGCATCGTCAAAGCCGACGTCGGCCTCAAGGGCGACCGCATCGGGGCCATCGGCAAGGCCGGCAACCCTGACATTCAGCCGGGAGTCGACATCGTGATCGGTCCAGGGACCGAGGTGATCGCGGGAGAAGGACGCATCCTGACAGCTGGCGGCTTCGACACGCACATCCATTACATCTGCCCGCAGCAAGTCGAAGAAGCGCTGATGTCAGGTATCACCTCGATGCTGGGCGGCGGCACCGGACCGGCGCACGGCACGTTCGCCACGACGTGCACCCCGGGGCCCTTCCATATCGGCCGCATGATCCAGGCTGCCGACGGCCTGCCGGTCAATCTAGGTTTTGCCGGGAAAGGCAATGCCTCGCGGCCGGCTGCACTCGAGGAGATGATCAAAGCTGGCGCCTGTGCTCTCAAGCTGCATGAGGATTGGGGCACGACGCCGGCAGCGATCGACTGCTGCCTGTCGGTCGCGGACGACTACGACGTGCAGGTGATGATCCACACCGATACGCTCAACGAGTCGGGCTTCGTCGAGGACACCATAAAGGCGTTCAAGGGCCGCACCATTCATGCCTTTCACACCGAAGGGGCGGGCGGGGGACATGCGCCGGACATCATCAAGGTCGCCGGCCTCGAAAACGTGCTGCCTTCCTCGACCAATCCGACGCGGCCGTTCACCCGCAACACCATCGATGAGCATCTCGACATGCTGATGGTGTGCCACCATCTGGATCCCTCGATCGCCGAGGATCTCGCCTTTGCCGAGAGCCGTATTCGCCAGGAGACAATTGCGGCGGAGGATATCCTGCACGATCTCGGGGCGCTCTCGATGATGTCCTCCGACAGCCAGGCGATGGGCCGCCTCGGAGAGGTGATCATTCGCACTTGGCAGACCGCAGACAAGATGAAGAAGCAGCGCGGCCGCTTGAGCGAGGAGAAGGGGGATAACGACAATGCCCGGGCCAAGCGTTACATTGCGAAATACACAATCAATCCCGCCATCGCGCATGGGGTGGCCAAACACATCGGCTCGGTCGAGAAAGGCAAGCTTGCAGACCTGGTGCTGTGGTCACCGGCATTCTTCGGAGTGAAGCCCGATTGCGTGATCAAGGGCGGCACCATCGTCGCGGCACTCATGGGTGATCCCAATGCCTCAATCCCCACGCCGCAGCCGGTGCACTATCGCCCGATGTTTGGTGCTTTTGGCAAGGCGCTCACCGCCTCGTCCCTGGTGTTCGTATCGAGCGCGGCTCTGGATGGCGGACTGCGCAAGAAGCTCGGGACCGAGAAGCAGCTCCTCGCCGTGCAGAACACGCGCGGCCAGATCTCCAAGAAGAGCATGGTGCACAACAGTGCAACGCCGCACATCGAGGTCGATCCCGAAACCTACGAGGTGCGGGCCGATGGCGAGCTTCTCACCTGTGCACCAGCCGAGGTCTTGCCCATGGCCCAGCGCTACTTTCTGTTCTGAGGCCCGACCGGGAAGGATCATTCTTTGACTGAAGCTTTGCCCCGCGCTTCGGGCGTTTGTCGTGCCGGCTCGTTCAGCGAGCCAGCAATAATCGATCGCGTCGTGCTTGATGCGGCCGAGCGACACCGGCGACGCATCGTGCTGACAGCTGAGCGAGGCACCCGATTCCTGCTCGACCTCCCACAGGCCACCACATTGCACGACGGTGATGGCCTGGTGCTGGAGGATGGCTCCATCATCCGTGTCGCCGGGAAAGCGGAGACATTGATCGAGGTCACGGCAACATCTGCGCAGCACCTCGCGCGCCTCGCGTGGCACATCGGCAACCGGCACGTAGACATGCAAGTGCTCGGCAGCACGCTGCGTATCCGTCGTGACCATGTGCTGGAGGAGATGCTGCTTGGCCTGGGCGCGCGGCTTAGGCCACTCGACGCACCCTTCGATCCTGAAGAAGGCGCCTATGCACAGCATCATCACGGCTCGCCCGTGTGACGCGGCCCTCGCCGGCGGTGCCCTCTACCGGCTAATGGCATGGCTGTCGCCGGCTTTTCCCATTGGGTCGTTCGCCTATTCGAGCGGCATCGAATGGGCTGTAGAGGCAGGCGATATCGACGATGCCGCAGCTGTGGAGCATTGGCTCACGGTCATGCTCGAGGACGGCGGAGGATTTTGCGACGCCGTGCTCCTCGCGCACGCGCACGCCGCTGTGCAATCCGCTCATGCGAGCGCTCTGCGAACGGTTGCCGAGCTGGCCCTCGCTCTTGCGCCCTCGAAGGAACGGCTCCTGGAAACCACCGGACAAGGCCGAGCCTTCTTCGAAACCTGCCGCGCCGCCTGGCCTGCTGCTGCGCTGGACTGGGTTGCGCAGACATGGGATCGCGAGTTCGCCTTGCCCGTCGCGGTTGGTGCGGCTGGCGCCGCGCATGGCATCGAGCTTCCGGTGCTCGCAGCAGCCTATCTGCAGGCGTACACCGCGAATCTGATTACCTGCGCCGTGCGGCTCATTCCGCTCGGCCAGACTGACGGGCAGCGCGTGCTTGCTGCGCTCGAGCCGGTTGTTGGGGCCACGGCCTCGCGTGCGCTCGCTACGCGACTCGAGGATGCCGGAAGTGCTGCATTCCGCTCCGATATCGCCAGCATGCGCCATGAGACGCAATACACGAGGCTCTTCCGCTCATGAGCCGGAATGCCCATGGTCCGTTGCGCGTCGGCGTCGGCGGCCCTGTCGGCTCCGGCAAGACCGCGCTGATGGACGCGTTGTGCAAGACCCTGCGCGATCGTTACGACATCGCGGCAATCACCAACGACATCTATACCAAATGGGATGCCGAATACCTCGTGCGATCCGGCGCACTTCCGCCCGAGCGCATCGCTGGCGTGGAGACGGGCGGATGCCCGCATACCGCGATTCGCGAGGACGCCTCGATCAACCTTGCCGCTGTGGACGACATGCGCAGGAGGTTTCCCGCGCTCGATCTTGTGTTGATCGAATCCGGCGGAGACAACCTTGCCGCGACGTTTTCGCCAGAGCTTGCTGACCTCACGATCTATGTGATCGACGTTGCCGCGGGCGACAAGATTCCTTCGAAAGGCGGCCCTGGCATAACCCGCTCCGACCTCCTGGTCATCAACAAGGTCGACCTTGCGCCGCATGTCGGTGCTTCACTTGCCGTCATGGAGCGCGACTCCAAGCGCATGCGTGGCGCGCGCCCGTTCGTTTTCAGCAATCTGCGCTCCGGAATTGGTGTCGATGAGATCGCGCGCTTCATCGAGCAAACCGGCGGGTTGGAGCGAGCTCCGCATTAGCCCGATCTATCAGCTCCCGACCTGACGGGCAGAGAGGCTCATGCTGGGCGTCACACCTGAAGAGGGAGTGGGCTCGTCCGCAACTCCCCCGGCCAAGCAGTAGAGTTCACGCGGTCTTCACCAGCCCGAGCTTCGCCAGGAGTGGCTCGTCGCTCACATCGAAGACCACTGCATCTTGTTCCGCGGTGATGGAATGGGCATGCCAGCAGGGCACGGTAATGACGTCCCCGACGGTGAGATGCTCAGCGTCCGCTCCTTCGATGGCGACACGCGCTTCCCCGCTGATCACCGCATAGAGGTGATTGACCGTGCTCCTGGGCACGTCGTGCCGGTCTGCTTGCGCAACCCGCAGCAGCTTTAAGCCGATCGTCGGCATCACGTCCTTGGCAATCTCCACCACCTTACTGGCTCTTCCCGGCCCCAACGCGTCCCGCGCCGGGATGCGATAGCCAGAGGGTCCCGTGTGGCTGATGCTCTCGAACCCCGCGGGATTGGACTCGAAGAACATCGCCTCGGTGTGCTGCACGAACGGCACGTCAAGGAAATCGATCCAGTAGCTGGTCGCGTCGCTCTCGTTGGCATGGCCGTGCCAGCACCAGGATGGCGTCAGCACCACGTCGCCCGGGGCCATATCGATGCGCGCGCCGTCCACCACGGTATAGGTGCCGCCTTTCGCCTCAACCACCAGCCGCAGGGCCGCGGCAGTGTGGCGGTGCGAGCGGGCCTTCTCGCCAGCCTTCACCATCTGATAGGCGGCCACAATGTTGCGGCTGGTCGCATAGATGTTGCCGGCGATCGGGTTGACCATGATCAGATTGCGCCGCTCCGCCTGCTCAACCGGCACGAACTCTCCCGCTTGGTCGAGTGCAGCGCGCGCCGACGCGTAGCGCCAGACCGCGGGCTTGAACTTGGGTCGCGGTGCCGGCCACATCGCCGGCTCAGGCCGCGCCCAACCCGGCGAGAAACTCATGCGTCCCAGCTCTCCGTAATAGGGCGCGCGAATATCCTGGTTCATGTTCGTCTCCGCAGCGGCGTGGTTACTCCAGGAGCTATTCAAGCCGCATCCACAGTAGCGCAGGCGTGCGCGCCGCGCACGGTGTCGAGGACGGCCGCGACGTCTGCCGGCTCGTCGTCGCCACGCCAAGCCACGTGACCATCAGGCCTCACCAGCACGAGCCGGCGCTGGTAGAGCTCGGCGATTTCCTCGGACTCGATCGTCACGATCTCGAGTGGCATGCCAATGGCTCGCGCAGCCGCCTGAAATCCCCGATCCCGCGGCGGCTCACCGGCGAGGTGCAGCAATGTGAAGCCGCGGCCGAAAAGGTCGAGCGTCGAGCGGCCGTCCGGCAGCCAAGCGTGCGGCGCTCGCGCGCCGGGCCGCGCCGTCTGCTGATAGGTTGCGGTCTCCAATGGCGGGGCCGGTGTGCCGTCCGGCCAGACGATGGGCGAATCGTCATAGCGATAACCAAGGTGAATACCGATGGTGAACCACTCGTGCCGCATCAGCTCGGTGAACCAGCGGCCGTAGTCCGCGCGGGCGGCATCGCCCCTTGCTCCCGACTCGAACAACTCCGGCGGCGGCCGGTTGCCGCGTGTAGCGGTCATGCGCGAAAGATTCGCGCTCGCTTCCCGCACATTGCGCTCCGCAACTGGCCGGCGCTCCTGCTCGTAGGAACGCAGGAGCTCACGCCCGCCCCAACCGTCAAGGCTGGCGGCGAGCTTCCAGCCGAGGTCAACCGCGTCCTGGATCCCAGTGTTCATCCCGAAGCCGCCGGTGGGCGACATCAAATGTGCGGCGTCCCCGGCGATGAAGACACGTCCTGCGCCGTAGCTGTCGGCGACAAGCTCGCGCCGGACCCAGTGCATGACGGAGAGGATCTCGTACTCGAAGTCTTGACCCATGGCGCGGCGCAGTGCGGCGTGAATGTCGTCTGTGCTGTGCGCGACCTTGTCAGCCGACCCAATGATCGACATGCGGAACCGGTCAGCACCGTTGATGGCGACGATCGTCAGCCACGTGCCTTCGTCACCGACGAAGATGAAGCGGTAAGCCGCGCCTTTGTCGTGCAAGGATACAAATTGCGGACAGCGGAACAGCACATTGGTCGTGTACGTGAGCGCCGGATTGCCGCTCATGCTGATCCCCAGCGTTTGGCGGACCAGGCTCGCTCCTCCATCTGTGCCGACGAGATAGGCGGCGTGTAGCTCGTGCGACTCACCGGTCTGGTGATCGCGCACGGAGGCGATCACCCCGTCTGCCGTCTCCTGGAAGCCGGTAAGCTCGGTGCGATAGCGCAACTGCACGTGCGGGAACGAGCGCGCGAAGCGCTGCAGGACAGGATCGAACAGATCCTGCGGCACACGTTCGCGCTTCTGCGGGCTTTGCGGCGGGCACCTCTCGCGCGCACGCGGTGGAAATCGCTCGCGGCCGAGCTCGTAGCCGTTGAGCGCGGTCACGTACACGCAATCCTGTGGATAGTCTCCAGGATAAGGCGCCTTGCGGACCCACTCGGCAATGCCCCAGTGCCTGCAGAACTCCATGGTGCGCGGGCCGACCATGTCCATCTTCGGCTGTTCAATCGAGCCGTCCGTCTTCTCGATGAGCACGCAAGGGATGCCGCGCCAGCCCAGCTCGCCGGCGAGCGCGAGCCCTACCGGTCCGGCACCGACGATCAGCACCTGCGGACGAAGGGTCAACGACGAAGGGTCAAGCCTTGGAACCATATTTGCTTTCGAGCGCGTCGAGCTCGTCCTTGCGCACCAGCCGCTGGCGCTCGGCGAAGTCGATCACCAGCTCCCTTGCATCCGCCATGGAGCCTCTGCGCTGCAGCTCGCGCAATGCTGTCTGCATGCCGAGGAGTGCTGCTTGCAGCGCCACATTGGCGTAGATCACGCCGGCATAACGGAGCTCCTGGAGTTTTTTGTTGGGCAATTCCGGCGTGCGTCCGCCGACGACAATGTTGATCAGTTGCGGCCACGGCAGCCGGCGCGGGATCTCACGGATTTGCTCGAGCGTCGTCGGAGCCTCAACGAAGGTGATATCAGCGCCAGCCGCGTGATAGGCAGCTGCACGCTCGAGTGCGGCCTCGAAACCATCGGTAGCAATGGCATCGGTACGGGCGATAATGAGCAGGTCATCGTCGTAGCGAGCGTCAACCGCAGCTTTGATCTTGCCGGTCATCTCTTCTGCGGGGATCACTTCCTTGCCGCTGAAGTGACCACATCGCTTGGGAAAAACCTGATCCTCGATCTGCAACGCATTGGCTCCCGCTCGCTCCAACGAGCGGACGCAGCGTCTTGTGTTGAGCGCATTCCCGAAACCCGTATCCATGTCGACCACCAGCGGACCCGGGAATACATCGCGGATCGCGGCCACATGCTCGCTGAGCTCGGTCGCCGTGACGAGCCCGCTGTCGGGCATGCCGAGAAAGCTGTTGGCGATCCCCGCACCCGTGACGTAGGCCGCCGCGAAGCCAAGATCGGCAACGACGCGCGCAGCCAAGGCGTTGCTGACGCCCGGCAGCAACAATGCCGCGCCGGGGACCAGCAAGCTGCGCAGGTGCGCGGTGAATTGCGCCGTCATAGGGGGTGAATCCTTCCCCGTTTGCGGTTTCTGGCTCATGATAAGGTCACGGGGAAAATCGACAGTTTACTCCGGTGAGGGTCAACAGCACCCGGCGCTCCTTCGGGGAGCACGCGGTGGCGGGAGAGAAGCTTATGCCCAAGCTGCCTATCACGTTCGCCTGTGGCCTATATGACCGCATGGTGCCGCTCTTTAGCGGTGAGGCCAAGGCTGAAGGAATCGACCTTAACTTTCTCGCGATCGATGATCCGCGTGAGATTTTCGACCGCATGGGCAAAAACCTCGAGTTCGACGCCTGTGAGATGTCGAGCAGCGAGACCTTCAGTCGTTTCGCGTCAGGCCGCACCGAGCTGGTAGCCTTGCCCGTTTTTCCCTCGCGCGTCTTCCGGCACGGCTTCATCACCGTCAATCGCAAATGGGTCAAGGCGCCGAAGGACCTGGAAGGCAAGCGCATCGGTGTGCCGCTATACACGCAGACTGCGGCGGTATTTGCGCGCGGACTGCTGCAGGACGAATACGGGGTTGATCTCTCCGGTGTGCATTGGGTACAGGGGGCGACCAACAGTCCCGAGGCACACGGCAGCCCGGCAGCGCCACCGCTGCTCAAACCGATCTCGATCGAGCAGAATCGGTCGGGGCTCTCGCTGAGCGAGCTGCTCGTCCGCGGCGACATCCAAGCTATCCTGGGAAGCGGTCTCCCCGACGCCCTGCGCACCAGCGACGACGTGGTGCGGCTTTTTCCTGATTTCTATGCCGTGGAGCTCGACTCCTACCGGCGCACGCGCGTCTTTCCGATCATGCACCTTGTTGCGATGCGTCGCGACGTCTACGAGAAGCATCCCTTTATTGCCACCAGTTTGTTCAATGCCATGGATGACGCCAAGAACATTGCGCTTCGCAAGATGCGCAATGTGGGGGCGCTGCGCTACATGATGCCAGGGCTCCCGGCCGAGCTCGATGTCATCGATGCGGTGTTTGGCGGTGATCCGTGGCCGTACGGCATTGAGCCGAACCGACCCACATTGCAGGCGCTTGTGCGCTACATGGCCGAGCAGTCGCTGATCAAGGCCGCCATTCCAATCGAAGACTTGTTTGTGCCAATCTACGTCTAGTGTGGCGGTTCAGAAGTCCGCATCATTCTTGCCGCAAGTTCGTCATGCGGACTTCTGAACCAAAGCCACACTAGAACCCATAGTTTGCTAGTGTCCTTCGATTCCGAAGTTCGCCAAACTACGGTGCCGCACGACAATGCGAACTTCGGAATCGGGACACTAGGCTGGTGTTGCAGACAGGCGGCACGGCTGGGGGAGCTTTAGCATGAGGCTGGCAAGCTACCTGGCCAACGGAAGGTCGTGTTTTGGGGCAGTGACCGAGGCCGGACTGGTCACCCTGAGTGAAGGGGCGGGCAGCCGCTATCCGAGCCTGCGCGAGGCTTTGGCCGCGAATGCCCTGCCTGAACTGCGGACCATGGCCAAGCAAGCCAAGCCGGACTTGAGGCTCGAGCATGTGCAATGGCTGCCGCCGATTACAAATCCAGAGAAGATCCTCTGCGCCGGCATCAATTATCGCTCACATGCGGCGGAGACCGGCCGCGAGCTGCCGAAGCAGCCAAGCATGTTCATTCGGCTCGCCAACACCCTGGTTGGGCATGAAGGAGAGCTCGTTCGGCCAACCGTGTCGCAGCACTTCGACTTCGAAGGAGAGCTTGCGGTTGTGATCGGGCGGGGCGGGCGCCACATTCCGCTGGAACGGGCACTCGAGCACGTCGCGGGCTACACGTGCTTCGTGGACGGCAGCGTGCGCGACTATCAGAAATTCTCGGTTACGTCGGGCAAGAATTTTCCGGGAACTGGTCCACTCGGCCCGTGGATCGTCACCTCCGAGGAAATCACGGATCCCACCACACTCACGCTCACGACCCGGCTCAATGGACGGGAGGTCCAGAAATCGGGGACTGATCTGTTGATCTATTCGGTCCCGCAGATCATTGCCTTTTGCTCCGATTTCACCGCTCTCGCTCCGGGCGATGTTATTGCAACGGGAACGCCGGAAGGCGTGGGCCACCGCCGCAATCCGCCATTGTGGATGCAACCGGGCGACGTGCTCGAGGTGGAGATTTCCGGCATCGGCATTTTGCGCAGCCGCGTCGAGGACGAACGAGTTTGAGAATCGCTGTTCACGTCATCCGAGTTGTGCAACACGGCTCGGCCGCCATGCGAATAGCCTGGCGACGACCCGCGCGACCGGAGCCGATCAGTCGGAGGTGCCATTCCCTTTGCCGAGCCGCACGGGCGTCTCCGGCGTCAGCCCGCCGCGCTGAAGCGCGAGCGTCTCGCGTCCCGTCGCCTCCCAATCGCCCGCTGTTGCGCGGCGCGCAAAGGTCTCCCAGCGGTCGCTCCAGTCGCCCAGGCTGTATCCGTGCCATGGTGCCTCGACCTTGAGCGGATGAAGGCCGAGCTCCTCCCATAGCGCTCGCGCGTGCTCCATGTGCTCCCGGCTCGGCAGGGCCAGCGGAGCCATGGGATACTTTCGCGTGGCGTCGACCAGCATCCCAGAATCAGACGTTTTGGGTCCGTATTGCGCACCCTGCACTCCACCGCGGTGTGGGACGAGATGCACGTCCTCGACCGGGTTGGTGCGGTAGGCGAGCGACCAGAGCACCGCATCCATGCTGGAGGGCTCGATGTCCTCGCTCACGGCAATGACGATCTTGCCGCAGTTCGACTGCAACGTAGCGGCACCATGCAGCGCCCGCCATACCTCGCTGCGGGGCATGCCATCGCCAAGCTGCAGGAAAATGACGGGGCGCAGGTTGGTGAGCCGCTCATGCATCACTACGCGGCGCACGCCCTTGATGCCGAGCTGCTCGCGCAAGTGATTGAGGAACAGCGGCTCGTAAGCGACCTTCTTGATGACGCTCGATTCGCTCGGTGTGACCTGGCTGATAATCGACGCGAAAACCGGATTCTTTCTATGCGTGATAGCAGTGACCTGCATGGGCATGTTGTAGCCCTCGAGTGCGACATAGCCGTTGCTTTCCCCGAACGGCGCCTCCGGCTCGAGCCGGCTGGGATCGATCAAGCCCTCGATGACGATTTCCGATGCCGCAGGCACTTGGAGATCGATGGTCACGGCCTTCGCCATTTCGATGGGAAGGCCGGCCAGGGCGCCGGCGACGCCCATCTCGTCCATGTCGATGGCGAGCTTCTGCGGCCCGGTAAACATCACCACCGGCGAACAACCGACGACAATGGCGATGGGCATCAGCTCGCCCCGCTCGCGATACTTCAGCCAGTGCAGATACCCGCCGGCACCACTTGCCTCACGCGCGACCATGCGCACCACCAGACGGTCGGATGCCTTGAGGGCAGCCCGATAGGTGCCGAAGTTCTGAATGCCGGTTTCCGGGTCGCGGGTGATGCAGAGTGTTGCCGTCAGGTAGGGCGCCGAATCGAAGCCCGGCGTGGACACCGGGACTGGCAGGTGCATCAGCCCGCCGGGAGCCTTGAGGTCGGCGCCCGTGAGCACGACCTCCTGGCAGGCTGGCGCCGTGACCTCAACCGGAGCTATCGGATTGGCAATGGCGCGCATCCAGGCAGCGCCGATCTCGGGCACGGGCTGGCCCATGCCAATGGCATAGATTTCCGGCGAGGCCGCGAGCGCTCCGACAATGACCGGGAAATCGTAGCGGCGCCCCTTCCCATCGATCACCTGTGAAAACAGGAAGGCACGGCGCTTCTCCTCGGGCACCCCGCCCAGAAACTGCCAGCGCACGAGGGGGTGCAGCTCGGTATCCTTGTTGATCGGGCGGTCAATGCGAATGAGCAGGCCGCGCGCGTCGAGCTCGGCGATATGCGCTTGAAGATCGCGGTGCCGGCCCTCTTTCGCATTGGTTCGCCGCAGCGACGCGGTTTGGTCGAGCAATCGCATTCTCCAGGTTCTGATGGACAGCCGGCAACAGTTTAGCAGCAAACCAGGACCCGGCGGCTACTCGATCTGGCGCATCGGATCGACTAAGCTGCGCCGCGCCCGTCGGGCTCTCAGATCGAGCAGTGGATCTCATCAGCAATGGCCGTACCGACCATCGACGTACACGCTCATATTCTCACGGAGGAGACGATCCGGCTGCTGCAACGCGAGGCCCCGAAGGTCGCGCCCAAGCTCTCCGATATCGGCGATCAGTTCGGCACGCTGGATGTGGCCGGTGGCGTCTACCCGCATTTTCCCCGCGGCGGCTGGGATCTCGAGCGTCGTCTGCAGGACATGGCGGCCTCCAAGGTGGATGTTCAGGTCCTGTCAAATACGCCGCAGACGTTTCTCTATGGACAACCACCGGCGGTGGCGGCGTCCTTCGCGCGTATCCAAAACGAGCAGCTCGCCAAGCTGGTGAAGGCGCGCCCGGAGCGCTTCCTCGGCATTGCCACCCTGCCAATGCAGGCGCCTAAGCTCGCCGCAGAGGAGCTTCGCCACGCGATGACCGCGCTCGGACTGCGCGGCGCCCATATCGGTTCGAATATCGCCGGCAAAAATCTGGATGACCCCGATCTCGAGCCGGTGTGGGCGACAGCGGCGGAGCTCGGCGCCTTCATCCTGCTGCATCCCATCAATGTCGCCGGCGCCGACCGACTCTCCTCGTATTATCTCGGCAATCTGATCGGCAATCCTCTCGACACGACAATCGCTGCCGCCTGCCTCGTATTCAGCGGGGTTCTCGAGCGTCACCCCACGCTAAAAATTTGCCTTGCCCATGGCGGCGGATTCGTTCCCTACCAGGCCGGCCGCTTCATCCACGGCTGGCATGTCCGTCAGGAGCCCAAGCGCAAGCTCAAGAAGCCGCCCACCGACTCGCTCAAGCGCTTCTATTTCGACACCATTGTTCACTCGAAGGATGTCCTCGAATTCCTGGTGGGGGACGCGGGTGCCGATCGCGTGTTGCTGGGCAGCGATTATCCCTACGACATGGGGATGACGGACGGGGTGCTGCAGGTTCGCGGCCTGCCGGTACCGGCAGCCGCGCAGGCCGATATCCTGGGCGGGCGAGCCCAGGCACTGCTCGGTGCGGGAGCCTCCGCCCGCGCCTTTGCGTGAACGGGATGGCCGGAGGACAAGAGATGGCGCAGCACCAAGCACGCACACCGGGCGCTACCCGCGCCGGTGACGGCGAATACGTCTTCGATCTTGCGAAGGTCAACCACATTCTTGGTGGGCCGGACTACTCGACTGCAAACGGCGCATGCGTCGAGGGAGACCGCATGATTGTCGGATTGATGCGGATGCCCGCTGGTACCGGTGCTGAGCCACACTCTCACCCGAATGAGCAGTGGATTTATGTGCTCGAGGGCACCTTTCGCGCCACGGTCGGCGGCAAGAATGTCGACGCGAACCCCGGATCGGTCGTCTATATCCCCTCGAATGTGGTTCATTCAGGCAAGGCTACCCCCGATGCTGATGTGGTCTTTTTCACCGTGAAAGATGCCTCCCATAGCCTGCATGGCGTGAAGGCGTAAGCAGCTCGGCCTGGTCGCTCAGCAGCATGGAGCGGAGTATCGCGATGAAACGGATTGTCCTCGGCGTAACACTGTTCTGTCTCGGCCTCTCGCCGATGGCCGCGCGGGCGCAAGACAAATACCCGGCCAAGCCGGTAAAGGTGATCGTGCCCTATGCGCCCGGGGGAGCGACCGACATCACGGCTCGGCTGTTCGGCGAACAGTTGCGGCAGATTCTGGGTCAGCAGTTCGTCGTCGAAAGCAAGCCCGGAGCGTTCGGAATCCTGGCGATCGAGGAGATGGCTCGCGCCAAGCCGGACGGCTACACGCTGCTGGTCGGCAATGTGACGACGAATGCCATCACGCCCGTTCTCTACAAAAAGAAGTTCTCGATCAATTTTGAGCGCGACGTCAGGTCAGTGTCGCGCTTGGCGATCTATCCCTCATTCCTGATCACAACCACCGCGAATTTCGACGTTAAAACGGTCGCCGAGCTGGTCGCTTACGCCAAAAAGAATCCGGGCAAGCTGCGCTACACCAGCGCGGGTGTGGGCAGCTTCCCCCATTATGACGCCGAGGTGTTAGCACGACGCGCCGGGGTCGAGATGCTGCATATCCCCAATAAGACGGGCGCGGCCGGGATGATCAACGATCTTGTGGTCGGGGACGCGCAGGCCGCCTTCATTAATGCGGCGAGCTCGGCCTCGATGATCAGGGCCGGGAAGCTCCGGCCGATCGCGGTCATCGCTGAGCAGCGGCTCCCCGACTATCCCGACGTTCCCACGCTAGCCGAAGCGGGCTATCCCGGCGTCGGCACGCTGCATTGGCAGAGCATGCTCGCGTCCGCCAACATACCGAAAGACGTTCTTGCCACCTTGTTTCAGGGCATTGTCGAGGCGTCGAAGGTGCCGCAACTGCAGGAGGCCTTCAGCAAACAACTCGTCAGCGTCAAGCCGAGCGCGTCGCTCGAGGAAGCGCAGGTCTGGTTGAACGACGAGCTTGCGAGCTGGCGCAAGATTGTTGCCGAGGTGAAGGTCGACCTTACCGAATAACCCCTGTTGCGCAACACGGAGTACGGCATGAAGCGGCTAGGCATGGTGATGTTGTGCGTGGTCGCTCTCGCGACTGGCGGTGCATCCGCCATAGCCCAGGATAAATTTCCCTCGAAGCCGATCAAGGTGGAGGTCCCGTTCGGGCCAGGAAGCGCGACTGACATTGTCATTCGCATTGTCGGTGAGCACATGCGGCCTATTCTGGGACAGCCGGTCGTCATCGAGAACAAGCCGGGAGCGTTCGGCATCATTGCCATTGAGGAGATGGCGCGTTCGCACCCGGATGGCTACACGCTGCAGATCGGAAATCCCGGGACCAATGTGCTGACGCCGATCATCTATCGGAAGAAATTCAAGATCGATTACGACAAGGACGTGCGCATGGTGACGCGCTTGAGCGAGGTACCGCTCGTGCTCGCCGCCACGACCAGAGACTTTCCCCCCAAGAATTACGCGGAGTTCATCGCTTACGCGAAGAGCAATCCGGGCAAGGTGCGCTATGCCAGCGTCGGCATCGGCAGCAACAATCATTATGACACCGAGGCCTTTGCGAAATGGGCGGGCATCACCATGCTGCACCTGCCCAACAAGGGTGGAGGCGCGGCAATCACCAATGATCTTGTCACAGGCGACGCGCATGTGGCGCTGGTGAACGCGGCGAGCTCCGGCGGCGTGATCAGGGGAGGACAGGTGCGTGCACTTGCCGTGATGGCGGACGCACGCATGCCGGAATACCCGGACGTGCCAACGCTCAAGGAGCTCGGATACCTGACCGGGAAGGGCCTCTGGTCGGCGCTCTATGCTCCCGCTGCCACCCCGATCGACGTCCTTCACACGCTGCATGCGGCAACGCTGCAGGCCCTTCGCTCCGAGGCGGTCGAGAGTGCATTCAAGAAGCAGATGATCAAGGCCGTGCCAGATGCGTCGCTCGACGCCGCCGCAGCTTGGAGCTTGGCTGAGAACGCCTACTGGAAGAAGCTGACCGAGGACCTGAAGGTCGAGTTGCCGGATAACTGAGGGGCGCGGCGCGAGGTCAGCGCCAAAGGCCGCGTGCATGAAGCGATGCATGCATGGACGGATGCAGGCATGGGGGGCGCAGGCATGAAGACGGAACCCGCTCCCGCTCCGTCGATCCATGCCATCCTGACCGAGAAGGACGTCGAGGTGCCGATGCGCGGCGGTGCTCGGCTGCGCGCTGATGTCTTCCGGCCCGACGCTGACGGCAGGTTTCCCGCGATCTTGAATTTGGGTCCTTACCAGAAGGATAAGCTCTGGATTCCTCCCGACACGCTTGAGGAGGAGCCCAATCCGCTGATGAACTGGGAAACCGTGAACCCGCAATGGTGGGTTCCCAAGGGTTACGCCGCGGTACGCGTTGACGCGCGCGGCAGCGGCAAGTCGCCGGGACAATGCGAGCCGTGGTCGCTTGCCGAGTCCATTGACTTTTATGATGCCATTGAATGGGCGGCGGCGCAGCCCTGGTGCAACGGCAATGCCGGACTGTCCGGCATTTCCTATTATGCAATCAACCAATGGTTCGTGGCCAACCACCAGCCGCCTTCACTCAAGGCCATCATCCCCTGGGAAGGATTCGCCGATCTCTATCGCGATGCGTTGTTCCACGGCGGAATTCTCAGCCTGTTCATGCCGAACTGGTACGTCGCCCATCTCATGCATCACGTGGTCGGCCGCGCCTCGCGCGATCAGCCGAACGCCTGGCAGGTCAACACGCTGCATTTCTGGCTTGCCAACAGTCTCGACAGCGGTGCGTTCAGGGGCGCGCAAGCGCAGTGGGAAAAGATCACGTTGCCGATGCTCACCGTCGGCAACTGGTCCGGCATGGCGTTGCACTTGCGCGGCAATACCGAAGCTTTTGTGCGGGCGGCCTCTCCCCACAAGAAGCTTCGCATTCATGCCGGCACGCATGTGCATCCGTTCTACAGCGAGGATGGGCGGCGCGATCAGCTGCGCTTCTTTGATCATTGGCTCAAGGGGATCGAGAATGGCGTAATGGAGGAGGCACCGGTGAAGCTCGCCATCCGCTCAGGCCGCGACGTCTTCGAATGGCGCCATGAGCACGAGTGGCCGCTGGCGCGCACGCGGTGGACGAAGCTGTTTTTTGATCTTTCGTCGCCGGCCCCTGAAGCAGGAGCACTGGTCGATGCGACCCCGCAGACGCCAAGCGCACGCAGCTACGCCGCCACGAGCCTCGGCTCCATGGGCTCGACCTCGGCAGCATCATCGCAGGTGATGGGCGGAGGTATTAAGCCGGGCATGGGGGTGGCGCTTGAGACGGCGCCCCTGCCGGACGACATCGAGATCACCGGTCCGCTCGCGGCAGTATTGTGGGTGGAAAGCTCGACCGAGGACATGGATATTTTCCTCACCTTGCGCAACTTTGATGGTGCCGGCAACGAAGTGCTGGAGACGGGTCAGCAGGGCACCCCGGTGCCGGTGGCCAAGGGCTGGCTGCGCGTCTCGCATCGCGAGCTCGATCCCCAACTGTCGTTACCCTATAGGCCCTATCACAGGCACCAACGGCGGCTTTATCTTTCACCCGGTGAGATCGTGCGCGTGGAGGTCGAGATCTGGCCGACCTCCATGGTCTTCAAGAAAGGGCACCGCATCAGGCTTGATGTACAGCCGCGCGACGGGGTCGGAAGCGCCTCCTACATGCATTATCACGCCGATTACAACGCGGGCACGAATACGGTCCATGCCGGCGGGGACAAGCCATCTTATCTTTTGTTGCCGGTGATCCCGCCGCGCAGCTCGTGAGATTGGGCGGATGACGTCATGACGACCGAGCCCCAGCAGGCCCCGCGGCGATTGGGCAGATGGGAGCTCCTGCTGCGCTTGGCCTCGTGCAAAGATGTGCTTGCCGGGCTGACGTTCGCCGCGGTTGCGGCCTTCGCGCTCTTCCTCTCACGCAACTATCCGATTGGCAGCGCGCTGCGAATGGGCACCGGGTATGTGCCGCGCCTGCTGTGCTGGATTCTGCTCGGTCTTGGCCTTCTCGTGCTCGTGCAGGGGCTGCGCTCGGTCGATCTGCAACGCGCCCGCGAGCCGCGCAGGACAGGGGCGTTGCGGGCTGCATTTTTTGTAACGGCAAGCCTGGTTATCTTCGCGCTCGCGCTCGAGCGGCTCGGCCTCGTCGTGTCGATCGCGCTCCTGATCGCCACAGGCTCGGTCGCCTCGCGCGCGCTGCGGCCGCTCGAGACTGCTCTGGCAGCCGTAATCCTCATCGCGCTCTGCTGGGGCATCTTCATTATCGGACTAGGGCTGACGATCCCGGATTGGCCGGAGTGGTAGATGGAGCTGATCGACAATCTCGCGACCGGCTTCAACGTCGCTCTGACTCTGCCGAACCTGTTCTTCGCGCTGGTGGGTGCGATGGTCGGCACGCTCATTGGCGTGCTACCTGGAATTGGGCCGATCGCGACCATTGCCATGCTGCTGCCGCTCACCTTCCATCTCGAGCCCACCTCGGGATTGATCATGCTTGCTGGCATCTTCTACGGCGCGCAATACGGCGGCTCCACCACCGCCATCCTGGTTAATCTACCGGGTGAGACCTCCTCGGTGGTGACCTGCATCGACGGTCATCAGATGGCGCGACAGGGCCGCGCCGGGGCGGCGCTGGCGGTCGCCGCGCTGGCCTCGTTCTTTGCCGGCTGCGTCGCCACGGCGCTGATAGCCACGCTCGCTCCTCCGCTCGCCAGGATTGGCCAGTCGTTTGGCGCACCGGAATATTTCTCGCTCATGGTGCTCGGCCTGATTGCTGCAGTCGTGCTGGCGCATGGCTCTGTGATCAAGGCAATCGCCATGATCATTCTCGGATTGCTCATTGGCCTGGTGGGCACTGACGGCAATACCGGCGGCACCCGCTTTACGTTTGGCATTACCGAGTTGACCGACGGGATCGATGTTGCCACGCTGGCGATCGGGCTTTTTGGGATCGGCGAGATTATCACCAACCTGGCGCGGCCGCAGGACGAGCGGTCGGTGATGCCGCAGACGATCAGCCGGTTGTGGCCGACTCGCGAGGACTTCGACCGCTCATGGCCGGCGGTGTTGCGCGGAACGGCGCTGGGCTCGGTTTTGGGCGTGCTTCCAGGCGGCGGCGCAACCTTGAGCTCGTTCGCAGCTTACGCGCTCGAAAAGAAGACGACGCGCAACCCTCGATCCTTCGGCCATGGTGCGGTCGAGGGCGTCGCTGCGCCGGAAGCGGCCAACAATGCCGGTGCGCAAACCTCTTTCATTCCCATGCTCACCCTTGGCATTCCCGGCAATGCTGTGATGGCCCTCATGATCGGCGCCCTCACCATTCACGGCATCCAACCAGGTCCGCAGATCATGAGCGAGCGGCCGCAGATGTTCTGGGGCATGATTGCGAGCATGTGGATCGGCAACCTGATGCTTGTCATCATCAACCTGCCGCTGATCGGCATGTGGGTGCAGCTGCTCAAGGTGCCCTATCGTTTTCTCTACCTTGCGATTCTTCTGTTCTGCGGCATTGGCGTCTATACCGTCGGCAACAGTGCGGCGGCCGTGCTGATGGCTGCTTTTTTCGGCCTCGTCGGCTACGTCTTCACCCGGCTCGAATGCGAGCCGGCGCCGCTTATCCTGGGCTTCGTGCTCGGACCGCTGATGGAGGAAAATCTGCGCCGGGCGATGCGCATCTCCGGCGGCGATCCGATGATCTTCGCGCAACGGCCGATCAGTCTGGGCCTGCTGATTGCGGCACTGTTGCTCTGCGCTGTCGTGGCGTTGCCGGCTATTCGCAGCAAACGCGAGGAAGCTTTTCAGGAATAGTGTCGCTGTCTGGCGCCACTGCGACCTCGCCAAACAAACGGCCAATGAACACCGACACCGGCCCATTGGGACGGCTTTCGGCGAGCCGCGCCGCAATCGTCGCCACCGTTCCGGTAATCACCGTCTCCTCCGGCCGGGTAGCGGCGGCGACCGCGACAGCAGGGGTTTCCGGCGCAAGTCCGGCCGTCACGGCACGCGCCGTCAATTCGCTGAGTGTGCGTTTTGGCATGTAGACCACAGTCGTGGTGGCCGGATCGGCGAGGCTGCGCCAGTCGATATCATCGGGCAAGCGGGCCTCTTCCATGTGTCCGGAAATGTATTGCAGGCGCCGGGCACCGCCACGTTGCGTGAGCGGAACCTGGACCCTTGCTGCAACCGCCTGCGCGGCAGTGATTCCCGGCACGATCTCGACGGCAATTCCAGCCGCCCGGCAAGCCGCAATCTCCTCGCTCGCCCGGGCGAAGATCATCGGATCGCCGCCCTTGAGCCGCACCACGCGCCGGCCGCCCTTCGCGAGCTTCACCATCAAGGCATTGATCTCGTCCTGTTTGCACGACGGCGCGGCGCCCGTCTTTCCCACCAGCATCTTCTTTGCCTCGCGGCGGGCGAAATCGAGAAGCTCCGGCGCCACGAGATCATCGATGAGGATCACGTCGGCACCCTGCAGGGCGCGCAGTCCCTGCAAGGTGAGAAGCTCCGGATCACCAGGGCCGGCACCTACGAGGGTAACGCTACCTTGGCTCTCGGCCGCACGCTCGGGGCCGGCGTCCGCGATCAGACGCTCGAAATCAGACTCTTGCGGCTCGCGGCTGACCTTGGTTTCGGCGAGCCGCGCGAACAGACGCCAGAACCGTCGCCGCGCGGCAGACGAGAGGCCGCGCGCCCGCAACGCCCTGCGCCACCGCCGCGCCGCATCAGCCCAGCGCGCAAACCCGCGCGGGATCATGGCTTCGAGCCGACCGCGGATGACTTGCGCGAGGACCGGCGCGGCTCCGTCCGTGGAGATGCCGATCACCAGGGGGGAGCGGTTGACGATTGCGCCGAAGGAGAAGTCGCAATGCGCTGGCTTGTCGATCACGTTTACCGGCACACCGGCGGTACGCGCGGCTGCGACAAAACGTTCGGCTTCACCATCATCGTCACACCCGAGGACGGCGATGCGGGCACCAACGAGATCGTCGCTGCACCATGGCCTGCTGTGCAGAGTGATTGTACCGCCCGGCGGCTGGGCCGCGAGCGCAAGCAGTTCCGGGCCAGGCTGCGGCGCGAACACGTCGACCCTCGCTCCGGCGGCGGCGAGGAGCTCAGCCTTCCATGCGACCGACGTGCCGTCCCCGGCAACGACGGCCCGTGTGTCGGCAAGCTTCAAGAAAACCGGCAGCTGCGCCAGCGTCCCCATCCGCAAGGTGCGATCTTCCGTGGGGTGGCGCTCACTTGACTGCATCAATAGACGTCCTGCTGATAGCGTCCGCTCTTCTTGAGATTGGCGACAAAGGCAATCGCTTCCTCGATGGTCCGGGCACCATACTGCGCCACAATATCTACCATGGTGCGCTCAACATCGCGCGCCATCCGCTTGGCGTCGCCGCACACGTATATATGGGCGCCGTCCGCGAGCCATGCCCAGAGATCGCGGCCCACCTCGCGCATGCGGTCCTGGACGTAAAACTTCTCATCTCCATCGCGGGACCAGGCCAGCGAAAGCCTGGTGAGCACGCCAGCGGCCTTCATCCCCGCGAGCTCATCCTCGTAAAAGAAATCCTGATTGCGATGCTGATGTCCGAAAAAGAGCCAGTTGCGGCCCGGCGCCTTGGCGGCCATGCGCTCGTACAGAAAGGCTCGAAACGGCGCAATTCCAGTGCCCGGGCCAATCATGACAATGGGCAGCGACGCGTCACCGGGCAGAGCGAAATGAGGCGCTTTCTGCACATAGACCTTGATGCCGTCGCCGGGTTGCGCGCGTTGCCCCAGAAATGTTGAGGCGACGCCGAGGCGGCCGCGGCCCTCGATTTCATAGCGCACTGCATCCACGCACAACGCGACACGGTCTTCGGCCACTCTGGGCGACGAAGCAATCGAGTAAAGGCGTGGCTGCAGCGGCTCGAGTGCCTCGACGAAAGCTTCGGGATCAGGCCGCGTCCCGGCAAAGGTTTGAATTGCCCCGAGCACGTCAAGCTCCGCCGCGTCGCCGTGTGGGTCTTCCCCGGCGGCGAGCGCTTTCGCTTTTTGCCGGCGCTCGCCCCCGGTGATGTAGGAGAACAGTTGAAATAGGGTGTCAGGGACGATGCCGAGCGAGACATCCTCAATCAGGACATCGCGCAGACAACGCTCGCCAACGGCAAACTCGGCCGGCGCATCGATCGCAGCCAGCACGGCCTCAGCGAGCGCTGGATCATTTCTCGGGAAAACCCCCAACGCATTGCCGACAGCATATTCGATGCGGCTGTCGGAAAGGTCGAGCTCGACATGCCAGGTCTCCTTGTGTGAGCCCGGCTTATTGAGGCGGGTGCGCGAAAGAAAACGGGCGACGGCCGGGCGGTCGCGCGAAGGGCCAAGCGCAGTTTCCGGTGCAGCCGTAACAACGACATGCATGGGGATCGCGGGCAGTGTGATTGCCGGCGCTGCCGCGGATCCGAGCTCCTGGTGCAGGGCTTTGAGCGCCCGAGTGGTCTCTTTGCCACCTGGTACGCAGAGATTGAGCCGCTCCTCTTTTCCCGAGAAGATGGCTTCGGAGTAATCTTGACAGTTGTAACCGCATTGACCGCAGTCCTGTTGGCCCATGGCCGCCATCATCCGGCGGCGCAGCGGGCGGTGTTCGGCGAGCTTCAGCCGATCGCTTAACGGCATCGCTGGGTCGTGCCATGGTGCGCCGTCGTCCTCGGCGTCGCTTCGACCCTGCGGTACGGCAAGTCCGAGATTGCCCGGGAGCAAGGCTGCCGCTTCCTCAAGCGACAGCGGGGTCACGCTGTGATCGAGCGCCAACAGTCCAGCAAACAATCCATTCAGCCAGACGCGTTGCTCGGGGGAAAAGGGCGCGCTCTCCGGGATTAGAGTGGGCAGACGCATTGGCGCAGAGATGGTCATTGCGCCACCTGGTCGATCATGGTGCGCAGGTCATCCCTCTCGAACCGGCGGACAAATTCCAGGAAGCTTTCCTGCGGTGTGCTGCGGTGCGCGAGATAGCATCTCAGCATGCGCTCGATCACCCCCGGCGCATCCTCGGCCTTCACGTCCCGATAAATCTCTCGCGCCAGCGCGGCTGCAGAACCGAAGGCGCCGCCCACGTGGATGTGATAGCCCTCGACGGGATCATCGGCTTCCGAGGTCTGCACTTTGCAGGCGAGGAGCCCGATATCGGCGATGTAGTGCTGCGCGCACGAGTGATGACAGCCAGTGAGATGGATGTTGATGGGACCGTCGAGCGCCAGCCGGGTCTCACACCAGCGGGCGATTGCCTCCGCATGTCCTTTGGTATCGGCGGCCGCGAACTTGCATCCAACGTTACCGGTGCAAGCGATGAGGCCTGCGCGAATGGAGCTGGCGTTCGTGGAAAGCCCCAGGGCGCCGATGCGCTCCTGCGCACGCCCCAACTCGGATGACGGAATTCCCGAGAGGATGAGGTTCTGCCAGACCGTGAGGCGGATATCTCCATCCCCAAGATCGCGCGCGATTGCGGCCAAGCCGTGCATCTGCTCGACCGTGAGCTTGCCAACCGGCAGCACCACTCCAATCCAGCTGAGGTCTGCCTGCTTCTGCCGGTGCACGCCGACATGCGCGGTCCGGTCGACGGCTGGACGTGCGGCGAGCGCGGCGCTTTCCACGCGGTCGAGCGTGCGGCCGAGTTTCTCCTCGACCAGCGTCAGCATTCTGTCGATGCCCAGCCGATCGATCACGTATTTCAGGCGTGCCTTGTTGCGGTCGGTGCGATCACCTTGGTCGATGAACACCCGCACGATCGCATCGGCGACCTTGGTGGCCTCTGACGGTCGGACGACCACGCCGGTGTCGCGGGCAAAATCCTTGTGACCGGTGATGCCTCCCAGGACCAGGCGGAACCATACGCCCGCCTCGACGGCGAACCCCTCAGAGACGCGCACCGCCTGGAAGCCAATGTCGTTGGTATCCTCGAGCACCGGAATGAGGCCGCCACCGTCGAAGGCGACATTGAACTTGCGCGGCAGCCCGTAGAGCGCTCGCTCATTGAGAATGTGAAAGTGCCAGTCGCGCGCGTAGGGGCGGGTGTCGAGGAGCTCCTGCGGGTCAATGCCCGCGGTGGGGGAACCCGTGACATTGCGGATGTTGTCGGCCCCGGATCCGCGTGAGCACAGCCCGAGATCCTGGATAGCCTCGAGCATTGCCACGCAGTTGGCTGCCTGAATTTCGCGGACCTGCAGGTTGGCCCGGGTGGTCACATGCGCATAGCCGCCGCCGTAGCGCCGGGCGAGATCGGCAATTCCGGCGAGCTGCCAGTGCGCGAGGATGCCGTTGGGCATGCGCAGCCGGCACATGTAGGAATTCTGGTTGGGTGCCACATAGAACAGACCAAAAAAGCGCCACCGGAAGTTATCTGCCGGCTTGGGATACTCGTTGCCAGCCGCTTGCGCCTTGAGCCGCCCGTAAGCGTCGAAGGGATGCAGCTCGCGTTTCACCTTCTCTTGCTCGGACAGCTTGCCGCCGGCTTCGAGAACACGATCCTGGGCGCGCAGGTGGTCGGCGTCCGGGCCCGCCGGCACGGAAGATGCGGGCGTTGCGGCGGGCGCCGCTCCGGCAGCAGCCGCACGGGCTCCCCTGGCGATCTGCAGTCCGGCGACGAACCCTTCCAAATAGCGTTTCTGTTCCGGATTGAAGTCGCCGGCCATCCTTGCTTACCCGCATACCCAAAGGGCCGGCGAGCGCTCAACCGGCCGGACCTATGGTGCAGAGCAGCAAAGATTATGCCAGCCGCTGGCCACTGATAATGTTCGCGAATCTAGGCTTGGTGCCCATCAGCTGCCGGGATGCTGGGCAGTGCGCCGCTCCAATGGGCAACGTTCGCGGCGGCCACTGCTGCGGCGTTAGAGCGCCGATGCCGCGCGGCGCAGGCGCTCCGACCCGGTGCGGCGCGCGGGCATTTTGGCCTCGCCCGCGGCCTCCTGCGTGAAAATGCGCTGCAAGGCCTGTCGCTGCACCGGCTTCTTGATAATGGGTACATAGCCGAAGCGCGGATCAATGCTTTCCACGCCATAGCCGGTCACGAACACGAACGGAATCTCGCGCGCGACCAAGACGTCAGCAACGGGATAGATGAAATCACCCCCCAAATTCACATCAATGATGCCGCCGTCGATTTCCTCATGCACCGCCGCGACCATGGCCTCGGCAAGCCGTCCGAAGGGCCCGACCACGGAGAACCCAAGCTCGGTCAGGATGTCGCGCATCATCATCGCCACAAGGATCTCGTCCTCAACGAGTAGAATGCGGTTCCCGGTGGCGAGGCAGAGCGGCAGCAACGGATTCTCATCAGTGGGCGCCCGCGCCGGGATGCTTGATCGCGTCACCGGCTCGATTTTGTCGGTGCGCGGCACCGCAAGCGTGCAGTGCAGGCCTGCGGGACTCCAATCGAACTTCACTTCGCCCTCGAGCTGGCGTTCGATGCTGCTGCTGATCACCCTGATGCCGAAGCCCGGTGTTGCAGGAGGTCGCGTTGGCGGACCCCCGTTCTCCACCCAGTGCAGCATGAGCCATTCCGGCTCCAGCTCCCAGGTCAGGCGCACCTGACCCGTCAGCACGGACAAGCCACCATATTTTGCCGCGTTGGTGGAAAGCTCGTGCAAGGCGAGCGCCAACGTCTGGGCGGTGCGCGGCTCCAGCGAGATGTCGGGACCTGTCGTCGAGATCGGATCGTTGTCGCGCCGGCGATAGGGCGCGAGCTCCTCCTCGACCAGGCGCGACAGCTCCGCACCCTGCCAGCGGCTCTGCGCCAACAGAGTGTGCGCGCGCGAGAGCGAGGCTATACGGCCGTCGACCGCGGCAATATAGGATTTGATGTCGTCGGCGCGGGTCAGGCGCACGATTGATTGTACCAGCGCCAGCGCGTTTCGCGCCCGGTGGTCGACCTCGCGTGCGAGCAGCGCCTGACGCTCTTCGGCTTCTTTGCGCTCGGTGATATCAACCGTGACGCCACTGACGCGGACTGTGTTGTCGGCGCTATCTGGGCTCGTCACGGCAGTCCCGATGCACCAGCGCAGCTCGCCGTTGGGACGTCGGACGCGATATTCCGCCTGAAACGATGGGGTATCTTGCGCCGCAGGCTTCATCGCGTTCTGCAGGTGCTTCCAGTCATCGGGATGAATCAGCTCCCGAATGTTCTCTACTGTGACTGTGAAGCTGGCCGAGTCGACGCCAAAGATCCGGTATTGCCCGTCATCCCAAGTGAACTCGCCTCTGACCGGATCCCATTCCCAGGATCCCATCTGTCCCGCCGCGAGCGCGAGGCTGCGTCGCTCCTCGCTCTGGAGCAGGCGAACGGTCGAGGCTTCCAGCTCCTGCGTGCGCTCGGCAACACGGCGTTCGAGCTCCCGATTGAGCTGCTCGAGCTGCCGCGTTTTGCGATAGAGCTCGGAAAAAATGCGCACCTTGGCCCGCAGCACCTCGGGAATGACCGGCACCGGTACGTAGTCGACGGCGCCCATCTCGTAGGCGCGAAGCCGGTCCACATCCGTGAGGTGAATGGCGGAAATGAAGATGATTGCCGTTTGCTGGAAGCGCGGGTGCTCACGGATCATGGCGGCGAGCTGGAATCCATCCAGCTCCGGCATGCAGACGTCGACCAGGATCACGGCGATGTCGTGCTTGAGCAGCTGCTCCAGGGCCTCGCGCGCGGAAGCCGCCTTGAGTAGATTTTCGCCGAGCTCCGAGAGAATGGCCTCGTAGCTCATCAGCTTGCCGGGCTGGTCATCGACCAGCAGAATATTCACCCGATCGTCGGAGGCCATTTCCCGTCTCCGCTTCAGCGCGCGTGCCGAACCAGTTGACTGTAAAGTTGCCATGACAGCACGCGCACCTTCAAGAAAAGTTAGCCGCCTCCACCGGTCGGTCTACCGGTGGAGCCACATCCGCAGAGCTGAAAGCAGCTGTTCGGTATTGACCGGCTTGGCGAGATAGTCGGACGCGCCGGCCTCCAGACACTTTTCGCGGTCTCCCTTCATCGCCTTGGCGGTCAAGGCAACAATGGGCAATCGTCGCGATGTCGGCTTCTCGCGGATCACTTGCATGGTTTGATAGCCGTCCATCTCCGGCATCATGATATCCATCAATACGATTGCCAGATCTGGCGTTGATTCGACCAGTGCGATGGCCTCATTGCCCGTGGTCGCGGTGAGCACCCGCATCCCACGCCGCTCGAGGACGCTCGAAAGGGCGAAGATGTTGCGCGCATCGTCGTCGACCAGCAGCACGGTGCGTCCGACCAGGTCGTCGTCGGAGCTGTTCAGACGTTCCAGCATGCGTTGCTTCTCAGGCGGTAGATCGGTAACCACCCGATGCAGGAACAACGCCGTCTCGTCGAGCAGACGCTCCGGGGATTCAACACCCTTCACCACGATGCTGCGCGCCATCGTGTGCAATTGGGCGTCCTCCTCCGCGGACAACTCGCGACCGGTGAACACGACAACCGGTACCTCGGAGAGGTCCGCGTCCGCGCGCAGCCGCTCCAGCACTTCAAATCCGGTCATGTCGGGAAGCCGCAGATCGAGCACGACGCAATCGCAAGGCTCGCGCCGCAGCAGGTCCAATGC
Source organism: Xanthobacteraceae bacterium (assembly GCA_045811525.1). Classification (GTDB taxonomy): domain Bacteria; phylum Pseudomonadota; class Alphaproteobacteria; order Rhizobiales; family Xanthobacteraceae; genus VAZQ01. The sequence goes on along the minus strand of JBJMTV010000016.1, from coordinate 2,904 downwards.
TTCTGAGCCCGTTCCTGCCGCGACAATCTCGATGTCATCGTGTCCGAGAAGCTCGGAGATGCTCATCTGCTCGACCCTGTCGTCCTCGACGACCAGCAGGCGTTTGCGGCGGGGCTGGGCGTATTCCTTGATGCGGGCCAGCGCTGATTTGACGCCATCCGTGGACGTGGGCTTGGTCACGAAGGAGAACGCGCCGCGGGCCAACCCGTGCTGCCGGTCCTCGTCCATCGTTATGATCTGCACCGGAATGTGGCGCGTCAGCGGGTTCTGCTTGAGCTGGCTCAGCACCGTCCAGCCCAGCATGTCGGGCAGGAATACGTCGAGCGACACAGCCGTGGGCTGATACTGCTTGGCGAGGTCGAGCGCCTCGGCCCCGCGCATCGCCACCAGAACCTTGAAGCCCTTCTCGCGCGCGCCATCGACCATGATGCGGGCGTAGGACGGATCGTCCTCGACAATCAGCAGGATCGAATCGCCAGGCTCAATGGCAAAGCGGTCGTCAGCGATGGGCTCAACCGGCCGCTCGGCGACAGCCTGCATGGTCTGTACGTGCGCCATCGTCAGCCTGGCCGGCGCCGCCGGCCTCGGTGCTGTTGCCGGGCCGACATATCTCAGCGGCAGGTACAGGGTGAAGGTGCTGCCGACACTCGGCGCGCTGCGCAGTTGGATTTCACCACCGAGCAAGTTCGACAGCTCGCGGCTGATTGCCAGTCCGAGGCCGGTCCCGCCGTATTTGCGGCTGGTGCTCGCGTCGGCCTGCATGAATGCCTCGAAAATGACCTTCTGCTTCTCAGGGGGAATGCCGATGCCCGTATCCGACACCTCGAAGGCAACGACGGAAGGGGCTTGCTTGAGCACGGGATGATCCGTGCTCCAGCCCTGTTCCGTCGCAGAGACCTTGAGCCGAACGCCGCCTTGGGCGGTGAACTTGAATGCGTTCGACAGCAAGTTCTTGAGCACCTGCTGCAGGCGTTTCGAGTCCGTTGTTATGCTGCGCTCGAGAGAAGGATCGATGCTGACCTCGAACGACAGCCCGCGTGTGTCCGCCTCGTGGCGGAATGGCCGCGCAACCATATCGACCAGGTTGGAGAAGACGATTTCCTCAGCATCCACCGTCACTGTTCCGGATTCGATCTTTGAAAGGTCGAGGATGTCGCTGATCAGGTTGAGGAGATCGGTACCCGCGCCGTGAATGGTGCGGGCGAAGTCGACCTGTTTGGCGGTGAGATTGCCGTCCGGATTGTCCGATAGCTGCTGGCCCAGGATGAGGATCGAATTCAGGGGCGTGCGCAGCTCGTGTGACATGTTGGCGAGGAACTCGGACTTGTACTTCGAGGTGAGCGCAAGCTCGGTCGCCTTTTCCTCGAGCGCGCGGCGTGCCTGCTCGATCTCCTGGTTCTTGCGCTCCACCTCGACATTGCGTTCCGCGAGCTGCTGGGCCTTCTGCTCGAGCTGCTCATTCGTTTGCTGCAGCTCGCGCTGCTGCGCCTGGAGCTCCCCGGCGAGCTGCTGCGATTGTTTCAGCAGGCCTTCCGTCTGCATCGTCGCCTCGATGCTGTTGAGCACGATGCCGATATTCGTGGTGAGCTGCTCGAGGAAGGTCATCTGCAGCTTGGTGAAGTCGCTGAGCGAGGCGAGCTCGATCACAGCCTTGACCTGACTTTCGAACAGCACCGGCAGCACCACCACGTTGCGCGGCACGGCTTTGAACAGTGCGGAGCCGATCGGCACCGCCTCGGGCGGCATCTCGGTGAGCAGGACGCGCCGCTTATCCGCAGCACACTGCCCGATCAATCCCTCGCCGATGTGCAGCTGCTCGGGGTGTCCGCTCACGCCGTGGTCGGCGTAGGCGGAGAGGAGGTGCAGCGTCGGCCAATCATCGCCGGTGACCTGGTAGATGACGCCCTGCTGCGCATTGACGAGCGGTGTCAGCTCGGTGAGGAGCAGCCGGCCGACCGTGGTGAGGTCGCGCTGCCCTTGCAGCATGTTGGTGAACTTGGCCAAGTTGGTCTTGAGCCAATCCTGCTCGGTATTGCGGTCTGTGGTAAGCCGCAGGTTGTCGATCATCGTGTTGATGTTGTCTTTGAGCTCGGCCACCTCGCCGCGTGCGTCGACCTGGATGGAACGGGTCAGATCACCCTTGGTCACGGCCGTTGCCACCTCGGCAATGGCGCGCACCTGCGTGGTCAGGTTCGCCGCCAGCAGGTTGACGTTGCCGGTCAGGTCCTTCCAGGTACCGGCGGCGCCCGGCACGTTGGCCTGGCCGCCGAGCCGGCCCTCAACGCCCACCTCGCGCGCCACGCTGGTCACCTGATCGGCGAAGATGGCGAGCGTGTCGGTCATGTTGTTGATGGTTTCGGCGAGCGCCGCGACCTCGCCTTTCGACTTCACGGTCAGGTTCTGCTTGAGGTCGCCGTTGGCGACCGCGGTCACCACTTTGACGATGCCGCGCACCTGCTCGGTCAAATTGGCGGCCATGACGTTGACGGTGTCGGTGAGGTCCTTCCAGGTACCGGCGACGCCCGGCACCTCGGCCTGTCCGCCGAGCCGGCCTTCGGTTCCGACCTCGCGCGCCACGCGCGTCACCTCGGAAGCGAACGCATTGAGCTGGTCCACCATGGTATTGATGGTGTTCTTGAGCTCGAGAATTTCGCCCTTCACGTCGACCGTGATCTTGCGCGAGAGATCGCCGCGCGCCACGGCCGTCGTGACCTCGGCGATATTGCGCACCTGCGTGGTGAGATTGGCGGCGAGCAGGTTGACGTTGTCGGTGAGGTCCTTCCAGGTGCCGGACACTCCGGGCACGACGGCCTGTCCGCCGAGCCGGCCTTCGGTGCCGACCTCGCGCGCCACGCGCGTCACCTCGCCTGCGAACGACCGGAGCTGGTCCACCATCGTGTTCAG
>JBJMTV010000015.1:0-173054 GCA_045811525.1 Xanthobacteraceae bacterium | reverse complement strand
GACCGGGCGGATTGAGCGCGGCAAGATCAAGGTTGGCGAGGACGTTGAGATTGTCGGGTTGCGCGACACGCAGAAGTCGGTGGTGACCGGGGTGGAGATGTTCCGCAAGCTGCTCGACGAGGGGGTGGCGGGGGACAATGTGGGATGCCTGCTGCGCGGCATCGACAAGGAGGCGGTGGAGCGTGGGCAGGTTTTGTGCAAGCCGGGCTCGGTGAAGCCGCACAAGAAGTTCAAGGCGGAAGCCTACATTCTGACCAAGGAGGAGGGGGGCCGGCACACGCCGTTCTTCAACAACTACCGTCCGCAGTTTTATTTCCGCACCACGGACGTGACGGGTCACGTGACGTTGCCGGCGGGTACGGAAATGATCATGCCGGGGGACAATGCGGCGATGGACGTCGAGCTGATCACGCCGATTGCGATGGAGGAGAAGCAGCGTTTCGCCATCCGCGAGGGCGGCAAGACGGTCGGCGCCGGCGTCGTCGTGTCGATCACAGAGTGACCGATCAGAGACTGAATGGACGAGCGAGACAAAGACGCACCAGGGACAGATGGGGACGAGCGACAGGCTAAGGTGACGCGCGCCGTCACCTTCTGTCGTCCGTCATATGGAAAAGCATGAACGGTCAGAATATCCGCATCCGGCTGAAGGCGTTCGACCATCGCATCCTCGACTCGTCGACGCGCGAGATCGTCGCCACCGCGAAGCGCACAGGCGCACAGGTGCGGGGGCCGATCCCATTGCCGACGCGCATCGAGAAATTCACGGTCAACCGCTCGCCGCACGTCGATAAGAAAAGCCGTGAGCAGTTCGAGATGCGTACCCACAAGCGCCTGCTCGACATTGTCGATCCGACGCCGCAAACGGTCGACGCATTGATGAAGCTTGATCTTGCTGCCGGCGTCGACGTCGAGATCAAGCTGTAATCCGGTAAACAGGCCAGGGAAGCAGAGGCAAAATATGCGCTCCGGGGTGATCGCACAGAAGCTCGGGATGACCCGCGTCTTTACCGACGGTGGCGAGCATGTGCCTGTGACCGTGCTTCGCCTTGGCAATTGCCAGGTGATTGCCCATCGCACGAAGGACAAGAACGGCTACGTTGCCTTGCAGCTTGGCTCGGGCACGCGCAAGCCCAACACTTTGACCAAGGCCGACCGCGGGCATTTCGCCGTGGCCAAAGTTGAGCCCAAGCGCAAGCTCGTTGAGTTCCGGGTCGAGGAAACCGATCTCATTCCAGTCGGCGCGGAGATCACCGCCGATCACTTCATGCCTGGTCAATTTGTTGACGTGACCGGGACCTCGATCGGCAAAGGTTTTGCCGGTCCAATGAAACGGTGGAATTTTGCCGGACTTCGCGCCTCCCACGGCGTCTCGATCTCGCATCGGTCGCACGGATCGACCGGCGGTCGTCAGGACCCCGGCAAGACATTCAAGAACAAGAAGATGGCTGGACATCTCGGTGTCGAGCGCGTCACCACCCTCAACTTGAAGGTGGTGCAGACCGATGTGGAGCGCGGCCTTGTGTATGTCGAGGGTGCCGTGCCTGGGGCGAAAGGCGGCTGGATCACGCTGCGTGACGCGGTGAAGAAAAAGTTGCCTGAGGCAGCCCCGAAGCCGGGCAAGTTCAGGCTCGCCGAAGCAGCCGATGCCGCTGCCCCGGCGGAGGTGCAAGCCTCGGCCCCCGAGCAAGAGGGGACATGAAGTGGAACTGAAAATCCGCTCGCTCGACGGTACCGAATCCGGCTCGATCGATCTGCCAGAGGCGATCTTCGGACTGGTGCCGCGCGCCGACATCTTGCACCGCTACGTCCGCTGGCAGCTCGCCAAGCGTCAGCGCGGCACCCATGACGTGAAGAATCGCGCCGAGATTCATCGTACTGGAAAGAAGATGTATCGGCAGAAGGGCACCGGTTCGGCTCGCCACGGCTCCGCTCGGGTGAATCTTTTCCGCGGCGGCGGCCGCTCGTTCGGTCCGACCCCGCGCAGCCACGCTCATGACTTGCCGAAAAAAGTCCGCATCCTCGCGTTGAAGCATGCCTTGTCAGCCAAGGCGAAGGATGGCGACATCATCGTGCTCGACAATGCCAGCATCAATGATGCCAAGACAAAGTCGTTGCAGCAGAATCTAGCGAACCTTGGGCTCAGCAGCGCGCTGATCATCGACGGCTCTGCGGTTGACGCCAATTTCGCGCGCGCCGCTCGCAACATTCCCAACATCGACGTGCTGCCGGTTCAGGGCATGAACGTCTATGACATCCTGCGGCGCACGACACTGGTGCTGACCAAGGCAGCCCTCGACGCCCTGGAGGCGCGATTCAAATGACCACCACCGATCCGCGTCACTACGACTTGATCATTGCGCCGATCATCACTGAGAAGGCGACTACCGCCTCCGAGCACAACCAAGTCATGTTTAGGGTGCCCAAGCGCGCGACCAAGCCGCAAATCAAGGAGGCGGTTGAAAAGCTGTTCGACGTCAAGGTCAAGAGCGTGAACACGCATATCCGCAAGGGCAAAGTGAAAGCGTTCAAGGGCACGATTGGCGAGCAATCGGAGGTGAAGCGCGCGATCGTGACGTTGGAGGAAGGTCACCGCATAGACGTGACAACGGGCCTCTGAGCGGAGCCGAGACAATGGCACTGAAATCCTACAATCCCGTCACGCCGAGCCAGCGCCAGCTGGTGCTGGTTGATCGCAGCGGGCTTTATCGTGGCGCGCCGGTGAAGACGCTGACCGAAGGCAAACATTCCAGCGGCGGACGCAACAACACAGGGCGGATCACGCTGCGCTTCCGCGGCGGTGGGCACAAACAGTCGTATCGCACGATTGACTTCAAGCGTCGCAAGCACGGCGTGGCGGCCAAGGTCGAACGGATTGAATACGACCCCAACCGGACCGGTTTCATCGCGTTGCTCAAGTACCAGGATGGCGAGCTCGCTTACATCCTGGCGCCCCAACGACTGGCCGAGGGAGACACCGTTGTTGCCGGCGACCACGTCGATGTGAAGCCTGGCAACGCCATGCCGGCCGGTAACATCCCGATCGGGACCATTGTGCACAACGTCGAGATCAAGATCGGCAAGGGCGGGCAGATCGCACGCTCAGCGGGCACCTACGCCCAGATCGTCGGCCGCGACGGTGACTATGTGATCCTCCGCCTCAACTCCGGCGAGCAGCGGCTGGTGCACGGCCGCTGTATGGCGACAGTAGGCGCGATGTCCAATCCGGACCACATGAACATCACCATCGGCAAGGCCGGCCGCAAGCGCTGGATGGGCCGCATGCCGCATAACCGCGGCATCTCGATGAACCCCGTCGACCATCCGCATGGTGGACGCACCAATGGCGGCAAGCAGTGGACCTCGCCCTGGGGATCGCCACCGCGAGGCAAGAAGACGCGCAATAACAAGGCGACGCAGCGATTCATCATTTCGAGTCGTCACGCGCGCAAGAAGTCATAGACCGAGGAAGCATCATATGGCGCGTTCGATTTGGAAGGGCCCGTTCGTCGATGGCTATCTGCTGAAGAAAGCGGAGACATCGCGCGCGTCCGGCCGTCACGAGCTGATCAGAATCTGGAGCCGCCGCTCTACCATCTTGCCGCAATTCGTAGGGCTGACCTTCGGCGTCTACAATGGTCAGAAGCATATCCCGGTGCTGGTGACCGAGGAGATGGTGGGTCACAAGTTCGGTGAGTTCGCGCCAACCCGCGTTTTCTACGGCCATTCGTCCGATCGCAAAGCGAAGCGGTCTTCAGGACCGAGTGGCGGCGCCTCTAGCGGGGCTGCTGCTCCCGCGGCGGGCGGCCAGAGCTAAGGATTGGGCCATGGGCAAGAAAGCGCGCGATCGCACACTTTCCGACAACGAAGCCAAGGCGGTGGCGCGCATGCTGCGCGTCAGTCCGCAGAAGCTCAACCTCGTTGCGCAATTAATCCGCGGCAAGAAGGTTGCGGCGGCGCTTGCCGATCTTGAATTCTCGCGCAAGCGGATTGCCCGCGATGTTCGCAAGTGCCTGGAGTCCGCCATTGCCAACGCCGAGAACAATCATGAGCTCGATGTTGACGACCTGATCGTCGCCGAAGCGCATGTGGGCAAGGCTATCGTAATCAAGCGCTTTCACCCGCGCGGCCGCGGCCGCATGGGGCGCATTTTCAAGCCGTTCGCCAACCTCACCATCGTGGTGCGTGAGGTCGAGGCGATGGCGTCCTGAGGAGCAAAGAATGGGTCAGAAGGTCAATCCGACGGGCTTGCGGCTCGGGATCAACCGTACCTGGGATTCACGCTGGTATTCCGGCAAGAACGAATACGGGCAGCTCCTGCATGAGGACATGAAGATCCGGCGCGAGCTGATGAAGGATCTCAAACAGGCGGCGGTCTCAAAGATCGTCATCGAGCGACCGCATAAGAAGTGCCGCGTCACCGTGCAGTCGGCGCGGCCGGGCGTCGTCATCGGCAAGAAGGGCGCCGACATCGAAAAGCTGCGCAAAAAGGTTACCAAGCTCACCAAGTCCGATGTTGTAATCAACATCGTCGAGATCAGGAAGCCCGAGCTCGATGCGCAGCTCGTCGCCGAGTCGATTGCACAACAGCTGGAGCGCCGGGTGGCGTTCCGCCGCGCCATGAAGCGTGCGGTGCAGTCGGCAATGCGGTTGGGCGCCGGCGGGATCCGCATCAACTGTTCGGGCCGACTGGGCGGGGCTGAGATCGCGCGCATGGAATGGTATCGGGAAGGTCGAGTCCCGCTGCATACGCTGCGCGCCGATGTCGACTACGGCGTCGCCACGGCCTTCACCACCTACGGCACCTGCGGGGTGAAGGTCTGGATCTTCAAAGGAGAGATCATGGAGCATGACCCTATGGCGCAGGACAAGCGCATGGCCGAAGGCGAAGCGGGTCGCCCGCGCCGTGACGCAGCCTGAATGCGCGCGCCCGGGAGCCAATAAGGAATTTAAGCTATGCTGCAACCGACGCGCACCAAGTTTCGCAAGGCGCATAAAGGACGCATCAAAGGCCTTGCGACATCCGGCGCCCATCTCGCATTCGGCCAATTTGGGCTGAAAGCCTTGGAGCCGGAAAGGGTGACGGCGCGTCAGATCGAAGCTGCTCGGCGTGCTTTGACGAGACATATGAAGCGTGCCGGCCGGGTTTGGATCAGGGTCTATCCGGACGTGCCCGTGTCGAAAAAGCCGCTCGAAGTGCGGATGGGATCCGGCAAGGGTGCGCCCGAGTTCTGGGTCACCCGCGTTAAACCCGGGCGCATTCTGTTCGAGATCGATGGTGTCGCGGCCCCCTTGGCGCGCGAGGCGCTGACACTCGCTGCTGCCAAGCTACCGATCAAAACGCGCTTCGTCGAGCGGATCGCGGAATAGCTGGAGAACGAGCATGAAGGCCGAAGACCTTCGCAGCATGACCGTCGATCAACTCGACGATGAAGTGCTCAAGTTGAAGAAGGAGCGCTTCAACCTGCGTTTTCAGCGGGCCACCGGCCAGCTGGAGAATACCGCGCGGGTACGTCAGGTTCGGCGCGACATAGCGCGGATGAAGACGATAGCGATACAGAAGCGGGCAGCAGAGACGGGCGCGCAAGGCAAGTCTGCGGCCGATCGGAAGCGCGGCGCGAGCTCGAAGGCGGAGTAGACGGAAAATGCCGAAGCGCATGCTGCAGGGCGTTGTCGTGAGCGACAAGCAAGACAAAACCATCGTGGTGCGGGTGGAGCGACGCTTCACGCATCCAGCGATGAAGAAGACCGTGCGCAGTACAAAAAAATACTACGCCCACGATGAGACGAACGAGTATCACGTCAATGACGTCGTGTGGATTGAGGAGCGCCGGCCGCTCTCCAAGCTGAAGCGTTGGGAAGTGATCCGCGGCGAGAAGAAGAACGTCGTATAGCGCGATCTGCGCGCAGCGGACAAACGATGGTGCCCTCATGATCCAGATGCAGACCAACCTCGACGTGGCCGACAACTCCGGTGCTCGGCGCGTCATGTGCATCAAAGTCCTCGGCGGTTCCAAGCGCAAATACGCGACCATCGGCGACATCATCGTCGTGTCGGTCAAGGAGGCCATCCCGCGCGGCCGTGTGAAGAAAGGCGAGGTCATGAAGGCGGTCGTGGTGCGACTTGCCAAGGACATCAAGCGAGCGGACGGATCGGTCATTCGTTTCGACCGTAATGCCGCTGTCTTGATCAACCCGCAGATGGAGCCGGTGGGCACGCGCATCTTCGGCCCGGTCCCACGCGAGCTGCGTGCCAAGAACCACATGAAGATCATTTCGCTCGCCCCGGAGGTGTTGTGATGGCGGCGAGAATTCGCAAAGGCGACAAAGTGATCGTGCTCACCGGCCGCGACAAGGGCCGCACAGGTGAGGTCATCGAGGTGCGCCCGGAGGCAGATCGCGCACTCGTGCGCGGTGTCAATCTCGTCAAGCGCCATCAGAAGCAGACGGCACAGCAGGACGGCGGCATCATTTCGAAGGAAGCAACCGTGCACCTGTCCAATCTGGCGCTTGCCGATCCCAAGGACGGCAAGCCGACGCGCGTAGGGTTCAAGTTCGTGGGTGAAGGCGACGGTCGCCGGAAGGTGCGGTTTGCCAAGCGCTCGGGAGTCGAGATCGATGGCTGATAGCGAAAGCAAAGGTAAGGGCGGCAAGGCAGAGAAGGGCGAGAAAGCGGCGCGTCCTGGCAAGGGCGACAAGGCCGAGAAGAAGGCGGCTTCGCCGGCGCAGAAAAAGGCTGACAAGGGGGACAAGCCGGAAAAAGCTGAGAAGACCGACAACAGGGCGGCCGCGCGCGCCACCAAGAGCGATCAAGCAGCTGCTGCCGAGGCTGCGGAAACGCCGGCACCGGAGGAGCAGGTCACGCCGCGCCTGCGGAAACATTTTGACGAGGTGGTGCGCAAGCAGTTGGCGGAAGAGTTTGGCTACAAGAACGCGATGCAGGTACCCGTCATTGAGAAAGTCGTCCTCAATATGGGTATCGGCGAAGGCGTGAATGACCGTCGCAAAGTGGAGAACGCGGCAAACGATCTGACCCTCATCGCCGGTCAGAAGGCCGTGATCACCAAGGCGCGCAAGTCGATCGCCACCTTCAAGGTGCGCGATGGCCAGCCGATCGGCTGCAAGGTGACGCTGCGCAAATCCCGCATGTACGAGTTTCTCGACCGCCTCATCACTATCGCGCTGCCGCGGGTCCGTGACTTTCGCGGGCTGTCGCCGAAAAGCTTCGACGGAGGCGGCAACTATACGATCGGCATCAAGGAGCACATTATTTTTCCGGAGATCGACTACGACAAGGCCGCCGATATCTGGGGAATGGACGTGACTGTTTGCACAAATGCGAAATCGGACAAGGAAGCGCGTGCGCTGTTGAGCGCGTTTAATTTCCCATTCCGGCAGTGAGGGCGCCCCTCAAACGCGGAAAGCCAGGAGACATTGATGGCGAAGAAGAGCTCAATCGAGAAGAATAATCGCAGGCGGCGGCTCGCAAAGAGCTACTCGGGTCGTCGCGGGCGCCTGAAGGCGATTGCGCGCGACAAGGAAAAGCCGATGGAAGAGCGCTTTGCGGCTACCTTGAAGCTTGCTGAGCTGCCGCGTAACTCGTCGGCAACCCGCATCCGCAACCGCTGCGAAATGTCGGGGCGGCCGCGGGGCTATTATCGCAAGCACAAGCTGTCGCGCATCGCACTGCGAGAGCTGGGCTCGCGCGGTCTTATTCCCGGCTTGGTGAAGTCGAGCTGGTGAGGAGGCCGAACGATGATCGATCCTCTCGGCGATATGATCGCGCGCATTCACAACGCGCAGATGCGCAAAAAGAGCAAGGTCTCGAGTCCTGCTTCTCGCCTGCGCGTCAGCGTTCTCGACGTCTTGAAGATGGAGGGCTTCATCCGCGACTACGCTGCGGTTGAGCACTCAAATGGCCGCAAGGAGCTCGAGATTGAGCTGAAATATTTCGACGGCTCTCCGGTCATCCGGGAGATTTCCCGCGTGTCGAAGCCGGGGCGCCGAGTTTACGCCTCGGTGAAGGCGCTGCCGCGTGTCAACAACGGACTCGGCGTGGCCATCCTCTCCACCCCTAAAGGCGTGATGGCCGACCATGACGCGCGCGACAATAATGTCGGTGGTGAGGTTCTCTGCACCGTATTCTGATTGGTACATTCTAACGGATCACGCATATGTCTCGTGTTGGCAAGAAACCGGTTCCCATACCCGCTGGCGTTAGCGCCAGCGTGGAGGGGCAAGTCGTCAAGGTGAAGGGCCCTAAAGGTGCACTTTCTCTGGTTTTGCACGACGACGTCGAGGCCAAGGTCGACAAGAGCGAGCTGAAGGTTGATCCGCGCAGCGATACCAAGCGTGCTCGAGCGATGTGGGGGACATATCGCTCGCTCGTCGCCAATGTCATGGAAGGCGTGACCAAAGGGTTCGAGCGGCGGTTGGACATCACCGGGGTCGGTTATCGTGCGGCGGTCCAGGGCAAGAATTTGCAGGTCCAGCTCGGTTACAGCCACGATATCGTTTATCCGATTCCGGAAGGCATCAGCATCACGACGCCACGGCCAACCGAGATCCTGATCAGCGGCATTGACGGGCAGAAGGTCGGTCACGTTGCCGCCGAAATCCGTTCCTTTCGCAAGCCCGAGCCCTACAAGGGCAAGGGCGTGAAATACGCAAACGAGGTGATCTTCCGCAAGGAAGGCAAGAAGAAATAATGGGAGCGCGTGATGGCCACGGTCGCTGATCGGACGCTGCGGCGAACGGCAAAGGTGCGGCGCAATGTGCGGCGTGCAGGGCGCGGCCGTGCGCGACTTACCGTGTTTCGCTCCTCGAAGCACATCTATGCTCAAGTGATTGATGACGGAAAGGGCGAGACGCTGGCAAGCGCTTCGTCGTTAGAAAAGGACGTGCGCTCAAGCCTCAAGAGCGGCGCCGATGTCGGCGCTGCGAAGGTCGTGGGAAAGCTCGTTGCCGAGCGGGCGGTGGCCAAGGGCGTCAAAGAGGTGGTCTTCGACCGCGGCGGCTACCTTTATCACGGCCGGATCAAGGCTCTCGCCGATGCCGCACGTGAGAGCGGTCTGACCTTCTGAACGACGAGCGTCCCGTACGCGAATAGCTGATGCAGGCGGCCCCGGCGGGTCGAGTGGCACCGAAGAACGGATTGGAACAAGATCATGGCACGTGAACCGCGGGATCGCCGCGAACGCGAGGAACGCGATAACGAATTCACCGACAAACTGGTGCACATCAACCGGGTGGCGAAGGTCGTCAAAGGCGGGCGTCGCTTTGGCTTTGCCGCTCTGGTCGTGGTCGGCGACGAAAAGGGGCGTGTTGGCTTCGGCCATGGCAAGGCGCGCGAGGTGCCGGAGGCCATTCGCAAGGCTACCGATGCAGCTAAGCGCGGTTTGATCCGGGTCCCGTTGCGCGAGGGGCGCACGCTGCACCACGATGTGGCCGGGCGGCACGGCGCCGGGAAGGTGTATCTGCGCGCGGCGCCTCCCGGCACGGGAATCATCGCCGGCGGGCCGATGCGGGCCGTCTTTGAGACGTTGGGCATGCAGGACGTCGTCGCAAAGTCGCTTGGCTCGTCCAACCCCTACAACATGGTGCGTGCCACTTTCGATGCCCTCAAGCGGCAGGATTCGCCTCGCTCCGTCGCCGCGCGTCGCAATCTCAAGGTTTCGACATTGCAGGCACGCCGCCGCGAGCTGGGCGAGAGCGAGCAAGCGGCCGACTAAGCTGCCGCAGCGGAGTATCCCCATGAGCAAGACGGGCAAAGTGATCAAAGTTGAGCAGACCGGCAGTGCGATCCGCCGCCACCACAGTCAACGCGAGACCCTGATCGGCTTGGGCCTCAACCGCATTGGTCGGGTGGCGGAGGTGCCGGACACGCCGCAGACGCGGGGCATGCTGGCCAAGGTCAAGCATCTCATTCGCGTGCTGGACGGAGAAAGCCCATGAAGCTGCACGAGCTGGCTGATCGGCCCGGCGCCCGTAAGAAACGCACCCGCATTGGCCGCGGGATCGGGTCGGGAACAGGTAAGACCGGAGGACGAGGCGGAAAGGGCCAGACCGCCCGCTCGGGCGTGCGCATCAAGGGCTTCGAAGGCGGCCAGATGCCGCTGCACCGCCGCTTGCCAAAGCGGGGCTTCAGGAATACCGCGTTCGCTCGCCGTCTCAACGAGGTCAATCTCGGCGCCATCCAGGCGGCCATCGATGCGGGCAAACTGGACATCGGGGCTCCGGTCGACGCCGAAGCGTTGGTCAAGGCCGGTGTGCTCAGAAAGGCGAAGGCCGGAGTGCGGTTACTCGGCGCCGGAGAAATCAAGGCCAAGGTGACGTTCTCGGTGTGGGGAGCGTCGAAGTCGGCCGTTGCCGCGGTAGAGAAGGTGGGCGGGTCAGTCGCCATTCTCGCTCCGGCACCTGAGGCGGGCGAACAGCCGGCCTGATGCTTATATGGGTCGGCGCGCCGCCACGCCGGCTGGCCGGAACCGGAGCTAGCAATGGTTTCTGCAGCAGAGCAACTTGCCGCGAACTTGAATTTCTCCGCCCTTGCGAAGGCTGAGGAGCTCAAGAAGCGCATTTGGTTTACGCTCGGCGCGCTGCTCGTCTATCGCTTCGGCACCTATATTCCGCTGCCCGGCATTGATCCCAACGCCTGGGACCAGATCTTCAGGTCGCAGGCTGGCGGGATCCTCGGCATGTTCAACATGTTCTCCGGCGGCGGCATCCAGCGCATGGCCATCTTTGCGCTGAACATCATGCCTTACATCTCGGCTTCGATCATCATCCAGCTGATGACGACGGTGTCGCCGACGCTCGAGCAGCTTAAAAAGGAAGGCGAACAGGGCCGCAAGGTGATGAACCAGTACACACGGTATCTCACCGTGCTGCTGGCCGCCTTTCAATCGTATGGCATTGCGATTGGCTTGGAGGGGGCAGGCAATGTCATCAGCGATCCCGGCCTTTTCTTTCGTATTTCGACAGTGATCACCCTCACCGGCGGCACGATGTTCCTGATGTGGCTCGGCGAGCAGGTCACGTCGCGGGGGATTGGCAACGGCATTTCGTTGATCATCCTGTCGGGAATTGTAGCGGAGCTGCCGTCCGCTATCGCCGGTACGCTGGAGTTGGGACGGCAGGGCGCATTGTCGACCGGGCTCATTCTCCTCGTCTTGGTCATGGCCGTGGCGGTGATTGCGTTCATTGTTTTCATGGAGCGTGCGCAACGCCGTCTGCTGATCCAGTACCCCAAGCGCCAGGTCGGCAATCGCATGTTTGAGGGGCAGTCCTCGCATCTGCCGCTCAAGCTCAACACCTCGGGCGTGATACCGCCCATCTTTGCGTCCTCCTTGTTGCTGCTGCCGACCACCGTGGCCAACTTCAATGCCGGCAAGGGCCCCGACTGGTTCGTCGCCATTACCACGCAGCTGGGTCACGGCAGACCCTTGTTTCTCGTGCTTTACGTCGGCCTGATTATCTTCTTTGCCTTCTTTTATACTGCGATCGTTTTCAATCCGACGGAAACCGCGGACAACCTGAAGAAGCACGGCGGCTTCATCCCCGGTATCCGCCCGGGCGAACGGACCGCCGAGTACATCGACTATGTGCTTTCGCGGATCACCGTGATCGGCGCCGCTTATCTGGCCGTAGTTTGCCTGATACCGGAGATGCTTATCTCCTACGCCGCAGTGCCATTCTACTTCGGCGGCACTTCACTGCTCATTGTTGTGAGTGTCACCATGGACACGGTGGCGCAGATCCAGGGCTATCTCCTGGCCCACCAATATGAAGGCTTGATCAAACGCTCGAAGCTGCGGGGGCGGCGTAGATGAGATTGATACTGCTCGGCCCGCCGGGGGCGGGCAAGGGCACGCAGGCGCAGCAACTTGTCACCAAACATGGACTGCTGCAGCTGTCGACTGGGGACATGCTGCGTCAGGCTATCAATGCTGGGACCCCCGTCGGTCAGCGCGCCAAGGAGATTATGGCGCGCGGGGACCTGGTGCCTGACGACGTCGTGGTTTCGATCGTAGCCGACCGCATCGCCGAGCCGGATGCGCGGCGGGGCTTTATTCTCGACGGCTTTCCCCGCACCGTGCCACAGGCCCATGCCCTCGACCGCCTGTTGAAAGAGAAGGGCTGCGCGCTCGATGCAGTGATCGAAATCAAGGTCGATGAGGGAATCCTACTCGACCGCATCCAAAAGCGCATTGCAGAAACCAAGGCCCGCGGCGGCCCGCTGCGCGAGGACGATGATCCGGCGGTGCTGAGGCGTCGCCTCACCGCGTATCGGGACCAGACGGCGCCGCTTGTTGCCTACTACGCGATGCAAAGTGTCTTGCGAACCGTCGATGGTATGGCGCCGATCACCGAGGTCGCGGCAGCGATCGAGCAGGCGTTGCGGGGGGAAAAGAAATCCTTGGCGGCCGCAAAGAGGGCGAAAGCGGCGCCGCCCCTGGGGCCGCCGAAAGGCGCGGCCGCCAAAAAGAGAGCGGCTGCGGCGGTCGCTCAGGGCCGCCGCCGGCCTGCCAAGCTCGGCACGCCGCCCAAAAAATCGACAAAACGCGCGAAAACCGCAACAAAGCCCAAGGCCCCCCGTCAGGCGAGCGCGCGAAAAAGGAACGTGCACCGGAGGTTGACGAAGCGCCGGTGAATCCATTAATAACCGGCATCCAGTCGATAGGTCGAACGATACCGGGCCCCAGGGAACGGGCAGGGTGTCGCGTTATCGTTTGCGAACCGCATCGCGTGGAGCGATAGCCGGTGCCTGTTAGCGCTTCGTGTGCACGCGAAAGACGCTGAGAGAGCGCGAGGCAACAGGAGAGAGGCACCGTGGCGCGCATTGCTGGCGTCAATATACCAACCAACAAACGGGTCGTCATTGCGTTGCAATATATCCATGGCATCGGAGCGAAAAACGCTAATGAAATCATGGAGAAAGTGGGAATTCCTGAAGAAAAGCGGGTGTCCCAGCTGAGCGACCAGGAGGTCCTGCAGATTCGCGAGGTGATCGACCGCGATTATATGGTCGAGGGCGATCTGCGACGCGACGTCGCTATGAACATCAAGCGGTTGATGGATCTCGGGTGCTATCGCGGACTGCGCCACCGCCGCGGTCTGCCGGTCCGTGGACAGCGGACCCATACCAACGCTCGCACCCGCAAGGGGCCGGCAAAGCCGATCGCCGGCAAGAAGAAGTAAACGCCGCAAGACTCCGGACATGGCGCAGCCCGCGTGATCTTGGCTGCCCGGCAGGCCCGGTCATCGACCTGGACCGAGAGAGGATAAGGAATGGGCAAAGAGCCAACCCGCGTCCGTCGGCGCGAGCGCAAGAACATCGCGTCCGGCGTCGCGCATGTGAACGCGTCCTTCAACAACACGATGATCACCATCACCGACGCGCAAGGCAATACGATCGCCTGGTCGTCGGCGGGGACGATGGGCTTCAAAGGGTCGCGCAAATCCACGCCCTATGCCGCCCAGGTGGCGGCCGAGGATGCCGCCAAGAAGGCTCAAGAGCACGGCATGCGCACCCTCGAGGTCGAGGTAGCCGGTCCGGGCTCCGGCCGCGAATCGGCGCTGCGCTCGCTGCAGTCAGCTGGGTTCACTATCACTTCAATCCGCGACGTCACGCCGATACCTCACAACGGCTGCCGTCCACGCAAGAGGCGTCGAGTATGAATGATGATGTTTTGATCCGGCGGGCCCACGATGCGCCTGCCACCGCTGAGAACTCCCGCGGAGCGGAGTGGGGTGCGCGGCCATCTGGCGCGCCGCTCAACACGATGGGTGCCAACGTGACGATCCAGAAGAACTGGCAAGAGTTGATCCGTCCCAACAAGCTGCAGGTCACTCCCGGCCCCGATATGAAGCGGGAAGCCACGGTCGTTGCCGAGCCGCTGGAACGCGGTTTTGGCGTGACCTTGGGGAATGCGCTGCGCCGTATTCTCCTCTCCTCGCTGCAGGGCGCGGCGGTCCAGTCGGTGCATATTGACGGTGTGCTGCACGAGTTCTCGTCAATTCCCGGCGTGCGTGAGGACGTGACGGATATCGTCCTCAACATCAAAGACATCGCCATTCGCATGCAGGGCGATGGCCCCAAGCGGATGGTGGTGAAGAAGCAAGGACCGGGCACGGTGACGGCCGGAGACATTCAAACCGTCGGCGACATTGTCGTGCTCAACCCCGACCTTGTGCTCTGCACGCTGGATGAGGGTGCAGAGATCCGCATGGAGTTCACGGTCAACACCGGCAAGGGCTACGTGCCGACCGAGCGCAATCGTCCCGAGGACGCTCCGATCGGGCTTATCCCGATCGACAGCCTCTATTCGCCAGTGCGCAAGGTCTCCTACAAGGTCGAGAACACCCGTGAGGGGCAGATCCTCGACTATGACAAGCTGACCATGCACGTCGAGACGAATGGTGCGCTCAGCCCCGATGATGCGGTCGCCTATGCGGCGCGTATCTTGCAGGATCAGCTCAACGTATTCGTGAACTTCGAGGAGCCGCGCAAGGAGATCGTAGCCGAGGCGATCCCTGACCTCGCCTTCAACCCGGCGTTTCTGAAGAAAGTTGACGAGCTCGAGCTCTCTGTGCGCTCCGCCAACTGTCTCAAGAACGACAACATCGTCTACATCGGCGATCTCGTTCAGAAGACCGAGGCGGAGATGCTGCGCACCCCCAACTTCGGGCGCAAGTCACTCAACGAAATCAAGGAGGTGCTGGCGCAAATGGGGCTGCATCTCGGTATGGAGGTGCCTGGCTGGCCGCCCGACAACATCGACGAGCTGGCCAAGCGCTTCGAGGATCATTACTGAGCCGGTATGCGTGATGGTGGTCGGGGATCAGTTCGCAGCCAGCGCCTCTGAACCTGACCTCCGATAAGCGGCCCTCTCTCTGAAGGACAACGCCCATGCGCCATGGCAACGCCCACCGGAAGCTCAACCGTACGGCCGAGCATCGGCGCGCCATGTTCGCCAATATGGTCGCTGCCCTGATCAAGCACGAGCAGATCATGACCACGCTTCCCAAGGCCAAAGACTTGCGGCCGATCGTGGAAAAGCTCGTCACCTTGGGAAAACGCGGTGATCTGCATGCCCGCCGCCAGGCCATAGCGCAGATGCGAGACCTGGCGATGGTGAAGAAGCTCTTCGACGTGCTCGGGCCACGCTACAAGGAGCGCGCTGGCGGTTATACCCGCGTCATCAAGGCCGGGTTCCGGTACGGCGATTCAGCGCCTGTTGCGGTGATTGAGTTCGTCGACCGCGACGTCGACGCAAAGGGCAAAGATTCTGGACCAGTCGCCGAGAGAAGTCAGGCCGATTCCCAGGCCGCAGCCTGAGGCTAGCCCAACTTCGCCTCTGCGAGCCTCAGTTACGACGCCGCTGCTCTTTGCCCATGACGTCGTAAACGTCGGCAGGAGCAAAATCATCGGTGATGAGGTCCGCTTTGGCCGCCTGCGAGGGGCGGCTGTCGCTACGGCGCTTGAGGATTTGGGGCAGGGGGAACCGGAAGCCGTGCTGCTCCTGTAGCATTGCCGCACGTTCCATCAGAACTTCCTTCGGCACGGGTGACGCGGTGGCGGTCATGATGGTTTCGCCGAGACCCGACGGGTAGAGGTCAAGGCCGGCAAACACCTCGCCGAGTGTCCTGATGGTTGACAGGTAGAGCTTGCTCCCATCATGCACGTTGAATGCAGCTGCCCCGCCCGGAGCCAGACGTTGCTTGACGAGTGAGTAGAACTCGCGCGTCAGAAGGTGGAAGGGTACGTACCCGCCGCGGTAGGCATCAACTAGGATCAGGTCGTAGAGCTCGCTATTGCGGTGAAGGAAGACCCTCCCGTCTCCTGCGCGATAGCGCAGTCGCTCGCTTTCGCGCACGCCGAAATAAGTTTTCGCCGCATTGATCACTCCGGGATCGATTTCCACGGTTGTGACAGTGGCCTCGGGCATGAACCGGGCAAGGTAGGTTGATATCGTGCCGGCCCCCAGACCCAGCATGAGGATATTCTTTGGCCGCTCGGGGTAGATCGCCGCAATCGTCATCACCTGGGTGTATCGCAACGGCAGATCATCCGGATCGTTCAGGTTTGTGACCGATTCGGTGTAGTCCCATCCCTTCACCTGGAAGGACAGAACCAGTTCGTTCTGTCGCTTGCTGATGAAGATGTCGTTGTACTCGGTTTCGAGATGCGCAATCCGGCCATTCGCCCGTCGCGCCATGTCACCGCGTACACTTTCGTCCAGCAGGGCTTCCGCCCCGCAGACGTGACTCAATGACATCGAGACCAGCGCAATGGTCAGGGTGCCTACGCCGCGTACACGGCGTTCCCGCCGCGATAACATCAAAAGGGCCAGCCCGGCCACGCATCCGAGCGCGCCAAGCATGAGGGTGATCGCGCGATTGCCAATGGTTGGGATCAGCACGAATGTCGTTGCGAGCGTCCCGACAATCGAGCCGGTCGTGGAAATCCCGTAGACGGCCCCCGACACGCGCCCGGAGTGCTGAGCCGAATGCAGCAGCAGCCGCACTGCGAATGGCGAATACATGCCGAGGCAACTCACCGGAAACAGCATGAGGGCGAGGGCCGCTGCCAAGCTCCCGGTGCGGATATCGTCGATACCTCCCTCGACCCACTCGAGCAGGCTTGTAACGAAGCTCGGCACTGCCAGGAGATAGGCGGAGCCAACGAGGACAATTAGTCCCAGAACAGCAGCCGAGGCGGTACGATCAGCCACCCAGCCGCCAACGAAATAGCCGATGGTCAACGCCAGCAGCACTGTCGAGATCAGCGCAGCCCAGGTGTAAATACCGCTCCCGAAATAGGGGTTTAGATAGCGTGACCCGAGCATCTCAAAGCTCATCACGATTGCGCCGGTGATGAAAGCAGCAAGGTAGAGAGCCGCGGCGGCGCCCGGCGATGAGCCGCCAGTTTTGTCCTCGGCATCGTCCATTGAGGTCTCGCGGGCAACAACACCCTCCGCAGTGTACGCAGGACGACCCGCGCTGGACCAGAGCAGCGACGCTCGCCGCCCTTCTATTGCCGTCTCCCTGGGCCTATATCTCAGACCGCTTGAATCGGGATTTTGCCTCATGTTTCTGCGCACATTGCAGCTTTCCCTTCTTGTCGGACTGGCGATGTCGTTCGTGCCGAACGCCGGGTCGGCGCAAGAGCGACGGGTGCCGTCCTCCACTGCCGAGGTGCGGCTGTCCTACGCTCCCGTCGTGCAGCGAGCCGCGCCCGGCGTGGTCAATGTGTATGCCGCAAAGACGGTGAGCATGCGCAATGCCCTGTTCGACGATCCGATTTTCCGGCGGTTCTTCGGGATGCCAGGTGGCCCCGGCGGCGGGTCGGGCGATCAGATGCAGCGCTCGCTTGGCTCCGGAGTGATTGTCGATCAGTCCGGCCTCGTGGTGACGAACAACCACGTGATCGAGGGTGCAGACCAAGTGAAGGTGTCGCTCGCCGATAAACGCGAGCTGGAGGCGGAAATTGTCCTCAAGGACGAGCGCTCGGATCTTGCAGTCCTGCGCATCAAGTCGCAGGGCGAGCATTTCCCGGCGCTCGAGTTTGCCGATTCCGATGCGCTGCAGGTCGGCGACGTGGTACTCGCGATCGGCAATCCATTTGCCGTCGGACAGACGGTGACCCACGGGATCGTGTCGGCAGTGGCCCGCACGCAAGTCGGCATTACCGACTATCAGTTTTTCATCCAGACCGACGCGGCAATCAATCCTGGCAACTCGGGCGGCGCGCTGGTTGATCTTGGTGGTCGTGTCGTGGGCATCAATACCGCGATCTTCTCACGCTCTGGCGGCTCGCAAGGGATCGGCTTCGCCATTCCAGCCAACATGGTAAGGGTGGTGGTTGCCTCCGCGCAGGGTGGTGGCTCAACCGTGAAACGCCCCTGGCTTGGGGCGCGGTTGCAAGCGGTTACGCCCGACCTTGCGGAGAGTCTGGGGCTCAAGCGGCCCGCCGGCGCGCTGGTGGCAAACGTCACGGCGGCGACGCCGGCCGGCAAAGCAGGCCTGAAGACGGGTGACCTCATCACCACGATTGACAGCCAGCCGGTTGAGGACCCCAACGCCTTCGATTACCGCTTTGCAACCAAACCGCTCGGCGGCCAAGCCAAGCTCGGGATCCTGCGATCGGGCCGGGAGGTGACGTTGAGCGTTCCTCTCGAGGCGTTGCCGGACACGCCCGTCGACCAGGTCGTGATTTCTGCGGCATCCCCGTTCCAGGGCGCGAAGGTCTCCAACCTTTCGCCCGCACTCGCGGATGCATTGCGGCTCGACACCTCGGCCCAAGGGGTGGTGGTGGTCGATGTGACCAATGGCTCGCCCGCGCAGAGCCTGTTTCAGCGCGGGGATCTCGTGCTGTCGGTCAACAACACGAAAATTGCCAAAACCAAGGACCTCGAGCGTGCTGCTGGCCAGCAGACCCGCCGCTGGGTCATCAGCATCATGCGCGGTGGTCAGCAGATCGCCTGGGAGCTGCGTGGGTGACCTCCCGGCCCAAGCGCGGGGGAGCGAGCCTGTTTGCGGCCGCCGGTCTCGCGCGCGGAGCGCCGCGACCGCTTGCCGATAGACTGCGTCCGACAGCGCTTGAGGAGGTCGTCGGCCAGGATCATCTGCTCGGTACGGAGGGAGCTCTCACCCGCCTGCTCGAGAGCGGAACATTGGGGTCCCTGATTTTTTGGGGTCCCCCTGGCACAGGCAAGACGACGGTCGCCCGCTTGCTGGCGCATGTGACGGACCTGCATTTTCAGCAGATCTCGGCAATCTTCTCGGGCGTCGCCGACCTGAAGAAGATCTTCGAGAGCGCCAGGGCCAGGCGGGAGAGCGGTCAGGGCACCCTGTTGTTCGTCGACGAGATCCACCGCTTCAACCGTGCACAGCAGGATAGCTTTTTGCCGGTCGTGGAGGATGGAACGATCGTCCTCATCGGCGCGACGACCGAGAATCCGTCTTTCGAGCTGATAGCACCGCTCCTGTCGCGCGCGCGCGTTCTCGTTTTCAAACCGCTGGATGCCGAGGCAACGGAGAAGCTGCTCGCGCGCGCTGAGAAGATTGAGGGCCGGCAACTCCCACTCGACGGCGCGGCGCGCCAGATGCTCGTGCGGTTTGCCGATGGTGATGGGCGCGCGGCGCTCACGCTGGCGGAAGAGGTCTGGCGGGCGGCCCGGCCCGGCGAGGTTCTTGATGCTGCTAAACTGCAGGAGGTGGTGCAACGGCGTGCGCCCATTTACGACAAGAGCCAGGACGGCCACTACAACCTGATCAGTGCCTTGCACAAATGCGTGCGCGGCTCCGACCCCGATGCAGCTCTCTACTATTTGTGCCGCATGCTCGATGCGGGCGAGGACCCGCTCTACATCGCGCGCCGCGTGGTGAGGATGGCGATCGAGGACATCGGGTTGGCGGACCCGCAGGCGTTGCTCATCTGCAATGCCGCCAAGGATGCGTATGATTTTCTCGGCTCGCCCGAGGGCGAGTTGGCAATTGCCGAGGCCGTGATCTACATCGCCACCGCTCCGAAATCCAACGCTGCTTACAAGGCGTACGGCGCGGCGCTGCGCACCGCCAAGGAGGCGGGCTCGCTCATCCCGCCCAAGCACATTCTCAACGCACCGACGCCTCTCATGCGGTCAGCAGCGTATGGTGCGGGTTACGTTTATGATCATGACGCCCCTGACGCTTTTTCCGGCCAGGACTATTTCCCCGAGCAACTCGGAAGGCAGACTTTTTACGACCCGCCCGACCGCGGTTTTGAACGCGAGATCAGGAAACGGCTGGAATACTGGGCGAAGATGCGCAAGGAGCGAGGCGGCGCGTGAGCCTGAAGCCGCGGCTCATCTGGGTGGCATGCGCCGCTGCCGTGCCGGCCATTGCTCTGGCAGGAGAGGCATTTGACGGGCGCTGGGCCACCAATGCATCGGCCTGCAGCGATGCGGAGCAGGTCACCGCCTCGGTCTTGATCACATCGCAGGGTCTGACGTGGCCCGGTGCAGCGTGCATCGTCGGTACGAGCTACCGCGTCGGTGAGACGTGGCACATTGGTGCACGATGCTACGGTGAGGGTTCGGTGAGCAATGTGGCGCTCAAGCTCACGTTGCGCGGCGAGCGCCTCGTTGTCGACTGGCCACATGCCAAACCGGAATGGCTCACCCGATGTCCGAGCTGACCCGAGGCCTGCAGCTGTGAAGGGGCCCCTCATGAAGCCTGCCGCCGTCGCGGGCACGCCGGCGGAAGGTCACGCGGAGGCGAGGGCGCAAACAGTCAAGGTCGCCGCCGACGAAGCCGGCATGCGCGTCGACCGGTTTCTCGAGGCGCGCTTTCCGGGTCTGTCGTTTTCTCATATTCAGCGCGTCATCCGCAAAGGCGAGCTACGGGTGAATGGTGGCCGCGTGCAACCCAAGCAGCGGCTCGAGGCTGGCCAATCCGTGCGGATCCCGCCGCTGCGCCTGGAGCGGCCGAATCCAGCGCCGGCCAGCGGAGCCGGCAGCGAGACACGGCAGTTGCTCAAGTCGATCACGCTCTACGAGGACGATGATGTGCTGGTTCTGAATAAGCCAATGGGATTAGCAGTGCAGGGCGGCTCCGGCACCACGCGACATGTGGATGGAATGCTGGACGCTCTGCGGGACCGCCAAGGCCAGCGGCCGCGTCTCGTTCATCGGCTCGACAAGGACACGGCGGGCTGCCTTGTCGTGGCAAAGACCCGCTTTGCCGCAGCGGCTCTGGCGAAGACCTTCCGCTCGCGTTCGGCGCGCAAAATTTATTGGGCGCTGGTTGCCGGGGTGCCGAAGCCCGCGCAAGGCCGCATCTCCACATTCCTCGCCAAAGAGGAACGTGAGGATGATTCCGTTATGCGCATTGCGCGGCATGGCGATGAAGGGGCAAGCCATGCCATCACATATTACGCCGTGATCGAGACGGCGGCGCGTCAACTCGCCTGGGTTTCACTCAAACCGGTCACTGGGCGGACGCATCAGCTGCGTGCGCATATGGCGCATATTGGCCACCCGATCGTTGGCGATCCGAAATATTTTGCCAAGGAGAACTGGCAGCTCCCCGGCGGCATGCAGAACCGGCTGCATCTGCTGGCACGCCGGATAATCGTGCCACATCCGCGTGCCGGGACCATCGACGTCACCGCACCTTTGCCCCCGCACATGCGGCAGTCCTGGAGTCTGATCGGGCTCGAGGAGAGCCGCTATCCCGAGCACATCGACTTCCCGGAGGAATGAACGCCCTGGGCGCGCCATCATCGAGTGAGCGTAGGCGCACAACAGGCGCGGCGCCTGGGAGGAACGATGCCTAACGCAGGCTGGCGTTGATCTTGTCCAGTGTTGCCGCGCCGGGACAGAGCTCCTTTTCCGACAACGCGTTGAGCGGCACTTCGACCGTATTGAAATGCCGGTGCAGGTCCTCCGGCTCCGGATCGACATAGAGGAGCCCGGTGACGATCTGACCTTGCGCGGCGTGGCGTTGCAGAAAGTTCATGGCGCCGAGCCGGTCGTGCGCATCGTAATCGGCCGCGACCTTCTTCAGCACGAGCTGGGAGCCGTCGTGCTGTGCAACGACTTCGACTGCACCAGGCTCATAGGACACAGCAATCGGTGCGCGCCCAGTGATGAAGTCGAGGCGGTTGACCGATTCATTATGCTCGCGCACGTAATCGAAGCTCTTGGTTGACCCGGCGTGATTGTTGAACGCCACGCATGGTGACACCACGTCGAGGAAAGCGGCGCCCTCATGCTCGATGGCAGCCTTGATCAGCGGCACCAATTGCTCTTTGTCGCCGGAGAACGAGCGCGCCACGAAGGTGGCCCCGAGCTGCAAGGCCATGGCGACAAGATCAATCGGGTTGTCGGCATTCATCACGCCGCGCTTCGACTTGGAACCGCGGTCGGCAGTCGCGGAAAACTGCCCTTTTGTGAGGCCATAGACGCCGTTGTTCTCGACGATATAGACCATGTTCACGCCACGCCGCAGCGCGTGCGCGAACTGTCCAAGACCAATCGACGCGGAGTCTCCGTCCCCCGACACGCCGAGGTATATGAGGTCGCGATTTGCGAGATTGGCCCCCGTGAGCACGGAGGGCATGCGGCCATGTACCGAATTGAATCCGTGCGAATTGCCGAGAAAATAGGTGGGCGTCTTGGACGAGCAGCCGATCCCGGAGAGTTTTGCCACCCGGTGTGGCTCGATGTTCAGTTCGAAGCAGGCCTCAATGAGCGCGCCTGAGATCGAATCATGGCCGCAGCCCGCGCACAGGGTTGAAACCGAGCCTTCGTAATCGCGCCGAGTATAACCGAGCGTATTCTTCGGCAGCGACGGGTGATGGAACTTGGGCTTGACGATGTAGGTCATGACACAACCTTGCGCAATGGTGTGACCTTCAGCGCATCGAGGTGCTCGCTGATGGCGCGCGCGATAAAGCGCGCCGTTATGGGTGTGCCGTCATAGTGCAGGATCGGCACGAGACGAATGGGATCGAGGCCGCATTCGTTGACGATAAGTGAGCGCAACTGTGCGTCGCGGTTTTGCTCGATCACGAACACGAAATCGTGGTCGGCCACGAAACTGGTGACGCTCGAATGAAATGGGAACGCCCGCACCCGCAGGCGATCGAGATATTGCCCTCGCGCCTCGATCATGTAGATGGCCTCATCCATGGCAGGCGCGGTTGAGCCGTAATAGATCACTCCGTATTTGGTGGGTTTAGTCGCATTGGCTTGCAACGGACGCGGGACGAGATCCTTGGCGGTCTCGAACTTGCGCAACAAGCGTTGCATGTTGTCGGCGTAAGGAGCGCCTTCCTCGGTATATCGCGCATACCGATCGCGCGAGGTGCCACGGGTGAAGAACGAGCCACGGGTCGGGTGTGTCCCGGGATAGGTGCGATAGGGAATCCCGTCACCATCCACATCGAGGTAACGGCCGAAGTCCTTGCCGGCCTCGAGGTCGGCTGCCGTCATCACCTTCCCACGATCGTACTTGCGACTGTCATCCCAGGTGAGCGGGCGGCACAGGCGCTGGTTCATGCCGATGTCCAGGTCGAGTAGGACGAAGACCGGGGTCTGCAGCCGGTCGGCAAGATCGAAGGCATCCGCTCCAAAGTCGAATGCCTCGGCAGGATCCTCGGGAAACAGAAGCACGTGCTTGGTGTCGCCGTGCGAGGCGTAGGCGCAAGAGATCAGGTCGCATTGCTGTGTGCGTGTCGGCATGCCAGTCGAGGGACCGGCCCGCTGGACATCGAAAACAACAGCGGGGATCTCGGCGAAATAAGCAAGTCCGAGAAATTCCTGCATCAGCGAAATCCCCGGACCCGAGGTCGCTGTGAAAGCACGTGCACCGTTCCAGCCAGCGCCGATCACCATTCCAATCGAGGCAAGCTCATCTTCCGCCTGCACGATCGCGACGTTGTTGCGCTTGGTGACCGGATCCACACGCAGCCGCTGAGAGTAACGTGTGAAGGCATCGGCAACCGAGGAGGATGGTGTGATGGGATACCATGCGCAAACGGTTGCGCCGCCATAAAGGGCGCCGAGCGCTGCAGCGGCGTTACCCTCGATGAATATGCGATCGCCAACGGCCTCGGCGCGCTTGATCCGCAGCCCAATCGGGCACTGCAAATTCATCAAGGCCCAGTCGCGACCGAGATGCAGTGCATGAACATTGGCGCCAATCAGCTTCTCTTTCGATTTGAACTGCTCGGCGATGAGTTGCTCGAGGACCTTCACGTCTATGTCGAGCAGTGCCGAAAGCGCTCCCACATAAATGATGTTCTTGAACAGCTGACGCTGGCGCGGGTCGGTATATTCGCGATTGCAGATGGCGGTGAGTGGCACGCCAATAACCGTGATGTCGTCGCGGAACTTTGACCGCGGCAGCGGTTTCGTCGAGTCGTAGAACAGGTACCCGCCCGGCTCGATGCCGGCCACGTCCTTGTCCCAGGTCTGCGGGTTCATCGCCACCATGAGGTCGGTGCCGCCGCGTGCGCCGAGGTGACCTGCCTCCGAGATGCGGACCTCGTACCAGGTCGGCAAACCCTGAATATTCGAAGGAAAGATGTTGCGTGGCGCTACCGGTACGCCGAGCCGCAGCACAGCCCGTGCAAACAGCTCGTTGGCGCTGGCGGACCCGGAGCCGTTGACGTTGGCGAAGCGGACGACGAAATCGTTTACGCTGCTGATTGGTGCTTTATTCGACATAGATCATCCGCGTGCGTCATATCGATGAGGTACTTCTTCATGTCCCAAGCGCCGGTCGGGCAACGTTCCGCGCACAACCCACAGTGCAGGCAGACGTCCTCGTCCTTCACCATCACGCGGCCAGTCTTGAGATCGTTGGCGATATAGAGGGCCTGGGTGGGATTGGGAGCAGGCGCGCGCAACCGGGTGCGCAACTCCGCTTCCTCGCCGTTCTGCGTGAAAGTGATGCAATCCATCGGGCAGATATCAACGCAGGCGTCGCATTCGATGCACAGCGAGGAGGTGAAGACGGTCTGCACGTCGCAATTGAGACAGCGCTCAGCCTCCTTGAGGGCAAGTGCGGGATCGTAGCCGAGCTCGACCTCCGCTTTGATATCGCGAAGTGCGACAACCTTGTCGCGCAGCGGCACGCGATAGCGCCTATCCGCCGCGATATCGTTGTCATAGCTCCACTCGTGAATGCCCATCTTCTGGCTGATCACTTCCACCATTGGCACGGGACGATCGCTTATGTCCTGACCCGAGCAGAGCTTGTCGATGGAAAGAGCGGCGTCGTGACCGTGTGCGACCGCCCAGATGATGTTCTTCGGCCCGAATGCTGCGTCACCTCCGAAAAAAACCTTCGGATGTGTGGAGGCCATCGTCGTGGCATCCACCTTTGGCATGTCCCACTTGTCAAACTCGATGCCGACATCGCGTTCAATCCAGGGAAAAGCGTTTTCCTGGCCGACCGCGACGAGGACGTCGTCACAGGCAAAGTGCTGGTCGGGCTCACCGGTGGGCACCAGATTGCGCCGGCCGCGGGCATCATATTCTGCCTTCACCTTCTCGAAGACGACGCCGGTCAGGCGGCCGTTGTCGTGCGTGAACTCCTTGGGAACCAGGAAATTGAGGATGGGAATATCCTCGTGCACGGCATCCTCCTTCTCCCAAGGGGACGCCTTCATCTCCTCAAAGCCGGAGCGAACAATGACCTTTACGTCCTCGCCTCCGAGTCGGCGCGAGGAGCGGCAGCAATCCATGGCGGTGTTGCCACCGCCCAGGACGATGACGCGCTTGCCGATTTTGTCGATGTGACCGAACGAGACCGACGAGAGCCAGTCGATGCCAATGTGGATATTGGCAGCCGCTTCGTTGCGTCCTGGAATCTCGAGGTCTCGACCGCGTGGGGCTCCGGAGCCGACGAAAATGGCGTCCCAATCCTGGGCCAGCAGGGCTTTCATGCTGTCGATCTGCCTGCCGCCTTGAAGCTCAATGCCCAGGTTGAGGATGTAATCGCATTCCTCGTCGATGATGGACTCGGGCAGGCGGAAGCGCGGGATCTGAGTGCGGATCATGCCGCCGGCCTTGCGATCCTGATCGAAGATCACGCAGTGATATCCGAGCGGGGCGAGGTCCCGCGCGACCGTGAGCGACGCCGGACCGCCACCCACCAGGGCGATGCGCTTGCCATTTTTCACGGCAGCCGGTTTCGGTAGACGGCCGCGGATGTCCTCCTTGAAATCAGCAGCGACCCGCTTCAGGCGGCAGATGGCCACCGGCTCCTTTTCGACGCGGCCGCGTCGGCACGCCGGCTCGCAGGGGCGGTCGCAGGTGCGACCAAGGATCCCCGGGAAGACATTGGACTTCCAATTGACAAGGTAGGCGTCGCCGTAGCGACCCGCGGCGATCAGGCGAATGTACTCGGGAACGGGTGTGTGAGCCGGGCAGGCCCATTGGCAGTCGACGACTTTATGGAAGTAGTCCGGCGCCGAAATGTTAGTGGGTTTCATTGACTCCTCTGCGCCGCACGCGAGCGGCGCGCGATTACGTAACGATACGCGACCAAAGGCCGGTCTTCCTCACCCCCATCCGGCGGCTACGCCGCCGAATCCGGGCGGATAGTAGTGGAGGACCCCCCGGAATTCCACCCGTACCTTCACATCCCAGGTGCCACGCTCGGGGGCCTTACTGACCATTTTCGCGGCCAGAGTGCGGCAGCCAGAGACAAGTTCCACATGCCGGCCCCGCTTGTTAAGCATCTGGAGACAAATGCTTTCGGCAAGGGAGCTCAATGCGGTGGCGCGCCATGCGCAGTTGCCCATTGGCCCCACTCGAGGCGGGGAGGTGGGTAACCAATTCGCAGCTTAGGATCAGATCTCGGTGAACACGGGCATGACCTCGCGCGTGAACAGGTCGAGCGTGCGTCGCACCTCTGCCGGGGTGAGATCGCCGAATGCAAACTGCCCAACAAAGTAGTTGGTGCCCGCCTGCTCCATTTGCGATTTGATCATCGCGATGACGGTGGCCGGCGAGCCGGCGATCCCTCGACCACCATCTTTGATCTGATCGAATTGCGGCGGCCGCTCCCCGCCGGCTGGGCTCGTGCCATGCTTGCGGAAGAGATGGTGAAAATGTCTGTGCCACAGCGGATAGGCGCGGCGTGCAACGGTGAGCGCCTCATCATCTGTGGCACCCATGATCACGAAGCGGGCGAGGCCGAGCAAAGGCGTCGCCCTTGCTGGCATGACGGCACGATATCGATCGGTCAGCACTCGGACTTGATCGGTGAGAGTATTGGCGACGAGGTTGAAGCCGTTGCGTCCAGCGGCTTCCGCTCCATCGGGCGTGCCGGCACCCGCCCAAAAAGGCGGATGCGGCTTTTGAAATGGCTCGAGCTCGATGGGTACATCGGCGTACTTGTAGAACTTCCCCGAGAACGTGAGCGTGCGGGCCGTCAATGCTTGATGCACAATCGCCAGAGCCTCCAGATACATTGCCTGGCGCTCCTTCGGATCGACGCCGAAATAGGCCGTTTCGATGGGAGAGATGCCACGCCCTACGCCGAGATCGAGGCGGCCTCGGCTCATCTGGTCCAGCATGCAGATCTCCTCGACCGCTCGCAGCGGATGATGCAGCGGGAGGGTGTAAACGAGCGGGCCAAACCGCAGGGATCGCGTGCGTTGCGCGACTGCCGCCAGAAAAACGCTGGGTGAAGCCGCAAGGCCGAGCGGCGTCGCGTGATGCTCGGCTATATGATAGGAGTAGAATCCACCCCGGTCGTACGCCTCAACGAGCTTCAGGCGCTCCTCATAGAACTCGTGGAGGGGCATTTCGTTACGATCGAGGTGGTCAAATACGCCGAATTTCATTCATCCTCGCTGTGATTCTCGTGGTCGTGTGAGATTGCCTCATCGGCTCAAGGATCCGGCAGACCGGGTCGTGCCCCAGAGCCGGACGTTGCGGGAACGCCCCGCACAGCCCATCTCGGCAGTATGCACGAACTGTTCGACGAGGTTTTCGAAAACGAGCCGCTTGATCCGGTCGCAGCCGCGCGGCGGGCTGTGCGCCCGCAATTGCGACGTCGCTTCTATGCGCAGGCGGGAATCGCTGAGGCAAAGGGAGGATACCAGCTGGTGCTCGACGGGCGTGCCGTGAAGACGCCCGGGCAACGGCCATTGGCGGTGCCCAGGCATATGCTGGCGCAAGCGCTCTTGATCGAATGGGACGCGCAGCGAGACACCATCAATCCAGCGACAATGCCGTTGACGCGGCTCGCCAACACCATCATCGACGGGGTGGCGGACGAGCCAGGCGCGGTCGCCGGCGAAATCGAAAAATACCTGGCCTCCGATCTCGTTTGCTACCGGGCCGACGCACCGGATCAGCTGGTGGCGCGCCAAACAAAGGCCTGGGACCAGGTCCTGAGGTGGGTGCGCGAGGCAGCGGGCGCACATTTCATCGCGGTGCAAGGCATGAGTTTCGTGCCCCAGCCGCCGCAGGCCCTGGCCGCTGCTGCCGCGCTCATTCCTCGCAGTCCACCACTGGGTGCTTGGCAGCTGGGCGCCCTGCACGTGGTCACCACGCTGACTGGCTCGGCGCTCATAGGGCTGGCGCTCGCGGCGGGAGCGTTGTCGCTGGAGGATGCGTGGGCCGCAGCGCATGTTGATGAAGACTGGAACATGGAGCAGTGGGGGCGCGATGAGCTGGCGCTCCAGCGCCGCGCCTTCCGTTTTGCCGAGATGCAGGCGGCCGAGCTGGTCCTGCGCGCCCTAAGCGCGCCCTGAGGCTTCAGTCAGGCGTATTCTCGGGGTAACGGCCACGACGGTCGGCTGTGACACCGATCCATGTGTCCGAGCTGAGCAGCTCCGAGCAGCCGCACGGCTACTACTTCTTCTTGAGCGTCCCGTACGCGATAACCGTATTGTCCTGGATGGCGCCAAACCAACCGACGGCCAGATCGTTCCCCTGCCGCGCGACCGTGATGGTCCCATCCGGACAACGGCCGCCTTTGTCGACTTGGCCCTTAGTGATGACCTCGACAAAAAAGACATAGGATTTGGACTGGCCAACGCGGTTCAGTTTGCCGGTGCAATCGAGGTCGGGGTACTTGGTGTCAGCCCCTCGGGCGGTGATCGCCAGCTCGAACTTATAGGGGTTGGTGCTCCCCACTTGCGTCAGCGTCCCCGTCCAGTTTCCGACAACGCTCGGCCCAGCGGCGTTGGCGGGCGGAGTCTTCTTGCCCTTGGGAGTGCCGACCGGCGGCGGATCCTGCGGATCATCGGCTGTCGGCGGAAACTGCGCGGTCGCCGGCGCAATTGCCGCGACCAGCAGAAGAACGAAGGCAACAGAGCAGTAGCGTAACCCCTTCAGCATATCGCGCTCCCCTCGAATACTGACGCGGAGGAATCTGAGGCGCCAAAGCTTACCCTCAAATATCCATGCATGCTATGGATTTTGCGGCGGACCAGAGCGCGGGGGTCATGAAACACATCCTGGAAAAGCTCGACGACCGGCGCGCTCGCGCGCACAAGGGCGGCGGCGAGGCGCGTGTGGAGGCCCAGCACAAGCGCGGCAAATTGACCGCCCGTGAGCGCCTCGAGCTGCTCACCGACAAAGGGTCTTTTGAGGAAATCGACATGTTCGTCGAGCATCGCTCGGCGGAATTCGGCATGGAGAAAAGCAGAATTCCCGGGGATGGCGTAGTCACCGGGTGGGGCACGATCAACGGCCGGACGGTATTCGTATTCGCCAAGGACTTTACCGTATTCGGGGGCTCGCTCAGCGAGGCGCATGCGCAGAAGATCACCAAGATACAAGACCTGGCAATGAAGGCGCGTGCGCCGATCATCGGCCTGTTCGATGCGGGGGGCGCCCGCATCCAGGAAGGTGTGGCCGCACTCGGCGGCTATGGCGAGGTGTTCAAGCGGAACGTGCTGGCCTCGGGTGTCATTCCGCAGATTTCGGTCGTCATGGGGCCGTGTGCCGGCGGTGACGTCTACTCCCCCGCCATGACCGACTTCATCTTCATGGTGCGCGATACGAGCTACATGTTCGTGACCGGACCGGAAGTCGTGAAGACCGTCACCAATGAGGTAGTGACAGCGGAGGAACTCGGCGGCGCCTCGGTGCACGCGACCAAATCCGGGATTGCCGACGGCGCCTACGACAACGACCTTGAATGCTTGCTGCAGATCCGCCGGCTTGTCGACTTTCTGCCGGTCAATAACGCTGCGGGTGTGCCGGAATGGCCTTCATGCGATGAGATCGGGCGCGAAGAGAAGGCGCTCGACACGCTTGTGCCTGAACATCCGAACAAGCCCTATGATATGAGGGAGCTCATCCTCAAGATCGCCGATGAAGGTGACTTCTTCGAGTTGCACGAGGCATTCGCCAGAAACATCCTGACCGGCTTTGCACGGCTCGCCGGACGCACAGTGGGCTTTGTTGCCAATCAGCCGATGGTGCTCGCGGGTGTCCTCGACATCGATGCGTCACGCAAGGCGGCGCGCTTCGTGCGCTTCTGCGACGCCTTTGGCATTCCGATCGTCACTCTCGTCGACGTGCCAGGGTTCCTGCCCGGCACAAACCAGGAGTACGGAGGCCTCATCAACCATGGAGCGAAGCTCCTGTTTGCCTATTCGCAAGCTACCGTGCCGCTCGTCACCGTGATCACACGCAAGGCCTTCGGTGGGGCCTACGACGTGATGGCCTCCAAGCATATCGGCGGTGACGTGAACTATGCCTGGCCCACGGCTCAAATCGCAGTCATGGGAGCGAAAGGGGCGGTGGAGATCATATTCCGCGCCGATCTCGGTGATGCTGAGAAGATCGCCGCGCGCACCAAGGAATACGAGGACCGTTTCCTGTCACCTTTCGTCGCCGCCGAGCGCGGCTACATCGATGACGTGATCATGCCGCATGCAACGCGTCCGCGCATCATTCGTGCGCTGTCCATGTTGCGCGGCAAACAGGTTGAGCATGCCGCGCGCCGGCATGACAACCTGCCACTCTGAGGCTTGCCTGAGATCGCCCATGTCTGGCGCGATGTGAGCGCTGGACGCCTGCTGGTAGTTGATGCCTCTGCAGCCGTCTGGGGCGTGATCAACAGAAATGCGAAGATGTGTCCTTCCATGTCGCAGCCCGGCCGCACCGTCACCGTCGTCCATAGCTCCGATCTGCATATCGACGACGACTACACGGCACGGCTCCATGGCGGAGATGGTACGGCGGGGCTTCTGGCAGTTCTTGAGGCCGCCAAGGCGGTCCGGGCCGACGTGGTGGTGCTCGCCGGCGACACGTTCGATTCGCACCGCCTGCCGGAGCCACTCCTGCAACGGACCGCTGCACTCATCGCAGCTGCGGCTGTGCCAGTCGTCATGCTTCCCGGCAACCACGATCCGGCGGTTCCCGACGCCGTCTTCCATCATGAGGCATTCGCCCGCACGTCGAACCTTCACGTACTCGGAGTGAGCGCCGCCGAGTCCGTCTCGTTCGCCGGCCTCGATCTCGAGGTGTGGGGCCGGCCGCACCGCGATTACGGGGACATGATTCCGTTCGAGCAACCCAAGCGCCGCGTGACGCGATGGCAGATCGCCTTGGCGCACGGGCACTATGTGCCCGTTCCGGATAGAACGACACGGCTGCGGCCGTCCTGGCTTATCGGGGACGAGGAAATCTCGGCCACCCAATGCGACTATGTGGCACTCGGTCACTGGAACCGTCCGGTGAGCATCGGCCCCGGGAACGTGCCCGCGTATTACTCAGGCTCGCCGGAATATGCCGGCACGGTGAATGTGGTCCGTTTGACGGGAAACGCATCAGCGCACGTGAGCCGTTTGGCCCTGGCGATCGCGCGCGAGCCATCCGCGGTGAATTCGTCCTAGGCCTGCTTCCCAAGGCGCATCTCGTGCGGCACCGTCCTCTGCGGCACTTCTGAACCGCCATAGCACTCCGGGCTGTCTGTCCCGCTCCGAAAGGGCTACACATGTGCAAACATCGATCATACGCGGCCGGGTTCGTGCTGACGCTCTTCCTGGTCAGCACCGGGCGAGCACAAGCTCCGGACGGCATATGGGTGCAAAAGGCTCCCATGTTGGCTATCCGCGGGGAGATTGCTGCGGCAGCTCTGGGAGACAAACTGTTTGCGATCGGTGGGAGTGTCGCTGGCAAGGCGGTGACGCGTCATGAGGAATATGATCCCGCCACGAACGTCTGGCGGGAACGGGCGCCCCTGCCTGAGGCACGCGACCATGTTGGTGTTGCTGCACTCAAGGGCAAGATCTACGCCTTCGGTGGCTTCTCGGCATCGGTGCATCAGGATCCGGGAGAGGGGGCTTTCGAGTACGATCCGGCCACCGACAGCTGGCGCACGCTGGCGCGCATGCGCAGAGCGGCCGCCTCGCTCGGAGTTGCTGTGCTCGACGGCCAGATCCATGTGATCGGGGGGCGAGGACGTGACGGAGCGCCCGTCGCCACTCACGACATCTTTGATCCGGGGCAAGGGACTTGGCGCGAAGGCGCGCCGCTCCCGCGCGCCCGCGACCACATGGCAGTGGTTGCTGTTGCGGGGCGTATCCATGCCATTGGAGGTCGTTATGGCGGGCCCGCAGAGCGCAGCGCCCAGCACGATGTCTATGATCCCACCAGCAATGCATGGACATCGGCAGCGCCACTCCCGACCGCCCGCAGCGGCGTTGCGGGAGTAGCCTATCGCAACATGGTCCTGGTGCTCGGAGGCGAGCTCCCGCCCGAGCATACTTTTCCGGAGAACGAAGCCTACGACGTCGCTGCCGGAGCCTGGCGAACACTCGCGCCCATGCCGGGGGGCAGACACGGCTTGGGCGCTGCTGTTGTGGGTGCGAGCGCTTTCGTGGTCGGTGGCGCTCTTGGGCCAGGCGGACGCGGAATAACTGATCAGCTGATCATGTTCACCCTGCCGTAGCAGCCTGGGCAACATACGAGCTGAGCAGTCAGTGGGGCGTTGAGAGCCGCGACGAGTGACGATCGCGGCTGCGACCACTACATGCGTGGAGCGGGCTGGACCGGTACGAGGGGCGGCGCCGGGGTAGGCCCCATGCCAGTCGTCGAGGGTTGCTCCGTGTCCG
This sequence comes from Xanthobacteraceae bacterium, assembly GCA_045811525.1. GTDB lineage: Bacteria > Pseudomonadota > Alphaproteobacteria > Rhizobiales > Xanthobacteraceae > VAZQ01. Next base: position 140,473 of record JBJMTV010000015.1, on the reverse strand, counting down.
TACGCGCCGTGCGCGTAGCCTCGGTGCTGGTGAACACGAGCACCAGAGTAACGATGATGAACACCGCAGCGGCGATCCACCCCCAAGGGGTTGGCGCGCCCATTCTGCGGTCCATCCCCAAAGGCCCGTTCGTCTCCGCTTCTCCAACGTAATGACGAGGGTCGCTCATAGCGCTCTCCTTCGGCGGCGTCCCAGACCGATCAACCCGGATGAACTTGCAAAGGTTCCGAGGTAGGAGCCTCCCCGACCTGGACGCGGGTCGAAAGGCCCTCCCGAGACTGCCCCCAACTACCCCGCAGGGTCGAAGATCAGCTGCGTTTGCGTCACGATGGCAGCGAGCTTTCCGTCCCCGCGCGTGATTCGCGTCTCAAGGACAATGGTGGTGCGGCCCCGGTGCAGCGGCATGCATATCGCGTGCGCGGTGTCGTCCCTCGGGATTGCCGCAAAGAAGTTAGTCTTGCTCTCGATGGTCGCCGTGCGCCCACCGGGAGGAAGGCTGCTGCTCGCGGTCATGCCGCCGAGCGTGTCGCCCAGGGCCATAACGGCGCCGCCATGCAAGACGCCACGCCGGTTGCACAGCTCCTCGCGCACGAACAACTTCGCCTCGCTGCGCTCGGGTGAGCGTTGCAAGACATCGACACCGAGAAGCTTGGTAAATGGGGGGACGTCGGGAATGGGCATAAGCGTCCTTTGTGTCTGCTACTCTCTGCGGCACGCGACCCTCATCACTCGCGCGGGGCGTGCTGCGGGTCGGTGCGGCGCCCAGCCGATTGCTGCAGCGCGCTTGACGGAAGACCCCCAAGGGGGCCAGTTGCTCCTGTGTATCAGCGACTCCACTAACGAGCGCGGCGGGGCCCCGCCGCGTAGGACAGGCGCTCGTAGCTCAGCTGGATAGAGCACCAGACTTCGAATCTGGGGGTCGCAGGTTCGAATCCTGCCGAGCGCGCCAGTACACACTGTGTCCGGCCCGGACACATGGGTTACGGCTATAACGGAGACATGGGTAACACTTTTGCCTTGCCGTGGTGTCGTCGTCGCCGGAGCGAAGCGGCTCGTTCGGTCCAGCCCCATGGAGCTGCGTCCGCCTCACTGAGGTCCGCATCATGACTCGTTTCCAGCTTCCCCGTCGGGGATTTCTAGGGCTGGCTGCGGGCGCTGCCGCAGTGACAGCTGTCGGAGGCGTCGCGCGCGGGCAAAGCTATCCATCGCGGCCGGTGCGTTTTGTGGTTGGCTTCCCCGCTGGTGGCGGCGCCGACGCTGCCACGCGCATTCTCGCGGCGCGTCTTTCTGAGCTGTGGGGCGAGCAGGTCGTGGTCGAAAACAGGGGCGGCGCGGGCGGGAATCTTGCCCATGAAATGGTCGCGCACGCGAGCCCTGACGGCTACACGATGCTCATGGGAACCAACTCGCTTCCCGTCAACCCATTTCTATTTCCAGGCCTCACCTTCGATCCGCTGTCGGACTTTGCGCCAGTGAGTCTGATTGGCACCTACCCAAACCTGATGGTGGTCCCGACCGACGCACGCTCAAAAACGCTGCCCGAGTTCATGGTCCGCGCCAAAGTTGAGACGGTCACGTTCGCGACGCCGGGCGTTGGATCATCTCCACACCTCGCAGCCGAGCTGTTCAAGCACATGGCGCAGATCAACATGACCCATGTGCCGTATCGGGGCGTCGCGGCTGGTGCGATGAACGATTTGCTCGCCGGCCGCCTTGACGCGATGTTCAACACCACCGGTTCGCTCCTCCAGGCGGTACGGGCTGGCCAGGTCAGGGCACTAGCAATCTCATCGGCTGCGCGCGAGCAGAACGCACCCGAGATTCCGACCTTCGCGGAATCGGGCGTGCCGGGCTACGCCGTGGAATCGTGGTATGCCGTCTTCGTTCCGACGAAGACTCCGATCGAGATCACCAGGACCATTAACGCGGATGTCGTGAAGGCGCTCGGCGATCCCGCAGTGAAAGCGCGATTCGAGCCGCTCGGCGTGGCGGTGGCTAGCTCGACCCCGGATCAGTTGGCTGCTCGCATGAGGGCAGAAGCCGAATTGTGGGGCCCTATTGTCAAAGCTGCAAACATCAAGGGCGACTGATCGAGCGCCGGCATAGGTTGCTTGAGCGGCGGTCCCCTTCTCTCCAGCACGGGTGCGATTATCTGAGTGGTCGGCTTGAGCGGCGGGGAAGCGCTCAAGCTGGGCCGCCTCTCCTCCGCTCCGCCAGGTGGAGAGGGTGTCTTGCGATCAGCACCAAGGATAGCCGCTATGAAGCAAAGCAGATTCTTCTCCCTCGTTGCGCTCACCTTGGTCATGCCGCTCTGTTGCCTCGCCGTGGTTGCACGACCTGCATTGGCGCAGTCGGGCTATCCCAACAAGCCGGTGCGCATGGTGGTTGATTCTGCTGCTGGGAGCGCAAACGACGTTACCGCCCGCGTGCTCGCTGAAAAGCTCGGCAAAATATGGGGGCAGCAGATTGTCACGGTGAATCAGCCGGGAGCCGGCGGCAGTCTTGCCGCGCGCGCGGCATCTACGGCGCCAGCTGACGGTTACACGATTTATCTTCCGGCTACCTCCACATTTTTGGCGCTGCCGGGTGCCCCTGGTGTCGCACCAAACCTGCCGGTCGAGTTGCCGCGCGACTTCGCATCGATTGCCTTTGTGCTGCAGCAACCGATCTTCATTGCTGCCTCGCCGCGCGCGGGCATCAATTCGATTGCCGAGCTGGTCGCTATGGCCAAGCAGAAGCCCAATGCGCTCTCGTATGCTTCCACCGGGCGCGGACGCCTCACCCATCTCACCATGGAGTTGCTGCAGGAGCGCGCTCAAGTGAAGTTGCAGATGGTCCCCTATGCAGGTGGGCCAGCCCAGGCCATGGGGGACATCATCAGCGGCCGCGTGCAGCTGCTACTCGACGCCTATGCCGGCTTGGTCGGCGCAATGCAAGGCGGCGCGATTACCATGCTCGCCTCCACGTCCTCGCAGCGGTTGCCCGGGCTGGAGAACCTTCCGACGGTCGCCGAAACGCTGCCCGACTTTTTCGTCGGCGCCTGCAACGTCATGTTGGCGCCTCTCGGCACGCCCGAACCGATAATCCATAAGGTCAACGCCGATCTCCGGGAGGCACTGGAAGACAAAGAGGTGCTGGCCAAGTTTGCGCAGAACGGAGCTTTCGTTCGCTACATGACACCGGATGAAACGACGGCGTTTGTTCAGGCCGAGCAAAGGACTTGGCGGCCCATCATGGAAAAAGTAGCCCGGGAAGCGCAGTGAATCCTCAATGCACCGCCTTGCCATGCTCCGTCACATTCCTCGTGGAAGTAAAAAGATGACGCTGCCGCGCCGCAACTTTCTTGCTTTAGCCGGGAGCATTGCCGCGCTTACCGTGCTCGAGCGTACGGCCCAAGCTCAGGCTTATCCGGCGCGTCCCGTGCGCATGATCGTGCCGTTCGGACCGGGTGGGCCAACGGACGTACCGGCACGCTTGCTCGCGCAGAAGCTTTCCGATTATTTTGGCAAACAATTCTATGTGGAGAATGTGCCTGGCGCGAGCGGCAACATCGGCGCAGGGCAGGCGGCCAAGGCAGCGCCGGACGGACTCACTCTCCTGGTCACCGTGAACTCTCTCGTGATCAATCCGAACCTGTTCGATAGCGTGCCTTACGACCCTTTCAAAGATTTCGATCCAGTGACGCTTGTGGTCTCCTTCGGCACGCTGCTCTCCGTGCATCCCTCCGTGCCGGCCAACACCTTGAGCGAGTTGGTGGAGCTCATTCGCAAAACTCCCGGCAAGTACAGTTTTGCCTCGCCGGGGCTCGGCACGCCCTCGCATCTGCTTGGCGAAGCGTTACGGCAAAGCATTGGTCTTGATCTTGTGCACGTCCCATTCAGCGGCAGCGGGCCAGCAATCGCTTCCGTCCTCGGGGGACATACGCCAATCTGTTTCGCGGGAATTGCCGCAGCTGAACCGCATGTAAAGGCCGGCAAGTTGCGGGGCTTGGTGGTGATGAGCAACCACCGTTCTCCGACCCTGCCCAGCATTCCGACCATTGGCGAGACCGGCTATCCCGGAATTGTGGGCGACGGCTGGGTGGGCGTGCTCGTGCCCGCCGGTACGCCAAAGGACATCACGGCCGCGCTTTACAGCGAGATCACCAGGGTTCTTAGCGAGCGCGACATCAAGGAGCGTCTTGCTGCCGTTGGCCTCGAGCCGCTCGCCGGGACTCCGGAAGAATTCGCCCGAACTATGAAATCCGAATCAGAAACGTGGGCGCAAGTGATCCGCGCTGGCAACATCAAGGCGCAGTAGTCCCGGCAATCATGAACGCCATGACGGGCCCGGTGTCGTCATGGCAGGGCACAGACGTCCCGCTCAGTAGCTGCGTAGAACCTCGCGCGCCAGCACCCACCGCATCAATTCCACAGGACCTTCGGTAATCATGAAGCTGCGCGCATCGCGCCACATCTTCGCGATCGGCAACTCCGTCGCCAGACCCATGCCGCCGTGGATTTGCATGCACCGATCGGCCACGCGGAAGCCAAGCTCCGTGCCGGCGATCTTTGCCATATAGCTCTCGTGGCGCGCCGCCACCCCGGCGTCCGTGCGGGCGGCGAGCTGGTACACGAGGAGCTGTGTCATATGATGCTCCATGTAGCTGTCGGCCAGCATGAATTGCACAGCCTGCCGTTCGGCGATCGGAGCCCCGAAGGTCACGCGCTGCTTGGCGTATCTCGCGGCCATGTCGAGGCAGCGTTTCGCCACACCCAAGCCGCGGCAGGCCTGGTAGAGCCGGCCGCTGGTGATCCAGGCCTGGGCCGACTTCATGCCCTCACCCTCTTGCCCGATCAGGTTCTCGAGCGGGACTTTAACGTTGTCGAAGGCAATCTCGTAGGGCGCATCGCCCATCATGGTCTGCGTCGCACCCGCGAGCTTCACGCCCGGTGTGTCCGCATCGACCAGGAACATGCTCAATCCGCCCCTGCTACCCTTGGCGCGGTCGGTGGCGGCGACAAGCTGGAAGAAGTCGGCGCTGCCGGCATTGGTGATCCAGCGTTTGTAGCCGTTGATCTGGTAATGATCGCCCTGGCGCACCGCAGTGGTTCGCATCGAGCCCGGATCGGAGCCGGCGTCGGGCTCGGACTGGGCGAAGGCGGTGACCTTCTCACCCCTAAGCACGGGGAAGAGGTACTTTTCCTTCTGTGCGGCGGTCAGCGTAAACAGGATGGGGCGCAGGTCGGGTCCGAACACCAACGGTCCGCGCGGCGGGAGGGCGATCGTCCGCGCCACCTCCTCCCAGACCACGACCATGCCGAGCAGGTTGAGCCCCTGGCCGCCGTATTCGACAGGCACCTCGAGGAGCCAGAGCCCGGCCTCCTTGGCTTTGCGTTCTACCTGCGCTCGAATGTCCGGCCGCATGATCGGGCCGTCCATCGCATCGCGTTCAATCGGGATCAGCTCACGGTCGACAAAATCGGCAACCGTTTTCTTGAGCATCCTCAGCTCTTCAGGCAAATCGAAATCCATCGCGCCACACTTTCACTATCCCAGAATGATCGCGCTACGCGGGCGCCGCTAAACCACACCATCCCGGCGCATAGTTGCGATGAGTTCCGATCCATAGCCGAGGTCGCGCAAGACCTCATCCGTGTGCTGCCCAAATGTGGGCGCTGCAAGGTCGCTGCCATCGCGCCCGCCGTCGATGCGCACCGGGCGCCGGATCGACAGCATGTCGCCTTCCGTAGGATGATTTAGCACTCGGAATGTCTGCAGGTGCTTGACCTGCTCATCCTCGATGACCTCCGGAATGTTATGGACAGGCGCAAACGGAACGTCCTCGGCTTCGAGCAGCGTCATCCATTCGCCGCGTGGCTTTTGCACGAACGCCCGGGCCAGCGTGTGGGTGAGCTCGACGAAGTTTTGGATGCGCGCCTCACGGGTCTTGAATCGCTCGTCAGTGGCGAGGTCTGACCGGCCCGTCCCCTTCAAGGTGCCCTCCCAGAACTTGGGTTGCGACGACAGATGAAGGGCCAGCAGCTTGCCGTCCGCGCAGCGGAATGCGAACGAATGCGAGCTTGCGACGCGCGTGAGCGGATCGTTTTCGATGCCGAGCTGGATGTAGTTCGAAAACGGATCGGGGATGAACGCGATAGCGGCCTCGAGCATGTTGACCTCGACACGCCGGCCACGGCCGGTGCGCTCACGGTCGTAGAGCGAACCGAGAATGCCGTAGCACGCGAACATGCCCGTTGCATTGTCGGGGATGGTCGGTCCGCACGCCTGCGGATTGTCCGGGTCGAGCAGGAGACTGGCAATGCCGCTCAAAGCGAGGCCGACGCTGTCATAGGCCGGACGTGCGCTGTACGGACCCGTCGGACCGAAGCCGGTAATGGAGCAATGAATGAGCTTGGGGTTGAGCGCCGCTAAGGCATGAGCGCCCAGCTCGAGCCTTTCCATGACCCCTGCGCGGTAGTTCTCAATCAAAACGTCGGCGCGGGCGAGCATCTTGCCAAGCACCTCGCGGCCAGCCGGCTGGCGCAGGTCGAGCTTCATGCTGCGCTTGCCGCGGTTATAGGCAACGAAGTGCGGGCTGTAATGGCCGCCGCGGAAGCTGCGGAACGGATCGCCACCTTGCGGATGCTCGACCTTGATCACCTGCGCACCGAGGTCAGCCAGCATCATGCCGGCGAGGGGCGCCGTGATCATCGTCCCCAGCTCCACGACCCGCACGCCCTTGAGCACTTCGGTCACGCCCGCGCCTTTAGTTGATGGTCTGGCCGCCGTCGACGAGGATCGAAGCGCCGTGCACGAAGCTCGCGGCGTCGGAAACGAGGAAGGCGGCAACATTGGCGATCTCGTCGCATTCGGCAAAGCGTCCGAGCATCACCTTCTGCAGCGTGCCCGCAGCGTCGGCACGGCCAGAGTCGAAATAACCCTTGACCCGCGGCGACAGCGTAGGTCCCGGACAGATTGAGTTCACCCGCAGGCCCTTGCGTCCATAATCCACCGCCAGCTGACGTGTGAACGACACGACAGCGCCTTTGGCGGCGCAGTAGACCGGCATTTCCGGGTTACCGATGTGGGCGAAAGTGGACGCCACGTTGAGGATGGCGGGGTTCTTGGACTTGAGCAGCAAAGGGATGAAGTCGCGACACATGAAATAGACGCTGTCGAGATCGACAGCGATGAGCTCGCGCCATTTATCCGTGCGCAGCTCCGTGACCGGGGAGATGAAATTGTTGCCGGCGTTGTTGATGATGGCTTTGGCGCGTCCCCACCTCTGCGTCACAAAATCGCGCAGCTTGGTCACATCAGCCTCGTTGGCGACGTCGGCGGCAAAAGCCTCGGCCTTGCCGCCGCTTTTCTCGATTTCGAGCTTCACCTCTTCGAGCTTGCTTTGGGTGCGCGCCACCAACACGGTGACCGCACCCAGCTCCGCGAGAGCGAGGGCGATTGACCGGCCAATGCCGGTGCCCGCACCTGTGACGACCACCACCTCGCCGCCAAACTGCAGCTCCCTGAGCACGCAATTCCTCCCTGCCGGCGCCGCAGAGCCCTGCGTCATTCCGCGGCGCGTATCTCCATGCCGGCGTATTCCTTGTCGCTCAAAGCCTGTAGGGCGGGCATTACCTCGCTTGCGAACAGGCGTATGTTTCGGTCGGTGAGATCGCGCGGCAAGGTGCCGAACTGCATCAGGCAAAGCAGGTTCTGGTAGCCGAGCAGGCGGTGGCTATCCATGAATTGCCTGCGGACCGTTTCCGGGCTGCCGCAGACGATGATTCCCTGTTCGATCATGCTGTCGACGGTGTGCTCCTGGCCACTCACCGAACGCTTGTGACTGCGCATGTTCTTCAGCGATTTGGGCGACAGATAGCCGGGCGGGAACAGCATCTCGAACGGCAGCCGCAGCAAGCGGTTGAACATGTGCTCGATGTGCGGCTTGGCTTCCTGCCGCGCCTTCTCGTCCGTGTCGGACACGTAGACCGGCGTTGACCAGCCGATCTGATCGGAGCTGGCCGTGTAGCCGTACATCTTGTTCGCACAGTCGCGATAGTAGTTGAGGTAGCGCACGACCGACTGCGTGGGGCTGTAGGCCTGCAGGTAGGTGTATTTGCGCGACGGATGCGCGGCCCATTCAATCGTCTCGGCCGAGCCCGTCGAGGGCGCCCAGATCGGCGGATGCGGCTGCTGATAGGGTCGAGGCCAGATGTTGACATACTCGAAATGGTAGAATCTGCCCTCGAAGGCAAAAGGCCCGGGCTTGGTCCAGGACTGCACGACCAGATCGTGCGCCTCCTGAAACCGCGCATGTGAGAAGGCGGGATTGTTGCCGGTCGAGAAATATTCAGCGCCGATGCCGCGCACCATTCCGGTGATGAGACGCCCGCCAGTGATGCAATCGATCATGGCGTGCTCTTCGGCGATGTTGAGCGGATGCTCGCGCAGGCAGAACGCGTTGCCCAGAATGGCGATCTTGGCCTTGTCGATGCGCCGCGAGAGCGCCGCAGCGGTCACAACGGGCGAGGGCATCAGTCCGTAGGCATTCTGGTGATGCTCGTTGACCGAAACGCCGTCGAAGCCGAGCTCTGCGGCGAGCTCAAGCTCGTCGAGGTAGCGGTTGTACAGCTCGTGGCCTTTCTTTGGGTCGAAATAGGTATTGGGCAGCACGACCCACGCCGCGCGATACTTATCCTTGTAGCTCATGTCCAGATGAGCGTATGGCATGAGGTGGAACAGGAAGATCTTCATGATGCCACCTTGTCGACAAACTGCGTGACCTCATCGGCGACGCGCTGCGGCTGCTCGATGTGCGCGAGGTGCGCACAATCAGGTACGGCGCTAAGCGTGGAGCTCGGGATAAGCGTGTTGAGAGCCTCCGCATAGGCCGGAGGGATGACCCCGTCCTCCTGCGCCCAGACAATGTGGGTCGGCACCTTGATCCGGTGCAGCCATCGATCGAGCTTGGGGTTACATAGCCGCGGCGACCAGGAGAACTTCGCCCCAGCAGCGCGGTTGCGGTCGTAAACGTCCTCCAGGTCCGCCGTTGCCCGCCAAGTATGCAGCCAATCTGAGCCGCCGGCTTTGGCGAAAAGGAGCTTCAGCAAATCGTCCTCGGAGCATAGGAACATGTCGGCACGCGGCACGCCCTTGAGGCGCAGTCCCGCGCTGTTCAACAGGACCATCGACTTGAACCGGCCTGCAGATCGGACCGCGAGCTCCAGAGCAGCCCAGCCGCCGATGCAGTGTCCGACGACATGAACCTGATCGAGCTTCAGAGCGTCGAGGACATCGAGGTAGAAAAGCGCGAGATCCTGGATGTCCTCAACGAGATCGGCGTTTTCTGACCAGCCGAAGCCCGGATGATCCGGAGCGATCACCTCGAAGTGCTCGGCGAGAGCATCGATGACGCGCTCCTGCGGACGCAGACCTTGCACACCGTGCAAAAAGAGAAGGGGAGGGCCGTCGCCCGCCCTGCGAACGTTCACCTTGCAGCCATGCACATCGACGCTGGCGTTCTGCGCCACTGGCAAAACCTCCGTGTAAGTTCCGCGGCTTGTTTGGACTGGAGCGGCTATTTAATCGGAGGGCTATCGATGGTGCATGTCAAGTCAAGGCTGCGACGGGAACGCGTCATGCCGGCGCGCTCTTGTGGAGGCGCCACAGCGCGCCCATGCGAACCTCAGGGCGCGAGGCGTTCCAATTTTCGCGCGTTCTGAGGAGCGGCAGTGGCGCTCCATGCGGAGCGCTGTGCCCGCGGCTCGAGCAGACCTTCCAGATCGGCCTTGATGAGCATGGCCGTATAGGGCGAATAGACCCGCGCGCCCATGAAGCCGCCGCCCACGACGTAGAACCCTTCCTGGCCGGTCCGCGCATACATGGCACGGAGCTCATTGTCCGCGCCGATCCCCCAGATCGGGCCCACCCGGTCGGCGACGTCATCACCCAGCAACGATCGCACTGCATCCTGCAGCGGCCGGTACCCGGTCGCGAACACGATCAGATCGGCTTTGAGCTTCGTGCCATCGGTGAAGATTACGCTGTCTTGCGTGACACGCTTGATCTCCGTGCCGGACTTCAACTTGATCTTGCCTTGCACGATCAGATCCGACGCACCGACGTTGAGGTAGTAGCCGGCCTGATAGCGCAGCAGCTTCACGAAATACCCAGTGTCGTCCTCGCCGTTATCGAGCAGGAAGCCCACCTTTCTCAGACCCTCGAGCAGGTCAGCATCATCCTGCGCCATCTGCCGGCTGAGCGGAACGTGCAGCCGGCAGAGCAGGTTGTAAGGCACGGACGCGGCCATCATGTCGGTCTCCACGAGCGGCCGAACCCCCTCGTTGCGGCGGTAAACCTCGTACGGACGAACCGAGCTGGGCTCCAGGCTCACGACGGTGACGGGCGAGCGCTGCAGCATGGTCACCCGGCCACCACGCCGGTGCATATCCTGGGCGATATCATGTCCGCTGGTCCCCGCGCCGACGACCAGGACCGATTTTCCCTTCACGTCGAGATCGTCGCTCTCTCCGCTGGAATGGAACGCATGCCCCTTAAAGCGGTCCATACGCTCAACGTGCGGCAAGTGAGGAATGCCGCTTACGCCCATCGCCATAATGAGATGACGCGGATGCAGGATGCGGATCGAGTTGTCTGCCAACCTTAGCCGCACGGTCCATCGCCGAGCCTCGTCTTCATAAACGCCGCTGAGAAACGTAGTCTGCAGCCAAACCTTCAAGTCCATGGCGGTTGCATAGAGCTCGAACCAATCGGCGAGCTTGTCCTTGGGGATGTAAACCGGCCAGCTCTCCGGGAAATGCAGATAGGGAAAATGGTTCATGCAGATTTCGTTGTGCAGTTTCAACGTGCGATACCGCTTGCGCCACACGTCTCCCAGTCGCTCCGACTTGTCGACAAGAAGCGTCCTCACGTTGAGCTGCTGCAGGCGGGCGGCGGCCATCAATCCGGATTGCCCCGCGCCAATGACCAGGACGTCGGGATCGCTGTTGCTCAGCTCGGCGCCCGATTGCGAAGGATCGAGCGAATTCTGTGGCTGCTGCATCGCCTCAGGAACGCCGTTGCGTAAGCGCCTGCGGCCAACCCGCTCGGGAAAGACCTTCAGTTCCTTCATGGCGGTGAGAATGGTGAACGCTTTCAAATCTCGGGGCGCGGCGGCAGGCACCAACCTGACGAATCCGTGTCCGGCGGCCACCGGGGTGTCGAAGGTGAAGAAGAACTCCAAGGTCTCTTTGTGGTCGCCGATGGCGCCCACGACCGGTTCGCCTCGCAGATGGAAATCGCATGCCGGATTGGTCGCGAACGCGTGCGCGAGCCAGCCGACGATGTCGGGCACACCGTGAAAATTCTTGAACTCCCAGCCGAACGTCAGGAGATCGCGCCAATAGCCATCGGCATGGATCATTAATCCGGCCCGTTGGTAATCCCTGCACTCCAGAGCATTGCCAAAGGCCGCGAGCCAGATGGTGGCCTTTTCATGCCGTTCGGCTGTCCTATGATTGAGGCTTGTCATTGGTGACAGCCTGGGCTCCCGCTTGCTTCGGAAAGCAATTCAAAACGCATGATCATTTCGGTTGTAAAGCCGAAAACGGCCCAGCGCTGGATCCCTGATCACGCGCCACCGCGGCGTCAGCCGAGCAAAGTGACGGCGCCACTCGACAGGTCGTAGTAGGACGCAACCACCTTGAGTTTGCCGTCTGTCACCATGCCAGCGAGAACTGGTGAGGCGGCGCGCAATAGACCCGCCTGGATTTGCGCATTGGCCTTCACAGTCGCGGCGAGATCAGGTCCCGCGCGCTCAACTGCAGGGCGTAACGGGGCGTACAGAGCACTGATCTGACCGGGAGCAGGCTTGGCATCGATGGCCGCCTTCACGGCGCCGCAACTGTCGTGCCCCAACACCATGATGACTCTGACGCCGAGCACCGCTGCCCCGTATTCGAGGCTGGCAATTATCTCGGGCGAGCAGAAGTTGCCGGCCACCCGACACACAAAGAGGTGACCGATGGTCTGATCGAAAACGAGCTCGACAGGGACACGCGAATCCGCGCAGGACAACACGGCAGCAAATGGCTCCTGCTTGCCAACCGTTTTTTGCTTCAACAGCTCCAGATCCTCCTGCAAGGAGGTGAGATTGCCGGCCATGAACCGCGCGTTCCCGCTCATGAGCTGAGCGAGAGCTGCATCAGGTGCGAGCGCGCTTTGCGCGAGCACGGCCGGACTGCTGAGGAACCCACTCAGCCCCAGGGCTGTGGCGGCAAGAGCCTGCCGACGTGAGAACGATGCGTGTGGATGGGCGCACGTGGGAGGTGGCAAGGTCATTCGATGGTCCATGCTGAAGCTTATTAAAACGGGACAGCGACGCCTTATCGAGACGCTTTAATCCAGTGGCTCGACTTTCATCACCTTGGCGGCGTGGTCGTTGCCAACCCACACGGCCACTGACGGCGTGCGGTCCTCGACGAACACCCGGCGCAGATTAGAATAGCGAGGCAGAGGATAGTTGGTCCATTCGCCCGTCTTGGGATTGAGCCGTCCGAGGCGATCCGAGGATTCGTTGACCTCCCAGACGTCCCCAAAACGGTCAGCCACCACGTCATACGGCGATTCCCATGCGAGTGGTTTCTGCCACTCGGTAATCTTCTCGGTTTTCGGGTCGAACATGGCGATTCCGTTCGAGCCGAACTCGGCAAACCACAGCCGGTTCTCATGATCGACGCGGCCACGCCGCGCGCGCGAGAGAGGGGTCGGGGTGGGATAGAAGGTCATTGCGCCGCTTTTGGCGTCGATCTTACCGATCCCCCCATTGCCGAACTCGAGGATGTAGGCATTGTTCTGCTGGTCGGCATAAATGCCGTAGATGCCGATCGGCCGGCCGGTGGACGGGATCTTGAAGGAGCCCAGGTTCTCATATTTGCCGCTCACCGGGTCGAGCCTCATGACCTGCGAGCGGTCTGAGTTCTTCACCCAGACCTTGCCGTCGGCTTGCATACCGGCCACGGAGAAGTGCGACTGTTGAGTGGCGTCGGTCTGCCACTCCTTGGGCACGGGATAGGTGCGGAACTGCTCTGTGTTGCGGTCGAACCGCGCCATGCCGCCCTGATACATCATACCGACCCAGATGAAGCCATCGGCGTCGATCTCGAGATCGAGCGTCCCCTTAGGATGGCCCGGCTTTAGTACCGGGATGGCATAGTCGGTGACCTTGCCGGTCTTGGGATCGAGCTTGGAAAGAAACTGCTCGCCGAAATGGGAGAACCAGACTGTGCCGTCGCCATCGACAATGACGTCGTGCGGCTGGATCTCCTTTCGCGGCAGATCGTATTCGGTGATGATGACGCGCGTGGCGCGGCCGCTCGCCCGCGGGGCGAGCTTGAAGTCGAAGCCGTGCTCGGGTTGCGCCGAAAGGTTGAGCGTCGCAAGGTAGGCGGAGAACGTCGGCGCCACTGCTGGATTGACCGCCGGGCGCCGGTGCTCGCCCACCAGTCGCTGTGGCTGCATGTCGGACGCGCCCGGATAATAGCCGCCCATACGCTCGAACACCTGTATGAACTCTTCGCTGGTGTGCTTGGATTCGAAGATGCGGTGCAAGCTGTGGCAGTCGCTGCAGTTGATGAGGCCGCGCTTGAGCTCGACGGGTCCGGGTGCGCTGCTGAGCAGCTCGGAATTGTTCAGTTGCGCGATTGTCACCGGTGCCGGCTTCAGCTTGAGATCGGCCTTCGCCGCCTGATCCGCTGCAAGCAGCACGGCCCCTGCGCCGTCCAGCGCATAACCGGTCGCCTGAATGCTGAGCTGATATTGCCCGGGCTCAAGCCTGCCGGCCGGAAAGGCGTATTCGCCCCTCGCATTGCTGACGACCGTGATGGTGATTGTGGAGGCTTCTTTTCTGGCGCTCACCAGCACGCCTTCCATTGGTCCTTCACGCTCGGACAAAACGATGCCGGCGAGCGCCGCCGGGCTCGACTGGCCAATAGCCATGTGCGTGCCGGCCATGAATGCGAGCGTGAACGCAATAATAGCGAAGGGTGTGCGGCTCACTCTGCGAATGTTGCGCTTGTGCATGGCGTCCTTCCTGGCAGCGGCGCGGCTCTATGCTTTGCGTGATCAATTGCTACGTCGGCGGCACTCTAAAGGCTTGCGGGGGGCACGGCCATCGGGCGAAGCCACCATAAACGAGGGAACGACGCTACCCTATCAGTTCCCGCTCTGCCGGCACCGGATCCTGCAGACCGCGGCGTGCCGTGCTCCGCGCTAGCATGGGGGTAGCCCCATTTGGGCGGGCAGTTGCAAGGGACAGTGTCGCCCGTGCGTGTGCCGCAAGCAGCGTAATACAAGCCTACGCTGTCCAATGTCGGACAGCCGCCGATTCAGCGAAGCCAACGGTTGCACCTCCCGCGCAAGCCCCCAAGATGTTATGTGACGCTTGCGGCCGGCGCTTGCGGCCGGCGCTGAATCGAGCTGGAAGGCAGGCGGGTTGGCTACACTTGGCGGAGGCGGAGAGTGGTTCGCCACCGCGCGTGCTCCGGCGAGAGCGTCTGGGGAATGGAGTCTGTGCATGGGGTCATCCAGCGATTGGGAGATGCCGGCTTCTGTCCAGCCGAAGCCGGAGGACTACGCCTATGATCTCGAGGCGGCGTTGAACGCAACCGTGGGCCTGCGGGCGATCATCCCCGCGGATGCCTTTACTGCGGACACACTCGGCACCGAGAGGAGCGGCAACGGCGTTCTGATCCGCGATGGCGTGGTGCTTACGATCGGTTATCTGATCACGGAAGCCGAGACCATTTGGCTGCATCTTGCGGACGGGCGGGCGGTGCCGGGCACGGTGCTGGCCTACGATCAGGAGACCGGGTTCGGGTTAGTCCAGGCGCTCGGGCGGATAGAGCTGCCGACCCTTCCACTGGGGCAATCGAAATCTACCAATGTGGGCGACTCAGTGGTGATCGCAGGAGCGGGCGGGCGGAAGCATTCGGTGGCGGCGCGAATTGGTGCCAAACAGGAATTCGCCGGTAACTGGGAATACGTACTCGACGAGGCGATCTTTACGGCTCCTGCGCATCCGTTCTGGGGCGGTACCGGCATGATCGGCGGCGCTGGGGAGCTCCTCGGCATCGGCTCGCTTCAGGTGCAGCAGGTGCGCGAAAGCGGCACGCCCGAGCCGCTCAACATGATTGTGCCGATCGATATTCTCAAACCGATCCTGGATGACCTACTGACATTGGGTCGCCCCAACCGGCCGCCTCGCCCATGGCTCGGCCTGAATGCCACCGAGGTGGATGACAAAGTCGTGGTTGCACGGATCTCCAATGGGGGCCCGGCGCGGCGCGCAAATCTGCGCACGGGCGATGTCGTGCTCGCGGTTGCGGACACGGAGGTGAGCGATCTCGCAGGGTTCTTCCGAAACGTATGGTCACTCGGCAGGGCCGGTGTGGAGGTGCCTCTGACGATCTATCGCGATGGCCGCACCTTGGAGGTGCGGGTAACCTCTGGTGACCGGAATCGCTACCTCAAAGGGCCGAGCTTGCACTGAATGGCGAAGGCAGCGCCGGTCAGAACTCTTCTGGACAGGGATCGAGCATGGCCCACAGAGCCGGGCCATTCTTCACCTTTTTCATCTGCGGGGTGAGGCCGCCGTTACGTGCGATCCATTCTTTCACCGACTCCGGATAGTAGGACATGAGATCGGCGGTACCTGAATAGCTCATGACCTTGACGCCGAAAGTGGTGGCCTGATCGTAGTACGCCATGTGAAAGCCCAGGCTCGCACGCGGGGTCACGCAGATGCGGCTCAGCGGCACGATGCCGAGGACCAGCGTACAGGCCGAGTTGCAGATGCCATCGATGATGACGCGTTCGCGCCGATCGCGGATGGCTGCATATTTTTCCTTGTACTCATGGACATACCCGCCGTGATCGCGCGTGATCCGATAGTCAGCACGCGCGACCGATATCCCGAGTACGAGTGGCAGCAAACAGGTCCAGAATGCCAGTCGAAGCATCGCCCCCAGATCTCCCCCGCCTCCCTCACGAGGCGCCCCGGCTCTAGGCAATCACACGAGCATCCGGCGAAAATTTGACCGTGGGGATTTGCAACGCAGTGGCGGGCCTGCGGAAATGTGGCGGCAATGGGGCTGATGCGCGATTAAGCCGGTTCGATTGAGCCATTACGCTGCACATGAGTGGTTACGCCGCACGCTCCACCTGCACTGAAGGCCACATCCGCTCGAACCGTTGGGCCGATTGCCGCGACAAACGTCTACAGGAAAGAGGAACCGGCCAGGCCCGGCGGCGTTGTTAGTGGTTGCAGGCCCACAGGGGGAGGGTCGTGACCACGGGGAGGGGGTAAATGTTGATCACAGAGCAACACGGCGCCGAGTTGCGCGCGATCCTGGCCGCGATCAAGAACACGCCGATACGGGTGCGTCGGGCGATCCGAGTGTTGCTGGCGCGTCCGTGGGCTGACGTGCGAAATACCCCAGACGTCGACGCCTATGTGCTTGCGTGGATTGCGAGTCAGGCCCCTGAGCGCGGCGGACCTCGGCCGCACAACTAGACACTCAGGCTCTCGCTCCGTTCGCTTCTGTGTCTCTACCCACAAGGCTCCTCCCCCGCCGGCGAAGGGTATGGTCATTCAGGCCTCTGCCTGTTGACTTTTGACACTGCGCAGCAAAGCTGGTGTGGCGGTTTGGAACGCCGCATCATTCTTGCGGCGAGCTCGTCATGCGGATTTCTGAACCGAGCCACACCAGTGCGCCGAATCGGACGTTCGCGCACGACCTGCCGCAAGCTCCATGGCGCGCGGGTTCTAAGCGGCGGCACGCGGACTCACCGGTATGTTCAAGCGGATCCTGATCGCGAATCGCGGCGAGATCGCGTGTCGCATCATAAAGACGGCGCGCCGGATGGGGATCGCGACTATCGCCATTTATTCCGAGGCGGATCGTGACGCCTTGCATGTCGAAATGGCTGATGTAGCCGTGCCAATCGGGCCGGCGCCCCCGGCGGAAAGCTACTTGGCGATAGAGAAAGTGATTGCCGCTGGCAGGAAGGCCGGCGCCGAAGCAGTGCATCCCGGCTACGGCTTTCTGTCCGAGCGTGAGGCGTTTGCAACCGCAGTCGCCGCGGCCGGTCTTGTCTTTATTGGACCCAACGCTCGCGCAATTGCTGCCATGGGCGACAAGATCGAGAGCAAGAAGGCAGCAGCTGCGGTCGGAGTATCTACGGTTCCGGGTCATCTCGGAGTGATAATGGACGAAGGTCACGCGAGCAGAATTGCCGGTGACATCGGCTATCCCGTGATGATCAAGGCCTCGGCCGGGGGCGGCGGCAAGGGGATGCGGATAGCCCACGGGCCACAGGAAATCGCCGAGGGGTTCGCCCGCGCCCGCTCGGAGGCGAGGTCCTCTTTTGGCGACGACCGGGTTTTCATCGAGAAATACATCGTTGAGCCCAGACACATTGAAATCCAAGTGCTCGGGGACAAGCACGGCAATATCATCCATCTGGGCGAGCGCGAATGCACCATTCAGCGCCGCAATCAGAAAGTCGTGGAGGAGGCGCCGAGTCCGCTTCTGGACGCCGCGAGCCGCGAGAAGATGGGTGACCAGGCGGTCGCGCTCGCCAAGGCCGTCGGCTACGATTCTGCGGGAACCGTGGAGTTCGTGGCCGGGCAGGACAAGAGCTTCTACTTTTTGGAGATGAACACACGGCTGCAGGTAGAGCATCCGGTGACTGAGCTGGTGACCGGGATCGATCTGGTGGAGCAAATGATCCGGGTCGCGGCGGGCGAGGAGTTGACCATCCGCCAGGCCGACGTGAGGCTCAAAGGCTGGGCGGTAGAGACGCGTATTTACGCCGAAGATCCTGCGCGCAACTTCCTTCCCTCGGTGGGGCGCTTGGTTCGTTATCGTCCGCCCGCCGAGCGGAGCGTGGGCGGACTCACGCTACGCAACGACACCGGCGTCTACGAAGGCGGTGAAATCTCGATCTACTACGATCCGCTCATCGCCAAGCTCGTGACCCACGCACCCACTCGCGTTGAGGCGATCACCGCGCAAGCCGACGCGCTCGATGCTTTTCTAATCGACGGCATCCGTCACAACATCGCATTTCTGGCCGCACTCATGGCGCATCCGCGCTGGCAGGCGGGACGTCTCTCGACGGCATTCATTGCCCAAGAATTTCCCCACGGCTTCCGACCGCTCGCACCGGCCGATGATGTGGCCCGCCGATTAGCCGGCGTCGCCGCTGCTATCGATGAGGTGCTGGACGAAAGAAGACGCCATATTTCCGGGCAGCAGCTGCGGTCTGCGCTCGTGCGCGAGCGGCGCCGCACTGTTCGGCTCGCAGGCTACGAGATCGTGCTGGACATCACGCGCGAGGCAGACCGTTGCGACCTGCAGTTTGCGGACGAGCTTGCATCCGGCACAGCGCATGTTCTCGCTTCGACCTGGAAGCCCGGGGAGCCGTTATGGTCCGGAACATTCGATGGTGAGCCGATTGTCGTGCAGGTGCGTCCCGTACTCAATGGCTTCGATCTGTTTCATCGTGCAATAGAGGCGCGAGCCTACGTCTACACCGAAATCGAGGCCGCTGCTGCTCGGCTCATTCCAGCGAAGAATGCCGTGGACTCCGGCAAGATAGTGCGATGCCCAATGCCTGGTCAGGTAGTCTCGATCGCTGTTGCCGAAGGGCAGGAGGTGAAGGCCGGTGAGGCCCTCGCCGTCGTTGAAGCCATGAAAATGGAGAACGTTCTGCGTGCCGAGCGTGACGGCGTGATTGGAAAGGTTCATGCCCGCCCCGGCGACAGCCTGGCTGTGGATGCAGTGATCATGGAGTTTGCCTGAGCGCCCGCGCCTGCCCGGTGCCATCATGCGAGCGGTGTGATGCTGCATTTTGCGTATGGCTCGAACATGAGCCGCTCAATGATGGCCGTGCGCTGTCGCGAGGCGCAGCCGCTTGGGGTTGCAACGGTTGCGGGATGGCGGTTCGTGATCAACCGACAGGGGTACGGCACCCTTGTTGCCTGTAGAGGGAAGCGGGTGCATGGCGTGCTTTGGCACCTGAGTGCCCGTGACCTCGCTGCGCTCAATGCCTACGAAAATGTCGACAAGGGCCTCTACCGTCGCCGCAATCTGCCGCTGCACTACGGCGGCAAGCAAACGGTCGCACTGGTCTACCTGACGCGTATCGGAGGACATGGCATACCGGCACCGGCTTATATTCAGCTCGTGCTGCGCGCGGCCGCCGAGTGGGACTTGCCCGACACATACATCGCTTCCCTCCGGCGTTGCTCGAGATCGGCGTGGCAGGGCACGCGCGCGATGGACACCGGAGAAGTGGGATGGAGGTGATCCGTCACGTGACAATTCGCGGCCGGGTGCAAGGGGTCGGCTACCGTGCCTGGACTCAATACAAAGCGTTGCGCCAGGGCGTCGCGGGTTGGGTCCGTAATCGCCGAGATGGATCGGTCGAGGCGGTGTTTGCCGGGTCCGCCGAGGAGGTCGCCCGCATGATCGCAGCTTGTCACCGGGGACCGCGCGGCGCTCTGGTCGAGACAGTGGATGAGGTGCCGGGCTCGCCCGAGATACTGGAGGCTCGTCGCCAGGGCGAGCAATTTTCAGTTCTGGCTACGCTGTGAAGGCAAGCAGGCTTCATTCATTCCCCACGTGCGGTCATGAGCTCCGTCGCTCCGAACACCTTGTGAAAAGTCTCACGCAGGGTGAGGTCAACATCTGACATTGGCACCCGCACGCCCAGATCGGACAAGCTGGTGACGCCGTAGTGAGGCTCGCGTACACCGCAGGGGATGATGCCGGCGTAGTGGGAAAGATTGCAGTCAACGTTGAGCGCTGCACCATGCAGGCTGACCCATCGTTTGATCCGCACCCCGATTGCCGCAATCTTGTCCTCGTAGCCTGGCCCTTTGTCGGGCCGTTCGATCCACACCCCAATGCGGCCGCTGCGTCGTTCTCCCGTCACGCCGAACCCAGCTAGAGCTCGGATGAGCCATTCCTCCAGATCGTGGACAAAGCGACGAACATCCGGCCCACGACGCCTGAGATCGAGCATCACGTAGATCACCCGCTGCCCCGGGCCGTGATAGGTCAATTGGCCACCACGCCCCGTCCAATGCACGGGAAAGCGGTCGTCGACGATCTCGTCCAGGCGAGCACTCGTACCGCCGGTATAGATCGGGGGATGCTCAAGAAACCAAACGAGCTCGGGCGCTTGCGTCTGTGCAATCGCTGCCGCACGAGCATGCATGAGTGCGAGCGCGGCCTCATAGCCGACAAGGCCGTCGCTGATCTTCCACTCGATCGGGCTAAGCGGGTGCATCAGGCTTTAACTAGAGGCGCCGTGGCACAGTGAGCCACAGCTGCCAGCTGACCAAGGTTGATGGAACGAAGATCGGATTGCCCAGCAAGTCAAGGCGCGCGGGCCGGCACCTGATTGCAGTCAAACTGCCCTGTCTCGGTGGGGCCGGCCCTTGTGGTGCCATGGTCGATTTGTTACATCGAGCGGCGTCGCTCGGCGCGGGCTCATTTGGCCGGCGCGCACTCCCCGTGCGGTCGTGGCGGAATTGGTAGACGCACTAGCTTGAGGTGCTAGCGGGGCAACCCGTGGAGGTTCGAGTCCTCTCGACCGCACCAGTTCAGGAATGTCGCAACGCTCGCACCATGGGCAGCCACGCAAGGGCGAAGCTTCGATTACCTAAAACCCAGCTTAACGCTTGGTGCAGCGCTGCGAACACCATCTTCGCCACTGCCCCTTCGCCGAATAAGTCTATGCGTGTGCTAAATGAAGGTTCGGGACGCTATTCGCCTCCTCGAGCAGGACGGCTGGTTCCTTGTGCAACGCGTGGCAGTCACCGGCAGTACAAGCATCCATCCAAGCCGGGCAGGGTGACCATTGCGGGAAAGCTGTCTGATGATCTTGCGCCTGGAACCTTGGACAGTATTTTCAAGCAAGCAAGTCTCAAGGAACTCCGCTGATGCGTTATGCAATCGTGATCGAAAAGGCCGGAGGGAATTATTCAGCCTATGTCCCCGACCTGCCTGGCTGTGTTGCCACAGGTGATACTATCGAATGTCTCGCGCGCGAGATTCGGGATGCAATTCGGTTTCACATCCAGGGATTAAAGGAAGACGGACTACCGGTACCGCAGCCCACCAGCATTGGCCGCTTCGCTCGCCAATTCAGCGGCTGATCGGAGGGGTGATGTCGGTTGGAGGCCGTGGCGCGCTCAACTGATGACCGGCGGGACGGCTTTTGCCCGGCTGCAGGAGCGAGAAAATACTCCCGGTGGTTTGCGGGTCCTTCCCCTTGGCTGGGGGTGCGGACGATTTTCCCCCCTGACTCGCCGGATGTTTGCTGCTCGAGCCGCTTTCAGCCGTTCTGGACGGGGGCTTCCTTTTTTCCGCACCCACCGGCCGAAACGGGCGGCGATAGCGGAAATTGTGTGCGGCTGGTACCGGCAGGACCGCTACCTCAGAAGAAGCGGTATAGGCGACCTGCTGAGGCCAGAGCACCGCATCCGCGGCCGTGTCACCGTCTTGCGCATGCGCGCGTTCGAACGTCTGTGCGAGCGCGACACGTGTGCGGCCGCCAAATGTCTCGATGCCAAAATTCGCGGGATTCGGAGCGGAGAGGGTGGGCCCCGCCAGCTCCGCTTCATTGACCAGGGTTCGCGGCCAGACTTTGTGTGCGGCGCCGAGGCGCGCCGCCCATTGCTCCGGCAGGGTGGCGGTCTTCGGGTGACCGTCGCTCGCCGGCACCACGTGCACGATCTTGAAGCCGCGCGACTTGAGCTCACGCAGGATGTCCGACAATGCGAGCGCCGTGGCAGGCTGAATGTCGTGCAGAAGCAGGATGCCTCTCCCGCGCGCCTCAATGCGCTCGAGTGCGCGCCGTGTCACCTCGTCGCTCTTGATGTGCGTCCAGTCGTCAGCGAGGAAATCGACGCTCCACGTCATGTAGTTGTGTGCCGCGAGATATTGCTCGACCGAGCTCTGCCGCAGGAGGCCGGGAACACGGAAGAACGGTGCCACCGCCGTTCCCTCTCCGAGCACTTGATGTAAGGACGCAAAACCGTCCTCGATCTCTTTGGCGGCCTGCTCCACCTTCATCTTGTGGAACTTGAGCGGATGGTTCTGGCTGTGATTGGCGACGGTATGGCCTTCGCTGTAGACACGATGAACGATGGATGGATAAGTCCGGACCATCCGCCCGACCATGAAGAATGTTGCTTTCACGCATTCGGATGCGAGGGTGTCGAGAATGCGGCCTGTGTAAGGCGGCAACGGACCGTCGTCGAAGGTCAGCACAATCTCGTGGTCACGCAACGGCAACGACTCGGCATACTGAAAGCTGCCCAGCCGCGCGTGTTCGGCAGGATCAACCACGATGGTGCGGCTGACCCCGAGCGCTCCCTCCGGGCACTCCGTCGCAACTGCCGCTCCGGCGAAGAGCAACGAGAATAGCGTAAAATACGCGGCGAAGCGGCGCATGCGCCCGTGCAACCCCCAAGATGTGACAAGCCCCGAAAGACGCCCGGGGGAGACTGTTGCGATGTCTCACTGTAACGCAACATTTAGGCTAGGCAATTTAATGGCGACTTAACCGACCTGCGGCGACACGATTGTCCGTTCCGTGTGACGAGAGGGCCACGCTGACAACGGCGCCACAATCGCGCCACACGCGGACGGGGCAGCTCACGAGGGCATGGAAATCGAGAAGCTGCTGCCGACGCGAATTGCCGCGACTCGTTGTGAGCGCAGAACGGTTATGTTGAGCCTTCCGGCCCGCGTCTGCCGAAAGCTGCGGCGCTGTCGGCCTCGGCAATTGCCAGTCCAACGCACGCGTCGTACAAGCCCAAGCGCATCACCGATCACTGCGGCAGCAGGCGTGCATGCTCGAGGACCAGAACACGACGCCGGCTGCAGTCACACTGCGTGCTGATGACGGCGCGGTGAGTCCCGACTACCTCACGCGCGTAGTGCAGGCGATCGGCGCCGGCGATGCGCCGGCTCTGCGCGAGCTCCTCGGCGACCTCCATGAAGCTGATGTCGGCGACCTGATCGAGGCGCTTGAGCCCGAGCTGCGCCCGCGCCTTGTCAGGCTGATGGGCGACGACTTTGACTTCGCGGCTCTGACGGAAGTCGATGATAGCGTCCGCGAAGAAATCCTCGAGGAGCTGCCGCCTGCCACTGTCGCGGAAGGAGTGCGCGAGCTCGATTCCGACGACGCAGTGGCCATCCTCGAGGATTTGTCACGCGACGAGCAGACCGAAATTCTGGACCAACTGCCAGCGTCCGAGCGGCTCGCTCTCGCGCGCGGCCTCCTCTACGCGCCGAACTCCGCCGGCAGGCGTATGCAGACGGAGTTCATTGCCGTGTCGCCAGAGTGGACTGTCGGACAGACCATCGACCATATGCGGGAAGCACCCGACCTGCCGGATCGGTTCTGGGAGCTATACGTGATTGACCGCGATCACAGACTGAAAGGAGTTGTCGCTCTTGATCGGCTGTTGCGCACCAAACGCCCGGTTCCCATCGCTGAATTGATCGAGGAGGAGGTCCGGCCTGTGGGCGTCGCGGACGACCAGGAGGATGTGGCACGTCTGTTCGAACGCTATGACCTCGTGTCTGCGCCAGTGGTGGACAATGATGGACGGCTGGTAGGCGTTATTACATTCGACGACATAGTCGATGTGATCGAGGAAGAGGCGGAAGAAGATATCCGTGCACTCGGCGGGGTCGGGCGAGAAGAGGAGTTATCCGACTCCGTCTGGACCATCACCAAGGGCCGCTTTCCCTGGCTATTCGCGAACCTGCTGACCGCTTTGCTGGCCTCCTGGGTGATCAGCCAGTTCGAAACGGCACTGGGGAAAATGGTGGCGCTCGCGGTGCTGATGCCGATCGTCGCCAGCATGGGCGGGAATGCCGGCACGCAGACGATGACGGTGGCTGTTCGTGCACTCGCGACGCGCGAGTTGTCGGCCGGCAATGCCTGGCGGATCATTCAGCGCGAGCTCATGGTGGGCATCCTCAACGGGCTCGGCTTTGCCATCATCATGGGCCTGATCGCCAGCGTCTGGTTTCAGGTCCCGGAACTCGGCATCGTGATTGCGCTGGCGATGATTACCGTGCTGGCAGCCGCCGCGCTCGGCGGCATTTTGATTCCACTGCTCCTGATTCGCGTAGGCGTCGATCCCGCCGTCTCCTCGGGACCGTTTGTCACAACCGTGACGGACGTTGTCGGGTTCTTTTCGTTCCTGGGAATCGCGACCCTGTGGTTTGGGCTGCAATAAGGGCCGCCGCAGAGTTTTTGCAGGTGCGGCTTGCCCGTGACTCCCTGTTAACCGCAGGGACGTACAATCCTCTTCACTGATCAGGGCTAACCGGAGCTTCCGTCGACGGCCAACGAGGCGGAAGCCGCCTTTCGACAAGAAGCTCGCGATGGGGTAGGCGTGTGGTTCGCCCACGGGCATTGCGGCTTTTCCGGATAGAGGGCGCCGGACCTGCGGTGCTGCGCCTCCTCGCCGCTCTTGCTCTATTCGCCTTCGCGGCGATCGTGCTGTGCACCGTCCTTGCCCATGTTTTGGCGGTCCAAGCAGACGATCACCTTGAAGCCGAAGGGCGCCAGGCCCTCGCCAACGCTATCGAGGCCCTGCAGGTCCTAACTCCCGACATCGAACGAGCAGACACCAAAGTGATGGCGTTCCTTGAGCGCGCCTCCGCGCTCAAGGGTCTCCGCTTCGAGCAAGAGCCCGTCCAGAGCGGGCGTCAAGTGCAATCAATCATGGACGGAAACGGCCGTATTGCCGGCTGGTTCAGCTGGGAGCAGGAACGCCCCGCCTCCAGCATGGTCCGCAAGCTGTTGCCGTTCGCGAGCCTCGCGGGCTTCGCGTTGGTTGGTTTCGCGGCACTCGCCATCCGCCAAGTCCAACGCCTCAACGTGCTCCTGGCCAGCCACGCGAACCAAATGGACAAGCTTGAGTTCGAGGACCCTGTGACGGGTCTTCCCAATCGAAGCCATTTCTTCGCACGGCTCGACCAGGCCCTCGCCGGGCGCAAGGAGTCGCAGGTGCTTGCTTTGGCAGTGCTCGACCTCGATGCTTTTGACGAGGTGAATGACGCGATGGGCTATGCCGCAGGCGACGCAGTGCTGGCTCAGATCGGCAAGCGCCTGAGCGAGGTCTTGCCACGGGATTCCGTGATCGGACGTCTCGATAGCGATGGATTCGCCATTATGCTGGTCCGCGCTGATGTGGATCTCATGGTCCGGGCCATCGAATCTGCAGCAGCGGCACTTGCGCGCCCCCATTGGATCGACCGGCTCGTTCAGGTGAGCGCCACGATCGGCGTCGCTCTCGCTCCGCGCGACGGGACGGATCGCGATGAGCTATTTCGACGTGCTCATTTGGCATTGCGTACAGCCAAGCGACGTGGCCGCGGCCGCATCGGCAAGGCAAGTGCCGAGATGGAGGCGGAATTTCAGGAGCAGCGCTTCATCAAGCGCGAGGCCGCTCGCGCGCTCGCCGCACGTGAATTCGACCTGCATTACCAGCCGATCGTGCAGGCGGAGAACGGAAAGGTGTCCGGAGTGGAGGCCCTGTTGCGTTGGAGCCATCCGTTGCGCGGGCAGATTCCGCCTTCGCTGTTCGTACCGATCGTCGAAGATGCAGGCTTAATGGATCGACTCGGGGAATTCGTATTGCGACGCGCGCTTGCCGACGCTGCGCGATGGCCTCACATCTATGTGTCGGTCAATATCTCGCCCGTGCAGGTCCGTGACCGGTGTTTCATCGAGACACTGGCCAGTGCCTTGCGAGACAGTGCGATGGACCCGTCGCGGCTTGTCTTGGAGATGACGGAAAATGTGTTGATCGAGGACCGCGAGGAAATGACCGAACGCCTGCTCGAGATGCGTGCTCTGGGCGTGCGCCTCGCGCTGGATGATTTTGGCTCGGGCTATTCGAGTTTGAGCTATTTGCAGACGCTCCCCTTCGACCGGCTGAAGGTGGATCGCAGCTTCGTCGCCGCCCTTGGTCGCTCCGCCAATGGGGGCGTGATCATCCAGGCGATCGTCGCACTCGGTCGTGCACTCGGGATGGGCGTCGTGATGGAGGGGGTAGAAACCGAGGAGCAGCGCGTTCTCTTGACGCTCGCCGGCTGTAACGAGATGCAAGGATATCTGTTTGCCAAACCGAGCGCGCGAGAAGCAATCGATAGGCTGTTCGCAAGGCGAAGCGCGCCCCTCGATGTGCCTCTTCTCATGGCGAACGGGTGAGCATCGCGCCTGAATGCGAGCACATCGCTTGGCCCCAAGGAGGGAATCACATACGGCTATGGCCACCATGCTGCGGGTGAGATTGAAAGCTGATGGCCGAATTGTGGAGCTTCTCCCTGATGGGACGGAGCGCACGCTTGCTCCCGAGGGATCAGGCTTCACTCGCGCATCCGCTGCTGATGGCGAGCGGGGATCAAGCGAGGCGGGCGCGCGGCCTGATGCAGCCTACGCCCGTGGGGTGCGTGCTCGTACCAAGCTCACGCAGGCTGAGTTTGCCGCCCGGATCGGAGTCCCCATCGAGACCGTTCGTAACTGGGAACAAGGCAAGCGTTCACCGCGCGGCCCGGCCCGCGCGTTGCTCAAGGTGATCGAGAAGGCGCCCGACCTCGCCTTCGCCGCGCTTCGACCAGACCCCGCACCTCAGATCCCCGACGATACGCCCTGAGGTTGCCTTTCCGGGCAGCAGATCGCGCAGGCGCGAATTAGGGCTTGATGGCCGCAGCCTGCCATTTGATGATTGGGTCGCGCCGTAAGCACTGGTGACGCCGAGCTCGTCTGCTCAGGGAGAGTTGCATGGAAGTCGTCGAGGCGAACGGGGCCAAGATCCCGGCGCTGGGTCTCGGAACCATGACTCTTAAAGGTGACGTGTGCGTGGAGGCGGTAAAAACCGCAATCCGGTTGGGCTATCGCCACGTTGATACCGCGGAGCGTTACGGCAATGAGAGCGAGGTCGGGGAGGGCTTGCGCGAAGGCTTCGCAGAAGCGGGAGTGAAGCGCGAGGACGTTTTTGTCACGACCAAGGTTTACCAGGACAAGCTCGCCGCCGATGATTTTCAACGCTCGTTCGATGAGAGCCTGAAAAAGCTGGGCCTGCCGTGGGTGGACCTCCTGCTCATTCATTGGCCCAACCCACAGGTGCCGCTGACCGAGACGCTGGGTGTCCTGTGCAAGGCCAAGCGCGACGGAAGAGCCAAGCATATCGGCGTCGCGAACTTCACCACCACGTTGCTCTCGCAGGCCGTACAGACGGCCAGCGAGCCCTTGGTCACGAATCAAATCGAGGTGCACCCCTTCCTCGATCAGCAGAAGGTCGTCGCGGCATGTCACCGCTATGGCCTCGCTGTGACAGCCTATTGCCCCCTGGCGCGCGGCAAGGTGCCAGGCAACGAGGGGCTCGCTTCCATCGGTAAGACGCACGTCAAGAGCGCGTCGCAAGTGGCCCTGCGCTACCTCGTGCAGCAAGGCATCGTTCCGATCCCGCGCACCGCCAACCCCCAGCATCTCGCGGCAAATCTTGCGGTCTTCGACTTCAAGTTGAGCGAGGCTGACATGGCTGAGATCGGCAAGCTGAAGGGTCGCGATGGCCGCGTCGTCAATCCGCCGCACGCGCCGCAATGGGATAGCTGATGCGCGCCGCCGCCTTCTGCTGCAATGGCGCGTGCACGTTGTTACTCGATCTCGTCGCGAGCTCGCTATGCAATCAATTGACGTAAAGGGCGCCCGCATTCCACTCGTCGGTCTCGGCACCTGGGACCTGCGCGGGCGCTCTTGTACACGGCTGGTCGAAGAGGCGCTGCGGCTTGGCTACCGCCACCTAGATACTGCTGAAATGTACGATAATGAGCGTGAGGTGGGCGAGGGCCTCCGCGCGTCTGGGCTCCGTCGCGAACAGGTGTTCATCACCACCAAGGTTTGGCCCTCGCATTTTGCAGCGCGCGACCTCGAGCGGACTGCCAACGAGAGCCTCTCACGACTCGGCCTCGCGCAGATCGATCTTCTCCTGCTGCACTGGCCCAATCCGCAGATTCCGTTGGCCGAGACGCTCGGCGCACTCGGTAAGGTGAAGCAGCTCGGCTTGGCGCGTCATATCGGCGTGTCGAACTTCACGGTCGCGCTGTTAAAAGAAGCTGTTGCGGTTGCCAAGGAGCCCTTGGTCTGCAACCAGGTGGAGGTGCACGCCTTCCTCGATCAGACAAAAGTCATTGCGGCATGTCGCGAGTTGGGGATGGCGGTGGTGGCCTACAGTCCCATCGCGCGTGGTGCAGCGAAGGACAATCGTGTGCTCGCGCGCATCGGAGAGGCACATGGGAAGACAGCGGCGCAAGTGGGCCTGCGGTACTTGGTGCAGCAGGAGATCGCCGTGATCCCGCGCACCAGTCGGCCCGAGCGTCTGTCGGAGAACTTGGCCATATTCGATTTCGTTCTTACCGAGGCAGAGATGGCCCAGATCTCCGCCTTGCGGAGTCGCGAGGGCCGGGTGGTCGATTACAGCTACTCAGGCTTGCCACAATGGGATTAGGGCGCAACGCGCGTGCGGGGCGACCGACTGCCTCAGCGGTTCATCGCTTGAACACCGGGGGCACTGAGAAGCCGCTATGACTGCAGGCATCTGCAACGCGCTTCGGACCATCACCACCGCGACCATTACGACGATGCTGCTCAAGAAAGGCATTCGGCGCTGCTGGCTGCACGGCCCGCAACCGCTTGTTGCGGGTCGGGGGCGGTTGGTGGGGCCGGCCTTCACGCTTCGTTTCATTCCCGTGCGCGAGGATCTTGCCACCCCGGAAAGCTGGGCGAAGCCCGTTTCGACGCGGGCAGCCATTGAGGAAATGCCGGAGGGGTGCATCGCCGTGGCCGATGCAATGGGGGTCACCACAGCGGGAATTTTCGGTGACATCCTGATCATGCGCATGGTGAAACGCAGTGTCGCTGCGCTCGTTACCGACGGGGCCGTGCGCGACAAGGCGGGAGTCTTGGACACGCAGCTGCCCGTCTGGTGTGCCGGCGTTGCTGCCCCGGCCTCCGTCAACGGGCTTACCTTCGTCGGCTGGCAAGAGCCGATCGGCTGTGGTGGATGCGCCATTCTTCCTGGTGATCTCATTGTGTGCGATGACGACGGTGTGGTCGTCATCCCGCAAAGCTTGGCCGGATTCGTTGCTGAGCAAGGTGCAGAGCATGAGCGCCTGGAGAGCTGGACCATGCGTGAAGTCGAGCGCGGCGCAAAGCTTCCGGGGCTCTATCCGATGAACGAGGACGCGAGGGCCCGCTACGAAGCTTCGAAGAAGGGGTAGGGCCGGCTCCCGATTCCGAAGTGGGTCACAGAACTTTGGAATGGGAGACCAGTAGCCGATATTTAGTTCATCCGGTTATGAGTGTGAATTTGAACGCGAAGTTCGCAATCCATTGCGCACCTCGCTCTGCGCGGGCATCTGGTTCGGGGCACGGGAACGGGCCATGTTCTTCGCCGCTTCGAAAATCGTCGGCTTCTTTGCCGTTCCCTCCAACCTGATCGCCGCGATCGGGCTATTTGGGGTGCTATTGCTGCGCACGAAGCTGGCGCGCACTGGACGATATCTCGCGTTTGCGGCTCTGGGGTCACTGCTTATCCTCGGCCTCACGCCCATCGGAAATGCCCTGATTATTCCGCTCGAACAGCGTTTTCCGCCCTGGGACGCGGGGCCGGGCGGTGTGCCCGCCGGAGCCGTTGTGCTCGGCGGGGTTATCTCGCCGCATGTCTCCGCGGCGCGCAATGATGTCGCGCTGAACGAGGCTGCCGAACGCATCACCGTCGCGGCCGAGCTCGCCAGACGATACCCAGAGCTTCGGATCGTGTTCAGCGGGGGTAGTGCTGCACTCTTGTTGGATGAGCCGATCGAGGCTGATTTTGCCAAACGCGCCTTCGAGAGCCTCGGAATCGCACCGGAGCGCATCCTATTGGAGCAGCGCTCCCGGAATACCGAGGAGAATGCTATTTTCTCCAAGGCCATCGCGCAGCCAAAGGCTAGCGAGAGATGGCTGCTCGTGACCTCGGCCTATCATATGCCACGTTCAGTGGCCGTCTTCCGCAAGGCCGGGTTTCCCATTGAAGCGTATCCAGTGGACTGGCGGACGGCGGGCGCGCAAGATGTGCTGCGCCCGTTTGCCACGGTGGGAGATGGACTGCGCAGGAGCGATACCGCCGTCCGCGAGTGGGTGGGCCTCGCGGTCTATTGGATCACTGGCAAGAGCTCCGCGTTGTTTCCCGAGCCGTAAAGTGACTGGCGCAGGAGTGGGAGTGCTCTCCTCGTGGCTGCTGCGAGTGTCGCCGCCTCCTGGCGTAGCTCGCTCGCCATCAGCTCGCGATGACATGCGCAGCTCGCTTCATTAGATCTGCGTGCAAGCCGATCCTCAAGCGCGCCAGACAAGAGCCATGCCTCAGAACATCACGGTCCACGTCAAGTCGATGGTTGAAGCCGCCGACCGCGCGGTCGCCTCGCTGACAGCCGACGAGGCGATTGCCCTGCACGGACGCAATGACGTCGTGCTGGTTGATCTGCGGGACATCCGTGAGCTCAATCGTGAAGGGCGCATTCCGGACGCGTTCCATTGTCCGCGCGGGATGCTGGAGTTTTGGATTGATCCGCAGAGCAAGTATCACAAGGAGGTATTCGCACAGGACAAGCGCTTCGTGTTCTTCTGCGCTGGGGGTCAACGCTCCGCCCTGGCCGCCGAAACAGCCCAGCGCATGGGACTGCGCCCAGTCGCGCATATCGCCGGAGGCTTTGGCGCCTGGAAGGCTGCTGGTGGGCCGGTTCAAACGGGACTTTGATAAACCAGGACTTTGACGTCCGTCGTCAGAGCGACGCTCGTCGTCTGCACGAACAGATTGTGATGGTGCTTGCGCCCTCGTTCGGCACGAAGACTGACGGAATTCGCCGGGAGGAGCAGGTCATCGTTCTGCATGACCCGGATTCCAAAGCGACTGCGGCACCGAGGCCTCCAAAAAATGTGAAGAAGGCCTTGATTCCCATGGCGGAACGAAAGAAATACAACGCCAGCCCGAAGCGGCCCTTCTTTTCCGGGTGCAGCCGGGGGAGGGGTGATTTCAACGGCGGGATTTTCCTGCTTCAGCTTTCTGGAGTGTCATCATGCGATACCGTCTTGTCGCTTTGCTTTCGGCTGTGCTCACGGCCCTGATTGTCCATTGCAGCGCTGCAACGGCGGAGGAAGCCAAGAACGACGTTAAAGGCCTGTTCCTGCTCACAGATTACCCTTCCGTCACGCTCAGGCCGGGCTCCACGTCCACCATCAATCTGAAACTGCAGAACTATGGTCTCCCGCCTGAGCGGGTGGCGTTGTCGGTCACGGGCGTTCCCAACGGCTGGACAGCTAACCTGATTGGTGGAGGTCAGCCAGTCGGCGCGGCCCTCGCAGCAACGAACGCCAGCGTTGCTCTGGAGTTGCGGCTCGAAGTGCCGAAAGAAGCTCCGATCGGCACCACCAGTCTGACGGTTGCCGCACAAGGAGCAAATAACAACGTGACGCTCCCCGTTGAAGTGAAGCTTGCGACTGACCTGCCGGCGAAACTTACTCTCACGCCCCAGCTCCCCGAATTACGCGGCACCTCAAAGTCGAACTTCGAATTTCAGCTCGCAATCAAGAATGACAGTCCGAAGAAGGTGGTTGCCAGCCTTGCCGCCACAGCACCGCAATTTTTCGACGCGACTTTCACCGAGCAGTACGGCAGCCAGGAACTGAACGCACTGCCGCTTGATCCTGGTCAGTCGAAGGATGTGAAGCTCAAAATAAAGCCGCCAAATACCGTCGCTGCCAACAAATACAAGATTGCGGCGAAGGTGACTGCCGAGGACGCCACCGCCAGCGCCGACCTGGTTGTCGACATTACCGGTCAGCCGAAGATCGATATTTCCGGACGCGAGGGCGTGCTCAGCACGCGGGCCTCCGCCGGTAAGGAGGAATCCGTGCCGGTGATCCTCACCAATTCAGGTACGGCTGCCGCCGAGCAGATCGAGCTGTCCGGGACCGTGCCGCCCGGCTGGAAAATAAACTTCGACCCGAAAGCGGTTGACCGTATTGCCCCCAACGAGACCAAGGAAGTGAAGGCCCAGGTCACGCCGTCGGAAAAGGCGGTGGCCGGCGATTATCAGGCAACCATGCGTGCCCAGGCGCGCGGCGAATCCGCTTCGCAAAACTTTCGCGTGCAGGTCACGACCTCAACCATCTGGGGCATTGTGGGGATCGCTCTGATCGGCGGGGCCCTTCTCGTGATGGTGGGGGCTGTGGTCTGGTTTGGACGGCGATGAGTGAGAACGTCATCGAGGTCAGCGGTCTCACCAAGCGCTACGACGGTGTGACGGTCGTAAACGGTATCTCCTTTGTCGTAGCGCGCGGGGAAATCTTCGGGCTCCTCGGTCCCAACGGTGCCGGGAAGACCACGACGATCCTCATGCTGCTTGGCCTCACGGATATCTCGGCGGGCCAAGCTCGTGTGCTCGGGCACGATCCAGCCCGCGAGCCGCTGCAGGTGAAGCGGCACGTCGGCTACATGCCCGATCAGGTTGGCTTCTACGACAATCTCACAGCCGCCGAAAACCTGCGCTACACCGCGCGTCTGATGGGTTTTGACCGCACCGAGCGGGAAAGCAGAATTGAAGATGCCATCGGACATGTCGGGCTGACCGATGTGGCTGACAGACGCGTGAGCACCTTCTCGCGCGGCATGCGCCAGCGCCTGGGTCTCGCCGAAATTCTGATGAAGGAAGCGCAGATCGCTATTCTCGACGAGCCGACCTCCGGCCTTGATCCGCAGGCGACGGTCGAGCTGCTCAACGTCATCCGCGACCTCAAGCACCGCGGTGTGAGCGTGCTCCTGTCATCGCATCTGTTGGAGCGCGTGCAGAGTGTCTGTGACCGCGTTGCCCTGTTCAACCAGGGCAATATTGCGCTGATTGGCACTGTGCCCGAGCTCGGCCGCGAGGTCCTGGGCGGCGGCTTCCATGTAGAAGTGGAAGCTGAAGGGCAGGGCATTGCCGACAGGCTGGCAGCGGTGCCGGGTGTACAAGAAGTCGCGCCGGTGGGCCCCAATCGATGGCGCCTTTCCTCGGACCATGATGTTAGGCCGGAAGCGGCAAGCGCTGCCGTGGCCGGCGGGGGCCGCTTGTTGCGCCTCTCAGTCGAGGAGCCCAGTCTCGAGGCCATCTACACCCGCTACTTCGAGACACACGCAGGAGAGCGCCATGCGACGTGAAGGCTCGGCTCTGCACGGATTCGGCGTCGTGACTCTGAAAGAGATTGCTGATCATTTCAGCAGCGTTCTCGTCGTGGTTCTGGTCGCCGTTGTCGCGGCTGTGGCCGTCGGCGTGGTCAGCTTCGGTCTCGGCCCCATTAGGGACGCGGTCAGCGAGGTCGGGGAATACCCGTTCACGTTCCTACTCTTGTTCACCCGCAGCACGCCACTCACTTTGCCCGATCTTCTCTCGGCTCTGCTGGTTCCGCTGTTTGCGATTGGGCTAGGGTTCGATGCCGTCAACGGCGAGCACAACCGCCGCACCCTTTCGCGCATCCTCTCGCAGCCGATCTATCGGGACGCTTTGCTGTTCGGGAAGTTTGTGGCCGGATTGTTTACCTTGGCCATCACCTTCATCGTGCTGTGGCTGCTTGTGCTTGGGCTTGGACTCCTGGGCCTAGGCATCCCGCCTAACTCGGAGGAAATGGCCCGTGCCCTCGTTCTGCTCGGCGTTACCATCGCCTACGGAGGGTTCTGGTTCGCTCTTGCGCTGCTGTGCTCAGTTGTCTTCCGCTCCCCTGCGACGGCTGCGGTGGTCGCGCTCGGGGTCTGGCTTTTTGTAACCTTCCTATGGCCACTCTTCTCGCCGACCTTTGCCAATGCGCTCACCACTCCCAACGATCCACTTTCGATGTTGGAGACGCAGCAGGCCTTCGCGCGGCTTTCGCCAGTCGTTCTCTACAATGAGATTGTTGCAATCGTCCTCGATCCATCGGTCCGATCATCACAGCAATCCATGCTGGCCAAGCTTGGGCTGATGATGATCGAGAGGGGCGCCGTTCCTGGTGCCCCTATACCGCTCCTGCAAAGCGTATTGATCGTCTGGCCCCAGATCGTTGGCCTGGTGGCTGGCTCGATCCTGCTCTTTGTCGCGAGCTACATCGTATTCCAGCGTCAGGAGGTCCGGGCCTAGCCCATAGTTTTCCCTGACGATCAGGCGCGAACTCTTACGGCTTCGGGACCGACCCAGGGATACTCACCCAGCGATTTTGCGCCAGCTTTCCTTGGCGAGCGTGGTGACGTTGTCGACGTTGCGAGCCACGACATCCCAGTTCACCATGGGCTTCGCGCCGAGCCCGGAACTCTGGTCCGCAATATAGGCCCCTCCAACTGTGAGGCCGCAGCCGACAATCAGCCCGAACAAAAAACGCATGCCAACCTCCGCCGTAGGACGCTGGCGGTAAGCCGAGAACAGGGCGTCAGTGTGTTCCGTCGCCCGCAATTCGCGCCGGTGCGGGTGCGTCGTCCCCGACATAGCGGCCATGTTGCCGCACGTACGCTGCAAAGTCAGTTCAATTATGTATTGTAAGATATTGTGTAATCATCCGAATAGCTGATTAGCTGGCGTTTACGTGCGGAAGCGCCAAAAGACGGATTTTTTGCGGCAGTCGAAAATTTGCCTGCTATAGTGGCGCGGGGAAAAGGGGAGGAAACGCCGCTCGCAGCAGCGGGTCCACGTCGATGGAGTGAGGAGAACTGCGTTGAAAGAACACAAGTTCCAAATCGGCCAAAACGTCTACTTCACATCCCGCCCAATCGGCCACATGGTCCGCAACAGCACTTACGAAGTCGTCAAGTTGCTGCCATCGGATGGGGCCGACTATCAATACCGCATCAAGAATGCGAAGGAATCGTTCGAGCGCGTTGTCCGCGAAAGCCAACTTGAATACTCCTCCTGAGCCTTTCCCAGCCTCTTTCTCGACATGAGCGTGTGATCCGCTCCGCGATCGTTGCCGGAGAAATCCAGGTCGACAGTGATGCCGACCAAAGGGAAGGTCCGTGGCGCGCGCCGTGGGCCATACGGCGGCGGGGCGTGGGTCATGTTCGAGCGCGTTGGCGAACCAGCGATTGAGGCGATCGGGGTTTGGGCACCAGGTTCATGGACGGCCATCTCGGCCGCCTTCGCGCTGGTAATTTGCGGCCTTGCAGTGCTGCGGGGACACCTCGATCCCCGCAAAGCGGCGTTGCCGGCGGCAGTCGCAGTTCTTCTGGCCTTGGCTGCATGGGCTTGGCTGGAGCAGTTGGCCGGCCAGGATCGCGCGGCCGAACGTAGGGCATTGGAATCTCGCAGCTTCGAGCTCACCAGTCGGGCGCTCATGCCCGGCTCGCCCCTTGCCTGTCTTGACGCGATAGCCGGTGATGCTGTCGAACAGGCATGCGAGCGTGCACTTTTTGCCTCCCCTGACACGAGTGCCGCTGCCATTGCCTATGTTGCCGCGCAGCTTGCATTGCTAGCGCAAGACCACGAGCACGCTGATCGCGGCACCAGCAGCGCTATCGCTCCCCTGCGGCGTGCGCTCGAAGCGGACCGCTATGGACTGGTCGCGCACGTGCTCGCCGGGCGTTACGGATGCACGGCCGAGCGCTGCTCCGCCTATTTGCTGCTTGAGGACTCTACGAAGATCCGTACCAACCTCACCGAACGCGCGTTTGAAGAGCGAATAAGAATCCACATCGCGCGCTGGTCGAGCTCACCTACGCGCGCATCAGCTGCCGCAGAGCCGGTGCTCACTCCCGGGAAAGCTGAAGGGCCTTCGTCCGGAGGCAAAATCGCCAGCGATCCAAACTACCTTCCGTCCTCGTCGTCCATTCCGCCAGTTTCCATCATGAGCGTGGAGCCGCATGCGCCGACAGCGGAAGCAGCGGCGTCTACGGCGCGCAAGCCGGCCAATGCGGCTTCGAGCAGGCCAGCAGCGGCGCCTGGCGCGCCCGTACAGCTGGCTCCCCCATCCCGCTGACGTATTCTCCCTGAGGATAAGCCGCCTGGCGTCCTGGCAACGGGAGCTCCGCTCCTTATGATGTCACGCCTCCCAGCAAAGAACGTAGGTATCGTGTCCCTTCACCTCATCAAGCTCTGCGTCGGCTGCGATACCATCCAGGATCTCGAGGACTGGATCCGCCAAAAGTTGAAGGACCGGAAGAGGCGTGGCCGACAGCAGGAGCACCTACACCGCACCCGAATGGTGCCGAAACGTGCAGACGAGCTGATTGATGGCGGGTCGCTGTATTGGGTGATCCGGGGCGAGCTCATGTGCCGCCAACCGTTGCTGGAGATCCGTCCGTTCACCGACAGGGAAGGAGTCGGCCGCTGCTACCTGGTGCTGGAGCCGAAGCTCACCTTGGTGCAGCCGCGCCCTTGGCGCGCCTTCCAGGGCTGGCGTTATCTCCAGACGAAAGACTGCCCGCCCGATCTTGACCGCGCCGCCCCAGGCACACGCAAGATGCCCGAATCCATGCGCCGGGAGCTCTCCGAGCTGGGTCTGCTGTGATTGGCAGGCGAGCGTTGGCTAGGCCCAGGCGCCGGCAACGCCAGCTCAGCCGCTGCTAACCAATGGCAATATTGTCGATGAGCCGAGTCTTGCCAAGGCGCGCTGCCACGAGCAGCCGTATCGGCGCCTCTCCAGCCGTGCTGATCGGCTCAAGCGTTTGCGCGTGCCGCGCTTCGAGGTAGTCAAGCGCAAACCCGGCTCTTTCCAGCCCACGGGCAGCTTTCTCGAGCACCTCGGTCATGCTTTGACCCAAGACAATCTGGTGCGCGCATTGCTCGAGGGTACGATAGAGGTTGGGTGCGATCGCTCTCTCTGCCGGTGTGAGATACACATTGCGCGAGGACATCGCGAGCCCGTCCGCCTCCCGCACTGTCGCAACCGGCACGATCCTGGTGTGGAGATCGAGGTCGCGCGCGAGGCGGGTCACGACCATCAATTGTTGATAGTCCTTCTCGCCGAACATGGCAGCGGCAGGCGAGGTCTGGATCAGAAGCTTGCCAACCACAGTGGCGACGCCGCTGAAAAATTGAGGACGAAAACGGTCTTCGAGGCCCGCTGTTGCCGGACCATCCGGCACGATTCGAGTGGCGAAAGAAGGCGGATACATTTCACTGGCGGAAGGCGCCCAGATCAAGTCCACCTTGAGCTCCGACAGCGCGGTGACATCGCGCTCCAGAGTTCGCGGATAAGTGGCAAGGTCTTCGTGCGGAGCGAATTGGGCAGGATTCACAAAGATGGAGACGATCACGCGCGGTGCCCGCCGTGCTGCCGCCCTCACCAGCGCGAGATGTCCAGAATGAAGCGCGCCCATCGTCGGCACGAGCGCCACCCGCTCGCCATTGGCTCGCCAGCGGCCGAGGGTGCGGCGCAGAGCTGCTACGGTTGTCACAATGCGGGGGCCAGCCACTGGACTAAACCGCCTGAGCCGAAGCGCTCTTGACACTGGAGCGGATCGCAGAACTCCGTCGCGCGGTAGTCATGAATGCGCCTTGCCCATTTCCACTCCCGCGGCCCGCCCGACTAACTGGCCGGCACTCCTAGCGCCTCACGGCTTGGGCAGGCTTGGATACGAACTTCGCAATCGAAAGGCCACTCGCCTAGCACCTCCATTTCGGAGCCCCCCGCCCTGGCGCGCTCCCTTAGAACCTGAATTCGCCATGGACTTTGCGCCGCGCCCGGTGCTGCGTCCGGAAGATCAGGTCAGGCTCACCCAGCGTCGATCGTCTGGCCGGGGGCGAAGACGGGACAAGCCATTGCGCGGTGCGACTGACGTGGCCACCTTACTCCACGCGGGCTGTCCGCTCGCAAGCGCGGCGCTATGGTGAACGATCGTAAGCAACCAATTCCGGCCGACGGTAAGCTTCCGTCAGCTCAAGGTTCCACGCGCGCCGAGATCGACGCCTTTCTCGGCAAAATAAGGGGCCTCGCGCCTGCGCACGTCGGACAAGGCCGGCTCATTTTTGCCCTTGATGCCACGATGAGCCGGCAGCCGACGTGGGACACAGCTTGTCGGCTGCAGGCCGACATGTTCCGTGAAGCCGCCGCTGCAGGAGGGCTGAGCATCCAGCTGGTGTACTACCGTGGCTTGAGCGAGTGCCGTGCCTCGCGTTGGGTTTCGCAGGGTGAGAGTCTCGGCGCGCTCATGGAGCGGATCGATTGCCGAGGTGGGCACACCCAGATTGGCAAGGTTCTGGCCCATGCGAAACGGGAGACTCACAATCTGAAGGTGCAGGCGCTGGTTTTCGTCGGAGATGCGATGGAGGAAAAGCTCGACGATCTCTGTCACTCGGCTGGCGAGCTTGGCCTTCTCGGGGTGCCGGCTTTCATGTTTCAGGAGGGCGACGACGGTGTGGCGGAACGCGCCTTTCGCGAAATCGCGCGGCTCACGCGCGGCGCCTATTGCCGCTTTGATCCTGGTGCCGCGCATCAGCTTGCCGAGCTGTTGCGCGCCGCTGCTGCCTACGCAGCGGGCGGGATGCGAGCTCTGGCGGACCTGTCGCAGCGCCAGAAGGGCAGCGCCATCAAGCTCATCGAGCAGCTGAGATAGCCATGGCAATGCTGCTGCTGGGTGTGGTCGTGTTGGCGCTCGCGCTCTATGCGCTTAACGTTTTCACGCATGTCCCGCCGCAGAAAGCCGCCGCGGTCCTGAAGGCCGGGGGTGGCGTCGGTGCACTGGCGATTGCGGGCGCGCTCGGCTTGCGCGGCCGGCTGGACATAGCCGTTCCGATAGGTCTTGCCGGCTTGAGCCTGCTCGGATGGTTGCCATGGAGCATTCCGGGCTTTTCCGCCCGCAGCCGCAAGAGCCAAGGCCAAGTTTCGCGCGTGCGCTCCGCATTCCTTGAGATGGAGCTTGATCATGACACGGGTGCCATGCGCGGGCACATTCTAGCGGGTCCGCATGAAGGGACCACGCTGGACGCGCTCGACCTGACGACACTGACCGGCTTCCTCCTCGACATCGACGAGGAGAGCCGAGCCTTACTTATGGCGTATCTGGACCGCCGGCAGCCCAGCTGGCGTGAACACGCGCAAGCTGATGCGGGAGCGGGGAGGTCCACTGGGTCCGCGTGGCCCAGCGGCAAAATGACGGAGGAGGAGGCCTATCAGATCCTTGGCGTGGAGCCGGGGGCGAGTGCCCAGATGATCGGCCGCGCCCACCGAGCGCTCATGAAGAAACTGCATCCCGACCAAGGGGGGTCGACGTACCTTGCGGCTCGTGTCAACGAAGCCAAGGACATTCTTCTGCGCCGCCATCGCTGAACTCCTTTACCCGACGCGATACTTTGGCGGCTCCGTTCCACGCGATCTCCCATTCGTGTGCGTTCGTGCTGAACGCTTTCTAGTTTTTGATCGTCACGCAGTCGACACCATCCCGCTTGAGAAACTTGCAGGCAGCCTCGGCCTTATCCTTGTCCAATCCGGCAAAGCGCGCGCGATAAAGAGTCGTGCCTCCCTTATCCACGGATTCGGTAAACGGATCGGCACCAGAGAGCACCTTCGATGCCTTGCTCTGCACGGTGGAGAGGCGCTGCTTGGCTTCCTGCTCGGCGGGAAAGGCGCCGACCTGGATCACCCAGCCGCTTCGTCCGGGCGCGCGGGCCGCAGGCGTGCGCGCGGTCACGCCCCTGCTTGCTGCAGGAGGGGGCGCCGGGGTGGCAAACGTGGCGGCATCTTTCATTGGTGCGAACGCGAGAGCTGAAGGCCCTTCCGCAATCTTCGCTGGCGCAGGAAGCGGGGCCGCTAGCACTGCTGCCGCCACCCGCTCAGGTGTGGAGGCACGACTCGGAGCAAAAGTCGCAGCAGGGCTCGGAGCCGAAACCGGGACGTTCGCGACAGCAGCCGGTTGAGGCGCTTTCGCGGGCTCGGTCGACCTCGGCGCGACGGCCTGGGCTTGCGCAGCCGCGTGTCCAACGCGGACGGTCACCGTTCGCACCAGCACTGGTCGAATCGGTTCGGCCGAGGGGGGTGGGGCCAGCGCGAGCGCCGTTGAAGGAAGTTGCTCGACATCCGCCGTGACCACGGCGGGCAGCGCCGGCGGGGCTTTGGCCGTTGTCTCAGCACTGCTGATCCGGGCTGGACGCCAGCTTGGCGTGCCGCTGTCGGTTTTTCCGGAGGCTCTGGGGCTGGCAGCGGCTGACTCGACTTGCGCCGGTGTGCTTGCCGCGCTGGCGAGCGCAAAGGCGGCCTTCTGCGTCCTTTGCTTCGTACCCTTAACTTCAGCTTTCTCGTCCGTCGCCGCGGTAAGCTTCGGCTCCTCGAGAGCCGGAGCTTCGCGTCTGCTGCTTGCCGTCTCCGATGTCGCGGTTCGGCTCGACGAGGCGAGGGCGATCTTCTGATTGATCAACTCGCGCATCCGTGCGTCGCGACTGCTGGCATTGGCACCGCCCAACACGACGGCGACCACGTAGCGGTTGCCGCGGTGAACGGACGTGACCAGGTTGAAACCGGAGGCGCGTGTGTAACCCGTTTTGATGCCATCGACTCCTTCGACTCGGCCAAGAAGACGGTTGTGATTGCCGATCCACTGCCCGTGATAACTGAAGGAGCGCGTCGAGAAGTAACGGTAGTAACGCGGAAACCGTTCTTGGATTGTGCGGCCTAACAACGCTTGATCGCGGGCTGTCGTGACCTGGTCGTCATCAGGCAGCCCTGACGCATTCTTGTAAGTGGTTCGAGACATGCCGAGCGCGTGCGCCTTTTGCGTCATCAACTTCGCGAACTCTGCTTCATCGCCGGCAACCGCCTCGCCAATGACAACCGCCGCGTCATTGGCCGAACGCGTCACGATCCCCTTGATAGCGTCCTCGACTGCGATGGTGGAGCCGGAGCGCAGGCCGAGCTTGGTCGGTGACTGGCTTGCAGCCGCTTCGGACACTTTAAGGGGGCTGTCGAGCTTGAGCTTGCCGGCCTCCAGCTGCTCGAAGAGCAAATAGAGGGTCATAATCTTGGTCAGGGACGCGGGATGGCGAAGTGCGTCGGGATTGGTTGCGTGCAGCACGGTGCCCGAATTGGCATCGACGACGATGTCTGCGTAAGGAGCGCCTGACGCGGCTCCGCTCCCTAGTACGAGAACAGTCGCCAAAGCAGCCAAACCGGGCACAGCAGCACGAAGCCCCGGGGGGGCTTCGATGCGGATCCGCGACATGCTATCTCCCCGTCCTCGTCAGCGCGGTTGGGCGCTGACACCCCTGTCGTGCCGAGTGGAGCGATTGGACGAACTAAAAAAGGCGGTTTTCTGGACCTTTTCCGGCCTTTTGGTGCCCCACCGCTGGTCGCGACGCGGCGCACCCTGGCCCTTAGTCCTCACGGGTCAAGCACCTGGCACGTAGCAGACGGTAGGCCCGGGCAATTGCGAAACCGTTAAACGGGCGCGTGGCGAAGGCAGGTGGATTTTGCATTGCAAAATATGTCTTGATTCTTTTGTGCACCGCAATATATCCGTGGCAACCGGCAAGCAGCCGGTTTTGCGCAGAAAGCGCGGCCGCGCCGCCGGAAAGGTTCGAGATGATGAAGAACATGGACGAGTTCCAACAACTCGGGAAGGGCAATATGGACGCCACGATGAAGTCGTTCGGCGCCTTCTCGCAGAGCGTGCAGGCTATCGCCGTTGAGGTGACGGATTATTCCAGAAAGGTCTTCGAGCAGGGATCCGCGGCAACCGAGAAGCTGATTGGTGCCAAGTCGCTTGAGAAGGTGTTCGAGGTGCAGAGCGACTACGTGAAGAGCTCGTACGAAGGCTTTGTTGCGCAGGCGACGAAGCTTGGAGAGCTTTATGCCGATCTCGCCAAGGAGGCCTACAAGCCGTTCGAAGGTCAGCTCGGCAAGGTCGCCCGCTAATCCGACGTACCTTGATTTTGCCTGACGCCCAAGCCCGGCCCTGTGCCGGGCTTTAGCGTTTAATAAGCTCCATGTCCGACGCGCAGGACTGTTTGGACAAGTCGCGCAAGCTGGCCGAGTAGCCGATCTGCAACAGCAGTAGCTGCGAGTGTTGCTTCTCTTCCCTTGGTGACGCGCGTTTTGCCCACAGCGAGCAGAATCTTTGCTATATCGAGGAGGGGGGCCTCGATGGGAACGAGCGGGTTCGGCATTGCTGTGCTGCTGCTCGCGCTGACAACAGCGGCGAGCGCTGCTGATCAGTCCGTCAAGCGAACCCCACAACTTCCACCTAAGCTCTACGACTGGTCCGGTTTCAACGTGGGCTTCCATACCGGCTACGGTGGCGGGACTTTGGGCCCCGGAACGAACCCTTTGCCGTTGCAGGGTGTATTTCTTCCAGCGACGGTGACCGGTCTGATCGGCGGATATCAGGTCGGGTATTTGGCGCAAATGGCGAGCGGCGTCGTGTTCGGCCTGGAGGCGGACATCAGCTTTCCTAGCCCACTCGATCAGCGCGCCTTCAGCCCGGCGCCGTTCAACACGACGATGAACTACATTGCTACCGGGAGGATGAGACTGGGTTATGCGGTCTCTGACGCAATGCTTTACGGAACGGCAGGGTTCGCGTGGGGGCAAAGCGAGCTGCAGTTGAACAGCCCTGAGGGCGAGCTTGTAGGCAGACGTTCCTCGGACCACCTGGGCTGGGCCGCAGGTGTGGGATTTGAGCACGCGCTGACCGGCAAATGGACCGCACGGTACGAATACAACTATGTCGACCTGGGTCGACGCAGCTATGGATCAGTTGACGCAGCTCCGGACCTGCACGTCGCTCCGAGCATTCACCTCGCAAAGTTCGGCCTCAGCTATCATGTGTGGGGCGCCTCCGCCCCAAGTTGGGGAGTCCTAAAGGCACCTCCCAAGAATGCCGTCACGACTGACGACGGGTGGAGCATTCACGGGCAGACGACGTTTCTGCCGCAAGGCTATCCGAGCTTCCACTCGCCCTACGAGGGTCCCTACAGCCTTCCTGGGAAGGGGCAAACTCGAGAATCGTGGACAAGCACGGCCTTTATCGGCCGGCGGCTCTGGGACGGCGGTGAGGCCTATTTCAATCCCGAGCTCGACCAGGGCTTCGGCCTGAACAGAACATTGGGTCTTGCCGGATTTTCCAATGGCGAAGCACAGAAGGGCGGCACGGCCTTCCCCCGGTTTCGGGCGCAACGTTATTTTTTCCGTCAAACTTTCGGACTGGGGGGCGAGGAGGAGAGCGTGGAGGATGCTCCCAACCAGCTTCCCGGCAAGCGTGACATCGACCGGGTTACTCTTACCGTCGGTCGTTTCGCCGTCAGCGATATGTTCGATGCCAATACGTATGCCCATGACCCGCGCGCCGATTTTATGAACTGGGCAATCTGGTCGGCGGCCGCGTATGATTTCCCCGCCGATCTCCCGGGTTTCACGCGCGGCGCTGTCGTGGAGCTCA
The DNA here is from genome assembly GCA_045811525.1 of Xanthobacteraceae bacterium. Lineage (GTDB taxonomy): Bacteria > Pseudomonadota > Alphaproteobacteria > Rhizobiales > Xanthobacteraceae > VAZQ01. The sequence continues at coordinate 96,987 of JBJMTV010000015.1, read as the reverse complement.
ATCGCAAGGCGTGGGCTCTGCGCGTCGGGGTGTTTCAAGTCCCTGAGCATCAGAACAGTGACGTGCTGGTGTTCAACACCGGCGGTGCGGTTATCGAGTGGGAAGTTCGGTACTCGGCATTCGACCAGCCCGGGAAGCTGCGTCTCGGCTTGTTCGCCAATCGTGGCAATATGGGAAATTATCGCGAGGCGCTGGCAATCGCGGATTTCAACCCAACAATCGACATCAACGACGCCATAGCGGAGACCCGCCGCCAACGGCCGAAGCAAGGATTCTACGTCAACGCCGAACAGGCGCTAGGGAAGGATGTCGGCCTATTTGCCCGGTTCAGCTGGAACGATGGAAAGAACGAAATCCTCTCGTTCACCGACATCGACCGCAGCCTCTCTGGCGGAGTGTCCATCATGGGGGCTTCCTGGGGAAGACCAAACGATCGGATTGGCGTTGCCGGCGCGGTGAACGGTCTATCCGCGCCGCACCGCGACTTCCTCGCTGCGGGCGGGCTCGGTCTCCTCATCGGTGACGGCATGCTGAACTATGCGCCCGAGAAGATCATCGAGGCGTTCTATGCCTGCAACGTCAACAAGTGGTCGACGGTCACCTTCGATTACCAGTTCATCGCCGATCCTGCGTACAATGCGGACCGCGGACCGGTATCGATCTTTGCTGCGCGTCTGCATGGTGAGTTCTGACGCCAAACCCGGGCTACGCGGCGCGATGATCAGGCGCAGCTTGCGGCCCATCAGCGATCCTCCAGCATGAGAGATTGCTACCTCCGGAATCTTACACTGCGCCACCGCAGCAACGGTCGTCGCGTCCAGCACCCTTGAGCACCGCAGAGTAGGCGCGAAGCTCCGAGAGGCAGCATCAACGGGCGCCATGAGTGGAGCGATTCTTGAGGGTAGCCAGGGGCGCTACGCCGCCCTTGCGGACTCAAAGAAAGCTCGCACATAGCATGGGTTCAGACCTCGTGAGAGCACCTAAGCTGCGGGCCGATCTTGCGGGGCCGAGTTTTCCGCCCAATTCAGAGGCTCAAGCGCCTCTGGAACGGGCATAGGCGGCTCACTAAAATGAATAGTGTCGCCTGGTTCCCTCGCCCCAATGCTGCCACGCCGAGACCCGTAAACTAGCCATGACCGCAAGCCGAACCGAGATGAACGTGGACACCGCTGGACGCCGGGGTGTGCCGCGACTGGGAGAGGAGGACAACCAGAAACGGCGAACGCCGGGCTCGCCGGGTACGGCGGTGATCACCAAAACCAAACCGCAGACCAAACGCCCGAGTCTTTACCGTGTGCTGCTGCTCAATGACGATTACACGCCCATGGAATTCGTGGTCCATGTGCTCGAGCGTTTCTTCAACAAGGACCACGACGCCGCGCACCTCATCATGATGCATGTGCATCAACACGGCATAGGCGAGTGCGGTGTATTTACCTACGAGGTGGCGGAAACCAAGGTCACTCAAGTCATGGACTTCGCTCGCAAGCACCAGCATCCGCTCCAGTGCGTTATGGAGAAAAAATGAGCGAGACAAAGCGACTGGAAAACCGGGAACGCCGGGCCCATATGACGCGTTACCACGGGAACTGACATGCCTACTTTTTCTCGCAATCTCGAGCAGTCACTCCACCGCGCGCTGGCGCTCGCCAACGAGCGCCATCACGAATACGCCACGCTCGAGCACTTGCTGCTAGCGCTACTCGACGATCAGGATGCGGCCGCAGTGATGCGCGCCTGCAACGTCGACCTCGACAAGCTCCGGCGCAGCCTCACCGCCTATCTCGAGAGTGAGCTCGAGAACCTCGTAAGCGATGGAAACGACGACTCCAAGCCGACGGCGGGCTTTCAGCGCGTCATCCAGCGAGCGGTGATCCACGTGCAGTCGTCAGGGCGCGAGGAGGTCACCGGCGCCAATGTGCTAGTCGCGATCTTCGCCGAGCGCGAGAGCCATGCCGCCTATTTCCTGCAAGAGCAGGACATGACGCGCTACGATGCCGTCAACTATATCAGCCATGGTATCGCCAAGCGTCCCGGCATGTCGGAAGCGCGGCCGGTGCGTGGCTCGGAGGAGGACACCGATACGAAGACCGGAGACGAGCAGAAGAAAAAGGGCGATGCTCTAGAAGCCTATTGCGTCAATCTCAACAAGAAGGCGCGCGAAGGCAAGATCGATCCGCTGATCGGTCGCGGAGCCGAGATCAATCGCACGATCCAGGTGCTCTGTCGCCGCCAGAAGAATAACCCGTTGTTCGTGGGCGAGGCGGGTGTGGGCAAGACCGCCATTGCCGAGGGTCTGGCGCGCCGCATCGTGCACGGAGAAGTCCCGGACGTGCTCAAGAATTCGACCGTGTTCTCGCTGGACATGGGCACGTTGCTCGCCGGCACGCGCTACCGCGGCGATTTCGAGGAGCGCCTGAAGCAGGTAATAAAGGAGCTCGAGGCCTATCCCGGCGCCATCATGTTCATCGACGAGATCCACACCGTCATCGGCGCTGGTGCGACCTCCGGCGGCGCCATGGATGCCTCCAACTTGCTCAAGCCTGCGCTTGCATCGGGGACGCTGCGTTGCATCGGCTCGACTACGTACAAGGAATACCGCCAATACTTCGAGAAAGACCGCGCCTTGGTGCGCCGGTTTCAGAAGATCGACGTGAACGAGCCGACGGTGTCGGACGCGATAGAGATCCTCAAAGGGCTGAAGCCTTACTTCGAGGACTATCACAAGCTCAAATACACCTCGGAAGCCATCAAAGCTGCCGTTGAGCTGTCGGCGCGATACATCCATGACCGCAAGCTGCCGGACAAGGCGATCGATGTCATTGATGAGTCCGGTGCTGCACAGATGCTACTGCCGGAGAGTCGTCGTAAGAAGACCATCGGGCTCAAGGAGATTGAAACCACGATCGCCACGATGGCGCGGATCCCTCCCAAGACGGTATCGAAGGACGACGCGGTCGTGCTTCAGCATCTTGAGCAGACGCTCAAGACCGTCGTCTACGGACAGGACAAGGCCATCACCGCACTATCCGCCTCCATCAAGTTGGCGCGTGCGGGGCTGCGCGAGCCTGAAAAGCCGATCGGCTGTTACCTCTTTTCCGGTCCGACCGGCGTCGGCAAGACGGAAGTGGCAAAGCAGCTGGCGACGGCGCTTGGGGTGGAGATGATCCGCTTTGACATGTCGGAGTACATGGAGCGCCATACGGTCTCACGGCTGATCGGCGCGCCGCCCGGCTATGTGGGGTTCGATCAGGGCGGGCTCCTCACGGATGGCGTGGACCAGCACCCGCATTGCGTGCTGCTGCTGGACGAGATCGAGAAGGCGCATCCCGATCTCTACAACGTCCTCCTGCAGATCATGGACCACGGCAAGCTGACCGACCACAACGGAAAGCAGGTCGACTTCCGCAACGTGATCCTGATCATGACCACGAATGCCGGTGCTGCTGACCTCGCGCGGCAGGCGTATGGATTCACCCGGATCAAGCGTGAAGGCGACGACCTCGAGGCCATCAACCGGCTGTTCGCCCCCGAATTCCGCAACCGCCTCGATGCCATCATCACCTTTGCCCATCTGACCTCTGAGATCATCGCCAAGGTGGTGGAGAAGTTCGTGTTGCAGCTCGAGGCGCAGCTCGGCGACCGCGATGTCACAATAGAGCTGTCGGAAGACGCCACGAAATGGCTCATCGAGCATGGCTACGACGAGCAGATGGGCGCGCGTCCGATGGCACGCCTCATCCAGGAGACCATCAAGAAGCCGCTCGCGGACGAGGTTCTGTTCGGCAAGCTGAAAGCTGGCGGCCACGTGCGCGTCATCCAGGTGAGAGATGAGGAATCGGGTCTGGACAAGCTCGGTTTTGAGTATCTCGACGGACCGGTGACGCCGAAGCCGGAAAAAATTCCGCAAGCCAAGCCGAAACGTCGTAGCCCCAGACGCAAGCCGCCTGGACCACGGGGGGACGGCGGACCTCCGTCACCGCGCGGATCGGTCCCCAAGGTGCCTCTGGTCAAAGTTTGAGCTGATGAGCGGGCGCGTTGTTCGCGCCGCTCACCCGTCGGTCCAGACAGTGGCTTTGTCGCACGCCATGAGCGCATTGTGTCCGGCTCGTCGCCGGACTTCGTCAGAGCTTGCAGTCTCGGATGCGGACTTCGAGCATCAGCAATTGGATGAGTGCGCTACGGCTTCGACCCGAAGCTCGCGATTGTTCGGCAGGATGTGCGCGAGCGCCGGGTTGCGGCGAGTGGATGAGCGACCAGGGGCATGCCGGCTTTCATTTGCGAGACATGCGGGACTGAGTTCACGCCGAGTGACGAACCGCCTGAGCGCTGTCCTATCTGCGAAGACGAACGGCAGTTCGTTCCGCCGGGCGGGCAGAAATGGACCACACTCGATGCTTTAGGCCGGCGTTATTTCAACTGCTATCGCGAGCACGAGCCTGGTCTCATAGGTATCGGCACGGTCCCCAAGTTTTCGATCGGCCAGCGTGCGCTCTTGTTGCGGCACCGGTCCGGCAACTTCCTGTGGGATTGCATACCACTCATTGACTCGGCCACGGTCGAGATCGTGAAAGCGCTCGGCGGCCTGGCGGGTATCGCGATCTCGCATCCGCATTATTACTGCACGATGGTGCAATGGAGCCGTGCTTTCGGTGGCGTGCCGATCCATTTGCATGCCGCTGACCGGCAGTGGATCATGCGCTCCGATCCGAAAATCGCGCTGTGGCACGGCGATCGGCTGTCGCTCGCAGATGGCCTCACGCTCATTCGCTGCGGTGGCCATTTTGCCGGCGGCACTGTGCTGCACTGGGCGGAAGGGGGACAGGGTCGCGGGGCACTTTTGAGCGGGGATATCGTGCAGCTCATCCCGGATCGTCGCCACGTGAGCTTTATGCGCAGCTATCCAAATCTCATTCCGCTCTCGGCGCCGGCGGTGAGGCATGTCGCGGACATGCTCGAGCCGTTCGATTTCGACGTTATCTATGGCGCCTTCTTCGATCGCATCATCCCGCATGGGGGTAAGGAGGCCGTGCGAGCATCCGCCGAGCGCTACGTGGCGATTGTTACTGGCGACGGCACCCGCGAGGAGGGTTGACAGTGCGCCTTGTCCGCCGTGCATGGACGATTAAGCAGGACCAAAGCGACAACTCATGGCGGATGGCGCGCACGTTCCTTCGAGCAGTGGTGCGGCATTCTTTGCCGGCTTCCGCGCCGCCTGGGGATCGGCGCTCGCTTACGTCTTGATTGGCACGTATCTCGGCATTGCCGCACTCGCTCACGACTTCGGCTTTAGTCTGGGATGGATGCTCAGTTCAACCTTCCTGGTGTGGATGGGGCCGGCGCAAGTCCTCCTGATCTCCGCACTTGGAGCTGGTGCTACCCCCTTCGAGACCGCGATTGCCGTGTGGTTGAGCGGCGCTCGCATCCTGCCCATGATCATATCGCTCTTGCCGCTCGCGAAAAGTAGCGACACGCGGCGCGCGGCGCTTGTCCTTCCCGCACAGCTGACGGCGGTAAGCTTGTGGATAGAAGCAATGCGGCTGCTGCCGGCGATCCCGCGCGAGAAGCGTGTTAATTTCACCAATGGGCTCGGCATCGGCTTTATGGCGGCTGCCCAACTCGGCACGCTCGCTGGCTATTATCTGGCCACGTCACTTCCTGCCATGCTGACCGCCGCTCTCCTGTTCCTCACTCCAATGTCCTTTCTGATCTCGACGACACGCAATTGCCGCGGACTAGCTGATTGGCTGGCGCTCGCACTGGGTTTGATCCTCGCGCCTTTGTTGACGTGGTGGGAAATCGGTCTCGATCTGCTCTGGACGGGCATGGTCGGGGGAACACTGGCGTATCTGGTGCACCGCCTACCCAAGCGTGTGATGTGAGGGCAATGACGGAGCTGCAAGCCTATATGCTGCTTCTGCTGGTGGGGTTTCTGCCCAGCCAGACGTGGCGCATCCTCGGGCTGGTCTTCGCCCGCGGCATTGATGAGCATTCGGAGCTCTTCGTCTGGGCCCGCGCAGTTGCCACGGCTATTCTGGCGGGTGTGATCGCCAAGATCATCCTCAGTCCTCCGGGAGCTTTGGCCCTTGTTCCGTTTGGTGTCCGCCTCGCCGCTATCGCCTGCGGCTTCGCTGCTTATCTGGCCGTGCGCCGTTCGGTGTTTGCTGGTGTGTTTGCCGGAGAGGCGGCATTGATTCTTGGCGCCAAGCTCGCCGGCTGAGGACCTGCGGGAAAGCTACGCCGGCCATTTGGCGAGCGCCTCTGCGAGCTTCTTTGCCTGCTCTGCCAGCACATCAGGATCCCCCTGCGCCGAAGCAGGGGGCTTGAGCGACACGCCTGTCCGGCGCGGAATGACGTGGACGTGGAGATGAAACACGACCTGCCCGCCGGCGCTTTCATTGAATTGCTGAATAGTCACGCCGTCGGCCGCGAACCGTTCGACGCTCACCCGCGCAACTCGCTGCGCGACTTTCATGACGTGCGCGAAATCGTCCGGCGCGACGTCGAGCACGTTGCGCGCGGGTGCCTTCGGTAGGACGAGAGTGTGGCCCGGCGCGCGTGGCATAATGTCGAGGAAGGCGAAAGCTTTGTCATCCTCGTAGACCTTGTGGCACGGGAGCTCGCCGCGAAGAATCTTCGCGAAAATGTTGTTCCGATCATATGCGGGCATGTCCTGGCACCCTTCGCTGGAGTAATGCACTGCATGAGGGGACGGCCTTGTCGGCAATTCCCTTCTCAGCCTTTCCGAAACGGGGTTGCCGCGCCGAGCTCATCGTTCGCCGCTGCTACGTAGGCGCGTTCGCGCGTGAGAAAATCCTCTATGGCAAGGCGCAGGCGGGGATCGTCAATATGATGGGCCGAATAGGTAGTGATCGGCATATAGCCGCGCGCCAGCTTGTGCTCGCCCTGAGCCCCCGCTTCCACGCGGGCCAGCTTCTTCTCGATCGCGTATTGGATCGCCTGATAATAGCACACCTCGAAGTGCAGAAACGGATGGTGCTCCGCGCAGCCCCAATGACGCCCGTACAAAGTGTCGGAACCGATGAAATTGATGGCACCCGCTATCCAACGGCGGTTGCGCTTGGCCATCACCAGAAGAATGCGGTGGCCCATCTTCTCACCGACCAACGAATAGAAGGAGCGCGTGAGGTACGGACGACCCCATTTGCGCGAGCCGGTCTCCATGTAAAAAGCAAAGAATGCGTCCCACACGCTTTCCGTCAGATCCGATCCGGTAAGGCAATGGATGGTGATGCCATTGGCGAGGGCATCTTCGCGCTCGCGGCGAATGGTCTTGCGCTTGCGCGAGGCGAGCGCCCCCAGAAACTCGTCGAAACTGTTGTATCCGGCATTTTGCCAATGAAACTGTTGGTGCGTGCGTTTGAGATAGCCGCGCTCGCCAAGCAGGCGCCATTCCGGCTCAGTGGCAAAAGTGACGTGCACTGAAGAGGTCTTCGATTTGCGGCAGATGTTGGCAAGTGCATCGCCGAGTGCTCCTTGTACCGCCGAGCTTTGCGGATCCGGACGCACCAAGAGGCGCCGGCCGGTTGCCGGCGTGAATGGCACGGACACCTGCAGCTTTGGATAGTAGCTCCCACCGGCGCGCTCATAAGCCTCAGCCCAGCCGTGGTCGAAAACATATTCGCCGCGTGAGTGCGATTTCGCGTAGCAAGGCGCCGCACCCACCAGCACTCCGGCCGGGTCATGCGCGAGGACGTGCATGGGCTGCCAACCCGTGCGCGCATGGACTGAGGCGGAGAGCTCGAGCGATGCCAAGAAACTGTGCGAGATGAATGGATTATACGGGATCGAAACGGCGGCTTGCGGCCCCGCCGGGTTGGCGCAAGCATCCCAGCTTTCCGCAGCAACATCGGTGATCCGGTTTGCCAGCTTAATGGTGAGCTCGATGGTCATAAAGATCTTGGCGTGGCCCAGTTTACGGGCGGAACCCCTCGAAGATCATCTGGTCGGCAAAATGGCTTGCTCGCTGCCACTCCTCAAAGCTGCGCACTGTCCAGGTTAGTATCGGGAGCCGAAACATCTGGCGGGCGAACCAGGGGATAGCCGCGGGCAGATCCTTCACCGCGAACGCGACGAATTGCGGGCGCGTTCTGAGCGCGTGGGCGAAGTAGGTCATGGATCGGCGCAGGCCTTGCGGCAGCTGAGCCCAATCCACTGGACGATACTGACTCTCGGCCACGATGCCGCGGGGCAGACGTGGTGCGCAACGCCGCAACGCCGCGACCTGTCCCGGATCGAACGACATGACGGCTGCAGGTCCTGCATATCCCACAAGAACTTCCGCAGCACGTCTGACCAGTCTCTGGTCGCCGTCAAACCCACTCTTGAGCTCGATCAGCATGGCCGCGCGGCCAGCGACAAGGTCGCATAGCTCGCCTAGGGTGATCATGCGATCGCCAGACGACTTGAAGGCAATCTGCTTGAGCTCGGCTGTAGTTAAGGCGGCAATGCGCGCGCTTCCGTCGGTCAAGCGCCCGAGCACGGGATCGTGATGCACCACTGCTTCCCCATCGGCAGTGATCTGCAGATCGCACTCTATGCCGTAGCCTGCAGCAATCGCCGCCTCGAAGGCCGAAGACGTGTTTTCCACGAGCCCGTCTTGCAGAACGTGCAGCCCGCGATGTGCAATCGGTCGTGCAACCAACCGATCCAACGCGCACACCCGTGGTTGCTGAGCCGCGTCAGGCAATCTCGAATAGCCCCTCAACCTCGACTGCAGCGTCCCCCGGCAAGACAGCCACCCCCACTGTGGTCCGCGCATGCCGCCCTTTATCGCCAAACACCTCCACCATCAGGTCGGAGGCTCCGTTCATCACCTTTGGTCCTTCCAGAAAAGCCGGATCCGAGTTGATGAAGCCGCCGAGACGGACCACGCGGGCCACCCGGTCAAGATCACCGACGGCTGCCCTCACCTGGGCCAGCAGGTTGACCGCGCAAGCGCGTGCCGCGTTTTGACCCGCTTCAATCGGCACGCCGCCTCCAAGCTTCCCCTTTGCCACGAGCTTGCCTTCCGCATCGAGGCAAATTTGTCCGGACACAAACAATTGTGTTCCGAGGCGAACAAACGGAATGTAGTTCGCAACCGGGCTTGCAGGCGTCGGAAGCGAGATCCCCAGTTCTGCAATCTTCTTCTCTATCGCTCCGGCCATAAGGCCTCCTTGATCGAACGGATTCACGCTTGGGAGGTCTTCTTCGCCCATCGCGCAACAGGGTGCAAGATCGCCAAAATCAGGGCCGAGCTACGCGGTTGCAGGGTGACAGGGGCATTCATATCTTGCCTTGGGCTCTAAGAGGTAGTGATGACCAGCCTCGACAATCCGGCATTCGTGCGTTTGCTGCGACCTTCATGCGTTGCAGTGCTGATCATCCTCTCCTTGGGTACTAGTGCCTGGGCTGCTGAGACGGACGAGCTGGCATCGCATCGTGCGGTTTATGAGCTCAGCCTTGCGCAATCTCGCGGCAGCTCGACTGTCGGCGCCCGGGGCCGCATTCTCTATGATTTTTCGGGTAGTGCCTGCGAGGGCTACGCGCTGCAGTTCCGCCAAGTGTCGGAAATGGACAATGGTGAGGGCAGGGTGACGCTGAGCGATCTGCGCACCACCACCTGGGAGGATAGCGGCGGAAAAACATTTGTCTTCAAGTCGGAGAATTACCTCAACCAGAGCCTGATCGAGTCGGTCGAGGGGCGCGCAGAGCGGTTGCCCGACAAGGTCGTCGTCAAGCTGCTCAAGCCAGTCGAGAAGACGCTTGAGCTCGATGCGACGACCGCATTCCCAACGGACCATATGCGGCGCATCATCGCCGCGGGGCGTGCCGGTAAATCCATTCTTGAGGTCCCGGTCTATGACGGCTCGGAAAAAGGCGAGAGGATCTACCAGACGCTCAGCGTGATTGGACGAACAATTGCGCCGAACGAGCGTCCGCCCAGTGATGCGGAGCCAGGCCACAAAGCGCTAGCCGGCCTGGAGCGTTGGCCGGTCACCGTCAGCTATTTCGACAAAGCGAGCTCGGGGGGCGACCAGTCCCCCATCTACGCGATCAAGTTCGAGGTCTACGGGAACGGAGTGTCACGTGCCCTCGTGCTCGATTACAACGATTTTTCGATCCGCGGCGATCTTACGTCTCTCGACATGAGGGAAACGCGACCTTGTAACGGCGGCTGATTCGATCCGTCGCTCTGGGTGAGAGCGCGCCCTTTTTCGTCCGGCGAGAGGTCAATGTATTCACTTACGGCTCGCGCGAGCCGCTATTCATTCTGATCCTCTTTGTCGCGGGCGAGGGTAAGACCTTTTAGAACCGCCGCCGGGCCAAATCGTTGGCGCAGGCGGTCCACGGCTTCCTCCGCCTCTGCCGCTCGCCGTTCCAGCAAGTCGGCTCGATCGCAATCATCGGCGGCACGCAGTCCGGAGACGCCGACCCCGACAAGGCGGAACAGCGTACCGTCTGTTTCGCACGCCAGAATCTCGCGCCCAACTGCGAAAATGCGGGCGGCGAGCTGGGTCGGATGGTTGAGCGATCGCGCGCGAGTGCGGATGCGAAAGTCCGCCGTCTTGAGTTTCAGGGTCACGGTCGCGCCAGCGAGCGAGGCGCTCTTCAAGCGTCCCGATACCTTTTCAGCAAGCCGCCAGAGGTGCAGCTCGAGTGGGCGAAATTCACCGATATCACGATTAAATGTGGTCTCTGCCGAGATGCTTTTGGTCTCGCGGTCGGCTCTGACTGCGCGGTGGTCGAGCCCCTGGGCGAGACACCACAGCCGCTCACCCTCCGGCCCATAACGTCTTGTGAGGTCACGCTCGCCGGCCCGTTGCAGATCGGCAATGGTGCGTAAACCGTCTCGTGCAAGCCGTTGCGCCGCAACTCGTCCGACCCCAAAGAGAAGCGAGATGGGTTTGGACGCAAGAAAACTCACCGCCTCCGTCGCCCCCAGCACGGCAAAGCCACGTGGCTTGTCGAGGTCGGAGGCGATCTTCGCCAGGAATTTGTTGCAGGAAAGCCCGACCGAGACGGTGATACCTACTCTTTTCTCCACCTCGCCAGCGAAGGTAGCCAGCACCTTGGCTGGACACATCGCATGTAAGCGCGCCGTGCCGGAAAGGTCTAGGAAGGCCTCATCGATCGAGATCGGCTCGACCAGTGGGGTCAGGGAGAGCATCAAAGCACGTACTTCGCGGCCGACACGTACATATTTTTCCATATCCGGACGCACCACGGTCGCGTTCGGACAAAGCCGGCGCGCCTCAAACATGGGCATTGCCGAGCGCACCCCGTAGGTACGGGCGACGTAGCAGGCGGTCAGCACCACGCCACGCTGCCCGCCCCCGACAATCACCGGCTTGTCAATGAGCGAAGGATCGTCACGCTTCTCGATGCTGGCGTAGAACGCGTCGCAGTCCACATGCGCAATGGAGAGACCGCCAAGTTCACCGTGATGCAACACGCGCGGCGATCCGCAGCGGCCGCAACGCTTCGCTTCATCCGCTAGGTCAGCTCGGCAGTCGCGGCAGAATCCAGGCAAGAAACCCCCTGCAGGCTACGGCACCTCACCGTGCCGGCACCCTCTAAGCGCCGCTCGAGCCCGAATCACCGCGCCTGGATCAAGCTCGCTCTCTGCAGCAAAGGCGAGCAGCAAACGCTCGTCGCCGGCAAGGTGATCGAGTACCCCGAGGAGAAAATGCGGTGTGTCTGCCGCTTCACGGATGGATTGTGTCGTTAGCCCCGTACAGTCCAAAAAGGACTCGAGCCGCGGCGCGTCTGCAGCGATGAAATGCAGCGCCGCAATCGCGATGGTCTCCGCCTGCGCCTGACCCTCTGAGTGCTGCAACGGTAAGGCTTTCCGAATCATCGCGAGCTCGCGGCGTCAACACAGCTCAGCAAACTCCGGCTCTGCCGCAGGATCAAGCAGGTAAGGCTGGGAAAACAGCAGGGGTGGCTCGACGACAGGTCGAAATGTCGGGTAGGGGAGGGGAAGATCGGCGCACAGGGAGGCAACCATGCGCAGGAGCCACGTGTCCATTGCTGGCCTGAGCGTGCTGTTCGCATTGGGACTGGCGGCTTGGGAGGTCTACTTCTTCTGGTACGCGGGCTCGTTTCCGCAGCTCGACGGGGCCGTAGGTCTGTTCACACCCGACCGGCTTGGGTTCAATATCGCATGGCTGGTCGCCATCTATCTGACGTTTCAGCTCCTCTCCATTCCGTTCAGTCTGCCGTCCTCATTCAACCGTTTTATCGGCGTGGTCGATGGCATGGCTTCGCTGGTCCCGCTTGCAGTGGTGCTCGTCGCGGTGTTCGGCAAGCCACACCTGATCGGTACACAGCCGCGCTGGGAGGCTGCGTTCCTGCTCATATTCGTGACCTTGGTCGATTTGTTCGGAGGCTATACCTTCAACATCGCCTTGAGTCGGCGCACCATGGACATCGCACCGGCCGGTCCTGGCTAAGACTTTGACTTGCGTACAATGCTCACGTTTTTAAAGGTTGCAGCAGTCTGCCGTTAACCCATCCGCGCGCGCCTGCGTCACCAGGTGGCGAGCGGCCGCGGAATCCCCACGATTGCGCCCTATCTGAGTTCAACACGCGCTTTCAAGGCTGCGCGTCATCGTTTGCGGTTCCGTAAGACATCGAAACTAATTTTCACTTTAATCCCAGGTGTATTCAGGCCCATTCGAAGCTGCGGCCGCATTGCTGAAGGCCTGCAGACGGACTGCAGGAGGTGGGGGATGTCGAAAACCGTGATGATCGTGGAGGACAACGAGCTCAATATGAAGCTCTTCCATGATCTGTTGGAAGCGCATGGCTACCACACAGTGGGGACCCGCAACGGCATCGAGGCGCTAGACCTCGCGCGCAAGCATCGGCCTGACCTGATCCTGATGGACATCCAGCTGCCCGAGGTTTCGGGGCTCGAAGTCACGAAGTGGCTCAAGGATGATCCCGAGCTGAAGATGATTCCCGTGGTCGCGGTGACTGCATTCGCCATGAAGGGAGACGAGGAGCGCATTCGAGAAGGTGGCTGCGAAGCCTATCTGTCGAAGCCGATCTCGGTTGGCAAGTTCATCGAGACTATTCGAAATTTTCTTGGGACCTCCTGAGGAGAGACGTGGATGACCGGACGTGTTCTCATCGTCGACGACCTTCCCACCGATCTGAGGTTGTTGGAGACACGGCTATCTGCCGAATACTTCGATGTGGTCACCGCGAAGAGCGGGACGGAGGCGCTGGCGATCTGTGAGCGCGCCGAGTGCGATATCGTGCTGCTTGACGCGATGATGCCCGATCCCGACGGGTTCGAGGTATGCCGGCGTCTCAAGAGCTCGATTCGCACCCAACATATCCCCATCATCATGGTCACTGCTCTCGACCAGCCGGCCGCTCGGGTCAAGGCGCTGCAGGCCGGTGCTGATGATTTTCTGACAAAGCCGGTCTCCGATGTGGCTCTCATCGCGCGTGTGCGTTCGCTTTCCCGGCTGAAGCTGATGACAGACGAGCTGCGTATGCGTGCGCTTACCTCGCGTGACATCGGCCTTGAGAGCCCAGAGCGCGATGCGCTCAGCGAGAGCGGACGCGATGGCCGCGTTCTTATGGTGGACGATCGCGTGAGCTCCTACGAACAGATCGCTGCCACGCTGGCCGCCGAGCACACGGTTGATATCGAGGTGGACGCCACTGCCGCCCTCTTTCATGCCGTCGAGGGCAACTACGAGCTGCTGATCGTCTCGCTAGGCCTCGCCACCTTCGATGGCCTGCGCCTGTGCAGCCAGGTGCGCTCGCTCGACCGCACACGCAACCTGCCCATCCTCGCCATATCGGATCCCGATAACGTGGCGCGGCTGGTCCGCGCACTCGACATAGGAGTAAACGACTATGTCGAGCGCCCAATCGAGGGACACGAGCTATTGGCGCGCGTGCGCACCCAGATCCGCAGGAAGCGCTACACGGACCGGCTGCGCGACAACGTGCAGATCTCGATCGAGATGGCGGTCACGGACGCACTCACGGGCTTATACAATCGTCGTTACATGGAGACGCATGTCGCGGCATTGGTCCACCAGGCCAGCTCGCGCGGCAAACCACTCAGTGTCCTAGTGCTCGACATCGACTATTTCAAATCGATCAATGATGCATACGGACACGATGCGGGCGACGACGTGCTGCGGGAGTTTGCCGTGCGGATCCGGAAGTCCATCCGCGGCATCGATCTGGCATGCCGCTATGGAGGCGAGGAGTTTGTGGTCGTGATGCCTGAAGCCGATCTCGCGGTTGCGAGCGTCGTCGCCGAGCGGCTGCGCCGGAGCATCGCTACCGAGCCATTCCTAATGCAGCAGGGCTCGCGCGCCGTAGAGGTGACGATCTCGATTGGCATGGCGGCGCTTGCTACGGGCGAGAACGCTTCGAGCGTCCTCAAGCGCGCCGACCAGGCGCTCTATCGCGCCAAGCGCGACGGGCGCAATCGCGTGGTCTCCCACGCGGCCTGAATTGCTTTATTCGTCCGCGGCGGGGGTGCCGGCGTGGTGCCGTTGCCTGCTCCGCCAGTATAGCGATACCCCCAACTCTGATCCGCCGGACAGAGTCAACCCTAATGCTTTAGGTTGAGGCGTCTTGACTGCCCTATCCACAAGCTAAATTGTTGATTTCCCGAGCAGGTAGGGTAGGTTGCCCACAGCGATGAGGTAGGCGAAAGACCCCCGGCTCCACGGGTCCTCGCTCCTTTGAAGCAGTAGCTTCTTGATAACCCTACGGAGTGCTCAGGTCCGCCGCATCTCCTGGGTCCGTGGGGTTCGGCCGGTTCGGGAGCGGTACGAGTGGCCTCCTCATGACGCCGCTCCCGGCCGGCCACCTTTTCCACACCCTTGTGCACGCGCGCTGCCAAAATGCGAAGAGCGCCGCTTGCGCGCGCGCCCTTTACGCCTGCAGCTGTCCCGCCGTTTACTTGATTTTAGCCTCGCGGAACTCAACGTGCTTCTTGGCGACCGGGTCGTACTTCTTCTTCACCAGCTTGTCTGTCATGGTCCGAGAGTTCTTGCGCGTCACATAATAGAATCCCGTGTCGGCGCTGGAGACAAGCTTGACCTTGATGGTAGTGGCCTTAGCCATGGGTGACCTCGAAGCTTCGGATTGCGGCGCAAGCTAGCTTCTCACGCGCTAATGTCAAGAAAGCTGCACTCTTGTCGGCCTCACAAGAGCTCGCGGCGAAAGCGTCCGCGCGGCATGGAGTAGAAGGGGACCGGCAGCTCGTGGCGGAAGCCATCAGCGATGCGGGCATCGAGCTCCTCCATCATGACGCCGGTTACTGCCGGCATGTCGAGCTGTTTCGCCTCTGCAAGCGTCATCCAGACGAGCTCAGTCAATTCGGCCTCGGGACCCGTCACCCCTTCAACGCGGTGCCTTACCGCGCTCGCATCCATGGTGAAAAAACGGGCGTCGAAGCGCCGGTTACGGCCCGGTGGCGTAATCGCTCGGCCGATGAAATGGATGTTTGCGAGATCGGGCAGAAGGCCTTTCTGCGCGAACGCCGTCCACGGCCCCGGCGGCACCCTGGCCGATTGTTCAGTGGACACCCCGAGTAGCAGCCCGGTCTCCTCGAACGTCTCGCGGATGGCGGCGAGCGCGAATGCCTGCGCCTTCGCCGCGCTCGGTCGTTGTGTGCGCTTCATCAGATGTGTGAGGGTTGCGGGCTGGAGGGGCCGCGCCACCGGCATGCTGCGGTCGGCGCGATCGACCCGACCACCTGGAAACACATAACGGCCTGGCATGAACTTGTGGCGCAAGTGCCGCTTCCCGAGCAGCACCTTGGGGGCGGGCCCGGTGCGGTCTACGAGGATGAGCGTCGCGGCATCCTTCGGCCGCACATAGGGTGACGTAAGATCGCGTTCGACCTCATTCATCCTTTTGACGAAGCGATTCATCCGTTCGATGCGCTCGGCGTGCGGATCGTTCATCGCCTGTGCTTCCCTGCACCCTGAGCGCGGTCACGTTTGCGACCCTGTGTACGGGCAGGGGAGTGTCTGGCTCGTCTACGCTCCAGCCCCGCGCGATGACGCCGCTCAACCCGGCCCTGCGACAGGATTTCGAAGCGCAGTGCGCCTGCGACCGGCGCGGCTTCCACCAAGCGCACACTCACCGCGTCACCGAGGCGGTAGGTTTCGCCACTATGGTCGCCCACCAATGCGTGTCGATCCTCATAATATCGGAAGTACTCGTCGCCACCGATGGTGCGGGCTGGAATGAACCCGTCAGCTCCGGTCTCGGCGAGCTTGACGAACAGCCCGGCACGCGTGGCTCCGGAAATGCGGCCCTCGAACGTGGCCCCGATACGGTCGGCGAGGAAGTGCGCTAACAGGCGGTCGAAGGTCTCGCGCTCTGCCTTCATCGCACGCCGCTCGGCCAGCGAGATTTGTGCGCCTATCTCGCTCAGGGTTGCGACATCCTGCTCGGCGGGGAGACCGTCCTCGCCAAGATTCAGCGCGCGGATGAGCCCTCGGTGCACGATCAGATCGGCGTAGCGCCGGATCGGCGAGGTGAAGTGGGCGTAACGGCGCAGGTTCAGTCCGAAATGGCCATAGTTCTCGGCCGCGTATTCGGCCTGCGCCTGCGTGCGCAGCACCACCTCGTTGACCAGGTTCTCGATTTCGCGACCTTTGACCCGCTCTAGAATTCTATTGAATTGCACAGCACGCAACACACCACCTTTCGGCAGCGGGATGTCGAGCGTCTGCAGGAATTCGCGCAGCGCATTCACTCGCTCGCCCTCGGGCTCGTCATGAACCCGGTAGATCAGCGGCACCCGGGCGCGTTCGAGGGTCTCCGCGGCGGCCACATTCGCGAGGATCATGAATTCCTCGATCAGCCGGTGCGCATCCAGCCGCTGCGGCGTCCTCACGCGCTCGACGGTGTTGTGCGCCGTGAGCACGATCTTGCGCTCCGGTAGATCAAGATCGAGCGGGCCGCGCTCTGCGCGTGCGCGCTTCAGTGCAGCATAGGCCGCGTAGAGCGGTTCGAGTACCGAGCCAAGCAGCGGACCGGTCGTGTCGTCGGGGCGGCCATCGATGGCCGCCTGCGCCTGCTCATAGCTCAGCCGTGCCGCCGAGCGCATTAGCACCCGGTGGAAACTGTGCGAGCGCTTGCGGCCGCCGGCATCAATGACCATGCGCACCGCCAGGGCGGGACGTTCCTCTCCCGAACGGAGCGAGCACAGATCGTTGGAGATGCGCTCGGGAAGCATGGGCACCACCCGGTCAGGGAAGTAGACCGAGTTGCCGCGGCGCAAAGCCTCGCGATCAAGGGCCGAGCCGGGTCGAACGTAGTAAGCAACATCCGCAATGCCGACGCTGATCACGAACCCGCCGGGGTTTTTCGGATCCGGGTCCAACACCGCGTGCACTGCATCGTCGTGATCTTTGGCATCCTCCGGATCGATCGTGATCAGCGGCAGCGTGCGCCAATCCTCGCGTCCCGCCAGCCGGGTTGGCGTTGCGGCCTGCGCCTCGGCAAGCGCGGCAGGAGGAAACACGTGGGGAATGCCGTGAGCATGGATGGCGATGAGGCTGACGGCTCGCTCCGATTTGAGCGATCCCAGCGTTTCGATCACCTTAGTAGCCGTTAGGCCCAGTCCACGCGGCCGAGATGCCACCTCTACGGCCACCAGATCGCCGTCGCGCGCGTCCCCGGCCGCGGCGGCCGGGATGGTCAGCTCCTGGCCTGCCTGCTTTTTGTCGATCGGAAACAGTCGTCCACCGCCCTCGGGCAGCGCGTGGTAAATGCCGAGCACGCGCTGCTTATGGCGCTCGATGAGCTTGATGACCCGCCCGCTATGGCGGATGGGGTCGCTCCGGTCGGTGGTCTCCTCGACTCGCAACAGGACCCGGTCGCCGACGCCGGGCACCACTGCAGTGCCGCCCCGGCGCGGAATGCGCAGCAGGATTTTTGGTGCTTGCCCGCGCGCCTCTTCATCCCACTCAGCGGGGAGGGCGACGAGCTCGCCATCAGCATCACGCGCGCTGACATCGGCCAGAACGACACCGCTTAGCGAGCCCGGATGCTGCAGCCTCTTCCGCCGCCGCTCGACCTTCCCCTCATCGGCCAGCTCGCGCAGCATGTCTTTGAGCATGGCGCGGTCGGCATTCTTCATGCCGAACGCACGCGCGATCTCGCGCGTTCCGACTTTTCTGGGTTGCGTACGGATGAAGGTGAGAATGTCGGCTTTCGAAGGGAGGGTCGTCTTGGTCTGAGTGGTTTTCAAGCTATGCAGCCCACGGGGTTGCGGCGGCCGTGCTCGCGTCAGCAAGTGTCATGGCGCCGCTTTCGCTCTGCGCGTCGGCTTGCCCGCCGTGGCGGCGGCTTTCTTTGCTTTGCCGGCAGGGCGTTTGCGCCGCGCAGCGCGCGCGGTCAGCGGATTGCTTGCAGTTCGCAGTCGATCTTCCTTGCTCGCGCCGGACTTCGCTGCGCCGCTTCTCGGCTTTTTCCCCGCTTTCCGGCCAGCTCCAGCTACCGCGCGCGCCTCGATCAGCCCGAGCGCCTGCTCCAGGGTAATGGCGTCTGCAGTAAGCGGCGCTGGGAGCGTGGCGTTGATGCCGCCGTGGCTCACGTAGGGCCCGTAACGGCCGCTCTTGGCCACAACGGGTCCGCCTTTGTCCGGATGCTCGCCAAGTGAGCGCCCCGGATCAGCGCCGAACCGTCCCCGACCCGGCCCTTTCGCCTTCTTTTCCTCAATCAGGGTGACGGCGCGATTGAGACCAATCGTCAGCACGTCCTCCTCCGCCGTCAAACTGGCGTAGGTCTTTCCATGTTGGACATAGGGTCCAAACCGGCCAATACCTGCCAAGATCGGCTCGCCATCGTCAGGGTGCTTACCCACCTCGCGCGGAAGTGAGAGGAGGCCCAGGGCCCCCTGGAGATCGACATCGTCGGGCGAGAGGCCCTTGGGCAAGCCGGCGCGCTTTGGCTTTTCTCCCTCGCTCGCCTCGCCCAACTGGAGGTACGGACCGAAACGGCCCGACCGCAATGTCACTTCAAGGCCGCTGGCCGGATCAACCCCAATGTTCTTTATGCCGCCGTCTGGGTTGCCATTGGCGCCATTCCCCGGCGCCAGCTGGCGTGTGTAACGGCATTCCGGATAGTTCGTACAGCCGATAAAACCGCCGAAGCGCCCGAGCTTCAGGGAAAGCTTGCCTGTGCTGCACTTCGGACAGACCCGCGGATCGACACCGTCCTCACGCGGTGGGAACAGATGCGGGGCAAGCATCTCGTCAAGCGCGTCGATGACTTGTGCAACGCGCAGCTCCTTGATGTCGCCGACGGCGGCAGTGAACTCACGCCAAAAATCGCGCAGGAGATCGCGCCAGGCGATCTCGTCGTTGGAGATGCGGTCGAGCTGCTCCTCAAGATCGGCGGTGAAGCCGTACTCGACGTAGCGCGCAAAGAAACTTTCCAGAAAGGCGGTGAGCACGCGTCCTTTATCTTCCGGCAGCAGACGCTTCTTGTCGATGCGCACATAACCGCGGTCTTTGAGAACCTGCAGGATGGAGGCGTAGGTAGAAGGACGCCCGATACCGAGCTCCTCCATGCGCTTGACAAGTGAAGCCTCCGAATAGCGCGGAGGAGGCTCGGTGAAGTGTTGGGCGGCTTCTATGTTGCGCTTCGCGAGACTCTCGCCCGCACTCATTTCCGGCAGGCGCTTGCCCTCATCATTCTCGTCGGGCTCATCTTGGTCCTCGTGGTAGAGAGTTAGGAACCCGTCGAACTTCACCACGGTGCCTGTCGCACGCAGATCAATGGTGCGGCCGGCCGTCGTAGCGATAATCTCGGCCGTTGTCCGCTCGAGCTCGGCCGACTCCATCTGGCTCGCTATCATGCGCTGCCAAATGAGCTCGTACAGCCGCCCCTGGTCGCTATCCAGGAAGCTACGCATATCACGCGGGCGCTGAGCGGGATCGGTTGCCCGGATCGCCTCATGCGCCTCCTGCGCATTCTTCGCCTTAGTCTGGTACATGCGCGGGGAGGGCGGCACGTACCGCTCTCCGTAATCCGCAGCGATGAGGCGGCGCGCCGCATTGATGGCCTCCGGTGCCATGTCGACTCCATCCGTGCGCATGTAGGTAATGAGCCCGACGGTCTCGCCTTCCATCTCCACACCTTCATACAGCCGCTGCGCAATGCGCATCGTGTGTGCCGGGGCAAAGCCGAGCTTGCGGCTCGCTTCCTGCTGCAGGGTGGACGTGGTGAATGGCGGCGGAGGGTTGCGTCTTGCCGGCTTGGCTTCGACATTCGCCACTTTGAAGCTGGCGCGCTCGAGCGCCTGCTTGAATGCTTCGGCTTCATCACCGCTGCCGATGTCAAGCCGCTGGATCTTGCGGCCGTCGGCACCGACGATGCGCGCCTCGAACTCGTCGGCACGCGGCGTCGCGAGCCTCGCCACAACCGACCAGTATTCGCGCGCAACGAACTTCTCAATCTCGAGCTCGCGGTCGCAAACGAGCCGGAGTGCGACCGACTGCACCCGTCCTGCTGAACGTGCCCCGGGGAGCTTGCGCCAGAGCACCGGGGAGAGCGTGAAGCCCACAAGATAGTCCAGGGCGCGCCGAGCGAGATAAGCATCCACCAGGGCGGAATCGATGTTGCGGGGGTGCTTCATGGCATCGAGCACCGCCTGCTTGGTGATGGCGTTGAACACCACCCGCTCGACCGGAAGCTTCTTGAGTGCGTTCTTCTGCTTGAGAACCTCGAGCACGTGCCAGGAGATGGCCTCGCCCTCCCGGTCGGGATCGGTGGCGAGGATCAGTTTGTCGGCACCCTTGACCGCGCGGGCGATATCGTTGAGGCGCTTCTGGGATTTGTCATCGACCTCCCAGATCATCCGGAAATCGTGGTCAGGATCGACCGAGCCGTCCTTGGCGGGGAGGTCGCGTACATGCCCGAAAGAGGCAAGCACCTCGTAGCCGGAGCCAAGGTATTTGTTGATTGTCTTGGCCTTAGCGGGGGACTCTACGACTACGATATTCATGTATTCCCAATGAGTTGCTACCGAAAAAGTAGCCCAGCGGGCCGCAAGGGCCCGCCCTGTCGCGGCCGAACATGGGGATGTCAATGGTTGCTGTCAAACCGAGAGCCAGTGTGCCTCGTCACGCTCGCGTTGCTGGCCAGCCGGCATCGCTCGAACACCAGCGAAGAATTCGTAAGCTCGATTAATGGCTTACGGCATGACGCTACGATTCGAGTGGAGGAACTCTCGCCCTCGGCTCACTTGCATCGGCTCCTGCCTGCCACATGCGTCGCCAGGACCTTGCAACGCCATGAACTACCCGACGCAGCGTAGCCGCTCCGCCCGTCTGAGGCGAAAACGCCCAGCCCGTGTCACAGAACCGGTGGGGTGGCCTGGTTCTCCTTTGGCCAGACGGTACGGAGCTCACCCTTCAGCCATTCCGTCATGATGCTCTGATTGTGGATATTCAGACCATTGTCTCCGAACCTCACCTTGGTTGCCGGGAACGGCAGATCGGTAAATTCCGTCGTCGCCATGACATCGCGGATCCTTTTCGGGTCGCGGCTTGCAGCCCTCTCCAAAGACTGGCCGATAATCAGACCCATTACATAGCCCTGGCCCAGCATCTCCGCGGCTGGTGGATATGGCTGGCTCGGATACGCGGTTTTGTACGCGTCGACGAACTCCTTGTTACCCGGCAATGGCAAGTCCCAGTTCCATGTCATGGGAACGAACAACTTGTCGCCGGAGGCGCCAAGCCCTTTGCCGATCGAGTCGGCTCCGGAGGGGCCGGCGCCAAAGATGGGCATGGTGGCGCCCACCCCACGCAGTGCCTTGATGATCAGAATAAGGTCGTTCGTGAAGCCGCCGAGGAATAATAAGTCCGGCTTGTAGCGCAACACCGGCGCGACCGCGACGGACGGGTCGGAGAGGCCCATCTGGAATGAGGTCGAGAATGGGACTTCGAGATTGAGGCTCTTGGCGTGCTCGGGCAATTGCTTCTGCACGACCAAACCCACTGCATCGTTGCTCATGAAGATCGCAGCGGTCTTGGGCGGGCTTCCCTTGACCGCCGACCACATTTCGTGGGCACGCGTCATTGACCAATTCCAGATCACGCTGCCCTGTGGCGTGAGCTTGAACGTGTATTTGTAGCCGCGCGTCACGATGCCATCAGCGTAGGAGTTGGTGATCAGGGGGATCTCCGACTTTTCCGCCTCGACCTGTGCGGCAAGGGTCATCGCGCTTGCGCTCGCACCGGCGATAACGATTGCGCCTTCCTGATCGATCATGCGGCGCGTGATGCTCGCCGCCTGGGTCGGGTTTTCCGAGGTGGTATCCGCAACGTTGAGCTTAAGCTTGGCACCACCCAATGACTTGATGCCGCCATTGCGGTTGGTCCTGTCGATTGCGAGCTGCAAGCCCCAGACGGCGCGTGAGCCGAGCTCGCCCAGGCCGCCAGTGATGGAATTGGGAGCTCCTATGACAATCTCTTGCGCCTGCGCTCGTGCGAGCGCCGGCATAGCGATGACGGCGCCCCCCGTCGCCACTATTTTCAGGCCTTGTCTGCGCGTCACGCTCATGACTTCCTCCCAATGGGTTCTCACGGTCTTGCTTTCTGTCACTCATCGGCGTGCGCTCTCACATTCCGAGATAGGCGCGCCGGACAAAATCCGAATCCCTCAGTCGCTCCCTGCTACCGCTGAGAACGACATGGCCGTTCACAAGAATGATCCCGTTGGTCGCCATATCGAGACAGCCGGCATTTTGCTCGACCAGGAGGATCGTCGTACCCTGCCGCTTGATCTCGCCTAAGCGCTCGAAAACAAGCTCGGCCAACAACGGGGACAAGCCAAGCGACGGCTCGTCCAGGATCAACAGCTTCGGAAAATTCATCATCGCACGGCCGATTGCGAGCATCTGCTGCTCGCCGCCCGACAAGGTCCCGCCGGCCTGACCGCGCCGTTCCTTGAGCCGGGGAAACAGGTCGAAGACGGCGGCCAGCGCATCCCTGCGCGAACAGGACGCACGTCCAGCAATAAAACTCACTGTGAGATTGTCGTCGACGCTGAGGTTAGCGAAGACGCGTCGCCCTTCGGGAACATGCGAGATGCCCGCGCGCGCGATCTCGTGTGGGCGTAAGCCGCGAAGATTTATGCCAGCACCGCTGATGGTGCCGTTCAGGGCCGGGACAAGGCCGGAAATCGCACGCAGAATGCTGGTCTTACCGGCGCCGTTCGCGCCAAGCAGCACGAACGCATCGCTCTGCTCCACCGAAAACGAGACCTCGCGTACGGCGATCAGATCGCCGTACGCTACGCTGAGCTTGTCAATCGTCAGCAGACTCACGCGAATGCGCTCTGTTTGGTCCCAAGATAAGCCTGGATCACCTGCGGATCATCGACGATTTCGGCGGGGGTGCCGTCTGCAATGACAACGGCATTGTGCAGCACGATCAGGCGGCTCACCATCGCGGCCAGCACCGTGAGCACGTGCTCGACGACGACGACGGTAATACCCTTCGTGCGATTGAGCGCCAGAATTTCCAGGATGAGGTGCTGCGCTTCCTCATGCGTCAGCCCGGACATGCTTTCATCAAGCATGAGGAGCCGGCAGTGTCCGGCCAGTGCCCGGCCGATTTCTACCCGCTTGCGGTCGGCGAGGGTGAGCTCGGACGCATGACGATTCGCCAGTGCCTGCAGACGCAATTGCCCGAGGACGGTCTCGACTTCCTGCTCCACGCTCTGACCGGGTGAAAGGGATTGCCAGGCCGCCACGCGGATATTCTCGGCGACAGTCAGGCTTTCGAACAGCCTGACCTTCTGGAACGTCCGGCACATGCCTTCCCGCCTGCGCAGGTGAGCGGGCACCCTGGTAAAGTCTTTGCCGAAGTAGAAGACGCGGCCGGCGGTCGGTTGGAGATTGCCGCTGATGATTTCGAACAATGTCGATTTGCCGGCTCCATTTGGGCCGATAAGCCCGATCACTTCGCCCTCGCGCACACTGAAAGACACGTCACGTAGCGCCTGCAAGCCGCCGAACCTGCGGGCAACGTTGCGGACTTCGAGGGCGACAGCCGCAGTCATGGTCGGGGCCGCGGGCGCCTCAGTGCGGAAAACCAGCCAACCACGCCTCGTGGTGCGCGCAGCACCACCAGAAGCAGCATGAGGCCATAAATCAGAATGTCGAGCCCGGCGATGCCGACCTTGGCGCCAGCCCAGTTCGTGACCTCCGACAAAAAAATCATGACGGCGCCGCCGATGATCGGGCCGGCAGCGGTGCCGAGGCCGCCAATCAGCGCCGGCAGCTGAAGTTGGATCGCCTGGCCAAGCCCGAACGCGGCTTCCGGGTCGATCGCCATATAGAACTGCATGTAGAGAACGGCGGCGAATGCCGTCATCGCCGCCGAAGCCATGAAGCCCACAAGCTTGGTGCGGAATACCGCGACGCCTGATGCTGCGGCCGCAACCTCATCGTCGCGCACCGCTTGCATTTCAAGTCCCAGACGGCTCGCGAGGATCCACCGTGTGATGCAGTAATAAGCGACGACGAGCACGAGTGACCCATAGAGGAATGGTGCCGGTGTCCGCGCCTGCATGGCCCAAAGCGAATCCCCGAAGAATCTCAGCGCCAGTCCATCTGCGCCACCGGTCAGATCGACGAAATGACGCGAGAGTTGCACCAGCGCAAGGGAAACAGCGACGGTCGCGAGCGCAAAGAAAACGCCGCGCATACGAAGTGTCATGCAGCCCATGATGAGCGCCGCCGCAGCTGCGAGAAGCACCCCTGCCCATCCGCCGACCCATGGTGGAATCCCGTATCGGTTGAACAAAATGCCCGTGCTGTAGCAACCGATTCCCAGAAATACGCCGTGCCCCAGCGACAATTGCCCGCCGATACCCGCCACTATGTTCCAAGCTTGCCCCAGCGAAATGAAGATCAGCGCTCGCACCGTCGCGGCAATGAGGTAGTTGTTCACGAAGGGCAGCACCGGCAGTGCCGCGACAATGACGATCGGGCTGATCAGGATAGCCGCAGAACCCCAGTCCAGGCGAATTCTCGGCTGCTCTGCCATGACGGAAAGAGCGGTGCTCATGGGCTCGCCCTCATTCCGATCGCAGCCCAAAAAGGCCGGTCGGCCGATAGGCGATGAATACCAGCAGTAGGAGATAAAGCGGCACGTCCTGCAGCGCCGAATTCCAAAGCATCGCCGTGGTCTGCTGGATTACTCCGCAACAGATGCCGCCAAGAAACGTGCCGCCAATGCTGCCGAGCCCGCCGATTGTCGTGGCGATGATGATTATCGGCAACAGTGCAAAACCCACTCCGGGCGAGGTGGGGAAGTAGGTCACGAGTACCGTCCCGGCGACGCCGGCAAGTCCGCACGCGAGTGCAAAGGCCCCAATATTGATGAATTGGGAATTGATGCCGACCAGTTCGGATGCCGGCTGGTCGTCCGCCACCGCGCGGACCGCCTTACCCCAGGTGGTGGCGCGCAATAGCAGTTCGAGTACAAGCACCGCTGCAAGTGCGACTGCGAACGCAACAATTTGCGCTTTCGAGAAGAAAAACGGGCCGACCACGACATACTGGCCAGTAAACATGGAGGTCGCGGTTCGCGCATCGGCCCCGAAGATGAGCTGCACCACCATTTGCAATACCAGCGCGCAGCCGATCGCTGCGAGCAACTGCTGCAAAGTCGCATGTCCCACGAACCTGCGGAAAACGATGACGTAGAGCAGGACTCCGATGAGAGCGACGGCCAAAAAACTTACCGGCAAGATCAAAAGCGGATCGACACCGAAGCTGGATGCGATCACGCCGGCATACATGCCGTACATGACGAGCTCACCATGGGCGAAATTGACGATGCGCATCACGCCGAAGGCGAGACTCAAGCCTACGGACAAAATCCCGTAGACGCCGCCAATCAGCATGCCACTCAGGATCGCTTGTAGCGCGAGCAGCAAAGCGGCTTCGGCCCCACCCATGCCGGATGCTCCTCCCAGGGCTGCGCGCCCCAATTGCCGCATGCAGATGCCGGGGCCTTCTTGGAGCTGAGGCCTGAGAGCGCGGGAAGCTCATTCTGTGATTATGTAGTCTGTCCTTGCGCTTGGGCATTTCATCAGAACAGCAGTATTTGCAGCCCATCTTTTGAGGGTACTGGATCGCCTCAGAAATCGTGTGTCAAGCGCGGCGCCTATGCGTGCTGTGCGCGGATGTTTTGGACCGCGATCGATGTCTTTCCCGAGCCGCTCCCACCCGTTGCTCGCGGCGGCCGATTGCAATACCGATGAGAGCGGCGCCGGGCGCCGGCAAAGCAGCAGCTCGAGCCCGGACGGCAGTGCACATGGAGAGCAGGATGAGTGCAAACGTGACCGAGTTGCTGGCCGGTTTTGCCGCGTCGCTGCGTTATGAGGACATGCCGGAGAGAATTGGCATTCACTGCAAAAGCCTACTGCTCGATACCCTTGCTTGCGCGCTGGCCGGGCATTGCGGCGAGGAGACCCATCAGGTCGCAGCCATGGCGCAAGCCCTGGGCCAATCACATGAAGCGAGTGTCATCGGGAGCGAGGGGCTTTCGCTTGCCGGAGCCACACTTCTCAATGGCTATCTGGTCACCGCGGTGACCATGTGCGACGTGCACCGTGCAACGCTCACCCATGTT
Source organism: Xanthobacteraceae bacterium (assembly GCA_045811525.1). Lineage (GTDB taxonomy): Bacteria > Pseudomonadota > Alphaproteobacteria > Rhizobiales > Xanthobacteraceae > VAZQ01. The sequence continues at coordinate 70,324 of JBJMTV010000015.1, read as the reverse complement.
ACGCCTGAGGTCATGCCGCCAGCCCTCGCCATTGCCGAACGTGACGGCGCCTCTGGTCGCGACCTTCTGGTCGCACTGGCTGCCGGATGTGAGGTGCTCACGCGCATCGGCATTGGGCTCGACTATCCGGCCTTCCGCGCCAAGGGCTGGCACGGCCCGGGCGTTCTCGGCCCATTCGGCGCCGCGGCTGCGGTAGGTCGGCTGCGGCGGTTCGATGCCGAGACCATGGCGAAGGCCTTTGGGCTTGCCGGCAGTCAGGCTGCAGGGACGTTCGCCGCCTGGGGCACACCGACTGTCAAGTTCCACCAGTGTCGCGGGGCTCTTTCGGGGCTCCTGGCGGCGCTCCTGGCCGAGCAGAAATTCCTCGCCACACGCGAGTTTCTCACGGCCGAGGACGGAGGACTGTACCGGAGCTATGCCAATGGCGGCCGTCCTGAAGCCGTTACGGCCGAGCTCGGAAACCATTGGGAGCTCCTGGAGATTGCGCTGCGCCTTTGGCCGTCCGCCTCATCCATTCAGGGCATGAACACCGCGCTCTTCGACCTCATCGAGACGCATAAGATTGATCCTATGCGGGTCAGGAAAGTGCGCATTGCCTTGAGCCAAACGGCGTTTGATCTCCACGGCAAGCTCCCCGATTACAAGGGCAAGTTCGATGCTCTGATTTCGGGCCATTACACGGCGGCGGCGATCTTGCACGACCAGACCCTCACGCTCGCTCAGTTCGAGCCGGCACGCTACGACCATCCGAAAATGCGCAGGGCGGCTGCGGAGCAGATTGAAATTCGTGCCGATGCGGCCCTTTCCGGCGTGGAGGCATTGGCAGAGATCGAAACAGATGCAGGCACGCTGACCTCGCGCTGCCAGCATCCGCGCGGCTCGGCGCAAAATCCGCTCACCGCCGCGCAAATCGAGAACAAGTTTCGCACCTATGCCGAAGGCGTGCTGGCACCTTCGGCCATCAGCGCGACGATCGAAGCGGTGAACGAGCTCGAGACTCTTGGCTCCGTGCGCACGCTGATGGAGCTGCTTCGTCCGGCGCCGCGACGCGCCACGCTCGCGGCCGCGCGCGCCTGAATTGGCACCATACAGCCTGTGAGCTGACGCGGTACCTGGAGCAAGATCATGGACGCGCCCGTGGTCGAGTTCGTATAGGCGAGCGGATTGCGCGTCGTGCAGAGCGAGGTTCTCGCCTTTGATGCGCATGACCGCAAGAGAGGTCTCCGCAATGCCGAATGTGAATGAGTACGATACCGACGTGGCCATTGTGGGTGCAGGCGCTGCCGGAGTGGCGGCCGGCATCCAGGCGCGGGCAGCGGGAGCGCGCGCAATCGCATTCGAGCAGAATGCCGAGCCAGGCGGGGCGGCAATTATCTCGGGCGGCGGCTGCCTTATCGTCGGGTCACCGCTGCAGAAGAGATCGGGCATCGAGGATACGCCTGATCTCGCCTTCGACGATTGGATCAAATGGGGTGGACCCTCAGCCGATGCTGTTTGGGCGCGCTACTACATCGAGCATACGCTGAACGATCTCTATCACTGGGCGGAGGCATTCGGCGTCAAGTGGGTCGATTTGAAAGTGCAGGAGGGGAACTCGGTATTGCGGTGGACGCGACCCGAACGCAACGGCCTGGGATTGATGACGCACCTCATCGAGGGCTACCGCGGCAAAGGAGGCGAGATCGCGGTGAACACCGAAATCACCGGTCTTGCAGTCGCCGAGAATGGAGCCGTCACCCTGCAGGGGCGTAACCGCACCAATGGGGAGCCGGTGCGTGTGCGCGCGGGTGCGGTCGTTATCACCACCGGAGGGTTCAACTCCAACGTCGAAATGGTGCTCGAGTACAATCCTTTGCTCAGGAACGACAGAGTGCTGGAGGGGTCGGGGCTGGGATCGACCGGGAGCGGGCATAAGCTCGTTCGTGCGGCCGGGGGCTATCTCACCCACATGGATCACATCTGGTTCTATGTGTATGCGACTCCTGACTATCGCGATCCGGCCCAGCGCCGTGGTCTCGTTTTCCGCTTGGTGCCGGGATACATCTGGGTGAACCAGCAGGGCCGGCGCTTTCACAATGAGGCGTTGTCCGGCGGCAACTCGGCAAGCCCAGCGCTTATGGCGCAAAGCCCGCGTCACGCCTGGGCCATCATGGATGCGCCGATGAGCGCCACGATGGAAATTGCAGATCCGTATTACCGCGACGGCGACAAGGTGGTGCGGGAAAGAGTCCAGGAGCTGCTCGCCAATTCCCCGTTCATTCAGAAGGCCGACACGCTAGCCCAGCTCGCGGACAGAATTGGCGTGGATGTGCCCACCTTTCTGACCACGCTCGAGCGCTACAACAGCGCATGTGCCGAGCAGCTCGAGCGCGAGCCGGAATTCGGCAAACCCCTGAAATCATGCAAGCCATTCGACACACCGCCCTATTACGCCGTGCAAATCTTTCCATTGGCGCGCAAGAATTTCGGTGGAGTGAAGACGGACCTGCACTGCCGTGTTCTGAACAAGCATTTCGAACCCATTCGCGGCCTGTACGCGGCGGGTGAGGTTGCCGGCATGGCGGGCGGTCATATCAATGGTCGCGCCGGGCTCGAGGGGACGATGCTCGGCCCGGCTCTGTTCAGCGGGCGCGTGGCCGGTGCTTGGGCCGCCCAGCACGCCGGTTACGGCTGCGGATTCGCCGGCAAGCCGAACCGGCCGTAAGCACCACCGAGCTAAAAGCGGGTGCCGGTTCCACACAGGGTGCGGAGTCGGCCCTCTTGCTGTACGCTCACACGCATCATCATGGGCGGAATGCCAATGCAGCGGCGGCAGGTGGTCAGGCTGTTCGGGTCTGCGGCCGCTTGGCCGCTCACGTTGCCGTTGTCCCCGCTGCAGGTTGCAGCGGCGGAGCAGGCACGTGTGCGCCACGTCGGGATACTGATGAGCTTTCCCGCGGCCGACCCGGATGCCCGCGAGCGCATTGCGTCGTTCGAGCAGGGGATGCGCGAGCTTGGCTGGAGTGAGGGGCGCAACCTGCGCTTGGACCGCCGCTTCACTGCCGGCGATCCGGTCGAGCTGCGGCGCCACGCTGACGACCTGTTGCGCCTTGCCCCAGACGTGATCCTTGCCAACAGCACACCAGCGACATTGGCGCTGAAGGAGCAAGGGGCCCAGCTTCCGGTGGTGTTCACGCAGGTGACCGATCCGATCGGTGCGGGCGTGGTCGCGAGCCTCGCGCGGCCCGCAACAAACTTTACCGGCTTCACGAGTTTTGAATTTTCCATCGGAACAAAGTGGCTGGAGATGCTCAAGGTCGTAGCGCCGAACGTGAGCCGGGTGGCGCTGGTGTTCAACCCGAAGACCGCTCCATTCGCGGAGCTTTTCTGGGGGCCGGTCGAGGCTGCGGCGGGAGCTTTCGATGCGCGTGCGGTCCGCGTCGCGGTAGACGGCAGGGACATGATTGAGGCCATCGAGACCTTTGCGCGTGAGCCCAATGGTGGCCTGATGGTCATGCCTGACATCACCACGATGAATTTGCGAGCTGAGATCGTTGCACTGGCAGCGCGTCACCTCCTGCCCTCGATCTATCCTTTCCGGTATTTCGCCGTTAGCGGCGGGCTTATTTCGTATGGAACAGATGTGGCCGATGTATTCCGTCGTGCCGCGGGTTACGTGGACCGCGTTCTCAAAGGCGCGCGCCCGAGCGAGTTGCCGGTGCAGGCACCGACGAAGCTCGAGCTGGTCATGAACGTGAAGGCAGCCAAGGCCCTGGGCATCACGATGCCGCCGCTGCTGCTCGCCCGTGCCGACGAGGTTCTGGAATAACTGTGCCGATCACTCGCGGCAGCCTTGCGAGAAGGCCATTCAGGTCCTAGCTGCCGGAGAGAAAATTCCAGGAGATCTGACAATGTTGCACAAGCTGTTTGCTGTTCTCACCGTGAGCTTGACGATCGTGTCAGTGACGGCCGTGTGGCCGGCCGAAGCCGCTCGCAAGCAGCGCCAACCCCGCCAGGAAGCGTTACAGTCGCTCTCGCTGGATGGACGCAATACCGGGCGGCCGCGCACCTGCGGCTATGACAGTTACATCTATGATAGCCGCGGAGTCCCGACAGGGCCGTATTGCCACTGAATGATTACGGCGACAGGAACCATCCGGTCGCGCAACGAGCAACGCTCAGCTCGGGACCGTGAGGCACGTTGATACGAGGCTGCCGCCGTGCCGCTCGATGCGGCGTGCGAGCTCGAGCTCGAGCAGCACGATGCGCACCACGGCCGGCGTGCTACTCGCATGCCGCACCAACTCGTCGACGGCCACGGGTGTCGGTCCGAGCAACTGGAGAATGCGCGAACGCTCGTCGCTGGGTGGGTCGGCGCCTTGAGCCTGGACCGGCTCGGGCTCGGCGAGAGCCAGCTCGAACGTTTGTCCAAGGATAGGCCGCAGCACAGCAGCCACATCCTCAGCTTCCGTCACCAACGTCGCCCCGTCCTTGAGCAAGTTGTTGGAGCCCTCCGCGCGCGGATCCAGCGGTGAGCCAGGAACTGCAAACACCTCGCGACCCTGCTCCAGCGCATAGCGTGCCGTAATCAGCGACCCCGAGCGCCTGGCCGCCTCGATCACCACAACACCAGCGGCAAGGCCGGAAATGAGTCGATTGCGCCGCGGGAAATCACGCGCCCGCGGCTCCCAACCAAGCGGCATCTCGGAGATCAGCGCACCTTCCGCGGTGATGGACTTGGCGAGCGCGAGGTTTTCCGGCGGGTAGATGCGATCATGCCCACCCGCCAGGACCGCCACCGTGCCAGTCGCGAGGCTTGCCCGGTGCGCGGCCGCATCAATGCCGCGCGCCAAACCCGAGGCTATGGTGAAGCCCGCATTGCCGAGATCGCGCCCCAGCCTTTCGGCAAATTGCAGGCCTGCGGCCGAGGCGTTGCGTCCGCCGACGATCGCTACGATCGGTCCGGCCAGAGAGGCGGCTTTGCCCTGCACGGCAATCAGCGGCGGCGCACCATCAATGACGGCGAGGCGCCGCGGGTAATCGGATTCCCCCAGAGCAACGATGTTGAGCCCGCGTGCAATGGCGCTGGCGACTTCCGCCTCTGCAGAGGCGGAAGACACGATGCGGGGAGGGCGTGTGGCTCCGCCGCGTCGCGCCAAGTCGGGGACGGCGGCGAGCGCAGCACGCGCGCTGCCGTAGCGGCGCAGCAGGGTGAGAAACGTGCGTGGCCCGACATGTTCGGTTCGTATGAGGCGGACCCAATCGAGCCGCTCTGCATCCGTGAGTTGCCGTCCCGCTGGATCGCCTCCGCTGAGATCGCCCTGCAAATACATCGTGGAATGAGAGAACAAAAAGAGTACAAAAGTCAAGATCAGCAAGCCAGATGGGCACAACGATCGGTCGCCCACACGTGAGCCCGAGGAACCTCAATTAACGCGCTTTAACGACTTTTGCCGGTCGTGGCGTACGGAATCTTGAGCCTTACGCGCCTATTAGGAGGCCGGGAAAACTTGAAATGCTTTCGACAACAAACAACCCGGCGGGCAGGTGTCATGACGCAAGATGAGCGTGATCAGGCAAGACACGAAGGCTTACTGCGGGCCATCGCGCTCGTACAGCGCTACCAGGACGAGAACTGGCGCCGGTTGCGTGTGAACGACATTTGTACCGACATAAAGCGGCTCATAGCTGAGGAAGCGACCCGCGCCGCTGACCGGATCAGCCGCGAGCCACACAGCGCCTGAGCTGCCGTTCGCTTGCTTGCTCAGGGCGGGCGCGTAGCGGAAGGGACAGCCCTGCCGATCTTGCTTTCTGTCCCCGCCAGCATGCGCTCAACATTGGTGCGATGCTTGGCCCAGAGCAGAAGCGTGAGCACGACGAACAGCGCAGCCTCTGGCCGGTAAGCGAACCCCCAAAGCACGAGAGGGCTGACCGCACTCGCAATGAGCGCAGCCAGTGATGAGTAGCGTGTGAGCGCGGCTACGGCGAGCCACGTTGCGCAGAACGCAATGGCCGCCGGCCAGGCAAGCCCCAACAACAATCCAATGTAGGTGGCAACGCCCTTTCCCCCTTTGAATGCGAGCCAGACGGGAAAGAGGTGGCCGAGGAAAGCGCCGGCTGCTGCAGGGAGAGCCAGCTCGCGCGCGAAATATTCAAACCCGTGCGCGTAATAGGCGTGCACGAGCAGCACCGCCAATGTGCCCTTGAGCGTGTCGGCGAGCAGCGTAGCGAGAGCGAGCCCCTTGCGGCCGGTCCGTAGAACGTTCGTGGCACCGATGTTGCCTGAGCCAATCGAGCGGATGTCCGCCGTCCCGGCAAGTCGGGTGAAAATCAGCCCGAACGGAATCGAGCCGCAAAGGTAGCCGAACGCGAACGCCGCGGCATCGGCGGGCAGCACCGACAGATTGACCGATGAAAGCACGCCCGTAACCCTTCCGCTCAACGGACAGCGTTACACGTACTCGTAGACGGTACGGCCGCCAACCAATGTCCGGACCACGCGTCCGGTGAGCCGCGCCTCGTCGAAAGGCGTGTTCTTGCATTTCGATTTGAGCTCGGCCGGATCAAGCACCCATGGCACATCGACATCGATGATGATGATGTCGGCTGGGGCGCCCGGGCGCAGCGTGCCGGCCGGCAGTCCAAGAAGCTGTGCCGGGTTGCTTGACATCGCTTTGAGCACCGTCAGGAGAGAAACCTCGCCTGCATGCACAAGCCGAAGCCCCGCGCTGAGCATGGTCTCCAGCCCGATTGCGCCATGGCTTGCCTCGGCAAACGGGAGGCGCTTACCCTCAACATCCTGAGGATTATGATCGGACATCACGACGTCTATCAGTCCTGCCGCCAGTGCCGCCACCAGCGCCGCGCGATCCGCTTCCGTGCGCAGGGGTGGACTGAGCTTGAGAAAGGTGCGGTAGGGGCCGACATCGATCTCGTTCAAGCTCAAATGATTGATCGAGGCGGATGCCGTAACACGTAGCCCCTGTTCTTTGGCACGCCGCAGCACGTCGAGTGATTCGTCACAACTGATCGAGGCGGCATGGTAGCGGGCATCCGTGAGCGCGAGCAGCCGCATATCGCGCTCCAGCATAATGGTCTCGGCGGCCTTTGGAACGCCGCTCAGCCCGAGGCGGGCCGCAAACTCGCCTTCGTTCATGACTCCTTCGCCGACGAGATCGGGGTCCTCGGTATGGTGAACGACGAGCGCGTCGAAATCGCGGGCGTAAGTGAGTACGCGCCGCATCACCTGAGCGTTCGTCACGCTTTTCGCGCCGTCGGTGAAAGCGATGGCGCCGGCCGCCTTGAGCCGGCCGATCTCCGCAATCTCCTCGCCACGCAGACCCTTGGTCAAAGCCGCCATCGGGTGCACATGCACAATTGAGGTGTCGCGTGCACGCCGCAGCACGAAATCAACGAGCGCCGGATCGTCGATGACAGGCGAGGTGTCGGGCTGGCAAACGATTGTCGTCACGCCGCCGGCGGCAGCTGCCTCGCTTGCAGAAGCCAAAGTCTCGCGGTATTCGGCGCCGGGCTCACCGACAAAGGCGCGCATATCAATCAGCCCGGGGGCAACGACCTTGCCCTTGCAGTCGACGACCTCGGTGCTCTCCGGCACGCCGGCGGCGCCTATGCCGCGCTTCGCTTCGCGGATGATGCCATCGGCGATCAGCAGATCACCTTGAATGTCGAGATCGTGGGCCGGATCAACGATGCGTCCGTTGGCGAGGAGGATGGGACGCGGCTCGGTCATCAACGCTGCACCTGCTCACGCATTCGGCAGGTTGCGCGACAACGCCTCGAGCACCGCCATGCGCACGGCAACGCCCATCTCCACCTGCTGGCGGATCAGCGATTGCGCACCATCCGCCACCGCGGTGTCGATCTCGACCCCGCGATTCATTGGGCCGGGATGCATCACCAATGCGTCCGGCCGCGCATACGAGAGCTTTCTCTGGTCCAGCCCGAAATAGTGGAAATACTCCTGCGTAGACGGCACGAACGATCCGTTCATTCGCTCGCGCTGAAGCCGCAGCATCATCACAATGTCGGCGTCGCGCAGCCCCTCGCGCATGTCGCGCATTGCCTCGACCCCGAAGCGCTCAATGCCGGGTGGCATCAAGGTCGATGGTCCGACCACGCGCACCCGCGCACCCAGTGCGGTGAGCAGGATAATATTGGAACGCGCAACGCGCGAATGGAGAATGTCGCCGCAGATCGTAACGGTAAGACCGGCAATGCGGCCCTTGTTGCGTCGAATGGTGAGTGCGTCGAGCAGTGCCTGGGTTGGGTGCTCGTGTGAGCCGTCGCCGGCGTTGATCACGGAGCAATCGACCTTGCGTGCGAGAAGCTCAACCGCGCCGGACGCATGATGCCGCACCACGATGAGGTCGGGATGCATGGCGTTGAGGGTGATCGCGGTGTCGATCAGGGTCTCGCCCTTGCGCATCGAGGAGGAGCTGACCGACATGTTCATCACGTCGGCGCCAAGCCGTTTCCCGGCAAGCTCGAACGAGGCCTGGGTGCGTGTCGAGACCTCGAAAAAGAGGTTGATCAATGTGCGGCCGCGCAGCGAGCTCTGCTTCTTTTCAATCTGGCGGTTGAGCTCGACGAAATGCTCGGCGAGGTCGAGAAGGCCGAGAATCTCCTCAGGCGATAGCCCCGCGATCCCCAACAAATGCCGATGATTGAGGACGAATGTGGGCTTTTGGGCAATGTTCATCAAAGCCCGGTTCTATAGGCCGGCCCCGCAATGCCGGCAAGAGATTGCAGCCGTCCGGTTGCACCCTGTGGATGTTTGGTCCGCCCGGCATTTCGGGCGACTGGCGAAGCCCAGTTGCAGGCAGCGCGGTTGGAGCGGGCGGTAGCGGCGCCTCAGTCCACCTTTATGCCGGCCTCACGCACCACCTTGGACCAGCGCTCGATGTCGCCCTTGATCTGCGCACTGTATTCGTCAGGCGTGCTACCGACCGGCGTGAATGCGAGTGCGGCGAGCCTTTGACGAAACGGCGGAAGCCCGGCGATGCGCGCGAGATTCCGTGAGAGGAGCTCTATGACGCCGCGCGGTGTTCCAGCGGGAGCGAGCAGCCCGATGCTCAGCTCCGTCTCCTGATCCTCCACGCCGCTTTCCGCCATTGTTGGCACGTCAGGCACAATGGGCGAGCGGTGGGGGCTGGTGACAGCAAGCGCGCGCAGCGTGCCCTCCCTGATGTGGGCCAGGGCAGCGGGAAGACCGATATAGGCTACGGGAGTGTGGCCAGCCACCGTCGAGGTGATGATGGGTGCGGCACCTGAAAACGGCACCCGCACGATCGGCAAATCGAGGCCGAGTCGAAAGAGCTTCTCACTGGTCAGAAGGTTCTGGCCGAGACTCATCGTGGCGACGCTGTATTTCCCGGGCTCGGCACGCACAAGCGCAATCAGCTCCTGCACGCTTGTGGCCGGCACAGAGGGATGCACCAGCAGAACAGATGGCGAAGCCGAGGCAATACCGATAGGGGCAAAGCTCTTGATGGGATCGTATTGAATTTTGGTCGACAATGTGGAGGTGACGGCGAGATCATTCGTGGCGCAGAGCAAAGTCTGTCCATCCGCCGGAGCCGCTGCGACCAGCGCTGCACCCCGGGCACCGCTCGCGCCGGGGACATTCTCGACATAGAACTGATGGCCAAGAGTCTCTGAGAGCTGTTGCGCCGTCAGCCGCGCAATCAGGTCAGTTGGCCCCCCAGCCGGGTATGGCACCACCACGCGCACATTGCCGCTGGGGTAGCTTTGCGAATGGGCGAGTCCTGCCGCGAGCAGAGCACCAAAGCATGCAGCAGCGCACAAGGCTCTCACGGTTATCCTGCTCCGGCGCTCGACGATGAAACGAGGCGGGAAAGAGGATATCACTATGAGCCGAGTTTGTCGGGCGCCGTGCAGAGGTGGCAAAGCAATGTCTCACATTTCCCTATGCCATTCCCAGGTGGCGGCACGCGCAGCACGTTAATGCCAGCAGCGGCTTCTCCCTTCAATCAGTCCCCGCCCTATGAGGGCGTCAATCTCTATGAGAGCGATGCACCGCTAAAAGCCGCCGTGGCCGCGAACGGCGGCGAGGCTCACGCAAGTGAGCTGTCCGCGTTCGGGGCGCGCTGGGGCACGGAGGCCATGCTGGAGCTGGCGCGCCAGGCGAATGAAAATCCGCCAAAGCTGCGCAGTTTCGATTCCCGAGGCAACCGGCTTGATCGCGTGGAGTTTCATCCGGCCTACCACCGGCTCATGGGCGAGAGCCTGGCTGCCGGGCTGCATGCCTCGACCTGGGCGGCCGATGCCACCCCGGCCGCTGCGCCAGCACAGGTGGTCCGCACCGCGCGCTACTATATGGCGGCGCAAGTCGAAACCGGACATCTCTGTCCAGTCACCATGACGCGTGCGGCCGTCGCCGCGCTCGTCGTCGAGCCGCCGCTCGCACGCACCTTCTGCCCGCATATTCTCGCGCGCGAGTATGATCGGCGCTGGCGGCCCTGGTGGGAGAAGCGCGCCATCACGGTCGGCATGGGCATGACTGAGCGGCAGGGGGGAACGGATGTGCGCAGTAACAGCACCCGCGCGGAGCCGGCGGGCGAGGGCTACGCCATTACCGGGCAGAAGTGGTTCATGTCGGCACCCATGTGCGATGCTTTTCTGGTTCTGGCGCAGGCTGCCGGGGGGCTCACCTGCTTTCTTATGCCTCGGTTTCGGCCGGACGGCCGCGTCAATGGCCTGCAGTTTCAACGCTTGAAGGACAAGCTGGGAAACAGGTCGAACGCCTCCTCCGAAGTCGAATTTGTGAATGCTTTCGGCTGGCGGATCGGTCAGGAGGGTCGCGGCATTCCTACCATCATCTCGATGGTGCAGCTGACCCGCCTCGATTGCGCGATCGCTTCTGCCGGGATCACCCGTATGGCGCTGGCGCAGGCGCTGCATCACGCCCGCCACCGGACGGTTTTCCAGAAGCATCTCGTCGACCAGCCGCTGATGCGCGGAGTCCTCGCCGACCTCGCGCTGGAGGTCGAGGCGGCGACTGCGTTGCTGCTGCGGCTCGCGCGCGCGTTTGACCTCGCGGGCAACGATGCGCGCGAGGCATTGCGGGCGCGCCTTGTCACACCCGCCGCCAAATACTGGATCTGCAAGAGCGCCCCCGGGTTGATCTACGAGGCCATGGAGTGTCTGGGCGGCAATGGCTATGTGGAGGAAAGCGTGCTGCCGCGGCTCTATCGGGAGGCACCGGTCAATGCGATCTGGGAAGGCTCGGGCAATGTCATGTGCCTCGACGTGCTGCGCGCCGTGCGTCACGAGCCGGAGGCGTGCCGTGCGCTGCTCGATGAGCTCGCGGCCGCCACCGCCGAGCTTCCCGGAGCTGCTGTAGCTTGCGACGGCCTTGCGCGGGGTCTCACGGCCGCAGACGCGGAAAGGCAGGCCCGCCATTCGGTCGAACGATTGACTGTCCTCGCCGCCGCGGCAGCCCTCGCGGAATCGGCATCACCGATGGCCGAGGTCTACGCCCGCATCCGTCTGCGCGCGCCGCGCGGCCCATTGCTGGGCACGAGCGAGATCAGCGCCGACGATGCCGCAAGGTTGCTGCAGCGCGCTCTGCCGGGCTGACTGATCGTCATCGATTCCCGCGATCACGTCTTTCGAGGTCAGCGTTCGGCGGCAGCACGGACTCATTCCGATCGCGTGCGAGCAAGGTCTTTCTGCGCCAGTCGATCCAGGGCTCCTTGCAGGATATAGACAGCCGCGTGCTGATCGATCACGCGCGCGCGGCGTGCGCGCGTCACGGCCGCGGCAATGAGGGCCCGCTCTACCGCCGCGGTTGACAGCCGCTCGTCCCAGAGCGCGATCGGAAGCTGCGTCAGGCGCGCGAAATTGCGAGCGAATGCACGGGTGGACTGTGCACGCGCACCTTCGCTGCCATCCATGTTGAGCGGAAGCCCGAGCACCCACCCGGTTGCCTGACGCTCACCAGCGAGCGCGAGCAGGCAAGCGGCATCAGCCGAAAAACTCTTGCGCGCGATCGTCTCCACGGTGGCGGCCACGCGCCGGTCGGGATCGCTCGCAGCCACGCCAATGGTCTTGCTGCCGAGATCGAGCCCGATCAGCGCACCGCGAGGAGAAAAGCGAGCGGCGGCTTCCACCAGAGGGAGAACAGGAGCGGGCATGGCGATGGCTAACATGTGACAAGCGGTCGGGCCAAGCTTGCCCAGGCGGGCCAACCAAACGGGGTGGTTCTGTTGGTCGCAGGATCTCTCCTCCTCATGCTGCTTCTGCATGCTAAGAGAGGAGGAGAGAAAACGCAGCACGGAGCGAACGATATGCGACTGAGCTTGCTGGGCTTGGCTATGGGGCTGCTGGCTGCCGGAGCAATGCGCAACGCCCAGGCCGCTGAGATCAAGGTGCTGACGGCGGGCGCGTTCAAGCAGGTACTCGTGGCGCTTTTGCCGGCGTTCGAGCAGGAGACCGGACACAAGGTGGTGCTCGACAACGATACAGTCGGTGCCCTGAGCAAGCGTATCGAAGGCGGCGAGACATTCGATGTTGCCGTCCTCACGCCAGGAGCAGTCAGGGACCTTACTGGTCGCGGCAAGCTCGTGCAGGGCAGCGAGGTCAACTTGGCGCGGGTTGGTGTCGGCGTTATGGTCCGTGCGGGTGCAGCGCTGCCGGACATCAGCACGGTTGAAGCGTTTAAGCGCGCTCTGCTTGAGGCCAAGTCCGTCGCCTATATCGATCCTGCAAGCGGCGGGTCGAGCGGAATCTATGTGGCGAGCCTGCTCGAGAAGCTTGGCATTGCCGCGCAAATCAAACCCAAGGCAAAACTCAAGCAGGGCGGCTATGTGGCTGACCTCCTTGTCAAAGGTGAAGCCGAGTTGGGCATCCACCAGATCAGCGAGATCGTGCCGGTGAAAGAGGTCACCTTGGTTGGCCCGCTACCGCCGGAAGTCCAGAATTACACGACCTATGCGGCGGCGATCAGCACCACCGCCAGGCAGAGCGATGCGGCCAGGGCGTTGCTCAAGACGCTCACCACGCCGGCGGCCGCGGCCGTGCTCAAGTCGAAGGGGATGGAGGCGGCAGGCTCTTGAGGGGAGGCGAGGGCGCGCGGGATGGCCATCGCCGCACAGGCGCTGTTCTTCGACGTGTTCGGCACGTTGGTCGACTGGCGCACCGGCGTCGCCCGCGAGGCGGAGGCGATCCTTCGGCCACTGGGACACCAGCTGGATTGGCTCGCCTTTGCCGATGCCTGGCGCGGCGAGTATCAGCCGGGCATGGAGGAGGTGCGCTCGGGACGCATTCCCTTCAGCAAGCTCGATGTGCTGCACCGCTACAACCTCGATCGCATTCTGCCGCGCTTCGGGCTAGTCGCGCTGAGCGAGGAGGCCCGGCGAGCTCTCAACCTCGCTTGGCATCGGCTTGATGCCTGGGGCGAGGTCCCGAATGCGATGGCCCGACTGCGCCAGCGTCACTGGTTGGCACCCGTCTCCAACGGAAATATCTCGCTGATGATCGACCTCGCGCGCCGCAACAACCTGTTCTGGGATGCTGTTCTAGGGGCGGAGACCGCGGGGGACTACAAACCCAAGCCGCGGGTCTACCTCGCCGCTTGCGAGGCCTTCGATCTTGCGCCTGGCGATTGCATGATGGTTGCAGCCCATACGGCCGATCTCATCGCTGCGGCAAAGTGCGGACTGCGCACCTGCCACATTGCGCGTCCGAACGAGAACGGAGCAGGCACTGGCGAGGCAGCACCTGCTGCGCCAGTGGATATCGCAGCGGCCAACCTCGCGGATCTTGCTGAGCGGCTCCGGTGTTGATCGGCGCGAGTTCCTCAGGGTCGCTCGCTCGTTTGTTTACCGCGGACACTTGTGGAGCACGGCTCGGTAGGTGTTGTCCTGATCGGCAAAATCGATGGTCTGGTCATCTTTCATCGTGAACGTGACGTCGCCCAGCATGCTGGCGCCGCCCGCTCCCTTGCATTCGACATGAACCGCAAACCTGTTGCCCTCGCGCTTCTTCTCGAGAATGGTGCACAGGCCGAGAATGGGCGAATCGATGTCTATTGCGGTAATTTTCACATGCATCGCGCTCGGACCGGCGCTGTTGCACGGGACATTCTCGGTGTAGTTGCCGACGATCGCAAAATCGTCCTCGGCTAATGCAGGAATTAAAGTTGCGGCCGAAAGCCCGGCCATTGCCACAATACTCACCAGTCTGACTTGAAGCACTTTGCACCTTCCATGCGACACTCCCACATGCAGCGAGCAGAGTGTAACGGACTTTCGCATGCCCGGCCAACATCGCCACTGCGCGAGGGAGGCGGCCGGTGGCGCGGCTTGAGGCCGCCTGTGGGACGCATTGATGCAGCTGATTAACGAGATGTCCGAACTGGCGACCATTCCCGTTTTTGATCTGCGCGAGTGCGGCGTGGTGGGGCATACGCTCAGCGCCCCCGAGAGCGCGCGGACATTGCGTGAGGACTGCCTGAGTTGGCTGAGCCCGGCTGCGCGCGGCTTGGTGCCCGCGCTCGATGCCGTGACGCGGCGCTGGATCGAGCACTCTCGCTCGCCTTACCTGGCCGAGATCCGCGCAATTGCAAACGGCGTGGGTTTGCCCGGCATCTGGTTCCTCAACGGCTCCTATCAGTGGGGCTGCACCGCCGCCGCACGCGACGAGAATGGTGCCCCTTGGCTCGTGCGCACCCTGGATTGGCCGTTTCCGGGACTTGGGCGCCACCTTGCGGTTATGCGCATGCGCGGTCCGGCCGGCGAGTTCCTCAACGTGAGCTGGGTGGGCTACGCCGGCGTCCTCACGGCGGTTGCGCCGCGGCGTTTTGCTGCAGCGATCAACCAAGCCCCACTGCGGCGACGGACCCATGCGCCGTGGTTACGCCCCTTCGATATTGCGGCCAATGCTCTGCACACCTGGAGCGTCCGGTTTTGCCCTCCGGATCATCTCCTGCGTCACGTATTCGAGACGTGTGAGAATTTCGCCGAAGCGAGACGCAAGCTTGAAACCGAGCCGGTCGCCCGACCGGTGATCTTCACGCTAACCGGCTGTCAGTCCGGCGAGCGGTGTGTGATCGAGCGTACCGAGGAAGGATATGCGACACGGGTGGACGACACCGCAGCCGCGAACGATTGGCTCGACGGCAGCGACTGTTGGGAGGCGCGGATCAACACCACGCACCTCCTGACCAGGACCTACCAGGAGGCGCGCGAGCGGAGCCGGCTGCGGCGCGAGGCATTGGTCGATTGGCCGCATCCGTTCGCAGAGGGCGGGTTCGCTTGGCTCACCCCGCCCGTGCTCAACGTCTTCACACGGTTGGCAGTCGAGATGTCTCCGCAGACTGGCACGTTGCGGGCGATCGGGTACGAGCCGTACGCCGGCAGCGGGTTGCCCCGTCCAGCCACGCACACCCGGACGATCACAGGCGCTGCCCCTCCTGAGCTTCGCCCGCTCGCGATATCCTGAACCCGCCGTAGTGGGCGGGCCATTTACCTCACGTTAACCATTTGTGCTGTCTGATGGTGCAGGGGAAATTTCACATGCACACGCTCCATCCGACAGCCGCTTCCTGTTGGGGCTGCGACGGTCGTCACGGTACTCGCTTCACCATGCATGGGCTTCGCATGGGAGTGAACGACGGGTTCTGAGTGGGACGAAGAAGGCGCGATGCGCCAGCCCAGAATTCAGTGGTTGCGTCGGTTGAGACCGCACCTGAGCTTGCATCTAAGGAACGAGGCCAAACCATGACAACTTTGCCCACCATCGCCGCGAGCACGCCACAGCTCGACGATGACCGCCTAGTGCCGGAGGAGCTTGTCGGCAGACTGTATCGCGCCAGCGACGACGTAGTCGGGGGCATGCTGCACGGTCTGTCGGCACACGAGCGCGCCAACCTGGCGATGTTCTGCTATCGCAAGTCGCACCTGCATCGGGTCGGCTTGGCGATCGCCGCCACCTGCGATCTCATGAGCCTCACGCAGGAGCTAGGTACCGCGCTTGGCCAAGCACTCTTTGCGCAATCGCGCGACCGTAGCGAAAAGCCCGATCGCAGCATCGCGCACGGACGTTCGAAGATCACCCTGGCGACAGTCGGTGGTCTCGCAGCAGCGATGTAGCTCCGGCCGCGGCGGCAAGGCTTCCGAGACGGAGGCCTCCGCGACGAAGGGACGTAGGCTTATCGCGTCAGGAGGCTTGCCGCAGCCGCTGTGCCTCGTCCTCCCCGCGCAATGCGCCGAGCATATCCAAGGTGCGCGCCATCGCGAAGTCGCGAGCCGCACGATCGAACGCCTTGGTGTTCCATGGCATGGTAAAGCCGTGGAGCACGCCTGGGAAAATGTCCACCTGCACGTTGGGCATGCGTGCCGGCACGGCACGGTACGCCGAGAGTACCTCCGCAGGAGCGGCGTGGTCCTGGTCTCCCCACATGATACATACCGGCTTTGTCAGCCCGTCCAGCTCGCCGATGTAGTCCAGTAGTCGCGTACCGTGGCAGGAAATACCCGCGTCATAGCCTAGCCGCTTCGGTCCGATCAGCGCGTATGGCCCGCCATAGCAGAAGCCCATGACGGCAGCGCGGCCGTTGAACTGCGGCAGAGCGCGCAGGTAGGCAAGCGTGTCGGCCATGTCGGCCTCGCCAGTCTTGATCTTCTCGAGGCGGGGCTGCGAGCGTTCCTGCGAACGCTTATCGTCACCCGGGAGCGGGCCGGGCAAGGAGCGCCAGAACAGATCGGGTGCTGCCGCAATGTAACCATGCGAGGCCAGCTCGTCGGCAATGTCGCGGACGTCCTTGTCCACGCCGTGGACGGCTGACGCGAGCACGACAGCCGGCACCTTGCCTGCCTCGGCCGGCACATGAAGGTAGCAGTCGAACTCTGCGCCGCTGCTTGCGGGAATTTTGATGCTCGTGCCAGCCATGTCGGGATCCTCGTGTTGAAGCTCGGGCAAAGTAGCGCACCGCCAGCACCGTGCAATAGCGTCGTCTGCTGCAGCTTCGGGAGGAACCATCAGGGAGCGAAGGCTTTAGCTTGCCGGGGGCAATGGAGCGCTGCGATGGCGACTGCGGATCGCGACGAGCGCGCGAGTGACGACGCGGCCTTGGCGTCCGAGGATATGCCAAGCCTGACGATTGCGCGCGACAAGGTGTGCTTTCTCATTATAAAGGGACGCGAGTTCGACGTGAAAGACGCCGTCACTGCGCCGGACGACGGCTCCGACCCGCCCGACGATGGCATGCGCTCGGTGCTGGAGGATCGGCCTGACGATCCGGTGCGCCAGGAGCTTGCCGCATTCATCAACGCCTTGACCATCGACGAGCAGCTCGACCTGGTCGCTCTCACATGGCTCGGACGGGGCGATGGCAGCCTTGCCGAGTGGGCGGAGTTGCGTGAAACGGCGGCTAACGAGCACAGCCGTCGCACGGCGAGCTATCTGCTCGGCAATCCCATGCTGCCGGACCACCTGGCGGAAGGGCTCGCCGAATTCGGGCATACCTGTGAGGAATTCGCTGCGGAGCATTTTCGCGTCTGACTGCTCGCTCCCCACGTTTCTCAGAGCCCCCCCTCGGATTCCGAGTGCGGGCGACTGGCGCCAATCGCGCACCAGCTTGCGATCGCCGATCGGTCGCGCGACTATCCTGGCCAAAACTCGCAACGGAGGGACATCGATGAGCACGGTCACGCTCGAGAGCAAGCCGCGCGCATTCCAGGTGGAGGACGTCGAGTATCTCCATCACGAGAAGCCGCTGCTCGCGCGGGTGTACAAGCCGGAAGGTGAGGGGCCGTTTCCGGCGCTGGTGGAGTGCCACGGTGGTGCATGGTGCCAGAGCGATCGCTTCACCGAGCGGCTGCGCCACGAGGCCATGGCGGCACGGGGGATCGTCTCCATCGCTCTTGACTTCCGCTCCGGCAACGATGCGCCATATCCCGCCTCGGTGCAGGACATCAACTACGCGGTGCGCTGGACCAAAGCCAATGCGCGTCACTTCAACACGCGACCCGACCTGGTTGGCCTCTCCGGTCAATCGAGCGGCGGCCAGCTTGCCATGCTCGTGGCCATGCGCCCGCACGACCCCCGCTATGCCGAGATTCCTCTTCCAGCGGGGATGGGCGTGACCGACGCGAGGGTCCGCTGCGTCATTCTGTCGTGGCCCGTCATCAATCCTTTGAGTCGGTACCGGCTGGCCAAGCGCGAGCTCGCGAAGCCAAATCCGCCGGACTGGCCAGCAGGCATCATCACGCGTCATGATGTCTATTGGCAGAATGAAGGGAACATGGCCGAAGGCAATCCGCTGCTCGCGCTCGAGCGCGGCGAGAAAGTCGAGTTGCCGCCAGCGATCTGGTATCAGGCGCGTGGCGACGGGCTGCACGACTACAAAGACGAGGAGTCAAGTTTCCCCGGAAACGAGCCGCAGCGCTTCATTGCAAATTATCGCAAAGCCGGCGGTCAGATTTCGCTTGAATACATCGACATGGACCGACACGCGGGCCATGCACCGGATCTCTCCCGTGTCGGGGACCTGTTCGAGCGCATGGCGGGCTTTGTGGCGACGCACATGAGCCTGGGTCGCCGGTAAAAAGAGGCCCCCGCCTTTCGGAGCATTCGCCCCCATTGGCCGGTAGCGGCTTACTCTGCTGCCTCGGGCCGCGGCTTGCGCTTCTCCGGCCGCCGCCGCAGGACGGGCAGCAGAAAACCGCCGGTATAGCTGCGCTTGACCTTCACGATGTCCTCCGGTGTGCCGGCCGCGACGATCTCGCCGCCGCCATCCCCACCTTCGGGGCCTAGATCAATGATCCAGTCGGCGGTCTTGATCACCTCGAGATTGTGCTCGATGACGACGACTGTATTGCCCTGCTCAACCAGCTCGTGCAGGACGTCGAGCAGCTTGGCCACGTCGTGAAAATGCAGCCCGGTGGTGGGCTCGTCGAGGATGTAGAGCGTGCGACCGGTGGCACGCCGGCTGAGCTCCTTGGCGAGCTTGACGCGCTGCGCCTCCTCGCCTGAAAGGGTGGTCGCTTGCTGGCCGACATGGATGTAGTCGAGCCCGACCCGGTGCAGCAACTCCAGCACGCTGCGCACCCGCGGCACTACCTTGAAGAAGTCGAGCGCCTCCTCCACGGTCATGTCGAGCACGTCAGCGATCGACTTACCCTTGAACAAAACCTCGAGGGTTTCTCGATTGTACCGCTTGCCCTTGCACACGTCACACGTGACGTAGACGTCAGGCAGGAAGTGCATCTCGATCTTGATCACACCGTCGCCCTGGCACGCCTCGCAGCGTCCGCCTTTGACGTTGAAGGAAAAGCGGCCCGGCTCATAGCCGCGTGCGCGCGCCTCCGGGAGGGCGGCAAACCATTCCCGGATGGGCGTGAAGGCACCGGTATACGTTGCGGGATTACTGCGCGGTGTCCGGCCGATCGGCGACTGGTTGATGTCGATGACTTTGTCGAGGTGCTCTAGGCCCTCGATGCGATCATGCGGGGCAGGGGCCTCGCTGGCGCCGTTGAGCTTGCGAGCGATCGCCTTGTAAAGCGTGTCGACCAAAAGCGTTGACTTGCCACCACCGGAGACGCCGGTCACGCAGGTGAACACCCCGAGCGGAATTTCTGCGGTAATGTTCTTGAGATTGTTGCCGCGCGCGTTGATCAGCGTAAGCGTCCGCGCCAAGTTTCGGGGCCGCCGCTCCGGTACCGGCACCATCAGCTCGCCCGAGAGATACTTCCCGGTGAGCGAGGCTGGCGTGGCGACCATATCCTCGACGCTTCCTTGCGCGATGACGTGACCCCCATGAATGCCCGCCCCCGGGCCGATATCCAGCACATGGTCCGCGGTGCGGATGGCATCCTCGTCGTGCTCGACGACGATGACGGTATTGCCGAGGTCGCGCAGCCGTTTCAGTGTCTCGAGCAGTCGGGCGTTGTCGCGCTGGTGCAAGCCTATCGAAGGCTCGTCGAGCACGTACAGTACGCCCGTGAGGCCGGAACCGATCTGCGATGCGAGGCGTATCCGCTGGCTCTCGCCACCTGAGAGGGTGCCGCTCGCGCGCGCCAGCGTGAGGTAGTCGAGACCGACATCCACCAGGAAGTTGAGGCGTTCGCGAATCTCTTTGAGCACGCGAGCGGCGATCTCGTTCTGCTTGGAGCTCAGGCGCTGAGGAAGTTCTGAGAACCACTTGCCTGCATGCTTGACCGAGAGAGCGGAGATCTCACCAATGTGCTCGTCAGCGATTTTGACGCAGAGCGCCTCGGGCTTTAGGCGATAACCCTTGCAGGCTGCGCACGGGATGTCGGTGAAGTACTTGGCCATCTCCTCGCGCGCCCAGTCGCTCTCGGTCTCGCGCCAGCGACGCTCCAGGTTTGTGATCACGCCTTCGAACGTCTTCGTGGTCTGGTAGGACCGCAGCCCGTCGTCGTAGGTGAACCTGATGGTCTCCTCACATGAGCCATAGAGGATCGCTTCCTGCGTTTTCTTTGGAAGATCTTTCCACTTGGTCTCGAGGGTGAATTTGTAGTGCTTACCGAGCGCCTGCAACGTCTGCAGATAGTACGGGCTGGATGATTTGGCCCATGGCGCAATTGCACCAGCGCGCAAGCTGCGGTCCTTATCCGGAATGACAAGATCCGCGTCGATGTGCTGCTCCACACCGAGGCCGCCACAAGCTGGACAGGCGCCGAACGGGTTATTGAACGAAAACAGGCGCGGCTCTATTTCCTGGATGGTGAAGCCGGAGACCGGGCAAGCAAACTTTTCCGAGAAGATCCAGCGTTCGGGGCCGCTGCGGTCGTGGATCTTCGCGACCTTGCGCGACTCGGTCGCCACCTTCTCTCGTCGCGACGACGCGTCGTCGGTTTCGGCAAACTCCACGACCGCGAGCCCATCCGCGAGCTTCAACGCGGTCTCGAGCGAGTCGGCGAGGCGTGTCGCTAGATCCGCCCGGACCACTATGCGATCGACCACCACGTCAATATCGTGGTTGAACTTCTTGTCCAGCGCGGGAGCCTGGGCGATCTCGTAGAACGCGCCATCGATCTTCACGCGCTGGAAACCGCGCTTGAGAAAATCACTGAGCTCCTTGCGGTATTCGCCTTTGCGCCCGCGCACCACGGGCGCGAGGAGATAGAGCCGGGTGCCTTCGGGCAGGCCCATCACGCGGTCCACCATCTGCGAGATGGTCTGGCTTTCGATGGGCAGACCAGTAGCCGGCGAATAGGGCACGCCGACACGAGCCCAAAGGAGCCGCATGTAGTCGTAGATTTCGGTAACTGTGCCGACGGTCGAGCGCGGATTGCGCGAAGTGGTCTTCTGTTCGATGGAGATCGCGGGCGAGAGGCCGTCGATCTGATCGACGTCCGGCTTCTGCATCATCTCCAGAAACTGCCGCGCATAGGCCGACAGCGACTCGACGTAGCGCCGCTGCCCTTCGGCATAGATCGTGTCGAACGCAAGCGAAGACTTCCCGGAGCCCGATAGTCCGGTGAAAACGACGAATTGATCGCGCGGGATCTCTACGTCGATGTTCTTGAGGTTGTGCTCACGCGCGCCTCGGATGGCGATCACGCGCGGATCCGAACGGCGCGGGCGGGTCTTGTTGAAGAGATCGTTCATGCCGTCCGTCTGCGCGCGATTGTTGCACTCCTTCTGACGCAGCTTCCCCGCGCCTCGCGCATCCGGAACGTAGTGAGAACAGGAGGCTTTCGCCAGCCCATAGTACGCATGCCGGGCTCGGGCGGTAGCGCTGTGGACAACCGCGACCAGCGGGTGGGAAGCTCACGACCTGCCTCAGGGCGATGGTCAAAGAAGGGGAGGAGAGGACGATGCGCTGCTTGTCATGGGTGGTTCTGGTTGTCGCCGAACTGATCGCCTCGATCGCCGCGGCACAGGCGCAGCCGTACAGCGTCAGCGTCAGGACGGAACTCACTTATGCCGAGCACGACGGCATCAAGCTGAGCGGCGACCTATACCTGCCGAAAGGGCGCGAAAGGGCGCCGGTCATGCTGGCCGTGCATGGCGGCGGGTGGCAGGGGGGTGGTCCCGAACTCTATCGTTACTGGGGGCCATTCATGGCGAAGAACGGCATCGGCCTCTATGCCATCCGCTATCGTCTCTCCAAACCCGGCGTGAAGACGTATCCAGGCGCGGTCTACGACGTGAAGGCCGCGGTACAGTTCCTGGGTGCCCGAGCTAACGAGCTCGGCATAGACGGTGAGCGCATAGGCATGATGGGCGATTCCGCCGGCGCTCACCTCACGTCACTAGCTGCGCTCGCCGCCGACGAGTTCACGAGCGAGTACCGGAACGATCCACACGCCGATACACCGACGCATGTCAAGGCGGTGGTCGGGTTCTACGGCGTCTACGACATGCAGGCGCAGTGGCTGCACGATCAGATCACGCGCCCGCGTGACCAGATCACAGAAAAATTTCTCGGCCTCTCGCCGATGCAGAGCCGGCGCACCTATTTCGACGCCTCGCCGATCAGCTATGCGACCATCGACAAGCGCGAAAAACTGCGGACGCGTTTCCTGCTCATTCATGGGACCGCTGACGACATCGTCGATCCACAGACCCAGGCGCAGGCTTTCCTGACCGCGCTTAAGCAAGCAGGTTTTTACGCGCGCACAATCGTGGTCCCGGGCTCCGGCCATTTTTGGGCCGCTGAGCCGGTTGAAGAGCCGGGCAGTTACGGCGCCCAGGCAGCGCCGCAACTGCTGCGGTTCGTTCAGGCGGCATTCCAGTGACCTGCAGCAAAGCGCGAACGAGTGGCAGAAGGATGCAGGCGTGAGTGGCACCATAACAAATGCCGCCGTCGAGGTGCGGCGGAGCTTGCGCTACGCCGCACACGACGGGGTAGAGCTTACCGGCGACCTCTACCTGCCGCATGGGCGCGACGGGGCACCATTGCTTGTCAGTGTGCACGGAGGCGGCTGGCAAGTCGGCAACCCTGATTTTTACCAGCACTGGGGACCGCTGCTTGCCGCAAACGGGTTCGGTTGCTTTGCCATCCGTTATCGTCTGGCGAGCGCGGAAGCCAAGTCCTATCCGGCCGCCATCTACGACGTCAAAGCGGCGCTCCGGTTCGCCCATGAGAATGGCCCCGAGCTGGGCTTCGATCCCGGGCGCATTGGTCTCGTGGGCGATTCCGCCGGGGCTCATCTCGCCGGCCTGGCAGCTCTTGCGGGGGACACGTTCGTGCCGCAACTCCGCGACCACGGCGACCTCGCGGCGCCGGCCGACGTGAAGGTCGTGGTCGGCTTCTATGGTGTCTACGACCTTTTGGCCCAGTGGCAGCACGATCAGATTGCCCGGCCGCGTGACCAGATCACCGAGAAGTTCCTGGGTACATCGCCGAGTTTGGACCGGCAGCGCTTTCTTCAGGCGTCGCCCATCAATCACGTGAGCGGCCAGACGAAGAATAAGCCAGCCTTTCTGCTGATCTATGGCACAGACGACGAGATCGTCGACCCGCAAACCCAGTCGCAAGCCTTTCTTGCCGTCCTCAAGGAAGCCGGATTCTTTGTTCGAACGTTTGTTCTTCCGGGCGCCGGACACTTTTGGGCGGCAGACCCTATGGAGGAGCCGGGGAGCCTCTCCGCGAGGGCGGCGTTCCCCGTCATCCGCTTTTTGCGGGAGAAGCTTTGATATCGAATATCCCTTGCCCTGGACTGCTGATAGGCATAGAACAAAGCAAGAACATGAAGCGGTGGCCCACAGGACTGTGGAAAAGGCGAAGGCCCGGTGTTGCGCGGGCGACGCGGGTTCCCCTTCGGAATAGGGTGCCGTCCGCGAGTGATGCGACAGAGTGAGCAGGAGGTGGTCATGGCAGGTTCGGTCAACAAGGTGATCCTGGTCGGCAATCTGGGCAAGGACCCCGAAATCAGGCGGACGCAGGATGGCCGTCCGGTTGCCAATTTAAGCGTGGCGACCTCGGAGACCTGGCGCGACAAAAATACGGGTGAGCGCAAAGAACGGACCGAGTGGCACCGCGTCGTGATCTTCAGCGAGGGGCTTTGCAAGATTGCCGAGCAGTACTTGAAGAAAGGGTCCAAGGTGTACCTGGAGGGGCAACTGCAAACACGCAAATGGCAGGATCAATCTGGCCAGGAGCGCTACAGCACGGAAGTGGTTTTGCAGGGGTTCAACAGCGTGCTCACCATGCTGGATAAGATGGGCGATCGCGGCGGTG
Organism: Xanthobacteraceae bacterium; assembly: GCA_045811525.1. Classification (GTDB taxonomy): domain Bacteria; phylum Pseudomonadota; class Alphaproteobacteria; order Rhizobiales; family Xanthobacteraceae; genus VAZQ01. The sequence continues at coordinate 46,149 of JBJMTV010000015.1, read as the reverse complement.
ACATCGCTGCGCCCGACAGTGATTTCGGCTCCTCGGGCCCGAGCACACGCGAGCGGCAGCCCGCACTCGCCGGTGCCGGGAGCGGCGGCAAGCGCGGCGATATGGATGATGAGATCCCCTTTTAGTGCCGCTGATCCGGCCGCGCGCTTGGCGGCCGAGTTTCGGGCCTCGCGCAAGCGCCCCCTCCACTGAAGGGTGTGCCCGAGAGACATCGAGCTCACTTCGCAACGCCAGGCCAAACCCCAGAAGGGCCATGGTAACGACTTGAGCTCTCACGCACGCTTGACGATAAGTCTCTGAATTCCCATCTAAAACGAATTCGCATCAGGGCCATGTGGGTGGCGCGGCGGCCCTGAATCAGCTAAGCAGATCGCGCTCTCGCCGCACGGATTTCTCCCTTGGCCGATACGCCCCAGCAGCCGCCGGACGACCCCGGCTCATCCGAAATTCGCCCGGTCTCCATCACCGAGGAGATGAAGCGCAGTTACCTCGATTACGCCATGAGCGTGATCGTCGCGCGCGCACTGCCGGACGCTCGCGACGGCCTCAAGCCGGTGCATCGGCGCATCCTCTACTCGATGCACGAGAACGGGCATACCCCTGACCGCAAATACGTGAAGTCGGCGCGTGTGGTCGGTGATGTCATGGGTAAGTACCATCCCCATGGTGACCAGGCGATCTACGACGCCTTGGTGCGCATGGCTCAGGACTTTTCCATGCGTCTGCCGCTCGTAGATGGGCAGGGCAATTTCGGCTCGGTCGATGGCGATCCGCCGGCGGCCATGCGGTACACCGAGTGTCGGCTCGAGCGAGCGGCGATGGAGCTGCTCGAGGATATCGACAAGGACACCGTCGACTTTCAGGCGAACTATGACGGCAACGAAAAAGAGCCGGTGGTGCTGCCGGCACGTTTTCCCAACCTTCTCGTCAATGGTGCGGGTGGCATTGCCGTCGGCATGGCCACCAACATTCCGCCGCACAATCTCGGCGAGGTCATCGACGCTTGCATCGCGCTGATCGACAACCCCGCGCTTGGCATAACCGAGCTGACGGAGATCATCCCTGGCCCGGATTTCCCCACGGGGGGAATCATTCTCGGGCGCTCGGGCATTCGCGCGGCCTATCGCCTGGGGCGTGGCTCCATCATCATGCGCGGCAAGGTGGAGATCGAAACATTGCGCGGCGATCGCGAGGCGATCGTCATCAGCGAGATCCCCTACCAGGTCAACAAAGCCGTCATGGTCGAGCACATGGCGGAGCTCTGGCGGGAGAAGAAAATCGAGGGCATCTCTGCCCTGCGCGATGAATCAGACCGCTCAGGCTATCGCGTTGTGATCGAGATCAAACGCGACGCCATGGCTGACGTCGTTCTCAACCAGATCTACCGCTACACCGCCCTGCAGTCGACGTTCGGCGCCAACATAGTGGCGCTCGAAGGCGGCAGGCCGCTGGTCATGAATCTGAAGGACCTGCTTTCGTCCTTCATCCACTTCCGCGAGGAAGTGATCTCACGCCGCACGAAGTTCCTTCTCGGCCGCGCGCGCGATCGCGCGCATGTCTTGGTTGGGCTGGCGATCGCCGTCGCCAATATCGACGAGGTGATCCGACTCATCCGCGCGGCAACTGATGGCGAGGCCGCGCGCGAGGCATTGATGGCGCGCGACTGGCCGGCGCGCGACGTGGAGGCGATGCTGACGCTGATCGACGATCCGCGCCATCGCATCTCGAGCGAGGGGACGTACCGGCTCTCGGCCGAGCAGGCGAAGGCGATCCTCGATCTGCGGCTGCAGCGGCTCACCGCGCTCGGCCGCGATGAGATCAAGGCGGAGCTCGACAAGCTCGCGCAGGAAATTGCCGATTACCTCGACATTCTGCGCTCGCGCGCACGCATCCAGACCATCGTGAAGGACGAGCTCAAGGCCGTTCGCGAGAAGTTTGCGACGCCGCGGCGTACCGTGATCCTCGACCAGGAGGGTGAGGTCGACGACGAGGACCTCATCCATCGTGAGGACATGGTCGTCACCGTTTCCCACCTCGGTTACGTCAAGCGCGTGCCGCTCTCGGCCTATCGAGCACAGCGGCGCGGTGGCAAGGGGCGCTCTGGGATGCAAACCCGCGAGGAGGATTTTGTCTCGCGCCTGTTCGTCGCCTCGACCCATACGCCGGTCCTTTTCTTCTCCTCGCACGGCCGCGTCTACAAAGAGAAGGTGTGGCGTCTGCCGCAGGCCGCTCCGCAGGCACGCGGCAAGGCGCTGATCAACATCCTGCCGCTCGAGCAGGGCGAGCGCATCAACACAGTGATGCCGCTGCCGGAAGACGAGAAGAGCTGGGCTCAGCTCGATGTTATGTTCGCAACCACCCGTGGAACGGTGCGACGGAACAAGCTGTCCGACTTCGTCGATGTCAGGCGCTCCGGCATCATCGCCATGAAGCTCGACGAGGGTGAGGCGATCGTCGACGTGCAAATCTGCACCGAGGCCGATGATGTCCTGCTTACCTCAGCTGCCGGCCAGTGCATTCGATTTGCGGTTACGGACGTGCGGGTGTTTCAGGGCCGTACGTCCATGGGCGTACGCGGAATCGCGCTCGGGGAGGGCGACAAGGTGATCTCGCTCTCGATTCTGCGTCATGTGCATGCGACGGCGGAGGAGCGCGTGGCCTATCTGAAACGGGCAACCGCTGTGCGTCGTGGCATCGGGGCGGAGGCGGAGGACGCCGGGACCGAAGCGGCTGCCGAGGAGGGGGCCGAGATGGGCATCAATGACGGGATTGAGCTTGGCGAGCAGCGCTACGTCGAGATGTCAGCCGCCGAGCAGTTTGTATTGACGGTCTCAGAGCGGGGTTATGGCAAGCGCACCTCATCCTATGAGTACCGGATCACCGGGCGCGGCGGCAAAGGCATTGTTGCCATGGATGTGCGCGAGCGTGACGGCGCGATCAGGAGGAAGACTGGCAAGCTCATCGCCTCGTTCCCGGTGGAGGAAACGGATCAGATCATGCTGGTCACCAACGGGGGTCAGCTCATCCGCACGCGGGTCGCCGGCATTCGCATCGTGGGCCGCTCGACCCAGGGTGTCATCGTCTTCGACACCGCTGATGGGGAACGGGTCGTGGCGGCCGAGCGCATCAGCGAGGAGGGGGACGAGCACACGACCAGCTGATCGCGGCCGCTACGGTAGCTCTCGGGAACCTATGCGAGCGGCCCGACGTTAATTATGTTCGGTCGCGGACAATAGAGCGGGTTGCGTTGAAGGGGGCTTCCCTTGCACAGGCGAAGTCCGCATCATTCTTCCGGCGAGCTCGTGGTGCGGAGGTGTGCGAGTGTCCTTCCATTCCGAAGTTCGCGATGCCGGGTGCCGCACAATGAGGCAAACTTCGGAATCGGGACATTAGGGACATGTCGTCGTCTGATGACGGCTCCGGGCAGCACGAGAATGTCGTCCACCTGGGCACCCAGACCTTATTCGCCATAGCCGACGAGCTGCGCCGCATGTATGACGCCGACCTGCGGACGAAGCCCTCGAAGAAGCTTGACGACCTGATGCGTCGCATCGAACGCGGCGACGATATCACGCACTCCCAATAGGCGAGCGCACAGGCGCTTGAGGCTGATCTCCCGCACTCAGCGGGCGCCGGCGTTCTCCAAGATCCGAGCAATCTGCGTATAGCCACGCCGGCGCGCGTGTGCGAGCGCTGTGGCACCGTGCCGGTCGGGAACGTTCAGATCGGCGTTGGCCTGCACCAGGGCTTGCACGACGGCCGTATAGTTGCCGCTGCCGTTACCCAACACGATGGCTTCCAGCAGAGCGGTATGGCCGAAGCTGTTGACATGGTTGAGCGGCGCCTTCGCCGCGATCAGCGTGTCGACGACATCCTTGTTGCCGCGCCGGGCAGCGGCAATCAGCGCCGTCGCGTCGGCGGTGCCAGTAATGGCACGGGGGTTACCGCCGCTGTCGAGCGCAATCTTCAGCATCTCCAGGTCATTGTTGACCGCAGCGATGCTGATCATATCGAAACGTTCCGCATCGAACGCGTTCGGATCAGCGCCTAGCCGAACAAGCGTGCGTGCCGCCTCGTGCTTGCGCAGGTAGGCTGCCACGTGGGGCGGCGTTCGGCTGTTGGCGTCCTGGAGGTTCGGTGGTTCGCCTTCCGCGATCAGCTTTTCGATGGCGGCCACGTCGCCTTGGGCGGCAGCCTCGTGCAGGCCCGCATAAATGCGCAGGTCACGTTCGCTCGGCGGCGCCTGCGCGTGCGCCTCCAAAGTGACCGCGCAGACGCTCGCCGCGGCAATCAGCAAATACCGAAACAAGTGTCTCATCAATTTGCGGCACTTGGCGGCTGCACTTGCTGGCTGCGAGGACGTTGGCAAGTCGCACTGTCCTTGTTCTCGCCCGCATTCGTTGCAGCAGAATGCGGCAACAATGGCGATCCGGACCCCTATTAGCCCTTCGCCCTCAGCGCACAATTGGATGTCGACGTTGGCTGGAGCGATCTTGCGGCTGCAGAGCCGGCGCGCTAGAGGGCGGTCATGGCGCGCACTGCACTGTTTGCCGGGTCCTTTGATCCTGTCACCAATGGCCATTTGGATTTGGTGCGACAAGCTGCGCGGCTCGCCGAACGGTTGGTAATGGCGATCGGCATGCACCCCGGAAAGTCGCCGCTGTTCGATGTGGACGAGCGCCGTGCGATGGTCGAGGAGACTTGTGCCCCGCTGGCGCGATCAGCCGGGTGCGCATTTGCCTGCGTCACTTTCGGCGACTTGGTGATCAGTGCCGCGCAACGCGAGGGTGCGACCATTCTGGTGCGTGGCCTGCGCAGCGTGACCGATTTCGACTATGAGATGGAAATGGCCGGCATGAACAGCGCCATGGCGCCGGGGGTGCAGACTGTATTTCTGCCGGCTTCTCCTGCGGTCCGCCCGATCACCGCCACACTGGTCCGGCAGATCGCATCGATGGGCGGTGATGTGGCGCAATTCGTTCCGGCATCGATCGTCAATCGTTTGCACGCAAAGCTCGGCCGCCGTTCAGGCGGTTGACCACATCCCGGGCAGTGCTGCGGCCCTCAACCACGCAAGGTCACCATGAACGCTCGAACGTCATCGCTGCTGCTAAGTCTTTGTCTCCTGTCCACCGCCCTCGTGTGCCCGCTGCTCGGCCAATCTGCTGGGTTGAGTAATCCCGCCGCCCTGAATGAGCGTGCGCCCGCGAGCTACAAGGCTCGGTTCGACACGAGCAAGGGCGCGATTATCATCCAGGTCACGCGCGACTGGGCCCCCAATGGGGCGGATCGCTTCTACAATCTGGTAAAAAGCGGATTCTACGACGACACTCGGTTTTTTCGCGTGATCAGCGGCTTCATGGTGCAGTTCGGGATCAATGGCGATCCGCAAGTGGCCGCCGCCTGGCGCAACGCCACAATCAAGGATGATCCGGTGAAACAGCGTAACCAGCGCGGCTTCGTCAGCTTCGCCACCTCGGGGCCGAACTCGCGCACCACCCAGGTGTTCATCAACTTTGGGGACAACGGTGGCCTGGACGGCCAGGGGTTCTCGCCTTTCGGCGAAGTGACCACGGGCATGAACGTCGTCGATGCACTTTACAGCGGGTACGGCGAAGGGGGTCCGCGCGGTCGTGGTCCCGACCAGGGCCGCATCCAGCGGGAGGGGAATGCCTATCTCACACGGGACTTCGCTAATCTCGATTACGTAAAAAAGGCGACCATAGAACGCTAACGCATACCAGAACCGTCAGCAACGCAGGATGCCATGACTGATTTAAAAGACACGCTGATCCTCGAGACAAGCAAGGGCAAGGTATCGATCGCTATGCGGCCCGACCTGGCGCCTGGCCATGTCGCCCGAATCAAGGAGCTGGTGCGCCAGGGATTCTACGACGGGATCGTATTTCACCGCGTCATTGAAGGATTCATGGCGCAGACCGGGTGTCCGCACGGAAGCGGCACCGGCGGCTCTGGCAAGAAGCTCAAGGCCGAGTTCAACAAGGAGCCGCATCGGCGCGGCACAGTGTCGATGGCGCGCGCGCAATCACCGGATTCCGGCGACAGCCAGTTCTTCATCTGCTTTGGCGATGCGCGATTTCTTGATGGGCAATACACTGTCTGGGGGCAGGTCACCGAAGGAATGGAGAACGTCGATAAAATCAAACGCGGCGAGCCAGTGCAGGACCCCGACCGTATCATTTCCGCGAAAATGGCAGCGGACGCCTGATCACATCCAAAGAGGTCTTGCCTCAGACCGGCGCCATTTGTGCTTTTTTTTCTGGTGCAGGATCCGAATCGCAGATCCAAGCCTCCTTGGCGAACCACTCGTGCTCGGCGAGACAGATAGGGCAGCGAACCCGCGCGAAGAACACCGGCATGGCGGCGAACGTCTTGCGATCAGCTCGCATGCCGGTCGCGATCACTCGCCCGGTTTGCGGGCAGCGGACCATCAGTGCGCCCATTCACCACTCCTCCTGCTGGCTCTCTGAATAGGGGAAGAGCTACAAGGATTGTTTGACACGAGGGCGACGATGTCACGACGGTTTGACTAAACGTCACGATCGGCCGTTCAAAGTTCGTTGATCACAGCAGTCAGGAACAAGGATGCAGACACGGCGTTAGCTGTGGATAACCCTGAACGGTGGGGGCTATGCCAGAGTTCGCGCGCCCTGATGTGCCACTGGACGCTCCGCCTCCAAGCAACTTGGCGGTAAAGCCATACTTGGTGACTCGGCGTGAGGACGTGTGGTTCATTGTCTTTGCCGGCGAGGAGTTTGGCCCTTATAACACCGAGCGAGAGGCCCTGTTGTTCGCGATTGATGCGGCTTACAAGCTCGGTGAACAGGGACAGGAGACGCAGGTTCTGGTAGCCGACGAGATCGGCGAGGCTCGCCCGGTCTGGACGTTTGGTCTTCACCCCTATCCGCCTGTACCGCACATCCCAGCGTAGATCCTAGGTCGAATTCGCAAAGACGCAGCGCGCACACTACCTTGCGAGGCGTCTCGAAGCATGCCGTTGGCTGTCATATATGCCGGCCATGCAGACCGACCTCTTTGATTTCGATCTGCCGGAAGAGCGCATCGCGGTGCGTCCGGCCATCCCCCGGGATGCTGCGCGACTGCTCGTTGTGCAGCCGCACGCGGCGACTCCATTGCTCGATCGCGTCGTGACTGAACTCCCAAAATTGCTGAATGCGGGCGATACGCTTGTCGTCAACAACACGAAGGTCATCCCCGTGCGGCTGAGCGGGCGCCGGATCGGCCGCGGCGTGGCGGAGCCGGCGATCGAAGCGACATTGCACAAACGGCTCGATGGCTCTCGCTGGCGCGCGTTCGTGAAGCCGGCGAAGCGGCTCACCAGCGGTGATGTCGTGCGCTTTGGCGACGAAGGGCGGGTCTGCTTCCTCGGTCAGCTTGACGGGACGGTCGAGAAAAAAGGTGATGCTGGAGAGGTGACATTCGCCTTTGCATTTCACGGCCCCGTGCTCGACGAGGCGATTCAGGAGCGCGGCGCGATGCCGCTCCCGCCCTACATTGCGGCTCGCCGCCCGCCCGACGACCGAGACCAGGTGGACTACCAGACCATCTTTGCCGAGCAGGACGGCTCAGTGGCAGCGCCCACTGCAGGTCTGCATTTCACGCCGGAGCTCACGGCCGAGCTGCGCGAGCGCGGCGTCTCCCTCCATCAAGTCACGCTGCATGTGGGCCCGGGGACTTTTTTACCCGTGAAGGCGGCCGATACCAGCGCCCACCGCATGCATGCGGAATGGGGCAGCGTCGGTGCGACTGCGGCTGCTGCGCTCAACGAGGTGCGCCGTTCCGGTGGTCGCATTGTGGCGGTTGGATCGACCTCGCTGAGGCTCCTGGAGAGCGCGGCTGACGCGGATGGGGTCATTCGGCCGTTCAGCGGGGAGACCGCTTTATTTATCACGCCGGGATACCGCTTTCGCGCCGTGGACGCATTGATCACGAATTTTCATCTGCCGCGCTCGACCTTGTTCATGCTGGTCGCCGCGTTTTCCGGCTTGGACGTGATGCAGAGCGCCTACGCTCATGCGGTCGCCGCTGGCTACCGCTTCTATTCCTATGGGGACGCGTGTCTTCTGTTCCCTGCGCGAGCCTGATATGACCGCCGCAGATGCCTGATAGGTTTTCCTTCCAGCTGCTGGCGAGTGATGCCGGCGCGCGCTGCGGCACCGTCACGACGCCGCATGGTCCGGTCTCGACGCCAGCTTTCATGCCGATCGGGACACAGGGGACGGTGAAGGGAATGACCCCCGAGGCGGTGCGCGCGACCGGTGCAGACATCGTGCTCGGCAACACGTACCACTTGATGCTCCGTCCCGGAGCCGAACGGATCGCGCTGCTGGGCGGTCTCCATGCATTCATGCAGTGGCCGCATGCGATCCTTACGGACTCGGGTGGTTTCCAGGTGATGTCGCTCGCGTCCTTGCGCAAGGTCGATGCAAGAGGCGTCACTTTTCGCTCCCACCTGGATGGTGCCTTGCTCGAGCTCACGCCGGAGCGGGCGGTGGAAATCCAAAGCCTGCTTGGCTCTGACATTGCCATGCAGCTCGACGAATGTTTGAAGTTGCCGGCCCCGCGCCCTGAGATCGAGCGGGCCATGCGGCTGTCGCTTGACTGGGCCGAGCGTTGCCGGCGTGCTTTCAAGGGCGCAGCGCAGGGGCGCGCGCTGTTCGGTATTGTGCAAGGGGGCGATGATCGCGAGCTGCGCGTCACGAGCGCGCGCGAGCTTCTCGACATAGGTTTCGACGGATACGCAATCGGCGGCCTCGCCGTGGGCGAGCCGCAGGCGCTAATGCTGCGCATAGTGGAGGAGGTTGCGCCGCTCCTCCCCAGCGAATGCCCGCGATACCTCATGGGGGTGGGCACTCCGGAGGACCTCATGGAGGCGGTTGCGCGCGGGATCGACATGTTCGATTGCGTGCTGCCGACCCGCAATGGCCGCCATGGCGTCGCTTTCACGCGCTTCGGTCCCATCAATCTGAGGAATGCGCGGCACGCGGAGGATGCGCGTCCGCTCGATGAGCAGAGCAGCGCTCCGGCGGCCCGCCGTTATTCCCGGGCGTACCTGCACCATCTTGTGCGGGCCAATGAGATGCTTGGCGCAATCCTGCTCACCACCGCGAATCTGGCTTATTACCAAGAGCTGATGGCGGGGCTGCGCGCAGCGATCAGCGCGGGCAGCTTCGGCACTTTTTGCGCCGCCACGCGTGAGGCATGGGCAGCGGGAGATCTGCCGGTGAAATAGCGGTGCCGCAGTTTGATGGTCATCCTAAATCTGCGTGACTCTCGACGCAGAGGTTGTTCATGGCGCATCATAGTCGGGAAGGAAGGACCATGCTCCCGAGATTATTGCTTCTGCTGCCGGCATGCGTGCTCTTGCCATCGCCAGCCACCGCGCAAAGTTGGCCCGCCCGCCCGATCGAGATGATCATAGCGTTCCCGGCGGGCGGCGGAGTTGATGCAGTCGGGCGTTCCGTGGCGAGCACCTTGAGCCGGCAACTCGGCCAGCAAGTGGTGGTCAACAACCGGGACGGCGCCTCGGGTACGCTCGGCTTCAATGCCTTGGCGACCGCCGCTCCAAACGGCTACACAATCGCGTTCGGGCCCACGACCCCTGTAGCGAACGCGCCCTATCTGGTTAAGGGCGTGCGTTATCAGCTCAATTCCTTCGAGTATCTCTGCCAGGTGTTTGAGAACGTGTTTACCATAGCGGTTGCGCCGCAATCGCGCTTCCATTCGATCGAAGATCTAGTGGCAGCGGCGCGCGCGCAGCCCGGCACCATTTCGTATGGACATGCCGGGCCCGGGACTATTCCCCACTTGGCGGTGGAAAATTTGGCAGACGCCCTGAAGGTCAGCTTCCACGCGGTGCCGTTCCGCGGTGATGGCCCTGCATTGCCGACCTTGCTCAAGGGGGACCTGGACTTCGTGGCGTCCGCTGTTTCCACGATCCACGGCAAGGAATTCCGGCCGCTACTACTGTTCTGGGGAGAGCGCCACCCCTCCTATCCGGACGTGCCGACCGCGCGCGAGCGCGGCGTCCTGACCGACGTGCCGCCGGGACACAATGGTCTATTTGCCCCGAAAGGGCTCCCGTCCGAGATCAAGACCTCACTCGAGCGTGAGTGTGCGGCAGCCGTGGAAAGCCCGCCAGTGAAGCAGATGATCCTCACAACCGGGCAAACCATTCGTTATCTCGGCGGCGGCGCATTTCAGGCTCAGACTGAAGCAGACTACCGCTTCAAGGGAGAGCTCATCCACCGGCTGGGCCTCGCAGTTCAATAAGGCCCTCGACGCCGCGTTCTGCAAGGCGCACAATCATCCATTCTCAAAATCAATAGGGCGCGGCAAGCGCGCAAGCCCCGGGAGAGGCCTGGTCATGGCGATTAGCCTCAAGGTGAACGGCGCCATACGCTCCGTACCAGCGGAGCCGGACACCCCGCTCCTTTACGTGCTGCGCAACGATCTGGAGCTCAGCGGTGCCAAGTACGGCTGCGGCCTGGCGCAATGCGGCGCCTGTACGGTGCTGGTGGACGGTCAGGCGGTCCGCTCCTGCGTCACGCCTGTCAGCGCGGTTGCCAATGGCGAGATCACCACCATCGAGGGGCTCGGCTCTGCGGAGAAGCTGCATGCGTTGCAACGCGCCTTCATCGATGAGCAGGCGGCGCAGTGCGGCTACTGCAGCAACGGCATGATCATGTCCGCCAAAGCGCTGATCGATCGCAACCCGCAGCCCAGCGAGCACGATGTCCGCACTGCACTCGCAGGCAATCTCTGCCGCTGCGGCACGCATAACCGCATCGTGCGCGCTGTGCTACGCGCGGCACAGACGAACGGGAGGACGTGATATGAACGCTTCCCGGCTTGATCGGCGTCAGTTCACCGCAGGGTTCGGCGGCATCCTTGTCGCTTTTTCCCTCGATCCATCCCGCGCGGTGGCGCAAGAGAAGGCGCGGCTTCCGGGAAGCTTGCAAGGCAATCGCAAGCTCGATGCGTGGATACGCATCGAGCGCAACGGCAATGCGAATGTGTGCACGGGCAAGGTCGAGCTCGGCCAGGGGATCCTGACGGCCCTGACACAGATCGCCGCCGAGGAGCTCGACCTTCCGCTCGAACGTGTGCGCATGATCTCCGGCGATACCGCAAGCACGCCAAACGAAGGCATGACGGCGGGCAGCCAGTCGGTTGAGAACAGCGGTACAGCGCTGCGCATGGCTGCGGCAGAGGTGCGGGCAATCCTGGTCGATCTTGCGGCCAAGCGGCTGGGCACTGCTCCCGCGGCGCTCAAGGTCACGAACGGTGCCATCACGGCTGCGGATGGGCGCATGCTGAGCTACGGCGAGCTTGCCGCTGAGGCCGACTTGGCGCGCGAGGCGACCGCGAAGCCTTCGCCGAAACCGGCCGCTGAGCACACCATTGTCGGCAAGCCGATCCACCGCTTGGACATTCCGCGCAAGGTCAGCGGCGGCAGGGCTTTCGTGCAAGACCTCCGGCTTCCAGGAATGCTGCATGCACGCGTGGTGCGTCCGCCGCGTTATGGCTCGCGACTGGACAGCGTGGATGAGGCTGCCACTGCGAAACTGCCCGGGGTCGTTGCCGTGGTCCGTGACGGCTCGTTTCTCGGCGTTGTGGCTGAACGCGAGGAACAGGCGATCAAGGCGCGCGAGGCGCTGCGCGGCAGCGCCAAATGGACCCTTGGTCCGCAGCTACCGAACCCCGAGCGCCTGTTCGACGTGCTCAAGTCACTCCCGAGCAAGGATGAGACGATCGGAGTGAAGGAAGCGCCAGTCCCCGCGGGCTCGCGCACGGTCGAGGCGGTCTATACGAAGCCCTACATGGCGCATGCCTCGATTGGTCCGTCATGCGCAGTGGCCGAGCTCAATTCCGGCACGATGACCGTTTGGACGCACTCGCAGGGTGTGTTCCCGCTCCGCGCCGAACTCGCTAAGACGTTGAAACTGCCCGAGACCGCCATCCGCTGCGTGCATGTGGAAGGCTCGGGTTGCTACGGCCACAACGGTGCCGATGATGTCGCGCTTGATGGAGCGTTGCTTGCGCGCGCGGTGCCCGGCCGGCCCGTGCGTCTGCAGTGGATGCGCGACGACGAGTTCCGGTGGGAGCCTTACGGTCCAGCGATGGTGATGCGGGCCAAAGCCGCTCTCGCGGATGGGCGGATTGCCGATTGGGAATACGAGCTTTGGAGCAACAGCCACTCGACGCGCCCGCAATCGACGACCGGCAGCAACGTGCTCGCCGCCTGGTACCTCGCGGAGCCGCAGAAGATGGGACCGCCCACGAGCCCGCCACAGCCCGCGGGTGGTGGCGATCGCAACGCGATCCCGCTTTACGAGTTTCCCAATCAGCGGGTGATCCACCATTTCGTGCAAGACATGCCCATCCGTGTTTCGGCCCTGCGCACGCTCGGCGCCTATGGCAACGTGTTCGCGCTGGAATCCTTCATGGATGAGTTGGCACAGGCAGCCGGCGCGGACCCGGTGGCGTTTCGGCTCGCCCACCTGAAAGATCCGCGCGCGCGCGCCGTCATCGAGACGGTCGCCAGGAAGGCAAGCTGGAAAGAAGGCGAGGGTGGCAATGGCCGCACCGGCCGCGGCATTGGCTTTGCCAAGTACAAGAACCTGGCCTGCTATGTCGCTGTGGTGGCCGAGGTCGAGGTCGATCGCACGAGCGGGATGGTGCGCGTGCCGCGCACCTGGGCGGCGGTGGATAGCGGTTTGATCATCAATCCAGACGGGCTTGCCAACCAAATCGAAGGGGGCATTGTCCAATCCGTGAGCTGGACCCTCAAGGAAGAGGTTCGCTTCGATGTCGATGGGATCCTCGCGCGCGATTGGGAAAACTATCCCATTCTGTCGATGCTGGAGATCCCGAGAGTGGAGATCGAGCTGATCAATCGCCCCGGGGAGCGGCCGCTCGGTGCCGGCGAAGGTTCGCAAGGCCCCGCTGTCGCTGCAATCGCTAATGCCTTTGCCAATGCGACCGGCAAGCGCATTCGTGATTTGCCGCTCAAGCCCGAGCGAGTCAAAGCTGCACTAGCCTGACAATGCAGGAGCAGCCAGTTCGCTTACCGCGTCGATGAAGCCAGAGCGCGCGGCGCAACTCAGCGCCTTTCGCTCAATCGAGAGGGAGGAAGCATGCCGACCAACTTCACTGTCAATGGGAAGGCCGCGTCAACCGACGCACCTGCGGCGACCCCCTTGCTCTGGGTCCTCCGTGAGGGCCTCAAGCTCACCGGCACCAAATTTGGCTGCGGCACTGGGCTGTGCGGCGCCTGCATGGTGCATATCGATGGCAAGCGGGCGTTCTCGTGCCAGACTCAAGTGTCCGAGATTGCCGGCAAGTCGATCACCACGATTGAAGGTCTGTCGCCGGACTCCTCGCATCCGGTACAGAAGGCTTGGCTGGCCGAGAATGTGCCGCAATGCGGCTATTGCCAGTCCGGACAGATCATGAGCGCGGCCGACCTGCTCAAGCACAATCCACGCCCGAGCCGCGAACAAATCGTCGAGCACATGAGCAGTAATATCTGCCGCTGCGGAACCTACCAGCGGATCGTACGCGCCATTGAGCGCGCGGCCGGGGAGGCCTGACCATGAGCATCCATGACAGCAAACAAAATGCTCGAGCTGCGATGTCGCGCCGCCAGGTGATGATTGGCGCCGCCGGCCTGTCCTTTGCCGTTGCGCTCGGACCATCAAGTGCACGGGCCGGCATGGCCACTGGCGAGCGCGCGGGCCGCGAGTTCAGCCCTTGGATTAGCATCGCGACTGATGGGACGATCAGCATCATGTCCCCGGCGACTGAGATGGGGCAGGGGTCGATGACCTCGCTTCCTCTTATCGTTGCCGAAGAGCTCGATGCCGAGTGGTCGAATGTGCGCATTTTGCCTGCTCCTCCACTCGAGGCGATTTACGGCAACCCCGGCTTCGGCGGCACCATGATGTATACGGCGGGGTCGAATGCCGTGACGAGCTACTATGAGCCGATCCGTATTTTCGGTGCGCAAGTCCGCCGTGTTCTGCTCGACAATGCAGCGCGCAAGCTCGGCGTCCCGCTGGATGAATTGAGCACTGAGCCAAGCGTGGTGGTGCATGCCAAGTCTGGCCGCAAGCTCAGCTATGGTGAGATCGCAGGGTTCGCCGACGTTCCCGCCAAAGCGCCGGAAATCAAAGCTGCCGACCTGAAGAGCCCGACAGAGTTCCGGCTGATCGGCAAGGACGTCATGCGCATCGAGCTCCCGGGCAAGGTCAACGGCACCGCCCCTTATAGCCTCGATGTGCAGGTCCCGAACATGCTCTACGGCGCCGTGTTGCGCGCACCCGTGGAGGGGTCAGTTCCCGACAAGATCGACGACGCCCAGGCTAAGGCGGTGGCGGGTGTCGTGAAGGTCGTCCGTATGCCCTACGGCGTCGGCGTGCTCGCCGAAACACCATGGGCCGCCTTCGAAGCACAGCGGGCCCTCAACGGGACAGTCACGTGGACGAGGACCGGGACGGCTTGGGACTTCGACAGTGACAAGGGCCTCGATCGATTTGCCGCTGACGCCAAGAACCCAGCGCGCCCTGCCACGGAGTGGAGTCGCGTGGGGGACCTGCGCGGAGCGATGCCGAAGGCTGCCTCGACCTTGGAGGCGGAATATCGTTGCGACTATGCCTACCACGCACAGATGGAGCCGTTGAACGCAACTGCGTCAGTGTCGCCGGCTGGCGATACGGTGGAGATCTGGGCGGGGACGCAGAGCCAGAGTAACGCCTCTGAGGCCACGGCAAAGATCCTTGGCATCGGGCGCGACAAGGTGAAGCTGCATGACATGCTGATGGGCGGCGGCTTCGGGCGCCGGGGCAACCGCGACGTCGACTTCATCATCGATGCGGTGCTGCTGTCGAAAGAAGCCGGGCGACCGGTAAAGGTCATGTGGACGCGCGAGGATGATGTCCACAACGGGCGCTTCCGCCCATTGTCTGCGCATTACCTCAAGGCGGGCTTCGATCCGTCGGGCAAGCTCATGGCCTGGCACCATCGCATCGCCGTGGACCGCGTCGGGCCATTCATGGACCCTGTGCGCTACCAGCAGTCCGGCGGCAAGGATGCCATCGCGATGCTCGGCAGTGATCTGCGCGGCTATGACGTGCCGCATCAGATGGTGGAGCAGCTTTATCGCGACACCGGCGTGCGCACCAATCCGCTGCGCGGGATCAGCTTTCTGGCCAATCGCTTCGCCACCGAGGCTTTCGTCGACGAGATCGCACGCACACGTGGGGTCGATCCGGTGGCCTACCGGCTCGAGCTGCTCAAAAACACCCCGCGCGCGATAAAGGTGGTACAGCGCGTAGCGGAAATGTCGCAGTGGGACCGCAAGCGAGACCGCCGTGCGCTCGGCTTTGCCTATCTTGACTATTCCGGCTCGCACGTGGCCGGCGTTGCCCAGATCTCGCTCGAGCGCTCGACCGGCAAGATCAAAGTGCACAATTTTTGGTGCACGATAGATTGCGGCGTAGCGGTCCAGCCCGACAACATCGTTGCGCAGAGTGAGGGCAGCATCGTGTATGCGCTGGGCGTTGCTCTGACAGAGACCATCTCCATCAAGAATGGTGTGGTCGAGCAGAGCAACTTCTACGATTATCAGGTGCCGCGCATGAACGAGGTGCCGCAGATGCATGTCGAGGTGATCAAGACCGACAATCACCCGACCGGTGCGGGCCAAATGGCCACGCCGCTGGTGGCGCCCGCAATTGCTAATGCGGTTGCCGAGCTCAGCGGAGTGCGGCTGCGGCACACGCCCTTCACTCCCGAGCGGGTCAAGCACGCGCTGGGTTGACTCCAACTCATCGAGGGACGGCAGGCGGCCATTCTGGTCGCCTGCCGGCTTCTATCACTACTCGCCGCCGCAAAGAGAAGATCGTTGATGAGGAGAGACTTGATGCAGGCAAGAATTCCGGTCGCAGGCGCCACACTGGCCTCGCTCCTGCTTGCGAGCTCGGCCTTGGCGCAGGCGCCGAAGATCGGCGGCCCACCCGAGGCAAAGAACATGCGGCTTGCCGGCTACAACGACCTGCAGGCACGAAGCGCCTACCAGCCGGTCATTCACAAGCAGGGCAGCCGCTACATCGCCTATGTGGGCCATCACGGGGGCACCGAGGCTGTACCCAAGCCAGTCAATTCGCTCACGGGCCAAGCCGAGTTCAATGGCACCTCGATCGTTGATGTGACTGATCCGAGCAAGCCCACATATCTCGCGCATATTCCTGGCGTTGAAGGGTTAGGCGAGCAGGGTGGCGGTCAGATGGTGCGCGCCTGCGACGGCAAGACCCTGCCAAAGGGCGATCCGGACAAGACCTACCTGTTGCGCACCTTTGGCGGGCTCGGCCACGAGATCTGGGACGTGAGCAATCCCGCCGCACCGAAACTGCTCACCCGCATCAGCTGGAATCTCAAGGACACGCACAAGAGCTGGTGGGAATGCGACACCGGCATTGCCTACCTCGTGTCCGGTCGGCCGGATTGGCGCACGCGGCGCATGACCGAGGTGTACGACCTCAGCGATCCCACGAAACCTGTGAAGATCCGCGACTTCGGGCTCCCTGGCCAGCAACCCGGTGCAACCGGGGCAGTGCCGACCGAGCTGCACGGCATGATCTCGACAGGCCCGAGCGGCAACCGTGTTTATTTCGGCTATGGCACCAACAAAGGCGGTGTGATGCAGATCGTCGACCGCGAGAAGCTGCTCAACGGGCCCAAGGAGCCCACGCCAGAGAACCTGCGCTATCCCGTGATCGGCCAGCTCGACATGCTGCCGCTCCAGGGTGCCCACTCGGTCATCCCCCTCGGCAAGATGAAGATCGCCGAGTTTGCCAAGGACCTGGCCGGCGGCGAGCGTGACATGATCATGATTGTCGACGAAGGGCTGGTGAACGAGTGCCAGGCAGCCGAGACGCGCCAGATGGCTTGGTTCGTCGACGCTACCGTCGAGTCGCGACCAATGGTCGTGTCGAACTTCAATGTGCCGGAGGCGAGCGGCAACTTCTGCAGCCGCGGTGGGCGGTTCGGCTCCCATTCGGGAAACGAGAGCGCCGCGCCTGTGTTCCATCAGAAGGTGGCGGTGGTCACTTGGTTCAATGCCGGCGTGCGGGCGATCGACATTCGCGATCCCTATCGTCCGCAGGAGATCGGCTACTTCATCCCGCCGATCACCGAGGCCACCTCGCAGCGCTGCATCAAGGTGGACGGGCGTGACCGTTGCAAGACTGCAATCCAGAGCAACAACGTGGAGACCGATGATCGCGGGTACATCTACGTGGTTGATCGCGCCAATACCGGAATGCACATCCTCGAGCTTACCGGTGAGGCGCGGACGGTCGCGGGGCAGCAGTAGGAGCGGACCTGGTGGACGGTCCTTGGCCGCCCGTCTGCTAATACCTGTGCAACCTGCCGAGCTGCCCGCGGAGCGGGTAGCAATCTTCGAGTTCGCCCTCAATCTGGAGATGAACCAACGCCTGGTCTGCGCACCCCAAATTTCATGGGGCTGCGCGGCGGAGAGGTGATGAAACAGCCGTGCGAGCAGCCTGCCTGGTCCGCCGCATGGACTTTGCTCTTGTTCGCCAACAAGGTAATGGGTGCACTCCGACTCGCGGCGTGCGAGGGAACAAAGTGGCTCAGATGAAGGAGAAGGGGATGTTCCGAGCGGGGCTATCTGCAATCGCTGCGCTGATGGTCATGAGTGCGCTGACGCAGGCGCAGAGCCCGGTGGAGCGGGGCAAGTATCTCGTGGAAAGCATTCTGACCTGCGGCAACTGCCATTCGCCGCGCGGACCCGGCGGCGTGGTCGATAGCACACGGCTCTACTCGGGCGGGCCGCAGACCTGGGATGAGCCGGCGTTCACGGTGAAAGGCCCTAATATCACGCCCGATGAGGAGACCGGGATCGGCAAGTGGAGCGCCGATGACATGAAGAAAGCGATCCTGCAAGGCGTGCGGCCGAGTGGCCATCAGCTCGCTCCGATCATGCCTTACGGGTTCTACAAGGTGTTCGTGCCCAGCGATCTCGACGCCGTGGTCGCTTATCTGCGCAGCGTGCCCCCGGTACGAAACCAGGTCCAGCCTCCGGTCTACAAGGCCGCGTTCCATGCCGAGACACCGCCCGGTGCTGACCGGCCTCCGTCCGAGGCGGATTTGAGCGATCCAGTGAAGCGCGGGTTTTACCTCGCCACCATCGGGCACTGCATGGAATGTCATACGCCGCGGGTGAACGATCAGCCCGACTTCGCCAATAGCCTGGGCAAGGGTGGCCAGACTTTCCGAGGACCTTTTGGGGAGTCGGTCTCACGCAATATCACCTCGCATCCGGACAAGGGGATCGGTCGCTGGAGCGATGACGAGATCAAGCGTGCGATCACCCAGGGAATGCGCAAGGACGGGACCAAGCTCAAGCCGCCCATGGGCTTCGACTGGTACGCGCGCATGACGCAAGCCGATCTCAATGCGGTCGTGGCTTACCTTCGCACCGTGCCGCCAAAGGAGTGAGCTTGCCTCGCCGCCTGTGGTGCTGCGGAGATCGCGTATCGACCGCAGGCCTCGTGCTAGCAGAACCCCCGCGCGACTCGGCGCCGTGCTCGACTGAGCCAACGAGCGTTTGCCGGTCTGCGTAGTTTCTCCATGACCTCGGCACAGCAACATTCTCAAGCGCCCACTATTCGAATGCCGCCAGCCGAGCTGAGCGGCCGCTGGCAAACTTCAGTCGTGCTGAAGCGCGATCTGTTTTCAACTATCGAGCGCGGACAGTTGCGTATTGGCCAGGAGGAAATGCCGGCTGTGTTGCGGCGCATCGATGAGGTGCCCTGGTGGACTTTCGTCGTGGCACGAGGATTGTTCGAGCGGGAAAAGCGCGGTCTCAGAGCCGCGCAGAACGTCAGCGCAGCGCCACGGCTGCTCTTCTCCGGCAGCAAGGCCCTGGTGCGCGGCTGGATTGAGGGCACCGCGCTGCAAATTGCCAAGCCCTATGGGGACCGCGCCTATTTTCGATCAGCCAAGCGAGCGCTTCGCGAGCTGCATCGTGCCGGCGTCTGCCACAACGATCTCTCGAAACAACAGAACTGGCTGCAGGGCAAGGACGGCCGCGCCTATCTCACCGACTTCCAGCTTGCCTCCTGCTTCTCCCGCCGCAACCGCTGGTTTCGGCTGCTCGCCTACGAGGATCTCAGGCACCTTCTCAAGCACAAACATCGCTATGTGCGGGAAGCGCTCACGCCGGCGGAATGCAAACTGCTGGCGCGCAAGAGCATTTTCGCGCGCATCTGGCTGCTAACGGGAAAGCGCCTGTACCACAGGGTCACCCGCGGCTGGCTTGGTTTCACTGACCAGGAAGGGAGCGGCACGCGCATTTCTCACGATGCACCGAAGATCGTGAGCTGCCTGAAACAGCACCCGCATGTCATCGATGCTGCCGTGGTTGCGTTTTACGATCTCGGTGCACGGCACAGCTCGTATGTGTTCGTGGAGGGCTCACCAAGCCTCGCCGAGACAAGCTTGCGCACATTGCTGGCGCGCGACGTGCCGAGTGTACCAGCACCCCAGCATATTCAGCTGTGTCGCGCGCTTCCGCGTGACGCGAATGGCGACATCCACATGCAAGCTCTGCAGCTCATCGCTTCCAATCAGCTCGACGACCTGGCGCATCTGCACGGGCCAGCGCAGCAGCAGCAGATCATTGATGAGGTCGTCGCCGGGCGGCGCAATCTGAAAGACCGCTTCTGATCATCGACGACGCTAGGCAGCCGAGTAGGATCGATCCTCTTCACTCCAGCACGATGTTGTTCGCGCGGATCAACTCGCCCCAGCGCTTGACCTCGGCTTTGATGAAAGTTGCTGTCTCGGCCGGCGTTCGGCCATCGGGCTCGATGTTAAGCGCCCGGAATCTCTGCTGCACATCGGGCATCTTCAGCACCGCGATCGTGGCCGTGCCGAGTTGCTGCTGCAGCTCTCGGCTCAGTCGGGGCGGTCCTACCATGGCGTACCAGGCCCCCGAGACGAGACCCGGCAATCCGATTTCGGTCACGCTCGGGACTTCGGGCATTGCCGATGCCCGCGCCGTGTCGGTTACTGCCAAGACCTTGAGCTTGGCGTCACGATAGAGTGCCAGCGCTCCGGAAATGTTACCGAAGAAGACATCGACCCGCTCACCCAGCATGTCGTTGTACACCAGGGTCTCGCCACGATACGGCACGTGAACCATGCTGGTGCCGGTTAGGTTCATGAACATGTTTGCAGTGAGATGTGGGGTATTGCCGACACCCTGGCTGCCATAGACGAGCTGGCCCGGATGAGCCCTCGCATGCGCAATGAGCTCGTCGACCGAGTTCACCGGCAGACCTTTGCGGACAATGACCAAGTTCGGCACTGAGCCGAATAGAGTGATCGGCACGAATTCCTCGGCTTTGTACGTCAATTGCCGGTAGAGGCTCTGGTTGGTCGCGAGGGGCGGGGTTGCGGAAACCAAGAGGGTGTAGCCGTCGGGATCAGCCTGCGCGGCCAACGAGGCGGCGATATTGCCGCTCCCGCCGGTGACATTCTCGATGATGATCGGTTGTCCCCACCTCGCCTGCAGCTTATCGGCGACGATGCGGGCGAGCACATCGTTTGAGCCGCCGGCCGGATACGGGATGAGAAATTTCACGGGTTTCGTGGGGAATGGCGCTTCGGCCGCAGTCATGCCGGTGCCGAGAGCGGCCATCGCCAAGCTCGTGACCACCATGAAAGCTGAGGCCGCAAACCGGGTCATCATCACACCCTCTAACCGCGGAGGCACGTGCAGCCCTGACGTTCTCATGAGATGAAGTTATCGGGAGTTCTGCAAGCGGGGCCCTCGCTTGTACTGTATGTGTTATGTTATAACATTACGTAGAGGCCGGGCAGGTCCGAATTTGCTGTACGCGGTTATCGGATCGGGAGACGTAAAGATGAGACGGCATGTCATTCTCGCGGCAGCATTCGCAGCGCTGATCACCGCCCCGCCGGCGAGGGCCGAACATAAGCTCAATGCACTCGCCAGCTTCTCGATACTCGCCGACCTCGTGAGGAATGTCGGCGGCGATCGGGTGATCGTGGACGTGCTGGTCGGCCCTGACGGCAACGCTCACACATATTCGCCTTCGCCGGCTGACGCCAAGAAGGCCGCTGCGGCCAACATCGTGTTGGTGAACGGGCTTGGCTTCGAGGGATGGCTCGAACGGCTGATCAAAGCGTCCGGCGCCAGGGCTCCCATTGTCGTCGTGAGCAACGGCATTCGTCCGCGCGAGCGCGCCGCCGACCACGGCCATGGCGCGGTCGACCCGCATGCTTGGCAGTCCGTGGCCAACGTGAAGATGTACGTCACGAACATTCGCGCCGCGTTGACGGCGGTCGATCCTGGCGGGAAAGCCGCCTATCAATCCAACACCGAGGCTTATCTCAGCAAGCTCGATGCGCTTGAGCAGGAGGTAAAGGACGTCATTGCGGGCATTCCTGCGGACCGTCGCAACGTGATCACCAGCCATAACGCCTTTGGCTATTTCGAGGATGCCTATGGCATCCACTTCAGCGCGCCGCAGGGTGTGTCAACCGATGCCGAAGCTTCGGCGAAGGATGTTGCGGCCATCATCACGCAGGCGAGACAGCAGAAAGCCGCAGGCGTGTTTCTCGAAAACGTTACCGATCCGCGGCTGGTCCAGCAGATCGCGAGGGAGACCGGCAGCAAAGTCGGGGGCAAGCTCTATTCGGACGCGCTGACGGACGCAAACGGCGACGCGCCGAGCTATATCGCTTTGATGCGCTACAACATCAAACAGCTTGCCGGCTTTGCGACGAATTGAGGCCAGAAGCAAACGAGCCTCGCCCCTTTCTGCCTGGGCACTTTGGACTGGGTTCAAACAGGAAATGGCTGGTGAGCCCGGTTGGTTTCGAACCAACGACCCTCTGATTACTTACCGCTACGACTTTCGCCGCCCTCACCCTAAAGGCGAGGTTTGCAGTCTGGACTATCCCTTCACCATGGCCGTTCGGCTTTAGGTGGGCGCCGTCTAGTCTCTACACCTTCCCCACCGGGGCTTGGTTCGGGATTGCCATCGCCGAGTCGGCGGAAGGGTTCCCCGAATTTGACGCCTGTTTCGTCCTACCGTTTCCGGTCGGTGCTCCTAATCAAAGTCAGATGCTCTACCCCTGAGCTACGGGCCCATGCCAACCACGACGTGGTTCGTCGTCGCGGCACCTGGGTACTCGGTCGTCGCCCGAATTTCAAGCGCAACCCAGCCAGAGCGATTTAGCCGCGCTCCCAGTAAGTCACGCTTAGACAAAATTGGCCGACAAGAAGTAAAAGCCAGTTGCTCTACCACTGAGCTACGGGCCCTCAGGAGCAAGGCGCGTCCAAGCTGCAGTCAATCTGCGGCCGGCGCTCCCGCGGCGCGCCGTGTGTAGGGGGGAGACCAGGCTTGGTCAAGCGCGCAGCGCCCTTGCGGGGGTGGACCTGTGCAAGTGTGCAGGTTCGCCCTATGCTCCGCACCAGCACCATGGTCCCGCGGAAAGCGAGTGCAACCAATGCCGATCGTCAACCGCATTGCCGACCTTCATAGTGACATCACCGAGTGGCGGCGCGACATCCACGCCCATCCAGAGCTCCTCTACGACGTGCACCGCACGGCGGGAATTGTCGCCGAGAAGCTCAAAACTTTCGGCTGTGACGAGGTGGTGAGCGGCATCGGTCGCACCGGCGTGGTGGGAGTGATCCGCGGCAGCCGCGGCGCCGGAAGCGGCCGCGTCGTCGGGCTGCGCGCCGACATGGATGCGCTACCAATCGAGGAAGCAAACCAGCTTCCCTACAAATCGACGGTACCCGGAAAAATGCATGCCTGCGGCCATGATGGGCATACGGCCATGCTCCTCGGCGCGGCGCGCTACCTCGCGGAGACTCGCAACTTCGCTGGCACGGCGGTGGTGATTTTCCAGCCTGCCGAGGAGGGGGGCGCCGGTGGCAAGGCCATGGTGCAGGACGGATTGATGGAGCGGTTCTCTATCGAGGAAGTGTACGGGATGCACAACTATCCGGGCCTGCCAGTCGGCCAGTTCGCGCTGCGTCCCGGACCGCTGATGGCGGCCGCCGACCGGCTGACGATCGAGATCGAGGGGCGGGGCGGACACGCGGCGCGCCCGCATGTCTCGATCGATACGGTGCTGGTCGGCTGCCAAATCGTCAATCAGATCCAATCGATCGTGGCGCGTAACGTGGATCCGTTGCAGGCGGCCGTGGTGTCGATCACCGTGTTCCAGGCGGGGACCACGGACAATGTCATACCGCAAACCGCGCTGCTGCGCGGGACGGCGCGCAGCCTGACACCCGCAGTGCGTGACCTCCTGGAGCAGCGCCTGCACCAGGTCGTTGAAGGAACGGCACACCTTTATGGTGCAACCGCGAAGCTCACCTACAAGCGTGATTATCCCATCACGCGCAACCACGAGCGCCAAACGCAATTCGCGGCGAAGGTGGCGGCCGAAGTGGTCGGCGCCGAACGCGTCGATGACGATGCAGCGCCAGTCATGGGCGCGGAGGACTTTTCGTTCATGCTGGAGGCACGCCCCGGTGCTTTCATCTTCATTGGCAACGGCGACAGCGCCGGGCTGCATCACCCCGCTTACGATTTCAATGACGACGTGATCCCGGTCGGCACCTCGTACTGGGTGCGGCTGGTCGAAACCGCCATGGCGCAGTGAGCGCGAGCGCGACACTGGACACTCTCGCGTGTTCCTACTGTAGGCGTGCTGACGACTTGACGATTATTGGTTGCTGATGACGGACTTCTGCTCGACAGAAGCTTCGGCCACTGTACCGGGTTGCGGCAGCGTCGCCGCCATTCTGGCTTCGACACCGCGCCAGTAAGCAAGATCGTTGAACGGCGTCCCCTCAAGAGCGGCAATCGCCACGGCCGCCAGGAACGGCAGGCTCTGCACGACCAGCACCGCTGCGAACACATACACCTCGCGGATTTCCTTGTAGTTGGTAACTGTAACCACCGCCGCACCGCCCAGCAGCAGCGCGGCTAGCACCGCCTCCCAGAATGCAGGGAAGTCGGGCCCCTTGTGCGTCGCGCCGCCCTTGGCGGTGCGCGTGAATGGCAGGCTCTCCTTCCAGATGCCGCTCGCCACCGCGCGCGCCACCGTCCACTGCACGGCCATGGCGGCCACCACGGCGCCGATCATCTGCCCTAGCGGCACGGCGACGCGCAGCCGGTAGAGCACGACGAAATGAGCGAATGTGACCACGAAGGCGGCGAGGATCGGCACCGTGAGTATCATATCGGGAATCGCGATGCCGACGTAAGCGACGACCGGCACCCATAGGAGATTGAGGATCGCGACCACGACTCCAAGCGATTCCGCACCGAGCCAATTGAGCCAGCCCAAGGCGAATTCGCGCTTCTGCTCCCGCGTCAATCCGGGCACGCCCGGGAGCAGCGAGCGCACGTGCTTTTTCAGGATCTGCAAGCCGCCATAAGCCCAGCGGTAACGCTGCTTCTTGTAGGCCTCGAAGGTATCGGGGAGTAGCCCGTGCCCATAGCGCCGGTTGGTGTAGTGAATTTGCCAGCCTTGCTCGAGCACGGCGAGACCGAGATCGGAATCTTCGACGATGGTGTCGCTCGACCAGCTGCCGGCCGACACCAACGCTTGGCGCCGGATGAGGCACATTGTCCCGTGGACGATGACCGCGTTGGCCTCGTTACGCTGGATCATGCCGATGTCGAAGAAGCCGGCATACTCGCCATTCATGGCGTGGTGCATGAGCGAGCGCTCGCCATCGCGATGGTCTTGCGGAGCCTGGATCATACCGACTGCCGGGTCAGCGAAGGCGGGAACCAGATCTTTCAACCAATCACGCTGCACGACGTAATCGGCGTCTATGACACCGATAATCTCCGCGTCGTTGGCCGTATGAGCCGCCGCCAGCCGTAGGGCGCCCGCCTTGAAGCCGCAGACGTTGTCCTGATTGATGAACTTGAAGCGCTCGCCCAGTGCTCGGCAATGATCCTCGATCGGCCGCCAGAAAGCGGGATCAGGCGTATTGTTGATCACCACCACGCACTCGAAGTTTGGATAATCAAGCTCGGCCACCGAGTCGAGGGTGGCCTTGAGCATTTCCGGCGGCTCGCGATAGGCCGGAATGTGGATCGACACTTTAGGAGCGAAGCCTTCGTCCTTCACAGCGACGCGGTTGAGCAGCCGTTGCGGTCCCTGGCCGAAAGCGACGGTCGCGATCTCCTCGATACGCGCCAGCGCAATCACCGCTAGCGGCACCAGCAGGATTACACCCAGCACGAGAGCGAAAGCAGCACCCCAGACAAAGTAATGGGCGAGCCAGAACGCGAACACCATGGCGAACCAGGCGCCCACTGTATTGGCGGCAACCGTGAGGGTCACCACCTCGCCAAGAGTGGCGCGCCTGCGGGCAACAATGGGCAGCGACAACAGCAGCCCGAACAAAACCGCAAGCCCGGCAATCTTCCAGTGAGCGGGGTCCGCCGCTGGCCCGATCCAGGCGAACTTGGGATTGCGCGACGCATCGAAGATGCCCCAGTAACGGCCGACGCTGCCCTCTTGCGTCTTCCACGGCTGATCGAACGCCTCAATGATGTTGTAGTCGATGCCGTAGGCCTCGGCTCGTGCGATGAAGTCACGCAAAACCACCGCTTGTTCAATTCGGCCGGGAGTGGCGGCATGATAGTTGTACCCGGCACTCGGCCAGCCGAACTCGGCGATGACGATGCGCTTGCCGGGGTGCCTCACCCGCAGCTCATGGTACTTGCGGATGGTATGCTGCACCGCATCCTGCGACGGCACCTCGTCCCAGTACGGCAGGATGTGGACGGCGATGAAGTCGACCGCGGCTGCGAGCTTCGTCGCCGCTTCCGCCTTGGCGGCGGCCTCGGCAGGCTTGCTCGTATATCCGAGCCAGACGTCGTGGGTTTCGCCGGTCGTCACAGGAATTTGCCGGCCCCCGAGTTCGACCTGTCGTTTGACCCGCCGTATGATTGCTATCAGCTCGTCTACGGACTTCTCCGCACGCAGCATCACCTCGTTGCCGACGACGATCGCGTTGATGTTGCTGTAGCGCCGGGCGAGGGCGATTGCCGCCTGAATTTCGCGCTCGTTGCGCGCGTCGTCCCTGTCGATCCAGATGCCGAGGGTGACCTTGAGCCCGAACTCCGCGGCAATCCCGGGAATGAGCTCACCGCCACCGGTGGAGCTGTAGGTGCGGATGGCCTGCGTGGAGGGACTGAGAATTTTTAGATCGGTGCGGATTTGCTCGGCCGTGGGCCGATCGCCGTAATCCGGATGCTGCGAGCGCGTGTAGGGCGAATAGGAAATGCTGGCGAGGGGAGCATCGATATTGGCGACTGCCAAGTGCCGTTGGAGCAACGTCCAGAGGGCGGCATGCACGCAGACGACAATCGCCACCACAGCAGCGACGGAGCGCATTTGACCAACAACCACGCGGGGCCGGAAGGCGGAGACCCGAACCTGTCCCCTAGGTTCAACTGAGGTTGTGAAAAGCTACCTCAGCGACGGGCGTCTAAGCAAGTAGCGAGCAGTCGTGTCGGTTTCAAGAAAGTGCAGCCTAGAGCTAAAAAAATATCGAACACTGATTTAGAAAGTCATTCTGAACGCCTGTACAGCTTAGACGAAGATTTGCTGAACGTCTGTACAGCTTAGCGATTGGTGCTCGTGCTCGGCGCAGAAGCCGTCCCCTTCATCTCGCCCGTTGGGTTCACCCAGCAAGCATGCACGCGAGCGTTGAGCTTCTCGGCCGCTTTCGGATCGATCTCACCGTGGCTGAGCACGCAACGGAAGGTGGCCTGGATGTGATCGGCCGGGCAGCCGAAGCGATCGTAAAGGTCGAGATGACGGAAAGCCGTGTCGAGATCGTCGCGCCAGAGGAGACTAACAACACGCCGCCCGAGCCATACGCATTCACGGTTGGCGGCGGGCCCAACCAACGACTGCTCGGCCTCCGCAAACTCGTCAATTTTCTTTTGCGGGTCCTTGGCTTCGCCGGCCGGTTTCTCCGGCTTGACCTCATTGTTCTGTGCAAGCGCCAGATCCGTGGCGGCAAACAGGATCGCGATACCGAAAGCCGCCGCCAGCCCACGCAGAAAATAAGGACGCATCGTTGCTCTGAATGTTGTTTGCAGCACTTGCTGACGCAATTCCGTCAGCATTGCGGCGACCGTCTCCGCAGCCTAACCGCCCGAATTAAAGCAGTCGGACGCGAGGGCGCCAAGTACAAAGCTGGCTCGGGGTGAAATAATTGACGATCATGACCGTCGGAGCGCTACCCGACCTTTCCAAACGGCAGCAGCACCCTGAGCACGGACATGCAGCCACGATCCATCGCTCTCATTGGCATCCTGTTCATGGTTGTTGCCGGCGGCCTCGTTGCGGCCTGGGCTTGGCTCGGCGCTCCGGTAGAAATGCCGCAGCCCAAGGTGCGTGCGGGAGAGAAGCTGCATTGTCTTTCCTATGCGCCATTTCGCGCGGGCCAGAATCCATTCGGGCCCGACGTGCCGCTTGACCCGCGCCAGATCGAAGAGGACCTGCGTCAGCTGAAGGAGGTCACCGACTGCGTTCGTACTTATTCGGTCGACCACGGCCTCGATCGGATCGCGCAGATTGCCAAGACCCAGAACATGAAAGTCCTGCAGGGGCTTTGGTTATCCAGCATCGCGGAAACGAACCGCAAGCAGGTGACTACCGCGATAGCGCTGGCTGAGCAGTTTCCCGACGTCATCGCCGGCGTGATCGTCGGTAACGAGGTGCTGTTGCGTGGCGAAATGGGCGCTCCAGAGCTCGTTGGCATCATCCGCGAGGTGAAGACGCGGGTCACCGCTCCGGTCACCTATGCGGATGTCTGGGAGTTCTGGCTGGCCCACCAGGAGGTGGCGTCCGCGGTCGATTTCATCACCGTGCATATTCTTCCGTATTGGGAGGACTTCCCCATCCCCGCTGATGCCGCTGCCAGTCACGTTGACGCTATCCGTAAGCGCATGGCCGCGGCCTTTCCCGGCAAGGACATACTGATAGGCGAGTTCGGCTGGCCCAGCGCCGGGCGTATGCGGGACGGGGCGCTGCCATCGCGCGTCAATCAGGCGCGGGCCATCCAGGAGGTCGTGGCGCTCGCCAGACGCGAAAATTACGCGCTCAACCTGATCGAGGCCTATGACCAGCCCTGGAAACGGCAGCTCGAAGGCACGGTCGGGGGACATTGGGGTCTCTTCGACGCCTATGATCGGCACGTCAAGTTCGAGTGGGGACGGCCGGTGTCCAATCATCCGCATTGGCGCGGGCAGGCCGCGGCAGCGGTCGCCTTCCTGTTCGTGGTGGTCGGCCTCGTCTGCATCAGACGGGGAGCCAATCGCGCGTCAGCGGGCATGTGGCTGCGCGTGGCCACGCTAGGCTTCGTTTCGGCTTCGTTGATGCCCTGGACAATGACAAATGTGCCGCTGGAAAGCCTTACGCGTGGCGATTGGTTGCGCTCGCTCGCCTGGGCTGCGATGGCGCTCCTCGCGCCGCTCTTTGCCGCCGTTGCGCTGCCCGCCGATGTGGGGGTGCCCAGCTGCAGGCTGATGCTCAGCAGGGGCGCCCCGCGCCCGCTGAGCGGGATCTCCTGGTGGCTTGGGCTCGCCTTGATCGGGACGGGCGTGCTCGCCGTTCAGGCGGCGCTAGGGCTCGTGTTTGACCCGCGCTACCGTGATTTTCCTTTTGCTCCACTCACTGGCGCGGCAGTAGCGCTTGCCCTGGCCACGGGGTGGGAATGGCGCCCCGCGCCGTTGGCGGCCGAGGGCTGCATGGCAGCGACGATTGGCGCCTGTGCCTTGTACATCGTCTTCAATGAGGGCATCGCCAACTGGCAAGCACTCTGGTTCGCCGGCGCCCTCGTTCTCCTGGCGCTCACTCTGGTGCAGGTGCGGGACGCGCCAAGCTCAAAATGAGCACCGCGACTGCAAAACCGGCGAGATCCGCATTGTGCAGAACGAGTCCGAACGCTGCAGCTGCGAGCGCCACTGACAGCAGCACGATTGAGGGCCGCAGCAGGTTGAGGAGGGCGGCGCCGAGCGCCACCCACCCGAACACCGCGTGAGTATGCAAGGTGATCGTCAGGCGGAAGGCCGTGCATAGCCATGTCTGCAGACCAGCTTGGCAGGGCAGGGACACCGGACCGTATTCGAGGGCCATATAGCGCAAGTAAAGCGCCTCCCCCACAGCAAGGAAGCCGAGGATCAGGAGCCAATGAACTTGGCGACTCGTGGGACGGAACGGCGCAGCCATGCAGCAAAGCAATAAACAACCGGCAGTGCCGGGAATAGCGCCCCTGCGCGCAACTTGTTGGAGGCGGATCATCCTCAGAGAACCGAGGAGGGCCGAGTGGATGGGTCCACCTTGATGAGAGCGGCCACCGGTGGCGGCGCCTTTTTCACGCCCGTCTGCTCGGTTAAGAGGGGTGGAAGCGCGCCATGCATTGGGGGAGGAAGAGTTGAGGGGTAAGCGCACCTGTCTTGCCATTGTGCTTGCGGCAGGTGAGGGCACCCGCATGCGCTCAGCACGCCCCAAGGTGTTGCACGCCATTGCCGGAAGGCCGCTCATCACTCATGTGCTCGAGGCGGTGCGCAGCGCAGGCAGCAGCGCGACTGCCGTCGTGGTCGGCCCAAACGCCGAAAACGTCGTGGCCGAGGTGCGCGCCGTTGACTCCGCTGCAGAGATTTTTGTCCAGAGCGAGCGTCACGGGACTGCGCATGCGGTGTTGGCAGCCCGGACGGCACTGACACGCCGCTGGGATGACGTGCTCATCATTTTCGCCGACACGCCACTCATCAGGGCGCAAACACTGAGCCGCATGCGCGAGGCGCTCAGTGGGGGTGCCGCCGTCGGAGTGCTCGGTTTTCGCCCCAAGGACCCAACCGGCTATGGGCGCCTGCTGCTCGAAAAGGGCGATGTTGCGGGGATTCGTGAGGAGCTCGACGCCACCGCAGCTGAACGCGCCATTAATCTTTGCAATGGCGGAGTAATGGCTTTGGCAGGAGACCTCGCTTTGCCAGTGCTCGAGCGGGTCACCAACGACAATCGCAAGCACGAATACTATCTCACGGACGCAGTAGCGATCGCGCGCGGCATGGGGAAACGAGCGGTGGTGATCGAGACCGAGGAGGACGAGGTGCGCGGCATCAATACCAGGGCACAACTGGCGGAGGCGGAAGCCGTACTGCAGCAGCGCCTGCGCGCGGCGGCGATGCAGGCCGGCGTCACTTTGGTCGCGCCAGAAACCGTATTTCTCGCTGCGGACACCCAGCTCGGCAGCGATGTCGTCGTTGAGCCCTTCGTCGTTTTTGGGCCGGGCGTCACGGTCGAGGAGAAAGCAGTGATCCGCTCGTTTTCGCATCTCGAGCGGGCGCATGTGGGCAAGGGCGCTCTGGTCGGGCCCTAAGCCCGTCTGCGTCCGGGTGCCCGGCTTGAGGAGGACGTGCACGTCGGCAATTTTGTCGAGGTGAAGGAATCGGTGATCCAGAGCGGGGCCAAAGTCAATCATCTGAGCTATATCGGCGACACCACGGTGGGCGCGCGAGCGAACATTGGCGCAGGCACCATCACCTGCAATTATGACGGGCAGGCCAAGCATCGCACCGAGATTGGGCAGAACGCATTCATAGGCTCAAATTCCGCACTGGTGGCGCCGGTGAAGATCGGTGACGGAGCGTATGTGGGCTCGGGCTCGGTGATCACGAAGGATGTACCGGCTGACGCACTTGCCGTCGGACGCGGGCGGCAAGCCGTGAAGGAGGGCTGGGCCAAGCGCCAGCGCGCGCGCCCTGCATCCAAAAACCAGGTGGCCAAATAGTCTGATTCTTCTGAGGGTTAGCCAAAAACTTTCACAACTTAGACCTATTTTCCGCTTTCTGCTTGTGACGTTCACCGACGATACATCGTCGTGCGGGTATAGAACCAGGGACGAGACTTAGAAAGGGCGCCGCTCGCATGTGCGGAATAGTCGGCATTCTCGGACGTGAACCCGTTGCCGGTGCGCTGGTCAACGCGCTCAAGCGGCTCGAATATCGCGGCTACGATTCGGCCGGGGTTGCTACTTTGGAAGAGGGCGAGCTGGTACGCCGGCGTGCCGAAGGCAAGCTGCGCAATCTTGAGGCACGGCTGGAACGTGAGCCCCTCAATGGGACCACAGGCATCGGCCACACGCGCTGGGCAACGCATGGCAAGCCGACCGAGAGCAACGCCCATCCGCACGCGACCGAGCGGCTCGCAGTCGTGCACAACGGCATCATCGAGAATTTTCGCGAGCTGCGCGAGGAGCTCGAAAATAAGGGCGCCAAATTCGGCTCCGAGACCGACACAGAGGTGGTTGCCCACCTGGTGACCCAGGAGATGAACAGGGGCCGTGCACCAGTGGACGCGGTCGCGGCCGCGCTCCCGCGGCTGCGTGGTGCCTTTGCGCTCGCGTTCCTGTTCTCGGGCGAGAACGACCTCATGATCGGCGCGCGTAAGGGCTCGCCGCTCGCCATCGGCTACGGCGAAGGCGAGACTTATCTCGGCTCCGACGCCCTTGCGCTCGCGCCTTTCACCGACCGAATTTCTTATCTCGAGGACGGTGACTGGGCCGTGCTGACGCGGGACCATGTGGAGGTCCGCGACGCGAAAGGGAGCGTGGTCGAGCGTCAGGTGGTCAAGTCGCTCGCCTCATCGTTGCTGGTCGACAAGGGCAATTATCGTCATTTCATGGCGAAGGAGATCCACGAGCAGCCAGAGGTCGTGAGCCACACGCTTGCACGCTACCTCGACATGGCGACGGACTGCGTCCGCTTGCCCTCGCTGCCCTTCGATTTCCGCGCGCTTGAGCGCGTCTCGATTACGGCGTGTGGCACGGCCTACTACGCGGGGCTGGTCGCGAAATACTGGTTCGAGCGATTTGCGCGCATCCCGGTGGAGATCGACGTCGCCTCGGAGCTGCGCTACCGCGAGGCGCCGATGTCGCCGCGCGGGCTCGCGTTGTTCGTGTCGCAGTCGGGCGAGACCGCCGACACTTTGGCTTGCTTGCGTTATGCCAAGGAGCAGAAGCAGCATACCGTCGCGGTGGTGAACGTGCCGACCTCGACTATCGCGCGTGAGAGCGATGCAGTGATGCCGACGCTCGCTGGGCCGGAGATCGGCGTCGCCTCCACGAAGGCTTTCACCTGCCAGCTCGCAGTGCTGGCTTGCCTCGCGGTCGCCGCTGGCCGTGCGCGAGGCGTCCTGTCGGCAGAGGACGAGCGCAAGCTGGTGCGGGCTTTGATCGAGGTGCCGCGGCTGATGGCCGAGGTACTCGCGCTCGAGCCGCAGATCGAGCTTCTTGCGCGCGACCTCGCCAAGAGCCGCGACGTGCTCTACCTCGGCCGCGGCACGAGCTACCCCCTCGCGCTTGAAGGCGCGCTCAAGTTGAAGGAAATCTCCTACATCCATGCCGAAGGTTACGCGGCAGGGGAGCTCAAGCACGGACCCATAGCGCTCATTGACGAGAAGATGCCGGTCATCGTGATCGGCCCCTATGACCGGGTGTTCGAGAAGACGGTGTCCAACATGCAGGAGGTTGCAGCACGCCGTGGCAAGATCATCCTCGTGACGGACCCGAAGGGCGCCCATGAGGTGCGCAGCGATGTCTTGGCGCGGCTCACATTACCGGCCATGCCGGCCACGATCACACCGCTGGTCTACGCCATCCCTGTGCAACTCATCGCCTATCATACCGCGGTCGTTATGGGCACCGACGTTGACCAGCCGCGCAACCTCGCAAAATCCGTCACGGTGGAGTGATCCGCGCCGCATCCGGGTCTCTCGCTTAGCGGCGGGTGCGCAGGTAATCTGCCCGAATCGAGAGTGGAGCGAGGCGGACGCGGTCGCATGAACGAGGTCGATCAAAGTGGGGGCTTGGTGCCGCCGGCTGACCGTGCCCCGGAGCGGCCAGTGCCGCTCTATCGGGGTCTCATTGTACGGCTGCGCAATTATTTCCTGACCGGTCTCATCCTGGTAGGGCCGCTCTACATCACGCTCAATCTGACCTGGTGGTTTGTCACCTGGGTAGATGACCTGGTACGGCCCTTAATTCCGACTGCGTATCGGCCGGATACCTATCTGCCGGTGAAGGTTCCCGGCACTGGCCTCGTCATCGCCTTGAGCGCACTCACGCTGCTGGGCTTTCTCACTGCGAACTTGGTCGGGCGCAAGTTTGTCGAGGCTGGCGAGTACATCCTCAATCGCATGCCCGTCGTGCGGCCAATCTATAAGAGCCTCAAGCAGATTTTTGAAACCCTGTTCTCCAAGACCGGCTCGAGCTTTCGTCGCGTGGGGCTTGTCGAGTTTCCCACACCGGGGATGTGGTCACTCGTGTTTCTCTCCAATTCCGCCAGCGCCGACATCGCCCGGCAGCTCCCGGACACCGAGCACGTGGCAGCTTTCATGCCCTGCACGCCAAATCCGACCACCGGCTTCTTCTTCTACGTGCCCAGGCGTGACGTCGTGGATATCGACATCACGGTAGAAGCAGCAATGACCCTGCTTATGTCGGCAGGGATGGTGCAGCCCGGCAGCTCTGATCAGCAGAAGAAACTCTCGGGAGTTGCCGAGACTGCGCAGGCGGCTCATCTCCTGCAAACGAAGCGCAGCGTGGTGCCGGCGAAATAGCACCGCTATCGGTTGGAGCCACCGAAAAGCATGCTAAGCTCCCCATTAGCAGCGGTGTGGGGGTGATTCTATGACATTCGGCGAGGCAATTTCATCAGGATTCCAGAACTACGTAAATTTCACCGGGCGGGCATCACGCTCGGCGTTCTGGTACTGGTTCTTGTTCGCCGTCCTCCTCTCCATTGCTGCAAGCATTATCGACCAGGTGGCTTTTTCTCACTCGGACATAACCCCCATCAGCAGCCTCGTCGGTCTTGCTTTGCTTCTGCCCGGCATCGCCGTGACGGTGCGTCGATTGCATGACACGGATCGCAGCGGCTGGTGGGTGCTGTTGTGGTTCATACCGATCATCGGCTGGATCATTCTCATCATCTGGTACTGCGCGCGCGGCACGCTGGGGCCGAACCGATTCGGTCCGGACCCGCTTGCCGCTGTGCCGTCATAGAGGCATCCGGACCTCACCCCGCCCGAATGAGCCTGATCGCCTCATCCCGCTCGAATAGATACAGAAGATGACGCAGAGCTTGCCCGCGCTCTGACCCGAGGGCGGGATCACGCGCGAGGATGAGCGAAGCCTCGTCGCGTGCCGCCCCGATGAGCTTGCCGTGCGTTTCGATGCGAGCAAGGCGGAAGCCGGGCATTCCCGATTGGCGGATGCCCAGCACGTCACCTTCGCCCCGCAGTTTCAGATCCTCCTCCGCAATGCGGAAGCCATCCTCCGTCTCGCGCATGATGTTCAGTCGCGCCTTGGCGATCGGGCCGAGCGGATTCTTGTACAGCAGCAGGCAGGTGGATCGCTCAGCTCCGCGCCCAATGCGGCCGCGCAACTGGTGCAGCTGCGCCAATCCGAAACGATCGGCGTGCTCGATCACCATGACCGTCGCCTCGGGCACGTCGACGCCGACCTCGATGACGGTCGTGGCAACGAGAAGGCGCGTTTCACCCGCGGCAAAGCACGCCATGGCGCGGTCCTTGTCCACGCCCTTCATGCGGCCGTGCAGCAGATCAACGCAGTCATGGAAGTGCTGCTGCAGGGCAGCGAACCTGTCCTCGGCGGCCGCGAGATCGGTATTCTCCGATTCCTCTACCAGAGGGCATACCCAGTAGACGCGGCGGCCCTCTGCCAGCGCGCGACCGACGGCTTCGACAATCTCCGGCAGGCGGTCGAGGGGGATCGTCCGCGTATCGACTGGCTGGCGGCCGGCCGGCTTCTCGCGCAGCTCGGAGACATCCATGTCGCCGAAATAGGTCAAGACCAGCGTGCGCGGGATTGGCGTCGCGGTCATCACCAGCATGTCGACGGCCTCGCCTTTCTTGGCCAGCGCCAAGCGTTGGTGCACGCCGAACCGATGCTGCTCGTCGACAACGGCGAGTGCGAGGTCATGGAATGCAACATCGTCCTGAAACAGCGCGTGGGTGCCGATCAGGACGTCGATCTCTCCGAGCGCGAGGCGACCGAGGACTGCGGTGCGCTCGCGACCACGCTCGCGGCCGGTGAGAATGGCGACATTGATGCCGGCAGCCTCTGCAAGCGGCGCGATCGTGTTGAGGTGCTGTCGTGCGAGCAGCTCGGTTGGCGCCATCAATGCGGCCTGCCTCCCGGCCTCGATGACCGCCGCTGCTGCAAGGAGCGCCACAACCGTCTTCCCCGACCCGACGTCGCCCTGCAGCAGGCGAAGCATGCGCTCCGGCTTGACCAGATCCTCGACGATCTCAGCCACTGCGCGGCTTTGCGAAGGTGTGAGCGAATACGGGAGCGCCTCAATCAGCTTTCTCCGCACATGTCCCGTGGGGATTGTCGCGCGCCCGGCGGGCCTACGCAGATGTGCGCGCACCAGAGCGAGGGCGAGCTGGCCAGCAAGGAACTCGTCATAGGCCAGTCGCGACCAGGCCCGCCCTTCAGGAAGGAGATCACCCGCCTCAACAGGCCGGTGCAGGCTCAGCAAAGCCTGTGTAAAGGTGGGAAAGCGCTCGCGCGCGACCCAAGTCGGATCCTGCCATTCCGGCACCTCCGGCACTCGGGCGAGTGCGGCTTCCACCACGCGCCGGAGCTGATGGTGGCTCAAGCCTTCGGTGAGGGGATACACCGGCTCCAGCAGCGGGAGCGTGCTGAGGTCTGCATCCGAGACGATGCGATCCGGGTGAACCATCTGCAGCATGTGGTCATAGAGGCGCACGGTGCCGGACACGTAACGGCGCTCGCCCGTCGGTAAGAGGCGCTCCAGGTAATCGCGGCGTGCGTTGAAGAATGTGAGGACAAGGTCGCCCGTGTCGTCGCTTGCGTAGATCTGATACGGACTGCGCCAGCGTCCCGGCGGGGGTGGACGGTGCCGGTCGACCGTCACAGCGACCGTGACCACGGTGTCAGGCTCCACATCGCGCAGCTTCGGGCGGGACCGGCGGTCGATGGCCCTGCTCGGCAGGTGGAAGACGAGGTCGATCACCCGCGGAACGTCGTCGCGGCCGAGGAGCCGACGGTAGACCTTTTCGAGCTTCGGTCCCACGCCTGGCAATGCTGTAATGACAGCGAACAGCGGATTGAGAAGGCTCGGCCGCATGGCGTTCCAGAGAAAGGCGGGCGATGCTCGTGCGCGCGCGACGGGCTGGCAATGCTCGCCCACCGATTTCTTCTCTGCGGGCTTGCGGGCCCGCTGACATCATTGAGCGGCATCGCTATATGACACGGCGCCCGGCCCGTCCGGGCTTTTGGCGTTCGCGAGCGGCAATGCACAGATGACGACTCGTTCCAGTGAGGGCCTCGATCCCCGCCGCCGCAAGCTCCTGTTCCGGGCTTGGCGTCGCGGAATGCGGGAGGTCGACCTCATAATGGGCGGCTTCGCTGATGCTCTCCTCGCGGACCTGAGCGAGGCCGAGGTCTACCAGTTCGAGCGCCTGCTCGAGGTCGAGGACGGTGAGCTCCTTTCCTGGGTCACGGGAGAGGGGAGGGTGCCGCAATCCTATGACACCGCGCTGTTGCGCCGCGTGTGCGATTTTAATCGACGGGGCGAGATGAGACTTTCGCGCAACCCCGCCGACCTTCTCATTCCTGGGCGAGCGGTCACGTTCGCCAGCGTGGCCGATGGCGCCGAGGGCTTGGTCGCCGCTGATCTCGCCCGCGCAGTCGCTGCGCGCGCCCGAACGCAAGCAACCAGCTTGACCGTCATCTGTCGCGATGGCCCGCGCATGGCAGCGTTCGCCCGTGCATTGGCTTTTTTCGCTCCCGATGCTGCCGTCCTCGAATTCCCGGCCTGGGACTGCTTGCCGTATGACCGTGTGTCTCCGCACGCCGGGTCCGTC
Source organism: Xanthobacteraceae bacterium (assembly GCA_045811525.1). GTDB lineage: Bacteria > Pseudomonadota > Alphaproteobacteria > Rhizobiales > Xanthobacteraceae > VAZQ01. Next base: position 9,072 of record JBJMTV010000015.1, on the reverse strand, counting down.
GCCCAGCGCATGATCACGCTATCGCGGCTGTTGCGATTAAAAGGGAATGACCGGCCGCTCATCGTCCTCACGACCGTCAATGCGGCGCTCCAGCGCGTGCCCCCGCGTGCTCTCCTCGCGAAGCAGTCGCTCTCGATGGCGCCCGGAAACGTGCTGGCGATGGACGGGATCGTGCAATGGCTCGAGCTCAATGGATTCATCCGCGCTTCGACCGTGCGTGAAAGCGGTGATTATGCGGTGCGCGGCGGAATCATCGACCTGTTTCCACCTGGCATGATTGACCCGGTGCGGCTCGATTTCTTTGGCGATACTCTCGAGACGATCCGTAGTTTCGATCCTGAGAGCCAGCGCACCACTGACCAGCTGCGCGCCCTCGACCTGGTGCCCGTTGCCGAATTCCAGCTGACCACGGACAGTATCAAACGTTTTCGGGTCGGTTATGTGGAGGCATTCGGCGCGCCGACCCCGGACGATGCTCTTTATCATGCGGTCAGCGAGGGACGCCGCCATAACGGCATGGAGCACTGGCTGCCGCTGTTTCATGAGCGGATGGACACGCTCTTCGATTATGTGCCGGGCTCGCCACTTCTCCTCGAGCCGCTGGTCGAAGATGCGGCACGCGAGCGCCTGACACAGATCACGGATTTCTACGAGGCACGCCAGCAGGTGCTGGCCGAGCGCGGAGCCGGGCCGCCATACCGCCCGTTACCGCCTGCCCGTCTTTACCTCGCCGAGGCCGAATGGCGCGAGCGGCACGGCAGCGCGGCTCGTGTGCAGCTTACCCCTTTCGCTGTCGCTGACGGGGCAGAGCCGGTGTTCGATGCCGGTACCAAGCAGGGCCATAACTTCGCGTCCGAGCGCGCGGAGCCCGGCCGCAACGTCTTTGCTGCCGTCAGCGCGCATGTGAGCGCGCTCCACGCTGCCGGAAAGCGCGTCGTTATCGCGCTCTGGAGCGAAGGGGCACGCGACCGCATGAGCCACGTGCTTGCCGATCACGGCCTTGCCAACCTTTCCCCGGTTCGCTCGTGGGACGAGGCCATCGCCTTGCCGCGGCAGCAGGTTGCTCTCGCGGTGCTCGGTCTGGAAGGCGGCTTCGAAACGTCTGATGTTGCCGTTATCGGCGAGCAGGACATCCTCGGCGACCGGCTGGTGCGACGTCGGCGCAGTTCCCGGAGCGCCGAAAACTTCATTGCCGAAGTGACGAGCCTCGCCGCGGGCGACCTCGTCGTGCATGTCGATCATGGGATCGGGCGTTTTGTGGGCTTGCGGGCCATAGAGGCAGCCGGTGCGCCGCACGACTGCCTGGAGATCCATTATGCGGGCGGCGACAAGCTGTTCCTGCCGGTGGAGAACATTGAGCTTCTCTCGCGCTACGGCTCAGAGGAAGCGCATGTCGAGCTGGACCGGCTCGGTGGAGGCGCCTGGCAAGCACGCAAGGCGCGGATGAAGAACCGCATCCGCGAGATCGCCAATGAGCTGATCAAGATTGCCGCCGAGCGGCAGCTGCGCGAAGCGCCGCGGCTCGTCACCGAGCAAGGTCCATATGACGAGTTCTGCGCCGGCTTTCCGTATGAGGAAACCGAAGACCAGCAAGCCGCGATCGATGTGGTTTTGTCAGAGCTCGCTGCGGGCCGACCTGTCGACCGGCTGATTTGCGGCGACGTCGGGTTCGGCAAGACGGAGGTGGCGCTTCGCGCTGCTTTCGTCGCTGCGCTTGGCGGGAAGCAGGTGGCGGTCGTCGTGCCCACGACGTTGCTGGCACGCCAGCACACCAAGACCTTCACCGACCGGTTTCGCGGATTTCCGCTCCGGGTCGGACAGGCCTCCCGGCTCGTTTCCGCCAAGGAGCTTGCCGAGGTGAAGAAAGGCTTGGCCGACGGCACTATCGACATCGTGGTCGGCACCCACGCGCTGCTCGGAAAGGGCATCAAATTCCGGGATCTCGGTTTGCTCGTCGTTGATGAGGAGCAGCATTTCGGGGTTGCGCACAAGGAGCGCCTCAAACAGCTTCGCGCCGAGGTGCACGTGCTCACGCTCACGGCCACACCCATTCCGCGCACATTGCAGCTCGCACTTTCCGGTGTGCGCGACCTTTCCATTATCGCCTCTCCGCCGGTGGACCGCTTGGCTGTGCGCACCTTCGTGACGCCGTTTGACCGGGTCACGGTCCGCGAGGCGCTGTTGCGTGAGCGCTATCGCGGCGGGCAGGCCTTCTACGTGTGTCCGCGCATCGAGGACCTTGCCGGAGCCAAAGAGTTCCTCGACCGGCATGTGCCGGAAATGCGGGTCGCAGTCGCTCACGGGCAAATGCCGTCGCGTGTGCTCGAGGACATCATGGCGGCGTTTTACGATGGCAAGTACGACGCATTGTTGTCGACGACGATCATTGAATCCGGTTTAGACATTCCGAGTGCCAATACGCTGATCGTGCACCGCGCCGACCGTTTCGGGCTGTCACAGCTCTACCAGCTGCGCGGACGCGTTGGCCGCTCGAAGCAGCGCGCCTACGCGCTGTTCACCTTGCCGGAGGCGCGCAAAATCACCCTGCAAGCCGAACGACGGCTCAAGGTGTTGCAGTCGCTCGATACTTTGGGCGCAGGCTTTCAGCTTGCCTCACACGACCTCGACATTCGGGGGGCCGGCAATCTGCTGGGCGAGGAGCAGTCGGGCCACATCAAGGAGGTGGGCTTCGAGCTCTATCAGCAGATGCTCGAGGAGGCGGTGGCGGGCATCAAGGCCGGCATGATCTCCCCGGTTGCGGACAAATGGTCGCCCCAGATCACCATTGGTATGCCAGTGATGATCCCAGAGGATTACGTAGCCGACCTGTCGGTACGGCTCGCCCTTTACCGCCGATTGGCTGAGATCGACGACGAGCGCGAGATCGAGGCGTTCGGAGCCGAATTGGTGGACCGCTTCGGCCCGCTGCCAGTAGAGGTCGAGCATCTGCTGCAGATCGTGGCCATCAAGGCGTTGTGCCGACAGGCCAATGTCGAGCGCATCGAGACCGGTCCGAAGGGCGCCGTGGTCACTTTCCGCGACAACAGTTTCGTCAATCCGGAGCGACTGGTGGCCTATATTCGCAACCAGGGCACGGCCGCGCGGGTGCGTCCCGACATGAAGGTTGTCTTTTTCGATGATTGGGAAGCGCCGGAGGAGCGGCTGCGCGGCACGTCGGCGGTGTTGCGCGATCTCGTCTCTTTGGCGCAGCCGGCCAAGGCAGCCTGACTCTACGGCCGTACCATTCCTGTGGAGCTCGCGGGGTGCACTATGTGTTTTCGGTGTGCTCCCAGTCCTGGTGCTCCTGCTCGGCGCTGAGTCACCCGCCCTTGCACACGCCGCCAATGTGAGCGGTGGTTTTGCTGGCGGCTTTGCGCATCCGCTGTTCGGTCCTGATCATCTCGTCGCTATGCTTGCAGTCGGCCTCTGGGGCGCGTTCCTCGGCGCTCCGGCCGTCTGGCTCTTGCCAATCTTTTTCCCGCTGGTGATGGCAGGGGGAGGGGTCTTAGCCATTTTCGCGGTTCCTTTGCCGGCCGTCGACACCGGGATCCCATTGTCCGCGGTCGTGCTCGGACTAATGGTCGCGCTGGCAGCGCAGCCGCCGCTTGTGGTCGCTGTCGCACTGGTCGGTACGTTTGCAATCTTTCACGGCTACGCGCATGGCGCCGAGTTGCCGCCCGGCGGAGATGTGGTCGCTTACTTCGCGGGGTTTGTGGTCGCAACCGGAGCTCTACATTTGACGGGCATCGCCTTCGGACAAGTCGCGCGCTGGCCTGTCGGTCGCATCGCCGTACGCGCCGCCGGTCTCGCGGTTGCGTTGGCCGGCGTTCTTTACCTGACTGGCATTGGATGACCGGCAGCTTCTTGGCCGCAGTGCTGGAGATGATAACGGCCCCCGCCCATGTGTTGGGCATCGTTGCGTTGGGCCTGCTGGCTGGCCCCTGCAGCGGTCGTTGGCACGCCAGCGTCGTCGCTCCCTTCACGATCGGAATGGTTCCAGGACTCGCGGCTGTTGCGGCAGGGTTCAGTCAAAGCTCAGCGGGTGACGTCCTGCTCGCAATCGCGGGCGTAACGGCAGCGCTCGTGATTGTGGGCAAGCCGTTGCCGTTCTTTGTTTCTTCGGCACTCGCCTTTACCGGGGGTATGGCGCTGGGGCTCGACATCGCACCACAGGCGATCTCCATCAGGATTGCCATCGCGACCATGATCGTTGCGGCCGTTGTCGTCGTGCTTGGTTTCGCTGCATTTGCCAGCCTTGCGGCCCACACGACGCGCGACTGGCAGCGCATCGGCGTGCGGATCGTCGCCTCATGGATTGCGGCGACTGTGGTCCTCGTACTCGCGCTGCGCTTCGCCCGCGGTCAGCTGCTGTGACCTATTCGGCCGCTTGTTGCGGGCGCGCTCGTTGGCGGCTCGTTCGATTGCACGGGCAAGGTGCTCGGGTGACTGGGCGCCCTGCACCGCCAGACGATCCCCGAAGATAAAGCAGGGCACGCCGTGGATGCCGGCCTGTTTAGCGGACTCCGCGTCCGCAGTGATGTTGTCCACGTCCTCGTCCGTGGCCAACCTCTTATGAACGAGCCCAGCATCCAGACCGCAATCGGCCGCTGCCCGGACGAGCACATCGCGATCCGTCAGATCGCCTCCCTCGGAAAAATAAAGCTCCATGAGACGCTGCTTCATGCGCGCACCATCAGTGCCGGCCCAGTGAATGAGGCGATGACAGTCGAGCGTATTGGGCTGACGTTTGATGGCATCGACCTCGTAATGCAGCCCCTCGGCAGCAGCAGCAGCCGCGACCCGCTGGGCCATGTTTCGATAGCGCTCGGGTGACCCGAACTTGGTCGTCAGATATTCGTCGCGGCTCATGCCTTGGCGCGGCACCCAGGGATTGAGGAAATACGGCCGGAACCGTACTGCAACAGCAATGTCGGGCCTGAGCGCAATCGCCTTTTCCAGGCGGCGTTTGCCAATGAAGCACCATGGGCAGACGACGTCCGATACGACGTCAATAGGCAGAGTCATGGCAGCCTCCTTCCGGGAAGGACACCACAGTAAGTTAGGCGCAGGGTCAGGCGCCGGCAACCTTCGGATAAGCGCCGACGCGCGCTACCAAGGTAGACAGATTGTCCGTCGGCTTCAATGTGGCGAGTGTGATTGTCGGTCGGATGCTGCGCCGGTCCGGCGCGAGCACGACCTCCCGCAGAACGTTCGCGATCCGCCGTGCTACCACATGGGCACTGCGCAGGTCGGTTTCGGTGAAGGCCGCGAGTATCGAGCCGTCCTGCTCGCGACAGGCGAAATCAATGTTACGCACCAGGCGGCTGAACAATCGGGCCGCATCGATATAGGAGCGCCGATCGCTCATTCCTTCGAAGGAAAATCGCGCCACCGAAAGCGCGCTGCCGGTCTTTTCGGTCTCTTGCACCGCTCGTTCGAGATCACGCCAGAACGCGGCGGCGCCGAGTAGGCCGGTGGCGGAATCGACCACACCATCCGTCTCCAATGACGAGAGCACGCGTTTGAGCGCGCTCTCGAATGCCTGCAAGCGGACGAATGGCAAGATGCGATCGACGAGGCGCGTTGCGTCGCCTACGACCCGCACCAGATTTGGAAGCCGCTCATCATCGGACACGCTGTTATTCAGAACGGCTATGGGAAGATCACGGAACCGGGCATCTTCTGCCAGGACCGTCAGCAGTGCTTCCACGACACGAGCGCCCAAACCGTCGCCGATCACCACCCCATCAACGTCGCGTGCATTGAGATAGCGAGCGGCTGTCTCGATGCTCAGCGCGCCGATCAGTCCCACGCGCTCGCCAATTGCGACCGAGAGTGCCGGATACGACCCACCGCGACCGACGCAGAGCACGGTGGCATCATCGAGGAGATCGGCCGGAATGCAGGTGGGGATGCCCTTTTTTACTCCGGCGGTGTGCGCGCGCCGCAGCACTGTTGCATGCAAGGTGCGCACCCGCAGTGCTGAGCGCAACCGGGCGATCAGCCGCTCGGCGCTGTCATCGAGCCCGATTGCGAGGGCCTCTGGAAGAATAGCGTTTTCCTCCTCGATCAGGGCAATCACCGGCATCACGGGCCCGCCGCGCGTCTCAATGCAATGCATGACTGCGCGAACATGACGCTCGGCCGGCGGTTGTTGCAGAGCGCCAAGGGCGACTGCGACCGGCTGTATTTCGGCAATTGCGGCAGGCGCGTCGGCCCACCGCGCTTCTACGACGGGGAGGCGCCGGCGGCGCTGAGCATGTCGAGCAAATCGGCTGCCGAATGCTCGGCAACCACAACCATTGGACCCAGGAGCGCCACGATACCAGCCGATTGGAGCGGACCGGGTAGTGAGCCTAGCGAGGGGCTGTTAACGAAGAGCCAACGTGATGCGCGCGCTGCCACGGGGATCGCCGCCAAGCCGACGAAACCCATTGGTCCTGCTGCTGCTAGCGCCGCTCCTGGCGTTCCTCCCACCAGGTTTCCGGCACCGGACCGGAAAGCGAACTCCTGGCTGGCCGTTGAATGCGGGTCCAACGTGCCATCCACTGCTCGGGTAGGTGGAACAACGGCACGACGTACTGTCCTGAGATCAGCACCCGATCGAGCGCTCGCACCGCCGTCACCACATCATCTCGGCTGGTGGCATTGAGCAGCGCGTCAATCATGGCGTCGACCCCCGCACTTTTTGCTCCCATGTAGTTGCGACTGCCGTTCTGATCGGCGGCAGCGGAGCTCCAATAGAAGGCCTGCTCGTTGCCCGGCGAAAGTGACTCGTCCCACCGATTGATGATCATGTCGAAGTCGAAGGCGATGCGACGCGTTTCGTACTGGACAGCGTCGACCGGCCTGATCTGCATCGCGACGCCAGCGCGCCGCAAGCTTTGCGCGAACAGCGAGGCTATGCGCTCGTCGTCACGATTGGAGAGCATGATCTCGAAGCTCAAGCGTCGCCCATTGCGCCGGTCGACAAGCTCGGTACCGCGCAACTCGTAGCCGGCAGCACGCAAAAGCTCGAGCGCACGCTTGAGCAGATTGCGATCACGCCCCGACCCGTCGCTGACCGGCGGCGACCAGGTACCCTCGAGCACATCGGGGCGAACCGCCTCCGCAAATGGAGCAAGTAAGGCGCGCTCGCGTGCATCGGCCGGGCGCCCGTGAGCCGAGAGCTCAGAGCCCTCGAAGAAGCTTCCCGTGCGGCGGTAAAGATTGAAGAAATAACTGCGGTTCATCCATTCGAAGTCGAACAGCAGGGAAATCGCCTCGCGCACCCGAATGTCAGCGAACACGGCGCGCCGGGTATTGAATACGAAATAGCTGCTGGCCTTCGGCAGCGCTGTTACGAACGCCTCCTTCACCACGCGCCCGTCCCGCACGGCGGGAAAATCGTAGATGGTCTGCCAACGGCCAGGGTCGCTTTCGCCGCGCATGTCGAACAGGCCGCGCTTGAATGCCTCGTGATAGGTATTGGCCTCGCGGTAGTAGTCGAAGCGGATTTCGTCGAAATTCCAAAATCCGCGATTGACCGCAAGCTCGCGGCCCCAATAGGCGTCGTTGCGTTTGAGAACGAGGCTCTTGCCGGGGTCGACTTGGGCAATGATGTAAGGGCCGCTGCCGACGAGCGGAACGAGCGAGGTTTCCTCGAAGCTTTCCACGCTGGTGGCGTGCTTTGGCAGGATCGGCATGAGTCCGAGGATCAGCGCCAGCTCGCGGTCATGCGCCGCCGCCAGGTCGAACCGGACAGTGCGCACGCCAAGGCGCTCGGCTCGCGTTACCTTGGCATAATAGTATCGGTAGTTCGGGCGTCCCTTGTCGCGCAACAGCTGCCAGGAAAAGATGACGTCATCAGCAGTGACTGCCTGACCGTCGGAGAAAAGTGCGAGCGGATTAAGCTCGAACACGACGTAGCTGCGCTCGGCATCGGTTTCCACTGTCTTCGCCAGCAGCCCGTAGAGCGTGAACGGCTCGTCATATCCACGGACCATCAGCCGCTCGACGACATGCCCGCTGAGCACATCGCTGAGGAATGGTCCGCGCAAGCCGTGCGCGGGCAGACCCTTGACGATGTAAGGATTCAAACTGTCGAAGGTGCCTCCGACACCTTGCACGAGGCGTCCCCCTTTCGGCGCCGCTGGATTGGCATAAGGGAAGTGGACAAAGTCTGACGGCAAAGCCGGCTCGCCGTGCATGGCGATCGCGTGGCGCGGCTCGGCCGATCGTGCTGTGCCGCTTGGCTGCAAGGCGCATGCAGTGACGAGCACCAGAGCGAAAGACGCGTTGCGGGCCCGACAGGCTGCAGCGGGCGCATGCACCCCCGGCCGATGCCCGTGCAGCGGAAAGCCTGCCCCGCTGAACAGGTCTGCGAATCGCCTTTGTGCAATCATTCGGATCACGCCAAAGGCTAGCTTTGGCCGCTTTGTGGCGTCAAAGGGGGAAGCCGCGCGAAATGATCAGGCGCCACGCACGGCGTCACGCTCCCGCCTCATTTCGTGCCGACACACCCTATTAATCGGACGATCGAGTGTGGGGGCACCGTTCGGCCAGCGCTGGATGGGTCAGTCAGAGGACGAGGGCAATGCATCAACGGTTGGTACCCGGACCGGCCCATTCAGTCACACGCGTCATTGCCGTTGCGGCATTAGCGAGCTTGTTGACGGCGAGTTTTGGTCTGGTTGCTGCGCTGGCGCAGACACCGCCGGCGCCTCCCGCGCCCAAGGCTCCAGCGAAGGCTGCGCCCAAAGCCAAGCAGGCCGAGCCTCCGGCAGCACAGCCGCAAGCCCCCGCGGCAGGGGGCGAGCAGCCACAGCTGATCTTCTCGCCCTGGACTAAATTCTGCCTCAAGGGGCAGGAGGCGAATGCCAAACAGGTTTGTTTTACCGGCAAGGACGGGCGGGTTGAGTCCGGCATGCCTGTCGTGGCGGCGGTGCTGATCGAGCCCGAGGGCGAGCAGAAAAAGGTTTTGCGTGTCACGCTGCCGCTGGGAATGTCGATCCAGCCCGGCACGCGGGTGATCGTGGACAATGGCCAGCCGATGACCGGGCCTTACGTCATTTGCTTCGCCAATGGCTGCAT